>CAVROU010000001.1:0-1410803 GCA_963723045.1 uncultured Solirubrobacterales bacterium | reverse complement strand
CGTTGCGGCGGGACGCAACCGGCGGGGCGGGCGCCCCCCCGGTTGGGCGAAAGGCCGGCTGTGGTGGTTGTATTCGTAGAGCACCGGGTATGGCCGGGATGATGCTTGGAGGGGTGAGATCGCACGCTTGAGGCGTAGTGACTGTGCGGCGCCGGGCATTGTGCGCCGGCGACGCGGCCGTGGCTTCGAGTACCTCGACCCCGACGGGGGGCATGTCGATGACCCCGAGGTGCTGGGGCGGATCGCGGAGCTCGTGATCCCGCCTGCGTGGCGGGAGGTGTGGGTGTGTATGGACCCGCTTGGGCACCTGCAAGCCACTGGGGTCGACGCCGCGGGCCGCAAGCAGTACCTCTACCACGAGCGTTGGCGGGCTCACCGCGACCGACGGAAGTTCGACTCGATGATCGCCTTCGGTGCGGCACTGCCACGGCTGCGTCGTCGTGTGGCGCGCGACCTCGAGCTCCCCAGCGGCGGGACTGTCAGATCGTTTGTGTAAATGGTCGTGGTCACTTGGTTTGGTTTAGTTGGTGGCGAGTCTGTCGCCGTAGTGGATGGTTAGGGTGTTGAGGATGTGCTTCCAGCCGTTGATGCGTCCTGTGAGGTTCTCGCGGTTGGTGCGCCTGGCGGTCGCGACGAGGTAGAGCACTTTCATTGCGGCCTGCTCGTTGGGGAAGTGCCCGCGGTGACGCACAGCCCTGCGGAAGCGGGCGTTCAGCGACTCGATCGCGTTCGTGGTGTAGACGATCTTGCGCAACTCTAGGGGATACTCCAGGAAGGGGGTGAAATCCTCCCACGCGCGCTCCCAGCTGTCGATCATCGCAGGGTAGAGCGGCTTCCATGCCTTTGAGAACTCTGCGAAGCGTGTCTCGGCGGCCTTCACCGTGGGGGCGGTGTAGATCTCCTTCAGGGCGCGCGTGATCTGTGCCCAGTGGCGCTTTGAAGCGTAGCGCAGGCTGTTACGGACGAGGTGCACGACACAAGTCTGCACGGTCGCGTCGGGCCAGGTCACCTTGATCGCGTCGGGGAGGCCCTTCAGGCCGTCGCAGCACACGATCAGCGCGTCGGCGATCCCGCGGTTCTTCAGCTCGCTGAGCATGCTCAGCCACTGCTTGGCGCCCTCCCCACCGGTGGGCCCGAGCCACAGGCCGAGGACGTCGCGCTCGCCGTCCATGTTCACGCCGATCGCGACGTAGACAGGGCGGTTAGCGACTTGGCTGTCGCGGACCTTGATCACTAGCGCGTCGATCAGCAGCACCGGGTAGACACGATCCAACGGGCGTGACTGCCAGGCGACCATGTCATCGAGGATCTCATCGGTGATCTTGGAGATCGTCTCGCGGGAGATCTGGGTGTCGTAGATCTCAGCCAGATGCGCCTGGATCTCCCCGTCGTCAGGCCCTTCGCGTAGAGGCTGATCACGTTCGCACCAAACCCCTCGAGCCTGCGCACGTGCTTGGGGACAGTGACCGGCGCAAACGTCCCCTCACGGTCCCTCGGGACACGCAAATCCACCGGGCCGACATCCGTCTTCACCGTCTTCGCGTACGTCCCATTGCGGCTGTTGCCCGACCCACGGCCCGTAGGATCATAGGCCTCATAGCCGAGGTGCTCGACCATCTCGACCTCAAGGCCGGCCTGCAGCACCTCCCTGACCATCGACGTCAAGAGGCCCTCATCGCCCGTCAGCGCGACGCCCTCACCGCGAGCTCGAGACACCAGCTCCTGCGCCCACGAACGCATCGCGTCCTGCTCCCCGCCACCGGACACCACCGGCAGCCCCGACTGATCAACAAGCTCCGAACTATTCATCACGCATGGTCCTTTCACGAGGCCCGAGACCACACGGTCACGAGCAATCAGACCACGTCAAATACACAAAGAACCGGACAGACCCAGTCCAGGGACATAGCCCTTCTTTGGATGGATAGCCCCGCCAGTGCAGAGCCGGTCGCAGCCCCCAGCCCCATCCCAGCACGGGATGCGACAACAACCGAGCAAGCCGACTCCCGCACGGCCGAGCGAGCCGGGCCGTGACCCATCTCTGACCCAAGTCAGTTCGTTCGATGCGTCCCATGCGTCCCGAAATCCCCACAAAACGGACGATCTGAACGCCGGCGGACGCATATTCCGGGCGCTGATAAGGTTGAGGGCCTTGTCATGTGTAAACATGGTGGTGGTTCGAGTCCACTCGGGCGCATATGAATCTCCTGCAAATTGCCGGTTTGCTGGTTGACAATCAGCCAGGTCATTTCGATAGTTAGGCGCGTGGCAACGCCGTGGCAACCTCCGCTACGACCCACATGTGCGCCCCGTGATGCACGACGGCAGCCGCGCCGTTGGGCTGCGGTAGCTCTCGACAGCCTCGGATCGTGGCTCGGTTCCCGAATGGATCAGGCGGTGTCCTCGACAGCGCGCAGTCGGCGGGGATCGGGGGGAAGACCTCGCCAGATATCGCGGGTCTTCACCGTCGGCCACTGCCCTACTGGGA
This sequence comes from uncultured Solirubrobacterales bacterium, assembly GCA_963723045.1. Taxonomy (GTDB): domain Bacteria; phylum Actinomycetota; class Thermoleophilia; order Solirubrobacterales; family Solirubrobacteraceae; genus Palsa-744. The sequence goes on along the minus strand of CAVROU010000001.1, from coordinate 1,408,315 downwards.
GGTTTGTACTGAAGAGGGCAAGTGTCTCGCCGAGTCGGCTGGCTGAGGGGGCGATCACGCCATAGCGGCCGAGCTGGTGGGCCGCGGCGCCTACCGCTTGGCAGCGTTCGTATTCCCCCGGCTCTGAAAACAGGTCGCTGTCGGTGATGTCGACCGTGGTGCGAGCCTCTAGAGGGCGCAGGTCGAGGATGTTGTCTACCCTCACTTCGCAGGTCAGCACACGGCGCTCGATCACGGCTGCCGCGAGCTCGCCAGGCATGTCGAGTTCGTCGTCGACGAGGTGTCTATACGCCTCTACTACGACGCTCTCGCGGGGCCTGCCAAGGTACAGCACCTCGAAGGCCCTACGTGTCCCCCACCGCCCGCCCGCGGCGCTTGGCGTCAGATCCTCCCAGCGCAAGCCACAGTGGCGTTCGAAGTCTCCCTTCACCTCCACAGGATCGAGGTCGGAGACGGCGGCAAGCAGTTCGCCGTGCCTCACATCGCCCCCGCGTTCATTCGCTCGATCGCGTCGAGCACCTCATCGAACTCGCCTTCGGCGAGCAGGTCGATCGGGCGTCGCCCGCCGAAACTCTTCTTGCGCCCATGCAGCCAGATCTCGGCCCCCTCGCGCGTATAGACCTCGCGCAGCTGCCTGGTCACATAGTGCAGCTCGAGCAGCCTGTCCCTACTCAACCCTCGAGGTGTGCTCGCTCCGGCCGACCAGTTGCGCACCTGCCTGTCGCCCACGCCCACCACGCGCGCCACATCCGCCGCGCTGAGCCCGCCATCACAGGCGTCCTGCACGATCCGCGCATACAGGGCGTCGCCTGCTGGCAACTCATCGGCCTCAGGGTGCCTGGCTGGGCTGTGGGCCACGTTCGCTTCCTCCTCTGACGGTATTTAGATATCCGCTAAACTTCCTACTTGATTTCCGCTAGAATAGCATACCCAGATTCCGGAAGACAGCAGATCTCGATGCCAGAGCTATTGATCAGGCCAACCCACGGCGACCATCTCGTCCTTGAGGACCTGCTTGCTCCCTCTCCCCTGCACGAGCATCGTCCGATCGACCGGATCGTGCTCTCCGCCCACGATGCCGCCCGCGACGAGCGACTGCTAGACGCCGCACGCAAATCAGGTGCTCCACTGGTCGTCGACCCGCTCACGATGCTGCTGCAGGACCACATCGATCCTGACGACCCGTGGGTTCGGCTCGTACCGTTCGGACGCGCCGAAGCACTACACGCAGACGAACTCTCTTCCCAGTTCGTGCTTGAGGAGATCGTGGCGCAGACGATCGAGTTCCAGGTCGATCGCGGCGCAACGACGATCATCCCGCCTTACTTCTACGCCGAGCATCCAGCCTCGCCGGCATTCGCCGCGAGCCTTGCCGCGATCGGACGCACCGCGCGACGGATGCGCGCCGACGGCGTGTCGCTACCCATGATGCCGCTGCTGTGCGCGCAGATGCGCGGCTTCATGGCCGGAGCCGGCTGGCAGCGAGCACTCGACCGATTCGTCGCAACGGCGATCGAGGTCGGACCGCAGGCGATCGCCCTCTACCTCTCACCACTCGGCAACGGACGCGAGAGCTACGCCAAGTTGCTTCACGCGCACCTCCTCGCGCGCCATCTGCGTGCCGCCGGAGTCCCAACGATCGCATGGCGCCAGGGCGCCTACGGGTCGGCACTGGTGGCAGCGGGCCTTGACGGCTACGAGTGTGGCATGGGGGTAGGCGAGCACGGCGACGTGCGCGGGTTCATCGGCGCTCGCAAGCCACGCAAGCCGAGCACCAAGCCGCAGAGTGGATTCGCCGCCAGCGGTATCTACATCCCCTCCCTGCGGCGCTCCGTGCCCCCTCAGGTCGCCCGCACGCTGTTTGCCGATACCCGCCTGCGCGGGCGGCTCATCTGCGACTCGATCACATGCTGTCCGAGGGGCACCGATTCAATGCTTCAGTCCAAGGGACGCGCCCACGCAGTGCGCTCACGCGCACGCGAGCTCACAGAACTCGTACAGATGCCAAGCGAAAAGTGGCGGCTGAACCACGTCGCCAAGCAGGCCGCCAGCTCCTACGTCACCGCGACCAAGGCCAACGAGATCCTGGAGCGAGCCGGCATGGTCGAGAGAATCAAGACCGAGGGCTACGAAGCTCTGGAGCAGGTCGCAAAGCTACTACTCACCAATCAGCCAGAGAGCGTCCGAGACACAGCCTGACAAGCGAGCCACTTAGCACCCGATATTGACCCGCACTCTTTGTCTGTTTCTTTTTGCCTAGCTAGGTGAGATCATTGGATCTGGCAGCCTGGGCACATTCGCTGCCGCGCAAGAGCAGATGTCAGCCTCAGGAGACAGCCCTGAACTACTCAAGCCTTCGGAGGTGGCTGCCCGACTGAGTGTCTCGCGATCTTGGCTCTACGACGCGGCCAAGGCCGGCCTGATCCCGCACGTCAGACTCCCGTCGGTGGGTCGCGATGGGCGAGAGGGACCGTTGCGATTCGTCCCCGAGGATCTCGACGCCTGGATCGCTGAAGCACGCGCGAACTGGACACCTGGCCGGCAGAACAACCCGCCATAGCGACCATCCGGTACGAGACGACGAAACGGAGGCATGCTCTCCTGAGCGAAGGGGGATAGTCATCTAGGCCCGGATGTCCTGACGAACGTGCATAGGAGCTACAACTAGCCCACGAGCGACTTGGAGATCGTTAACCGAGCCCCGTTCGGCCGCGAGCACGCGGTTGTCAACGGCACAGGTCGCGCGCAGGAGTTCGGCCGCCGAGCAGGGCGCTAGTGACCCGGTTGTCTGGCGTGCGGTCATCAAAGCATAGGAATCGCGTATAAGACGGAGCGTTGACTGTTCTTCCGATAGCTAATCTGACGGCAAGTGCGACGCTCATACTGGCGCTGATAACGCTTGTTCTTGCTGCGGCGACAGTGGCGCTTGTCTGCGCAACCCGTGCCGGCACGCACCAAGCGCGCAAAGATGCCAGGGACGACCGAGAGCTTATGACGGGGTCCCCGTGAAGTGATCCGGGTTGCTTGTGTGTTCGTCATGTCCCGTTGATGGGATGAGAGGATGAATACGACCATGAAGCGGCATAGGCACACGCCGGAGCAGGCTGTTCGGAAGATCCGTGAGGGCGAGCGGCTGTTGAACGAGGGGCAGGATCTCGCCGAGGTGCTGCGGCATCTCGAGGTCACGGAGTCGACGTTCAATCGTTGGCGCGCGCAGTATGGCGGGATGAAGGCTGATGAAGCCAAGCGCCTGAAGCACTTGGAGGGTGAGAACCAGCGGTTGAAGAAGCTCGTCGCGGAGCAGGCGCTGGATATCGACATGCTCAAGGAGCTGGCGGAGGGAAACTTTTGACCCCGGGGCGCCGGCGTAGGGCCGTCGGTACCCTGCAGGAGCGCTTCGGGGTCTCAGAGCGCAGGGCGTGCCGTGTCGCGGGGCAACACCGCTCCACGCAACGCAAACAGCCACTGCCGCCACGCAGTGAGGATGAGCGTTTGGCGGGCCGGCTGCGGGAGATCGCGGGGGATCACCCGAGGTGGGGGTGGAAGACCGCGCACACGATCCTGCTGCGGGAGGGCTGGAGCATCAACCGCAAGCGGACCCGCCGGGTCTGGCGCCAGGAGGGGCTACGGCGGCCCGTGAAGACACGTAAGCGCCGCCGCCTTGGGACGGGGCAGACGGCGCGTCTACGGGCGAGCGGGCCGAACGAGGTGTGGGCCTTTGACTTCCAGTTCGATGAGACCTCTGACCGGCGCAGGATCAAGCTCTGCAACATCGTCGACGAGTACACCCGCGAGGCGTTGGCGATCAGGGTCGCGCGCAACTGCACCGCCGAGGACGTCATCACCATCCTCGAACAGCTCGTCGCCGATCGCGGCGCCCCCACCTACCTCCGGGCTGACAACGGCCCCGAGATGATCGCCTGGACGCTGCGGGACTACTGCCGCCTCACCGGAACCCGCACCGCCTATATCGAGCCCGGCAGCCCGTGGGAGAACCCATTCGTGGAGTCCTTCAACGGCCGCCTCCGCGACGAGCTGCTGAACATCGAAGAGTTCGCCTGCCTCACCGAGGCGAAGGTCATCATCGAGGACTGGCGCATCCAGTACAACACCTACAGGCCACACTCAGCCCTCGGCGGCCTCACACCCGCCGAATACGCAGGGAAAGAAACCAACCACAACCAACCAGACCACGCATAAACCCCGGACCACCAACAGGGACCCCTTCACTTATGCAGCGGCAACTTGCCCAAGCGCGTGATGATGCGCAGCGAGAGATCGACCTTATGCAGCGGCAACTCGACGCCCAGCATCGGCCGCTGCTAATCGAGGTGCCACCATCGGGGCCGGTCTCGCCCGACATGGGCGCTCGCTCTAATCCGAATATTGCCCGTCAGCGACAGCACGAAGTGCTGCCCACCATCGAGATCAAATTCGGCCAGAGAGAGGGAGTAGAGATCGACCCGCGTGCGGTGTCGGTCAGGATTGAAGGCGGATCGGCCTACGTCAGCGTTCCTCTCCGAAATGTCGGTCGGGGTCTTGCGATCATCGATCCTGCAAGCATCGCCATCAGAGGAGTGGCCCTTGGAGCAGTGAGCTACGCCGTTGCGCAAAGAGAGAGAGTTCCAGCGGGAGAGACGACGCGCATTGACGTCGCTGCCCATTACCAGGTGGGCGTGCCGATCGACACAACAGATCATTGGCACCTTGAGCTTCGCTACAGCGACTTCGCTCGCCAGCAGCTTGCTCAAGCGACGATCCTTCTTGGCTTCCCTGAGGGTCCGCAAGGGCCGTGGTATGTCCGATATGTGGATCAGGAGCCGTATCTCCCGCCGGATGCCTAAAGCCATTGCTTTCGGACCGCCGCCTGGTGCATAATAGGTCTATAGACGAGGCTTTCATCATCATGCAAATCGGCGATGCTTCGCTTGACTCTGTCTGCGACACCGCCATCGTCCCGGCGATCCAAGACGCCGGATTCGCCGCGCGACGAGTAGATCGGCACAATGCTGGCGATCTCTTGAAGAGTGAGATCGTTCAGTTCATAGAGCGATCACAAATCATCATCGCCGATGTCACCAACGAACGCCCGAACTGCTACCTAGAGATCGGCTACGCGATGGGCCTGGGTAAGAAGACGAATCTCATCCTGACTGCCAGAGAGGACCACCATCACAGCAGCCCGAACTTCCGGCACGACGGCCCCAAGATCCATTTCGATCTTGAAGGCTACGACGTGTTGCTTTGGAATCCCGACGATCTGCCTGCCTTTCGTACCGAGCTGGCCAAGCGCATCAAGCGTCGAACGGCCATAGTCAAGAGCAGCCGTCGCGACGCTGCTCAGCCCCACGAGGGCGCCGATTGGTCGAAGGATCTGCATGGTGTTGCATTGACGGGCCTCGCCGGTGTTGAACGGCGTGGCTACATGGAGGTTGTGGCTCAGCTGCGACCAGCCGGTAGCTGGAGTCAGCCCCAGCTACTCGATGCAATACGGGACGCTGAGATTCATACGTTCGGCTGGCCTATCGGCGTCACGCTTGAGAACCGAGACGAGTATCGGCCACGTCCTACATCAGATGGCATCGTGGCCGAGATCGCGATCCACAACGATGGTATGAGCCGAACCTCCTATGACTACTGGAAGCTATTCCGTGATGGCCGGTTCTACACGATGCTCAGCCTGTTCGAGGACGAGCGAGCCCCCGACCGGCTCTGGTGGGATACGCGAATCAACAGGGTCACGGAGGCGCTGCTCTTGCTTGTGCGCCTGTATCGGCGACTCGGTGCCGGCGACACCGACGAGATCGCGGTACGTATCGGCCACGGCGGGCTGTCTGGTCGGACCATCGCTGCTGCTAACCGGAGCCGCATGACCCGAGGCGGCAGACTCACGTCTGAGGACGAGGTAGATGCTGAGTTTGCCACGACGCTGAGCGAGCTTGAGTCAAATCTGCCGGACTACGTGAAGCAGATTGTGCAGCCGCTATTCGTGGTCTTCGACTTCTTCGAGATCAGCGACCGGATACTCGGAGAACTTGTAGATAGCTTCGCGGCCGGCTCTGTCGCCTAAACCTCGTCAGCTACCGACGCTCCAACCCTGAGCCTCAGTGATCTGTCCGAAGCCGCCCCTCGATGCCTTCTTGCTGCTGGTCAGGCGGATGCTTAATCAGTAGGGGTGGGTCCCTGCCGATCGTGATTCCTTCCTCGTTGACGCCGATCTTTACGGGTACACGAGCGGCGTCGCCCTCGGCAACTCCGGCATAGACAAACGCTTTCTGGCGCCCATCCCAGCGCGCATTGGTCGTGTAGGTCTTGCCCAGCACATCGTCGAAGACGATCTTCATGCTGAGCAGAGCCGATAGTGCTACTCCGCTGAACCGCAACTCCGCCATACCGCCGGCTGCTATGCCAGAGAGCTGGTGCAACGGGAACCGGCCGACGACGGTCGGCGGAAGGTCGCAGGTCTGTGCCCTGCCGAAGACTCGCAGAGCAGGGCCCACTCCGATGTTGCGAACAACGACCACTAGATCGGGGCCGATCTCGTTTGGTAGCTCTGGGATCAGGACTGGTCGGTGACTCTCCTGAAGCTCTCGCGCCGCTAGCCCGGCCGAAAGCGCTGCTGCTTCAGCCGATGCTCGACCCGAGCGCACGGCAACGTACGTCACGCCAACCAAGGCAATCGTTGTCAGGCCAGTGACGATCGATGCGACATCGGCAACCGTGGCGAATACGAACAAGGGCATAGTGTGACACCCAGTCGTCCGCGCGGGCTTCGGCTCCCAGACATGGGCATGTTTCGAGAGTCGTCCCGTTAGCCCCGAAGCGAGGACGGGCAAATCCGACTCCGGCGGCGTCTCGATCAAGTTCGTGATGGATCAGGAGGCGGAGGCCGTCCGATGCCAGCGCTGCTGACACGTCCCGAGCGACCTGTTCTCGGAGCGCCTGACTTTCATCATCCGCCAAGACCGCGTTGAGCGCTGTGGCGAGCCGATGCTTTGGGGTCTCAGGCACGCACCAAGACTAGTCGGCTCGCGAGTACCCTCGCGCGGCGGTGCGCCTGTAGGCGGCCGCTTACACGCCTAGACTGCTCCGCGTGCACGAACACGCACTCACGAGATCGGTCCCACCACAAGGCCCATCGCGGTACCCGAGAATCTGGGCGATCCGTTATTGCCGAAGGCCGAGGGTCAGATCGAGCTTCCGCTGCACATTCGCTGGAGCGGTCCGTCAATCACATACGACCTCGACGATCCCCACGACCGCGCGCGCGTCTATGAGCAGGTCCTCCGGGAGGGCACCGAGGACGATGTGCGCCTTTTTATCGACCCCGACCAACTCGCCGGCATTTTCGACGAGCTAGTTCTACCGCAGCGCGTGCGCCAAGCATGGGCCGCCTGGCTCGACAGCCACCGCCGCATCTCACGTGTTGGGTTCGCTGCAGAAGCGGGTAGCGGAGATCATCGCCAGCTTGGACGAGGCAGAGGACTTCGCCCTCGCTGGCGGTGGCACATTGATCGTCCGCGGCGACGTCCATCGTCAGACCCGCGACCTCGACTTCTTCGGCCTGACCGCTGACGCAGTCGATCAACTCGTCCCTGTTGTCAATCGCGCGCTTCAGGCGGCCGGCCTGACGGTGCTGCACGTTCAAGAGAGTCATAGCTTCGCTCACTAATCATCGAAAACAAGGACGATCGAACCGAGCTCGACCTCGGCACAGATGCGAGGCTGTTCCCAGCCGAGCCGGGGAGCCCCGCCCCGCTCTAGAGCGACGAGGAGTCGGAGGTCGGCAAGGTGCTCGCGACATTCGGACGGGCCGAGGCGCGAGACTTCGCCGACCTCATGGCGATAGCCGTGCTATGGCTTGGATCGGCTCTGCCAACTCGCGGCGGAGAAGGACCGGGTTCCTCCCCAGCGTCTTCGCCGACATGCTCAGCCAATTCGGCCGCTGCGGCGCGAGGAGTTCGAGCTCGACGACGCTGGTTACCGCCGGCGATGACCGACCAGTCTCCAAATACCCGTGCGTCCTGCATCAGGATCTGACTCTCCAGGGCCGTATACAAACCAAGGTCCGTGAGGAAGGGACGCGTGGTGTCGCCCTTCCAGCTCTTCATCACTGGGTCGCGGTCTAAGCCGGCTAGGCTCAACGCAAGCCCGATCGCCTCACGCTCGTAGGCAACGACCGGCTCACGATCCTCGGGCCACAGCGATGCGCTGGACGAGGCCATCTCCTCGAGCATCGTCCAGGGCCCGCCGTCCTCGCCCTCGAAGAGACGCTTGAGTTCCGCGGCTGTCTCAGCAGGCAACTCGCCCCCCTCTCTGAGGACGCCCTGGAGGTGCGATCGGTGCGGCTCGGAAAGCTCGGATACGAGCTGTTGGAGTATGACGGGCTCCAGCTCGAAGAAATCGGTCAGGCTGAAACTCGTCTTCAGCGACAGCGAGTTACGCGTGCGCGCAAGCAGAGCCAGCGCACCCACCGTGTCGCCATCCCAGGAGACCATTGCAACCTGCCGGCCCGACAACGGTACCGTTGAGCGGACCGCGTCGGCGATCCGACCGTAGGTACTCGCGTAACCCTGCATGCGCGGGTCGCTGGCGAAGTACAGGTAGCAGGCCATTGAACGGCAATGGTTGCGCAGACAGCGGATGGCAGGCCGCGGGCAAACAGCACCGACCTGCCGACAGCTGGACCTCTGCGGCTCACTCGACAGCTGGACCTCCGCCGGCTCACATGTGCAGGCGCTGTCAACAGCGAGAGGGCGGCACTACGAAGCGGTGGCCGGCAGGCCCACCACCCCATCCGCGCTTTGGGAGCGGGCGACCGCGACCGACAGCGCGCGCACGTACGCGCGGGCCGCGGCCTCGATGATGTCGGTCGACACGGCCTGTCCGGAGCCCGACTGGCCGTGGGCCTCCACGACCACCGAGACCTCCCCCAACGCGTCCTGCCCTTCGGTGACAGCCCCGATCTGGAAGTCACGCAGCTTGGTCTCCACGCCGGTGGCGGCGTCGATCGCGTGGAACACCGCGTCGATCGGACCGTCCCCGGTGAAGGACCCCTGCTTGGCGGGGCCCTCCGGCGGGCTGACGCTGACGCGCGCGTGCGGGGGGCGGTGCGAGGAGGCCTCGACGTCGAAGGACTCCAGCGTGTAGCCGGCGATCTCCTCGCGCAACTCGTCGGTGACCAGCGCCTCCAGGTCCATTGCGGTGATCTGTTTCTTACGGTCGGCTAGCTCCTTGAAACGCTTGAACGCCGCATTCAGCGCCGCGCCGTCCACGCGGAAGCCCATCTCCTCCAGCGCCTCGTGCAGGGCGTGGCGGCCGGAGTGCTTGCCCAGCACGATCGCGTTGCTCTCCAGGCCAACCGTGGTGGCGTCCATGATCTCGTAGGTCGTGCGCTCCTTCAGCACGCCGTCCTGGTGAATGCCGGCCTCGTGTGCGAACGCGTTGCGCCCGACGATCGCCTTGTTGGGCTGCACCGGGTAGCCGGTCAGGCGGCTGACCAGGCGGCTAGTTCGTGCGATCTCGGTCGTCTCGATCCCGCTCCACAGCCCCAGGCTCGGTTCGCGCGTGTGCAGCAGCATCACGATCTCCTCCAGTGATGCGTTCCCCGCGCGCTCGCCGATGCCGTTGATCGCGCACTCCACCTGCCTGCACCCCGCCTCGATCCCCGCCAGCGAGTTGGCCACCGCCAGGCCCAGGTCGTCGTGGCAGTGGACCGAGACGGTCACGCTGCGCAGGTCGGGCACTAGCCGGTACAGCTCCGCGAACATCGCCGCGTACTCGCTCGGCATCGTGTAGCCCACCGTGTCGGGTACGTTGATCGTGGTTGCACCCTCGTCCAGTGCCACCTGGATCACCTCGGCCATGTACTGCACGTCGCTGCGCGAGCCGTCCTCGGGAGAGAACTCGACGTCTTCGCAATACTCGCGCGCGTGCGCCACCGCCGCGCGCGCCTGGCCGATCACGTCCTCGCGAGTCGTCTGCAGCTTGCGCTCGATGTGAATGTCGCTCGTCGCGATGAAAGTGTGGATGCGCGGGCGCTCGCTGTCTCTGACCGCCTCCCACGCCGCGTCGATGTCCTGCTTGCTCGTCCGTGCCAGCCCGCAGATCACCGGGCCGTGGACCTCGCGCGCTATCGCCTGCACCGACTCGAAATCGCCGGGTGAGGTGATCGGGAACCCGGCCTCGATGATGTCCACGCCCAGGCGTGCCAGCTGGTGGGCGATCTCCAGCTTCTCCTGCCTGTTCAGCGAGATGCCGGGCGACTGCTCGCCATCGCGCAGGGTGGTGTCGAAAACTCGTACGCGCTGTGCCTCCACGCGTGGGGATGTCTGCTCGGAACTCATGTCGTTCGATCTCCTTCTAGGTCTCGATTGCACTTCCTCCAGCTGGGTATGCGGCTACGCGGCCGCCACGCGCTATTCCCCCCGAGGGGGGAGGAGGAGAAGGAGTGCAAGAGACTTGTGCAACGACATACTTTGAGGCAGGTTAGCACCGAAACTTCGGCGCGCAAGTGGGTCGGATTGACGGTCGAGAATCCGCCGGCCTCAGGGAACCAGGACGACCTTGCCGACGTTCCTCCGTTCCGTAAGCATGTTCTGCGCCTCGCCCGCCTGCTCGAAGCTGAAGCTCCCGCCGACGACTGGCTGGACGGTCCCGTCGGCCATCAGCGCCTGCAACGGTTCGATCCAAGGCCTGAGTGTGCCGCGGTCCTTCCACAGCGAGAGCATGTTCAGCCCGATCACGGTCTTCGATTCGGACATCTGCTTGATCATGCTGAAGCGCGGCATCCGCGCCAGCGTGCCGAGCCCGGCGACGAGATTGCGCTTCTCGCCTGAGACGGCCGCCGAGGCGCCGAAGGCCACCATCCGCCCGCCCGCACGCAGCTGGTTGTAGGAGCGGCGGAAGCTCTTGCCGCCGATTGCGTCGAGGATCACGTCGAATGCAGGCAATCCTTTGTCCCACCCCGCCTTGGTGTAGTCGAGCACGTGATCCACACCGAGCTCTTTGATGCGCGCGTGCTTGGAGGGCGAGGCGGTCCCGTATATCTCTGCCCCAAACCGCTTGGCGATCTGCGTAGCAGCGATCCCCACGCCTCCCGCCGCGGCGTTTATCAGAACTCGCTCGCCGGGCTGCAGGTTTCCGTAGCCGATCAGCCCCGCCCACGCGGTGCCGTAGTTGACGGGAATCGCCGCGCCCTGCTCGAAGCTCATCTCGTCCGGCAGCGGCACGACATTGACGGCAGGGACCACCACCTGTGAGGCGTAGCCGCCGAACTGTGTGCTCGCCAGCACGCGCTGGCCGGGGCTCAGGGGGTGAGTGGGCTCCGATGCCCCCTCCCCCAACTCAAGGATCGTGCCGGCCACCTCGTACCCCACCACGCATGGTGGCTTGGGCGCGTCGGGGTAGATGCCTATGCGCGCCATCGTGTCGGCGAAGTTGATGCCGGCGGCGGCCACGTCGATGCGCACCTCTCCCGGCCCGATGGTCGGGTCGGCGCGCTCCTCGACCTTGAGGACGTCCGGCCCCCCGTGCTTGGTGATGACTACGACCCGCATCGGCGGTACCCTATCCGATTTCCTGGCCGCATGGCCAAATGGCTACTGCAGCACCACGGCCCAGCCGTTGACGAAGCCCTCTGAGGCGACGATCTCCTCGACCACCTCCGCGGCCACGGGCGCGTCGGTCGTGACGACCATCGCCGCCAGTCGCTGCTCCTCGCCATCGGCGCCATCGGGCGTGTGGCCCACCGCGGCCGAGGAGATGTTGATGCCGTGGCGGCCGAAGATCGTGCCCACGCGGCCGATCATGCCCGGCAGGTCGGCGTAGCGGAAGACCGTCACGAACGGCGCCAGCTCGATTGTCAGCCTTCGGCCCTGCACCTCCACGAGGTGCGGCACGCGGTTGGGGCCGATGCCGGTGCCCGCCACCGCGACCTTCTCGCCGCCGGCGACGACGGTCACGCGGATCAGCTCGTTGAAGTCCTGCGCCTCGGTGACCGACTTCTCCTCGACGACGATCCCGCGCTCCTCGGCCATCGAGGGCGCGTTGACGAGGTTCACCTGCTGCTCGGTGCGCCCCTGCAGAGCACCGACGATCACAGCGAGCGTCAACAGGCGCGTGTCGAACTCGGCGATGCGCCCCATGAAGGCCGCCTCGATGCGCTCCACCGAACTGCCCTCGGCAATCTCCATCGCCAGGCGTCCCAAGCGCGTGGCGAGCGGCAAGAATGGCCCCAGCACCTCCATGTCCTCCGCGCCGATCGCCGGGATGTTGACCGCCGTGGAGACCACGCCGCCGGTCAGCGCGGCGACGACCTGCTCGGCCGACTGGTAGCCCGCGCGGTCGGTCGCCTCCGCGGTGGAAGCCCCCAGGTGCGGCGTGACGATCACGTTCGGGTAGCCGAACAGCGGGTGCTCGGTCATCGGCTCCGACGGGAACACGTCGAGCGCCGCGCCGCCCACCTGGCCGCTGTCGAGCGCGTCCTTCAGCGCCGTCTTCGTCGATCAGCCCGCCGCGCGCGACGTTGAGTATGCGCACGCCCGGGCGCATCTGCCGCGAACGCCTCGCGCGTTCAGCCAGTTCTGCGTCTCCGGCGTCTTGGGCAGGTGGATCGTGAGGAAGTCCGCCTGCGCGTAGACCTCCTCGCTGTTCTCCGCCTTCTCCACCCCCAGCTCGCGATAGCGCTCGGCGCTGACGAACGGGTCGAAGGCGACCACGCGCATCTCAAAGCCGCGCGCGCGCGCGGCCACGAGCTGGCCGATGCGCCCGAAGCCGAGGATCCCTAGCGTCTTGCCGTACAGCTCGACGCCGGAGAACTTCGAGCGCTCCCACTTGCCGCTCGTGAGCGAGGCGTATGCCTGGGGGATGTTGCGCGCCAGAGCCAAGAGCAGTGCCATCGTGTGCTCGGCGGCGGTCACGACGTTTGACTGCGGCGCGTTGGCGACGATGATCCCGCGCTTGGTGGCGGCCGGCACGTCGACGTTGTCCACGCCCACGCCCGCGCGGCCGATCGCGCGCAGGATGGTGGCCCGCTCGATCCACTCCGCCGTCAGCTTCGTGGCGGAGCGGATCAGGATGCCGTGGTAGGCGCCGATGCGCTGTGCGAACTCCTCCTCGCTCCAGTCCATGCCCAGGTCCACGGCGAAGTGCTCGCGCAGGAGCTCCACGCCCGAGTCGCCGATCTTCTCCTTCACGAGCACCTTCAGCCGCTCGCTCTGGCCGGCGGATGCGGTCGCCGACGGATCGACGGTGGCGGTTGTGCTCTCCGCGGCACTCATGACGCGCTCCTCTCACGACCCAGTCGATACATGCCGTCAGAGCCTGCACGTCGGGCGGACTCCACGGCGGGGAACATGCCGATGCGCAGCTGGTTGCGCCCCAGCTTGCGATAGGGCTCGGTGTCGACGATGCCGTTGGAGCGCAGCGTCTTTGCGACCGCCGCCGCATCGACGTCTCGTCGAAGTCGATCGTGCCGACGACGAGTGAGCGCTTGGCGGGGTCGCTCACGAAGGGTGTCGTGTAGGGGGTGCGCTCGGCCCACCCGTACAGGTAGCCCGAGGACTCCGTGGTGCGCGCTACGCACCACTCCAGTCCACCCTTGCCCAGCATCCAGCGGATCTGGTCGGCGAGCAGGAACAGCGTCGCCACCGCGGGCGTGTTGTACGTCTGGTCCTTCAGCGAGTTCTCAAGCGCCGTCGCCAGCGAGAGGAACGCGGGGATCCAGCGCTCGGAGGCCGCGATCCGCTCGATCCGCTCCTGCGCGGCGGGGCTCAGCAACGCCACCCACAGCCCGCCGTCGGCGGCGAAGCTCTTCTGCGGCGCGAAGTAGTAAGCGTCGGCCTGCGCGATCTCCACGGGCAGCCCGCCGGCGCCGGAGGTCGCGTCGATCAGCACCAGCGCGTCGGGCACCTCCGTGGGCCGTTTGACCCGCACCATCACGCCGGTCGAGGTCTCGTTGTGCGCCCACGCCATCGTGTCCACCGCGGCCTGGCTGGCGACCGCGCCCGCCATCACCGGGTCGGGTGCCTCGCCCGGGTTCGCGGCGATCCGCACCGAGTCGTCCAGGAACGGCGCCTCGCCCGTGACCTGAGCGAACTTCGCCGAGAACTCGCCGTAGGTGAGGTGCAGCGCGCGGTGGTCGACCAGCCCGAACGCCGCGGCGTCCCAGAAGGCCGTGGCGCCGCCGTTGCCGAGCGCCACCTCGTATCCCTCAGGGGCGGCGAACAGTTCGCACAGCCCGGTGCGAATTTCCCCAACCAGCCCTTTGACCGGCGCCTGGCGGTGGGAGGTGCCCAGCAGCGCGCCGCCTTCGCGCGCGAGGCGCGCCAGCGCCTCGGGTCGCACCTTCGAGGGTCCGCAGCCAAAGCGCCCGTCGGCGGGGATCAGCTCGGAGGGGATGATGAGTGGTGTGGTCTCGGTTGTGTCAGCCATTCCAGATCTCTTCTCTCGTGGTGATCGTTGCACGCCAGCCCTGCGGCAGACGGCTCGGGGCTACGCCCGCCGGAGGCTCGTGAGCGAGCAGACAGTACTCGGGCGCGGGGCCGAACACGAGCGAGCGCCGCCACAGGCTTGAGTGTTGCGGATCGAGGCCGTCGCCGAGCAGCTCGGCGAGCGCTGGTTTGCCGGCGCCAGGTGGACGGGAGATCCATATCCCAAGCGGTGTCCCGGCAAGCTCCGCATGTCCCTCCATCAGGCCGTAGAGCCCGCCGGCGCCCGTGCCAAAGCGGCGCGCGACCTCGTCGTGGGCCGTGCGGTGGCCGTGCGCCACGGCGACCTCGTTGAGCACACCGAGCGCGCTGAAATCGTCCACCAGATACCAGTCTTCGTAGCCCGCGCTCCCCGCCTGCCCACCGGACGGAGGGTCGAGCCAGGTGAGCTCATCCACCCGAAAAATCGCCGATCCACAGAAGCCGGCCGGCGGGACGTGTCGCAGGGAGCGATGAAAGCCCTCCCCCGCGCGCTCATAAGCCTCCTGCTCGATGCCGTCGGCGGGGCGATGCCAGAGGACGTATGCAAGCAAGGCCGGCGTGCCCTAGAAGGAGGGCTTGATCCAGTCCATGTGCGAGCGCAGCTCACGCCCCACGTCCTCGACCTGGCTGGCCGCCTGCTCCGCGCGCATGCGCTTGAAGTTCTCCTGGCCGGCGCGGTTCTCGGCGATCCACTCGCGCGCGAAGTCGCCCGACTGGATCTCCTTGAGGATCTGGCGCATCGCCGCGCGCGTCTCGTCGGTGATCACGCGCTTGCCGCGCGTGTAGTCGCCGTACTCCGCGGTGTTGGAGATCGAGTAACGCATCCCCGCGAGACCCTTCTCGTACATCAGATCGGCGATCAGCTTGAGCTCGTGCAGGCACTCGAAGTAGGCCATCTCCGGGTCATAGCCGGCCTCCACGAGCGTCTGAAAGCCCGCCTGCACAAGCTCGGAGGCACCGCCACACAGCACGGCCTGCTCGCCGAACAGGTCGGTCTCGGTCTCGTCCTTGAAGGTCGTCTCGATCACCCCGCCACGAGTGCAGCCGATGCCCTTGGCGTAGGCCAGCGCCAGCGCCCGCGCGTTGCCGGTCGCGTCCTGCTCGACGGCGATCAGCCCGGGTACTCCGGAGCCCTCGGTGAACTGGCGGCGCACGAGGTGGCCCGGTCCCTTGGGCGCAACGAGCGCGACGTCCACGCCGGGGGGCGGCTCCACCTCCTTGTAGTGCACCGAGAAGCCGTGGCCGAACAGCAGCATGTTGCCTTCGGCGATGCCGTCGCGCACATCGTTCTCCCACACTTCGCGGTGCAACTCGTCGGGCGCGAGGATCATCACCAGGTCGCCGCGGCTCGCGGCCTCGACGATCGGCAGCACCTCAAGACCCTGCTCGCGCGCCTTGGCGACCGATGCGGAGTCCTCGCGCAGGCCGACCACGACGTTCACGCCGGAGTCCTTCAGGTTCAGCGCGTGGGCGTGGCCCTGTGAGCCGTAGCCGATGATGGCGACGGTCTTGCCGTCGAGGAATTTGAGGTCTGCGTCGTCGTCGTAGATCATTGGAGCGCAGGCTATCGATTCGAGTCCCGCTGCGCCCCGCACCCGCCCAGCGCCGCACCGTTGAGCTTTGGGTTCCTACCGCCCGCCCGTCGATGCCCTTACGCAGAGGCGGCAGCGACCAGCGATACGCCGGGAATCGCCAGCGAGCCGTCCTCGGCCATGTATGTCTCCAGGCGCCGGGCCAGCCCGGCCCGGATTTCCGCGATCTGCTCCTCTGGGCAGCCGAGCACCGTGTCGTGAAAGCTGCGCGAGATGTCGAGCGTCTCCTCCCAGAAGTCCTCGAAGGTCGGTGAGCGGCGCTCGACGGCAATCGCGTCGAGCTCGATCTCGGTGAACCCGGCTTCCTCCAGCAACTCCCGTACACGGTCGCTATCGCCCAACGCGAAGGGTCCCGGCTCGTGGTCCTCGGGCGCCTCGGCGGGCGCGCTGGCAACCCCCAGACCGTGCTCGCGCAACTCCAGCCCGGGCAGCTGCGCCCAGGGGTTCTTTGCAAGCGTGTCCCACACAGCCAGCGCCGCCCGGCCACCGGGGCGCAGCACGCGGCGTGTCTCGCGCAGCGCGGCGAGGGGGTCGTCCATCAGCATGTAGCCCCAACGGCAGAGCACCGCGTCGACGCTCGCGACGGGCAGATCGATCCATTCGGCGCCGAACACCTGGAACTCGATGTTGGTGAGACCCAGCTCCAGGGCACGCGCCCGGGCTCCCTCGAGCATCCCCTCGGCCTGGTCGGAGACGATCACGCCGCCGACCGGCGCCACCAGTTCGGCGGCGAGCATCCCGGGCTCGCCAAGACCGGCTGCCAGCTCGAGCACCCGCTGCCCCGGCTGGGGTCCGATCGCCTGCACCATCCAGTGCGCAACGGGCGCGCCGAAGGCACGGATCTCCGCCTGGCGGCGCACCCAGCCCGGCGCGGCCTCCTCCCACTGCTCGGCGCTCACGCGATCTCCCGTCGCAGCAGCTTGCCCGAGCGTGTGCGTGGCAGCGGCTCGCTGGTGAGCACGATCCGCTTGGGGACCTTGTAGGGAGCCAGACTCGCAGCGCAGTGCGCACGCAAAGGTTCCTCGGCCAGCTCGGTACCCGAGCGGGCCACCACAATTGCGGTGACGGCCTCTCCCCACTGCGGGTCGGGACGGCCGACCGCCGCGGCCTCCAACACGTCGGGATGGGCCTCGAGCACTGCCTCTATCTCGGTGGGCGCGATGTTCTCGCCGCCGCTGACGATTGTGTCCGACGCGCGGCCGGTGAGACGCAGGCGCCCGCTCTCCTCCAGGGCGCCGAGGTCACCAGTGTGCAGCCGGCCATCCTCACCGAGGCTGTGGGCCGCGACCGTCGGTCCGGCGACCGTTATCTCCCCCTCCCCGGTGACCGACAGACGTGTGCAGAACAACGGTGTGCCTGCCCAACCCTTGGCAGCGTCGTCGATCGCGGCCAGCGGAGTCGTGGTCACCTGGGAGCATGCCTCGGTGAGGCCATAGGTCTGGCTCACCGGCACGCCGGCGACGCATGCACGGTCGAGCAGCGCAGGAGGCACGGGACCGCCGCCGGTCAGCGCACAGCGCAGTGTCAGCGGAGCCTCGAGGCCGGCATCGAGCAGCCGCGCCAAGGTGGTCGCCACGAGGCTCACGAGCGTGATGTCCTGCTCGCGCAAAGCATCCAGAACAGCCTCCGTCTCGAAACGCTCGTGCACCACGGCGGTGGTCCCGTAGATCGCGCTGCGCATCAGGATCGACAGCCCCCCCACGTGCGAGAGCGGCAACGCACACAACCAGCGCTCCTCCGGATCCAGTCCAAGCGCCACGGCCGAGCCCAGTGCGCTCCACAGAAAGTTGCCGTAGGTCAGCTCCACCGGTTGCGGCGCGGAGGTGGTGCCGGAGGTGTGGATCACGGCGGCGACGCTTGCAAGATCGTGCCCCTCATAGCTCGCGCCCGATGACGTGCGCTCCGCCAGCGGCTCCTCCAGAACCAGTGTGGCACCCGTTGCAATGTGCTCCCGTTCGGACGCACTGAGGCGCAGGTCCACCGGCACCACCACGGCGCCCAGCAACAGGCATGCATGCAGCGCCTGCGCGAAGGCCAACCCCGGAGGCAGGGCGATAGCCACACGTGCACCGGGGACCACGCCGCGTCCGACCAACTCCGCCGCTCCCCCACGCGCACGCTCGAACAGCTGGGCATAGGAGAGACTGCCATGCGGAGTCTCCACCGCGGCAAGCTCCGGCGCGCTCGCGGCCGCACGCTCCAGCCATCCCTCGACCATCATTGCTCACAGGCTAGCTAGCCTTCGCACGACCCTCACGCGAAAGGAAGCAGAGACGCCTTGTCCACCACCTGGATTTCCGCTGGCCAGTACACCGACATCCGCTATGAGAAGTCCGCCGAGGAGAGCGAGTCCGCGCCGCGCATCGCGAAGATCACGATCGACCGCCCGGAGGTGCGCAACGCGTTCCGCCCGTTGACGATCGTCGAGATCGGCCAAGCGCTGGAGGACGCCCGCGAGGACACCGGGGTCGGGGCGATCATTCTCACAGGCGAGGGTCCGCTGGCGTTCTGCTCGGGCGGGGACCAGCGCGTACGCGGCGACTCCGGCTATATGTCCGAGCCCGTCGCCGGGGAGGCGCACGATGCGGCGGGGGGAGCACCCGGCGCTAAGGCCGTGGGTCGCTTCCACGTGACTGATTTGCACATCCAGATCCGCCGCCTGCCCAAGCCAGTGGTGGCAATGGTCGCTGGATACGCGATCGGCGGCGGACACGTACTGCACCTCGTGTGCGACCTGACGATCGCCGCGGACAATGCGCGCTTCGGACAGACGGGGCCGAAGGTCGGCTCCTTCGATGGCGGCTTCGGCGCGGGCCTCCTGGCGAACATGGTGGGGCCGAAGAAGGCCAAGGAGATCTGGTTTTTGTGCCGCCAGTACTCCGCGCAGGAGGCCCTGCAGATGGGTCTCGTCAATACCGT
Organism: uncultured Solirubrobacterales bacterium; assembly: GCA_963723045.1. GTDB lineage: Bacteria > Actinomycetota > Thermoleophilia > Solirubrobacterales > Solirubrobacteraceae > Palsa-744. The sequence continues at coordinate 1,389,333 of CAVROU010000001.1, read as the reverse complement.
CGTGCCCTTGGAACGTCTTGAAGAGGAGACCGTGCAGTGGTGCCGGGAGATGCTGGGCCTCTCCCCCTTCTCGCTGCGCCTGTTGAAGGCGAGCTTCAATGCCGCCGAGGACGGGCTCTCCGGCATACAGCAGCTCGCCCACGACGCCAACCTCCTCTTCTACATGAGCGAGGAGGCCCAGGAGGGCCGCGACGCCTACAAGCAGAAGCGCACGCCCGACTTCTCCCGCTTCCCCAGGCGGGCCTAGCGTGGCCGCCACGAGCGACAGGCCCACCTCCCCCAGCCACGGCGCCCCGAGCGCGGTGCGCATCTGGGTGATGGCAGCGCGCGTACGCACGCTGCCGGCGGCGGTCGCGCCGGTACTCGTCGGCACCTCGCTGGCGCTAGGAGCCGGGCACTTCCGGGCGCTGGCGTTCGTCGCCGCGCTGCTCGGGGCGATCTTCATCCAGGTCGGCACGAACCTGTCAAACGACTACTCCGACGCGCGCCGCGGCGCGGACACCGAGGACCGCCTCGGACCTGTGCGCGTGACCGCGGGCGGGCTCGTGCCGCCCAGCCAGGTGCTGCTGGCGACGTACGTGACGTTCGGACTGGCTGTGCTGTGCGGCGTTTACCTCGTGTATGTCGCCGGCTGGGAGCTGATCGCCGTCGGCGCCGCCTCGATCCTCGCCGGCGTGCTCTATACCGGCGGCCCGCGCCCCTACGGCTATGAAGGGCTCGGCGAGCTGTTCGTGTTCCTATTCTTCGGTGTGGTCGCGGTCGTCGGCTCCTACTACGTGCAGGTGCAGGCGCTGCCGTGGGAGCCGTTCGTATGCGCCGTCCCGGTCGGCCTACTGGCAAGCGCGATCCTCGTGGTCAACAACGTGCGCGACCTCGACACCGACCGGCGTGCGGGCAAGCGCACGCTCGCGGTGCGCCTCGGACGCGAGCGCACGCGCAACCTGTACGTGGCGATGCTCGCGGTGGCGTTCCTCTGCGGCCCGCTGCCGTGGGTGCTCGGCTCGATGACCGCCTGGCTGCTCTTGTGCTGGGGCGCGGCGCCTCTGGCGGTGTCGGTGGCACGGGTCGTGCGCACGCGCGTCGACGGGCCCTCACTCAACGGGGCGCTGGCGAAGACCGGCGCACTACAGCTCGTATTCTGCCTGCTGCTCTCGGCAGGCATCCTCGCGAGCGGAGGGATCGGCACGTGAGCGCGGCGCCGGCGCGGAGAAGGACGGGATGAGGAGCGCCGGCCACAGGGATGACACAGGCCACAGGCAACGCGCAGCCGAGGCCGAGGAGTGCACGTGCAACTGACCCTCACGCGCCGGACGCTGCGCCTGAAGAAGGCGCTGCGGACCTCCTATGGCAGCGTGCGCGAGCGCGAGCTCCTGAACGTCACGCTGACCGACGAAGACGGCATCAGCGGTTACGGCGAGGCGGCTCCCCTGGAGGCATACGACGGCGTGAGCACCGAGTACGTGTGGCGGACCCTGCAGGCCTATCGCCCCGCACTGGCCGACTCGCGGAGGCTAAACGGAGTGCAGCTGATCGAAGCGTGTCGGCGCATCGAGGACCTGCCGGCGGCGCTCGCGGCGATCGACCTCGCGCTGTGGGATCGCGCCGGAAAGCGCGCCGGAGCACCGGTGGCGGCGCTGCTCACCGACAACCCCGCCGCGTCGATCGAGTGCAACGCGACGCTCGCCGCGACCGACCGCGCGCGGGCGGCGGAGGAGGCGGCCGAAGCAGTCGAACAGGGTTTCACCTGCCTGAAGGTGAAGGTCGGCGTCGGCGACGACGCGGGGCGGCTCGCCGCCGTGCGCGCAGCCGCGGGAGCGCAGACGGCACTGCGCATCGACGCCAACGGCGCCTGGAGCGTGGGCGAGGCGGTGCGCGCAATCGACGCGCTCGCGCCCGTGGGACTGGAGCTGGTCGAGGAGCCCACCCATGGCCTCGCGGGAGTGCGCGCCGTGCGCGAGCAGGTGGCCGCGCGCGTGGCGATCGACGAGACCGCCGCCGAGCCCGGCGCGCTCGGCGCCGGCGTGGCCGACGCGGTGTGCCTGAAGATCTCCCGCTGTGGGGGCATCGCGGGGCTCCTGGCGGCCGCAACGCTCGTGCGCACCTCGGGCGCGGAGGTCTACCTCGCGTCCACGCTTGACGGCCCGCTGGGGGTCGCGGCGGCGGTGCACGCCGCGGCGGCGCTGGCCTCGCGCGGCCCCATCGCCCCTTGTGGCCTGGCCACACTTGCGCTGTTCGAGGACGTCGAGGACGTGCTGCCGGTCCACGAAGGACGTATCGCCGTACCGAACGAGGCCGGGTTGGGCGTGGCCGTCGGCTGAATCGTCACTGTTCAAGCGCGCGCGCCAGCGCCTGGGGAGACTCCACCGGCAGGCGATGGCCGCCCGGCAGGATCTGGAGTATGCCGTGGGGCGAGCCCTCGGCCAGCAGGCGCCCGGGCGCATGGAACTTCGTGTCGCGCTCGCCGACGAGCACCGTGACCGGCATAGACAGCTCCCCCAGGCGCTCCCAGAGCGGGGCCATCTCCCCCGTGCCGATCCCACGCAGCACCGCCGCCAGCGCGCGGGGTTCATTACGCAACTGCTCGGCCCGCATAGCCGCATGCACCTCGGAAGGGTCCTCGGCGAACACCGGCTGGGCGGCCCAGTTGTCCATGAACTGCTCAAAGGGCTCGCATTCCAGCGCGTCGGCCAGCAGCCCGTCGGCAGCGCGGCGCGCAGCGCGTGCGTCGTCGTCGGCGATGCCCGCAGTGCATGAGACGAGCACGAGTGCTCGCACGCGCTCGGGAGCAGCAAGCGCGATATGGAGAGCCACGCGCCCACCCATCGAGTAGCCGCAGAGCATGAACTCGGAGGGGCTGTGCGCGAGCACGCGCTCGACACAGCTGGCGAACGTGATCGGGGTCTCCCAAGTCTCCCTCCCCGCCTGCGCCTCCACGTCCCGCCCACCCCTCCGCTCCCCTGTATCGCCATGTCCAGGCAGGTCGAGCGCCAGCGGTGTGTAGCGTTCCGGCGAGAGCCGCCCTGTGACAGCGTCCCAGGTGTGCCGGGTGCCGGCGAAGCCGTGCAGCAGGACCAGGTTCTCCGGCATAGAGCCATCGTATTCGTGTGAACATCCGACTAATACCCACCGCGTGAGCACATCCACTAACGCGACACCCATCGCATGAGCGTTCCGACTGACACCCACCAGCTGCTGCGCGCCTTCGTGGACGAGCTGGCGCGCTGCGGGATGCGCGCAGCGTGCACGTCTCCGGGCTCGCGCTCGACGCCGCTCGTGCTGGCGCTCGCCCACGAGGAGCGCCTGCGCTGCTACTCGCACATTGACGAGCGCTGCTCGGGTTTCTTTGCCCTGGGCCTCGCCAAGGCGACAGGGCTGCCGGTGGCGGTGACATGCACGTCGGGCACCGCGGCTGCCGAGCTGTTGCCGGCCGTGATCGAGGCGCACGAGGCGCGTGTGCCACTGCTGGTGCTCACGGCCGACCGTCCCGCCGGAGCTGCGCGAGACCGGCGCCGGGCAGACGATCGACCAGATCAAGCTGTTCGGCGGCGGCGCGAAATGGTTCTTCGAGGTGGGCACCCACGAGGCGAGCTCCGAGCGGCTGCGCTGGATGCGGATGCTCGCCTGCCGCGCATACTGGCGCGCGCTCGATGCGGCGCCTGGCGTGGTGCACCTGAACTTCGCACTGCGCGAGCCGCTCGTCTACGACGATCCGCTGCCGAGCGCGGAGCTGGATTCCCCCGCCCCGACGGCCGGCCGCTGTTACCCGCTCGCCCACGCGCGCGCTGGTACCCGAGGACATGCGGTCGCTGCAGATGCCGGTCGCCGCCAGCCGCCGCGGGGTCGTGGTCGCGGGGCGCCACGAGCGCGACACAGCGCTCGGCGAGGCGGCGGCCGCGTTCTGCGCCGCGGCCGGCTGGCCACTGTTGGCCGACCCACTGTCGGGCGCGCGGCGGGGCGACGCAGCGGTGGCGCACTACGACGCGCTGCTGCGAGACGGTTCGTTCGCGGCCGAGATGACGCCCGACCTCGTGCTGCGCGTCGGCGACCTGCCCACCTCCAAGCCGCTGCGCGCATGGCTCGCGGGCCTTTTGCCGCAGGTGCCGCAGGCGGCACTCGACCCCGAGGGCCGCTGGCAGGACCCAGACAGCGCGCTCTGCCGCGTATTTGCGCTAGAGCCGGCGGGCGCGCTGTGGCAGCTCTTCGACGCTCCACCGCAGGGCGACCCGGAGTGGCTCGCGCGCTGGCGCAGCGCGGACGAGCTCGCCGCCGAGGCGATCCTCGGGGTGCTCGCGGGCGAGTTCTCAGAGCCTGCCGTGGCCGCCGAGCTGGGGGTGCTACTGCCGGCGGAGGCGACCCTGTTCGTCGCCTCCTCGATGCCGGTGCGCGACATCGAGAGCTTCTGGCCGGCGCGCCCCGACCCCCCACGCGTGCTGTGCAACCGCGGCGCCAACGGCATCGACGGCACGGTCTCCAGCGCCTTCGGCGCCGCCGCGGCCGGACAGGGACCGGTGGTGCTGCTGATCGGCGACGTGGCGCTCGCGTATGACATCGGCGGCCTGCTCGCCCATCGGCGGCTGGATCTGGACTTGACGATCGTGCTCGTCAACAACGGGGGCGGGGGCATCTTCGACTTCCTGCCCGTCGGGCGCTCGCGGGCCGCGAAGGACGTCTACACCGAGCACATCGCGACCCCTACAGGCCTCGATTTCTCCCAGGCCGCCGTACTGTATGGACTCGCGTACGAGCGGGTGGACGACGTGTTCGCCTTCCGTGCCGCGCTGGAGCGGGCGATCGCGGACGGCGAGGAGCGCCGCGCGAGCATCGTCGAGGTGCGGAGCGAGCGCGCGGCCAACGTCGAGCTGCACGCCCGCACGTGGAAGGCTGTCGCGACGGCGCTGGCCGAATGAGGACACAGCGCCGCGCTGGCCGAAACGGGGATGCTGGCCGGAACGGAGTTCGCGCCGACGGCGTGTGTCGCCCGGCTCCAGCCGGAGGCGAGAGTCTCCCGGTTTCCGTCAACTGTGCTCAGTTGGACAGCAGCGGCAATAGCGCCGCAAGCTTCATCTCGGTCTCGGCCAACTCGGCGGCAGGGTCGGAGTCGCGCACGACGCCTACCCCGGCATAGCAGCGGGCCACCTCGCCGTGCAACAGCGCGCAGCGCAGCGCGACGCAGAACTCGCCGTCGCCGGTGGCGTCGGTCCAGCCGACTGGGCCGGCATACCAGCCGCGGTCGATGCCCTCGAGCGCCGGGATCAGGGGCGTGCGCGCTCAAGCGGCTCACCGCCGACCGCCGGCGTGGGGTGCATCAGCTCCAGCAGCTCAATCGCGTCCAGCGGACGCGCGAGCTGGGCGCGGATCGGCGTGGCGAGGTGCTGGATGTTCGCCACCCGGACCAGCACCGGCTCTGGCGTGGCGGTGACCCATAGCGCGTGGCGGCTCAAGCGTGCGCTCGATGCGGCGGATCACGATCGCCTGCTCTTCGCGGTCCTTCTCCGAGCGCAGCAGCTGCTCGCCGAGGTGGTCGTCGACGGAGGGGTCGGCGCTGCGCCTCGTGGACCCCGCCAGTGCGAGGGTGCTCACGCGATGTCCCTCGCGGCGTACCAGCAGCTCGGGCGAGGCGGCGATCAGCGTGCTCTCGCCGCGGCCCGACGCAGAAGACGAAGCAGGAGGGGAACTCGGCGCGCAGCACCCCGAACACCGCCGCGGGATCGTAGGCGGCGGGCGCGTGCACCTGCACCTCGCGCGCGAGCACGATCTTCTGCAGGTCCCCCCGGCGGATCAGCTCGACTGCTCGCGCGACCGCGCCTTCGTAGTGCTCGGGCGCCATCGTGCTCGCGACCTTGCAGCGCCCGGCGGGCGCGGGGTCGAGCAGCGCCAGCGGACGCGAGCGCAGCTCCTCCAGGCGCCGCTGCAGGCGCGCGAGCAGATCCTCGGGCGTATCGTCGGGCGCCGCGAGCGCGGAGAGCGTCAGGCGCACGCGGCGCTCCCCCTGGTGCTCGTCGCGGGCGAGCGCCACCTCGGGCACGACCAGCGATGCGGGCTCAAAGCCGCCCCACGGCGGCGAGGAGCCCCCGTCCTGGGCGAAGGAGAAACCGCCGACGGCGATTGGACCCCCACCCGCCCCACCGGGCCCTCCCGCCACACCGCGGTCGGGTCCCCCGGTGGATCGCTGACGGCTGCCGCAGACAGTGCGCGCCAGCGGTCGGCGACTGTGGCGAAGCGCTCGCAGCCAGTGCGCGACGAGGCTCGTGACCTCCCCCAGCGCGGCGAGCGCGACCTGTTTGCGCTCGGGCTGCTCGAACACGAACCACGGCTCGCCGCGCCGCCGCGAGGCGCATACGACGGCACTCGGATCGACCTGCGGGTCGAGCGCCAGTGTCAGCGTCGCCAGCGTCGAGCGCCCGCTGCGCCGCGCGCGCTGTACGGCCAGGTCCAGGCGCGCGAACAGACGGTCGCGATCCGCCTCGCCGAGAGTGAACGGCGACTCGGGCGCAGTCCGCGCGAAGTCCGCCCGGGCTACGTCTCACCCCGGCCTCGTGAGATGGCTATCTCGCCGGTGCGCATCATCTCGATCAGCCCGAAGGGGCGCACCATGCTCTCGAAGGCCTCGATCTTCTCCGTGGTGCCGGTGATCTCGACGATCACCGAGCGCTTGGTGACGTCGACGACCTTGCCGCGGAAGATCTCGGTGATCTGCATCAGCTCGCCCCGCTGGACTCCGTCGGCGGAGATCTTGAACAGCGCGAGCTCGCGCGAGACTGTATCCCCGGGCTCCAGATCGCGAATCTTGAGCACGTTGATCAGCTTGTGCAGCTGCTTTGTCACCTGGTCGATCGGGTGCAGCGCGCCGTCGACTGTGAGCGTCACGCGCGAGATGCGCTCGTCGTCGGTGGGGCCGACCGTGAGCGTGTCGATGTTGAATCCGCGCCTAGCGAACAGCCCGGCGATGCGCGTGAGCACACCGGACTTGTTTTCCACGAGGATCGAGAGGACGTGTTTGCGCCCCGTGCGCAGACTGCCCGCCGCTTGCAGCTCCTCGAGGCTGAGCGGCTCCTTCGTTGCCGGTTCACCCATCAGTTGCTCACCTCCAGCATGCGGGTCATCCCACCATCTCCCGGGCGGCCTGGCCGGCGGGAATCATCGGGTAGGTGTTCTCCTCGCGCGTCACCCGCACGTCGACGAGCACGGGACCCTCGGTGGCGATCGCGCGCCGCATGTCCTCGACAAGCGTCGTCTTGTCTTCAAAACGCATACCCGTGGCGCCGTAGGCCTCGGCGAGCTTCACCCAGTCGGGGTACTTACCCGTGTCGACGTGGCTGTAGCGGCCGTCCCAGAAGAGCTCCTGCCACTGGCGCACCATGCCGAGGTAGCCGTTGTTCATGATGAACACCTTGATGGGGATGTCGTCCTGCGCGCAGGTGGCGAGCTCCTGAATGTTCATCTGCACGGAGCCGTCGCCGGCGATGCAGCACACCAGGCGATCGGGGCAGCCGACGGCGGCGCCCATCGCGGCGGGCAACCCGAAGCCCATCGTGCCCAGGCCGCCGGAGTTGATCCAGCGCCGCGGCGCGGGGAAGTCGTAGTACTGCGCAGCCCACATCTGGTGCTGGCCGACGTCGCTGGAGACGATCGCCTCGCCGCCGGTGGCCTCGTGCAGCGCCTGGATCATGTACTGCGGCTTGATCTCGGTATCGGTGCTGTCCTCGTACCCGAGGGGGTACTTGGCGCGCCAGCCCTCGATCCGCTCACACCACTGCTCTAGGCGCGCCGGGTCGGCGCTGAGCGCGCGGTACTCGACGAGCAGCTTGGCGAGCACGTGCTTGGCGTCGCCCACGATCGGGATGTGCGCGGGGACGTTCTTGGAGATCTCCGCCGGGTCCACGTCGATGTGGATGAACTTCGCGCGCGGCGCGAACTCCGAGAGCTTGCCGGTGATGCGATCGTCAAAGCGCGCCCCCACCGCGCAGATCAGATCGGCCTCGTCCATCGCATAGTTGGCGGTGCGCGTGCCGTGCATGCCCAGCATACCGAGCCACTGAGGGTCGGGCTTCCCCTCCGGGGTGCGTGCGGGGTAAGCGCCGAGCCCCATCAGCGTGCACGTCACCGGGAAGCGGTCGCTGCGTGCGAACTCCACCAGCTCCTCGGAGGCGTTCGCGTTGACGACACCTCCGCCCGCGTAGATCACCGGGCGCTGTGCGGCGGCGAGCGCCTTGGCGGCCTGACGGATCTGCTTCTGGTTGCCCTCGAGCGTCGGCTGGTAGCCGGGCAGGCGCACGTCGGTCACGGGCTCGTAGTCGATCTCCGCGCGCGAGAGGTCCTGCGGGATGTCCACCAGCACCGGCCCGGGTCGCCCCGTGCGCGCGATGTGAAACGCCTCGTGGATCGCGCGGGGGATCTCCAGCGGGTGCTGAATCATGAAGGAGTGCTTGACGATCGGCATCGTGATGCCGATCGTGTCGGCCTCCTGGAAGCCGTCGGTGCCGAGCAGCTCGGTGCGCACCTGGCCGGTGATGAACACGACCGGCACGGAGTCCATCATCGCGTCGCAGATCGGGGTGATCAGGTTGGTCGCTCCCGGGCCGCTCGTCGCAAACGCCACCCCGACCTTGCCCGTCGCCTTGGCGTAGCCCTGCGCGGCGTGACCGCCGCCGGCCTCGTGGCGCACGAGTATGTGGCGGATGCCGCCATCAACGAAGGCGTCGTAGGTGGGGAGGTTGGCGCCACCGGGCAGGCCGAAGACGACGTCCACACCCTCCGCCTTCAGGCATTCCATCAGTGCATCTACTGCACGCATCGCTTCGACCTCCTTTCGTATCGACTCAGGGAACGACAAGGCGAGGACGCGAGTCCCCGCCGTGTGAAGAGCGAGTTTATCAGCGGGTTTTCACTGGGCCCGCGGAGCGCTGGGTAGCGGCCCGCGGGGCGCGGAGGCGATCCTCATGAGGCACCCACCGCGATGCCGATCGCAAGCACGATCGCGCCGGCGAGCGTCACGACGATCAGCGAGGAGCGCAGCGACACATCGAGGAAGCGCTGGCGCACCCAGGCGATCACGAACAGCTCGATCGCCACGACGATGCCGGCGACGATCAGCGCTTCGTGCGTGTCGGGGATCAGGAAGGGCAGCGTGTGGAAGATGCTGCCCAGCGCCGTCATCCCACCGGTGATCGAGCCGCGGACCAGCGGCGTGCCGCGACCGGTGCTTTCCCCGGTGTCCGAGAGCGCCTCGGAGACCCCCATGCTGATGCCCGCTCCCAGTGCGACCGCGATCCCCACGACGAACGCGGTGTGCGAATTCGAGGACACCGCGGCGGCGAAGATCGGCGCGATCGAAGAGACGGTCCCGTCGATCAGGCCGACCAGCCCGGGCTGCACGACGCGCAGCAGCAGGTCGCGCTCGTCCTCGAACCCCCAGCGGTGGATTACGCGGGAGATCAACGAGGATTTCTCGGATGCTGGGGCGGCCTGTGAGTCCATCCCCGTGGTTATATCCGCCCCGGCGGGGGCCTGATCCTCGCGCGAGCCGCCCGGAGCAGCGGCGGTGCTCACGTGTGCGCCGCCCGCCCAGACTCAAAGGATTCCGGCGCGAGCACCACCTCGGGGAACTCGAGCTCGGCGCCGCAGCGCGTGCAGACCGCGTCGTAGAGCTTCGTCACCCGCCCGCAGCGCGGGCACTGACGGCGCGGCTCGTCACGCTCGGAGCGGTAGGCGATCGCCGCGAGGAGGCCCATGATCGGGACGGCCATCGAAATCAAAAACCACAGCACGAACGAGGAGCCCTTGATCTTGCCGACAATGCCACCGGCAAAGCCGAAGCAGACGGCAATGATCACATAGGGCATCGCGCGACCCTAAAGGATCACGCGCAGCGCCCAGATAACGGCGATGACCGCGACCACAAACACGACGACACCAGCGAGTGCCGTGGCAATGCCGATCAGAAAGTGCAGCAACACCCAGCCGGCAAGGACGAGGATCAGCCCCGCGACGATCGTACGACCAATCGGGCGGGATGACGGAGATGCAGGCTCGTTCATGGCCTCAGTCTGACAGGAAATCGAGGGGCCCGGCTCACCGGCCTGACGGCCGGCTGCGCCACCCTCATAGGCCGAGCTGCTCGTGAACCAACCGCGTGACCTCGCCGCCATCCGCGCGGCCCTTGGTCTCGCGCATGACGTGGCCGACGATCGGGCCGATCGCCTTGGCATTGCCGCCCTTGACCCGCTCGGCCGCCTCGGCATTAGCAGCGAGCGCCGCGGCGACGATCGCCGCGAGATCCTCGCCGTCGTCCATCGCCTCCAGACCCTCGGCCTGCACGATGGCGAGCGGGTCGCCGCCGTCGGCCACGAGCCGATCGAGCACCTGGCGGCCCGCACCGACGCTGATGCGCTTGGCGGCAACCAACCCGACGAGCGCGGCCAGCGCCGCGGGGCGCACACGCGAAGAGGAAGGATCCCCGGCTGAGGCGGCGCTGACGCCCTCGCCGGCGGCCACCGGGCCACCGGCGCTCCCACCATCGCCATCTCCGAGCCGCCCCACCAGATCGCTGAGCACCCAGTTAGCCAGCACCTGCGCCGGCGGTGCAGGGTCCACACCGGCGGAGAGGGCCGCCTCGAAGTAGTCGCCCAGCTCGGCGCGGAAGGCCAGCTGGCGCGCGCTGTCGGAGCTGAGGCCCAGCTCGCGCTCCAGGCGCTCGGCGCGAGCCGCCGGCAGCTCGGGCATCGCTGCGCGCGCCCGCGCGAGCATCGACTCCTCGATCGCCACGGGCAGCAGGTCGGGCTCGGGGAAGTAGCGGTAGTCGTGCGCCTCCTCCTTGCTGCGCAGCGAGGTGATGCGCTCTGAAGCCGGGTCGAAGTGCAGCGTCTCCTGCACCACCTGCTCGCCGGCGCGCAGGAGCTTTTCCTGACGGGCGACCTCGGCGCGGATGCCGCGCTCGATGAAGCGGAAGGAGTTCATGTTCTTCAGCTCGGTCTTCACTCCCAGCTCCTGTGACCCGACGGGGCGCAGCGAGATGTTGGCGTCGCAGCGCAGCGAGCCCTCCTCCATGTTCACGTCACTCACCCCCAGCTGGCGCAGGGTGGTGCGCAGCAGCTGCAGCCACTCGCGCGCCTCCTCGCCGGAGCGCAGGTCGGGCTCGGTGACGATCTCCGCGAGCGGCGTGCCGCCGCGGTTGAAGTCCACGATCGAGGCGTCCGAGCCGTGGATGCGCCCGCTCGCGCCGACGTGCACGAGCTTGGCGGCGTCCTCCTCCAGATGCACGCGGTGGATGCGCACCTCCCCCAGCCGCCCGCCGCCGCACAGCGGCTCGTCGTACTGGGAGATCTGGTACCCCTTGGGCAGGTCGGGATAGAAATAGTTCTTGCGGTGGAAGATCGAACGCGGCGCGAGCTCCGAGTCGAGCGCGAGGCCGATCATCAGGCCGAAGTGCACCGCCTGCGCGTTGGCCACCGGCAGGCTCCCGGGCAACCCGAGGCAGACCGGGCAGGTGCGCGTGTTGGGGGGCTCGCCGAAGGAGAGCTCACAGCCGCAGAACATCTTCGTCGCGGTGGCGAGCTGCACGTGAATCTCCAGGCCGATGACCGGCTCGTACGCGACGGCGCTCATGCTCGGCCCCGCTCTATGCCCGGACCGACGTGCGAGCAAACCCCGCCCGGCCTTACGCGCATGCGGGCGTTCATGACGCCGCTCCAATCATGCGGGCCGGCGAGCCGTCGAAACCGAGCGCCCGCTCCAGCGCGAAGGCGGCGTCGAGCAGCGCGTTCTCGCTGAACACGGGCCCGGCGATCTGCAGGCCCACGGGCAGCCCCTCGCTGAGGCCGCAGGGGATCGAGATCGCAGGGATGCCCGCCAGCGACATCGGCACGGTGCAGTAGTCGTTGAGATACATCGACCACGGGTCCTGGGTCTTCTCGCCCAGGCGGAAGGCGACCGTGGGCGCGGTGGGCGTGACGATGAAGTCGACCTCGCCAAAGGCCTCGCGGAAGTCCTCGGCGATCTTCGTGCGCACGCGCTGGGCACGCCCGTAGTAGGCGTCGTAGTAACCCGAGGAGAGCGCGTAGGTGCCGAGCATGATCCGCCGCTTGACCTCGGCGCCGAAGCCGTCGTGGCGCGTGCGCGTATACATGTCGGTCAGGTCGCTCGCGTCGGCGGCGCGGGCGCCATAGCGCACGCCGTCGAAGCGCGCGAGGTTGGAGGACGCCTCGGCGGGCGCCAGCACGTAGTAGGCAGAGAGTGCGTGCGGCGCGTGCGGCAGCGCGACCTCCCGCACCTCCGCGCCTAGCTCCCGGGCATGCGCGAGCGCCATCTGAAAAGACGCGAGCACGCCTGTATCGATGCCTTCGCCGGTCAGCTCGACGGGTACCCCCAGACGCACGCCGTCGAGCCGCTCGGCGCTCGGCAGCGCGATCTCGCCTTCGAACGCGAGTGAGGTGGCGTCACATGGGTCCTGGCCGACCATGTGCCGGAGCATCAGCGCGGCGTCGGTCACGTCGCGCGTGAGCGGCCCGGCCTGGTCGAGCGAGGAGGCGAAGGCGATCATCCCGTAGCGCGAGACGGCCCCGTAGGTCGGCTTCAGGCCGACGATCCCGCACAGCGCGGCGGGCTGGCGGATCGAGCCGCCGGTATCGGTTCCCAGCGCCCAAGGCGCGAGGCCGGCGGCGACCGCCGCGGCGCTCCCACCCGAGGAGCCGCCGGGCACGCGCTCGCGGTCCCACGGGTTGCGCACCGGCCCGTAGGCGGAGTTCTCGGTGGAGGAGCCCATCGCGAACTCGTCCTGGTTGGTCTTGCCGAGCAGCGGCGCCCCAGCTCGCGCGAGCCGCGCGACGGCCGTGGCGGTGTAGGGCGGCAGATAGCCCTCCAAGATCCGCGAGCCCGACTGGCTGGGCACACCCTCGGTGCAGAACAGATCCTTGACGGCGAGCGGGACTCCATTAAGAGGAAAGGCTCCGCTCCGCTCCGCCGTGTGGGCCGCGTCGCTGCCACCCTCGGCCACCCAGGTGAAGCAGTTGAGCTCGTCAGCCGCCGCGCGGGCTCGATAGGCGTCGAACAGCTCGCCGGCGGACAGTTCACCGGCGCCGATCGCCGCCGCCGCCTGCGCCGCGGTGAGGGAGATGATGTCCGTCAGCGTCATCTACACCCCCCTCGTGAGGGCGAGGTATATGTGGTTACTGGAGTCATGCCTGCGGGCTTGGTACCAAAAACCCATCGGCGCTCACGGCCGGAGCCTGCGCGAGCGCCACCTCGCGCGGCAGCGACGCGCGCGGCTCGTCGGGGCGCAGCCCACCGGTGACCTCGACCACGTGTGCCGTCGGCGCAACGTCGTCCAGGTCGAGCTCGCCGATCTTGGCGATGTGGTCGAGCACCGCGGAGAGCTCTCCGGCCATCGACTCCACCTCGGCGTCGTTCAGACTCAGGCGAGCCAGGCGCGCCACGTGCAGGACCTCGTCGCGATCGATCACGGCGGGGATTCTATGGCTCGCGTCACAGGATGAGGGACGGGAGGAAAGAGCCGACTCGCCGCTCGCCCCGGGAGGGGCGCCCGTGGCCGGCGTCAGGACGGCGGGGGACGCGCTTCGACGTCCGCCGGCGGATAGAGCCCCGTGCGTTCGTCGCGCATCGACTGCCAGCTGCCCGCCAGCAGCGCCACGGCGCCGATCAATCCCAGCCACGCCCCGGCGCACAGGGCGGTGGCGTTCTCCGGTCGCTCCAGCACCCGCACCACCGCCGCTACCACGCCGACGAACCCCAGCGTCGTGCCCCAGATGGCCGCCGCCACCGGCAGCGCGGTCGAGCGCTCGGTGACGGTCGCCACGACAAGCGCCAGTCCGGCGGCGGCGGAGAGCATCAAGAGCGCGACGGCTGGTCCGAAGGTCGCCCACGCGGTGAGGTTGCGCCCGGCCGCTTCATACCAGGGCAGCGTCAGCGCGACGATCACGCAAATCGCCCCCGCGAGCGCGATCAGCTCACCGGAGCGCAGACGGCGCAGGCTCACGCGTCCGACCTCGGCCGGCGACTCGGTGACTCGCTCCTCAGAGGCTCCGCTGCACTCATCTCAGGAATCATCCTCGATCCCGGCCTGACGGCGGGCCGCCACCAGCGTGTTGCGCAGGAGCATCGCGATCGTCATCGGCCCCACGCCGCCCGGCACCGGCGTGATCGCGCTCGCGCGCTCGACCGCCTCCGAGTATTCGACGTCGCCGACGAGCCCGCTCTTATTGCCGGCGGCCTCGGGCGTAAGGCGGTTGACGCCCACGTCGATCACGACCGCGCCCTCCTTGACCCACTCGCCGCGCACCATCCGCGGGCGTCCGACTGCGGCGATCAGCACGTCTGCGCGCGCGCAGACGCCCGGTAGGTCGCGAGTGCGCGAGTGGCACACGGTCACCGTCGCGTTCGCCGCGAGCAGCAGTTGCGCCATCGGCTTGCCGAACAGGTTCGAGCGCCCGACGACGACCGCCTCGGCGCCTTCGAGCTCCACACCGACGCTCGCCAGCAGTTCCATCACCCCCGAGGGCGTGCATGGGCGCAGGCCGGGGCGCCCTAGCGCGAGCAGCCCCGCGTTGACCGGCGTCAGTCCGTCGACGTCCTTCGCCGGGTGGATCAGCCCGGTCAGCTCGGGCCCGTCGAGCTGCGCGGGCACGGGCAGCTGCAGCAGTACTCCGCTCACCGCCGGGTCGCGGTTGAGATCCTCCAACAGCTCCTCCAGCACAAGGAACGGCGTGTCTGCCGGCAGGCGCTTGTCGAACGCCGCCATCCCCACCTCCGCGCAGGCACGCTGCTTAGCGCCAACGTACACCGCCGACCCCGCATCCTCGCCGACGAGTACTGTCGCTAGGCCCGGGGGGCGGCCCGTCTGCTCAGCGAACGCCTGCACGTCGCGCGCCACCTCGCCGCGCACGCGCGTGGCGATCTCCTTGCCGTCGATTACCGTGGCGGCCATTGACCAGATCGTATGGGCTCGGCCGGGTGAAGCGCAGCACGAGAAGGCTTCAGCCCTGTCCATTCGTGCGGCGCCGAACGCCGCGGTGCCGCACGGCGCTGGAATGACTTGCGGCCCCTCAGCTCACCTGCGCGTACTCGGCCATCAGCTTGCGCTCGGAGCCGTCGTCGGTGAAGCGCACCACGATCACCCCGCCGGGCTCCACGCCGGTGACGACGCCATCGCCGAAGGCCGGGTGCGTGACGTCCTGGCCGAGGCGAAACGCGCGGATCGGGGTCGCCGGCACGTCGACACCATCCCAGCTGTCGCCATGGCCCACATCGTCCGCACCGATGTTCTCGTCGTGGCGTCGCCGCCGCCGGGTGACCCCATTGGAAGGGGTCGGCTGACCCCACCCTCGCGAGACGCTCGGCGAGCCCCAACCGCGCGCAGGCTGCTCCTCGAAGTCCGTCAGCTCGGAGGGGATCTCGTCGAGAAAGCGGCTCGGCAGTCCTGGGGTCGAGGGGGAGCCGAACACCGAGCGCCGTCGCGCGTGGGTCAGGTACAGCGCGCGCATCGCGCGCGTCACACCCACGTAGAAGAGACGCCGCTCCTCCTCCACGTCGCCCTCGTCGAGCGCGCGCGAGTGCGGGAACACGCCATCCTCGCAGCCCACCACGAACACGAGCGGATACTCGAGTCCCTTGGCGTTGTGCAACGTCATCAGCGTCACAAGGCTCTCGCCGTCGCGGCGCGAGTCGGCGTCGGCCATCAGCGCGATCTGCTGCAGGAAGGAATCAAGCGACTCGCGCGAGGGTTCAGTGGTGGCGTCCCACTCGCGGCCCACCTGCACGAGCTGCTCGAGGTTCTCGATGCGCCCTTGCGCCTCGATCGTCCGTTCGGCCTCGAGCGCCTCGACGTAGCCCGTCTGCGAGAGCACGGCCTCCAGGAGCTCGCCCACGGGAATGGGATCCCCTGCGGAGGTGACGTCCTCATGAGCTAGCGCCGATCGATCCTGGTCGTGGACGACGAGGCTGGATTGATCCCGATCGCGGGCGAGCGGGCCCTCCTCGTCGACGACCGCGCCTGCGATCATCCGACGCAGTCCTCGCATTGTGTCCATGAAGCGCACCAGCGCCTTCTGCGCTGCCGCCCCCAGCCCGGGCACCTGGGCAGGGTTCGCCGCCGCCTCCCAGATCGGGATGCCGAGCGCGTCGGCGTGCGCGAGCACGCGGCCCACCGAGGTCTGCCCGATCCCGCGCCGTGGCGAGTTGACGATGCGCGTGAAGCTCACCACGTCCTGGGAGTTCGCCAGCAGGGACAGATAGGCGACCGCGTCCTTGATCTCTGCGCGCTCGTAGAACTTCGTCCCGCCGATCACCTGATAGGCGATCTCGCGGCGCACGAGCGTGTCCTCCAGCACCCGGCTCATGGCGTTCGTGCGGTAGAAGATCGCGACCTCCGAGCGACTCGCGCCCTCGTCGACGAGGCGCTCCAGCTCGCCCACCACGTAGCGCGCCTCGGCGTACTCGTCCTCCAGCTCGCGCACGTGGATCGGCTCGCCTTCGCCGAGCTCGCTCCACAGGCGCTTGGCGATGCCGCCGCGGTTGTTGGCGATCACCGCGTTCGCGGCGGAGAGGATCGTCTGCGTCGAGCGGTAGTTCTGCTCCAGCTTCACCACACGCGCGTCGGGGAAGTCCTCCTGGAAGTCGAGGATGTTGCGCACGTCCGCGCCGCGGAATCCGTAAATCGACTGGCTGTCGTCGCCCACCACCGCCAGATTGCGGTGGCCAATCGATCGAAGATGAGGGGCCCGGCTTGCCGGCCTGCGGCCGTCTGCGCCACCCTCTGGGCTCACTCTGCGGCCGTGGGTGGGCTCCTCACGCCCACCGCCCACCAAAAGCTGCAGGAAGCGGTACTGCGCATAGTTGGTGTCCTGGTACTCGTCCACCAGCACGTGCCTGAACGCCTGCGCGTAGCGCTCGCGCACCTCCTCGAACAGCTCCAGCAGGTCCACCGTGCGAAACAGCAGATCGTCGAAGTCCATCGCATTCATGCGGTGCAGCTCGCGCTCGTACACGCCGTAAACCTCGGCGACGGTCTGCTCGAAGTAGCCCCCCACCATCTGCGCGTACTCCTTGGAGTCGCGCAGGCGGTTCTTGGCGGCGGAGATCTGGCTGTGGATCGCCACGGGCGTGAAGCGCTTGGGGTCGATTCCGAGGCCCTCGATGCTGCGCTTCACCAGCCGCCGCGCGTCGGCCTGGTCGTAGATCGTGAACTGGCGCGTGTACCCCAGCCGCTCGGCCTCGCTGCGCAGGATGCGCGCACAGGCGGCATGGAACGTCATCAGCCACATCCCGCGCGTACCGTGGCCCAGCATCCGCTCCACGCGCCCGCGCATCTCCTGGGCGGCCTTGTTCGTGAAGGTGATCGCGAGGATCTCGCCCGCCTGCGCCTGGTCGGTGAACACAAGGTAGGCGATGCGATGGGTCAGCACGCGCGTCTTGCCGCTGCCCGCGCCCGCCAGGATCAGGAGCGGCCCCTCGCCGTGCGTGACAGCCTCGCGCTGGGGCTCGTTGAGCCCCTCCAGCAGCTCCTGTAGGTGCTCGGCGTGGGGGTTGTGCGCCATCTTCCTCCAGGATAGATGTGGGGCCGGTCTTCAGCCCCGAGGGCCCGATCTTCAGCCCAGGAGCCGGTCTTCAGCCCCGTCCGGGGCGCCGTGCGGCCCCTCAAGGCGCTGCCGGGCCTCACGCCAGGCCTACCCGCCCGCCGGGTTCTGACCCTTCACCGGCCGCAGCTGCGTCACCGTCGCGGGCGGCGCCTGCGTCTTGCCACCCGAGAGCTCGCTCACCGCGCGCTCCAGAGCCCCCACGCGGCTCGCCATCCCCGCGAGCGCCTCGGCGATCGGATCGGGCAGGTGGATCCAGTCGGCATCCGGCCCCTCCGGGCGGCGGCCGTCGACGCGCACTGGATGCCCCGGGTTGCCCACGACCGTCGTATTCGGCGGCACGTCGGTGATCACCACGCTGTTAGCGCCAATCTTCGCCCCATGTCCGATCGTGATCGGGCCCAGGAGCTTGGCACCTGAGCCGATCGTCACGTTGTCCTGCACCGTGGGGTGCCGTTTGCCGGTGGCAAACCCCGTCCCCCCCAGCGTCACACCCTGGTAGAGCGTCACGTCGCGCCCGATCGTGGCCGTCTCGCCGACCACCACTCCCGCGCCGTGATCGATGAACAGCCCCTGTCCGATCTGCGCCGCCGGATGGATCTCGATCCCGGTGAGCGCCCGCGTCGCCATCGAAAGCGTGCGCGGCAGCAGCGGCACACCCGACTCATACATCGCGTGCGCCACGCGGTGGGAGAGCAGCGCGTGGATCCCTGGCCACGTCGCCAAGATCTCCGCCGGACCGACGCCGCGGGCGGCCGGGTCGCGGTCGCGCGCCGCCGACACCTCGCAGCGCAGCTCCCTGACGACCCGCGCGAAGGAACCCACTCCGAGCATGTCCACAGCCTAGCGGCCCTCCCCTGCGGCTCAGGGTGCGAAGAACGCCTGCGACACGTAGCGCTCGCCGGAGTCCGGCATCACCACGACGATCCGCTGCCCCGCGCTCTCCGGGCGCACCGCGACCCGCAGCGCCGCCCACAGCGCCGCCCCACAGGAGATGCCCGCCAGAATGCCCTCGCGCCGCGAGCAGCGCCAGGCCGTGTGAATCGCGTCCTCGTCGCTCACGCTCAGCACCTCGTCGAGCAGCGCGCGGTTGAGCACCGGTGGCACGAAGCCCGCGCCGATGCCCTGGATGCGGTGGGGGCCGGGCTTCGCGCCCGACAGCACCGCCGAGCTCTGCGGCTCGACCGCCACGACGCGCAGGGCGGGGTTGCGCTCGCGCAGGTACTCGCCCGCACCGGTGATCGTCCCGCCCGTGCCCACTCCCGCGACGAGCACGTCGGGCGCACCCCCCAGCGCGCGCTCGATCTCCGGGCCGGTCGTGCGCCTGTGCACCTCCGGATTGGCCGGGTTGGAGAACTGGTCGGGCAGCCATGCGTCGGGCTCCTGTGCCAGCTCGCGCGCGGCCTGGACGGCCTCGTGCATCCCCCCCAGCGACTCCGTTATCCGCACCTCTGCCCCGTAGAGCTTCAACAGACTCTCACGCTCGCGGCTCATGCCCTGCGGCAGCGTCAGCACGAGCTCGTACCCCTTCGCCGCGCACACCATCGCCAGCGCGATCCCCGTATTTCCGCTCGTCGCCTCAACGATCCGTGTGCGCCCGGGCTCGATCTCGCCCGCCGCCTCCGCCGCCTCGATCATCGCCACGCCGATGCGGTCCTTCACGCTCCCTCCGGGGTTCAGGTACTCGAGCTTCCCGAACACCCGCGCCCCGCCCTCCGACGCCTGCCCGTCGAGCATCCGCGTCAACTCCACCAGCGGCGTCCCGCCGACAAGTGCTGCAATGTTGATCGGGATTTGGGCCATATCCACCACGACAATAGTGGGGCGCGGCCTTGGGTGTGTCCTCCAACGTCTGCGCAATACCTCGCCCAGCATCGGTGAAATAGTCGGCAAATACCGAATAGGGCTACATGGATGCCTCAATCATGGTTTTCGACTCCGACCTGCGCTTCACGCTCACCGCCGGACACACGCTGGCGCCCGGCCAGGATCCCTCGGTATACAGCGAGGGACGCCCCGTCTCTGCGGCCTTCCCGCCCGAGCTGTGGTCGACGATCGAGCCGCTCTGCCGCTCCGCGCTGCAGGGTGAGACGCGCTCGCGCAAGATCCGTACCGCGGACGGCGCCCACCACCTGACGATCGACGTCGGCCCGCTCTCGGTACACCACCCGCCGGCCACCGCCGTGATCGCTGGTGGCGTGGCCGTCGTGCTCGACGCCTCACTCGCCGCGCCCGAGCCGCCCTCCGAGCACTTCGAGCTGCTCTTTGAACGCGCCCCCATCGGCACCGGCCTGATCGACCAGGAGGGCCGCTGGGTGCTCGTCAACCAGGCCCTCTGCGACATCACGGGCTACACCTCCGACGAGCTGATCGGCAAGCGCTTCGCCGACATCTCCCACCCCGAAGACGCCACCAACGACACCGCGCGGCGCCAGCAGCTGCTCGACGGCGAGATACCCACCTTCCAGACCGAGAAGCGCTACTTCAATGCCGCCGGTGAGGCGATGTCGGCGCTGCTCTCCTTCTCGCTTGTGCGCGACCAGCACGACGAGCCGCTGCACTTCATCGTCCAGATGCAGGACATCTCCGAGCGCAAGCACCTCGAAGAGCACCTGCGCCACCTCGCCGACCACGACCCGCTCACCGGCCTTCGCAACCGGCGCCTGTTCGAGCACGACCTCAAGCTCCAGCTCGGCCGCTGCCAGCGCTACTCCGAGCAGGCCGCGCTCTTGGCGATCGACCTCGACGGCTTCAAGCAGGTCAATGACCACCACGGCCACAAGGTCGGCGACGACGCCCTGAAGGCCGTCGCCCGCACCCTCACCCGCCGTCTGCGCACCACCGACCTCGTCGCCCGCCTCGGCGGCGACGAGTTCGCGGTCCTTCTGCCCCACATGGACCGCGAGGGCGCCGAGATCGTCGCCGAGGACCTGATGCGCGTGATCGAAGCCTGCGGCGTCGACGCCGGCGAGAGCGTCGTGCACCTCGCCGGCTCCGTCGGCTTCGCGCTGATCGACCACTCCACCATCACCGACACCGAGGTCCTCGTGGAGGCCGACCGCGCGATGTACGTCGTCAAGCGCGACCGCGCCCTGCAGCGCATCGGGCTCTTGCTCTGAACTGCGCCACGCCCGCCCTTCCCCTGCACCACGCCCCGCTGCTTCCTCGATCCACCTAAAGGTCGGGCCGGCGCCAGGCATTGGCTGGAGCGCACCCAACGCCGGCCCGCGCGTGCCAGGGCGGCTCCTGTGGGGATGAGCCCTGCGCGCGGCCAGCCTACAGGTTCGGTTGAACCAGTGCACTGCGCCCTGGACTAGCGCACTGGTTCCAGGCATGTTTGGCTCGTGCCAACTTCCGAGCCACCGGATCCCGCTCTCGCCGCTGCGATTCGCCGGTTGCGCGAGCGACGCGGTGAGACTCAAGAGGCCGTGATCCACCGCTCCGGTCTGAGCGTCACGGCATACGTGCGAGCGGAGCGCGGCGTGAGCAATCCGGCGTGGACCACCGTGCTGAAGATCGCCGCGGCGTTGGACGTGACAATCATGGAGCTGGCGCAGGCGACCGAAGTTGCCAGCCAGGAGCTTGCCCGGACAGCTGAAGATGCCGGTCCATGTGCTGGCACGGAGGGCTGAGACGCAGGTCAGATGTAGTACATGCTCGACCCCGCCTCGCGCGTCTCGCGCTCGATCACGTCGGCGATCGTCGTCTCTTCCAGCACCTTGCGCGCCGCCCGTGCCGCGTCGGCAAAGACGCCCTGGGAGTCGCGCCCCAGCGGTCCGTCGAGCAGCTCCACCACCTCCAACACCGTCACACTCGAAGGCTCACGGGCGAATCGATATCCCCCCTTGACCCCGCGCTGTGAGCTCAGCACTCCCGCGCGGCGCAGCACCGCGAACAGCTGCTCCAGGAACTGCACCGGCACCTCGCGTCGCCGCGCCAACTCGCTGATCGGCACCGGCCCCGAGCCCGCGCTGCGCCCCAGCTCGGCCAGCGCCAGCACCGCATAGGGGGACTTGCTGGTGATCGAGATCATCCGCTCATCACGCTGGCGATGCTACGCGACGGGACTAAAGAGCGGCTGCTGGATGCATCGGGCAAGCCTGGCTCGGCTGGCCGACCCGGCGCTTCTTACAACCAGCCGCGCTCGGTCGCGATCAGGACAGCCTGGGCGCGATCAACGGCACCCAGCTTGCCGTAGATGTTGTGCAGGTGTGTGCGCACCGTGCTCGTCGAGAGCGTCAGCTCGTGGGCGATCTGCTTGTAGACCTTGCCCTCAGCCAGACGCTGCAACACGCTCAGCTCACGCGCCGACAGGGGGCACGGATCGACGTGGCGCTGGCGCTGGTTGACGGGGTTGGGCAGCTCGTACATCACCCTGCGCAGCTCCGCCGGGCCGAGCCCGATCATGCGCGCGCTCTGCAGCATCTCCGCGGGCGAGACGGGCGCGCCCTGGGCGTAGTGGGCAAGCATGTCCGCCAGGCGCACGAACGCGGCCTCGCCGACGGCCTCGGGGCTATGGTGGCGTTCGATCACCGTCGCCACGCCCACCGGCAGCCCCCAGCGCCGGGCGAGCACGCCGCCGACGAGCGCATGATCGACGCCCAGCTCGCGACGCTCCTGGTGGATGCGCTCCTCGGGGGTCTGCGCGCCCTGGTGCACCTGCGCGGGGTAGCCGGGATAGGCGTGCAGCAGCACCAGCTTGCCGATGTCGTGCAGCAGGCTCGTCACCGTCAGGCGGTCACGGTGCTCGTAGCCGACCTCTCCGGCGAGCCGGTCGGCTGCGTGCTGGGTAGCCAGCGCGTGCAGCCGGAAGCGCTCGGGCGCTGCGTCCCACAGGCTTGCGCGCTCGAAGAAGTCAAACGTGCGCAGCCTGCTCGCGAGCGCCTGCACCGCCTGGGGGGAGAGCAGCTCCACGGCGCCCACCACGGTGTCAACGCGGGCGCGGGCGCCCTGCGCCTGGTTGGCCATGCGCAGCACTGCGATGATCAGCGCCACGTCTGACTCGACCGCGGCGACCACGTCAGCTGTGACGACGTGATCCTTGGCGGTCACCGCCAGCAGGCGCTTGCGCGACTCGGCGAGTGCCGGGAACGCCTCGAGCGCTTCGAAGGCCTGCGTCAGGCGCCGGCCATGGCCCTCGTTCTGGTGGCGCGTGCCCGCGGGTGCACCGCCGGCGGGCTTGCCCGCGGGTTTGGCCGCACGAACGCCTGCTCCAGCTGAGCCGGCCGCGCGAGCACCTGCCGCGGGGGCCTTTGCCTGCGCGCGCCTCTGCGGCGTTGAAGCTGTTGCCTGCATGCGTTGTTTACCTACCTTGGTATCGTCGCCGCCCATTCCCTTGGGCGCCTATCGCGTGTCCTATCGGCAGCTCTCGACAGATGGTTGAGCCTGGGCGCCGCCGATCTGGCCACAGGCGCGGGCGCCCCGGCGCCGCCGAGGTTCGGGCGCCTGTCGGTTGGAGTGCCGGCCGGTTCGGACGCGAGCGCGGCTCAGCTAGCTGCCGGCGCACCCTGCAGCGCCGCGTCGATCCGCGCCAGCGTCTCCTCGCGTCCCAGCAGCGCGACGCTCTCGAAGATGCCAGGTGAGATCGCGGTCCCGGCGATTGCCACGCGCAGCGGCTGGTAGATATCGCGCGGCTTACACTCCAGGCGCTCCTGCAGGTTCTCCAGGGCGCGCTGCACACTCTGCTCGTCGAAGCCCTCGACCTCGGCGAGCGCCGCGCGCGCCTGGGCCAACGTGTCCCTGCCGCGCTCGTCCAGCCACTTCGCGCGCGCCTTCGGGTCATCGCCGGGTCCGTCGAGGAGGAAGCCCGCGAGCGGCCAGAAGTCGGCGAGCGTCTGGATCTTCTCCTGGCTGATCCTCGCGGCCTCATCGAGTCCAGCCCGGCCGGTGTACTGCTTCCAGACGTCGCGCGAGATCGGCGGGGGGCAGGGCGCGGATGTAGACGCCGTTCAGCCAGCGCAGCTTGGTCTCGTCGAACTGCGCGGGATTGCGGCTCACGCGCTCCAGCGCGAACTTCTCGACCAGCTCCTCGGTTGACATGACGGTGTCCTGGGCCCCCTCGGCGCCCCACCCGAGTAGCGCGAGATAGTTGCGCACCGCCTCCGGCAGGAACCCGCCATCGCGCAGCTCCTGCACCGAGGCCGCGCCGTGGCGCTTTGAGAGCTTGCGCCCATCTGGACCGTGTAGCAGCGGCAAGTGCGCATACACTGGCTGTGGCGCCCCGAGCGCCTCCAGCACGAGCAGCTGCTTGGGCGTGTTCGAGAGGTGATCCTCGCCGCGAACCACATGCGTGATGCCGGCGTCGAGGTCGTCGATCGCGACGGCGAAGTTGTAGAGCACCGACCCGTCCGAGCGCGCGATCACCGGGTCGTCCAAGTGCGTGTGCTCGAAGCGCGTGTCGCCGCGAATCACGTCGTGCACCACCGTCGCGCCCTCCTCGGGCACGCGCAGGCGCACTGCGCCTTGTGGCTCGTCCTCACCGCGAAAACCGCGCTGCGCGCCGTGGCGCTGTTTGTAGGCCTTCACGTCCTCCGCCGTCGCACTGGAGCGGTAGGCGTGGCCGGACTTCAGCAGCTCCTGGAGCGCCTCGCCGTGGCGCTCGGAGCGCGCAGTCTGCAAGATCGGCCCCTCGTCCCAGTCGAGCTTCAGCCAGCGCAGTGCGTCGAGGATCTGCTCGACGTTCTCGGGCGTCGAGCGCTCGCGGTCGGTGTCCTCGATGCGCAGCACGAGCGTGCCCTCGCCTTCGCCTCGCGCGGCGGCGCCGCGCGCGAGCAGCCAGTTGAACAGGGCCGTGCGCGCCCCGCCGATGTGCAGGGCGCCCGTGGGCGATGGGGCGAAACGTAAACGCATAGGGTTCGCGCATCATGGCAGTCGCCGCGGCTTTCCACCTGTTGCGTTCACGCACCCCGGACGGTGCTCGGCTGTGCTGATCGGCGCGCACGTCTCACCCTCCGGCGGCCTGCCCAGGGCGATCGAACGGGGCGAGGCGCTTGGCGCGCGCTCGATCCAGATCTTCAACCAGTCCCCGCGCCAGTGGCGGCCCACGAGCCACAGCGAGGAGAGCATTGCCGCCTTCCGCGAGGCGATGGCCGCGAGTGAGATCGACGCCGTGCTGATCCATGCGGTGTACCTGCTCAACTGCGCCTCCGAGGACCCCGACATCCGCGCCAAGTCGCTTTTCTCCCTCACCCACTCCCTGCGCGTGGGCCAGCAGATTGGAGCGACCGGCGTCGTGCTGCACCCCGGTTCGGCGAAGACGGGCGATGTGGGCGCAGCGGTCAAGCGCGCCGGGGAGGCGATCTCCGAGGCTCTCGCGGAAAGCGAGGAGTGCCCGCTGCACCTGGAGAACACCGCCGGCACCGGCGGCACGCTGGGACGCTCCGTCGATGAGCTCTCAGATCTGCTGGAGGCCGCGGGTGGCGGGCCGCGGTTGGGCCTGTGCCTGGACTCCTGCCACCTGTTCGCCTCGGGCTATGACATTCGCACGCGCGGGGGCATGGACGCGCTGCTCGATGAGATCTCAGCCAAGGTCGGACTGGAGCGTCTGGGCTCGCTGCACCTCAACGACTCCCAGACCCCGCTGGGCGCCAACCGCGACCGCCACGCCAACGTCGGCGAGGGCGAGCTCGGCCGCAAGGGCTGCACCGTCTTCCTCTCGACCCCGGCCTTCAAGGATCTGGCCTGCGTGCTCGAGACCCCAGGCAAGGACCGCTCGGGACCCACGAAGCAGGAGATCGCGCTGGCGATGAAGCTGCGCAAGCAGGGCTTGGCCAAGCCCTAGGCTGCAGCAAGTACTTGCTCAAACTCCGCCAGAAGAGTCGGGCTCGGCGCGACGCGGTAGGCCTCGCCGAGGCGCAGGCGCCGGGGCCCAGAGGTGGTGTCCATCTCAAGCACTACCTCGGTGGGTCCGGGGAAGCTCTCGATCAGGTGCTTGAGATCCTCGATCACGCTTGCCTGTAGACGGGCGGGGTCGACGCGTAGGCGCAGCGGCTGCTGGGTCTGGGCCTCGCTGTTGGCGGCGTCTCTGTCGGCTTTGACCTTGGCCTTGAGGATCTCCTCTTCGCTGGGGGCAAAGGACTCGGCCGACTGCACCACGACGCAGGTCTTGCCGGCCTCCTTGTGGTCGACGCGGCCACGCACCAGCACCACCTGGTCGACGGCGAGCGCCGCCTCATGCTCGGCGAGTGCCTTGCCGAACACCAGTATCTCCACCGCACCCTCCAGGTCGTCGAGCGTGGCGAACATCATGTGATCGCCGTTGCGCGTGCGGATGCGCTTGGCCTCGGTGATGATCCCGCCGACTGTCACCCAATCCTTGTCGCGGCGCTCGGCTAGAGCAGCGAGGGGACAGTCGACGCGCGCGCGCAGCGCCTCGCGCAGCGGCTTGAGCGGGTGCGCGGAGATGAACAGGCCGATCGCCTCCTTCTCGACCGCCAGCAGCTCGGCTTGATCGAACTCCTCGCCGGAGATGATGGGATGACTGGGTCGCATGAGGCTCGCCCCCGGCGCCCGCGGCCCCCGGCGCGGCGGGCGCGGGGTCGAGGTCGAAAATCGAACCCTGGCCGATGGCGGCGTCCTGCTGAGCCTTCTGGCCCGCACCCTGGGCCTGCTCCATCACCGCGAGCATTCCCTTGCGGCTCGCGCCTGTCGAGCCGAACGCGCCGCACTTGATCAGCGCCTCGATCGCCTTCTTGTTGACCGCGCGGTTGTCCACGCGCTCGCAGAAGTCCCACAGCGAGGTGAACAGGCGGGGGGGGTGGCGGGCGGGATCTGATCCTTCGCGGGCGCGCTTGATCGCCTCGACGGCCTGATAGCCGACTCCCTTCACGGCATCCAGACCGAAACGGATGTTGCCCTGAACCACCGTGAACTCGTGGTCTGAGAGATTCACGTCCGGCGGGAGGATCTCGATGCCCATCTCCTCGCAGCGCGCCACGAAGAAGGGAACCTTGTCCTTCGTGGACATCACCGAGGAGATCAGCGCCGCCATGTACTCGGCGGGATAGTTGGCGCGCAGCCACGCCGTGCGGTAGGCGATCAATCCGTAGCAGGCGGCGTGGGACTTGTTGAAGGAGTAATCGGCGGACTTCTCGTTGGTATTCCACAGGAACTCGATCGTCTCCGGGCGCGTGCCCGAGGCGCGGCAGCCCTCCACGAACTCGCCCTTCAGTGCGGCCATCGCCTCGCGGTTCTTCTTGCCGATCGCCTTGCGCAAATCGTCGGCCTTGGCTCCGGAGAAACCGGCGATCTCCTTGGCGATCTGCATCGCCTGCTCCTGGTAGAGGATCACGCCCTTGGAGGACTCGAGGATCGGACGCAGGCGCTCGTCGGGGTAGGTGATCGCGTCGGGATTGCGCTTTCCCCTGGCGTAGACGGGGATCTGGTCCATCGCCCCGGGGCGGTAGAGCGCGTTGAGCGCGACGAGGTCGTTGAACTCGTCGGGGCGCACCTTCTTGAGCGCCTCGCGCATGCCCTCGGACTCGAACTGGAAGACGCCGATCGAGTCCCCACGGGCGAGCATCTCATACGTCTTTGCGTCGTCGAGCGGCAGCGTCGTCATGTCCGGGCGCGCACCGGCCTCGCCGTCGGGTGGGTGGGGCTGGTGCGGGTGGGTTCCATTCGACCGCTCGATGATGTCGAGCGCGTCCTCGATCACGTCGAGGTTGCGCAGCCCGAGGAAGTCCATCTTGAGCAGACCGATCTCCTCGATCGGCTTCATCGAGAACTGGGTGACGGTGCGAAAGATCTTCTCTCCCCCCTCCCCAGTGCCGGCGTCGGCGAGCTGCAGCGGCACGATGTCGGTGAGCGGGCGGTCGGCGATCACGACCGCCGCGGCGTGGATCGAGGAGTTGCGCACGATTCCCTCAAGCCCCTTGGCGACGTCAACGATGCGCCGCGCGTCGGGCTCCTCGTCGTAGGCCTTGCGCAGCGGTTCGCCTGTCTTCAGGCAGTCCTCGAAGGAGGGCGCGCGGCCCATGATCGGGTCGGGGATCAGTTTCGCCAGGCGATCGCCGGTGCCGTAGTCGAGGCCCAGCACGCGCGCGGCGTCGCGCGTGGCGGCGCGCGGGAACATCTTGCCGAAGGTCACGATCTGGGCGACCGACTCACGGCCGTACTTCTCGGTGACATAGCGCATCACCCGCTCGCGCCCGCGCACGGAGAAGTCGATGTCGATATCGGGCATCGACACGCGCTCGGGGTTCAGGAAGCGCTCGAACAGCAGGTCATAGCGCAGCGGGTCGATGTCGGTGATCGACAGGCAGTAGGACACGAGCGAACCTGCCGCCGAACCGCGGCCGGGGCCCACCGCGACACCGTTCTCCTTGGCGAACTTGACGAAATCCCAGACGATCAGGAAGTAGGCGTTGAAGCCCATGCGGTCGATCACGCCGAGCTCCATCTCCATGCGCTCCACCGCGTGCGCGGGCGGCGGGTCGCCGTAGCGCAGGCGCAGCCCCTCCTGCACGCGCTCGCGCAGGTACTCGCGCTCGGGCGATCCGTCGGGGGTGGGGAAGCTCGGGATCAGCTGCTTGCCGAGCTCCAGCTGCACCGAGCAGCGCTCGGCGATCTCGACCGTGCTGGCGATCGCCTCGGGCCACTGCGCGAAGGCGTCGACCATCTCCTGGGAGTCGCGCAGGTAGAACTCGTTGGTGTCGAACGTCATCTTCGGCGCCGCCAGCGTGCTCTTGGTCTGCACGCACAGGAGCGCCGTGTGGTGGTCGTAGTCCTCGCGGCGCAGGTAGTGCACGTCGCCGGTGCCCACCAGGTTGCCGCCCACCTCGCGCGCGATGCGCTCGATCCCCACGTTGCACTTCTCCTGGGGCTCCAGGCCGTTCTTCTGCAGCTCGAAGTAGACGTTCTCGGGACCGAAGATCGACAGCAGCTCATCAGCGTGCGCGCGGGCATCCTCGCCGCGGTCTTCCAGCAGCCGCTGGCAGAAGCGCGAGGCCAGACAGCCAGTGAGCGCGATCACGCCCTCGGAGTGCTGGGCGACCTGGGTGAGGTCCACCGTCGGCTTGCCGCGGTGCAGACCCTCCAGGAAGCCCGCCGAGGAGAGCTTGACGAGGTTGCGATAGCCCGCGTCGCTGGACGCCAGCAGCGTGAGGTGGTTGCGCTCTACGCGTCCGGGGCCCCGCGCGGTGTGGTCCTCGACGAGGTAGATCTCGCAGCCCATCACCGGCTTGACGTCGTGCTTGGCGCACGCCTTGTAGAGCTCGACGGCACCGTTCATCACGCCGTGATCGGTGAGGCCAAGGGCGGGCTGGTCGAACTGCGCGGCGCGCGCTGCCAGGGCGTCGATCTTGCAGGCTCCGTCGAGCAGCGAGTACTCGGAGTGAACGTGCAGATGGGCGCAGGTCGGCTTGCTCACCGCAGGGGATCTTAGGCTGCGCGACGGCGGAGGAGCCGGCGGGTCCCCGAGGCCCCGGAGACCCGGCCGCGCGTCGCTAGCGGGCGAGGCCCTGAACGCGATCAGACCAGCCCAGCAGTACGAGCAGGGGCGCCCGCGAGCCGTCGAGCAGCACCTGCTCGCCGGGCGGCAGCGGCGCGCCGGCGAGCATGCACAGAAACGTCTGCTCGCTCAGGTGGATCGTGCACAGCGGGGGGTGCTCGCCGCGCACGCGCGTCACCGCGAGCTGCCCGCCGTCGCGTGCCTGCACGTAGATCGTCGCGCTGGGCGAGACGGAGGGGCTCTGGATCGTGAAGGCCAGCAGGAAGCTATGACCCGTTGTCCATTCGGGTGGAATTGCCTCCGAGAGCGCCAGCAGCAGCAGCCCGGGCCACACGCGAATGTCCGCTTCGGCGAGGTCGGAGAGCTCCAGCGGCTGGCGCCGCGCGGCCAGCAGCCTGCGCGCCCGGCGTCTGCTGCCGCGCACCTTCACGCCCGCCAGCCGTCGCCGCTCGACGCCACCGGCGGCGAGCTCGGCGAAGTCGGCGGCGGAGCCCTCGAGCAGGAAGGCCCCGCGCTCCTTGCCGGCGGCGCCGGCGAGCCGTTGCACGGAGGCCTGGCCGCCGTCGATGTGCACCTGCATGTCCTCGAGCCCTTCGATCCGCAGCGTGTAGGTGAGCGCTCGCTTGAGCAGCGGGCCCTGCGCGCTGAGCAGTTCGCAGATCAGCTCGGCCGCGAGCTTCGCGTCATGGCGCTCGGCCACGCGACGGATCGCTGGCGCGAGCCACGCCTGCCGCTCGGCGGGGAGTGCGAGCACGCGTGGCGTGAACGTCTCGAGCCGAACCTCAGGCTCAGCCTCGACGGCAGGCGTGGCCTGGACCGCAGGCGTGGCCTGAGCCTCCACCTCGGGCTGGACCAATGGCACGGGCTGGATGGCGGCAGGCTCGGGCTGAACGGGAGGCGCAGCCTGGACCGCGGGCGCGGGCGGGCCTACTGGCTCCTCCTCATAGGCGGGCTCCATCTCGTCCACCGCCGTGACGCGGGCGCGCAGGCGCTCGACGGCGGCAGCAAGCGCGCGGGCCATCTCCAGACGGTGGTCCTCCTCTTCGCGAGCGGTCCTCTCGGCGGCAGCGGCACTCTGGGGAGCAGGGGCAGTCCCGGCCAAGCCCGAGCGCAGCTGCACGGCTATGTCCTTCAGCTCACGCACGATCAGCTCCATCCGCGAATGCCCTTCGCGCATGCTCTGCAGCTCGCGTTCGGACTGCGCACGCGCCTCGCGCTGGAGCTCCATCTCGCGCCGCAGCTCGGCGGCGTGGGTCTCGAGCGCCGCAAGACGCGCTGTGAGAGTCTGCAGCTGCTGATCGTCGCGCGCCTGGGAGTCGCGCGCTGTGCGCTCGGCCGCGCGGGCCTCGCTCAGCCGCTGGTCGATCTCGGCGCGGGTGCGCTCGAGCGCCAGCTCCCGGCTGGCGAGTTCGGCCTCGCGCTCGGCCAGCTCGCGCTCGCTGCGACGCAGCGCGCCGCGCTCGGCGCTCGCGGCCTGCTCGGCCTCAGCCAGCTCGCGGCGCATGCTCTCCAGGCGCTCGGTGAGCTCACGCGCGTGGCGCTCGCCCGCGCTCAGACGGCGCTGCAGACGGTCGACCTCGGCGCGCTGCTCGCGCTCCAGGCGCTCGCGCTGCTCCTCGGCCTCGACGCGCAGCTGCTGCTCGGCGTACTCGCGCTGCTTGACGCGGCGCACCTCGTGTTCGCGCTCGGCGAGCTGCTCGGCGGTGCGTCGCTGCTCCTCCTCGACCTCGCGAAGACGCCCGCGCAGCTCGGCGATGTGCGCCTCGAGCGTGCGCACGGCTGCCTCGGCGTCCTGCGCGCGGCGGGCCAGCGCGGCATCTCCCTGCTCGCGGCGGGCGCGCCGTTCGGCAAGGATGTCGCGCTCGCGGTCCCCGCCGGGGTGGTCTCCCTCAGCCATCACAGCCAGCCAGGGTATGGGTGGCGCCGGACGGGGAACTTCGAGGGTGGCGTACCCCGTTCGGGGCACAGGCAGGCGAGCGCCGAGCCGGGCCCCTCGTCATTAATCATCTGGGTGGCGCAGCCGGCCGAAGGCCAACGAGGCGGGCCCGTCGTCGCTTGGAGCGCTAGGAGTTACGCAGGCGCCAGGCCATACGTGACTGCAACGACCACAGCTCGATGAAGCCAGGCGAGGCGGTCTGCGAGAAGAGACCGCCGGACTCCGCGAAGGAGGCGAGCGCAGCGTCATACACCGCGTTGGGAGACTCACGCGTGACGACGCGCACGGAGCCCTTGTAGAGCTTCAGGCCGATCGTGCCGGTGACCTGTGCGTTGACGGAGTCCATGTAGGCATCGAGGTCACCGCGCAGTGGCTCCCACCAGAGGCCGGCGTAGACGAGGTAGGCCCACTGGCGGTCGAGTTGCCCCTTGAACTGGTTCTGGTGGATCGTGCAGACGAGCTTCTCGAGCTCCTGATGGGCCGGGAGCAGCAGCGCGGCGGCGGGGGCCTCGTAGATGTCGCGCACCTTCAGGCCGACGATGCGGTCCTCGATGTGGTCGACGATGCCGACGCCATGGCGCGCACCGATGGTGGCGGCGGCTTCGAGCAGCGCAACCGGCTCCAGGCGCTCGCCGTTGAGGGCGACGGGGACGCCGCGCTCGAACTCGACCGTCACCACCTCGGGCTCATCGGGCGCGAGCTCGGGGCGTGTGACGAGCTGGAAGACGTCGTCCTCGGGCGCGTGGGCGAGGTCCTCGATCCAGCGCCCCTCCGAGGAGCGTCCCCAAAGGTTGTCGTCGATCGAGTAAGGCGCGCTCTCGGTGCCGCCTTTGACGGGGATGCCGTGCTCGCGAGCGTAGGCGATCTCCTCCTCGCGGCCCATCTGCCAGGAGCGCACGGGGGCGATCGTCCTCAGCTCGGGCGCGAGCGTCGCGACGGTGGCCTCGATGCGGACCTGGTCGTTGCCCTTGCCGGTGCAGCCGTGGGCGATCGTGTCGCAGCCGGAGCTGCGGGCATAGTCGACGGCGAGCTTGGCGATCAGCGGACGGCCGAGTGCGGTGAACAGTGGGTAGCCGCCGCCGTAGAGCGCGTTGGCCTTGATCGCGGGAAGGACGTACCCGCGGACGAACTCCTCGCGTGCGTCGACGACGTGGCAGGCGAGCGCCCCCAGGCGTAGGGCCTTGCCTTCGATGACGCCGTAGTCCTCGCCGGGCTGGCCGAGGTTGACGGTGAGGCAGACGACCTCGGCGTGGTACTCGTCCTGGATCCACTTGAGCATCACGCTGGTGTCGAGACCGCCGGAGTAGAGCAGGAGGACTCGTCGGACCTCGGCGGGGTCGGCCTCGTATGAGGCGGTGCGGGGCGGGAACGTCTGCTCGGGTGCGGTCACGGGCGCGAAGGCTACTGGGCGCCGTCGAGCACCGCGCGCAGGCGCGCGAGCGCCTCGTCGACCGCTGCCTCGTCGACGATCAGCGGCGGCAGTAGACGCACGGTGGTGGGTCCGGTGGCGTTGACGATCAGGCGCTGCTCGATCAGGGCGCGGCGCACGAGCGCGGGCGCCGGCACGTCGAGCTCGCAGGCGAGCATCAGGCCGCGCCCGCGCACGTGGAGCACGTGTGGCAGCTCACCCAGACCCGCCTGTAGACGCGCGCCCAGCTGAACGACGCGGCCGAGCAGGTCGGGGTCTTCGATCACGTCGAGCGAGGCGAGGGCCGCGGCGGCGATGGTCGGACCGCCGGCGAAGGTCGAGCCGTGGTCGCCGGGGGCGAAGACATCGGCGAGGCGAGGGCCGGTGAGGAGCGCGCCGATCGGCAGTCCTCCGCCGAGTGCCTTGGCGGTGGTGAGCGCGTCGGGGACGACGCCCACCTGCTCGTAGGCCCAGAGAGTTCCCGTGCGGCCCATGCCGCACTGGATCTCGTCGAAGATGAGCGCGGCGCCAAGCTCGTCGCAGGCCTCGCGCGCGGTGCGCAGCAGCTCGTCGCTGAGGACGTTGACACCGCTCTCGCCCTGGATCGGCTCCAGCAGGACGGCAGCCGTGGTGTCGTCGATCGCGGCGCGCAGCGCCTCAGGCTGGGGGGCGACGGCGCGAAAGCCGGGTACGAGCGGCGCGAAGGGCGCCTGCTTTGACTCCTGGGGCGTGGCTGAGAGCGCGCCGTAGGTGCGTCCGTGAAAGGCATTGTGAACGGAGACGATGTCTCCGCCCGGTCGGGCCTTGCGCGCGAGCTTGATCGCCGCCTCGTTGGCCTCGGCGCCGGAGTTGCAGAAATACACCTTGCCGCCGAGCGAGCTGCGCGAGAGGCGCTCGCCAGGCGCATTGCGGGCTCGTTGTAGAAGAGATTGGAGACATGCATCAGTCGCCCGGCCTGCTCGCGCACGGCCGCGACCACCCGCGGATGGCAGTGACCGACGTTCGTCACCGAAATGCCGCAGAGAAAATCGAGGTACTCGCGGCCCTGTCGTCCCACAGATATGCTCCCTCGCCGCGCACGAACTCCACGGGAAAGCGCGCGTAGGAGGGAATCACGCTGGAGCGCTCGATCGCCTGCAGTTCAGTCAACGACATTAAAGCTCCGCTTCGCTCCGCCTTGTTGGCCGCTGGCGCTCCGGCCGGCGCGACGGTTGGGGGTCGTGCCTTGGAGCTCACGAGGCGGGGCCGACCTCCTGCAACAGACGCGCGCTCGGGGCTTGCCACCAGGCTTTCACGGAGCGCACCCCACCTTCGTGCCGATGCCCGCGTCGGTGAACAGCTCCAGCAGCAGTGAATGGGGCATGCGCCCGTCGATGATGTGCGCGGAGTTGACGCCGCCCTGGATCGCCTCCAGGCAGGCTTGCAGCTTGGGGCGCATTCCGCCGTCAATGTCCGGCAGCGCCTCTGCACCCGCTCGGCGGTGGCCTGGCCTATCAGGCTGGCGGGGTCCTGGCGGGTCGGCGAGCCAGCCGGGGACGTCGGTGAGGAAGATCATCTTGTAGGCGCCGAACGCGCGGGCGACGGCGCCGGCGGCCTCGTCGGCGTTGACGTTGTAGGAGTCGCCCGTCGCGTCGGCGCCGACGGAGGCGATCACGGGGATGTAGTCGGGGAGACGTGGTTGAGCACGTCGACGTTGACCTCTCGATGCAGCCCGACGAAGCCGATGTCCTCGCCGTCTGGGGCGGCGCGGCGGGAGACGCGAAACAGCGAGCCGTCATCGCCGCAGAGACCAACGGCGGGCTGGCCGTGACGGTTGATGCGCATCACGATCTCCTTGTTGACCTTGCCGACGAGCACCATCTTGGCGACCTCCACCGTCTCGGCGTCGGAGACGCGCAGGCCGCCGACGAACTCCACGGGCAGCCCAGGCGCTGCATGTAGGCGGTGATGTCGGGGCCGCCGCCGTGCACGACGATCGGGCAGAGGCCGACGTACTTCAGCAGCACGACGTCGCGCGCGAACTCCTCGCGCAGCTCGGGGTCCTCCATCGCGGCGCCGCCGTACTTGATGACGACGGTCTTGTGGTGGAACTCGCGGATGTATGGCAGGGCCTCGAGCAGCGTGCCGACGTCGCGCATGGGTCTTGCCTGCGGGGCGGGGTCGTGGCTGGGGTCGGGTGTGGCAGTGTGGTCGGGCATCAGGTCGTGTAGTCGGCGTTGATCGTGACGTACTCGTGGGAGAGATCGGAGAAGAACACCTCGGTCTCGGCGCCCTCCCCCGGCAGAACGATCTCGTATTCGACCTCGGGCACGCGAATCGCCTCGCCGAGCTGCGCCTCGTCGTAGGGGAGTGCGGCACCGGCGGAGCAGACGGGGATCCCCTGGATCGAGATGTCGCACTGCAGCGGCGCGGATCCGTCCCCGCCCCCCAGCGCGCCGCCGATCGCCTGGATGATGCGTCCCCAGTTGTGATCGGCGCCGTTCAGCGCGGTCTTCACCAGCGGCGAGTTGGCGACCGCGCGCGCCGCCTCCTCCACCGCCTGCGGATGCCCGTCGAGCGATCCGCCGCGCACGACCACGCGGGCGATGCGATGCGCGCCCTCGCCGTCGCTGACCATCATGATCGCCAGCTGGCGCAGCAGCGCGTCGAGCGCCTCGCCGAAGCGCAGCTCATCCTCGGATTCGGGCGCGATCTCCACGCCGGAGGCACCCGAGCACATCAGCACCGCGGTGTCGTTGGTGGAGAGCTGTCCATCCACCGTGCAGCGATCGAAGGAGCGCTGCTACGCATACACCGAACAGCAGCTCGGCCGTATGCGCTTGAGCACGGCGTCGGTCTGCACGAAGCAGAGCATGGTGGCGAAATTCGGCGAGATCATCCCCGCCCCCTTGCACTGGGCGCTGACAGGCGCACGTTGCCGCCGGACAGCGCGACCTGCAGGTTGGCGCGCTTCTCGAAGGCATCGGTCGTCTGGATCGCCTGCTGAAAGTCGCCGTCGCCCTCGCGACGCAGCTGCTGGCGCGCGGCGAGGATGCCGCGCAGCAGCTTGTCCACCGGCAGCTGGTGGCTGATGCCGCCGGTCGAGCCGAGCAGCACCTCCTCGGGCGCGATACCCACGGCAATCGCCGCCGCCCCCTGCGACTTGGCGGCATCGTCGAGCCCCTGCCGCCCGGTGGCGGCGTTCGCACAGCCCGAGTTGGCGAGCACCGCGCGCAGGCCGTCCAGCCGGCAGCGCTCGCGGCTGACGATCACCGGCGCCGCGGGGGCACCGGTGGCGGTGAAGCGCGCGGCACTGATCGGGTTCTGCGCGTCGCAGACCAACAGACCGAGATCGGGTTGCCCGACGGCTTGATGCCACACGCGACACCGGCCGCGCGAAAGCCTTGCGGGAGGCCGACGTCCGGGCCGAGGTCCTCGTATGTGCTCGGGCGCGGGCACCCAGCGCGAGTGAAAGAATGGCTGCGGCGGACCGGCGGAGGGGCGATCGCCGCGCAGATCCGTCGTGCTCCCAGCCGTTGGCTTCATCGCTCATCAGCTCAATCCTTCCGTCTCCGGGAGGCCGAACATCAGGTTGAGGTTCTGCACCGCCTGCGAGGATGTGCCCTTCCAGAGGTTGTCGATCGCCGAGAACACGAGCACCTTGCCGGTGTGCTGTCGCTCGCGGCGAACAGCCGGCAGAAGTTCGTCTCGCGCACCTCACGTACCCCGGGGGGAGGTCGACGACTTCGACGAATGGCTCGTTCGCATAGGCCGCACGGTAGAGCTCGTGGAGCTCCTCGCTCACCGATGGGCCGGTGGGTGTGATGTAACAGCTGGCCAGCTCGCCCTGGTCGAGCGGCACGAGGTGCGCCTGGAACTGCACCGTCAGCCCGGGGCGAGCCGGATCCAACGCCACCAGTTGCTCCTCTATCTCGGGCGTGTGACGGTGGCGGGCGACGTTGTAGGGAGTGATGTTCTCGGCTGCCATCGAAAGGTGGGTGGTGTCATCGAAGGTTCGCCCCGCGCCGGAGAGCCCCTGCTTGGCGTCGATCACGACATCGGCGAGCAGGCCCGCGCGCGCGAGCGGCGCCAGACCCAGGACGGCGGCCGTCGGGTAGCAGCCCGGGTTGGCGACGATCGCGGCCGTCGCAATCTGATCGCGGTGAAGCTCGGTGATCCCATACGCCGCCCGCGAGAGCAGATCGGGCCGTGGATGCGGGCCGTACCACCGCTCGTATGTGGACAGGTCGGCGAGGCGGAAGTCGGCGCTCAGGTCGACCACCCGCGCACCCTTCTCCAGCAGCGCGCCGACCGTCGGTGCCGCGGCGGCGTGCGGGTAGGCGACGACCGCCGCGTCGATCGCCTCCAGGCCGTCGAGCTCCAACGGCTGGATCTCCAGCGGCACGCGGTAGCGCGGGTAGAGGTCGTCAAGGCGCCGCCCCGTCTCCGAGCGACCGGTCAGCCCGACGAGCTCGAAGCCCGGATGACGCCACAGCAGGTGGGCGGCGAGCGCGCCGGCAAAGCCGGTGGCGCCAGCGACCAGCACGCGTGGGGCGCCGGGAGCAAACCGCTGGCCGCGGGAGTCAGCCACGCAGCTCACCCCCAAGTCCTCCCAGCGCGGCGACGATCCGTTCGCGCACCGGCGCGACCTCCTCGTCGGAGAGCGTACGATCGCTCGCCCGGAAGGCCAGCGCGAGGGCGAGCGAGCGCCGGCCCTCCCCCACCTGCGGGCCGCTGTAGACATCGAACACGCGCGCGTCGGCGAGCAGCTTGCCCCCGGCATCGGTGACTGCCGCCAGAGCAGCGGCCGCTGACACCTCGACCGGCAGCACGACCGCGAGGTCCTGGCGCAAGGGCGGGTAGCCGATCAAATCGACATAGCCAGGCCGCGAGGCATGGGCGATGAGCAGGTCCAAGTCGACCTCCAGGCATGCCGCGCCGGGCAGCTCCCAGGTTTCGGCGACGAGCGGGTGTAGCTCGCCCAGCCAACCGGCCGGCCGCCCGCCGAGCAGCACCGCGGCGCTGCGTCCTGGGTGCAGGAAGGGCTGGGGCTCTGGCGCGAAGGAGAGGTCGCTCACGCGCAGCGCGGCGGCGAGCGCTTCGAGCAGGGCCTTGGCGGCGAACAGGTCGGCCGGGGGCTGATCGGCGCTCCGCCAGTCGTCCGGGCTCAAACGCCCCGCGAGCAGCACCGCGAGCGAACGATGCTCGGCGACAGTCTCGTGCATCCTCTGAAAGACGGTGCCGTGCTCGAACAGGCGCAGGTCCGCCGCGCCGTGCGCGAGGTTGTGTCGCGCGACGTCCAGCAGCGATCCGAGCAGGGTGGTGCGCAGCTGAGACTGCTCCTCGGAGAGCGGATTCTCGATCGCCACCGCCTGGCGGCGAGAGTCCTCTGCCGGGAGACGCAGGCGGTCAGCGAGGCTCGGCGGCGTGAACGTCCAGCCCACCACTTCGTACAGCCCCCGCCCGACGAGCGTGTCGACCGCGTGGCGGCGCAGCCGCTGGGCGGGTGAGAGCAACCCGTACGCGCCACGGCGCTTGGGCAGCGTGGTGGGCAGCTTCTCCAGGCCGTCGATACGGGCGACCTCCTCGATCAGGTCGGCCTCGCGTGTGACGTCGTCACGTCGCAATGCCGGCACACTGACATCGAGACCGTCCTCGTAGCTCTGCTCGCCCGGACTTGCCGCCTGCCCGCCCTCGACCTGGTTGCCGTCGGCATCCGCCACCTGGAAGTCGAGCGCCCCCAGGATCTCCGCCTGGCGCTCCCGCGCGACGGGCGTACCGAGGATCGCCTCCACGCGAGCGGAGCGCAGCCGGATCCTCTGGGCCGGCGGACCGTTCCCACCGATGTCGATCGTGCCCGCTGCGACGGTCGCGCCGCACAGCTCGATCAATAGCTGCGTTGCGATGGCCTGGGCGTGCAGGCACTGCTCGGGCTGCAGCCCCTTCTCAAAGCGCGAGGAGGCCTCGCTGCGCATGCCCAGCGCCCAGGAGGCGCGGTGGATGGCGGGACCGTTCCAGGTGGCCACCTCCAAGAGCACGCTCGTGGTCTCGGAAGCGACCTCTGAGCGCGCGCCGCCCATCAGTCCCGCAATCGAGGTCGGACCGTCGGCGTCGTCGATCACGACCATCTCCGCGTCGAGCACGCGGGTCTGGCCGTCGAGCGTCTGCACCTGCTCGCCGTCGCGCGCGCGACGTACCACCAGGCTCGCGCCGGCAACACGGTCGAGGTCGAAGGCGTGCAGCGGCTGCCCGCTCAGCAGCATCGCGTAGTTGGTTATGTCAACCACGTTGTTGATGGGGCGCTGGCCCGCGGCCATCAGCCGGGCCTTCAGCCACGGCGGGGAGGGCGCGACGCTCACGCCATGGAACACCCGTGCGGTGAAGCGCGGACACAGATCGGGGCACTGCACCTGCACCTGCGTGCCCTCAACTGGCCCGGCACTCCCCGGATCCCGCGTCCACGGCGCCTGTGCCAGCGGTGCGCAGGTAGCGGCGTGCAGCTCGCGCGCCACCCCGTACACCCCCAGGCAGTCGGGCCGGTTGGGCGTCACCTCGAGCTCCAGCACCTCGGTCGCGAGCGGCAGAACGCCCTGAAGCGGCGCGCCGGGCGTGAGCTCCACGCCGGGCAGCAAGTCCTGCAGCACCATGATCCCGTCGTGATCTGAGCCGATCGCGAGCTCGTCCTCGGCGAGGATCATTCCCTCCGAGGGCACGCCGCGCAGCTTGGCTTTCTTTAGCTTGCTGCCGTCGGGCATCACCGCGCCGGGGCGCGCCACCGCGACGCTCTGTCCCGTCGCGACATTGGCGGCGCCGCAGACGATCGTCGCGGGCCCCTCGGGCCGCGCCTCTCCGAGGTCGACCTCGCAGACGCTGAGGCGGTCGGCGTCGGGGTGGCGCTCTGCCTTGAGCACCCGCCCCACGACGAAATTCTCCGGCGAGCGCACACCGTGGTGATGAATCGCCTCGACCTTCGTGCCGGTCATCGTCAGGCGCTCCTCGATGCCGTGCACGTCGAGCGGCGGATCGCAGTACTCGCGCAGCCATGTCAGAGGGACGCGCACAGGCAGACCTCCGTGATCTCGATGCGAGCCTGATGGGTGGGCAGGCCAAGCTGGACAAGGACGCAACGAGCGTGGCGTGCTACGCACGCGAGCGAGTGAGGACGCCGTCCAGCGCCGGCATGCGCGCCCATCAGCCGAACTGCTCCAGGAAGCGCAGGTCATTCTCGTAGTAGAGACGCAGATCGGGTATGCCGTGCAGGAGCATCGCGACCCGCTCCACTCCCAGCCCCCATGCGAAACCCTGCACCTTCTCGGGGTCATAGCCGGGCGCATTGCGCTCGGTAGTGGGAACGTAGGAATACACGTTGGGGTCGACCTCGCCGGCGCCGAGCACCTCAAGCCAGCCCTCGCCCTTGCACAGGTAACAGCGCGCGCCGTCCGCCAGAAAGCCTTTGCCCTCGCAGTGAAAGCAGGACACGTCGACCTCGACGCTCGGCTCGGTGAAGGGGAAGAAGTGGGGCCGCAGGCGCACCTCGCGGGTCTCACCGAACACGGCGCGGGCGAACGCCAGCAGAGTGCCCTTCAGGTCGGCAAGCGTGATGTCCTCGTCGACCGCCAATCCCTCCACCTGGTGAAACTGCGGCGTGTGGGTGGCGTCGCTGTCGGGCCGATACACCCGCCCGGGGATCACGACATACAGCGGCGGAGGATGGGCTTCCATCGCGCGGATCTGCATCGGCGAGGTGTGCGTGCGCAGCACGAGCTCCTCGGAGCCGCCCGCCGCGGCGCCGTTTGGCTGCTCGATGTAGAAGGTGTCGGTGCGCGCCCGCGCGGGGTGCGTGGGCGAGTGGTTGAGCGCGTCGAAGTTGTAGTGCACGCTCTCGACCTCCGGACCCTCCAGCACGGTGAAGCCGAGTCCGAGGAAGATGTCCTCGAGCAGCCGCTGCGTCGCGCTCAGCACGTGCAGGCGTCCCACCGGCTGCGGCGGGCTGCCGGGCAGCGTCACATCCACGGTGTCGTGGCTCAACTGTGTCTCCAACTCCGCCGCTCCCAGCTCGCTCGCGCGGGCCGCCAGCAGCTGCTCGAGCGCCTGGCGTGCCTGGTTGGCAGCGCGGCCCACAGCGCCCCGTTCCTCCGGTGGCAGCTGGGCAACGCCGCGCAGCAGCTGAGGCAGCTCCGCCTTGCGCCCGAGGTGGTGCACGCGCAGCTCCTCGAGCTCCTGGCTGGTGCTCGCGGCGGCGATCTCCCGCTCAGCCTGTGCCCGCAGCTCTTCGATTCTTTCGCTCATGCCGGGCGCACCCTAGAGGGTGGCGCAGCCGGCTGTAGGCCGGCTGGCCGCAACGGGGACTCGGGCTGCAGGCGCATGTCTCCAGGCTTCGGTCGGGTCCTGCTCATTTTCGATCGCTCATTTCATACAGCGCGATGGTGGCTGCCATCGCCGCGTTCAGCGAATCCGTCGCAATTGGAATATGCGCTACACAGTCACATTCCTCCACGACCTCCGCCGGCAGGCCCTCGCGCTCGGCGCCCACGAGGATCGTCAGCGGCTGCTCGGTCTCGACCTCGCTCAGTGGCTTGCCGGCGTGCGCGACGAGCGCCAGGCGCCTGCCCGGCAGCTCCCCGGGCGTGAGCGCACGCGCGAGGGGCACGGCAAAGATCGCCCCCATGCTCGCCCGCACAGCCTTCGGCGAGTAGGGATCGGCACAGCCCGGGCCAAGTGCGACGCCCGAGGCGCCGAACGCGGCGGCCGCCCGCAGCACGGTGCCCACGTTGCCGGGGTCGGCGAGTCCGTGCAGGTAAACGCACAGCGGCCCCTCCGCATGCTCGCTCCAGCGCTGCTCGTATACCCCCAGCGCGCGCGTGCCAGACCCCAGCGTGGAGACCTCGGCGAGCAGTGCGGGGTCCACCTCGATCGGCTCGGGCGCATCCGGCCCACCCGCGTCCAGGTCGAGGCCGTCGAGGACGGCGTCCGCGGCGCGGTAGCTTTCGAGCGCAGGCCATCCCGCGCGCCGAGCGGCGTCGAGCAGATCCTCGCCCTCGGCGATGAAGCGCAGGCTGCGCTCGCGCTCGCGACGGCGACGCAGACGGCGCAGCTCCTTCAGCCGTGGGTTGTGGGGTGAGGTGATGGTCATGGCTTGGCGGTGGTGGGTTGGGTGTAAACTGCCTGCTGTTGTTGTCGAGTGCGTTGTCGGTGTGGTTGTCGAGTGCGTTGTCGGTGTGGTTGTCGAGTGCGTTGTCGGTGTGGTCTCGATATTGCCGACCCCCGGGACGCAACGGTTGATCGGGGCACAAAAAAGGCGCCGGCCTCGAAAGAGAGCGGCGCCCGGGAGGCTTGCGTGTCGGTGGCCGGGATCAGGCAGCCGACGCCTCGCGGGCAACCTCGGTGAAACGTCGGAAGGTGTCGGCGTCGCGCACGGCGATGTCCGCGAGCACCTTGCGGTCGAGCTCCACGCCGGCGAGCGCGAGGCCGTGCATGAACTGCGAGTAGCTCATCCCGTTCTGGCGCGCGGCGGCATTGATGCGCGTGATCCACAGCCGCCGGAAGTCGCGCTTGCGGTTGCGCCGGTCGCGGTAGGCGTAGGAGTCGGCCTTGAGCAGGGCCTCCTTCGCGCGCTTGTAGTTGGAGTTCGCTTCGCCACGGAAGCCCTTCGTGCGCTCCAGCGTGGCGCGCCGTTTCTTGCGCGCGCTGACCGACCGCTTGACGCGCGTCATTTGCCCACCCCCAGCATCCGCTTGATGCGTGGCGTGTCATCGGCGGAGATCATCGCCGCCTGACCGAGCGTGCGCTTGCGCTTGGGCGACTTCTTCTCGAGGATGTGGCTCGTGAAGGGGTGCCTGCCGCGCACCTTGCCCGAGGCAGTGATCTTGAAGCGCTTCTTCGCGCCGGAGTGGGTTTTCATCTTAGGCATGGTTGAATGAGCTCGCGAGCAAGGCCTGCACCCACAGCTGGGCGTTGCCGTCCGCGAGGCGGTGATTATGGCAGAACGTCAGCCGTGAGCCCGCGCCCGCTAGGAGGCGGCGGTCTCAGGCGAGCTGACAGCGGCGCCATCGCCCTCGCTCACGGTCTCATCGGAGGGCTCGGCCGGAGCGCTGGACACCTCCTGTATAGGGACCGCGCCGTCGGGCGATGCGCTGTCGGCTGAGGCCGACTCGGCAGACACGGCGCCGTCGGGCGACTCATGCTCATGCTCGTCGACCGACCCGTGCTCCTCGCCATGCCCGTCCGCCCGTCCCGCGAGCACGGCCTTGGAGGGCCCGAGCATCATCGTCATGTTGCGCCCGTCCTGCGTGGGGCGCTGCTCGACGACGCTCAGCTCCGCGAGCTCCTCGGCGAGGCGGTCGAGGATCATCGTGCCCCGCTCGGGATGTGTCACCTCGCGCCCGCGGAACATGATCGTGATCTTGACCTTGTCCTTGTGGCGCAGGAAGCGTTCGACGTGCCCCTTCTTGGTGTCGTAGTCGTGCTGGGCGATCTTGGGGCGGAACTTGATCTCGCGGATCACGATCTGCTGCTGGTGCTTGCGCGCCTGCTTGAGCTTCTGGGCCTGCTCGTACTTGTACTTGGAGTAGTCGAGCACGCGGCAGACGGGCGGGCGCGCCTCGGGGGCGACCTCCACGAGATCGAGGTCGCGCTCCTGGGCGAAGCGCAGCGCGTCGGGCGTCTTGAGCACCCCGACCTGGTTGCCCTCGTCGTCGATCAGGCGCACCTCGGGTACGCGGATACGCTCGTTGACCCTGGTGAGGTCCCGCTCGGGCGGGCGCCGGTCGAATCTGCGAGGAACCGGCACTAGGTGTGGTGGCGGCGCGTCAAGCTTGCTCTACGCGCTCGGCTGTGAAGGGGTGCTGGACGTCAACGGGGGCGAGTATAGCGGCGCGGGGCCCTTGCGGCCAAGGGCCTGGGCGAGTGGCGGCTACGGTCTGCCGCGCCAGGCGTTTCGCATAGAGCCTCATGAGTCGCCCGTAGCGGGCGACCCGGTGGGAGTTGGGCCCTCTGGGCGCGCGCACTCCGAGAGGAGCCGCTCTGAGAGCTCCGCCAGCGTCAGGCTGCCGGCGTCTCCCACTTTGTGACGGCGCAGCGCGACGGTGCTCTCCCCCACCTCCCGCTCGCCGACGACGAGCATGTAGGGGATCTTGCGCAGCTCGGCCTCGCGAATCTTGCGACCGATCGACTCGCCGCGGTCGTCGAGCTCCACGCGCAGCCCCTGGCGGCGCAGCTCAGCGCGCACCTGGGCGCCGTAGTCATTGAAGCGGTCGGAGACGCTCAGCACGATCGCTTGGACGGGCGTGAGCCACAGCGGTAGCTCGCCGCCGTAGTGCTCGATCATGATCCCGATGAAGCGCTCGTAGGAGCCGAAGGCGGCGCGGTGGATCATCACCGGGCGGTGCTCTGTGTTGTCGGCGCCGGTGTACCTCAGATCGAAGCGCTCGGGCATCGAGTAGTCGAGCTGAACGGTGCCCAGCTGCCAGGAGCGCCCGAGCGAGTCGGTCATGTGCATGTCGATCTTCGGCCCGTAGAAGGCGCCGTCGCCGGGGTTCAGCTCGTATTCCAGCCCGCGCGCGTCGAGCACGCTCGTGAGTGCCCCCTCGGCGCGGTCCCACAGCTCGTCGCTGCCGATGCGCTGCGCGGGGCGCGTGGAGAGCTCGATGCGCATGTCAAAGCCGAACAGCTCGTAGCTGGCGAATGCCTGCTCTAGGCAGCCCCCCACCTCCTGCCCCACCTGCTCCTCGGTGCAGAAGATGTGCGCGTCGTCCTGCGCGAAGTGGCGTGCGCGCAGCAGGCCGTGCAGCACGCCCGATGCCTCGTTGCGGTGCAGCAGCCCGGGCTCTGAGTAGCGCACGGGCAGGTCGCGATAGGAGTGCTGCTGGCTCTTGAAGAGGTGGGCGTGCCCGGGACAGTTCATCGGCTTGACGCCCATCTCGCGCTCCTCGACCTGGACGGTGAACATGTTCTCGCGGTACTTGCCCCAGTGCCCGGAGGTCTTCCACAGCTCGGCGTCGTAGATCAGCGGCGTCTTGACCTCGGTGTAGTCGCGCGCGGCATTCATCTCGCGCGAGAGCGCCACCAGCGAGTTGTAGATGCCGGTGCCCGCAGGCAGCCAGAAGGCGGCGCCCGGGGAGATATCGGAGAAGTGGAACAGCCCCAGCTCGCGACCCAGCTTGCGGTGGTCGCGTTCCTTGGCGCGCTCGATCAGCTCCAGGTGCTCCTGCAGTTGCGCCTTGGTGGGGAAGG
This sequence comes from uncultured Solirubrobacterales bacterium, assembly GCA_963723045.1. Taxonomy (GTDB): domain Bacteria; phylum Actinomycetota; class Thermoleophilia; order Solirubrobacterales; family Solirubrobacteraceae; genus Palsa-744. Next base: position 1,344,745 of record CAVROU010000001.1, on the reverse strand, counting down.
CGGTGCCGTAGATGCGCGTGAGCATCGCCCGCTTGGAGTCGCCGCGCCAGTAGGCGCCCGCCACGGACTGCAGCTTGAAGGCGCCCACGGTGGCTGTCGTGGGCGCGTGCGGACCGCGGCAGAGGTCGGTGAAGGGACCGTTGGTGTAGAGCGAGACAGTCCGCAGCGGCTCGCCCTGCTCATCGGAGGAGGCGGCGCGCACGAGGTCGTCGATCAGCTCGACCTTGTAGTCCTGGCGCTCGGCCACGAAGCGCTCGCGCGCGTCGGCGACGGGCACGTCCGCGCGCACGAAGGGCTCGGCGGCCTTCACGTGCGCGCGCATGCGCTCTTCGATCGCCGGGAAGTCCTCGTCGGAGATCGAGCTGCCCGCGGGGAAGTCGAAGTCGTAGTAGAAGCCGCCTTCGATCGCGGGCCCGATCGAGATCTTCACGCCGGGGTAGAGCTCCAGCACGGCGGTGGCGAGCACGTGCGCGGCGTCGTGGCGAATCAGCCGTAGCGGCTCATCGCCGGGGCTCTTGGCGGTGAGGATCGCGATGCGCGCCCCGTCGGGGAGCGCCCGCGAGAGGTCGCGCAGCTGCGGTTCCTCGCCGTCCTGGGGATCGGTGACCTCGACCGCCAGCGCCGCGCGGGCGAGGCCGGCGCCGATCGCCGCGGCGGCGTCGGCGCCGGTGGCGGCGTCGGGGAGCTCCAGGGGAGTGCCGTCGGGGAGGGTTAGCGTGAGGGACATGGCGGCTTGCGCGGAGCCTACTGAAAGGTCCGCGGTGCGAACGTGGGGCACGGCTGGAAGAGCCCGCGGCGCGAGCGCGGGACGCGGTGGCTTGGCAGCGCAGACAATTGTCTGCTCGCTCTGCCATGATTGTCATATGAACAACAGCGAGAAGATCTCAATCACCCTCTCCCCCGCCCAGGTCGACGAGGTGGTGCGCGCGGCCGCGCGGGGGACCACACCCGGCTTCTCCTCCCTGATCTCGAGCAGACTCGCCCGCGGACAGACCGCGGAGGGCACCCGCGAGGACGGCGACGCGAGCGACTCGGGTGGCGGCTTCCTGCCCGTCAGCGACGATGCGCGACTCTCGCGCTCGCTGCTGCGGGGTCTGTCGATCCTCACGTGCTTCGGCTCGGAGAACCGAGAGCGCGGAATCCTCGAAATGGCAAACCAGCTGGGAATGAGTCCCAGCACGACGCACCGCTATGTGAGCACGCTCGTGGAGCTGGGCCTGCTCGAGCGCTCTCCACGAACGCGTAAGTACCGCTTGGCGCTCGCACCGGAGCGCAACGGCGCGCGCTCACCGCGCGGGCGCTCGAAGAGACGCACAGGCAAACATGCCGATACGAAGGTCTGACGCCCTCGCAAACGTGCCGATACGAAGGTCTGACGCCCTCGGATGCACGCGTCACACCACACCACATGCACGCGGGTGGCTGGCAGGAGAACCCGCGCCTTCCCAGGAGTAGACCCCTCCCGCTCTACTGGCCCTGGGCGGCCGCGAGCGCCGAGAGGACCGCGAAAGACGGCCGGGTGGTGTTGTCGCTGTTCATATAGCCCCACTGCCCGGTGCCGTCGTCGTGTGACTGATACCACCAGATCCCCGCGACATGCGGGTCGGCGAGGAAGACTTCATAGGCTTCGCGCGTCTTGGTTGCCTGTTCCTGCTGCGAGCAGGCACCGAGACCTTCACCGCAGGCACCGAGGTTGTAGCCGAACTCGGTAATGTAGAAGGGAGGGGTCGAGCCAAGCATGGCGTGCGCCAGGGATTCCTGTGCGGCGACCGCGGCAACCCCGCCGGAGTCGGCCTCGTTTTCCCCGACCGCTCCGTAGGGGTGCGTGGAGATGCCGTTGGCGAGGATCGCCTGCGCCAGACCGGGGACGCCTTCGACGGCGTCGTGCAGCCAGCCGCCGCCGTGGGCGTCCTGCGACCAGCCCGTCGGCGAGGACCAGCTGCCGAGCGCGTAGTCGCCGGTCATGTTGAACAGCAGCCGCACATGGATGCCCGCGACTTTCATCGCGTTGACCGCGTCGAGATACATCTGCCCGTAGCGCACGGGGTTGGCGGCGCCCCCCTTGAGGTACATCTCGTTGCCTGCCTCGGCGATCGCGATGCCGGGATTCGAGCGCAGCTGTGAGACCACGGTCGAGGCCCAGCTCGCCGGGTCGACCTGGCTGAGCGGTGTTTCATCGTCGATGTTGCCGACGATCGCGAGCACGTGGAAACCGAATTTCAGCGATGTAGCGAGCGTGTTGGATTCCGAGCCGATTTCCACGCGGTTCCAGGTGATGTGACCGCCCAGGATCGTCTGCGCCACAGCCGGGCCCCAGCCCGCGCCGTCGTTGGTGCCGATGATCTTCTTGCCGGTCGGTGGAGGGGGTGGTGGAGGAGGAGACCCGCCCGTTGTGCCTTCGCCGGTGGTGCTTTCTTCGCCCGCTTTACCTTCTCCCTTGGTGCCTTCGCCCGTGGTGCTCGCGGGGTAGGCGATCGTGACCTCCTGCGCCCAGGGACCTTCGTTGGGGGCGTCGGCGCGCAGGCCATAGTTGACAGTCTCACCTGGCAGCGCGGGCGGGGTGAAACTCGTACCGGTGACGATCGTGTAGGTGGTTTCGCGCGTGGTGGTCGGATTCAGGACGATGGCCAGCTCGTAGCGAGTGACCCCCGGGATCGCGGTCCAGGAGATCGTCTGCCCCTTGGCCGCCAGCACCGGCGCGGGCGGGTTCACGACGTGTTCGGGTTCTGGTTCTGGTTCTGGTTCGGGACTCGGGGCGCTGAGGAGCGCCTCGGTTTCAGACCACGTCAGGCCGCCGTCGGCGCTGACACCGACATAGACCGCTTCCCCGGGAGAGAGCGAGGGCGTATAGGACTGTGTCCCACCAGCCACCCGAGCGACAGTCAGATAACGGGTACTGCGATCGCTCGTGCCGCGCGCGTCGTTGGAAAGCGCGACTAGATAGCTGCTCTCCGCGCCCACCGCCGCCCACTGCACGGCGCCGGCAGAAACGCTCGGCACCGGGGTGAGCGGCAGGCTGACGATGGCCTCGGTTTCAGACCACGTCAGGCCGCCGTCGGCGCTGACACCGACATAGACCGCTTCCCCGGGAGAGAGCGAGGGCGTATAGGACTGTGTCCCACCAGCCACCCGAGCGACAGTCAGATAACGGGTACTGCGATCGCTCGTGCCGCGCGCGTCGTTGGAAAGCGCAATGCGGTAGGAGCCCTCGAGCGCGACGGGATTCCACTGGACCGTGGTCCCGGAGACCCGTGGGGTGGGTGCCGCGACTCCCAGCAGGCTGGAGACTTCGGCTTCAGCGGAGACTCCTTCGCTGCCGATCCCGAGCGAAACGTCCGCTTCGGGCGCGAGGCCCCACAGACCGGTGGGCGTTCCGGTGGCCGTAGCGCCCCCTCCTTCAGCTGAGGATTCCGCGGCGCCGGCGATCGCGGTACCACCGATCGAGAGCGCGAATACGAGCACGAGCACAAACGCCGAGGTAAGGGCGGCACGATGGGAGCGCGCGAAGCTCGCTCGCGCTGGCCTCTCGGTGCGCGTTGACCCCTCGATGTGCGCGATGTGCGTTGACCCCTCGGTGTGCGTTGACCCCTCGATGTGCGCGATGTGCGCTGATCCCTCGGTGCGCGTTGACCCCCCCGGGTTGAGCCGTCGGTGCATCGCAAGAGTCCTATTCCGCCTCGGCGGCGGATTTGTGTTCAACTGGTGATCCATCTCATCCCCTGAAGTACAGCCCGGCGAGTGAGGAGCGCGCCGGAACTGAATTGGCACGGTGTCGCAGCCGTCTTCCCTGCCCCCACAAGTCGCAGCAGACTAGCATCACTGGGGGTTATGTCAACCACGTAGTTTCTACGCTGAAAGACTCACTGCCGGTTCATCCAGCGCGCATCTGAAGCAGCCAGTTTTCGACCAGCGACACCTGCTCGTCGTCCAGCGAGCCGGCGCGCCCGGCGGCGGCCAGCGCCTCGTCGATCGTGGTGAGCGTTTGATGGCGCAGATCGGCGTCCTGCATCCGCGCGTGCGCGCTGGGCAGGGCGTAGCTGGCGATCGTCAGCGCCTGCTCGACCACGAAACCGGCCTCGCGCAGATTCTGGGCGGCGGCGATGAGGCTCCCCGCGGAGAAGGCCAGGTCCTCGAGCACAAGGACGCGCGAGCCCTCGGGCGCAAAGCCCTCCACCGCCCGCTCCTTGCCCCAGGCCTTGGCCTCCGAACGTACGTAGAGCAGGGGCAGCGCGAGGCGATCTGCCAGCCACGCGCCCCAGGGCACACCCGCAGTGGCCGTACCGGCGATCGCGGCCGGAGCAATGGTGCGCGCGATCCCCACCAGCGCGTCGATGACCCGCAGGCGCTCCTCGACGTGTCCCAGCAGCTGGCGATTGTCCACGTAGACAGGGCTCTCGACGCCCGAGGTGAGGCGGAAGAAGGGCGATGTCCTGAAGGTGACAGCCCCCGTACGCACAAGCGTGTCGGCTATCGCGGCGGCGGGTGCCTCGTCGAGGACGCTCACAGGGACAGCGGGAAGCCGGGCTTGGCGGCTCTCAGGCATAGCCAAGCAGCCTATAGCTCCTCAGCGCGGAGGCGAGATTCGCTTCGGCTTCCTGCACGAGACCGCGAGCGGCCGCGTAGCGAGCCGCGCTGTTCGCGTTCGCCGCGGCGGCCAGCGCGGCGTAGGCATCGCGCGTGCGCCACAGGGCCGTGGAGAGCGTCGTGTGAGCCGAGCCGGCGGCCGCGGGCGGCTGCAGGGTGGAGAGCGTTTCAGCGCTGCCCGCCAATCCGGCTGCGAGCCGGGTGGCGAGTCCCGAGAGCGTTGCGCTCGCAATCCCCGCGCGCATCGCGGGGCGCAGCGCCAGACGCAGTTCGTTGACGTGCGCGATGGCGGCGCTCAGCTGATGGGCATAGCCGGCGTCAGGAGTCAGAAGCTCATAGCTCTGCGCTTCGACCTGCAGCGCAAGCTTTGCGACGATCTGTTCGCAGACCTGCAGATCGCCCGCGAGCGCCCCCGAGGCCGGTGCGTAGCAGGCGATGGCCGCGGTGGCGGCCGAGCTGGGGATGGCGTAGATGGTCAGCTGCCGCGCGAACCCCGGGATGGTCAGCCGGTAGCGGTAGGCCTGGGTGTTGGTCAGGTCGACCACTTCGCCGACGGGAAAGCGAGACAGGCGGGCGAGCAGCTGCACGGGCAGTGGGCTCGGTCCGGCTGTGGCGAGGCGCCCCGCGATGAGCCCCACCCGTCCGCCGCCGGCCGCCGGTTCGAGCAGCAGCGGCGTGACGATCGAGAGGCCCGGGATCGTGGGAGCGCCCGATGCCACACGCCATCCGGGGGCGGCGGGATAGGCCAGCACGACCGGACTTGAGACCGCCACCGTCCCTTCGGCCGGGGCCGGGCCCACGCGTGTATGCGTGCTCGTGCTGTTCGAGGATCCGTTCGCGACCATCGCGCCAGCCAGATAGCCCAGCACCGCGACCGTCAGGAGGATGGGGATCGAGTTGAGCAGGAGGCGGCGGCGGTGGCTCTGCATCTCAGCCAGAGCTGTCAAACGAGCCGCTGTTGCCATTGCTGTTGCCGTTACCGTTGCCGGTTCCGCTGCTGGCGCCCCCGTTGCCGTTACCGCTACCACCGCCATTGCCGCTGCCACTGCCCGCGCTGCTCTGAGGGCTCACGCCTTCGCCGCCGCCGCCACCGCTTCCCGAGCTGGAGCGCGGCGCGGGAGGTGAACCGCCGCCGGAGGAGCCTCCGCCAGCCGGTGCGCGCACGACCGACCGAACCGGTGCTACCGGGTGACGCGGAGCGGAAGATATGGGCACGCGCGGGAGCGACGCCGAGGCGACGACTGCCGAGGGCGCGTGTGCGGGTGCGACGATGGGAGCCGGCCGTCGAGCGTGAGCGCGGACCGGGGGTGCCGGGAAGGCAGGAAGATCCGGCACGGTGCTCAGAGCTTCGGGGACTCCTCCGGCCGAGGCCAGCGAGAGATCCGAGAAGGCTTCGCTCTGGGGCGAAGAGCTGCCGCTGCCGGTCGCGCGTCCGATCTCAAAAGCCCCGGCGAAGACGGCGAGCGTCGCGGCCGACAGCACGAGCAGGAGCCGGCGGTCGACGTATGCGACCCCGAGACGAGTGCGATAGCTCGCTTCCTTTACCCGCGAGGCGAGCATCATGAGGGACACGCAATCGGCTTGACACCGGCGGGGTTGAGGCACATGTCGAGGCGTTCGGGCAGCCTGCCGTGACGGATCTGAAAGCGAGTGTACTTGCCGATCTCCCCGGGCTCTGAGACCCTCACCTTGAGGACGGCACCCGCCAGCAGAGTGCGCTCGAAGCGCTTGAACTCGACCGTCACGACCCCGGCCCGGCCGACCGCGGCGATGCGACTCTCGGGCTTGGCGGGACAGCCGTGCCCCCGACACCAGACGGTGATGCGCGCCGCCGCGGGGGCCTGCACGGAGAGCAGCTTCAGTCGCGCCCCTCTTACCGTGTCGGCCCCCGCGATCCGCACGATCGGGAAGGGCTGTATCAGGAGCACCGCGGGTGGTGCCGCCGCGGTCGTCGTGGTCGCAGTGCTCTCCGTTTCCGGTGCCCTTGTGCTTGATTGGGTCGTGGTGAGCGAATCGGTGGAGGTCGTGAGCGAATCGGTGGTGGTCGTCGTAACCGAGTCGGTGGTGGTCGTTGTGACGGGCACGGGCGGTGCGACGATGAATGTCGAGGGCTGACTGACGCGGACGTTGCCGGCTTCGTCGGACTGTTCGGCCTGGGCCGTGTAGGTGCCGGGCTGCAGTGCGGCGACGGGGCCGATCGACCAGGCGCCGCCGGCCGCGGAGACTTCGAGCGTTCGCTTGGGAGTGCCAGTGGTGCCGGAGCCCGCATAGATCTTCAATGTGACAGTGGGAAGATCGCCGGGCGCGGCGCCCGCCGCCCCGCTGAAGATCGGCGTGGTCGTTTCGATGGTTGCCGGCAGCGCAGTCAGCGTCACCTTCGGGCCCTTCTGCTTGACGGTGAATGTCCTGGCGGCGCTTCTGCCGATGTTGCCGGCTTCGTCGGACTGTTCGGCCTGCGCGGTGTAGAGGCCGTCCGCCAGCGTCGCGACTGGGCCGCTCGACCATGCGCTCCCGCTCGGGGCAGCTTCGATGGTCTGCGCGAGATTGCCCGACACGCCGCTGCCTTCATAGATCTTCAGTCTGACGAGTGCGAGGTCGCCGCTCGCCACGCCGGCATTTCCGCTGAAGCTCGGCGTCGGGTCGGTCGTGAGCGAGGCAATGGCCTTCAACGAGACCGTCGGTGCGATCGTGTCGACAGTGAACGAGGCCGAGGCGCTCAGGGCGGTGTTGCCGGCTTCGTCAGACTGTTCAGCGCGGACTGTGTAGGTGCCATTGGCGAGACCGCCGAAGGTGGCGCCCCAGGCCCCGCCGACGGCCGGCACCGCGAGGGTCTCCAGGGGGTGCGCGCCGATCGTGGAGCCCGGGAACAGCTTGATGGTGACGGTGGGCAGGTCGCCCTGGGCCATTCCGGCGGCGCCTTCGACGAGCTGCGAGTGGCTGTCGATCCAGCTTCCCTCGGCGGGAGCGGTCAAGGTGAGGTCTGGCGCGGTCGTATCGATCGTGAACGTCGCGGGGGCGCTGAGGGAAGTGTTGAGCGCCTCATCGGACTGCTCGGCCTGGGCCGTGTAGGTGCCGTCGGGCAGCGCCGTCACGGGGCCCGTCGTCCATGTGTCGCCGCCGGGAGCGACTTCGACGCTTTGCACAGGAATGCCCGAGGGTTCGTCGCCGGCATAGATGTCGAGCTTCACCTGGGCGAGATCCCCGGCGGCAACGCCGTCCCCTCCACCGAAGCTCGGCGTCGCGATGCCCATCAGCGCGGGCGGGGCGCTCAGCGTCACAGCCGGACCCGCGGTCTTGACCGTGAACGTGGTGGTGGAGCTCAGGCCGACGTTGCCGGCCGCGTCGGACTGTTCGGCCCGCGCGGTATAGGTGCCGTCTGCCAGGTGCGTCACCGGCCCGGCGAACCAGATACTCAGAAAGGGCGTGACTTCGAGCGTCTGCAGGGGAGCACCGGTGGCGGCCGCGCCCGCATACAGCTTCAAGGTGACCGTGGCGATGTCGCCTTCGGCGACGCCGGCTTCTCCGCTGAAGCTTGGTGTGAACTCGTTTGTCCACGCCGGCGGCCCGGACAGCGTGACGGTCGGCGCGATGGTGTCGACGGTGAAGGTGACGGGAGGGCTCGTGCCTTCTTCGAGCAGCGAATCGATCTGGGTGGCCTGCACGGTGTATGTGCCGTCTTCGAGATGCCCGCTCGGGCCGAGCGACCAGGTTTCGCCGAGCGGGGGCGCGGTCAGTGTCTGCACGGGTGTCCCCGTGGCGGTGGGGCCGGCGTAGATGGCGAGGGTCACTTCGTCGGTGGCGTCATTCGTCGTGCCGCTGAAGGAGGGCGTGGAATTGTTCGTCACAGCGCCGTCGAGCGGGCCGCCGATTGCCGGCGCCGGCGTTTCGGCCATCGCGGCAGAGGCCGGTCCTGCCGCGAGCACCGCCAGCGCGAGGATCGCCACCCGCAGAAGCCTCACCGCCGCCGAGCGTGCCATCGGCTTACGCGCATCTGAGAGTTCCATTCTTTTGCAAGCCTACCGCTGCCCAGGTTCCTAGCGCGGCATAGAGCCGCTGCGGGTCTTGATGGGCCGTCGGCGTCTGCATCTGCTTGTGAGGTAGGCATGCAGCCGGCCGTCCCGCGCCAGATGCTCCAGCGGGGCGCCACGATCGGCGCGCACCTCGGGGGCTGAAGCGCTGAGAGGAAGGGCGGTGCCGTATACGGCACCGCCGGCAGGGCCGCATGCGGCCCTGCCTCAGGGTCGTGCATGCACGACCCTGCCGTTGGCGCATGCGCCAACGGAAGACCTGCCGCATGCGGCAGGTCCTTTTACCTATCGAAGATCGGATGCCCCGCACGCCAGGCATGCGAACACGCGACACGGTTTCGCGCGGCAACGGCTACCGTGGGCGCATGACCACTCTCGGACGCACCGACCTCGACGTGTTCGGTATTTGCCTCGGCGGCAACGTGTTCGGCTGGACAGCCGATGAGCCGCAGTCTCACGCCGTCCTCGACGCGTATACGGGCGCGAGTGGGAACTTCATCGACACCGCGAACTCCTACCTCCTCGAGCACGGCCGATCGGAGGCGATTATCGGGCGCTGGATCGCCGCTCGCAAAAACCGTGAGGAGATCGTCCTGGCCACGAAGGTCGGCGGCGGCCGCGGAGCGCTCCGCAACCTGCGGGCGGAGACGATCGAGCGCGAGGCACACGCCTCGACTCGAGCGCCTGCAGACCGACCACATCGACCTCTACTACGCGCACTTCGACGACAGGGAGACGCCGCTTGAGGAATCGCTGCGCGCGTTCGACGCACTCGTCAAGGCGGGCACGGTCCGCCACATCGGCGCCTCCAACTACACGCCCGAGCGGCTCGCCGCGGCACTCGACTTCCAGCGCACGCACGGCCTCGCGGAGTTCACGGTCCTGCAGCCCCACTACAACCTCCTCGAGCGCGACTTCGAGCGTACGCTGCTGCCCGTCGCCGAGGCCTGGGGTCTCGCCGTGCTGCCCTACTTCGCGCTGGCCAAGGGCTTTCTGACCGGCAAGTACCGCCCCGGCGGCGAGGCCGTGGAGTCCGAGCGCGCCTAGGCCGCCCGTGCCTACCTCAACCATAATGGGGCGGCGGTACTGGAAGGGCTCGACGAGGTCGCATCGGCCCACGAGACGACGGTCGCCGCCGTCTCACTCGCCTGGTTACTCGCCCAGCCGCGGGTCATCGCCCCGATCGCCAGTGCACGGACGACAGAGCAGCTCGAGCAGATCCTGCCCGCCGCCACGCTTGAGCTGACGCCCGCGGAGGTCGACCGGTTATCGGCCACCACGCAGGTGCCGTAAAGGCCAGAGCTTGGGTCGATTCACTTCCCTCCAGTTCGGCAACCTCGACGGCGCGTGCCCAGGCGGGCCACCCACCCCGAGGACTGTGATTATGAGCAGTAGTGTTTCATGTTAATTCCCTCAACACGTGTCGTGATACATGTTGCCCGGCGCTCCGTTCAACTGAGCCTCATCCGAGGCAGGGATACGATCTTCGCCGGGTATGGGGAGCGCAATCCCCTTGTGTCCGGAGCCGCGCCGCGCTGCCCGGTCGTCAGGTGGGCTTGTGCGCCAGGAAAAGGTAGCGGTTGAGACTGAAGAAGTAATTGGGGCCGAGTTCGGTTAGGTCTTGCGCCCATGCCGTGGCTTCGGCCTCGCTCACGCCATTGCGATCGGCTACGAACGTCGCGATCAACTCAAGCATTCCGGCGCTGTAGGTGTTGGGGTCATAGCCGACGTTGAACAACGGCACGATTTGGCGGTCGTTGACTTCCAGTCCAGCATCGCGCAGCAGCCGTGTGAGCGTACGCGGCAGGTGAGGGTGAACGAGATGCTCCTCCCACGCGGCGAGCACCCGGCCCATGCGCTCGTTGTCACTCGAAGCCCATACGATCGAGTCCCAGTCGGTGTCAAGCACGAGCGCCCGGCCTCCCGGGCGCAGCACCCGCCCTAGCTCCAGCAGCGCGGCGGGAACATCATCGACGTACTCGTAGACCTGTGTGCAGACTGCGACGTCGAAGCTCGCGTCCGCATAGGGGAGCGTGTGCGCGCCAGCTTCCTGGTACTCGATCGGGCCGCCACCAGCTGGTGGTCTGCGCGCCCTGGCGAGGGCAAGCATGTTCTCGCTGACGTCCACCCCGCAGATCCGCCCGCCGGCCCCGACAGCAACGGCCATTTCGCACGCGAGTAGACCAGGACCCGAGCCGATGTCGATCGCGCGCTCGCCGGGCTGGAGCGCGAGTGCCCGCAGGATCGTTTGGCGCTGTTCGATGACATCTGGCGTGGTGTAGATCCTCTCCACGCGCCGAGAGGCATCCTCGTCGAATTGCAGTGCAGCGCTCATAGCTCGCCTTCGGTCAGTCAATGACTCACTCTTAGGGAACGCCAGGGTACACCTGATGCTCGATACGGTGTCTTGATCGGTCGGGAGGTCCGCGCACGCTTGTCAGCTTGCCAAGGTCGGCCTGTAGGGCCGCGCGCAGATGGTCGCTCGCCTTGCGCTTATGGTGCGCTGCTTCGTCGGGATCGCCGACTCGCGACGTAGGCTGTGCCGGTGCCGAGGATCGCGAGCTTCGGCGGCGTGGTCATCAAGCTCTACTTCGGCGACCATCCGCCGCCACACGTCCACGTATATGCCGGGCGGATCGGAGACCCGGGAGTCAAGGCGGCGCGCTTCTCGATCGACACGGGCGAGATGATCGACGGCGGGCTGCCGCCGGCAAGCGTCGCCACGGTCACGAGTTGGTGCGCACGACATCGCGAGACCCTGCACACCGATTGGCAACGCGCCCGGCGCAACCTGCACCCGGTTGGGCGCTACGATCAGTAGACGATGGAACCCACTATCGCCCCCGAAATGGTTGCTGTGATCCCGCGGGCCGGGCACACGGTCCGCATCGTGTTCGCCGACGGCGAGGTCCGCGACGTGGATATCACCCCGCTGCTCGACACCCCAGCCTTCTCCCCCCTGCGCGACCAGACCATGTTCGAGCAGGTCGCCGTCGATGAGCAGACAGGCACGATCACATGGCCGGGCGACATTGACCTCGACCCCGACGTGATCTACGCGGCGCTGGACCTCGGCCCTGACAAGGCCCAAGTCTATGTCCTGGACCGCAGCATCGCGGCCTGACTCGCCCCCTGCGCAACGCGCTCGCGCAGGAAACGGAACCAAATTGGAGCCTCAAGGACCGTCAAGAGGCCGAAAACCTCACTGTTTGCGGGGCCGTAGGCAAGTGGGCGATACTGGGCTCGAACTCGCCTCCGGCGCTCTGATAAGGCAAGATTGCCCAGTTTTATTGGGATTCAGTGCCCTCAGATCAGCTCAGGTTCGCTCAAATTGCTACCAAAATTGCTACCAAGCCCGCGCGATTTGCGGCGCTGATCGCACGCCTCCTGTTCCTCCCAAGCGCGAGCGACGGGACGCCGTTGGAGGCTTCCTCTTCGATGACGTAAGCGATAGTCCCGCTTCTGCGCCAAGCAGGGCCCCTGGCCTAGGGCAAGATGCCCGACCTCGGCGCGCTGATGCGCAGGCGAGGTAGCGGCCTTGAGGTCAGCTCTCGGTGATCGTGCTCGTCGCGAGTGAGTCGAGATCCTCGACGACATAGGGCTGCAGTATGCGCCGCACGTGATCGGGGATCGGGGCCTTCTCGCCGAGGCGGTCGGCGCGCACGAAGACATGGACGATGCGACCCTCGGCGAGGATGTCCCCATCCCGCGCGATCCCGATCGCGGACACCATCGACGTGTTGCCGAGGCGCTCGACCTCGAGCGTGATCTCGAGCTCGTCGTCGAAGCGCGCTGGGGCGCGGAAGCGCGCCCCCGTCTCGGCGACAACCAGGTCGAGGCCGTCGGCTGTGAGCGCTTGGTAGGAACCGAGGGACTCGCGCCACAGCTCGGTCAGGATGACGTCGAAGTAGACGAAATAGTTGGCGTTGAAGACGTGGCCCTGGGCATCGCACTCGTTGTAACGAACGCGCAGGCGGTGCACGAACGGGTGCATCGCTGGGCCGGTGTGCTTCGCCGCTTCTTGCATGACTGGCGTAGATCATACGCTGGTCAGATAACCTGTCAAGCTTGTTTGATGGTCACTGAAGGCCCCTTGGGTATTCAGCCGTGATGAGTCTCCCGTCGTGGTATCCGTTCGCCGGGGAGGGCAAGCCGGCGCCGATGCCATTGCTGTTGGTGCAGGCGTTCCTGAACACCCGGTACTTCGAAGGCGACTCCGACCTGTTGAGCGATCCCGAGACAGCCCGGCGATGGCTCGTTGACACTCAGATGCTGCCCCCCACCGCGACAGTGACAGCGGACGAACTGGAGGTGGCCCGCAGCATGCGCGAAAGTATCCGCCGCCTGCTCAGTTTCCGGAGCGGAGAGGCGCACGGCGCTGTTGCGCTACGGCCCCTGCGCGAACTGGCAGGCGCGCACAGTGCGTGCTTGACCGTGGACGAGCAAGGGACACTGAGATTCGATAACCCGCGCCACAATGATCTCGGTGATGGAATGTTCGATCTGCTGCTGATCGTTCGAGACGCCCAAGAACACGGCAGCTGGAGCCGCCTCAAGGTGTGCGGCAACTCGGAGTGCCAATGGGTCTTCTATGACCGCTCGCGCAACCGGCAGGGCCACTGGTGCGAGATGGCGCAGTGCGGCAACCGCCTGAAGAATCGCGCATTCCGCGCGCGCAGACGCTGAATCCAGAAGATGCCGCGCCGTCGCCTCGGAGCGGAGGATCCGTCATGCAAGCAACGATGCGCCAGGCCAACACGCCCAAAGGCCGAAGAGGCACCGGCCAGATCAGGGCTGCCCTCTCCCAGGCATCACCGGATCCAATGGCCGCGCCGCCACCCTCCAAACACAGGAGTTGCCGCGCAAAGACTGCCCATACCACTGAGAAGGGCGTCTCGATCACTCACCCCACGCTGTCGCCCCGACGAAAAGCAGGTGCGCGAGCAATCATTACCAGCGCCGCTGATCGACAGCCCCTCGGGAACGCTGCACTAGCTCAGGTGCTTGCCGGCAGGTCAGGCGTGGGCGAGGGCGCGCATCTGGCGCACCGGGTGACGCCCAAGACGACTCAACGTCGCGTAGGACGAGGGGTGCCCATGCGTTCGCGGCGCGACGCTGACGGGCACACGACCCCTGAGCCGGTCAATCACGCCGCGGGGCAGCGGCACGAGCAGCAGCTCGGTGTCCTCGCCGACAAGGACGGTCGCCTGCCCTTCGATCAGGTTGCGCCACAGAACGTCGTCGGTCCAGTCCTCGTCGCTGGGAACGAACGCAACGTCCGCCGGGTAGCCGAGATCGTCGTCGCTTCGCGACGCCGCCATGAACAGCTCATCGGTCTTGTCGGTGATCTCGCTCATCGCATGTGCTCCCAATCCTGAACGATATCGCGCCAGTCGTGCAGCAGCTTGAGTTCGGCGGCGTACATCGCATCGTTCACCGGGCCGTACGTGACGATGGGGGGCTGCTTCTCGAGACCGACGTACACGTGCTCGTGGTGCTCGCTCGGCTCGTGGGCGTTGTCGAAGGTGCGCACCGTGCGCCAGCGGCCATCTCGCAATACGAGGAGCACGATCGCATACTCGACGGGGTGCTCGCTAGAACGCTCTATCACGAGCTGCACATCGGACGCCACGAAGCGGCGTCGAGTCCGATCCTTAGGCATGTTTGAGCGCCATTACCTTGCCCGCGCTGCAAGCGGTCGGCTGGTAGTGCCAGCCGACCCAAAGGCCGCCTCCACGAACGCCGCCTCGTGCTCGCTCGGCGAGTAGTCCGCGTAGCGCTGTGTTGTCTCGATGTCTCGATGCCCCATCCACTCCTGCAAGGTCCGCATGGGAACGCCGGTGCCTGCCATTGCCGTGCCGAACGTGTGGCGCAGGTCGTGGAAACGGTGCGACTGCTCAAGCTGCGCGGCCTTGAGCGCGCGCCGGTAGCGGCGCAGGATCGCCGCCTTGTCGAGCGGCCCGGCCGTGTGGGGATCGGCGAACACGAGCGCATCGCCGCCGCTCTCCTCCACTGAGCGGCTGAGCCGATCCAGCTCTCCCGCAACCTCGTCTGCCATCGGAACACTGCGCGTCGAGCGACGGGACTTCGGGGTGCCGAACTCGCCCAGCACGTAGTTCTGGCGAACCCTTATCCGACCGGCGGTCCAGTCCACGTCGCGCCACCGAAGCGCCACCAGCTCGCCCTGCCGCAGGCCGGTCATCGCGGCCGTGAGATACATCGCACGGTCGATCTCGCGGTAAGGCCCATCGACAGCAGCGTCGGCGAGCGCGCGTACCTCAAGCGGCTCAAGGAACCTGATCTCGGCGCTCTCGGGCTTGCCGGGCAGCTCGATATGCCGGGCGACGTTCACGGGCAGCCATCCCTTGCGCTCGGCGAACCCAAGCAGCGCCGAGAGGTAGCCGATGTAGTTGCGGACCGACTTTGCGCCGACAGGACGCCCATAGCGACGGTCCCCCTTCGCCTTCGGTCCGGGCCTCTCGCCCTTCTCCATCATCGTCATCAAATCCTGAACGTCCTGGGCCGTTATCCGGCGTAGATCGCGCTCCGCAAAGAACGGCTCAAGCCAAACGCGCAGGATCGACTCCACAGCCGTCGTCGTCGCCTTCTTGCGGCTTTGACGCTCCAGATTCGCGAGGTAACGGCGTCCCAGCTCGGCCATCGTCAGCGCATCGCCAGTCGTCGTCCGGGCGGGCTTCGTCTCCGCGATCAACCGACGCAGCTCTGCCTCGGCCTGGCTGCGTGTCAGGCCATCCCGCGAGCCCTCGACGCGCATCGGGCCGACACGACGCTTGACCTGTCGGCCACCGTCTGCACGCCAATGCGCATACCAGACGCCCCCACGCGCGTAGAGCGAGCCAGCGCCGTAGGGCCGTCGGGTCATCTTCCTCGCTGTCGCCATCACTCATCGTCTCCCTGATCGCGCACCACCATCGGCCGCCCAAGGTAGCGCGCGCTGCGGCTGCCTCAACGCGATAGTCGTCTCGTTAGTCAGGACGTCTCCCCTGCTCTGCCTGTCGATCGACAAGCAGCGAGCGCGCTGTACGCGAGGCTGCACCTCGTGCACGCCACGGCCCCCGCATCCGCGCTCGCCACCATTCCTCCAGATCGTCCGCGCTGAACCGCACATAGCGCCCGAGCCGCACATGCGGAATCCGGTTCGCTCGTGCCTCAGCGAGCACCCACGACGCGGGTACCGACAGCAACCGCCAGCCTCGGGTCTGTCCGGTTCTTTGTGTATTTGGGGTCTGTCCGGTTCTTTGTGTATTTGACGTGGTCTGATTGCTCGTGACCGTGTGGTCTCGGGCCTCGTGAAAGGACCATGCGTGATGAATAGTTCGGAGCTTGTTGATCAGTCGGGGCTGCCGGTGGTGTCCGGTGGCGGGGAGCAGGACGCGATGCGTTCGTGGGCGCAGGAGCTGGTGTCTCGAGCTCGCGGTGAGGGCGTCGCGCTGACGGGCGATGAGGGCCTCTTGACGTCGATGGTCAGGGAGGTGCTGCAGGCCGGCCTTGAGGTCGAGATGGTCGAGCACCTCGGCTATGAGGCCTATGATCCTACGGGCCGTGGGTCGGGCAACAGCCGCAATGGGACGTACGCGAAGACGGTGAAGACGGATGTCGGCCCGGTGGATTTGCGTGTCCCGAGGGACCGTGAGGGGACGTTTGCGCCGGTCACTGTCCCCAAGCACGTGCGCAGGCTCGAGGGGTTTGGTGCGAACGTGATCAGCCTCTACGCGAAGGGCCTGACGACGGGGGAGATCCAGGCGCATCTGGCTGAGATCTACGACACCCAGATCTCCCGCGAGACGATGACGGGGTCCCCGTGAAGTGATCCGGGTTGCTTGTGTGTTCGTCATGTCCCGTTGATGGGATGAGAGGATGAATACGACCATGAAGCGGCATAGGCACACGCCGGAGCAGGCTGTTCGGAAGATCCGTGAGGGCGAGCGGCTGTTGAACGAGGGGCAGGATCTCGCCGAGGTGCTGCGGCATCTTGAGGTCACGGAGTCGACGTTCAATCGTTGGCGCGCGCAGTATGGCGGGATGAAGGCTGATGAAGCCAAGCGCCTGAAGCACTTGGAGGGTGAGAACCAGCGGTTGAAGAAGCTCGTCGCGGAGCAGGCGCTGGATATCGACATGCTCAAGGAGCTGGCGGAGGGAAACTTTTGACCCCGGGGCGCCGGCGTAGGGCCGTCGGTACCCTGCAGGAGCGCTTCGGGGTCTCAGAGCGCAGGGCGTGCCGTGTCGCGGGGCAACACCGCTCCACGCAACGCAAACAGCCACTGCCGCCACGCAGTGAGGATGAGCGTTTGGCGGGCCGGCTGCGGGAGATCGCGGGGGATCACCCGAGGTGGGGGTGGAAGACCGCGCACACGATCCTGCTGCGGGAGGGCTGGAGCATCAACCGCAAGCGGACCCGCCGGGTCTGGCGCCAGGAGGGGCTACGGCGGCCCGTGAAGACACGTAAGCGCCGCCGCCTTGGGACGGGGCAGACGGCGCGTCTACGGGCGAGCGGGCCGAACGAGGTGTGGGCCTTTGACTTCCAGTTCGATGAGACCTCTGACCGGCGCAGGATCAAGCTCTGCAACATCGTCGACGAGTACACCCGCGAGGCGTTGGCGATCAGGGTCGCGCGCAACTGCACCGCCGAGGACGTCATCACCATCCTCGAACAGCTCGTCGCCGATCGCGGCGCCCCCACCTACCTCCGGGCTGACAACGGCCCCGAGATGATCGCCTGGACGCTGCGGGACTACTGCCGCCTCACCGGAACCCGCACCGCCTATATCGAGCCCGGCAGCCCGTGGGAGAACCCATTCGTGGAGTCCTTCAACGGCCGCCTCCGCGACGAGCTGCTGAACATCGAAGAGTTCGCCTGCCTCACCGAGGCGAAGGTCATCATCGAGGACTGGCGCATCCAGTACAACACCTACAGGCCACACTCAGCCCTCGGCGGCCTCACACCCGCCGAATACGCAGGGAAAGAAACCAACCACAACCAACCAGACCACGCATAAACCCCGGACCACCAACAGGGACCCCTTCAACGATCTCGAAGATCACCGATCAGATCGTCGATGACATGGTCGCCTGGCAGAGCACGCCCGTTGGATCGCGCTCTACGCCGGTGCTGCTGATCGACGCGCTAGTGATCAAGGTCCGCGGCTAGCCAAGTCGCTAACCGCCCTGTCTACGTCGCGATCGGCGTCAACCTCGACGGCGAGCGCGACGTCCTCGGCCTGTGGCTCGGGCCCACCGGTGGTGAGGGCGCCAAGCAGTGGGCGACGATGCTGACCGAGCTCAAGAACCGCGGGCTCGCAGGACGCGCTGATCGTCTGCTGCGACGGCCTGAAGGGCCTGCCGGAGTCGATCCGGATGACCTGGCCCGAGGCGACCGTGCAGACCTGCGTCGTGCACATGGTCCGTAACAGCCTCCGCTACGCTTCGAAGCAGCACTGGGCGACAGATCACCGCGCGCGATGCGCGAGATCTACACCGCCCCGACGGTCGAGGCCGCCGAGACACGCTTCGCAGAGTTCGCAGGCGAGTGGAAGCCGCTCTACCCTGCGATGATCGACAGCTGGCGATCGCGCGTGGGACGATTTCGTGCCCTTCCTGGAGTTCCCCTCGAGTTGCGCAAGATCGTCTACACGACCAACGCGATCGAGTCGCTGAACGCCCGCTTCCGCCGGGCCGTCCGTCACCGCGGCCACTTCCCCAACGAGCAGGCCGCACTGAAAGTGCTCTACCTCGTCGCGACCCCAGGCGCAAGAACCGCGCAGACATGACCGGAAGCATCAACGGCTGGAAGCACATCCTCAACACCCTGACCATCCACTACGGCGACAGACTCGCCACCAACTAAACCAAACCAAGTGACCACGACCATTTACACAAACGATCTGACAGTCCCGGCAGATGCGGCCCAGGTGGTCTTTGCGGTAACGATCCCTGTACGTCTTGTTGCCGACCCGAGCGTTGACCTGTCCAGGCGAGGCGGGCTTACCGTCGCCTTTGAGGTAGAGCCCTCTCCGCTCGATCTCGCCAGCCAGTTCACGCGTACTCATGCCAGCGGGCCTGTCGGCTAGCACGGCGTCTATGGCTTCGTGCAGCTTCATCGGCACATCCTACGACCCAGAAGATTGCTACCAAATTGCTACCAAGCCCGCCCTGATGGGCCGGATAATCCTTGTACTAGAGCCAAATCCGACGATGGGCGATACTGGGCTCGAACCAGTGACCTCCGCCTTGTCGAGGCGGCGCTCTCCCAGCTGAGCTAATCGCCCTGGGACGGCCCTAGCCTATCAACGAGCACCGCCCCGACGGAGCCTCCGCTCTCGTCCGCTCGACCCCCGAGGCGTCGCAACACAAGGCCCGGGCGGAGCCTCCCAAGGACGCCCGGGCCTCGTGGTCCTCAGGGGACGATCACTTCGGCGCCTTCGCCTCCCGGCCCAGGCGATTCCTGGCCGCTGGAGCCAGCTGCGCCCGGGCCCACGACACCGCCCTGACCAGGCCCGCCTTCATTGACGCCGCCGGATTCGACACCAGAGCCGCCGCCCACTTCGGCGCCGGAGTCCCCGCCTGGTTCCACGCCGGAGCCTTCACCCGATTCGGCTTCGCCGTAGGGGCTTCGCGAACCGTAGGGTGACTGACCTCCGCCGTAGCCACGTTCCGATCGCGCGGTGCCTTCGGTGGCAGAGGCATAGCTGACGCCGTTTCCGGCCTCTATCTTCTTTACCACCGCCGCGATGGTGTCCGTGGAGATCGCGAACCCGACGCCCGTGCTTCCGGGCTGGGAACCTTCCGCCTGCGCAGCATCGCTCGCGATCTGGGAGTTCACGCCGATCACCGCACCCTGCTGGTTGATCAGCGGCCCACCCGAGTTGCCCGGATTGAGCGCCGCGTCAGTCTGGATCGCTCCGGTGATCTTCGAGCCGTCGGGCGCGGAGATTTCACGGCCCAGCGCCGAGACGATGCCCCTGGTGAGCGTCTCTTCAAGACCATATGGGCTGCCGATCGCGTAGACGGAGGCGCCGATCTGCACCGAGCTCGAGCTCGCGAGGCTTAGCGGCTTCAGGCCGAGGCCAGAAGGATCGACGCGAATGAGCGCCAGATCCTGATTGGCTTCTTCGCCGACGATCGTTGCGCTCGCGGTCTTCTTCGAAGATCCGCCGGCCTCAACGCTGAGGCTTCTCGCGCCGGCAATCACATGATCGTTGGTCAGGATCAGCCCCCGTTCGTTGAGCACGATCCCAGTGCCCTCGTCCTCGCCATCTGAGGTGATCGCCTTGATCGAGACGACACCGGGCGAGTCCCGCTGGTAGATCTGAGTGGCCGTAAGCGCGGTCGCCGAGACCTCATGCCGAGTGCCCCCGCCCGACGCGTTCTGGCTGGAGGCTGCGGCCACGGCCGACGTCGAGCTCGGGCGACTGCTGCCCAGGGTGGCGCCCAGTACGAGCACCGCGACAAGTGCGAAACACGCTCCAGCAGTCGCTGCGAGCAATACGGGTGCAACTGGACGTTTCACGGCTACCTCCGTCTCTTGGGGACCTGCCCATCATGCGCGCGCTGGCTGTACCCGCGCTAACAATGTCCCTAAGAACCGCTAACGGCCGGCGAAAGAACTGCTAACCGACCCGGGGCCGCTCCACATGACCCCGACCACGCTCAATCGTCCACGGCGCTCCGCCGGCAGACGACGACCCCCGCCAGCGACTGGGGCCCGATACTCTATGGAGGCCTCTTGGCGACGTGGCGGAGTGGCTACGCAGCGGCCTGCAAAGCCGTCTACACCGGTTCGATTCCGGTCGTCGCCTCTGTACGAACCCAACCGAAGCCAGACCGACGATCAGCGCTACATAGGCCGCGCGCAGGTTGCCGTTGAGAAGCGGGTGCGTCTTAAGGATCGCCGCGTAGAGCGCGGCGGACGGCGTGGCGCCCTCGATGGCTTTAACCACGCCGTAGCGAGTTTGCAGAGCGGCCTGGCCGGCCCTTCCACTGAGCGCACCGGTTCCAGCCCGGTGTCGATGCGCTGTCGGCGTCGATCTTTGGCCAGTGCGCTCGAAATCGTAGTCAGCGAACTACGACTCGTGCGAGCGGTGTGAGTGGTGCGTCACACTGGCATGATCGTGGCGTGCCCGACAACGCACGAGTGGCCGCATGAAAGCTCTTGCCTCGGCGGGCGGCGGGTTCCTGCTCGCGGTCCTGTGGTTCGACCTGATGTTCGACGTGCAGGCGCGGGGCTACGCAAGCGACCTACCGGAGGCGGCGCTAGCCTCGATCGCCGCCTACTACGCGCGCGTAACGACTGCAGCGCGCCCAATGAACCGGCTCGTGGCGGCGGCGATGGCACTGACGATCGCGGCAGTCATCGCTGAGCTCGCGAACGGAGTGTCGCCGGCGTGGGCGGCGTGGGCTTCGCTCGCGGCAGTGCTGTGCGCCGTCACGCTAGTGGCCGCCCGGACCGTGCCGAACGCGGTGCGACTGGGAACACGCAGGGACTCGCACGAGACGCAGAGCGCGCTGGCGACGGCGATCCTGCGCGATCACGTGCTGTGCGCGGGGGCGATCGCCTTGCTGCTCGCGCTGCAAGTACTCGTCTTGTGATACGACAACTGCCCAGGCCAGCAACGCGCAGAGCGTCACCCAGGAGCGTCGGTGCTCGTCCTGGACGGGCGGAATGCGGCTCGGTCGTGACACGCTCGCATCCACACGGAAAGTGCTGACAAGCGAAGCTTTAGCCATTCGCCGCAGGCGGCTCTCAGACCGAACCATCCGCGCTGAGCCCAGGCTGGGAAGGTGTAGGATCGGATGCCGACCGGGAGGTGACCATGGAGTCCAAGACAGTTGATGCCGTGGAGTTTCGAGACGGACAGCGGCATCAGTGGAACAGCGCCGCGACCGGCTGGCGCAGATGGTCAGAGCTGATCGACGGCGCGGCGAGTGGAATCAGCGAGCGTCTGGTCGAGATGGCCGGCGTCGAGCGCGGCAGCAGAGTGTTGGACGTGGCCGCCGGCTACGGAGAGCCGTCGTTGACCGCAGCCAGGGCGGCTGGACCCGAGGGCGCCGTGCTGGCTAGCGACATCTCTGCCGAGATGATCGCCTTCGGCCGCGAGCGCACCGCTGCTGTCGGGCTTGAAAACATCGAGTTCGTTCAGTCGGACGCGGCATCTCTGGACTTCCCGAAGGCCAGCTTCGACGCCGCGCTCTCACGCTGGGGGATCATCTTCGAGCCCGACGCAGAGGCCGCTGCGGCGCGTATCCGCAGCTTCCTAAAGCCCGGTGGGCGGATGGCGATCAGCTCCTGGGGATCACCGGACCGTGTCCCGTTCCTCGCGATTCCCATGCGGACCGCGATGCAGCATCTGAAAGTCCCGCCTCCTCCGCTGGGGACACCCGGTCCGCTCTCTCGCTCGACGCCGCAAGCGCTGGGCGGCCTGCTGGAAGCTGCCGGCTTCTCCGACGTGGAGGTCGAGGAGGCCGAGGTCACTTTCGAGTGGCAGTCCCCCGAGGAGTTCACCACCTTCATCAGGGAGATCGCCCCGCCAATCACCGCGATGATCGCTCCGCACCCACAGGAGGTGCAGGATGCCGCCACTGTAGCCGACGAACCCGACGGGCTTATTGCGCAGAGCGAAGCTGACAAACACGTTGTCGATCGCGTTCTTGAGCTGACCTGGAACGCTGTGGTTGTACTCGGCGGTCACGATCAGGTAAGCATCGCCATCGGCAATCTTCTTGTTCCACGCCTTGACGATCGGATCAGAGTACGTCGGGTCGGCAAAATCGCCAATCGTCCCCATGTGCTCTTGGAAGAACGGGAGCTGCCAGTCGCGCAGGTCAAGCAGCTCGACGTCGAACGCCCCGTGCCGCTGCGCGTGCTCAACGATCCAAGGAAAGACGCGCTCAGCAGCCCGTGTGGGGCGCGTGCTTCCGACAATGACCTGCAGCTTAGGCATGGGTCCACTAACAATGGCACAGACAGACTCAAGACGCTCGGCCCGAGGTCGCCCTTCTATGGTTACGCCGCGCTGCCCTGTGCCCAGGCCACGATCTCCCGCGAGCCGTCGATGACGGCGCCGTCGTCGAGCACGAGCGTCGGCACCATACGGCTGCCCGTGAGCCGCTCGACCTCGCGCCGACCGCGTGTGCGGTTGAAGACGCCCGGCAGAACCCCGAGCCCGTAGGACTTCACAACCTCCGGCTCGTATCCCGCGTCGCGCAACGCGTGATAGGCGTTTGCGCAGGGATGCCCGCCAGGTCGCGGCGTGGAGAAAGTGCCATAGCAGACATAGAGCTTCACCGCACGATCATACGCCCCGGGGCCATACCCCTCGGCCAGGGTTCCTACGTCGCCTCGTCGGCCAACCTGGGCGGAGGCGAAGACACGTGGGCAAGCTGGGCAGTGCCGTCTCTGACCCTGGGCGCAACCTCCGTCCCACAGCCTTGGGCGATAGTGAAGTCGCTCCTTGACTTCTCCCGAGATTCCCGATAAGATCGATCGACATTGTCCAGTTATCTGCTCATGGCCCTTGCCTCGGCGACCTTCCCTCTTGGTCTGCTCGCGGCAGCCGCTCCGGGCGTGAGCGCGGCTGAACGATGTCCCCTCGGGGCTTAGCGCCCGCGCAGTAGCCCGGAGAGCCGACGCTCGTCGGGCTCATCTCCCGCCTCGTCCTATCCACCCTCGCCCGCTGGCCGCCCCCAGTGATGGCGACACAGCCGAAGGGATTGCCCCATGCGAGTCAGACCGATCACCGACCTCAACGTTCTGAAAGGAAGAACAGCCATGTCCAGATTCCCCTCTACGCCCACGCATCACGATGGGAAGCAGCGATTGCGCAAGATGCCTCTCGCGGTCCTCGCGATCCTCGTGGGCGCCATCGTGGGCGCTCTGAGCAGCACCGCTGTGGCGGCAATCCCCACCTCGCCGCCCCCCGTCACGATTCTCAGCTCGCAGAGCCCGATCGGTCAGGGCGACATCTTCATCACCCCGACCGGAGATTCGGACACCTATGCGAACGGCCCCGAGATCCTCGACAGCGCCAACAATCTCGTCTGGTTTCACGCGATCCCACAGGGCCAGACCGCTGCCGATTTCAGAACCCAGAGCTATGACGGCCAGCCAGTCCTGACGTGGTGGCAGGGCACCGGCCTGGGGGGTCTGTCCGACGGCACCGACTACATCTACAACGAGCAGTACCAGCAGATCGCTGCCGTCAAGGCAGGTAACGGGCTGACTACGGACGGCCATGAGTTCCTCATCACGCCCTGGAATACGGCGCTCGTCCTCTCCTATGACACCACCACAGCGGACCTGACATCGATCGGGGGCCCGGCCGATCAGACAGTGATCGATGGCATAGTTCAGGAGATCGACATCCCCACCGGCAGGGTGCTCTTTCAGTGGAACAGCCAGGATCACGTACCGTTTAGTCAGAGCGAGCAGCCGCTGCCGGCCTCGCCGAGCACGCCGTGGGACTGGTTCCATGTCAATGCCGTGCATTTGGACACCGACGGCAGCCTGCTGATCGACGCGCGCGACACGTGGACGACATATGACGTGAACCGGTCGAACGGGGACATCGCCTGGCAGCTCGGCGGCAAGGACAGCAGCTTCACCCTCCAGGCAGCCCCGGGTCAGGTCCTCGACAGCGCGAATGAGATCTTCGCGTGGCAGCACGACCCGGAGGCGCTGGGCGATGGCTACTACACGTTCTTCGACAACGAGTCCTCGGGCACGTCGCTGCTCCCCACCAGCCGTGCCATCACGGTGAAGCTGGACCGCTGGAGCCACGTCGCCACGCTCGTGTCCTCGGATAACCAGCCCGAGGGGCTTGTGGCGCCCTCGCAGGGCAATGCCCAGAGCACCCCCGAGGGTGGCCTGTTCGTGGGCTGGGGAGCACTGCCGTACTTCTCTGAGTTCAACCGACTCGGCCAGCTCGTCTTCAACGCCGAGTTCCCGGCGGGGGTCAACACTTACCGCGCGTACCTGCTGCCCTGGAACCCGGGGGGATCCGGGAACCCCGGGGGCGGACAGGGAGGCGCCGGGGGCGGTCACGGAGGCCCTGGTGGGAGCCACCACGGCTCGGACCACGGCCACGGAGGCCGCGGTGACACGTACGGGAACTTCGGTCCGCGCCACCAGCGTCGACGAGGGTAGCCGCATCCCTGAAGCCCGTCCCGCTCGCGTCCGGGGAGCGCTCTCCCCGTCCTCCCCGGACGCTCTAACCACTGACACCTCACTAGCGACCGCGCCTCACCACAATCAGCGTCAAGCCTCAGGTCCTCCGCGCAGTCGCGTAGGACACGAGCCCGCCGGTCAGCCGAGAGAACGCACCGCACCAAACCACCCTCAAGTAGCGACGGCTATGCTAATCTCTATAAAACTGATAGACAAACACTAGATTGAGACGGGAACCTTCCCACGACTCTCCGAGACGCGCGAGCGATGACCAAGATCGACATACACCAGCACCTATGGACCGAGCCGCTCGTACAGGCGCTCGCCGAGCGCCGAGAGCTGCCATTCGTCCGCGACGAACAGGGGCTGACGGTGCTGTTCCTCGCCGGCGAGCGCCCCTATGTGATCGACCTTTCCGCTGAGGCCCCGGCTTCACGCGCGGCGCTCGTCGAACGCGACGGCATCGACCAGGCGCTCCTCTGCCTCTCAAGCCCCCTGGGAATCGAGTCGCTGCCGCGCGAGCAGTCGCTCCCCCTGATCGACGCATACCACGAGGGCGTCCTTTCGCTCGACGGTCCCTTCGGCGCGTGGGGCGCCATCGCACTCGACCAGCCCGACCCCGACGACGTCGACCAAACGATCGACCGCGGCTGCGTCGGACTGTCGCTTCCTGCGGGCTCGCTCGGCAGTGTCGAAGCCCTGTCGCGTCTGCACCCCCTACTGGAGCGCATAGAACTGCTGGAAGTCCCATTGCTGGTTCACCCCGGGCCAGGCCCCGCCAGCCTCGCTGTCCCCGGGACCCCCGGAGAGATCACGCTGGGCGACCCTCTGTGGTGGCCGGCGCTCACCCGCTACGTCGCCGAGATGCACGCCGCCTGGCTGGCTTTCCTCACAGTTGGCCGCCTGCACCATCCCACACTGCGCGTCGTCTTCACGATGCTCGCCGGCCTGGCCCCACTTCACACGGAGCGCCTCTCCTCACGAGGCGGCACAGCCGCCAACGCTCACGAGGACCCCCTGATCTTCTACGACACGTCCTCCTACGGACCATCCGCCGTAGACACGCTCGCGGAGCTGGTCGGATCCCAGCAACTCCTCTACGGATCCGACCGGCCAATCGTCGACCCCGAGGATCTCGGCATACGCGGTCGCCTCGACTGGGATTCGATCGCTGAGGGCACACGCCGCGCACTCGGCGACGCCGTGGGAGCCCGAGCGCGATGAGCCAGACCGCCCACCCCCCAACCCAGCGATCGACGCACGCGCCACCGCTCCACACCATCCCACGCCCACACAAGCGCGATCTCTCCGGCCCCGAGCTCCAAACCTTCGCCGCGAGACTCGCGGAGCGCCCAGAGTTGTGGATCGACCTCGTCAAACACGACTCAACCCAGCGCCACTACGAGGAACTGTTCAGCGACGATCACATCACCGTGTGGCTCATCTGCTGGATGGATGGTCACGACACGGGCTTTCACGATCACGACCGCTCGGCGGGTGCCGTCACGGTCCTCAGCGGAGCGATACGCGAGGAACGCCTAGTGATCGACGGCGCACCGTATACACGCCTATGCACGGCCGGCGAGCACTTCCACTTCTCCCCGGCGGACATCCACCGCGTACGACACACGGGCTCCGACCCAGCGGTCACCCTCCACGTCTACTCCCCACCGCTCGAGCGCATGGGCGCCTATCTCGTGGACGACAACGGCACCCTCGTCCGTCGCCCGGTCTCCAACACAGAAGAGCTGCGTCCGCTCCGCCCAACAGCTGACCTCGCCGCCTCGACAGCGAACTCCGCCGTCGATACCGTCTAAAGAGAATCGGCCGGCCTTAAGCACGCGCGCTTATCTGCGCTGCGCGGCAGAGGAGTCACCCGGAGTTGTGCTGGGGCTTGACGTTGGAGGGCCGCAAGGTCCTCCTCGGATTCAGGGCCAAATGTCTTCGGGCGTCAGCGCCGAATGCCTTCGGGCGCTTCGCGTGTGACGACGGTGAGCGTCGCGGTTTGCCGTACGCGAAAGCCAAGCGCCTCGTAGAGTCCAATCGCCCCAGTGTTGGTGCTCAGGACATGCAGGAATGCGCGCTCAGAGCGCCGCTTGATGCCTGCGATCAACGCTCCCATCAGCTCAGAGGCCAGCCCCTGGCCGCGATGGTCGGGCTCGGTACAGACCGCGCTGATCTCAGTCCAACCGTCCACACGAAACCGCTCGCCGGCCATCGCGACGAGTGCCCCGCCGCGCCGGATGCCCAGGTAATCGCCAAGCTCGATAGTCCTGGCCAGAAACGGGCCAGGTTCGGTCCGGGCGACGAGCTCGAGCATCTCAGGGACGTCGGCCGCCCCGAGCGGGGTTGCCTCCGCGCACTCGACCCCCGTTACCTGCTCCTCGATCATCTGCACCAGATCGAACGCCTGTACCGCCTGCCAGCCCTCCGGCAGCTCAGCGCCGCCGTACCGGCCGGCCACGTAGGACCCCGGTGCGACGAGCTCAGCGGCGTCCCGCCAGTCCTGTGCGGACGGTGGCGAGGGCATGGCGAGGAACGGCGCCACATCCGGCAGATACCGCCGCGCGCGACCACGTACCTGCGCGAGCGGCGCATGCGCGCCGCATAGCGACCCATACGCCGGATTATCGAGCGCGGCTTCGTCCGTGGGCGACACGACCGCTTGAAATACCACACGGACGACCCCGCTGCATCGACCGCTGCCACGAAGACCTACCCGTCGCCAGCTGTAGCTCGTTACGGCGAAGGTGTCGTTCGATGGGATGCGCCCTCCTCGGCGATGGCCTCGCTCAGCGCCTGCGCGAATGATCTGGGAAGGAAGTCAAACAGCGCCATTCCTGAGGGATCGGTGACGGTGGTATCGGTGGAGAGCCCCTCGATCAGCGGCCGCGCGACACCCGCGTCGACGGGTGTGATGAGTCCGATCCAATGCGAGGAGAGCCACGGCGTCAGCAGCGGCACCGGGATCCGCGGGCGACGACGCAGCCCGAGCGCAGCGGCCATTTCATCGAGCATCTGACCGTATGTGAGTATCTCCGGCGAGCCGATCTGGATTTCGCGGGAGCGCGTCCGCGCAATCCGCGGAGCCTCGATGAGATAGCGCAGTACGTCGCCGATGGCGATCGCCTGAGTGGGTGTGGACAGCCACGACGGCGCGAGCATCACCGGCAGGCGCTCGACCAGCGAGCGCAGCGTTCGGTAGCTCTCGGAGTCCGCGCCCACCACCATCCCGGCACGAAACCATGTCAACGGCGGTCCCTCATCGCGCAGGATCTCTCCTACGCGCAGGCGCGAGCGCAGATGCTGGGAGGCGGGACGATCGCCAAGACCGCCGAGGTAGACGACCTGCTCAATGCCGGCCTCGAGCGCAAAGCGGGCGAAGTTGGCGGCCGCTTGCGCGTCGCGCTGCTCATAGTCCCCGTCGCCCCCGCGACCCATCGAGTGAACCAGGTAGTAGGCCGTCGTATAACCGTCGCCGATCGCGCTCAGGGAGCGCGGGTCGAGCATGTCGGCGCGGTGTACGGTGACACCTTGCTCGAAGTTGACCCGACTCGGGTCGCGCACCACACATCCCACGGACTCGCCATCGACGTGCAGCCCGCGGACCAGTCGGCCACCTACGTAACCAGATGCTCCGGTAACGAGCGCGCGGGCCATATAGGACAAACGAGCATACGCCGCTCGACAGACCCCGGGCACGACATCCGGATCGTCCCCTTGCCGCCGATTCTCGCCAACGGCTCCCGGCCGCGCTAGCCTGGAGCAATGATCACTCAGGCAGACCGCGCGGCCGAGCGCCGACGCGTGACACTCGTCGGTTGCCCCGTTGACCCGGTGACGGAGTTCTAGTGAGCGACGAGGACGGGACCGGCGACGCTGAGATTCGCGCTCTCCTGAAGCGGCTGGCGCGCCCCCACTCCTCCGGCGGGGATGTCGTCGAGCGTGCGGCTCTGCTCGCCTCGGGAAGCGACTTCCCGACGGTGATGAAGTGGATCACCGATCACGCCGGAGTGGCCGAGGCGGTGGCCCCCGAAGCTCCCAGACGAGGCCTACACGGCCAGCGCCTCGGCCTCTCAGACGTGACCAAGCCGCAGACTCCATCGCGCTTCGTGCTGCCAGCCGACGCGCTGGCCTGAGCGCCCCGCGAGATAGCAGCGGCAGCTCCGAGCATCCGAGCTTTCGACGTAGATGCACGCGAGCGCCGGCGGATCCAATGCTCGCCGCCCGCGAGCGCTGATCCGGCTGCTGCTACGGTTGATAGATCAGGTTGGGTCGTCGACCCAGCATCGCAGTGCCAGCGCTCGTAGCCTTTGCTCAGCAATCTCCGCGTTCGCAGCACTATCAAAAGCGGAGGAAATACAAATGGCTACTGGAACCGTGAAGTGGTTCAGCGACGACAAGGGCTTCGGGTTTATCACGCCCGACGATCAGTCGAAGGATCTGTTCGTGCATCACAGCGCAATCGTCGGTGAGGGCTACCGCTCGCTCGCCGAGGGCGCAAAGGTCTCCTACGACACCGAAACGGGCGACAAGGGCCCCAAGGCCGGGAACGTCCAACTGGCGTAGCGCTTTTCGGGTCTGCCGACGGTGATCGGCTGGCAGGCAGCGGAGACGTGAATTGGGTTCGACGGCGACTTGGTCTTCGGGTCCATCGCACCGGAAGACTTGGCGTGGACGCGCTTGGTTCTCCACGACAAGGAGCTGATAGACATGGCCTCAAGCGGCAAGAAGAAGACCACGATGGCAAAGCTCACCCGTGAAAGCCGGCTCCGCGAGCGTCGGCTGGACAAGCAGGCCAGGAAGGACGCGCGGAAGCTCGCGTCGGAACACCCCTCAGAGCAGCCCAGCGACACGATCGACGCGACGACCGACGAGCCATCCCTGACAGATACCCCCGAGCGGCCCGCCCTGGAACCGGTCGTTGAGGCGCTCGCGGACGCCTGAGCCCACCTCCCCGGGCCCGCCTCCCTGAGCCACGAGGATCCCACGCGAAGACGCTCAAGCGGCTATAGAGTGCGCGGCCGCCCATGCACGAGCTCGTGATCTTCGACTGTGACGGCGTTCTGGTGGACTCCGAGGTGATCTCCAACGAAGTACTCGCCCGGATGCTCACTCGCGAGGGCCTGCCGACCACGCTCGCGGAGGCCCGCCGCGACTATCAGGGGCTCTTGCTCACCGATATCCCCATCCGCGCACGGACCGGGCTCGGACGACCGCTGCCCCCGGGCTGGCTCACCGAATACGAGCACGAGCGCGCGGAGGAGTTCCATCGCTCCCTGCAGCCGGTTTCGGGGGCCGCCGGGGCGGTGCGACGAATAAAGGCCGCCGGGCTGAAGGTCTGTGTCGCTTCTCAGGGCGCACTGGCGAAGACACAACTGACCCTCGGTCTGACGGGCCTGCGCGACCTATTCGCGCCGGACGCGCTGTTCTCCGCTCACGACGTGGCGCACCCCAAGCCCGACCCCGCGCTCTTCCGGCATGCGGCCGCGGCGATGAACGCCCAGCCGTCCGCCTGCGCGGTCATCGAGGACACCCCTTCGGGAGTCATGGCCGCCGTCGCGGCGGGCATGCGAGCAATCGGCTATGCCGCGGACGCCGACGAACGCGGCCTGCGCGACGCCGGCGCCGAGATCATCTGGTCGCTGGACGAACTTCCAGAGCTCCTGGTGGCATAGGCTGGGTGGTCACTGCTGCTCAGCGGGCGCGCCCGTGGTGGCGTAGCGCAGCGAGCCCGGGGTAGTGAGCGTCTGGCCGGTCTCAAGCAGCGTCTTCAGACCCGAGAGGATCATCGGCCAGCCGCCGTAGAGTTCTGAGTTGGCGCCCTCGCGCAGCTGATCGTGAGTGACGGTCAGCCGGCAGGAGTCCTCCACCTGCTCGATCTCCCAGGTGACCCGCGAGGCCCCTTCGCGCTTGACCTCCTCGCCCCACAGGGCGGTGAAGCTCTGGACGAGGCGCCGCGGCGGATCGACCTCGAGGTTCTCACCTTCAAGGAGCGCGGCGGGCGCTGTGGCGTGCACGCCCTCGTAGTGCGAGCCTGGAGTCCAGTCGGTGAGGACGCCGACGCCGAAGTTGTACCTGCGGCGCAGTTCGCTATCGGTGATCGCCTCCCAGAGCCGCTCGGGGGTCGTCTTTATGTAGATTTCGAATACCTTCTCCATCGTTCTGTCCTCCAGTGTTTGCTTGAGGTTGCTCAGGCCGGCAACCCAGGGCTCGGCGTACTTGCTCACCCAGCGGTCGTGGACGAGCCGGATCGGGACGGGGTTCAGGAAGTGCAGCTTCTCGCGGCCGCGGCGCTTGCTTGTCACGAGCCC
Source organism: uncultured Solirubrobacterales bacterium (assembly GCA_963723045.1). Lineage (GTDB taxonomy): Bacteria > Actinomycetota > Thermoleophilia > Solirubrobacterales > Solirubrobacteraceae > Palsa-744. The sequence goes on along the minus strand of CAVROU010000001.1, from coordinate 1,313,639 downwards.
CGCCTCTTCCAGCAGCTTCAGGTGCTTCATCACCCCGAAGCGCGTCATCGGCACGCGCGCCTCCAGCGCGCTGAGACTCTGCCCGTCGGCCTTGAACAGCTCGTCGAGCAGCATCCTGCGAGTCGGGTCGGCGAGCGCCCTGAACACATCGTCCACGCCACCCACTATAGGTGACCATCTAGTCACCTGTCAAGTCCTCCGGCCCGGAATGCTCAGACTGCGAGAGGCTCCTCCGTCTCCGTCTCGACCGGCGAGGCGGCACGCGAAAAGCGCAGCGCGCCGTCCTTGAGCGGGTCCCGTTTAAGGCTGATCAGGTCGAGCGGGTAATTCTGGCGCAAAAGCCAGGGAGCTTTGGAGCCCTGCTTGGGGAACTTGTCGATCGAGCGCTGCACATAGCCGGAGGAGAAATCGATGAAGGGCCGCTCGAGGACGGAGGGGTCGTCGAGGACGGGCACGCACTGCCGGTAGCCGTGTTCGTCCATGTGGCGCAGCAGACGGCACATGTACTTGCAGGTGAGGTCGCACTTGAGCGTCCAGGAGGCGTTGGTGTAGCCGAGCATCATCGTCATGTTGGGTACGCCGCTGAGCATCATGCCCTTGTAGCCCATTGTCTGGGGCAGCTCGACCTCGCGCCCGTCGACGACGAGCTGGGCGCCGCCCAGCGCGAGGAGGTTCAGTCCGGTGGCGGTGACGATCACGTCAGCCTCGATCTCCGCGCCCGAGGCCAGGCGCAGGCCTCGCTCGGTGAGGGTGTCGATCCGGTCGGTCACGACGGAGGCACTGCCCGAGCCAATGGCGGCAAACAGGTCGCCGTCGGGGACCAGGCACAGACGCTGGTCCCACGGGTCATAGCTGGGGTTGAAGTGGGTGTCGATGTCATAGCCGCTCGGGAGCTGGCGTTCGAGCGCCTTGCGCACGAGTCGCTTGACGACACGGGGCCGGCGGCGGGAGAGCTGAAAGCTCGCCATCGTCATGAAGACGTTCTTCCAGCGCACGAGCGGATAGGTCAGACGCGCTCCCAGCCGGCGGCGCAGGGCGCGCGCGATCGGGTCTTTGCCGGGGAGCGAGACTATGTAGGAGGGCGAGCGCTGCAGCATCGTGACGTGCGCAGCGGTCTCGGCCATCGCGGGGACGAGCGTGATGGCGGTGGCGCCGCTGCCGATCACGACGACGCGCTTACCGGCGTAGTCGATGTCCTCGCTCCAATGCTGCGGGTGCACGAGCGTGCCCTGGAAGCGCTCGAGGCCCTCGAACTCGGGCGTGTAGCCCTCGTCGTAGCGGTAGTAGCCGGTGCACATCGCGAGAAAGCCGGCGCTGAAGTGGACCGTCTCACCGGTGTCGCTGCGTTCGGCTTCGACGGTCCAGCGCGCGGTGGCGGTCGAGAACTCGGCGCGCACGACGCGATGCTGGAAGCGGATGTGCCGTTCGATGGCGCCCTCGCGCGCGGTGTCGCGGATGTAGCGCAGGATCGAGGCCCCGTCGACGATCGACTGGTCGCTGTCCCAGGGACGGAAGGAGTAGCCGAGCGTGTACATGTCGGAGTCCGAGCGAATGCCGGGGTAGCGGAACAGATCCCAGGTGCCGCCGATGGCCTCGCGGGACTCGAGGATCGCGAACGTCTTGCCGGGACATTCGCGCTGCAGGTGCTTCGCGGCGCCGATGCCGGACAGGCCGGCTCCGACAATCAGCACGTCTATGTGTTCGAGTGACATTCAGGCCATCCTGGTCGCGGGGGACGGGACGGCCATAGTGTAAAGGCCCCGAGCTCCCCTCCCCGGTGCAGGCGCCGGACGTCCGTGTGGGGCGAGCGCTCCTTTTTTGGAGGAGGGAGGGAGCCGCGGCGTGGCGCGTGAGCTGGATTGCCGAACCCACCTCTCCGGGCGACCCGACGCAGGCCGCGACATGGCGCATGAGCTGGGTCGCCGAACCCCTCTCGCGAACAGGACGATTTCCTATGCGTTTGGCTAACGTAGAGCGTATGGCACTGGTACGGGTTAGTGCTCCGCTGAGTCGCGAGCTACGCCGATTGTTCCCCTCGCGGCCCTTCAATGTGCGCTTTTGGGACGGCGGCGGCCTGCCTGCAACCAACGGCGCCGCTGTGCCGGCGGCGGGTGGCAGCGTGCCGACGTTCTTCGTGGAGCGCCCCTCGGCGCTTTCGCACTTCCTCAGCGCCCCGGGCTCGCTGGGACTGGGGCGCGCATACGCGGAGGGATCGCTCAGCGTGGATGACCTCGACGCCGCGTTCATCGTCGTCGACGATTGGGAGCCGCCGCCGCTGAGCGTCTCCCAGCGCGCGCGGCTGGCGCTCGCGATCGCGCTCGCCGCGGTGCCCGGCGGGCTGCCGCGGCGCCCCAGCCTCGAGCTGATCCTGCGCGGCGAGCGCCACACGATCGAGCGCGACGCGGCGGCGATCCGCTACCACTACGACGTCGGCAACGACTTCTTCGCACTGTTCTTGGACGGGTCGATGACCTACAGCTGCGCGATCTTCTCGCGCGGCGCGCAGACCCTGGAGGAGGCGCAGCGCACGAAGCTCGAGCTGATCGCCGGCAAGCTGGAGCTGAAGCCCGGGATGCGCGTGCTCGACGTCGGCTGTGGCTGGGGCAGCTTCGCGATTCACGCCGCGCGCGAGCACGGCGTGAAGGTCACCGGCATCACGCTCTCCCCCTCGCAGGCCGAGCTCGCACGGCAGAAGGTGGCCGAGGCGGGGCTGTCCGAGCAGATCGAGATCCGCGTGCAGGACTATCGCCAGCTGCCAGCCTCGTCGTTCGACGCGATCGCCAGCATCGGCATGGCCGAGCACGTCGGTGAGAACAGGATCGACCTGTACGCGCGCTCGCTGTTCGCGCTGCTCGTCCCCGGCGGGCAGCTGCTCAACCACGCGATCGCGGCGCTCGACCCCGAGGACAACCCGCTGGAGGACATTTTCTCGATGCGCTATGTGTTCCCCGACGGCGAGACGATGCCGCTCTCACGGACGCTGCTCGCATTCGAGCGCGCCGGCTTTCGCACGCAGCACGTGGAGGGCTTCCGCGAGGACTACTCGATCACCCTGCGCCATTGGGCGCGGCGTCTGGACGAGCACCTCGACCGTGCGCGCGAGCTGGCGGGCGATGAACGCACGCGCATCTGGCGCCTGTACCTGCGCGCCGCGCGCCACGGCTTCGACGACGGGCAGACGGCGGTGTATCAGGTGCGGGCGCGCAGGCCCGCCTGAGCGTTCTTGGCGCTCCGGCGCGCGGTGGCGGCGATCGGCACGTCCTGCGCCCCGACGTTGGGCTCACTCTCCGCTCAGGCGCGCGGACGCAGGCTGACCTCGACATCGGCGGCCGCGGATTGCCGGGTGGCCTTGGCGAGGTCCATCGCGCGATCCGCCGCGATCAGCACGGCCTCCGCCCCGGAGGTCGACTGCGAGATCGCCGCGACCCCCACGCTCGCGGTCGTCGCGACGGACTGCTGCGCGGCGGTGATCTGGCAGTCGGCGACGACACGCGCGAGGTCCTTGGCCACGCGCTCGCCCGCCTCGAGACTTGTGCCGGGGAGCAGCACGGCGAACTCGTCCGCGCCCAGGCGCGCGATCAGGTCGGTTCCGCGCAGGCGCAGGCCAAGCTCGCGCCCGATGGCCTTCAATAGCTCGTCACCGGTGCGGTGGCCGTGGGTGTCGTTGACGCGCTTGAAGTCGTCTAGGTCGACCACCACGAGCGTCGCCTGCTCGCCGTAGCGCTGGCAGCGGCGCACCTGCTGGCCGAGCTCGTGCTCGAACAGGCGGCGGTTGCGCAGGCCCGTGAGCGAGTCGTACTCGGCGAGGTGGCGCACGCGCTCCTCCATCAGCCGCCGTTCGGTGACGTCCTGGATCTGGGCGATCAGGTGCAGCGGCTTGCCCTGCAGATCGCGCACGAGCGACACCGACAGCGAGGCCGAGATGACGTGTCCCTGCGCGTGGAAGTAGCGCTTTTCGATCTGGTAGTCGCGGATCTCACCGACCAGCAGGCGCTGGATGTGCTCCAGGTCTGAAGACAGGTCGTCCGGGTGGGTGATGTCCTGGAAGCTCTTTGCGAGCAGCTCCTCGGCGCTGTAGCCAGTGATCTTCAAGAGCGCCGGGTTGACCCGCACCCAGCGCCCGTCGGGCGCGAGCAGCGCCATGCCGATCGGGGCCTGCTCGAAGACGAGCTCGAAGCGCTCCTGGGCATGACGGCGCGCCTCCTCGGCGTGCTTGCGTTGGGTGACATCGGTGAACACCGCGGCGCCGCCGAGGATCGCCCCGTCGGGGTCGCGCAGCGGAGTGACTTCGAGCTCGTAGCAGTTCCTCTCCCCCGTCGACCAGACCTCCAGCGTGCGCGTCTCGCCACCCAGCGCCGCTAGGAACAGCGGCTCATAGTGCTCCCAGCGCTCGCCAGAGAACACTTCGCGGGCCAGTCTTCCCCGCACCTCGCCACCCTGCAGATCCTCCTGCTCGCCGGCTGATCCGGCCACCAGGACGATGCGTAGCTTCTCGTCGAACACGAGCGTGGACAGGGGCAGGGCACGCAGCAGCGAAAGCGCCACGCCCTCAGGGCGCAGGTCGCTCATCGAGTGGCCCTCCAATATCGACACTTATTCCTATCGGCCCGCGCGCGGCGAAGCTTGACAGGCGGAATCCGGCCTCCCGCCGGGGAATTCGGCTATCCGCCGGCAGAACCCGCCCCTCGCCGGGGAGTCAGGCTATCCGCAAGGCGGAATCCGTCTACTCGGCAGCGAGCAGGGGCACGTCGTGGGCGATGTCGCTGGGCTTGAAGTTGGCCGCGTAGAGCGTGGTGATCTTGCCGCTCGCGCTGATCCCATACACCAGCCCGCTGTGGTTGACGAGGCCAGGCTGCTGGGCGTCCTGTTCGGAGCCCACGTTCCAGTTCGACCACACGTGGCCGAGTTCGGAGGCCGAGCCGATCAGGTACTGCATGCGCCCCGTCATCTCGTGGCGCTTAAGGAACGCGGCGACCGCCTTGGATGTATCTCCGCGCGGGTCGACCGACACGGCGATGATCTGCGCCTTGGCGGACTCCGCCGGCCCCATCAGTTCCTGGGCGGCGTGCAGGTTGGCCGTGATCAGTGGACACACGTCGGGACAGTTGGTGTAGAGGAACGTCACGAGTATCGCCTTGCCGTGGTACTGGCTAATGTCGATGCGCTGGCCCAGGTAGTTGCGCAGCGACAGCGCCGGCGCCTGTGCCGGCGGCGAGGCGACCGATCCGCGGTAGCTGGCGGAGGTGACGCTCTGCACGTTGCCGGGCAGCCGCTGGTTGCTCTTGCCGCCCTCGGCGAGCACCGCAATGCCGCCGGCGATCACGAGGATCACCACCAGTGCGAGCAGCAGTCGCAGATCGAAGCCGCGGCGTGGAGGCGTCTGGGAAGGGGAACTGTCAGAGTCCATCGCCTCGCGAACTTAGCACCGCGCGGAACGCTCTGCGCCTGTAGACGCGGCTTCGACGGCTCGTGCTCGCGAGGCGACGGCGCTTCCCCACAGGCGCGTTTACGCTTCGCGCAATCGCGTTCACATAATCCCCCGACCCGAAGGCGGGCGTCGGCAAAATACGTTGCAGTCCTTCCCATGTGATGCAAATTGCAACGTGACGTGCTACTTTGCCCTCTGTCAGTGCCGAGTCCTCCTCCCCACGGGGAAGAGGAGCGGGGGACCCAAATGTGACCGATAGGTCGCGGGGGCGAATCGCCACAGGTGTGGCGTAGCGTACGTACGCGAGCCCGACAGCTAACCCCGTAGGCGCCCAGCGATTACGAAAGGACGTCTATTCGCATGTCGGGATTCCCGAGAGATCTTGCCGCGCTCGAGCCGTGGGAGGCTTCACTGCAACGTTCAGTTGCGCGCCGTTCGCGCGGTGGCGCTCGCCGTGGAGGCAGCCGTAGAGCCTCCTCCCCTTCGCCCTTCTCCGCACTGCTGGCCGCTCCGCGCGCCAAGCGCGCACGGGACCTCTCCGACGGCGAGTTCTGGGATCTCTCGCTGGGACGCTCGCGCGCCCGTCGGCGCGCCGCGCAGCTGCGCTTCGTGCCGGCCACCTCGCGTGCCAAGCGTGCCTCGCTCGGCGCGCTCGTGGCGCTCACGGCGGGACCCGCTGTGGGTCTGGCGGAGGCCGGGGGCGCCAGCCAGCCGAGCGCGCCGGTGCCGCCCTCGCCCACACCGCCCACGACAACCGAACACCACATCACGCTCACCGGTGGCAGCGAAGGACGCCAGGTGCTCCTGCTCCAGCGCGAGCTTGGCATTCGCGCCGACGGCGTCTACGGACCGGAAACCGAGGCCGCCGTCAGGCAGTTCCAGGCCAGCCGGGGGCTAGTGGTGGACAACGTAGTGGGGCCGGCCACGAGCGCCGCGCTGGTTCGACAGACGCCGCCCGTGCTCTCCGGCGCCGCGGTGATCGACCAGTTCACCGAAGGCACCCGAGTCCCTGCCTCGGCCGTCGCCGGCCCCGAAGAAGCCGTCGTCGCACAGGCCGCCGTGGTGGCCTCGCAGCAGGCCCAGCCGGAAACCTCACAGGCCGAACAGTCTGAAACCTCTCAGTCAGAAGAACCGGCTGTCGTGCGCACACAGCTGAATGTCGCAGGCGGCGCGGAAGCTCCTTCGGAAAGCTCCCAGTCAGGTGAATCGCCGGCCGCGGGCTCGGCGCAGGCCGGCACGGGCGAAACCGCTACACCTGGCGCATCCGGCACGGCGCCTGGAGGTGAAACGACGGGCACGGCAGGCGCCGGCGCCTCGCCGGCTTCGACGCCGCGGGCCGCAGACTCCGCCGACAGCGCCGTCGACTCCGCCACAGCGAGCACCGGTACTCAGACGGCCGACTCCTCCGCCGAAACGGGCATCCAGCCAGGCCAGGCGTTCGTCTCCCGGACGACCCGGCCCGAACAGCCCAGGGTGAACCCGGTGGTACGCCTGCAGGAACGCCTCCACCTGTCGGTGGACGGCGAATTCGGCCCGAAGACAGAGGCGGCGGTGCGCCGTCTGCAGGCCCGCCAGGGGCTGACGGTCGACGGCGTGGTCGGCCCCGACACGTGGAAGGCGATCGGCGTGAGCAGCCAGGAAACGGTCGAACCGCCGGCCTCCGCCCTCCCCCAGCCGGCACACCACACGCAGGCACAGACACCGGCGGCCGGGCACACCGCGGATGGCGCGGCGCACACGGGCGACGAATCGAGCGACAGCGCAGAAACCGACCACCAGAGCGCCCCCAGCGGGCAGAGCGGCAGCCCCGTGGAAATCCTGCAGCGCGCGCTGCACGTGCCGGTGGACGGCGAATTCGGCCCGGAGACCGAGGCGGCCGTGAAGCACCTGCAGGCCAGTCACGGGATGGAAGTCGACGGCGTCGTCGGCCCCGCCACGTGGAGCGCGCTCGGGGTGAGCAACGAGCACACGCTGCACCCGCCCCACCCCCACACGGCGAGCTCGAACTCTGACGCCGGCGGCGGATCGAGCTCGAACAGCGGCGGCGAAGGCGTCGTTGCACGCGTGATCGCGGCCGCCGATGAAATCGCGACGCGCCCGTATGTGTACGGCGGCGGGCACGGGTCCTTCCAGTCCGAGGGCTACGACTGCTCGGGCTCGGTCTCCTACGCCCTGCACGGCGGCGGTCTGCTCAGCTCGCCCGAGGACTCCAGCGCACTGGAGTCCTACGGCGAAGCGGGTCCCGGCAAGTACATCACCATCTACGCGGACGCCGAACACGCGTTCATGGTGATCGACGGACGGCGCTTCGACACGGTGGCCCAGCAGGAAGACGGCTCACGCTGGTCGAGCTCGATGACCTCGACCGCCGGCTACGTCGTGCGCCATCCCGACGGGCTGTAGGACAGGACAGACTCGCCACCCCGACGGGCTGTAGGACCAGACAGCCTTCCCCCGAACCGGCTGCGCCCGGGTCCGGCCGCGTGCCGGGTCCGGCTGCGCGTCGGGTGCGCCCCACCGGACGTCCCATCCGAGTTATAGCGCGCACCCACGGGGAATGCGACCGCCGGGGTAGCCGCACTCGCCCGATCAATCGCTGCGTCCCGGGTGCGGCCTACCCTGCCTTGCCCATCGAAAAACGGCGAGAGGAGGAGTGGGCATGCTGGCGCGAGCGCAGACGTTCATGATCGAAGGACTGCAGACACGGCCGGTGACCGTGGAGGTGGACATCCGCAGCGGGCTGCCCGCCTTCACAATCGTGGGCCTGGCCGACGCGGCGGTGCGCGAGGCGCGCGACCGCGTGCGCGCGGCGATCCTCAACTCGGGATATGAGTTTCCTGCGCATCGCATCACCGCGAACCTCGCGCCGGGCGACATCCCCAAGGCGGGTCCGGGCCTCGACCTCGCACTGGCGTGCGCGATCCTCGCCGCGAGCGATCAGATCAAGCATCAGCGGATGATCGACCACGCGCTGTTCGGGGAACTCGCGCTTGACGGCGCATTGCGCCCGTGCAACGGCTCGCTCGCGATCGCCCAGGCCACACAGGAGGCGGGCATGCGCGCACTCGTCCTCGCGCCAGAGCGAGCGCGCGAGGCGTGCATGGTCGAGGACATCGACGTGGTGGCAGCGCTCAGCCTGCAAAGCGCCGTGCGGGTGCTCGGCGGCGGCGTCGGCGACCCGCTGCCCGCCGCAACCCCCCGCGAGGAGCGCAGCCGAAGCGAGGCGGAACTGCGCGAACCCGATCTGAGAGACGTGCACGGTCAGCGCCAGGCGGTGCGCGCGCTCGTGGTGGCAGCCGCCGGCGCCCACAACCTGCTGCTGTCCGGCTCGCCGGGGACGGGCAAGACGATGCTCGCCCAGCGGCTGCCCTCGATCATGCCGCCGCTCACTCGCCCCGAGGCGATCGAAGTGACGCGCATCCACAGCATCACGGGCGGACTCGAAGGCGAAGAGCTGGTGCGCCGCCGTCCCTTCCGCTCGCCCCACCATTCGGTCACCACAGCCGGACTCGTCGGCGGCGCCAGCCGGGGATGGGTCGGCGAGGTCGTGCTGGCGCACAACGGCGTGCTGTTTTTAGACGAGCTCTCAGAGTTCTCGCGCGCAACGCTCGAGTCCCTGCGCCAGCCGCTGGAAGACGGGCGTGTGGCGATTGTCCGGGCGCGCCACTCCGCCGTCTACCCGGCGCGGGTGATGCTCGTGGCCGCCACCAATCCCTGCCCCTGCGGCTACCTTGGCGAGGCCGAACGCTGCCGCTGCAGCGAAGCCGACATGGCCCGCCACCGGCGCAAGCTGAGCGGACCGCTGCTGGACCGCATCGACCTCGTGACGGCTCTCGAGCGTCCGACCGCGCGCGAGCTGCGCGAACGCCCCGAGCAGAGCTCCAAGCAGGCCAGAGAACAGGTGCTCGACGCGCGCGAGCGCCAGGCGAGCCGGCTGAAGGACGAGAACGTGGACACCAACGCAGCCATGGACATACGCATGCTGCGCCGCTGCATCGCCCTGGACGAGAGCGGCAAGGAGACGCTGCGGGAGGTCCAGGACCGCGGCGTGTTGAGCGCCCGCGGGCAGCACCGCCTGCTGCGCGTGGCGCGCACCCTCGCGGACCTCGAGGGCTCGCCGCACACGAGCAAGCGCCACCTGGCCGAGGCGCTGGGTTGGCGCGCCGAGGCAGCACTCGAAAGCAGGCGAGCGGCATGAGTGGCGCGGACGATCCGAACGGATCCCGCGGTGGAAGCGCAGCGCCCGGCCCAGGCGAGCAGCGCAGCGTGAGCGGTGCTAGCTCCCCGAGTAAGACGCGCGGTGTGAATAGCGGGGACGAGCCTGCTCGGGCGGTCGTGGAGACGATCCACCGCGACGACCCTCGTTTCCCCGCGGCGTTGAGGGAAGCGGGCGGCGCGCCCGAGGAACTACACGTGGCGGGCGGCATCGAACGCCTGACGCAACTGCTGGGGGAACCGGCGGTGGCGATCGTGGGCACCCAGAGCGCCACGGATTACGGCATGGAGACGGCCCGCGGCCTGGCGCGCGGATTGGCCGCCAGCGGAGTGACCGTCCTCGGCGCGCTGGCCGAGGGCATCGCGGCAGGCGCGCACATGGGCGCGCTCGACGTGCTCGGGCCGACCGTGACTGTGATGCCCGGCGGGGTCGACATCTGTTACCCGGCGTCCCGCCGATCCCTGTACGAGCGACTGCGGGAGGTTGGCTGTGCGGTATCGGAGGCCCCATGCGGATGCCGCGCGCGGCGCTGGTCCTACGCAGCCCGCACGCGCATTCTGGTGAGACTCGCGCGGCTGGTGATCGTCGTAGAGGCCGACGCCCGGCCAGGAGATCTGCGGGCAGCGCGTCTGGCGCAGAGACTCGGCATCCCCGTCGGCGCCGTACCTGGCCGCGTGAGCTCGCCCGTCTCGCGCGGCAGCCACGCCCTCTTGGCCGAAGGCGCCCATCTGGTACGGGACGCCCAGGACGCGCTCGACGCCCTGTACGGAGTGGGTGCGAGGCGCGCGCCGCACCACGCGCCGCCCTCAGAGCCTGAGCTGTCGAAGATCCTGAACGAAGTCGGCGCGGGCCGTGACACGCTCGGAAAGCTCACCGCGGGCGGCCCATCGGCGCAGGCCACGCTCGCCGCGCTCACGGAGCTGGAGCTGACTGGCGCGATCATTCGCGGCGACGGAGGCAGATATCTTCCTCGCGCGAGTTGACAGCGCAGTGACAGACGAAGCCGACAACCGCGATCAGGGCCCCGTCGAACGAGGGCGGTCTAGATTTGGGACCCACGCTGCGAGGTCCGAGCCCGCGCGAGCATCAGTTACTCAGGCTCTGTCGTGAAGTATGTGGACGATGCAACATGCAGGAAACGACCAGGTTCCCGATGAGCAGAACTCGGGCTCGTGGCATTTTCGGGCATGATTCCCTCCCGATGCAGGTGTGGACTAGGCCATTTCTCCGCTGGGCCGGAAGCAAGCGCTCGCTGCTGCCCTATCTCGTTGAGCACTGCTCCCACGGCGAAGGACGCTATTTCGAGCCGTTCTCGGGATCGGCATGCCTTTTCTTCGCCACCCGCCCGGCGCGCGCGATCATCGGCGATCGTAACCAGGAGCTGATCTCGACCTACACGACCCTCCGGTCCCATCCGCGACGCGTAGCGCGCACGCTCCATGCCCACGCATGTGATCGGGACAGCTATTACCGACTGCGCGCGCTCGACCCCGAGAGCCTGGATACGATCGCCCGTGCAGCTCGATTCATCTACCTCAATCGACTTTGTTTCAACGGCCTTTACCGCACCGATCGCGCCGGACGCTTCAACGTGCCCTACGGTACGAACACGGGCGCGCTTCCTACGGAGCCTCACCTTTACCGCTGTTCGGTCGCGCTGCGCGCCGCGACGCTTCGGCTCGGTGACTTCGCCGAAACCACACGCGACGCCACGGCCGGAGACTTAGTGTACCTCGACCCCCCTTACACGCGAAACCCCGAGCTGGCCTACGGCGTGTACGGATACGGCAGTTTCGGCCCGAACGATATGGAGCGGATGATCGCGACGCTTCACGAGCTGGACGAGCGGGGTGCCCGCTTTCTGTTCTCCTACGCCGAGGTCAGTGAGGTCGTCGATCAGCTGCCGGCGAGCTGGAGAGTGATGCGCTTGTCGACGACCGGGCAAATCGCTGCACGCGCACGGGATCGCGTGCAGCGAGCGGGAGATCCTCGTCACGAACGCGCCAGCTACAGGCGCGCCCGAATGACAACTTCCGTGGAGAGAGATCCGACGGATGAGGCCCCACCGCCGGAAGAGACTGTACGAGCGGTCGTGCTCAGCGACATTCATGCGACATCCGAGGCAGAGGAGAGCGAGACCCATGTAGCCGAGGCCACGGCCGGGCAACCGCGATCAAATGCGCTGACCGCGGCACGCGAGCTGATCCGCGACCAGGTCGGTGAGGCCGACCTGCTGCTGTGTCCCGGCGACCTCGTGCATCAGGGTGACGACAAGCCCATGAAGTGGGTGTGGCGCGAACTCCAGGAGAGTGCGCGTGAGCTTGGAGCGCAGCTCATCGGCTCGGTCGGGAACCATGATCTGCTGCGCAAACCAAAAGGTAGGCAGGAGCCCGCGGGGATGCTGAGGGCATTGGACCCTCGTTTCCCGTACGAGAACGACGGCTGCGTCAGGAGCTACTGGTCCGATAACTGGGCTGTTATCGAGACGGACAGCTGGCGTGTCATGACGCTGAACACGTGCTCACGTCACGGCGGCTACGACCAAAAGGTCGCCGACTGGGGCATGCTCATGCCCTACTGTGTCCCCGGCGTCGAAAAGTATCTGGCCGCGGCGCCCGCGCACCCACCCGTCAACATCTGCATGTGCCACCACCATCCCCAGGAGTGGACGGACGGAGGCGATCCGCAGATTGGCCACCTCGTAGCCGGAGACGTCTTGATCGACTTGCTCGAATCGCGGGAGGAGCGCTGGATGCTGCTCCACGGCCATAAGCATCATCCTGTACTCGGCTATTACGGCCGTTCGAGTCATGGCCCAGTGCGCTTGTCGGCAGGCAGCATCGGAATCAATCTCCTCCGAGCAAGCGGTGTCGAGATTCGCAATCAAATGCATGTGATCGACTTCGCCGTCGGTCTCGGACGGCGCCTTGGCCTTCCCCTCGCAGGCACCATCGCGAGCTACACCTGGACCGAGGGTGGAGCGTGGGAGCCAGCGGCATCAAAGGCAGGCTTGGCGTACCTCACCGGGTTCGGGTACCGCCGCGACGGGGTCGACCTCGCACACGAGCTGATCGAGAAGGCCCACGCTCAGGGACTTGAAAACTGCACGTGGGACCAACTTACCAGTAAGCTCGAGCCCCGCGCGGCGTTCCTCGCACCCCCAGATAAGGACGAGCTGCTACGCGGCATCCGCTCGCTCGGCGGCGGCGTGCAGGAGGACGAGCCAAACGACGTGCTCGAGGTGGCATTCCCATGAGTGGTCCGGAGACCGCGGTGTTCGGCTCGTACAACGCGCGCAGTACGAGCCCGGAGCTTGTTGCGGCCGGATTCGTAGCACCGCCTCAGTTCTGGAGCATTTTGCCTCCCGGCAACACCGTCCTCAGCGGCCCCCGCGGGAGTGGGAAGACCACCCTGCTCAAGATGCTGACTGCCCCAGGGCTCGAGGCCTGGCAGGACCCCCAGGCCGAGGAGGCGTGCAGGCTCGCGCGGTACAGCGGCGTGTTCGTGCCGGCCGACCGGTCCTGGGCGGGCCAGATCGAAGCCGTAGGACGACAATTCGACGACGATCTGCGAGTGGCGCTCGGCAGTGCGTCGTTCGTGCTCCACGCACTGCGCGCACTGGTCCAGTGTGCACGCCAGCGGGTCGAGCCACCCAATCGGGAGCGATGCCATGAACGCGTAGAGATTGACAGTTCGGTGCAGCAGGAGATTGCGCGAGCCGTGTATGCCGGGTGGGGCCTCGGTGCACCGGTCGGGAGCTTCCTCGGGCTGCAAATAGCCCTTCGCGACGAGATCTCCGCACTCGGCAGACTCGCCAAGGGAGCGGCACGGAGTTCCCAGGAGGATCGCCTGCGAGAGCATCCCGCGCTCAACCTCGAGCTGATCGATGTCGTGCTCCCGTTCATCGAGCGCTTCAACCAAGCGGCGGGCAAGGAAGACCACATCTGGGCGTTCCTCATCGACGAGATCGAGTTTCTGCCCCAGGGCATCCAGGCAATGCTGGTCAACTCCGTGCGCGGCCGCGATCCTCGGATCATCCAGAAGGTCTCGATTGCCCCGTACACCACAACCTCCACGGAGCAGCTGAACACGCCACTCGGTGGCTGGGTGGGCCACGACCTCCAGGTCGTGGATCTCACGTTCACCGAGAAGGAGCAGGGCTACCGCTTCAGCCGCGAGCTCGCCCAGAAGGAGATCGGCGGAGCAAACCTGAGCCCGAGGTCGAGGCGGCCGCCCGAGGTTCGCCAAATCCTCGGCGGCTCCGGGTTCTTCGAGCGCCACCCCGGGACCGACGCCTATCTGCCCGGCTCGGACAACGCGAAGGCCATCAATAGGCTCGCGGTTGGCGACGAATCGTTCACTGCGTGGCTCAAATCCAAGCGCATCGACCCCGAGCACTTGGAGGATGTGCGTGGCAAGCGCCGTTCGGAGACGGTCCAGAAGGCAATCTCGATCATCCTGCTGCGCGACGAGTACTTGCACGAGGTCCGTGGCACGATGAGGGGGCGCAGCCGCAAGCGCCACGTCGTCTATGTCGGAGAAGAGACGATCTTCGCGATCTGCGAGAACAATCCGCGGCTGCTCAAGGCGCTGCTCGGCAAGCTGCTCGCGCTGCAGCGCGCGGGAACGCTTCGTCCCGGCGCCTGCGCTGATGCCGTCCAGGAGTGTTGCGAGGAGTACAGGCTGCATTTGAGAGCGATCGAGGTCGAGCGCTCGCTGGAAGACGCGCTGATGCCAAGACGACTGATCGAGACCATTGGAACTGCATTCGCGACTGACATCTATGGGCCGAAATTCGATCCGGAACCGCCCCTCAGCTTTAGCGTCAGCGACCGCGACCGCGCGAGGTTCGGGATGAGGAGCGTCCTGGCTCAGCTCACGCACTATGGGGCGATCGTGCCTGAGGAGAAGGACAGCTATCGACTCGCCCACATGTTCGCGCCGCTCTACCACCTGCCTTTGCGAAAGGGAAGAAGCAGAGCGCTCAGTGGGATCCTCGAGCCTCCGAAGGAGGCCCCTGTCCTACCGGTGCGGCCGAGCCGGCAGAAGCGCGGGCCCGGGCAGCTCGAGATCGAGGAGCCTTCGTGATCACAGCATCGCCCAGGATTAGACCACTTCGACCCAAGGCGCTCAAAAGCGTCAAGAAGGGCGCCTACGACGCCGCGCTTGCCAGCCTCGGGTTCGAGAGGCGGTGTCGCCAGACACCGCAGGCAATCGGTACGCCCGCTGATGCCGTCGCGATTGTCTTCGGCGACCGTCATGAGCACGACTTCACCGCCAACGGGCGCTGGTTTGCGAAGAATGGTTGGGAGCGCGTCGAGATCCCAGAGGAAGAGGTGATCGCCTGGGTCGGAAACTGGATGTCGGAACTCGCCAAGGACCGCGAGACTCCGCTACGAGTCGCCGTCGACGTCTCGTCGATGAGCCGACTGAGAATCGCCGCGGTGATCGAGGCGCTTCTCGAGCTCGAACCCGAGGCACGTACCGAAGTCGACCTCCTCTACACACCGGCAGAGTTCGAGCCGCCGCCCGAGGAAGGCCCCAGCGTCTTCAGCGTGGCGCCCGTCAGCGACTACTTCGCGGGCTGGTGGACGGACCTCGGGACGCCGCTCGTCGCTGTGATCGGCGTCGGCTACGAGCTGGAGATGGCGGCGAGCGCGATCGACACGCTTCGAGCCTGAGCGCACGATCGTCTTCACGCCCGATGGCGAAGATTCACGCTACGCAGAGGAGGTCGAGCGCGCAAACCGGGCGCTGATGGCTACCAAGGGCGTCGACCGCGCCCCGATCCCCTACGAGGTCACCAATCCGTTCGGGTGCTTCACAGCGCTGGAGGCGCAGCTGTCCCGGCTCGAGGCGCAGAGTCGAGTCGCGCTCGTGCCGCTGGGTCCGAAGATCTACGCCGCTTGCGCGATGCTCGCCGCCGGACTCCACCCTGCACAGACGCAGGTGATCCGCGTCAGCGCGGGTGATCGCCAGAAGCCTCTGAATCGGCAGAGCAATGGAAGACTGTGCGGGCTCAGGGTGGTAATGGGCCCCGCCGATGCCGAGGAGGCGTTTAGCACATCGAGCGGACAGAATTCGCTGGTTTTCGATTCCAGCGGCACAAAACGGCTATCCTAAGGCCTCTGACAAGAACGGACGATAGAAGAAGACCATGGTCGTGGTTACGCAGAAGTTCCGGGATCGACACGTTGCCCGGAGGATCATTATGTCGCTTGAGGTACCCGAGGAGGTTCTGCTTCAGAGCGAGCAGGCCAACGACGAGCCGGACTGGGTCGGCGTCGTTTACGCACTCGATCGGGTCTTCCTCAGCCATGGCGGCGCGATGGGCCAGTGCAGGTTCCTCAATGAGCGAAGCAACGTACTGGACGGTAAGACGCCTATAGAGGCGCTAGCGCTGTCTGGCGGCCCGACGAGGTTCTGCCGTGCGGCAAGCGTCTTCGCCGACGCTGCTCTGTAGCCAGGTTCGCTCGAACGACCGCCCGAGAAACTCGCCATCGTGGGGAACGGCCCGCCGAGTATCGAGACAGAGCGCGCACGACAAACTCCAAGGAGTCACGGTCGGCTCCCGCGCTCGAATCGGTCCACAAGCATCCCGGTCAGGACCCGCGTGTCGCCCGCGAGGACGAGCGCATCGAGCGCAGGCAAGCCGAGGACTTGGCGGCCTAGAAGGAGTTTGGCGAGCACGATTTTGCGGAAAAGCGGATGAAGGGATTCGAACCCTCGACCTTCGCCATGGCAAGGCGACGCTCTAGCCAGCTGAGCTACATCCGCGCGACCGAAGACAGTCTAGCTCCAGCCGCCCGGGTTAGCCTTCTGCATCACTCGCTCGATGCGCAGAAGGCAACTCAGAGGCCTACGAAACATGCGGGATCGGCGGATCTACTCCCGGACTTTCTCCCAAGCTACTCTTGGGCAGCCTGAAGCTGCTCGACGTTATTTGGCTCCATGATTGGCAAAGAGGGCGAGAATCTTCTCCCGTGATGAATTGCCATGCAGAAAGTCGGGGGTCCGAGTCCCTTCATCCGCTCTCACAAGCCCGCAAATCGTGGGGCCTCTCGCTGACAGCGGCGTGCTTAAGTCGATCGACCCGCCGGGGGGAGGCGGGCCGATCTGGGAGGGATGAGGGAGGGATTGCTCCTCATAGCGATGTTGCCCACCTGAGCCAAAGGCAAACGCGAATGAGAAACATTTCACGCGTCGCGTCCAGCCAAATTGGACGCGCGGGCACGTCGTCCTGAGGCTCGCCCGGGGCGCCACGCATGGCGAAAAGCCCCGCGGGCTCTACGTGGAGGACAGGAGCGAGCCTTCAGACCGGCCTCGCGCGCGGGCTCACGATGCGGCGACCCCTTTGCGCTATAGAGATCCCGCTCGGCTCGTGCTAGGCGCGCCCGCGGCTCCTCGCCCACGCTTCATTCGCCGATCCCCGCCGACCAGACGCTCGAAGTCCTATCCTGGAGCGATGGGCCTCATGGACTACCTCAACCCCAAGCCGCAGATGGTCGACTCGACCACCGCGCTTCCTGGCCGCGATACGCCGATCGCAGTGCCCGCCAGCCACGAGATCCTGGGCACGCCGCTACAGGGCCCCTGGCAGGACGGCGAGCGGGTCATCGAGCAGGCCGTCTTCGGCATGGGCTGCTTCTGGGGGGCCGAGCGGGTCTTCTGGCAGGCGCCCGGGGTCTACAGCACCGCCGTCGGCTACGCCGGCGGCTACACCCCGAATGCCACCTACGAGGAGGTCTGCTCGGGGCGCACCGGCCACACCGAGGCGGTGCTCGTCGCCTTCGACACCGCCGCCACCTCCTACGCGGAGATGCTGAGGCTGTTCTGGGAGGGCCACGACCCGACGCAGGGCATGCGCCAGGGCAACGACCGCGGCACACAGTACCGCTCGATGATTCTCTGGAGCGGGGATTCCCAGCGCGCGCAGGCCGAGGAGTCACTGCGCACCTACCAGCAGATGCTCTCCGCGGCGGGCCATGGCCAGATCACGACCGAGGTGGTCGAGGGACCCCCCGCCCACCCCTTCTACTACGCCGAGGCCTACCACCAGCAGTATCTCGCCAAGAACCCCGGTGGCTATTGCGGGCTCGGAGGAACCGGCGTCGCCTGCCCCGTTGGGCTGAGGGCCTGAGCGAAGGAAGGCCACCGGGTGGGCGGGCCTTAATCCTTGCTCCGGCATGTGGCCGCGCGATGCGGTGACTGCTGCTGGTGCCGGTGTGGCTTGCGCCACCCCGGAACACTCTCGCCCGCACTTCGAGAACGACCGGTAGCCGCGACGTTAAACACTGCGACCCCGCCGAAGCGGGGTCGCAGTGCCGTCCTGAATCGAGCCTGCGCCGAGGAGACAGCGCGTAGCCCGCTGGCAGGCATCCCTGCCTATGCGGCACCCCCCGCCGGCGCTGTGACCGCCGGGTTTGGCTGCCACGCCGGGGCGTGGGGGCCCCCAAGCGTGGGCACATCCGAGGGGTACACCTCGTTGCCGTGGATCGCGTGATCGCCGATCTCGAGCTCCTCGTCGGAGAGACGAAGCGGCACGAAGATCCCGACCAGCTTCAGCAGTATGAACGTCACGGTACCGCTGAACACGATCACCCACAGCGCCGCCTCGGCCTGCCAACGCAAGAGCGTCCAGCTGCCGTGTACGGCGCCCGCGAGTCCGGGCAGATTTGTGGCACCACCACCGTTGCCGATGTACTCGATCACGTTGGGGTCCGCCAACAGGCCCACCATCAGACCGCCGGTGAGACCAGCGATCCCGTGGGTGTAGATCACCCCCAGCGTGTCGTCCACGTGGCGGAACACCGGTGCGCGGCTGAGGAAGCGGATCGACATCCACACGATCGTCGAGGCCACCACGCCGATGATGATCGCCCCGTAGCCGTTCACGAAGCCGGCCGCCGGGGTGATACCCACGAGGCCGGTGATCATGCCGTTGACCGAGCCGATCAGCGAGGGCTTGTCACGGAAGATGTAGTCCCACGCGATCCACACCAGCATCGCCACGGCGGTGCACAGGTTGGTGTTCAGCACCGCCGCCGACGCGTTCGCGCCCGCGTAGTAGGAGTCTCCGCCGTTGAAGCCATTCCAGCCGAGCCACAAGAGGCCCGCGCCGGCCGCCACCATCAGCAGGTTGTTCGGTGCGTCGACCTCACGATCTCGCTGCAATCGCGGTCCGATCACCGCCGCCGCCACGAACCCTGAGATGCCGGCCGCCAGGTGGATCACGTAGCCACCGGAGTAGTCCAGTGCGCCGTGCGCCGCGAAGTAGCCGCCGCCCCAGATCAGGAACGCGTTGACGGTGTAGACGAACGTGATCCACAGCAGCACGAACGGGATCCATGCCTTGAAGCTGATCCGTCCGAGCACCGACCCGAGCATCAGGATCGGCGTGATCGCCGCGAACACGAACTGGAAGTACACGAGCGAGGACTCCGGGAAATGGAATTCCGGGCCCGTGGTGATAGACGGGATGATCGCCTGCCCCTCCTCGGCCGCGTGTCCTAAGACACTGCCCGGTTCTCCGAGCGCCGTGCCCAGGAAACCCTTCGTGCCGAAGATGCCTCCGCCGCTCTTCGCGATCGGGCTGCCGAAGCCCATCTTGAAGGCCCACAGGCACCACGCGACCAGCACGAGCGAGAAGGCGACAAACGTGAGCATCATGCTGTTCACAGACCAGCGCTTCTGCATGACGCCGCCGTACAGGACCGCCAGGCCCGGCAGGCTCATCAGCCCGACGAACGTAGCAGCGGTCATCTGCCAAGCGTTGTCTCCTGGATTCAGCCAGTGTGGATATGCCAGCCACGTTGGGGTCATATGCCTCCGTTTCTCTCAGTTTGCAGTTACGGCCCGCACCGCTCCCTGCGGACGAGCCTGGTGTGCCAACTACCTCCGGATATGAAACTCGGCTTGCACAGGAGCCGCTAGGGCCATCCTGGCCAACACTTGGCCGGCCTCTTTCGACACCTGTCGAGACGGCCCGCGAGCGCTCTACGGAGCGCGGTAGGCGAAGCCCGCGCCACGGCACGCCGTGCGCGTTGCGTCTTCCAGGCCCTTATAGCCCCCGGCGGCGCAGATCTGCCGGGCCTGCCCGCCACAGGCGTGCAACTCGGCGGCGCCGAGCGTGCTGGGGAACGTCACTTCGATGCAATCCGCCCGCGCCGTCGAGCTGTCCGTGAGGCTATGGACAAGCAGCCCCGCCGCAGCGAGCGCCACGCACACCAGCAGCGCCGCGACCACCATCTTCTCGCGCCGACCCCAGCGCAGGGGCTCGGACAGTCGCTTTGACTGGTCCATCATGATCATCGTGGGGACCAGTCTATGCGTCGGGCTCGGACTCGGGCGCGAACTGCAGCGCCGCCGAGTTGATGCAGTAGCGCTGACCGTCCGGGCCCGGTCCGTCGTCGAACACGTGCCCCAGATGCCCGCCGCAGCGGCGGCACACGACCTCCGTGCGGCGCATGAAGAGGCCGTTGTCGGGCCGCAACTCGACCGCTTCGGCGACCATCGGCTCGGTGAAGCTCGGCCAGCCCGTGCCCGACTCGAACTTCGTATCCGAGCCGAACAGCTCCGCCCCGCAGCCCGCGCAGCGGTAGCTGCCGCTGTCCTTGTTGTAGACGTACTCCCCCGTGAACGGCGGCTCCGTGCCTGCCTTGCGCAGCACGTCGTACTGCGCCGGTGTCAGCTCCGCCTTCCACTGCTGCTCGGTCTTTGCGACCTCCGGCTCGCTCATGCCCTTCGTTTTAGCAGCGTCGCCCGGGTACGCACAGCGCGGCCGGATGACAGCGCTGGATCTCGCCATGCATGACCCGCGCCATCTTCGCGGGCAATCGCACAGCGCGACCCTCGCCGGCCCCCCTCTGTGGGGGCCTTATTCCTCTTCTTTAAACGGTCCTCCGCGCGCGATCGGAGATCACGAGCAGCAGGCCCAGCAGTACGAAGTTCATCACCACCGAGCTGCCGCCATAGGCGACGAACGGCAGCGTCACGCCCGTCAGCGGGATCACGCGCGTGACGCCCCCCACGATCACGAATACCTGCATCGCCACCACGAAGGACAGGCCCGTCGCCAGGAGCTTTGAGAACGAGTCGCGCGCCAGCATCGCCACCTTCAGGCCGCGCGCCACGAACAGCAGGTAGGTCAGCAGGAGCGCCGCGGCCCCCGCGAGGCCCAGCTCGTTGACGATCACCGCATAGATCATGTCGCTCTCGGGGATCGGCAACAGCGGCACCGTGTGCCCAGCGCTCACGTGTATCAACAGCAGCGACTGGTCAAAGCCCGTCCCCAACAGCCCCCCGTCGGCCTGCGCGAACAGCGACTGCGCCAGCTGGTAGCTGCCCCCCGTCGCGTTATAGAGCGCCGGGTCAAACGGGTGTTCCCAGGCGAGCACCCGCGCGTGCACATGACCCACATGGCTCGCCACGAACCACGCGCCCGCCGCGAACAGCACGAGCCCAATCAACGGGAACGACAGGCGCCCCGTCGCCACGTACAGCAGCGCCAGGAACGCCCCGTAGAACATCAGCGAGGTGCCCAACTCGCGCGTCAACAAGAGCGTCGCCATCGCCGCGCCCCACACCACCAGCATCGGACCGAACTGCTTCATCGGCGGCAGCGTCATGCCCGCCACCCGCCGTCCCGCCGTCACGAGGATCTGGCGGTTGTCGTGCAGATAGCTCGCCAGGAAGATCACGATCGCGATCTTCGCGAGCTCCGCCGGCTGGAAGGAGACCGAGCCCACGTGGATGTTCAGATACGCCCCATTCACCTGCTCCCCAATCCCCGGCAGCCGCGGGAGCACCGCCATCCCGATCCCCACCGCCGCGATCGTGTACCGATAGCGCTCGAGCACCCCCACGCCCGTGCGCCGCAGCACGAGGATCGTCGCCGAGAAGCCGATCAGCCCCACCACCATCCACTGCGCCTGCTGGCGCGCCAGCGCCGGGTTGATGCGATACACCATCACGATCCCCACGCTCGCCAGCACCGCCGCCAGCGGGAACAGGTAGGGGTCGGCGTTGGGCAGCGCATAGCGGATCACCAGGTGCGCCGCCACGCACAGCCCCAGAAAGATCCCCCCGTACGTCAGCGACAGGCTGGAGGCGTGGTTGAGCGCAAGGTTCGTATCCGCGCCCTGCGCCGTGTTCTGCTGCTGCACGAAGATCGCCGTGAACCCCGCCGTCACCAGCAGCGCCGCCGGAATCAGGCCCAGCAGCTCACGATTGCGGGGCTTGAGCACCGTCTGAGCCTACCCACGCCCCCGGCGCGGGCGCGCCGGACGCCCCGCCTCGTCCGGACACCTGAGCGCAGGACACCTCGCTTATCCCGGCCCGCCGGCGCCGGGCCCCTCCCTCGTCCGGCGCACCCGCGCCGAGCGCCTCAGTACCCTTGGATGCGTGTGGAAGCGCTTCCTGATCGGCAGCGTGGCCATTGTGCTGCTCAGTGGCGGCGCCACGGCCACCGTCGCGCTCAACAAGGTCACGACGATCGCCAACGAGGTCTTCCCGGGTGCCAACCGTATCCATGCCCCCGGCACCGTGATTGCCGAAGGCTACGACGGCTCCCCGCAGACATTCCTCTTGATCGGCTCGGACAAGCGCGCCAAGTCCCACGACAGCTTCGACCGCGAAGACCCGCCCCACAGCGACACCATGCTGCTGGTGCGCCTCGATCCCAATCAGGGCCAGACCTCCGTGCTCTCGATCCCGCGCGACCTGCTCGCCAGGATCGTCACCCCCGCCGGGCAGGTGTACTACCCCGAAAAGATCAACGCCGCCTACACGATCGGCAGCCAGGAGAAGGGTACTGACGGCGGCGCGCGCCTCGCCGCCGAAACGATCGAGCATCTCCTCGGGATCAAGATCAACGGCATCATCGACGCCACCTTCAAGGGCTTCATCGAAGTCGTCGATTCGCTCGGCTGCGTCTACGTCAACGTCGACCACCGCTACTACCACTCCAACACCGAAGGCGAAAACTACTCCGAAATCAACCTCCAGCCCGGCTACCAGAAGCTCTGCTACGAAAACGCCCTCTCCTACGTACGCTACCGCCACGACGACTCGGACTTCGTGCGCGTCGCGCGCCAGCAGGACTTCATCCGCAACCTGCGTGAGCAGGTCTCCCCCGGCAATCTCCTCGGCGAAATCGACAAGGTCTCAAAGGCCGTCGGCAGGGCCATCACCACCACCTTCCCCGCCTCCGCCTCGGAGCTCATCAAGCTCACCAAGCTGATCGTCTTCTCCCAGGAAAAGCCGCTGCGTCAGGTCAAGTTCCGCTTCGCGAGCGACAACACCAAGATCGGCGGCGGCGACTACGTCACCGCCACGCCGTCGGAGATCCACGAAACCGTCGACGACTTTCTGCACGGCAACCAGCACGTCGCCGTGCCCCACCATCTCGCCTCCACCGCGCCGCCACCGCATCACCGCCACAGCCACACCGCGACCTTCACGCCCGCGCAGATCGGGCTCTACCCCACGTCCTCCAGCGCCCGCCCCGAAGTCTTCAGCGCCGCCGTCGGTGTCCCCTTCCCCGTCATCTTCCCGGGTCTGGAGACCGGGCCGGCCACCTTCAAGGGCATCCATACCTACACCCTCAAAGACCAGCAGGGCCACCTCCACCACGCCTTCGTCGAGGTCTTCCAGCAGAACACTCAGGGCGGCTACTACGACGTGGAGGGCATGGACTGGACCAACCCTCCGCTCATCAACCACGTCAACCAGGAAGTCTCGCTCGGCGGGCGCCACTACATGTTCGTCGACGATGGCGAACAGATCCACGTCGTCGCCTGGCGCCAGGGCGGCGTCCTCTACTGGGTCAACAACACCCTGCGCGAGGACCTCTCCAATCCGCAGATGATCAACATCGCGCAGTCCGCCCACACGCGGTACTGAGCGGCGCTGCAAAGGCTAGCGGTGCGCCACGGCGTCGCGGGACAGCGTAGCGCGACGGATGGAAGCAGCGAATGTAAAGGCGGGGGGAGGTTGTGTTCGTTTTTAAAACCTGTTTTGCAAAGGTATCTACGCAATTAGCATGCCCGGTCGAGCGCCGCATTGACCAGCGCGTCGGCGTCTGCGTTCTGCGCGCGCGGCACCGAGCGGATCGACCAGCGCTCGAACTCTCTGAGCGCCGCCATCGCCCTGGCGTGCAGTGGCTTCATGTCCTTGTGCTTGACCTTGTACTGGCCCTGCACCTGCTTGGCGATCAGCTCTGAGTCATTGACAACCTCCACCTCGCTGGCCTCCAGCGCGCGGGCCCGCGCGAGGCCGAGCAGCAGCGCGCGGTACTCGGCCACGTTGTTCGTCACGCTCCCCAGCAGCTCCGTCGCCTCGTCGAGCACCTCGCCCTCGGACGTCGACACCACACTGGCGGCCGCCGCCGGCCCGGGGTTCCCGCGCGCACCGCCGTCCACGTGAACGATCACCTTCGTCATGGACGCGGCATTATGAGCCGCCGCGGAGACGGAACGCTTGGCGCACGACGGGCCGGACGCAGACGGAACGCCCAGGGTGCGACAAACGCGACAGGGACGGACTCTCAGGAGGACGCGGCGCCGGCCAGCGCCGGCAGCTCGCCCGGCACGCGCGCACGGCGGCGGTCGCGCACGACGCGCCGCTGACCATCCGGCCCCACGGCGCCCGTCGTGCCGGTCCGTCCACGACGATCGGACTGGCGGCGATCGACGATCACCGCAACGTTGTCGTCGTCCTTGTAGTACTCCACAAGCTTCGGATACAGCTCATCGGCCAAGGGGCGGGGCACCACGCAGTAGATCATCGCCCCTGCATGCTAGAGCCTTTGGCCCCCGACGGCACGTGCACTGGACGAATAGGCCCGGCTAGGCAAGTAGCGACAGCGCGCCGCGCTCGTCGATCGCCGCGTTCGCTACACGATCCTCGCGGGGCAGCTCATCGAGCTCCATCCCCTGCGCCGCGAGCTGCGCGCCCGCGTCCTCATCGCCCAGATCCACCTCGTAGCGGTACCAGCACAGCTCCCATGCCACGACCACCGCCACCCTGCCGCCAGACTCCGCCACCGGCGCGACCCGCACGGTGGGTGCTCCCAACGAACGCGCCACGCCCGCCAGGCGCCGTGGATGCTCGCCACGATTGAAGACCTCCAGCGCCCGCTCCATCTTGAGCTCGCCGCTTGTCGGGGCCGGATCGACAAGACTCGGCCGCGCCACCGCGGGCACCGGCTTGGCCTCCGCTGCCAGGGGACTGTCGAGGAAGTCATACAGATCCTCCTCGCGCTCCTTCGCGGCGATCGGGGGGCTCGGGAGGGGGTCGGTGAGCGTTTCGTCCTCCACCCGCTCGCCTGCCGGCCAGCGCGTCTGTCGCAGCCGCCCGAGCAGCGAGCGCCCGCGCCGGGGGCCGCTGGGGCGCAGGGTCAAGGAGTGGTCATCCGCCTCGCGCAGCCAGCCCTCGTGCGTGGCGCGCGGCACGCACAGCTCGCACACCGTCCGCCGCTGACCCCCGCTGAGGAAGACATCGGGCTGCTCGCCCCGCAGCAGGCGCCGCCCGCACACGTCGCAGGCGACTTCGGGGTGAGATGTCACGATCGATCGGGTGGCCATCGGCACTCCAGGGTAGTGGTGGGCGCTCAGGCGTGCGTCGCGGCATGCGTGGGCCCCGCCTGCGCGATCAGCTTCTTGGCGAGGTGCGCGGGGACCTCCTCGTAGCGCAGGAGCTCCAGCGTGTAGTCGCCCTGGCCGCCCGTGATCGAGCGCAGGTCGGGGGCATAGCTGAGCATCTCCGCCATCGGCACCTCGGCCCTGATCTCGGTCATCCCCCCGGCGGGCTCCATCCCCTGGGGGCGCCCACGGCGAGCGTTGAGATCGCCGATCACATCCCCCACACAGCCCTCGGGCACCGACACGGTGACGAGCATTACGGGCTCCAGCAGCACCGGATCGGCCTCCTGTAGCGCCTGGCGCATGGCGTGGATGCCCGCCATCTTGAAGGCCACCTCCGAGGAGTCCACCGAGTGGTGGGAGCCGTCCACGAGGCGCACACTTACGCCCTTCACGGGGTAGCCCGCGGCGGCGCCGGTGCTCATCGCCTCTTCCACCCCTTTGCGCACGGCCGGGATGAACTGCCCGGGGATCACCCCGCCCTTGATCTGATCGACGAACTCGAAGTCGAGCTGAGCCCGATCGCCTGCGGCGCCGTCGGCGGGGGCGACATCGGCGGTGAGGAGGGATGAGGCGGAACCTGATCCCCA
Organism: uncultured Solirubrobacterales bacterium; assembly: GCA_963723045.1. Lineage (GTDB taxonomy): Bacteria > Actinomycetota > Thermoleophilia > Solirubrobacterales > Solirubrobacteraceae > Palsa-744. Next base: position 1,287,764 of record CAVROU010000001.1, on the reverse strand, counting down.
CAGCGGCTCGATCTCGATCTCACAGTCGCCGAACTGCCCACGCCCGCCGGTCTGCTTCTTGTGGCGGCCATGGCCCTTGGCGGGCCGTCTGATCGTCTCCTGGTAGGGCACCCTGGGCGGCTTCAGCGCGACCTCCACACCGAAACGCTCGCGCAGACGGTCCACCGCCACCTCGACGTGCACCTGCGAGAGCCCCGCCACGATCTGCTCGCCCGTCTGGGGGTCGCGGTGCAGGTCGATCGTCGGGTCCTCCTCCTGCAGGCGCCGCAGCGAGCTGAACACCTTGTCCTCCTCGCCGCGGCTCTTCGGCTCGATCGCGAACGCCATCACCGGCGCAGGCAGCTTGGAGCGCGGCATCTCGATCGGCTCGTCGCGCGTCGGCCAGCCAGTCCCCGGCGGAGGTCTCCTTGAGCTTGGCCACCGCGCCGATATCGCCCGGGCCGAGCTCGTCGAGGTGCACGACCTCCTTGCCCGCGAACAGCAGCAGCTGGCCGATGCGCTCCTTCGCGTGCGCGTGTGTATTGAGCACGTGGCTGTCGCGCCGCAGCGTCCCCTGGTAGACGCGCAGCAGGTTGATCCGCCCCGCGAAGGGGTCCGCGCGCGTCTTGAAGACATACGCGAACAGCTCGCGCTCGGCGTCGGGAAGCAGCTCCACCATCCCCACACGCAGCGCGCCGTGCTTGACCGGCGAGGGCAGGTCCTCGACGATCGCGCCGAGCAGGCGCGTCGTGCCGACGTTGTGGCTCGCCACCCCGCACACCACCGGGAAGATCGAGCCGTGGTTGGTGCCCTCCTTCAGCGCCACCACGATCTCCTCATGGGAGATCTCCTCGCCCTCCAGGTAGCGCTCCATCAGCGTGTCTGACACCTCCGCGACCTCGTCCATCAGCTTCTCGCGGTACTCCTGCGCCTGCCCGAGCAGATGCTCGGGGATCGGCACCTCCGTCCGCAGCGCCGCGCGCGGCCGAGCCTGGGTCGTGGCGCAGCGCGACCATGTCGATCAGGTCGATCACGCCTTCGAGCTCGTGCTCGGAGCCCATCGGGATCTCCGTGGCCACCACATGGGGGCCGAACGCGGCCTTCAAGCTGCTCGAGCGTGCGAAAGAAGTCGGCGCGCTCGCGGTCGAGCATGTTCACGAACAGCATCCGCGCGATGTCGAGCTCCGCGGCCCTCGCCCACAGGCGGGCGGTCGAAACCTCCACCCCCATCACCGCGTTGACGACGAAGATCGCCGACTCGCACACGCGCAGCGCCCCGAGCGCGTCGGCCACGAAGCTCGGCTCGCCGGGCGTGTCGAGCAGGTTTATCTTGCGCTCCCCCCACTCGAACGAGCTCAGCGCCAGCGAGATCGACATCTGCCGCGAGCGCTCGTCGGGGTCGGAGTCCGAGACCGTGCCGCCATCGACGACGCTCCCCAGGCGCGAGGTAACCCCCGCCTCGAACAGCAGCGCCTCGTGCAGCGAGGTCTTACCGGCGCCGCGATGGCCCACGAGGGCTACGTTGCGGATCCTGTCCGCGGGGTGCATCGATCGAAGCTACCGCTCCGCATACCCGAACGCAAGCGCAGAGGGCAAAGGAGGCGCCGCCCGGCTTTCACTTGCCGCGAGAGCCGGGGCGAGCCCGGGGGAAACGTCAGTCGAAACTGTCGCTCTGCATACGCGAGCGCAGCCGCAGCACTGCCTTGGTGTGCAGTTGGGAGATGCGCGACTCGGTGACGCCCAGCACCTCGCCGATCTCGCGCAGGGTCAGGTTCTCGTAGTAGTAGAGCGCGATCACGAGCTTCTCGCGCTCGGGCAGCCGTGCGATCGACTCGGCGATGCGGTCCTTCAGATCGCCCATGTCCAGCACCTTCGCCGGGTCCGGGGCGCCGGGGTCCTCGAGCGTGTCCATCAGCGACACCTGGTCGCCGCTGGAGTCGGAAACGCTCCACAGCTCATCCAGCGCGGCCATCGAAGAGTGCGAGATCGCCAGCAGCGAGTCGTGCAGCTCGGTGAGCGGGATGTTCAGCTCATTCGCCATCTCCTGGTCGGTGGGCGCGCGCTGCAGACGGTTCTCGAGCTTCGCGTTGACGCGCTCGATCTCCCGCGCGCGGGCGCGCACGCTGCGCGGCACCCAGTCCATCGAGCGCAGCTCGTCGATGATCGCGCCCTTGATGCGCGTGATCGCATAGGTCTCGAACTTGATCTCGCGCGAGAGGTCGAAGCGCTCGATCGCGGAGATCAGCCCCACGAGCCCGTAGGAGATCAGATCGGCCTCCTCCACGTGCGGAGGCAGCCCCGCGGCGGTGCGCCCGGCGACGTACTTGACCAGTGGCGAATAGGCGACGACGAGCCGCTCCCGCGCGCGCGGGTCACCGTCGGACTTGTAGCGTCGCCACAGTTCGCGTAGCTCGATCGATTTGACGTTCGTCTCCAACGTTCGTCTCCAGGGTCTCCCCCGCCGATCAGGCCCGCGGGTGACTGCGCGCATATGCGCTTCTGAGCCTCGCTGACTCTACCCGAGTGTAAACCTGAGTGGTCGACAGGCTCGCGTGGCCGAGCAGCTCCTGGATCGTGCGCAGGTCCGCTCCGCCGTCCAGCAGGTGCGTGGCGAAGCTGTGGCGCAGCGTGTGCGGGGAGGCTCCGGCGGGCAGCCCCGCGCGCTCGCCCCATACGCGCAGACGCCTGCGCACGTCGCCGGTGCCGAGCGGGCGCCCGGACTTGCTGAGGAACAGCGCCCGCTCGCCGTCGCCGGCATCGAGCGCCGCGCGGCCCCGCTCCAGGTAGAGCGCGCAGCGCGGACAGCGCGACCTCCCCGACCGGCAGAAAGCGGGTCTTGCGCCCCTTGCCCTCCACGCGCAGCTGCTCGCCGTCGTGGTCCACGTCGGCAAGCGTGAGCGACACGAGCTCCTCCGCGCGCAGCCCGCAGGCGTAGGCCAGCTCGAACAGCGCGCGGTCGCGCAGCTCGAGCGCCGTGGACGCCGGGATGCTCTCCAGCAGCGCTCGCGACCTCGCGCGCCTTCAACACGCTCGGCAGGTGGGAGCGCTGCGCGGCGTGGACACCAGGTCAGCGGGGCTCTGCTCGATCAGTCCGTGCTCGCGCTGGCTTGAGAACAGCGCGCGCAGCGCCGCCAGCTTGCGCGCCGAGGTCGCCGGCGCGGAGTTCCCTTCGGAGAGCCGCGCCACGTAGCGGCGCACCGTCTTCGGGTCGACCGCCGTGGGCTCGAGGCCCTGCGCGGCCGCCCAGTCGGCGAACTGTTCGATGTCCACGCGGTACGCGCGGCTGTGTCTTCGGCGCGGCGTCCCGTGCGACGCAGATCCTCTTCGAGCAGCTCGAGCGCCGCGTGCCACGCCCGATCGATCGAGATCGGCTGCGATCGGCGACCGCGGTCGCAGTGGATGTCGCACTCATGGCCGGAGGTTCGCCGTCGGAACCCTCGGCGCCTGCCTGAGGACTCGCCCGCAGCTGCCGCCCAGCCGCTAGCGGGCCAGCGAGCGCGCCCGAGCGGCCAGCACCGGCTCCAGCAGACGCGCGAGCTCATGCCAGTCGCCGGCGCTGAGGATGTCCTCTTCCTCGCACACGTCCCGATTCCAGGGGTGCTCGATCGTCGCGGCGAGCGATGCCGTGCTCGAGCGCGGCAGCAGATTCAGGGGGCTGTCGTCGATCAGCAGGTCGATCTCGAGCTCCACGCAGCGCGAGACCTTGTCGTAGGAGCAGTGCAGGTCGTCGAAGGGCAGGCCGATCAGCTCAGCCAGGCGGCGGTCGCCTCCTCGCGGTCGTCGTCGCGGTGGCTGGTGATGTGGATGAAATGGCCCTGCTCGTGCCAGCCGCGCACCGTCTCCACGGCGCCCGGGTAGGGGGTGCCGGCGAGAATCCGCTCGTCGCTGTGGCTCTCCCGGATGCACAGTCTCAGCTGCTCGGGGCGCAGGCGCGTGATGCCCCACGTGAACTGCTCCTCGTAGGGCAGCTCGACGCCGAAGCGCCGCACCGAGACCTCCGAGAGAATGTCCCAGTAATGGTGCAGCGTGGAGTCGATGTCGATCGCGATCCGCATACGGTCCTGTACACTATCGGCCCGATGTCGAGCATCTCCGCTACCCCCGGCCCCACGTCCGGCGAACCATACGGTCCGACGGGACGCGCCCCGTGGCTCGACGTCGACTGGCGCAAGCATCAGCGCTGGGTCATCTGTAGACGGATCGGCCGGTCAACGTGATCGAGCTGGGCGAAGGCCCGCCGATCGTGTTCGTGCACGGGCTCTGCGGCTCGCTGGCAGAACTGGCTGGAACAGCTGCCGGTGTTCGCCGGCTCCCACCGCGTGATCGCGCTCGATCTGCCCGGTTTCGGCCACTCGCCGATGCCGCGCGGAGAAGATCACGATCTCCGGCTACGCGCGGGTGCTCGACCGGCTGATGGACGCTCTCGGGATCGACGCCGCCGCCGTCGTCGGCAACTCGATGGGCGGCTTCATCGCGGCGGAGCTGGCGATCGCCTTCCCGCAGCGCGTGGAGCGCCTGGTGCTCGTGTCCCCCGCGGGCATCAGCACTTCGGCAACAACGAGGGTCAGCGCCTGCGCGCTGCTGTTGCGCTGGTGCGCGGCCCGCGCTGACGATGGGCGTCGCGGCTGGACGGCCGCGCACGCCGACGCCGTGGCGCGCCGCCCGGCGGCTGCGCGCGCCGCGCCCTGAGCGTGGTGGCCCGCCATCCCGGCCGGCTGCCCGCCGCCGCTGGCGGCCGAGCAGCTGCGCGGCGCGGGCAAGCCCGGCTTCCTGGACGCGCTGCGAGGCCAACCTCGACTACGACTTCCGCGACCGGCTGCCCGAGATCGCCTGCCCGACGCTGATCGTGTGGGGCGACCGCGACCGCGTCATCACCGTGCGCGACGCCGACGTGTTCGACCGAGCTGATCGCCGAACGCGCGCAAGGTGATCTTCGCCGACACCGGGCACATGGCGATGCTCGAGCGCCCGGCGGCGTTCAACGCGCTGCTGGAGGACTTCCTCGGCGAGTAGCGCTCGCGCGCCAGTCGCGCGAGCACTGCGCACGCCGACTCAGCGAGCGACCGCGCCCTCGGCGGCGAGCCGACGAGCTTGGCGTACTTCTGGATCGCGACCTCGATGTGCTCGCCGGCGCGCGGCGGCGGCGCGTAGGCGCCAGCGCGCTCGGCGATCTCCTCGTCGGAGAGCGCGACGTCGATGCGGCGCGAGTCGACGTCGATCGTGATCTCGTCGCCGTCGTGCGAGCGCGCCGATCGGACCGCCGCGGACGCGCCTCGGGGGCGACGTGGGCGGCCATGAAGCCGTGGGTGGCGCCGGAGAAGCGCCCGTCGGTGATCAGCGCGACGGTCTCCCCCAGCCCCTCGCCGACGATCGCGGCGGTGACGGCGAGCATCTCGCGCATGCCGGGGCCGCCGGCGGGGCCCTCGCCGCGGATCACGACGACGTCGCCGGCCTTGATCTCCTTGGCGAGCACGGCCGCCATCGCGGCCTCCTCGCCGTCGAACACGCGCGCGGGGCCGACGTGGCGGCGGCGCTCGTGGCCGGCGAGCTTGACGACGCAGCCGTCGGGGGCGACGTTGCCGCGCAGGATCGCGAAGCCGCCGGTCGGCTTGAGCGGATCGGAGAGCGGGCGCACGACGCGCTGGCCGGGGGTCTCGCGGCCTCGGCGGCGTGCTCGCCGATCGTGCGCCCGGTGACGGTCGGCGCGTCCGCGTGCAGCAGCCCGGCTTCGCGCAGGCGCTTGAGCACGAGCGGCACGCCGCCGGCCTCGTACAGGTCGGTCGCGACGTACTGCCCGCCGGGCTGCAGGTCGCACAGCAGCGGCGTGCGCTCGGAGATGCGGTCGAACTCGTCGATCTCGAGCGGCACGCCCATTTCGCGGGCGACCGCGAGCAGGTGCAGCACGCCGTTGGTCGAGCCGCCGCTCGTGGCGACCGCGGCGATCGCGTTCTCCAGCGCCGTGCTTGGTGATGATCTCGCTCGGGCGCTGCCCGCGGCGCAGCACGTCCATCACCAGTTCGCCGCACTCGCGCGCGACCTCGAGCTTGCGCCCGTCCTCGGCGGGCACCATCGCCGAGCCGGCGGGCGAGATGCCGAGCACCTCGAAGGCCATCGCCATCGTGTTGGCGGTGAACTGGCCGCCGCAGGCGCCGGCGCCGGGCGAGGCGGCCTCCTCCAGCTCGTGCAGCTCCTGCTCGGTGATCTTGCCGGCGGCGTAGGCGCCGACCGCCTCGAACACCTGCTGGATCGTGACCTCGGCGCCCTTGTAGTGGCCGGGCCGGATCGAGCCGCCGTAGAGCATCAGCGCCGGGGATGTCCAGGCGCGCGAGCGCCATCACGGTGCCGGGGATCGTCTTGTCGCAGCCGGAGATCGTGACGAGCGCGTCGAAGCAGGTGGGCGGAGGCGACGAGCTCGATCGAGTCGGCGATCAGCTCGCGCGAGACGAGCGAGGCGCGCATGCCGGCGGTGCCCATCGTGATCCCGTCGGAGATCGCGATCGTGTTGAGCTCCATCGGCGTGCCGCCGGCGGCGCGGATGCCCTCCTTGACCTTCGCCGCGAGCACGCGGTTGTTGAAGTTGCACGGCATCGTCTCGATCCACGAGTGCGCGACGCCGACGATCGGCTTGGCGAGATCCTCGGCGGTGTAGCCGATGCCGTGCAGGTAGGCGCGCGCGGCGGCGCGCTCGGGGCCCTCGGTGAGGGCGCGGCTGCGGTGCTTGAGGTCGAAGCGCGGGCGTGCTCACGGAGCGGGAACACTATCCGCGCTGCCGCGGCTGCACGCTCGAGTGCGCTCGCGCTCCCAGCGCGCGAGCCGCGCAGGTCGCGGCGCACCGCGCTCGGGGTCGATCTGGCGGCCGGGGAGGTGCATGTTGGCGTCGGCGATCAGCCGGCGCTCGTCGGCGGTGAGCGCCATCCACTTGGCGAGCACGTCGTCGGAGTCGGGCAGCCGCGCGCTGCCGTAGGGGCGCGTGTGGTCGGGGAAGGCGACGCAGTACTCGTTGAGCAGCGCGCCGGTCTGCGGGCACGTAGGCGACGATCGGCTGTGCGGGTAGATCAGGTAGGCGTAGGGCGCGCCGCTGGCGCTCGCCCTGCCGGTAGCGTGCCGCCCCAGACGCGCAGGAAGCCGAGGTCGCGGTACATCGCCCACTCCTCCTCGTTCACGCACGAGCGCAGCAGCGCGCGGGCGCGCTGCTCGGCGCGCACGCTCGCGGCCGGGGTCATAGCCGATCTCGGCGCTCGCGCGCGGTGCACGGCGCGGCGGCCAGCGCGCCGCGCGTCCGCGGCGCGCTCGCGCGCAGCGCGCGGCGCGAGCAGCTCCCAGAGCAGCACCACGAGGACGATCGCGGCGGCCCCGAGCGCGAGCGGCACGCGCTCGGCTCTAGCGCGCGCCGCCGGCGGCGCGCGGGAAGAAGATCACGCGCTCGGCGTCGCGGGGCACCTCGGCGAAGCTCTTGACCAGCTCGGCCTCGCGGCGCCCGCCGGGGTGCGCGGTGGGCACCGCGGCCCACATGCCCGGCGTCGAGCTCGCGGCGAAACGCCTCGATCAGCTCGGCTCCTGCTCGGGCACCTCGACATCCCCCTCGGCGAGCACGATCTCGCCATGACCGGGCTTCATACGCAGCAGCTTCATGCGTGATTATGGCAAACGGGCGGGGGTGGATCCGATCGGAAAATCAGAGGGGCCCAATCGAAGCCGGGAGACACGCGCCTTTGGCGCGAATCACCGTTTCGGCCAGCCGGCCGGACGGCCGACTGCGCCACCCTCTGAGGCGGATAACAACTTTGATGGGCTCCGCTAAAGCTCCGCCATGTGGCCGCGCAGTGGAGCCATCAGCTGGATTGCCGAAAAGAGATGCCAAGGATGTCGAACGGCCGCCGGCCGCGCGGTGGAGCGCCAGCTGGACGTACAGCTCTCAGGGAAGCGCCTTGCGGACCAGCCTGTAGTAGATCTCGTCCTCGAGCTCTAGCTGTGGGTCCGGAATGATCTCGTAGCCGCGGCGTCTCCAAAACCGCAGCCCGCGCTCGTTCTCGACATGGCACGTGAGCGTGAAGGGCATCTTCGGATTGGAGTCCTGGTGGTGCCTGGCATCGTTCTCCACGGTCGCATACAGACGTCCAGCTACGCTGTATCCAGCCTCGTCGCTCAGGCCTTGGTAGTCCGAGTGAACCCCCAACCATGCGATCTCAATATGGCGGGGTTGCGCGACGGCTCCAAAGGCGTCGACATGCTGCCACGTGCCATAGCCGACTAGGACACCCTCGCAATCGGCGTCGGTCGCGACGATCGTGTTTCCACGCAGGCCGGGCGGTTCGTCCCATATCCACTTTCTGAGCCAACGCGCTACATCGCCTTGGTATCTCGCGGACCCGCACTCGAAACCTTGGGCTAGGCTCTGGTCGCTCTCCCGCAGCCGTCGAACCTGAAGTTCGATGGGCTCAGCTCAGTCTGCGAGAGGCAGGGGCGGCTCAGATAAAGCCGTAGGTACCGCACGCTCGATGAAAGCTGCCTGCTGAGACGTATAGGACCTAGAGCCGAAGCGCATCGCAGCCTGCGAAGAGAAGCGTGTGGGGGGGTCAAGCTCTATCCAATTCTGCTGGTCTGCGTCGCGCTCGGCCTCAGCTCGACTGACAAGCTCGAAGGAAGTGCGTTCGAGAGTTGCCGCGTGGCTCATAAGTTCAATCTCCTTGACTGCTTACCAGTCTACTATGCCACTCATCCACCAGTCTACCTATCTGCTCTCGCGAAGCGCCCCAAAATGTGTGGGCATCGCCTAGAAACAGCTCCTGCTGGTCCTCAGCAGCATCGCGTCTCAGGTCCGAGTCGGCAAACAACGAGACGTCCTTGAACTCGGCCATGTCCCAATCGCGCGAGCCCAGATGCCCCATCCCAGGATCGCGGCCACCTAGCTTCGCCAAACGGAGCGGAACCTCTTCCTTGCCTACGATCCCGTACTCGACCCGACCCGTCGCCTGGTGCGGACCAGAAGTCCGAAGATCCGCAAGGACAGCCCAGTCGGTGACTGCAACCTCGGGGGTATCGAGAGGCCGCAGCAGCTCCTTGTAGCTTCTTGCCAGGGCTTGCTCAAACGGTAGAGGCAGGTCGGCGACATGCTGGTAGGACACACGCGCGTGGCTGTAGCGAAGCGGAGCGAGCTTCGAGATGACTGTCTCGACGAGCCGCCAATCCTCTTCTTCGTCGTTGCTCTCGGTCAAGATGTTCAGCGTGAGCCCGCTCTCTGTGACAGACATCCAACGCCAGTCAGGCAACCGAGCATCGACAGACGCCTCGCTGAATCGGAAAGCCCGGAGAACGCCGATGTCTTCGAGCTCTCGCAGGATCGCGGTTCGCTGCTCGTAGAATCGCAGCTCAGGCCGCCACCTGAGCCGGATGCTCTGGGTCATCGGCGGCGCCATCCCGGCGAGTTTATCCGAGGACATCGCTCCAGGAGTGCCACGCCCAGGTCAGACGTGGCGTTCGCCCACGTCTACGCCAACCCGCGACTGGGCTTGCAGACCACTCAGCGACCACTGACACGCAAGCGTTCCAAGCCGAGAACATCCACAGGGCCCGCGCCTGCTCCCACGTCGCGCAAACCCCCAGCAACGGCGATGCCCGCGAACGCGCGCGCGACACGAGCTGCCTCCAGCGGAGGTCGGCCCAGCGCGAGCTGCGCGGCGAGCACCGAGGAGTGCGTGCAACCCGAGCCGTGCGCCGAGCCGTCGGGGTGGCGCACACCGGGGATCTCGACGATCTGCCCGTCCCCTCGGCCGTCGAGGAAGAGGTCGCTCGCCTGTTCGCGATGACCTCCGGTAAGGACGACGATGCGGGGACCGAGGGCGAGCACCGCGCGCGCAAGCGCATGGACTCCAGCCCCGCCATCCTCCATCGCGCGCGCGAGCACACGGGCTCCGGCCTCGCCATCCTTGGGATCCACCTGCACAACGGAGCGCTCGCCACCCCCGGTGTGAGCGGACCTCGACGAGACCGATGCCGGTGCGTCGTCGGATGCCGAGTTGACAGGCGCGAAGGCATCGGCGAGCGTCCGAGCCTCGGGCAGATTCGGGGTCACCACGGTGGCGCGGGGCAGGATCTCTTCGATCAGCGCCCGTTGCGCATCGGCCTGGAGCAGGCGTGCGCCGGACTCGGCGACCATCACCGGATCGACGACAACCGGCGTCCCCGCGGGCAGCTCGTCGAGCACCTGGGCGACGGCAAGCGTGACGTCGACAGTGCCGAGCATGCCGACCTTGACGGCCCCCACGCGGATGTCGCTCAGCACGGCACGCACCTGAGCGAGGACGATCTCGGGAGGCACGGGATGGATCGCGCTGACGCCCACCGTGTTCTGAGCGGTGATCGCCGTGATCGCACAGGTGCCGTGAACGCCGCAGCGCGCAAACGCCTTCAGGTCGGCCTGGATGCCGGCGCCACCACCGGAGTCGGACCCAGCGATGGTGAGCGCGCAGGGCGTACTACCTCGCCTCTCGGCGGTTTGTGTCTCTGACGTCACGATCTTGCAACAGTAACGGCACAAATTTCTCCGTCGCGGCACACTGCGAGGGCTAGCTTGGCCGAGCGATGCCAAGAGCCGCAAACATCCCGTCAGCCGAGCACGTCCGTCTCACCCAAAATCGGTCGCCCGAGGGAGAGGACGCCGCACAGCGACCCAGGGTCCCCTTCCGGGCAGAAGCGTCCCATCCGGACGCCGGACACGAAGAGCCAAATCCCAAGGATGCGCGTCGCGAAGACCCGCGCCGCGCGCTCGGCCGTCTGGGCGAGGAGCTTGCCGCAGCCCACATGGAGCGCCTGGGCTTCGCGCTGCTCGAACGCAACGCTCGAACTCGCCACGGCGAGATCGACCTAATCGCCTTCGATGGGCGGACGCTGGTCTTCGGGGAGGTTAAGACCCGCCGCATCGCCGGCAGCCCGCGGCGCAGGTTCGGACCCGACGAGCAGCCGCTCGCCGGCCTGCGCCCACGCCAGCGCGCGCGCCTGCGGCGCCTCGCGGCAGCGTGGCTGCACGACGAAACACACACCCGCCCCGTCGCCCACACGATCCGCTTCGACGCGATCGGCGTGACAATCGACGTCCGCGACAACCTCGTGAGACTCGACCACGTCGAGGGGGCGTGGTAGCGGAGGTCGATGGCTGGGCCTATAGAGAGCCGCTAGGCCCCCGCATAGCTGCGGGTGGTGCTGGGGGTACAGGGTGTGCCGATGGCTATGCAGTAGACGACCTTGCCCACGATCCAGGGTGCGGGAATCGGTCCGAAGTATCTGCTGTCGAGAGATTCTCCGCGGTCGTCGCCGAGCAGGAACCAGTGGCCTGGTGGGATCGTGATGGGTGTGGGGAAGTTGCACTCTGGAGCTGTTCCACACGGTCGTGTGGAAGTTTCGTGCTGGGGTATGCCGTTTCGGATGAGCTGGCCGTGGCGGATCGAGATCGTGTCGCCGGGGCCTGCGACGATCCGCTTTATGAACCTCAGTGGCCCGGCGAGTGTGAGCGGGGAGTCACAGGCGGCGTGTCCTGGTCTGACGGTGTGAGGCGTCGGGCCGCAGAGCTCTTCTATGGCGTGGTTGGGCGGATGGAAGACGATGACCTCCCCGACGGCCGGTGAGAAGTGCTCGGTCTGGACCCAGAGCGGTATGCCGATAGGGAATGTCGGCAGCATGCTCCCGGAGGGGACGCGGTAGGACTCGAGGCCTTCGGGCGCGCGAGCGAGCACGACGGACACGATCGAATGCCACGTCAGCTTCGTTCCAGGGGTCGCGCTCTGCGAGGCCACGAAATACACGGTGTCTTCCCCAGGGACCGCCGGTTCGAGCGGTCCGCCGGTAACGTTGCCGAGCTTGCAGCCGTGGCGCAGCAGTTCCATGCCTGCCACGCCGAGGGTCATGCCGCGCAGCGACGGCACGACACAGGACGGCCCGGCCTGCGCCGACCCGACCCTGGCGCCGCTGAGCGCCACCGTGCGCGCGGCGCTGAACAGAAAGCCTTTCCCAGTCGGGGCGACGGTGCACTTGATGCCTGTGTGCAACACCGTGCACTTGAAGTGTCCGATGGTGACCGCATGTCCGTAGGCGATCGTGGGCGATCGCTCACCGGCGTTACCCAGGCCGCACTTGTCGACACGCAGATTGCGCGATCTGCAGATGTGGACGCGCCCATTGGCCTTGAGTGTTGTCTTGGCTTCTCCGTGGACACTGAAGCTCTCACAGAAGGCTTCGTGAAGACCGCCATAGCCGTCGTAGATCGCGCAGGAGATCGACCCGAGCGAGCTGGGCGCATAGAATTCAGCCTCCTTCTTACGAACGCTGGAAAGTACGTGCGGACTGTGAGCACTGGCAGCGATCGGTGATGCCAGCGCAGCTGCAAGACCCGCGATAGTCGCCACGACTGCCGTGGTGCACAAGGCTTGTATCCGAGGGCGAGGCCTACCCATAAGCGGGATCGCGGTCGAGCCTACCTCATGATCGGCGCAACAGCACTCAGCGGGATGCAGGTATCCTCGTGCCTCGGCTAGAGGGCCAGCTGCTGATAGGCGAGCGACTGAAAGGACATGCGGTGCAGCGGCGATACCCCCTGGCGCAGGATCGCCTCGCGGTGCTCGGGGGTGGAGTAGCCGACGTGCTCGTCGAAGTGCCAGCCGGGGTGCAGCGTGGTCGGCGTGGTGCATGTAGCGGTCGCGTGTCACCTTGGCGACGATCGAGGCGGCCGCGATCGCGGCGCTCGTGGCGTCGCCGTTGACGACAGCCCGGTGGGGCCGGTCGAGCCCGGGGACGGCGAAGCCGTCGGTGAGGCACACGAGCTCGCCGTGCACCCCGTCGGTGACGCCGAGGATCGCATCGCGTAGGGCGGCGAGATTCGTCTTGTGCAGCCCGCGGGCGTCGATCCCGCGTACGCAGCGGGAGACGACGGTGACGCGCGCGGCGCTGCGCAGAACGAGTGGATAGAGCTCCTCGCGCGCCTCGGGGGTGTGCTGCTTGGAGTCGTTCAGCGCGCTCAGCGAGCGCAGCTCGCGGGTGCTCAGTGCGGCGTAGTCGAACAGCACGCCGGCCGCGACGAGCGGGCCGGCGAGACAGCCGCGCCCCGCCTCATCAGCGCCTGCCACCAGGCGCGCGCCGAGCGCGCGATCAAAGGCAAACAACCGGCGCCCGGTGGCCTGCTGCGTTTGCGTCGCCGCGCAGTCGAGCGGCGCGCTTCGCGGTGGCCGAAGCCTCAGCCGGGGAGGATGTCTCAGCGGAGGACGAGATATGAGCGTCGGGGAAAGCCTCGACCAAGGAAGACTGGCTCTGCGAAGCAAGCTCGTTTTCACAGAGAGCGCGGGGCTCAGAGGAAGCCGATGCGATCGGGAGGCCAGTAGGTGGCAAAGGCCTGTCCGATGATCCAGCTGGTGGGGACGGGCCCCCAGAATCGGCTGTCGTCAGATTCGCCACGGTTGTCCCCCATCATGAACCAATGGCCGGGCGGAATCTTGATCGGCGTGGGGAAGTTGCACTCCGGGCGTTCGCCGCAGGCGCGGATGTAGCCGTCGCTCTCGCGCTTGCCGTTGCGGTACAGATGGCCTTCGCGGATGTAGATCGTGTCGCCCGGCCCGGCGACGATGCGCTTGATGAAGTTCACTTCGGAGTGTTCTGGCACCGGTTCCGCGCACGCCGCGCCGCCAGGCGTGACCATGTGCGGGGTCGGCCCGCACTCCTGCTGTTCGGCTTCCTTGGGCGGGTGGAAGACGGCGACCTCGCCGACGTGCGGTCCGCCGAAGCGCATGCCGATGCGGTTGACGAGCACGCGCTGGCCGATCGCGAGCGTCGGCTCCATCGAGCCGCTCGGGATGCGGTAGGGCTTGACGAGGAACGCCTGGATCAGCAGCGCGAGACCCAGCGCGATCACGACGATCACGACCAGCTCGACGATCGAGTTGGTCGTCGACTTCGGCTTTCCCTTGGTGCGAGCCATCACACCGCTCCGTCGATCACTCGGCGGGCTTGCCGGGCGCGCCCTCGGGGGCGGCGTCGGCGTCGGAGGAGGAGTCGGCCTCGCCGGCGCTCGCCGCGCTGTCGGAGGGTGTCGCGGCCCCCTCCTCAGCGACGCTCTGCGCGTCGCCCTGCACGGCGGCTGTCGGCTCCGGCCTCCGGTCCCCCCTGAGACTCGCTGCTCGTGTCTGCCTCCTGCGCAACCGCCTCCTCCGCGGTCACGCCCTCCGCCGTCCTGCGGCCTCGGCCGGCTCGCTCGTCGAGGGGTCGACCAGCAGACCCGGCTCGACCGATCTCCTCGGGACCGGTGTAGCGGCGCTCGCGTACACGCGCGCGCTTGCCCACGCGATCGCGCAGGTAGTAGAGCTTTGCGCGGCGCACGTCGCCGCGGGCGGCGAGCTCGATGCGCTCGATCTTCGGCGAGTGCACGGGGAAGGTGCGTTCCACGCCGACGCCGAAGGACTGCTTGCGCACTGTGAAGGTCTCGCGCACGCCGTGGCCCTGGCGCTTGATCACGACGCCCTCGAACACCTGGATCGCGTCGGCGGGTACCCTCGATCACCTGGAAGTGCACCTTCACGCGGTCGCCAGGCGCGAAGCTGGGGACGCGCCGCAGCTGGGCGCGCTCGATGTTGTCGATTACGGTGCTCATGGCTTCACAAAAAAGGGCCACCCTCTCGCCCCTCGGGGACGATCGGGACGGCGCGGTCAGCAATGGTAGCGGACAATCAGCTCTGCCCGCCCCGCTCACGGCCGACGCCATCGCCTTGCTCGGCGATCGCACCCCCCTCGCCGCCGATCTGCTCCTCATCGCTGACGCCACTTCCCTCACCACTGACACCGCCGCGTTCACGGCTGCGCTCGGCGCGCCAGCGGCGGATCTGCTCGTGGTGGCCGGAGAGCAGCACGTCGGGAACGCACCACCCGCGGTACTCGGCGGGGCGCGTGTAGTGCGGGTACTCCGGCGCGCCGTCGAGGGCCTCGCTGAAGGACTCCTCGACGGCCGAGCCGGCATGGCCGAGAGCGCCGGGCAGCTTGCGCAGGATGGTGTCGCACACGACCATCGCCGCGAGCTCACCGCCGCGCGAGGACGTAGCGGCCGATCGAGAGTGTCTCGCTCGCGAAGTGCTCGACGATGCGCTCGTCGAAGCCCTCATAGCGCCCGCACAGCAGCGTCAGCGCGGGCTCGGCGGCCAGCTCCTGCACGTAGGCCTCGTCGAGCATCCGCCCGCCGGGTGTGAGCGCGATCACCCGGCGGCGCTACGCAGCTCCACCGGATCGATGCCGTAGCGGGCGCGCAGCGCACTGTCCAGGACGTCCACGCGCAGCACCATCCCAGCCCCGCCGCCAAAGGGCGTGTCGTCGACCTGGCCGGCGCGCAGCGGGGTGTGCTCGCGATAGTTCACGCACCCCAGCCGCGTCCCTCGCTCCAGCGCGTTGCGCACATGGCGCTGTTCGGAAAACCAGTCAAACCACTCGGGGAACAGCGTGAAGACGTCTATGTCCACGACTCGCCCAGAAAGTCGAGGTTCACGTCGATGCGTTCCCCCGCGACGTCGATGGCGCGGATCGCGTCGGCCACCATCGGCACGAGCAGCTCGCCGCCGTCGGGCAGGCGCACCTGCAGCGCCTCGCATGAGGGCAGCTCGACCAGGCGCGCGACGGTGCCGACCTTACGCTCGCCGTCTACGACCGCACAGCCCTCGAGTTCGTGCGCCCACCATTCGCCGGGTCCAGCGCGGGCGCCTGCGCTCTGCTCGACGGTCAGCGCCGTTCCGCGCAGCCGCTCGGCGCGCGGCGCGATCCTCGACGCCCTCCAGACGCACGATCGGATGTTTCTCGGTCCGGCCCGCGCACGATCGGAGCGGTGAGCTCCCCGACGGTCACCTTCGTGCCCACGCGCAGCAGCCCCGGCTGGGCGCCCGTCACATAGAAGCTGCCGTCCAGACCGTGGGCTCGACCCACGCGGCCGGCAGGCAGTGCACGGGCCCGCGGGCACGCCGCTCGCCGACCCTGTGGACCCCTCGGGGCTCACCGCCGCCAGAGTGACGTGGGAGTCCTCGGGGCGAGGACGTCAATCGACGATGTCCACCTGCACACGGCGCCGCTCGTGGGTCGCAGCTGCCCTGATCACGGTCCGCAGTGCCTGCGCGGTGCGTCCGCCGCGGCCGATGACCTTGCCGTACTCGTCCTCGCCGACGCACAGCTCCAGTACGACGGTGCCGTCGTCCTCCTCGAACTGCTCGACGGAGACCTCCTCGGGGCGATCGACCAGGCCGCGGCGCCAGGAAGCCAACAGCCCTGCCATCCCGTCGGCGTCGGCGCCGTCTTCATCGTGCTCGGGCGCGGACATGCGTGCCTGGCGCTAGGCGATGCCCTGGGTGCGCAGCAGCTTGCGCACCGTCTCCGAGGGCTGCGCGCCGCGCGCCAGCCAGCTGCGGGCGCGCTCGGAGTCGATCACGATTGTGGAGGGGTTCGTCTGCGCGTTGTAGTGGCCGATCGTCTCGATCACGCGCCCGTCGCGCGGAGAGCGCTGGTCGGCGACGACCACGCGCCACATCGGGTCCTTCCTGCCGCCCACTCGCGTGAGCCTGAGTCTTACTGCCACGGTTTTCCTCTCTGTGTGCTGTGCAGACGATTGTCTGTAGCTAATTCGTCATGGCAGAGCTTAGCGATCGGCCGTCCGACATCGGATGCGACACGGCTCCTGGCGCGCTCAGCGCTTGCGCCCACCGACGTTCGACGCCGCGGCCGAGACCCTACTCGAGCGCCGCGAGCCTCAGCGCGCGTTTCGCATCATCGCGCCGACGTCGGGCATCTTGCCGCGGCCGACCTGGCGCATCACCTTGCGTATCTGGCCGAACTGCTTGACGAGCTGGTTGACCTGCTGCACATTGGTTCCCGACCCCCGCGCGATGCGCAGCCGCCGCGAGCCCTTGATCAGCTCGGGCCGGCGGCGCTCTTCGGGGGTCATCGAGAGGATGATCGCCTGCACCGGTCGAGCTCGCGCTCGTCCATCTTCATCCCGCGCAGCTGCGCGCCCATGCCGGGGATCATCCCGAGCAGGTTGCGATCGGACCCATCCGGCGCATCGTCTGCATCTGCCCGAGGAAGTCGTCGAGGTCGAACTCGTTGCGGCGCAGCTTGCGCTCCATCTCGGCCGCCTGGTCCTCGTCGACCTGGCGCCCGGCCTTCTCGATCAGGCTCATCACGTCGCCCATGCCGAGGATCCGCTGGGCCATGCGGTCGGGGTGGAAGCGCTCGAACTGGTCGAGCTTCTCGCCGGTCGAGGCGAACAGGATCGGCTTGCCGGTGACCGCCTTGACCGACAGCGCCGCGCCGCCGCGGGCGTCACCGTCGAGCTTGCTCATCACCACCCCGTCGAACTGCACCGCCGCGGCGAACTGCTCGGCGACGTTGACGGCGTCCTGGCCGGTCATCGCGTCGACGACGAGCAGGATGTCGTGCGGCTTGACGGCCTCGCGGATCTTCACGAGCTCGTCCATCAGCTCCTCGTCGATGTGCAGGCGACCGCTGGTGTCGACGATCAGCACGTCCTTGCCCTCCTCGCGCGCGCGCTCCAGCGCCCACGCGGCGATCTCGACCGGGTCGCGGTCGGTGCCCTGCTCGTACACCGTCGGCGCCGGCCTGCGCGCCGACCTTGACGAGCTGCTCGACCGCGGCCGGCCGGTACACGTCGCAGGCGGCGAGCGCGACCGAGGAGCCATTCTCCTCGCGCAGGTACCGGGCGAGCTTCGCCGAGGCGGTCGTCTTGCCCGAGCCCTGCAGGCCGGCCATCAGGATCACCGTCGGCGGGCGCGGCGAGAAGCTCAGCCCGCGCGAGGCGCCGCCCATCAGCGCGGTGAGCTCCTCGCGCGACGATCTTGACGACCTGCTGGCCGGGGTTGAGCTGGCCGACGATGTCCGCCCCCAGGCAGCGCTCCTTGACCTCGCGGTGAACTCCTTGACGACCTTGAAGTTGACGTCCGCCTCGAGCAGCGCGAGGCGGATCTCGCGCATCGCCCGGTCGATGTCCTGCTCGCTCAGCGTGCCGCGCTGGCGAACCTCGGAGAGGGTGGCCTGCAGCTTCTCGGAGAGGGCGTCGAACATCGGACTGAGCCCGTGCCGGCGCAGTCGTGCGGATCTCCGGCAGGCGGCCGGCGAGCGGACCTCCGACCGTGGGCGCTCGCGTGCCCGCCGGGCCGGTGTGTCCGTGCCCGCCCGAGCGCGTCCTGCACGATGGGGCGGGTTCGGCTCGTCGCGTCCCGCGCGTGCGCGTGAGGGCCTCGCCGATCCCACCGAAGGCCTCGGCGAACTCCGAGGGCACGACGAACACCTTGTTGGCGTCCCCTTCCGCGAGCTGGGGCAGCATCTGCAGGTATTCGTAGCTAAGCAGCTCCCGCGTCGGGTTGCCCCTCGTGGATCGCCTTGAAGACCGTGTCGATCGCCTTGGCCTCGCCCTCGGCGCGCAGGATCGCCGCCTGGCTCTCGCCCTCGGCCGTCAGCACCGCCGCCTGCTTCTCGCCCTCCGCGGTGAGGATCTGCGCCTGCTTCTCGCCTTCGGCCGTGAGGATCGCCGCGCGGCGGTCGCGCTCGGCGCGCATCTGCTTCTCCATCGCCGTCCTGATGTCCGCCGGCGGATCGACCGACTTGATCTCGACGCGGTTGATGCGGATCCCCCACTTGCCGGTCGCCTCGTCGAGCACGACGCGCAGCTCGGTGTTGACGTTCTCGCGCGCCGTCAGCGTCGCCTCCAGCGTGAGCCCGCCGATCACGTTGCGCAGTGTCGTCACCGTCAGCTGCTCGATCGCCTGCAGTGGGTTGGCGATCTCATAGGTGGCCGAGCGCGGGTCGGTGATCGTGAAGTACAGGACAGTCTCGATCCCCACGACGACGTTGTCTTCGGTGATCACCGACTGCGGCGCGAAGTTGACCACCTGCTCGCGCAGGTCCACGAGTGGCTTCACGCGGTCGATGAACGGCGTGACGATCGTCAGGCCCGGCTCGAGCGTGCGGCTGTAGCGGCCCAGCCGCTCGACCACCCCGGCCCGGGCCTGCGGGATCACGCGAATCGTGCGCGCGGCGACGACCAGCACGAACAGCGACCACTACGGCTATGACTATGAGAGCGACCATGATTGCCCGGACTTCCTTTCTTTTGACTTCCTGAATCTCTCAGTGCATCACAAGCGCAGTAGCGCCGCGTATTTCGACGACTTCGACGCGCTCGCCCGCGGCTATCACCTCGTCCTCGTCAAAGCTGCGTGCGGTCCATACCTCGCCGTCGATCTTCACGCAGCCCACGCCCTCGTGGTTGGCGATCCGCTCCAGGACCATCGCCGCTGCGCCCCACCAGTGCGGCGGCGCCGGTGCGAATCGGGGGCGGCAGGCGCCGGTGGCTGCGAGCGAGCGGGCGCAGCGCTAGGAACACGAGCATCGAGGCCGCCACGAACACGATCGCCGCCCCCGCCGTACCCACGCCGGCAAGGCTCAGGATCGTCGCCGCAAAGGCCCCCACGGCAAAGGGCGCCAGGAAGAAACCGCCGGTGTGCAGCTCACCCGCGCCGAATACACAGGCCGCCACCAGCCAGAGGATCCATGGGTCCATACATCTGATTATTCCTCACTCGGCGGTCCTTGCCCCGGCGAACGTCCCCACGGGTGCTGGCGCCGGGAATTCCACCCCGCCGAGGCGACCACGCGTGTGCGCTCACTCGGCGATCAATGCCCGCGCGAAGACCTCGGCGTCGAACGGGCGCAGGTCCTCGAGCGACTCGCCCGTGCCGATCAGCTTCACAGGCAGGTCGAGCTCGTGGGCGATCGCGAGCGCAATCCCGCCGCGCGCGGTGCCGTCGAGCTTCGTCAGCACGATGCCCGTCACCTCCACCGCCTCCGCGAACATTCGCGCCTGGCGCAGGCCGTTCTGGCCGGTCGTCGCATCCACTGTCAGCAGCGTCTCGTGGGGCGCACCCTCGAGCTGGCGCGCGATCACGCGGCGCACCTTGGTGAGCTCGGCCATCAGGTCGTCCTGGGTGTGCAGGCGCCCGGCGGTGTCCACGATCGCGACATCCGCGCCGCGGCTGCGCGCCTGGGCGATCGTCTCGAACGCCACCGCCCCGGGGTCCGAGCCTTCGGGCCCGGTGACGATCTCGACGCCCGCGCGCTGCGCCCAACCTTCGAGCTGCTCGGTCGCGGCGGCCCGGAAGGTGTCTGCCGCGCCCAGCAACACGCTGAGGCCGAGCTCGTTGTGCAGATGCCAGGCGAGCTTGCCGATCGTCGTGGTCTTGCCCGTCCCGTTCACCCCGACGGCGAGGATCACGGTGGGCCTGGGGCGCACGTCGATCTGGCCCTCCTCGCTGTCCGCTATCTCCGCGAGCAGCTCGATCAGTCGCTCGCTGAGCGCCTCGCCGCCCTGCAGCTGCCCCTCGCTCGCCTCGGTCTCCAGCTTTGCCACGACCGAGGCGGTGGTCGAGGCGCCGACGTCGGCCATGATCAGCGCCTCCTCCAGGCGCTCCCACGTGTGCTCGTCGAGCGGCCCAAACAGCGTCGCCTGGATCTCGCCGCCGAGCGCCTGGCGGGTCTTGGAGAGGTTCTCCCGTAGCCGCCGGAAGATGCCGCGTCGGCGCTCGGGCTCCTCGGCAGGACTCTCGCCCGCGGCCGATGGCTCGTCGGTGATGAACAGATCGCTCCAGTCGCGCGCCACAGGGGCGGCGACGATAGCAGTGGGATAAGTGATCGTTGCCGCGAACGGCGTCGCGCATCATCATCCGAGGCGCTGTGCGCCGCGGGCAGCTCGAATCGTTATGCGGCCTTGATCGCAAGCCCTGGCGCCGTCTCGGAACCCTCTGGTGTCTCGTCCGCCCCGCCGGCATGCTCCGGTTCGCTACCGGACTCCGCCGCCTCACCGGCGCCCACCTCGGCCGGCGGCAGCCGCCGCGAGAGGATCTTCGAGACCCCGTCCCCGCCCATCGACACGCCATACAGCCAGTCGGCGGCCTCCATCGTGCGCTTCTGGTGGGTGATCACGATGAACTGCGCGCGCCCCGCGTAGCGACGCAGCAGTGCGAGGAAGCGGTCGAGGTTGAGGTCGTCGAGCGCCGCCTCTACCTCGTCGAGAATGTAGAAGGGACACGGGCGCGCGAGGAACACCGCGAATAGGAACGCCAGCGCGGTCATCGACTTCTCTCCGCCGGAGAGCAGCGACAGGCGCTTGGCGGACTTGCCGGCCGGGGTGATCTCGATCTCGACGCCCTGGAGATCGTCCTCCTGCTCCTGCAGCTCGGCCTCGCTCTCCGCCGCGGCCTCGGCCTGCGCCTCGGCGGTTGCCGCGTCGGTGGTCGCGTCGACACCTGTGGGCTGCCCCCCCAGCACGGGGCGACGCGTGGGCTCTTCAGAGACCAGCCGCAGCCGTCCGCTGCCGCCGGGGAACACGTCGCCCGCGAGCTCTTCGAAGTTGCGTGCCGCCGACTCGAAGGTCGCGTTGAAGGTCTCGTGGATCTGGCGGTCGGTGTCGCGAATCACGCCGCGCAGCTCGCGCAGCGCCGTCTCCAGGTCGGTGCGCCGGCTCTCGAGCTCCTCGACGTGCGCGATCGCCTCGGCGTACTCCTCCTGGGCGAGCGGGTTGACGGGGCCGAGCTGCTCGCGACGGCGCTGCAGACGCTCCAGGCGCGCCTTGAGGGCCTGTTCCTGTTCCTCGCCCAGGGGCTCCCTGTCCTCGTCACCTGCTGGCGCCGGCTCCTCACCGACGGCCGCCACTGTCGGCTGCACCAGCGCGGGAGCAGGATTGCCGTCCTCGTCAGTCTTCGAGATTTCCTCGCCGTCGGCCTCTGACGCCTCCGCTGCCGGTGCCTGGTCTGTCGACCCGAGTTCCAGGCGCTCGGCGACGGTGCTCAGCTCGAGCTCGGCCTCGGCTGCCTGGTCGCGCAGACGCTGGGCGGCCACCTCGGCGCTCGTCACCGCCTCGCCTTCCACGCGCAGGCGGGTCTGCGCGTCGGCCTCCTCGCCGGCGCAGGCGCGCAGCTCGGCGGTCATCTGCTCGCCCGCAGCGCTGTCACGCGCGAGCTCGGCCTCCAGCTCGGCGACACGCTCGGCCACGGTCTCACCCGCGCTCTGTAGCGCGGTGCTCAGACGCTCGGCCAGGGGGACCAGCGCGATGTCGGCGGCCAGCTGCGTGCGCAGCATCTCCAGCCGCCGCATGCGTTCGTCCCGTTCGCGTGCCATGCGCTCCACCTGACGCCGCTCGGCTGCAAGCTCGCCCTGCAGTTGTGCTCGGCGTACGGCCAGCGGCCCCTGTTCGGGCGCCACGCGGCGCTGCTCGATCAGCCACGCGGTGCGGCGCTGCTCCTCGACCGCCTCCGAGCGTCGGCGCGCAACCTCGCGCAGCGCCCCGTCGGCCTCGTCGCGCGCCTCCTCGGCGAGGCGCACCTCCTCGAGCACCCGCTCCGCCGCCGCCTTGGCCTCGAGCTCGGCCTGCACCGCCGCCTCGCTTGCGGCGATCAGCTGTTCGCGTTCGTTTCGCCGCGCCAGCACCCGCTCCGCGCCGCCCTCCATCACCTGGCGCACTTCGCCGAGCGCCGCGAACAACACCCGCCCGGAAAGCGTCACCGCGATCCCCGCGAAGTCCTCGGACAGGTCCTCCAGGCGATCGACGACCCACGCGTCGCGCAGCAGGCGCCCGGCGACCGCCACCGCCGGTGGCGGTCCGGAAACGAGGTCCAGCAGTCGCTGCGCGCTGGGTGCAGGGGAAGTGGCGCCCGCGCCAACATCTTCACCGCGGGGGACGTCGGACGGCGCACTCGCCTCAGCGTCGTCCGAGCGCGCCGCCGGAGTACACGGGCCGCCACCGGACGGCGGTGTGCCTTCCCCGTCGGAGCGGCCGCCCGCGAGCAGCGCCGCGCCGCCGTCCTGCCCCACTGCGTCGAGCAGCTTCTCCGCCTCGGGCAGACCATCCACGAGCGCGGCGTTCAGGCGCCCGCCGAGCGCCGCCGCCAGCGCGAGCTCATAGCCCTGCTTGACCTCCAGCGTCTCGCTCAGCGCCTGGGGGCCGTCCTCGGCGCCGCGTCCGAGCGAGCTGCCGGAGTGGCTGCGCAGGAACTGGTTGACCGCCGCTAGTTCGGCGCCCACGCGTGCTGCCTCGCGGCGGGTGTCCTGCGTCTCGCGCTCGCTCGCGCGCAGACGCTCGCGGGCCGCGTCGGCGCGCTCGTCGGCTTCCTCGCGCGCCTCGCGCGCGTCCTGCAGCTCTGCCTCCAGCTCGGTGACCAGGGCCTGGGCCTGCTCGTGCGCGGCGGCGAGACCTTCAATCTCGCGCTCGGTCTCGCGCTCGCGCTCACGCTCGATCTCCGCCAGCTCTCCCTCCAACGCCGCAACGCGATCCTCGCTCTGCGCTTGTTGTCCCTGCTCGTGCTCGGCATTCTCGGGCTCGCCGCTGGACTGAAGCTCCCGTTCGACCCGCGCGATGCGCTGCTGTACACCGAGCGCCGCGGCGCGAACCTGCTCGCCGCGCAGCTGCAGGCGCTCGCGTGCCGAGCGCGCGTCATATGCGCGGCGCGCCAGCGCGTCGTGCTGCTCGGCGCGCGCGGCCAGCTCGCGCTCGGCCACCCCGCGGCGCTCCACGACGGCCTGCAGCCGCGCTTCGATCTCCGCGCGTGCCGCGCGTGCGGCCTGCGCGGTCTCCTCGGCCTCAGCCAGCTCCACGCGCCGTGCTCGCACCGCCTCGCGCGCCAGCTCCCAGCGGGCTTCGAGCATCTGGCGCTCCAGGCGCTCGTGCAGCTCGGCCGCTTCGGCCTGGCGCTTGAGTGGACGCAGGCGCGTGCGCGCCTCGCGCTCCACGTCGAGCGCGCGGTCGAGGTTCTCCTGTGTGCGCTCCAGCTTCAGCTGGGCGCGGCGGCGGCGCTTACGGTGCTTGCCGAGACCCGCGGCCTCCTCGATCAACAGGCGCCGATCGCGGGGCTTTGAGGTCACGATCCCCTCCACGCGCCCCTGCGAGATGACCGAGTGCGTCTCTTTGCCAAGGCCTGTGTCGGAGAGCACCTCGATCACGTCCACAAGGCGACAGCGCGCGCCATTCAGGCGGTATTCGCCCTCGCCCGAACGATCCAGGCGTCGCACGATCGAGATCTCGCTCAGGGGCAGATCGACGGTGCCGTCGGAGTTGTCGAGCACGATCTCCACCTCGGCCGAACTGCGCGCCTGCACGCCGCGCCCGCCGCCGAAGATCACATCCTGCATCGACTGGCCGCGCACTGCCAGCGGCGACTGCTCGCCCATCGCCCACAGCACCGCGTCGGTCACATTGGACTTGCCTGACCCGTTCGGCCCAACCACGACGCTGACGCCCGGGCCGAAGTCAAGGCGGGTGCGGTCGGGGAAGGACTTGAAGCCCTTCATGCCCAGTGCCTTCAGGCGCATCGGCTCACCTCCACGACTCCTCGACATTCGGCGCCGAGGAGCGCCAGGCGGGCAGCATCGGGATGAACCGCAGCCGCGCGAGGGAGGAGGGAACGTGCGGCGAGAGAGCCCGTCATGTCTCCCGCAGCCGCTCGACGGCCTCGCGCGCGGCCTCCTGCTCGGCGTGCTTCTTGCTGCGCCCCCGCCCGCTGCCGAGCGAGCGTCCCGCCACCTTGGCCACCACCTCGAAGGTGCGCTCGTGCGGCGGCCCGTGCTCGGCCGTCACCTCGTAACAGACGACGTCCCCGCGCTGGGCCAGCAGCTCCTGCAGCGCGGATTTGAAGTCCACCGGGTGCTCCAGCGCATCCTCGATCTCCGGAGCGAACGCCTCCACCACCGCCGCCGCCGTGCGGTCGTAGCCGGTGTGCAAGTAGCAGGCGCCGATCACCGCCTCGATCACCGACGCCAGCACGCGCTCGGTCACGAGCTGCGCCGCAGCCGACTCCTCCATCCCGACGGGCACCGCCGCCCGCAGCCGCGCGGGCACCCCGAGCCGTTCGGCCACCGCGCGGCACGACGGCCCGGACACCGCCTGTGCGCGGATCTTCGTCAGCCGCCCCGCCCCGAAGCTCTCGGCCTCTAGGCGCGGATAGAGGTGCGTGGTGACCGCCAGCGCCAGCACACTGTCGCCCAGGAACGCTAGGCGCGTGTAGGAGTCGCTGCGTCGCTCGCTCCACGAGGCGTGGGTAAACATCTGTCGCGCGAGCTCCTCCGGCAGCTCGTCCAAAAGCTCGTTGAGCAGCCTCATCAGTCATCAGTTATCTCGGTCGGGGCGGAGGCCGGCGCGCTCGGCGCCAGCTCGGCCGGCGCGTGGGCGAGCACGAAATCGACCGTCTCGCCCACCGTCGAGATGCTGGCGGCCTGCTCGTCGGAGACGCTCACCCCACACGTGTCCTCCAGCTCCTGCACGAGCGTGTACAGGTCGAGCGAGTCGGCCTGCAGGTCCTCCTTGAAGCGCGTCTCTTCGTCGATCAGCCCAGGCTCGACGTCGAGTTCGTCGGCCAGATGCGCCTGGATCAGTGTGAACACCTGCTCGCGGGTCATGCTGCAGCTTTTTGGGCAGGGCAGGGGTTGCTCATCGATCCTCCTGGAGGCTAGCGACCCGGCCGGACACGGGGGCCGCCTTCAATGCTCCGGCCTGCTCCAGCGCGGCCTGCGTGCGGCCCACCAGATCCTCTGCCGCGCCGCGCTGCGCCCGCAGGATCGCCTGCGCGAAGCCGCGCCGGCCAAAGCGCCCGTGGGGCACCACCCCAAGGCTGCGCAGCCCCAGCAGATAAGCGCCGCCGTGCGCTTCGGGGTCGATCTCCTCGCGCATCCCACGCAGCGCCGGTGTCAGCAAGAGGCCTCCTACCTTTGCGCGCATCGATGACATCGCCGCGTCGCGAATCGCCCGCAGCAGGGCCTGCGAGACCCCCTCCATCAGCTTCAGCGACACGTTGCCCGTGAAGCCGTCGGTGACGATCACATCCGCCACGCCGTCGACGACGTCGCCGCCCTCGACGTTGCCCACCAGCTCAAGCCACTCGCTCCCGGCGACGCGCTCGGCGAGCTCTGCCCGCGCCGCCACCACGAGCGCGCTGCCGCGCGCGTCCTCCTCGCCGTTTGACAGGAGCCCCACGCGCGGGCGCTCCACGCCGAGGACAACCCGCGCCAAGGCGGCGCCCATGAACGCGAACTGCACGAGGTGCTCGCGCCGCGCCTCCGCGTTGGCGCCCACGTCGAGCAGGACAACCGGACGCCCACCCGCCCGGCCGGGTACGGGCAATGGCAGCGCCAGTGCGGGGCGGTGGATCCCACGGGCGCGCTTGACGTTGAACAGCCCCGCCGCCAGCGCCGCGCCGGTCCCGCCGGCGCACACAAGCGCCTGCGCACGCCCGTCCGCTACAGCGCGCGCGGCCTGCACGATCGAGGCCTGCGGCGCAGACCGCGCGGCACTCACCGGATCCGGGCTCTTGGCGATCGACACCGGCGCATCGATCACCTCCACGGTGCCGGCTGCTCCACCGCCAGCTGCTCCACTACCCGCTGCACCACCGCCCGCTGCACCCGCGTCGTCCTTGAACGCCAGATGAGAGGGAATATCGATCTCCCCCGCCGGCCCGAACAGCAGCACGCGCGCGCCCTGCTCGGCCGCCAGCACCGCGCCCGCAGCGACCTCCGCCGGGCCAAGGTCGGCGCCATTGGCGTCAAGAGCCACCACCGGTGGCGAGGGGCTACTCGTGGTCGTGATCGTGGTCGTGATCGTGCGCCACGTCGGCGAGCACTTCGCGACCTGCATATGTGCCGCAGACATCGCACACCCTGTGCGGGCGGCGCGGGGAGTGGCAGCGCGGACACACGCTCAACGCAGGCGTCGAGATCTTGTGCTGCGCACGGCGCTTGGCCGTGCGGCTGTGCGACTGCTTCTGCTTGGGGACGGCCATCGGCCCGAAAGGGTACCGCAACGCGCGCGCCGGCTCCGGCAAAGGCCTGGACGAGGGTGGCTCAATCGAGCTTCAGCCCTCGCAGCTTCGCCCATCTGGGGTCGGGCGGCTGCTCGTGGCTGTGCTCCGGGCCGGCCTCGTTCAGGTCCGCCGCGCACTCCGGGCACAGCCCCGCGCAATCCTCGCGACAGAGCACCTGTACGGGCGCCGCCAGCACGAGCGCATCGCGCGCCCAGCCGGCCAGGTCGAGCAGCTCATCCTGGATGTATGGGCTCGACAGCTCATCGCTGGCCGAAACGGGGATTCGCGCCGAAGGCGCGTGTCCCCCGGCTTCGGTGGGGCGGTCCACCTCGCGGGCGTCCACCTCGATCGCGCGACGAGCCTCCTTAAGACAGCGCATGCATGGGCCCACGAGCGCAGCAGCGAAATGCACCCGCAGCGCATAGCCATGCCCCGCCATGCGTGACACTTCGAGGCTCACCGGAATCTGGGCTGGCTCCACCACATAGCGCTCACCGCCGAACATCAGCGGCTCGACGCCCGCGACCAGCTCCAGGCGCCGCCCCTCGCCGGGCGCCAGCCGCAGCCCCGCCAAGTCGAATTCGTGCGTCTGCACAGCCACCCTTTTAGGCTAGCCACTACTTCAACGTTTCAGAGGGCCCCTGGCGTCTTGCGCCTTCAGCTCTCACAAGACGTGTTTTCGGCGCGGCCGGCCAATCGTATTCGCCGGCTCCCGCCGGCCGGCCTTGTGCCGGCCCTATTCTTCCTTTAGTCCTTTACGGCCAGCTCGCGCTTGAGTACCTTGCCGGTCGCGTTGCGGGGGAGTTCCGGCAGGAACACCACCTCGCGCGGCACCTTGTAGCGCGCGAGGTTCTCCTTCACGTACCTCTTGATCGCCTCTTCGTCGAGCTCCGAGCCGTTGCGCCGCACCACGAATGCCTTCAGGCGCTGGCCGAACTCGGTGTCCTCGACGCCTACCACCGCGGCCTCTTCGATCTCGCGATGGTCGGCGAGCAGATCCTCGACCTCGCGCGGGAAGACGTTCTCGCCGCCGCTCACGATCATCTCGTCGTCGCGGCCGTCCACGAACAGGCGCCCCGCCGCGTCGAGGTGGCCCACGTCGCCGGTGCTCATCAGCCCCCCCAAGCGTTCCTTGTCGCCGCCGCCCGTGTAGCCCTCGAACATCATCTCGTTGCCCACGAAGATGCGCCCGCTCTCCCCGCGTGGCACCTCGCGCCCGTCGCCGTCGAGCAGCTTCATCGCCGTCCCCAGCGGCGGGCGTCCCGCCGTGCCCGGCGCCGCGCGTAGATCCTCCGGTGTGGCGATCGTCGCCCACGCGACCTCCGTGGAGCCGTAGAGGTTGTAGAGCACCTCCCCCAGCACATCCATCGCGCGCGTCGCCAGCTCGCCCGGCAACGCCGAGCCCGACAGCGCGACGATCCGTAGCGCGTGCAGGTCGTGCTTGGCGATCGTCTCCGGCGGCAGATCGAGGATCCGCTGAAGCATCACCGGCACCACCGCCAGCGCGCTCGCGCGGTGCTGGGCGACCACGCGCAGCGTCTCCTCCGGGTCGAAGCGCCGGCGCAGCACCATCGTGGAGGCCAGCGGCAGCGCCATCGTGAAGTGCGCATACCCCCACGAGTGAAACAGCGGCGCCGCGATCACCGTCGTCTCTCGCGCGCGCAGCGGGATCTTCGAGAACAGCGCCGCCAGCGGCCCCATCGAGTCGGGCTGCTTGCGCGCCGCGCCCTTCGGCGTCCCCGTGGTCCCCGACGTGAGGATCACCGTGCGCCCGCTTTCCTGCGGCGGCTGCAACGGCTCGACGCTTGAGTGGCTCAGCAGATCCTCCAGCAGCGGGTCCTCCGGGTGCTCCCCCGGCTCACACCACGAGACGAAGCACTTGCGCCCGCCGCTGCCCTCGCGCACGAGGTTCGCGAACTCCGCGTCGTAGATCAGCGCCGCCGGCGCCTCGCGCTGCAGCACATCCGCGATCTGCGGCGCCGCGAAGGCCGTGTTCAGATACAGCACGCTCGCCCCCAGCTTCGAGCACGCGACCGTCGCCTCGATAAAGCCGCGGTGGTTGCGGCACATCACAGCCACGCCGTCCTGCGCCCTCACCCCCGCCCGTGCGAGCGCATGGGCGAGCGCGTTCGTGCGCCGGTCGATCTCCGCGAACGTCAGCGCCCCGCGCTCGTCCACGAGCGCCAGCCGCTCGGGGTAGCGGACCGCCGCGGCCGTGTACGCCGCCGCGGGCGTCGGGCCCCAGCGACGCAGCGCCCCCAGCGCGCGCACAGCCTTGTCGGGGCGCACCGGAGTGAACATTCCCGTACCCAGCAGGGTCCGGGCCACGTCCAGCTTGTATCGCGCGGGCGAGCTCACGGCGTGGACCCTACCCCAAAAACTGCTGCTCAGCGCGTTGTTGCGAGGCTTGGAATCGGCGCGGAGCGCTGGCGGGCGGACAGATCGGGCGAGGCTTGGATCGACGGCGGGCGCCCGCTCGGGGCGAACCGACGCGGACCTAGCTCACTTCGGCCGGTTCGTCCTTCCCCTGCAGGCGCTCGCGTCCGCGCTGCACGGCGGCGATGAACTTCGAGAGGTTCACCTCGAGCGTGTTGAGGATCTCGTCCGCGTAGTCCTCCGCGCCGAGGCGAATCTCGCGCTCGCGTGCGCGGGCATCCTCGACGATGTCCTCGGCGGCGCGCTCGGCCTGCTTGGTGACCTCCTCCTCGCCGATCAACCGCTCCTGGCGCTCGCGCGCCTCCTTGATGATCCGCTCGGCCTCGCGCTTGGCCTCCGCGAGCATCTCCTGGCGCTCCTTGACGATCCAGCGCGCCTGCTTGATCTCCTCGGGGATCGTCGCGCGCATCTGGTCGAGGATGTCGTAGATCGCCTCCTTGTCCACGCGCACCTGATCGGTCAGGGGCACGGGCTTGGCGTTGTGCACCAAGTCGTCGAGCTTGTCTATGAGTACCAGGACGTCCATTTGGGTTCTTCAGTTGCCTGCGCCGATCTCAGTTGCCTGTGTGGACCCTACGGGTCCGTGCGCCGTCGATCTCCTCGCTGCGCCTCGCATCCAATTCGTCAGCGCTTCAGCTCTTCCTGCAAGCGCCGCGCCACGTCCTCGGGGACCAGATCGTCGATCCTCCCGCCGAACGTCGCCAGTTCCTTTACGCCGCTGGATGACAGGAAACTGTACTGCGAAGAGGCCATCAGGTACACCGACTCGATTTCGGGGTCCTCGCGGCTGTTGAGCTGGTGCATCTCGAGCTCATACTCGAAGTCCGAGATCGCCCGCAGCCCCTTGACGATCGCCTTCGCCCCGACCTCCCTGGCGAACTCCACGACGAGCGTTTTGAAGGGCTCCACGCGCACCCCCTGCATGCCCGCTGTCGCGTCGCGGATGAAACCCAGGCGCTCCTCGATCCCGAACAGCGTCTTTTCCTTGCGCACCGAGCGATTGACGACGGCCACCACCACCTCCCCATACAGATCCGCCGCGCGGCGGATCACGTCGAGGTGGCCATTGGTCACCGGGTCATAGGACCCGGGGCAGACGACGATGGACTTGTTGAGCGGGGTCATCGGTGGGGTCGCGAACGTGGAGGGATCGTCGGGGAGGGGCTCGGGTGAGGAAGGGTCATAGGTGACGGTGGATTGTTATCGAAGTGTCTCCATAGCGCCGCTCCAGCTCTACCCCGAGGCGCTCCTCTTCTACCTCGAGCACCAACGGCATCCGCCTGTCGCTCTCCACGACAACGCGCCCGGCCGGGGCCAGCAGCGGCGGCAGGAGTGCCGACAGCTTGCCCGCCCACGCCTGTGCATCTCCGTACGGAGGATCGACGAAGAGCAGATCGTACGTTTCGCGGCGCTCGCGTGCGGTGCGCAGGGCGCCGAGCGCATCCGCACGCCTTACCTCGGCCTCCGGCTCGTGCAGGTCGAGCGTCTCCAGATTGGCCCTCAGCGCGTCGAGCGCAGCCGCATCGCGCTCCACGAACACCGCGCTCGAGGCCCCTCGCGAGAGCGCCTCTATGCCGAGCGCCCCGGTGCCCGCGAACAGGTCGAGCACCTGTGCTCCCTCGACGGAGCCGAGCATCGAGAACAGCGACTCGCGCACCCTGTCGCTCGTCGGGCGCGTGCCTCTGCCGCGCGGGGCCTTCAAGCGCCGCCCGCCATAGCGCCCCGCGATCACGCGCATGCGGAGTGGCCGTGTGGGTGGGCAATCAGCAAAATTGATTTATGGTTGCAATGGTCTATACGAGTATATACCTTTGCATGACTAAGCAAAAAAACAGGGTATACAACCCAACCCTGCAGCCTCAAGCCGGGATCGGCTCGGTGGCCTCGGCGCCGTAGGCATCCTTCAGCGCCTCTCCCAGCAGCACGTGCTCGGGCGCCCGCAGGTCGGGGTCCCGCGCGACGATCGCCTTCGCCCATGAGCGCGCGCTCTCCAACAGGCCGGCGTCCTCGGGAAGGCACGCCACGCGGAATCTGCCCACGCCCGACTGCCGGGTGCCGATCAGCTCGCCCTCGCTGCGCAACTCCAGATCGATCTCCGCGAGGCGAAAGCCGTCGTCGTGGGCTGCCAGCGCGCGCAGCCGCGCCGCGCCGGGCTGGCCGCAGAGCAGACACCACGAGGCGTGCTCACCGCGCCCCACCCGCCCGCGCAGCTGGTGCAGCTGGGAGATGCCGAAGCGCTCGGCGTTCTCCACGAGCATCACCGTCGCGTTGGGCACGTCCACGCCGACCTCGATCACGGTCGTCGCCACGAGCACATCCACCTCGCCCGCGGCGAAGGCGGCCATCGCCTCCTGCTTGTCCTTCGCTCGCATCTGGCCGTGCAGTAGTCGCAGCTGATGACCCTTCAACTCGCCCTTGGTCAGACGCTCGAGCTCCGCGGTTGCCGCGCGCAT
Organism: uncultured Solirubrobacterales bacterium; assembly: GCA_963723045.1. Lineage (GTDB taxonomy): Bacteria > Actinomycetota > Thermoleophilia > Solirubrobacterales > Solirubrobacteraceae > Palsa-744. Next base: position 1,256,029 of record CAVROU010000001.1, on the reverse strand, counting down.
GTCGCTCTCGACGGCGGTGTCCTGCTCATCGGCCTCGGTCTCCTCCACCAGCGGGCACACCACATACGCCTGCCGGCCCTGACGCAACTGCTCGCGCAGCAACTCATAGGCACGTGCCCGCGCGCGCTCGCCCGCGACTATGTGTGTCTCGATCGGCTTGCGCCCGCCGGGCAGCTCGCGTAGCGCGGTCACGTCGAGATCGCCGTGTTCGGCCAGCGCCAGTGTGCGCGGAATCGGTGTGGCGGTCATGTGCAGCACGTGTGGCTGCGTGGGTGCGCCGCCGCCGGACTCATCAGCGGGGGCGACCCCCCCGGACTCATGTGGCTGCCCTGCTCCAGCGGGCCGGCGCGGATCCTCAGGCCCCTTGTCCGCGAGGGCCGCGCGCTGGCGCACACCGAAGCGATGCTGCTCGTCTACGACGGCCACGGCGAGCGAGCGGAAGCGCACGTCGGGCTCGATCAGCGCGTGAGTGCCGACGAGCAATTGAAGCTCGCCACTGGCCAGCTTGCCCAGTGTGTCCGCACGGCGGCTCGCCTTTGTGGCGCCGGTGAGCAATGCGCACGTCACCTGCTCACCGCCCAGCAGCCGCTGAACCGTGGCGAAGTGCTGCTCGGCGAGGGTTTCCGTGGGCGCCATCAGCGCGGCCTGCCGGCCGTGCTCGACGGCACGAAGCATCGCCCACAGTGCGACGACGGTCTTGCCGCTGCCGACCTCCCCCATCAGCAGTCGCTGCATCGGGCAGGGATTCGCGAGGTCCGTTGAGATCGCCGCGATCGCCTCGCGCTGGCCCGCGGTCAGTGTGAAAGGCAGCTCCTTCTCCAGCCAACGCGCGCTCAGCGACGGGGGCTCCTCCAGCGCGGGTGCACCGCGCAGGGCACGCCGCCGCGCGCGGCGGCGCAGGAAGACGAGCTGGGTCAGCAGCAGCTCCTCGAACGCAAGACGGCGGCGTCCCCCCTCGGCCTCTTCGGAGCTGCGCGGGAAATGCAGTGCGCCGAGCGCCGCCGCGCGATCGGGCAAGCCCTCGCGGTGGCGCAGCGCGGCCGGCAGCGGCTCGATCACATCGCCGAGCGCGTCGCGTGCGTCGCGCACGAGCGCGAGCAGCTGCGTCGAGTTGATGCCCTCGGTGGCGGGGTAGTGGGAAACACCTTTACCCTCGCCGGGCTCCTCCGCGACCTGTGCCTCATCCGAGCCAAGGTCGCTGCCCTGCGCGTGGTGGGAGACCCCGAAGCGCCCCCCCTCGCCGGCCTTGCCGTGCAGCACCAGGCGCGTGCCCGGCGGGTACTTCTCGACGAGCCAGGGCTGGTTGAAGAACACGGCGCGCATCGCTCCCGTGGCGTCGAACACCTGCGCCTCCACGAGCGGACGCATGCCCCGGCGACGCACGGCACGCGCGACGATCGAGCGCACCTCGACGGCCACGGTCGCCTGCTCGCCGACGCGCAGCTCCGCCACGGTGCGCGCCTCACGACTGTCGCGCGGGAGGTGCTCCAGCAGATCTCCCACCGTGTGCAGGCCCAACGCTTCGAGCCCCCTAGCCGCCTTAGGTGTGGGCGCGTTCAGCGGCTCGGACAGGCGCGAAGAGCGCGGCCAGCGCAGGTGCGCGCGCAACATCTCCGCGGAACCCAAGGCCTCTGTGCCGGCGAACGCGCGGAACGCTCCGGCGAGTGGCATCTCGAGGGTGGCAGGCATCGCTGCACATGATGACCGGCCACGCGGTCGGCGGGCGCGGCCGGTTGGTGTCCAACCTGGACGGCACCCTGTCCAGGGTGTGGCCCTTTGACAGGCAGTTTGACTTTAGCGATGCTTGCCAGCCATTGGATTCAGACCGGGTCGCCCGCGACCGAGGGGCGCCACACGGCGCCCGGAGCGGGTCGACCCGCGAAACGGAGAGCAAAGTGAAGCGAAAGATCTCATTGACGTCGGCCCTCCTCGTCGGACTGCTCGCCCTCACGGCGGCATCCGCTTCGGCCGACCATTTCAACAGCATGAAAGTCATCAAAGGCGAAAGCACAGGCCCACAGGTGTGGGCCATCGGCGAAGACATCCTCAAATGCGCGAAAGCCACGTTTGAAGGGGTCGGCCACAACGGACCATCGGCGGCGATCTCCGCCAACCCGCACTATGCCGAATGCGAAGCTAAATTCGGCGGCATCTCGACCAAAGAAATCGAATTCGAAAAATACGGGATCTCCTTCGGCGAACTCGAAGGCACGTCTCCCGAATTCAAGGCCAAGGTCGTGACCAAAAATCCAACCGGCGGCGGCGAAGAAGAAGGCGAAGGCGAAAAAGTCAAACCGGTCGAAGTACACATCTTCATCAAGGTCGGCTTAATCAAAATCAAGATCTGGACCATCATCGGCTATCTGCCCACGGTCAACATCAAAAACACGGATACCGAAAAAGGCCACTACGCAGCCGAAGCGAACGTCGAACTCAAAAAAGTCCCCTACACGAGCAACGGCGAAGGCGGCGTTCCCAAATCGGGAGAAAACCTCGAATTCAAAGGGGGTCTGAAAGAGACCGGCGCGATCGCCGAATAGCGGCGATAGGACTGCTCGCACCGACGGCTGTTCGCATTCGGGGGATCGGCGAGGACCCCTGGAATGCCGTGCCGTGCGGCGTCACTCGGCGGCCAGCAGCCACCAATATGCCTGCTGGCCGCCGTCACGCAGTTCGAGTTCCGCCGGGACCTCGCCGTCCAGCAGGCGCTCCACGGCATGAAGGTCGAGCGGCGCCTCGGCGCCGGCGAGCACGCTCACCAGTTCCGCCGGCGGGGGGCCGTTGTGGCCATTGGCAGCGCCTGAGCCGTTCGGGCCCGCGGCAAGCGAGACGAGCACCCGGCACAGCGTCTCCCCCGGCTCGCCCCAGGCGACCATCTCGTCCTCGACGAACCCGACGGCGTCCCCCTGCCGGAACCGGCCCTGGGCGTCGGCGCGGGCGGCTGGAGCGACGGCGCCGCTGCGAAGGTGCTCGAGCGCCTGCTGGAGCGCCCAGGCGTTCTCCTCGAGGCTGCGCTCGGGCGCGAGGGCCACCGCCGCAGCGAGACCGGCCTGCTGGCTCGTGGAGGGGACCACCACGACTTGCTTGTCGGAGAGCTCGGCGGCGCGCTCGGCGGCCATGCGCACGTTGGTGCTGTTGGGCAGCACGACGACCTCCTCGGCCTCGACCTCATGGATTGCCGCCAGCAACTCGTAGGTTGAGGGATTTAGCGTGGGGCCGCCGTCGATCGTGTGCACGCCGAGCTCCTCGAACATCCGCGCGAGGCCGGCCCCGCTAACCGCGGCCACGGCGCCACAGCGGGCGGGGGCGGGCGTTCCGGCCGGCGGCGTCCCGGCCTGTCCACGATGACCGTCTGCCAAAGCCGGGTCCGAAGCCGACACCGAACCCCGATGCTGGTTGCCCGCCGCGGTGGCAGCCGAGCCCAGGCGTTTGGAGCGCTCGGCCATCTGCAGGCGCATGTCGGCGACGTCCAGGTGAGAAATCTCACCGGCGCCCGCGAACACGGCGGTGGCGTGCTCGGGCTCGTCGGTGTGGACGTGGACCTTGAGCGTGCGCGAGTCGCCGACGACGAGCACCGAGTCCCCGAGCGCTTCCAGGCGACCGATGAAGCCCGCGGCGGCCAGATCCTGGCCGGTGACGGCGAAGTTCGTGCAGTAGCGGTAGGTGGAGGAGTGGTGCTCCGGGTGGTGGATGCGAGCGGGCTCGTAGTGGTCGAGCTCGGGCGGGTCCTCGCCGCGCAGCGCGGCGACGACACCCGCGAAGAGCACGGTGAGCCCGTAGCCGCCGGCGTCGACGACGCCGGCTTCGCGCAGCGCGGGGAGCATCTCGGGGCCGCGCTTGACCGACTCCTGCCCGGCCGCGACGGCGCCTTCGAGGGTCTGGGCGATCGCGAGATCCTGCGCCTGCGCCTCGGTCGCGGGACCAAGGCGAGTGCCCTCGGGCGTGGCGTGCGCGACGTCGCTTGCGATCTGGCGGGCCATCTCGCGCGCGACGGTGAGGATCGTGCCCTCGGCCGGTTCGCGCACCGAGGCGTAGGCGCGGTCGGCGGCGTTGGCGAGCGCGGCGCCGATCAGCGTCGCGTCGATCAGCTCGCCGGGGCGCGAGACGAGCTCCTCGGCGGCGCCGCGGATCAGCTGCGAGAGGATCACACCCGAATTGCCGCGCGCGCCCAGGAGCGCGGCGCGGGCGACGGACTGCACGATCTCCTCGCGCCCGATCTCGTCGATCGTGCGCGACGCGTCGGCGCCCTGCAGGCGATCGAGCTCGCTCAGGACGGCGCGCAGCGTGAGCACCATGTTGTCGCCGGTGTCGCCGTCGGCGACGGGGAACACGTTGAGGTCGTTGACCTCCTGACGGCGCGACTCCAGGTGCTCGAGCGCCCCCGCGACGGCGGCACGAAAGCGAATCAGATTGGTGTCGGTCACGGCGAGCACTCCTCCCATCTCGACCGCACCCGGGCTACCCGGACGCGCGGCAGCCGAAACGGCCTCCTCAGAGGGCCTTGGTGACCTTGCCGGCCTTCAGGCAACGGGTACACACGTAGACACGACGGGGCGCCTTCCCGACCATGATCCTGACCTTCTGCAGGTTCGGATCGAAGCGCCGCCTGGTCGCGACCATCGAGTGGCTCCGGCTGTTGCCGAACGAGGGGCCCTTCCCGCAGCTGTGGCATATCTTGGCCATGAGGCGAGCAGTGTAGTCAATTTTTGAAGGAGGACCCCACAAGGGGGTCCGGTAGGGGCCGGTTGGGGCGAGTCGGCGGCCGCGCCGAACACGATGGCTAGGGGCCGGTCGGGGCGAGCGGTGGCCACACCGAACACGACGGCGAGCGGATGGGCTCAGTGAGCGGCGAGCGCCTCACGCAGCGCGGCCATCCGCATGACCGCGTCCGCCGCGTGGCGACCCTGGTCGCGCTTGCCGCCGCCGGCTCGCGCGAGCGCCTGCTCCATCGTCTCGCAGGTGAGGACGCCGAAGGCGCAGGGCACGCCCGTGCTCAGCTGCACATCCTGGATGCCCCGCGCGGCCTCGCTGCAGACGTAGTCGTAGTGGCTGGTCTCGCCGCGAATCACCGCGCCCAGACAGGCCACTCCGGCAAAGCGCCCGGAGCGCGCTGCGTAGCTGGCGGCAAGGGGCAGCTCGAAGGCGCCGGGCACGTCGAACACCTCGATCCCCGTGTGGCCGGCCTCGGCGAACGCCGCGCGGGCGCCGGCCTCCAGGCGCTCGGCCAGGTCCTCGTAGAAGCGACCGATCGCGATCGCGAAGGTGGCACCGCCCGTGGAGCTCACTGCTCGGTTCCGCCGCGGTCCCCAGCGCGCGGCGAGGGTCCGGCCACCGCCGACTGATCCTGCTTGCGCTCGCCGTCGTGGGGAAGCAATGCCGGCCCCGCAAGCCCGTCCGGCTCGCCTTCGCCGCTCGTGGCGGCAACCCGGTCGTGCTCACGCTCGGAGCGCAGCATCTCCTCGTCTAGGTTCATCCCCTGATGGTGCAGGATGTGGCCCATGCGCTCGACCTTGGTGCGCATGTAGGCCTCGTTGTGCACGTTGGTGGCGTGCACGATCGGGATCTGTGCGCTGACCGACAGCCCGTAGCCCTCCAGACCGCGGATCTTCTTGGGGTTGTTGGTGAGGATGCGGATCGAGCTGAGGCCCAGGTCGCCGAGGATCTGCGCGCCGATGCCGTAGTCGCGCAGGTCCGCGGGCAGGCCGAGCCGCTCGTTGGCTTCGACCGTGTCCAGGCCGTCCTCCTGTAGGCGGTAGGCGCGCAGCTTGTTGAGCAGCCCGATCCCGCGCCCCTCCTGGGAGAGGTAGAGCAGCACGCCCTGCCCCTCCTGCTCGATCATCGCCAGGGCCGAGGCGAGCTGCTCGCCGCAGTCGCAGCGCAGGGAATGGAAGACGTCGCCGGTCAGACACTCCGAGTGCACCCGCACCAAGACATCTGGCTGGCCGATCACTTCGCCCTTGACGAGCGCCACGTGATGCTTGTCGTCCACGAGCGAGCGGTAGCCCACGGCCTGGAAGTCGCCGTAGGCGGTCGGCAGGCGCGTGGAGACGACGCGTTCGACGAGGCGATCGTTGCGACGGCGGTAGGCGATCAGGTCGGCGATCGTGATCATCTTCAGGCCGTGGCGCTCGCAGTAGGAGGCGAGGTCCGGGACGCGTGCCATCGAGCCGTCCTCGTTCATCACCTCGCAGATCACCCCGGCGGGGATCAGCCCTGCCAGGCGCGCGAGGTCGACGGCTGCCTCGGTCTGGCCGGTGCGCTCGAGCACGCCCCCGGTCTTGGCCTTCAACGGGAACACGTGGCCGGGCTGCACCAGCTCGCGCGGGCGCGTCTGCGGGTCGATCGCGACCTGGATCGTGTGCGCGCGGTCGGCCGCGGAGATGCCCGTGGTGACGCCCTCGCGGGCCTCGATCGAGACGGTGAAGGGCGTCTCGAAGGCGGACTCGTTCTTTGCCACCATCAGGTCGAGGCCGAGCTCCTCGCAGCGCGCGGGCGTGAGCGACAGGCAGATCAGCCCGCGTCCCTCCTTGGCCATGAAGTTGATCGCCTCGGGCGTGACAAACTGCGCGGCCATCGTCAAATCGCCCTCGTTCTCGCGGTCCTCGTCGTCGCATACGACAACCATCCGCCCCTGGCGGATGTCCTCGATCGCCTCCTCGATGGTGGCGAAGGGGGTGGCGGTCTTCGCTGTGCTCATACTCGGGCCTCCATCAGTCGCTCGACGTGCTTGGCCAGGATGTCTGCCTCAAGGTTAACCCGGTCGCCGACCGTCACCCGGCCGAGTGTGGTGCGCTCGCAGCGTCTCGGGGATCAGCGAGACCGAGAATCCACCCTCGTGCAGCGCGCTGACGGTGAGGCTCACCCCGTCGACCGCCACCGAGCCCTTCTCGACCAGGTAGCGCGCCAGGGAGCCATGCGCGCTATCGCCGCCGTCCACAGCCGCACGCGCTGGAGTATCTCCGTTCGCACCGTGGCCTTCGCCCGACCCGTCGAGCGCGATCGTCAAGACGCGGGCGAAACCCTCCGGACGAACCTCAGCGATGGTGCCGGTCCCATCGACGTGTCCCTGCACTATGTGGCCGCCCAGACGCCCGTCGGCCGGCAATGCCAGCTCCAGGTTGACCTTTGCGCCCGCCTGGAGAGCCCCCAACGAGGAGCGCCGCAGCGTCTCCTCCATCGCCTGCGCGCGGAAGCCCTCATCGGTGACCTCGGTAGCGGTTAGGCACACGCCGTTGACCGCCACCGAATCGCCCTCCCCCACCTCGCCCGCCAGCCGAGTGGCGATCGTGAGCGTCGCGCCGTCATCGTCGCGTTCCAGGGCGGCAACGCTGCCGAGGTCGGCGATCAGGCCGGTGAACATCTCGGCCCCATCCGCGCGTCCGCAGCTGCGGCGGCACAGACCGCGCCATCCTCATCCTCTCACCACTCCCGCAGCCGCGCGGATACCAGCAGGTCCTCGCCGATCCGCTCGCAGTCGAACGTCAGCGCGCGCAGCGCCTGGGAGATGCTTTCCACGCCTTCGCCCTCCAGCGGGTCGCGCGCGGTCTTGCCCCCGAGCAAGAGCGGCGCCAGGAACAGGCGGATCTCGTCGATCTCACCGGCGTCCAGGAAGGCCCCCGCCAGGTGCGGACCGCCCTCCAGCAGCACCGCGAAGACGCCGTCGCGCGGCGAGCTGATCGAGCGCGGAGCGCACACGCGCGGGCTCGTTCTCGCCCGTCGCCACCAGCACCTGCACGCCGGCGGCCTCCAGCGCGTCGGTATCCGCGCGCGCCGCCGCGCGCGAGACCACGACGGTGAGCGGTATCTGTGCCGCGGCGCCGACCAGCTGGGAGGTGGGCGGCAAGCGCGCGAGCGAGTCGAACACCACGCGTCGCGGCTGACGCTCGACGCTCGGCGGGCAGTCCTTCCGGGCGCGCCGTCAGTTGCGGATCGTCGGCCAGCGCCGTGCCGATGCCGACCACCACCGCGTCGACCTCCGAGCGCCAGCGGTGCGCCAGTTCGCGGCTGTCCTCGCCGCTGATCCACTTGGAGTCCCCGGCGCTCGTCGCCACCTTGCCGTCGAGGGTCATCGCCGACTTGAACAGCACCCACGGGCGCCCCACGCGGGCGTGCTTGCGGAAGGCCTGGTTGAGCAGCCGCGCGCGCGTGGCCAGCTCGCCGTCGGCAAGCACCACCTCCACGCCCTCGTCGCGCAGGATCCCGAGGCCCCGCCCGGCGGCCTTCTCGGTCGGGTCGTCCGAGCCGACGACCACGCGGCGGATCCCCGACTGCAGGATCGCCTCGGTGCAGGGCGGCGTCTTGCCCTCGTGGCAGCAGGGCTCCAGCGACACGTACAGCGTCGCCTCGCTCAGATCCGCCATCCCGCACGCCTCGATCGCATTGACCTCGGCGTGCGCGGCGCCGTAGCGTTCGTGCCAGCCCTCGCCCAGCACCTCGCCGTCGCGCGCGATCACCGCCCCCACGACGGGGTTCGGCTTGACCGCCCCGGTGCCGTTCTGGGCCAGCTCGATCGCCCGCGTCAGGTGCACCTGGTCTGTCTCGATGCTTGTCGTCATCGTCCGTTCAGGATACTCGGCCCCACCCGTCTCGCCGCTTTCCGCCGCCTGTCGCTCCCCGCCACCCGGATCGAACCTCTCACCGCGTCCGCCCCCACGTCGAAGGGTCGGCGCGTTGAGCTCATCCACCGCAGCGCCCGCCGTGCAGCCGGTAGACAGTCATTTCCGGCCCCGCCCGCTCATAGGCCAGCGGGTAGTAGTCGAAGCTCCAGTCGAAGTTGAACGCCACCGGGCCGGCCCCCTTTGAGTAGGGCGAGACGTGGTAGACCACCTGCCCCTGGCTAGCCAGCGCGCGGTAGTAGGCGATCGCCTCGGGAACCGCCCCCGGTTCGGCGTACGCCCGCCCGTACTGGGTGGAGCCGCTGATCACCCAGCAGTAGCCCTGGCGCTCGTAGTAGCCGATCAGCGCGGGGCGCAGCGTGCGCTCGTAGTCCTCGATCCCCACCGTCGACCCCGCTTCGCCAAGGAACGCGCCGCTCGACGAGAACGCCGAGCGCAGCGAGTCGTACTTTTCCCAGCGCAGCCCGTCGGCGGTGGCGGGGTTGAAGTGCCCGATGTCCCCCGCCCACGCGTCGGGCGAGACCGGCTCGGCGACGATCCGCGCGCCCCGCCGGGATGTGCGCCACCATCCAGGCACGCGTCAGGGTGCGTGTGTCGGCACGCGAGAGCACCACGTCGGAGTGCACGCTGTAGAGGAGCCCCTGCGCGCACAGCGCGAGCGCGGCAAGCGCCGCAAATCCCAGGCTCAGCCCGCGTCCGGTGCGCGGGGGCGATGACGGGCTTGCCCCACCGTCCCCCGACCGCTCGGCGCGCCTTCATCGAGCGGTCGACCGCTACGCCTGGCCGCCAGCCGCTGCGCGTAGTGTGCGCACGTGGTCGCAAGCTGAAGCGCGAAGAACGCCGCCAGCAGGCACACGATCGGAAAGATCGGCAGCAGCCAGCGCCCGAAGTAGCGCCCCTGCAGGCCCATGAAGGCGAGGAACAGCAGCGGCGCCGGCACGAGCAGCCAGCCCAGACGCCGGTCCTCGCGCCAGATCGTGATCGCCCCGCCTAGCGCCGCCAGCGCCGGCAGCCAGCCGAGCCCCCAGGTGAGCGACCATAGGTAGTAGCGCACGCCACCCGTGTGCCCGCGCACCGAGCTTGCCCTGCGGTTCCCCGGAGAGCTGGGACTGGTGGTTCAGTTCAGCGTGGAACGTGTGGAAATCCAGCACCGCATAGGGGTTCGCGGCGAGAAAGCCCACCAGCGCCGCCGCCCCGGCGAGCGCGAGGCCGCTCGCGACGCGCCTGCCGGCCTGTCGGCGAGCCCTCCAGGTACTGCGCCCCGGCCGCCGCCAGCAGCGGCAGCACGACGATCCCCGCGGTGTACTTCGTCGCGCAGCCAACCCCAGCCCCACCCCGGCGAGCAGGTAGTCGCGCCGGCGGCCCCTGCGCAGTACCCCGGCGGTCCCCAGCAGCGAAAGCGTCAGCGGCACAAGCGTGGGCACGTCGTTGAGCGCCAGATGCGAATAGAAGACGGGCAGGAACGCCACCGCCCCGAGCGCCGCCGCGAGCAGCGCCACCGCCGCGGCCGAAGAGACGCGCGCCCACGAGATACAGCAGCCACACCGCGACCGTGCCCAGCAGCGCGACCGCCACGCGCGCGAGCATGTACACCTCGTCGGGTGCAGCTCGAGCGCCTGCCGCGCCGCCGCGCCGCTGCCGAACCACACCGTGTAGAGCGCGTGCAGCAGATACGTCAGCGCCGGCGGATTAGCGAAGTAGCGCGGGTTGAGCCCTTCGCTGAACATCCTGATCGCATGCGGCACGAAGTGGGAGTTCTCGTCGGAGTTGTAGACGTAGGGCAGTCCCTGCGCCACCCCCCACAGACGCAGCGCCAGCGCGCCCGCGAGCACGCCCGCGAGCGCCAACCACCACCGCCATGGCCCGCTCCCGTCGGCCCGCCCGTCCATCGGCCGTCCGGCGCCGGACGCTCCGCGGCCGGCCGCGCTGGCATCCGCCTACCGGCGCGGCGAGCGCCGATCGGTGGGCTAGGGGCAGCGCGCATATACCGCGTAGTACTGGCTCGCGAGGACCGGCGCCAGCCGCGCGGGGGCACCTGGTCGAGCGGGTTGTCGTTGGTGTCGACGATCGCCTGGCGGAACACCGCTTCGCCCGTCGGGTAGATCGCCACGCCGCGCGAGATCGCGTTCGCGCAGCGCCGGTCGGCCCGCGTCGGCGAGCGACGCGCGCCTCGCTGCGCGCGATGATGTTCTGGGCCGGCTTCGTAGACTCGTCGAGAATCCAGCGCGCGTCGGGCATCAGCTTGTGGTTGGGCAGCGACAGCGGCCGCAGCGCTTGAGGTCAGCGCGCACGCGCGGGTCGTCGAGCACCTGCGCGAGCGCCTGGTGTGAGTCGTCGCGGAACGCCAATTCGGTCTTGATGCTGTGGATGCTGACGGTGCTCGCCGCCTGCGCCACCCCGTAGGCCACGAGCAGCGCCGCCGCCGCCATCCACACGCGGCGCAGGAGACTGCCGGGCTCCAGCAGCGACCACCCACCGATCGCCAGGGCCCCGAACAGCATCACCAGCACCGCCGGGGTCAGCAGGTAGCGGTCGATCACCGAGGTCCCCGCGGCTCCCAGCAGCACGAAGGTGAGCAGACCCGAGGCCAGCAGCACGAGCGGCACGCGCGCGCGCCGCGGCACCAGCACCACGCCGATCAGCACCCCCGCGATCGCCGCCACACCAGCGGCAGCTTGTCCAGACGCACGAGAAATTCCCACGTCGAGCCGGGGATGTTCGCAGATCCCCTTGGTGCGCCCCAGCTGTTCGGCGAGGCCCGTCGTGGAGTGCAACGAGTACGTCGGGTCGCCCGTCACCGCCAGGTCCACCATCGCCCACAGGAAGGGCGCCGCGAGCGTCAGCGCCACATACCCCGCCAGCGCCCGCCACCGCGCCGCCTGCACCTTCGTTCCCCGCGCCCAGTCGGCGAGCGGCGGCCAGGCGCACCACAGCAGGTACACGCCCGCCAGCAGCCACGCATCCGGACGCAGCAGGCCGGCGGCCACCAGCAGCACGAACACCGGCGTGCCCGCCCTTGGGCGCTGCACCTCCACGTCCCCGCCCACACGACCAGTGCCATGTAGGTGAAGTCCAGGTAGCCCTGCGCGGCGTAGTACTCGTAGTCGAAGCGCGTACACAGCACCACCGCGGCGATCGCCCCCACCACGGGGCCGAACGTCAGCCGCCCGAGCCGGTACAGCCCCGCCACGAGCGCCACGAACGAGGCGATCGCGCCGAGGATCATCAGGCGATCGCCGGCGTGCCCGAAGATCGAGGCCAGCACCCCGAAGGCGATCGCCAGCGGATGCTCGGTGGGGCGCGGTACACCTGGAACTACGGGCAGCCGCAGGTGCAGCATGTCGCGGCCCCAGATCAGCGCGTAGTAGGAGTCGTAGGTGGGGTATGTGGGGAAGGCGAAGAACCCCACCAGCGCCCCCACGCACAGCCCGGCGAACGCGATCTTGGCCCAGGTCGAGGCGGGCACGCCGCGCAGCCTGCTCAGCCGGGTCGGGCCCGGCCGAGGCCGTGGTGAGCGTCGCGCTCTGCATAAGGACTGAAACATAGAGGGGCCCGGCTACGTCGGCCTCCGTCCGACTCCGCCACCCTCTCTGGGGAGCCTACCCCGGCGCGCCCCGGCACATGGGCGGTGGAGGGCGGCCTGCCGCTTTGGGATACTGGGGAGGTCCGCTCGCGGGCAACCTGCATCCATGAAGCTCATCATCCAGATCCCCTGCTGGAACGAGGCGCAGACGCTGCCCCTCACGCTGGCCGACCTGCCGCGCGCCGTCGAGGGCTTCGACGTGGTGGAGTGGCTCGTGATCGACGACGGCTCGACCGACGAGACGATCGAGGTGGCGCGCCGCGAGGGCGTGCACCACATCGTGCGCCTCACCAACAACAAGGGCCTGGCGGCGGGCTTCCAGGCCGGCCTCGACGCCTGCCTGAAGCTGGGCGCCGACGTGATCGTCAACACCGACGCCGACAACCAGTACTACGGACCGGACGTCGCGCGCCTGGTCGCGCCGATCCTCGCGGGGCGCGCCGACATGGTCGTGGGCGACCGCGAGGTGCACACGATCGAGCACTTCTCGCCGCTGAAGAAGGCTCTGCAGCGGCTGGGCTCGTGGGTTGTGCGCCAGGCATCCTCCACCTCGCTGCCCGACACAACCTCGGGCTTTCGCGCCTACAACCGCGAGGCGGCGATCCAGATGATGGTCGTCTCGAAGTTCACCTACACCCTGGAGACCATCATCCAGGCGGGCAAGATGCTCGTCGCCACCGACCACGTGCCCGTGCGCACAAACGAGGCCACGCGCGAGTCGCGCCTGTTCCCCTCGATGTGGTCCTACGTGCGGCGCAACACCATCTCGATCTTCCGCATCTACGCGCAGTACGAGCCGCTGCGGGTCTTCTGGAGCCTCTCCGCGGTGATCGGTCTGGCGCGCGCTGGCCGTGTGGATCCGGTTCGCCGTCGCCTACGTCGAAGGCAGCGGCAAGGGCCACGTGCAGTCGCTGATCCTCGGCGCCGTCCTGTTCATCGCCGCGGTCGTCCTGTGGGCTCTGGGCGTGATCGGCGATCTGCTCGCCGCCCAGCGCGTGATGACCCAGAAGACCTTCGAGCGCGTGCGGCGCATCGAACTGCAACTCGGCGTCGCGCCCTCGCACTACGAAGCGAACCCAGAGGCGGGCGCACCGAGTGCGGGCGGCGCCCCAGCCACCCGGGACCCATCCACCCCCGGAGGCCCATCCGCAGCCGGGCCTCTCCGGCGGCGGTCGGCCGAGCGAGCTGCCGCTTCCCGAAGAGGCGGTGCGGGCTTGAGCGGCGGCGGCGTGACGGTCTCCTCCGAGGGGGTCGTCACCGGCAACACCTACGACAAGTACGGCTCCACCAACCCGCTCGTACGGCGCATGATGGCCGGCTTCGAGGGCTCGCTGGAGGAGCTGTTCGCGCTCGCCGACCCCGCCTCGCTGCTCGACGTCGGCTGCGGCGAGGGGGTGCTCGTGCACGAATGGGCCCTGCGCCTGGACGAGCGACGGGTCGTGGGGATCGACCTGGAGGAGGACTCCATCCAGGCCGGCTGGGCCGAGCGCCAGGCGCCGAACCTCGAATACCGGGTGATGCGCGCCGAGAACCTGCCCTTCGCCGATGGCGAGTTCGACCTCGCCACCGCGATCGAGGTGCTCGAGCACGTCCCCGACCCCGAGCACACGCTCGCGGAGATGGCGCGCTGCGCCGAGCGCCACCTGCTGGTGTCGGTGCCGCGCGAGCCGCTGTGGCGGATGCTCAACATGGCGCGCGGGGCCTACTGGTCGGCGCTCGGCAACACCCCGGGCCATCTCAACCACTGGTCGCGGCGGAGCTTCGTCGCGCTGCTCTCGCGCTACGGCACGGTGGTCGAGGTCCGCTCGCCCTTCCCGTGGACGATGCTGCTTGTCCGCCTCTAGAGAGCCCTCCCAGAAGCGCTCCTACGGCAGCGGCGCACGCATCCTTTCGATCGGGATCGCATCGACCGGCCTGCTGACATTCGCCTTCTTCTCGATCTCCAGCCACGTCCTCAGCGAAGCGGCCGCTTCGCGGGTGGCCCTGTTGTGGTCGGTGATGTTCGTGATCATCTCGGTGATCTACCGCCCAACCGAACAGCTGCTCTCGCGCACGATCGCCGAGCGCCGGGCACACGGACACGGGGAGCACCCGCTGCGCGTTCCGATCGCCATCCAGACCGGCTTTGCGCTGCTGTTCCTGCTGGCGGCGCTGGCACTGCGCGACGTGCTTGTGAACCACGTCTTCGATGGATATGAAGCGCTGTATTACGTGCTGGTGGTGGGCACGCTCGCCTATGCCGCCAGCTATTTCGCGCGGGGCTGGCTGGCCGGGCATGAATACTTCGCCCTCTTCGGGGGTCTTGTGCTGATGGAGGCCGTCGCACGCATCTGCTTCGCGCTGGCAGTCGTGCTTGGCATAACCAGCGGACAGACCGCCATCGCCCTGGGCATCGCCGCGGCGCCGCTGGTCTCGCTTGTAGTCGTGCCTGCCGCCTTCGCGCGGGATCGCGAGGAGCGGCGGGAGGCGCCGCCACGGGGCAAACGGGAGCAGCGCAGGCAGCTGAAGGGGCAACGCCGCAACTCATCCCCACGACGCCGACCTGGCACTGCGTGGCCCGATCACCGTCGATGAGGCCGATGCCGCGCTCGCGGGTCCTGGCACCGAGGGAGTACAGGAAGCCGCAGCGCACGAGGAGCTGTCGCTGCGCCGCGGCACCGGCTTCGCTGGGTGGGTCTCGAGCATCATGCTCTCCGAGCAGACGATCCTCAACGCCGCGGTCTTGACGGTCGCGGCCACCTCGCCGAACAAGGCGCTCGCGGGAATCGTGTTCGATGTGCTGCTGATCGCGCGCGCGCCACTGCAGCTCTTTCAGGCGATCCAGACCTCGCTACTGCCCCACCTCACGGGCCTGGAGGCCACCGCGGGGCATGCCGCGTTCGCGCGTGCGATCCGCACCACGGTGCTCGCAATCGCCGCCTTCGCCACCGCGGTGGCGCTGGGCCTGCTGCTCGTGGGGCCCTTTGCGATGAGCCATCTGTTCGGCCAGCACTTCTCCTACGGGCGCTATGGGCTGGCGCTGGTGGGTGTCGGGATGGGCCTGCACCTGGCCTCCGGCACGCTCAACCAGGCGGCGCTCGCGCGCGACCGCGCCCGCGGGGCCGCCGCCTGCTGGGGTCTTGCGGCAGTGCTGTTCCTCGCCTGGATGCTCACCCCCACAGTTAGCGAACAGCTGCTGCGCACCGAGATCGGCTACGCGGGCGCCACCGCGGTGCTGGCGTTGGCGCTCGCGGTCCTGTACAGGAGCGGCGGCGCGGGCCGCCTGCCCGTGCCCGGCGAGAGCGCGACCGGCCAGGCGGGTGGGCCTCCTCAGTCGGCGTCGATCGAGCGCGCGATCGCCAGATAGGCCTCGCCCGGATCCTTCGCACCGAAGATCGCCGAGCCCGCGACGAACAGCGAGGCCCCGGCCGCGCGGCAGAGGGGCGCGGTGTCAGGGTCGACACCCCCGTCGATCTCCAGTGCCGGCCCATCGCCCGGAGCCCGCCCGCGGTCCAGCAGCGCCCGCAGCCGCTCGATCTTGCCGGGTGAGGAGGGCATCATCCTCTGACCGCCCCAGCCGGGATTGATCGTCATGCAAAGCGCCAAGCCGAGCATCGGCGCGATCTCGCCGAGCGCCTCCACGGGGGTGGCAGGGTTGACGGCGACGCCGACGCCAACACCGTGCTCCGCGATCAACTGCGCGACGCGCGCGGCGTGGGCGGTGGCCTCCGCATGAAAGGTGATCGAATCCGCGCCCACCTTGGCGAACTCCGCGACGTGGAGCTCGGGGCGCTCAATCATCAGATGCACGTCGAGCACCGCGCCCACCTCGTGCGCCTGTGCGCGCAGGGCGTCGACAATCAGCGGACCGATCGTGATCGGCGGCACGAAATGGCCGTCCATCACGTCCACGTGGATCACGCGCGCGCCCGCCGCCAGCACCTCCCCGACATGCTCGCGCAATCGCCCGAAGTCGGCGGAGAGGATCGACGGGGCGACGCGGACCCCTGCCAGAACCTCAGACGAAGACATCTCTATCACTGGGATATGGACACGTAGGGCAAGCTGGCCAAGGACGCAGCGAGCGTGGCGTGCTTAGCACGCGAGCGAGCGAGAACGCCGGTCCAGCGCCGCCATACGTGTTCATATCGGCTGCAGCATCGAGTCGCCGCAACAATTGCATTTGACGATTGCGGTTGAAGACATGCGCACGATCGTCGAGTGCTCGCCGCAGTTGGGGCACACCGAGGCCAGCTCGAAGCGGTGCAGGCAGTTCACGCAGCGGTAGCGCCCGGGCAGGTTCGCGGGGCGCAGCCATGGCTCCTGGCAGTTGGGGCAGCGGGGGCCGAGGTCGACCCCGTTCTCGGGTGTCTTCTGTTCTGGCTCCACGGTTTCAGCTTTCCCGCTGCAGGCGTGCGATGAAGAAGCCTGCCGTGTGGTCACGATGGGGCAGGGTCATCGCCTCGCCCTCCACGCGGCCGCCCCCCACGCCGAGGAGCGACTCGAACCGCTCGGACTGCGGCCCCGCGGCGAGATCATCGAGGGCGAAATTTGGATGGGAGTCCAGGAAGGCGGCGATCTGGTGCTCATTCTCAGTCGAGGAGATGGTGCACGTAGAGTAGACCAGCACGCCGCCCGGACGGGCCGCTGCAGCGCCCGCTGCAAGGATCGCCGCCTGGGTGCGCACCATCTCCTGGATGCGCTCGGGTGTCACGCGCCAGCGCAGGTCAGCGCGCGCCTGCAATGTGCCGAGGCCCGAGCAGGGCGGATCGACGAGCACGCGGTCGAACGGTGCTTCGCCTGCGTCAGCGGTGCGCAGCACCGCTGCATCCGCAAGCTCCACGCGCACGTTGCCCGCGTGCAGCCGCCGCGCGG
Organism: uncultured Solirubrobacterales bacterium; assembly: GCA_963723045.1. Classification (GTDB taxonomy): domain Bacteria; phylum Actinomycetota; class Thermoleophilia; order Solirubrobacterales; family Solirubrobacteraceae; genus Palsa-744. The sequence continues at coordinate 1,238,977 of CAVROU010000001.1, read as the reverse complement.
TGCGCTGCAGCTCGCCCGCGCGGCGCGGATTGTGCTCAACCGCCACCACCTCCCCTTCGCCCCGCATGAGCGCCGCCAGATGGGTGCTCTTGCCGCCGGGGGCCGCGCAGAGGTCGAGCACGCGCTCGCCCGGCTGGGGGTCGAGCGCCCGTGCGACAAGCATCGCCGCACGCGACTGCGCGAGGAAGTCCCCGCTTGACCACAGCGCCGAGCCGTGCAGGTCGAACGGGCCGTCCAGCACGAGCGCCTCGGGCAGGCGCGGATCGGTATGCGTGGCAACGGGCAGCGCACCCGCGAGCTCGGCAGCGGTCGTGCGCAGCGTATTTGCACGCAGCGCCACCTCGCCGGGCTCGTTGTCGAAGGCCATCAGCGCACGGGCATCCTGCGCTCCCAGCTGCTCCCACCACACGCGGGCGATCCACTCCGGGTGGGAGTACATCGTCGCGGCATGCTCCGGAGTGTCGTCCCGCAGGGCGCCCAGGAGCGCCTGCCCCTCGCGCGTGGCGCGTCGCAGCACGGCGTTTACCAGACCGTGGCCCGAGCGGCCGGCGCTCTTGGCGAGCTCCACGGCGTCGGCGACAACCGCGTGGTCGGGCGCGCCGCGCAGATACAGGAGCTCATACAGCCCCAGCCGCAGCGCGGCCAGCACGGGAGGGTCCAGACGCGCCACGGGCCGCTCGGCGAGCTGCTCGATCAGGTGGTCGAGCGTGCCGCGGCGCTGCACCGCGCCGTAGGCCAGGCGCATCGCCAGCGCCCGGTCGCGCGCGTCGAGCTCGCGGGCCTCGCTCTGTAGCGCGCGATCGGCATAGGCGCCCCGCTCGAAGACGCGGCGGAGCACGGCAAAGGCACAGAGGCGCGCGGGCGCCACGCGGGGAGCCTTGGCGGGCGGGGCCGAGCGCGAGGGGCTCACCGCTGAACCCTCACCGCTGCCGCGAGCCGTGACCGCGTAGGTAGGCGGAGCCGTCCATGGCCCGCCCGCCGGCCGGCTGGACTTCGAGCAGCTCGAGGGCACCATCGCCGGCTCCATACAGCAGCTGTCCTTCGACGCCGTCGAGTGTCCCCGGCGGGAGAGTCTCGTCTGAGTCTGCGCCCGTCGGCAGCGGCGGTGAGAACACGACGGCTCGGTGTACTCCGAGCAGCGTGCCATCGGGGAGGGAGAGTCGAGCGCCGATGTGCGGATGCAGAGCCCGCACCGTGCGCTCCAGCTCGGCGACGGGCTGTGTCGGGTCGAGCAGCCGGTCCTCGGGTCCGATCTTCTCGGCGTAGGTGACGCCCTCCTGCGCCTGCTCGACGAAGGTCACGGGCTCGCTCAGCGCGCGCACCAGCAGCTCGCCGCCGATTCGCTGCAGACGCTCGGCGAGCGAGCCGTATGTGTCCCCTGACAGGATCGGCTCGCTGGCGGACAGGCACACCGGCCCGCTGTCGAGGCCCGCGGTGAGGCGCATGATCGAGACCCCGCTCTCCGTGTCGCCGGCCATGATCGCCCGCTCGATCGGCGCCGCGCCGCGCCAGCGGGGGAGCAGCGAGGGGTGCACGTTGAGCATCTGGTGTTCGGAGAGCAGGGGGTCTTTGATCAGGGCGCCGAAGGCGCACACGATCACCGCGTCGGGCTCCACCCCGGCGATCAGCTCACGCGCCTGTGGGTCGTTGACGTTCTCGGGCTGCTCCAGGGCAATCGACAATGCGCGCGCAGCGTCGGCCACCGGCGGCGAGGACAGGCGACGACCCCGGCCCTTGGGGCGATCGGGGCGACTCAGCACGAGCGACGGCGCGAGCCCGGCGTCCGCCAGATACCCGAGCACTGCCGCCGCGAACGCGGAGGTCCCCAGGAAGACCGTCTTAGGAGGCGACGCTGGCCTCCTGTGGGGCCTCCTGCGTTGACTCCTGCCGTGAGCCACCGCCCAGCTGCGCTTCGCGCATCGCGCGCATCGCCTCCTTGCGCGCCGAGCGGGATACGCGATCGAGGATCAGGACGCCGTCGAGGTGGTCGATCTCGTGCTGGATCACCCGCGCCTCCAAGCCATCGGCCTCGACCAGCACCTCGGCGCCCGCGCCGTCGTGTGCACGCACGCGAACCTGCGCGGGGCGCTCGACCTCCAGCAGCACGTCGGGCAGGCTGAGACAGCCCTCCTCCGCGGCCTCGAGCTCCTCGCTCGACCACTCCACAACGGGGTTGACGAGCGCGGTGATCTCATCCTCGCTGTGCGTGCGGTAGACGAGCACGCGGTGCAGCACGCCGATCTGGTTGGCCGCGAGACCGATGCCGAGCGCATCGTGCATCAGCTCCCCCATGCGCTCGATCTCCGTGCGCAGACCCTCGTCGAAACGTTCCACCTCAACGGCTGTGGCGCGCAGCACGGGGTCTCCGAGCTTGCGCACGTGGCGCAGCGCGGCGTCGCGTCGGGCGCGCGTCTCCTCGTCGAGCTGGGGGCGCTCCTCGGTCTCCTCGATCTCATCCACCCCCTCGGTGTCGTGCAGCTCCACCTCGGCGGTCTCTTCAGTGTCGGCCATACGTCGATTCTATTGCGGGTCGACGTCCACGCTGAAGCTGACTCCGGCGTGCGTGCGAGCGGCGGCGATCAGCTGCACGGCCGCGCCGATCGCGCGCACCGCGGGACGGCGGTCGGTGGCCTTGATGACGAGCACCTGGCGCTCGCGCCCGCGCAGGCGAAACAGCGCTGCAGGGCCGAGCAGCTCGGCGTCGGCGAGCGCCAGGCGCTCGCGTATCGCGGCGGCAGCGGCCCGCGCACGGGGAGCCTCGGGGGCGGCGCACGTCACTCGGATCAGATGCGAGAAGGGCGGGTAGCGCAGCGCCTGGCGGCGCTCCAGCTCACCGGTGAGAAAGCCCTCGCTATCGTGGCGCGCGGCGTATTGGATCGCGCGTGCGTCCGGGGCGATGCTCTGCACGAGCACATGGCCCTCGCCGCCGCGCCCGACGCGGCCGGCGAGCTGGGCGATCATCGCGAACGTGCGCTCCTCGGCGCGGAAGTCGGGGAAGCGCAGCGTGGCGTCGGCGTCGAGCACCACACCGAGGCCGACGTCGGGGAAGTCGTGGCCCTTGGCGACCATCTGCGTGCCGATCAGCACCCCCGCGGAGGCAGCCTCGAAGCGGCGCAGCAGCGTCGCGACGCCGCTCGCTCGCGCCGGCGGCGACTGTCGGGCGGAAGAACCCGCTGAGCCCGGGGCGGCGAGCGGTCCGTTGACCACGTCCGCGTCGAGGCGGAACACCGGGAAGCCGCCGTCGTCGAGCGCGGCGGCGAGCTCGTGCTGCAGACGCTCGGTGCCAGTGCCGTGACGCGCGAGCGTCGAGGAGCCGCAGGCGCAGACCTCGGGGACGCGCTCGCGGTGCCCGCAGTGATGGCATGCCAGCAGACCTTCCGCCCGGTGCAGCACGAGCGCGACGTCGCAGTGCGGACAACTCCACACCTCGCCGCAGGAGCGACAGGAGAGAAAGTTCGACCAGCCACGGCGGTTGAGCAGCACGATCGCCTTGCGCCCTTCGCGCCGCACATCGGCGAGCGCCTGCGCGGTCCTGGGGTGCAGGCCGTGGGGCACGCCGCACATGTCGAGCACGCTCACCTCAGGCAGCGGGCGGCCGTCGACACGACGGGGAAGGCGCAGACGCGGCACGTCGTGCCAGCTCTCCGGCCGCGGCGTGGCGCTGCCGAGCAGCAGCAGCGCACCACAGTCGCGTGCGCGGCGCGCGGCGACAGCGCGCGCGTCGTAGCGGGGGTCGCCTTCGTGCTTGTAGGAGGCGTCGTGCTCCTCGTCGAGCACGATCAGCCCGAGCCGCTCGATCGGGGCGAAGACGGCCGAGCGGGGCCCCACGCACACGCGTGCCTCGCCGGAGCGCAACCGCCGCCACTCGTCGTAGCGCTCGCCCGCCCCCAGACGGGAGTGCATCACCGCAACGGTGTCGCCGAAGCGCTCGATGAAGCGCCCGACGATCTGCGGCGTGAGCGCAATCTCGGGGACGAGCACGATCGCCCCGCGGTCCTGCTCCAGCGCGGCGGCGGTGGCGCGCAGATAGATCTCGGTCTTGCCCGAGCCGGTGATCCCGTGCAGCAGCCGCTCCGCGCGGCGGCGCTCACCCAGTGCGGTGAGCAGGTCCTCGAGCACCGTCTGCTGTTCGTCGGTCAATGCCGGCGGCCCCGTGCCGAGCGAACCCACCGGAAGGTGGGCGGTGCGGCGTATCGTAGCCCGGCGCTTGCGCCCGCTGAGACGGCGCGCCGCGCCCGGTGGCAGCACGAGCGTCAGCGCACGGGCGATCGTCGAGCAGTACTCGGCGGCGACCCACTCGGCGAGCGCGACGAGATCCACGGGGACTCCGAGCTCGAGCGCGCGCAGCGGCTCCAGCAGCCGCTCCTCGGAGATCTCGCTGTGCTCGGCCATCCCCACGACAACCCCCAGCACCTCGCGCCGCCCGAACGGTACGACCAGCATCGACCCGACGTCGACGCCCCCGCGCAGGCCCTCGGGCAGGCGGTAGTCGAACGGCCCGCGCAGCACACGGGCAGTCGTCATCGGCTCGACCTGGGCGATTGCGGACATAAAAAGAGAAGGGAACCGCCGAGCGGTCCCCCGAGGGCCGCGAAGCGAGGAGTCCCCGCGAGCGACCCAATCTAGACCCCGGGTCGGTCAGAGACCCGCGGCCTCCCGCAGCGCATCGGCACGATCCGTGCGCTCCCACGTGAAGTCGTGGTCGTCGCGCCCGAAATGCCCGTAGGCGGCGGTCTTCTGGTAGATCGGCCGGTGCAGCTTGAGCTCCTCGCGGAAGGCGCCCGGGCGCAGGTCGAAGTGCTCGTCGACGAGCTGGGCGATCTGCGCGCGACCCACCTTCTCGGTGCCGAAGGTCTCGACCATCACCGACACCGGGTGCGCGACGCCGATCGCGTAGGCGACCTGCACCTCCGCGCGGTCGGACAGGCCGGCGGCGACGATGTTCTTGGCCACCCAGCGCGCCGCGTAGGCCGCGGAGCGGTCGACCTTCGAGGGGTCCTTGCCGGAGAAGGCGCCACCGCCGTGACGCGCCATGCCGCCGTAGGTGTCGACGATGATCTTGCGGCCCGTCAGCCCACAGTCGCCCATCGGGCCGCCGATCACGAAGCGCCCGGTGGGGTTGACGAGGAAGTTCTTCAGCAGCTTCTTCTCGTCGTACAGGTCGGTGGGCAGCACGGGGCGCAGCACGTGCTCGAACAGGTCGGGCTTGATCAGCGCCTCGGTGTCAATCCCGTCGGCGTGCTGCGTGGAGATCAGGATCTTTTCGATCTCCACCGGCTTGCCGTCCTGATAGCGAACGGTCACCTGCGTCTTGCCGTCGGGGCGCAGGTAGGGCAGCACCTCGCCCTTGCGCACCTCCGCCAATCGCTTGGCGAGCTTGTGCGCGAGCGCGATCGGCAGCGGCATCAACTCCTCGGTCTCGCGCGCGGCGTAGCCGAACATCATCCCCTGGTCGCCCGCGCCGGCGATGTCGAGCTCGTCCTCGTCGCCCGCGTCGTGGCGTGTCTCATACGCGGCGTCGACGCCCTGCGCGATGTCCGGGGACTGCTTGTCGATCGCGTTGATTACAGCGCAGGTGTCGCAGTCGAAGCCGTAGGCGGCGTTGTCGTAGCCGATCTTGCGCACCGTCTCGCGCGCGATTTCCTGGATGTCGACGTAGGTGTCGGTGGAGATCTCCCCCGAGACGACGATCAGACCGGTGTTGACAAGCGTCTCGCAGGCAACACGCCCGTAGGGGTCGTCGGTGAGCACCGCGTCGAGCACGCCGTCAGAGATCTGGTCGGCGATCTTGTCGGGGTGGCCCTCGGTCACCGACTCGGACGTGAACAGGTACTCGTTGTCGGAAAGGCTCATGGCAGTCGTGGCTCCAGGTCGGCGGGGGCGGTCGGAAAAGCTCGCAGAGTCTAGTGGGCCGCCCTGCGAGGTGGGGTTTTCAGGCTGCGCGGCGATGGGAGCGCTCACCGCGCTCGACAAAATCAATGATCAGCGGGACCCCGTCCATGCCATAGCGGGCGCGCAGGCGGTTCTCGACGAAGTAGGCGTAGTCGCGCGTGACCCGCTTGCGGGAGTTGACCTGGATCGCGAAGCGCGGGGGGCGCTCTCCGGTCTGGGCCATGTAGATCAGCTTCAGGCGGTGCTGGCTGGAACCGCCCTTCATGCCGACGGGCGGCTGGCGCGCCTGGACTGTCTCTGACAGGAAGCGGTTCAGCTCTGGGGTGGGGATACGGCCGGACATGCGGTCGCCCAGGGCGATGGCCTCGGTCAAGAGGCGTGAGACGTGGCGGCCGCTGAGCGCGGAGGCGGTCAGTACGCGCGGGCGCAGGCGCAGCTTCTCGGCGACGCGGGCGCGCTCGTGGTCGAGATCGCTCTCCCCTCCTTCGTGGAGGTCCCACTTGTTGAGGACCACGGCGGTGGCGCAGCCGGCCTTCATCGCCAACTCGGCGATGCGCAGATCCTGGGCGGTGACGCCGTCAGTCGCGTCGCACACGACGAGCGCTACATCAGCGCGCTCGGCGGCACGCTGGGAGCGCAGCGTGGTGTAGTACTCGACCGAGTCTGCGACCTTCGACTGGCGGCGCATCCCGGCGGTGTCGATCAGCGTCAGCTTGCGCTCGCCCACGAGCAGGGGCATGTCGATCGCATCGCGCGTGGTGCCTGCGAGCGGGGAGACGATCACGCGCTCCTCGCCGAGGAAGCGGTTGACGAGCGAGGACTTGCCGACGTTGGGGCGGCCGATCACGGCGAGGCGGATCGTGTCCTTGTCGTCCTCAAGCTCCCCCTCGCCCGAGGGCAGGAGCTCGACGATGCGGTCGAGCAGGTCGCCCGAGCCGAGGCCCTGCGCGGCGGAGACCGCCAGGGGCTCGCCCAGGCCGAGGCGGTGAAACTCCGTGGCCTGCGGGATCTCGGCGAGCGAGTCGCACTTGTTGGCGGCGAGGATCACCGGCAGCGGTGAGCGGCGCAGCAGGTCGGCCATCTCCTCGTCACCGGGGCGCACGCCCGCGCGGGCGTCCACGACGAGCACCGCCACCTGCGCGTCGGCGAGCCCCGCGCGCGCCTGGTCGCGGATCGAGCCGGCGAGCGGATCCTCGTCCTGGAAGTCCACGCCACCGGTGTCGATCAGTGCAAAGCGCCGGCCGTTCCATTCGCAGTCGAGCTCCTTACGGTCACGGGTGATCCCCGGGCGCTCGTGCACGACCGCCTCGCGGCTACCCGTAAGGCGGTTGATGAGCGAGGACTTCCCCACGTTCGGGTAGCCGACGACGGCGACTTTCATGGGGCCAGTATGACCGGGCTCGCCCGCGGACTCGCGCCAGGGCTTGACGTCGCCGAGAAACGACCCGCTCAGCCGGCGACGCGCGCGTCGCATGCAAGTTCGGCGATACGCCCTACGACCTCCTCGATCGCGAGGCCGGTCGTATCGAGCATCACCGCGCCGGGAGCCGCCGCCAGGGGACTGTGCTCGCGGGTAGTGTCGCGCTCGTCGCGCAGGGTCTGATCGGCGAGGATGGACTGTGGATCAGCGCCCAGCTCGACCGCGCGTCGGCGCGCACGCTCCGCCGGACTGGCGGTGAGGAACACCTTCAGCTCGGCCTCTGGCGCCACGACCGTGCCGATGTCGCGACCCTCGGCGACGCAATCGCCACCGGCGATCAGCTCGCGTTGGCGGGCAACCATCGCCTCGCGCACCCGCGGGTCGGCGGCGACGCGCGATGCCGCCTCGGTGACCTCCGGCACGCGGATCGCGTCGGTCACGTCGCGCCCGTCGAGCAGGATGAGCTCGCCGGGCTCGATACGCGCCGCGCGAGCAAGCTGCCCTGGCGGCTCTTCGGGCGAGGCGAGCGAGAGCAGCGCTACACAGCGGTACATCGCGCCGCTGTTCAGGTAGGCAAAGCCCATCGCGCTCGCCACTCGACGCGCGACCGTGGACTTGCCGGCGCCCGCAGGACCGTCGATCGCGATCAGCACAGCCGCTCCAGTTCCATCGGGACCGTCGCCCCCAGGCCCATCAGCAAAGCCGCTCCAGGTCGGCCACGAACCCCGGGTAGGAGACCTCGGCGGCCTCCATCCCGCGCACCTCGACCCCCTCGCGCGAGGCGAGCCCCGCGACGGCGCCCATCATCGCCAGGCGGTGGTCGCCGTGCGCGTCGATCGTGCCGCCGCGCAGGCCACCGGTGCCGCGCACGGCGAAGCCGTCCTCAGTGGCCTCGATGTCGGCGCCCAGCCCGCGCAGGCCCTCGACGACAGTGGCGATGCGGTCTGACTCCTTCAGGCGCAGCTCCTGAGCACCGCGCACCACCGTGTGGCCCTCGGCGAAGCAGCCGAGCAGTGCGACGAGCGGCAGCTCGTCGATCGCCAGCGGCACCTCCTCGGGCTCGACCACGGTGCCCTCCAGCGCGCCGGCGGCGACGTCGAGGTCGCTGAGCGGCTCGAGCGCGGAGAGCTCACCCGATTCGTCCTCGAGGTCGCCGAGCACGATGCCGCGCATGCGGCGCAGGATGCGCAGGAAGCCGGTGCGCGTCCAGTTGACGCCGACGTCGCGGATCAAAAGGCGCGAGCCCGGGACGATCACGCCGGCGGTTATCAGGAACGCCGCCGAGCTGAGATCGCCGGGGACGACCACTCGCTCGAGCACCAGCTCATCGGCGTTGACGACAGTCACGTGGCGGCCATTACGGTGGACGGTCACGCCGGCGCGTAGGAGCATGCGCTCGGTGTGGTCGCGGCTGCGCACCGGCTCGCCCACGGTGGTGGCGCCATCGGCGGCGAGCGCGGCGAGCAGCACGCACGACTTGACCTGGGCGCTCGCCACGGGCAGCTCGTAGGAGATCGAATGCAGACCCGCGCCGCGCACCGTCAGCGGCGCGAAGCGTCCGTTGGTGGCCTGCAGCTCCGCGCCCATCATCCTCAGCGGCTCGGCGATCCGGTCGACGGGGCGGCGGCGGATCGAGGCGTCACCGTCGAGCGTGAAGGAGCGCCCTTTCTGGGCGGCCAGCCAGCCCGGCAACAGACGCAGCAGGGTGCCGGCGTTCTCGACGTCGATCGGCCCGGCGGGCTCTTGCGCGTCGCGCAGGCCAGTGCCACGCACGACGACCTCGCCTCCCGGGCGGACCTCGACGAGCGCACCCAGCGCCTGGACGGCTTTGAGGGTCGCCGTGGTGTCGGCGGCGTGCAGGTAGTTCTCGATACGAACCGGGTATGAGGCCATCGCGCCGAGCAGCGCCGCGCGATGGGAGATCGACTTGTCCGCGGGCGCAGTCAGCGTGCCGGAGAGCCCGGTGGACGGCTCGAAACGCAAGTTCATGTGATCCCTACCCTACGGGGCATTCTCGCCGAGCAGCGAGTCGCGCGCGACCCGCGCGTTCTCGTTCCAGGCTGCGAGTGCGGCGGCGTCGCCACGATCCAGGGCGCCGCGCACAGCCTGAAGACCCTGTACCGCCGTGTCGATCGCCTCCCCCAGCGCGAGACGGTTCGCGAGGTAGATGTCTGTCCAGATCGCGGTGTTTGAGCCCGCCACCCTGATCGCATCGGCGAGGCTGGGGGGAATCACGACCCGTCCTGTGTTCTCGTCCCCCCCGTCTCCCTCCCCAAGGCGCGGACCATCCTCAGGCTGCCCTCCTTCTACGTTCGCCGCGCGCGCCGCGGCGCGCTCACGCTCCATCGCGCCGGCGGCCTGAGCGACGAGCACGTTGGCCAGCACGTGCGGCAGGTGCGAAACGCTCGCCATCATTCGATCGTGGACCTCTGGCGCGATCGCGACCGGGCGCGCGCCGAGCTGTTCGATCAGGCCCCGCAAGCGTGCGTACAGCTCTGCATCGGTGCCGTCGGTGGGGGTGAGATACCAGGTCGCACCCTCGAACAGATCCTCGCGGGCGTGGACGACACCGGCTGTCTCGGCCCCGGCAAGTGGGTGCCCGCCGATGAAGCGAGGGTCTTGACGAGCACTATCCAGGGCGAGCTTGGTCGAACCGACGTCGCTGAGCACACAGTCCTGGGCGGCGTGGGCCAGCGCCTCTGAGACCGTCCGCGCGAGCGCGCCCACCGGTGCGGCGGCGAACACCACCTGCGCCCCGGCGACAGCTGCCGCGACGTCAGACGCCCGCTCGTCGATCGCTCCCAACTCGAGTGCCGCTTGCAGCGCCGCCCCGTCGGGATCGAACCCGCACACGTGCGCCCCGGCGCGCTTGTGAGCGGCAAGCCCAATCGAACCGCCGATCAGCCCCACGCCGAGGACGGCAACCCTCACGCGAGGGTCACCACCAGGCGTTGCTCGCCGTCACGTCCACCGTTCCAGGACACACCGGCGTGAGCCCTCACGCGACGCTGAGCACCTTCCCGGCGAGCGCCGCTGCGCGCTCGACCGCGGCGACGTAGTCGGCGAAATCGTCGGCCAACAGCGCCTGCGGTCCGTCGCAGACGGCCTCCTCGGGGTTGGGGTGCACCTCGACGATGATCCCGTCGGCCCCGGCGGCCGCGGCGGCCAGCGAGAGCGGCACGATCAAATCGCGCCGCCCGGCGGCGTGGCTTGGGTCGACGATCACCGGCAGATGCGAGAGCTCCTTGAGGATCGGCACCGCCATGATGTCGAGCGTCGTGCGGCGGTGATCGGTTTCGAATGTGCGGACACCGCGCTCGCACAGCATCACGTTGGGGTTGCCTTCCTTGAGGATGTACTCGGCGGCCATCAGCAGCTCATCGAGCGTCGAGGAGAGCCCGCGCTTGAGCAGCGCGGGGCGCCCGGAGCGCCCGACCTCCGCCAGCAGCGGGTAGTTCTGCATGTTGCGCGCGCCGATCTGAATCACGTCGGCGACCTCCAGCACGGGCTCCAGGTCGCGCAGGTCCATCAGCTCGGTGACGATCGGCAGCCCCGTCTCGGCCTTCGCCTCGGCGAGCAGCCGCAGGCCCTCCTGGCCGAGTCCCTGGAAGGCGTAGGGGGAGGTGCGGGGCTTGTACGCGCCACCGCGCAGCATCGCCACGCCCGCGTCGCGCACGACGCGCGCGGTCTGCAGCGTCTGCTCGCGCGATTCCACAGTGCACGGGCCAGCGATCAGCGCGAAGTTATCGCCGCCGACCTTGCGCCCCTCGATGTCGAGCACGGTGCGCTCGCCGTGGCGGATCTGCGCCGAGGCGAGCTTGTAGGGCTTGAGGATCGGCACCACGCGGTCGACCCCCGGCTGTCCTTCCAGACCGAGGCTTTCGACGCTCACGTCCTGCTCGACGTCGCCGATCGCGCCGATCACGGTTACGCGCGCGCCCTGGCTGCGGTGGGCGAGCGCGCCGGCTCGCTCGATCTTGCCTACGACGGCGTCGATCTCATCGTCACTCGCCGTCTCTTTCATCACGATCATCATCGATTGTTCCTTTCAAAGTCTAGGAGGAGCATATGGTGTTGTGGCTGGCGTCCGCGACCGCCCTGTGATCGCTGGACCGTCATTCGCGAGGGCGCCCGCAAGCAAGTGAGGGCGAGGGCGGGTGGTGACGCGTGGGCCACCGACTTTCGGCGCTCGGTCTCAGCGTGGAGACCCGGGGCGGCTGGAGGTCCCGCTCGCGAACGGGGCCAGGCCGGAGCGCCTAGCTAAATCGCCAGGCGTAGGTGAAGGACCATGACCAGGACGCACACGCGGAGGTGCAAAGCGGTGAAGCGGATGCGAGTCTCGATGAGGTCACGATCTTCTATGACAGTTTTTAGCAGACCGAAGGCGCCCCGTCGAGGGGTGTCATGCGTTGTTCACAGCACCTCTCCGAGCGCATCCAGGAAGCGGATGTTCTCGTCAGGGGTGCCGTAGGTAACGCGCAGAGCTCCGTCTCGGCCGAGGGGAGCGCCCCCGCGCACCAGCACACCACGCTCCAGCAGACCACGCATGACCTCCGCTTCGTCTCGCTCCTCGCCCAGGTGCAGCCAGCAGAAGTTGGCCTGGGACTCCGCCGCACGCAGACCGAGCGCATCCAGGCGCTCTCCCACCGAGATGCGCTCGGCGATCGTGCGGGTGACGCGCTCGGTGACGGCGTCCTGGTGGGCCAGCGCCTCGGTCGCGGCGGCCTGCGCGATGGCGTTGCAGAAGAACGGCTGGCGCACCTGGTCGAAGGCGCGGGGCAGCTCCGGCGAGCCGCACAGCGCGAAACCCACGCGCAGCCCGCAGAGTCCGTAGACCTTGGAGAAGGTACGCAGCAATACCAGGTTGGGATGGCTGTGCAGCAGCGCCACCGACGCGTCGGGGTCGTCGAGCAGGTTGAACTCGCAGTAGGCCTCGTCGAGGATCGTGCACACGTGCGGCGGGACCTCGTCCAGGAACGCGGCGATGTCCGCCAGCGGGAGCGCCGTGCTGGTGGGGTTATTGGGATTGCACACCAGCACCAGCCGCGTGGCCACTGTGATCTCGCGCAGCATCGCGGGCAGGTCATGGCGCTCCTGCTCGTCGAGCGGGACGGTCACCGCCCGGGCGCCGCTGGCGGCGCTCAGGTGCGGATAAACAGAGAAGGACGGCCACGCATAGACAAGCTCGGCGCCGGGCTCGAGCAGCGCCTCGCCAGCCGCCATCAGAATGTCACACGAGCCGTTTCCGATCGCGATCTGCTCCGCCGGGAGTTCATAGCGCTCGGAGAGGCGCTTGCGCAGCAGCGAATTGGATGGGTCGGGGTAGCGGTTGAGCTCGCCCAGGGCCCGCTCGATCGCCTCGCGCACCGCCGGCAGCGGCGGGTAGGGCGACTCGTTGCTCGCCAGGCGCACGGGGGGCGCCGCGTCGGCGTAGCCACCCGCCGCCGGATAAACGGGGATGCGCCGGATGCGCTCTGAGAACTCGATTGCCATCGGCCTATTGTGACGGACCGCGAGCGCCCTACTGGGCGGACTGCAGGTCGGCGCGCAGCGCGCTGGCGTCACCCAGATAGACATGCCGGGCCTCGTGTGGCTCCTCGGCGTAGTAGTGGATCAGCACCCGAATCACACGCGGCAGCGAGCGGGGCACCGGGATCTCGCGCGTGCACAGGAGCGGCACGCGATCGAAGCCCAGAGCGCGCGCCGCCACGGCGGGGAACTCGGCGTTGAGGTCGTTGGTGGCCGTGAAGATGCAGCTCACGACGTTCTCCGGCGAGAGCGCGTTGCGCTCCATGATCGCCTCCATCAGTTCGGTGGTGGCATCGAGGATGTCCTGCGAGTCGTTGTGGGCGACGCTGACGGCACCGCGTAGAGCGAAGAGGCGCATGGGGGCGATTCTGTCAGAGCGGGTCCCGAGACCAGCTACCGGCCCGCGCCACTGCGTCCACCGCCGCTGCAACCAGGCCGATCGCCATCCCGATCCTCAGCGCCGGCGCGCAGCCCCGCAACCTCGGCCTCGCCGAGGCGCCGGCATGCACCCGGCGCCATCGTTCCCAGCCGCACCGGGCCGAGGCTCACACGTTCCAGCCGCAGCACCGGATGGCCGACGGCCTCGCACATGCGCCGCACCTGGTGGTTGCGCCCTTCGCCGATTGTCAGCTCCAGTAGATCGCCACCTATGCGACGCACCCGGGCTGGCGAGGTGAGGCCGTCCTCCAACTGCACCCCCTCGCGCAGCGCCCGCAGCGCGCGGTCACTGACCGGCCCACGGGCGACCCGCGCGCGGTAGGTCTTGGGCACCCCGTAGCGGGGGTGGGTCAGGCGGTTGGCGAGCGCGCCATCGTTGGTGAGCAGGATCAACCCGCTCGAGTCGGCGTCCAGGCGCCCCACGGGATACAGCCGGCGCTCCTCGCGGACGAGTTCCACGACCGTGGGGCGACCGTGGGTGTCGTGCGCGGTGGAGAGCACGCCGACGGGCTTGTGCACCGCGTAGACCACGTGCGTCTCCGGGCCGGCGATGGTGCGGCCGTCGACCTCGACCCGGTTGCGCTCGTCCACATCGCGCGCCGGATCGTCGGCGGGCCGGCCGTCGACACGACACGGCCCTCGGCGATCATCGCCTCCGCGCCACGGCGCGAGGCCACTCCGGCGTGGGCAAGGTACTTGGCGAGACGCATCGGCTGCAACCATAGGGCGATGGACCTGCACCTGCTCGAAGCGACATAGCACGCAATGGATCTGCGTCTGCTCGAAGAGACCCTGGCCGCTCACGACGAGCGGCCCTTCCGCACGCGGCAGGTGTGGGAGTGGACCGCGCGCGGGGCAGGCGGCTACGAGGAGATGACCAACCTACCGCTCGCGCTGCGCGAATCGCTAGAGAGTGAGGTGCCATTCTCGAGCCTCGCGCTGCGTGCGGAGGCCCGCGCGGACGACGGGACGGTGAAGGCGCTGTTTGCCACCGCCGACGGACGCCCGCTGGAGGCCGTCTTGATGCGATATCGCAACTCGCCGTCCGGGGCGGGCGGGCGGCACTCAATCTGTGTGTCCTCACAGTCGGGGTGCCCATTGACGTGCACGTTCTGCGCGACTGGCGCGATGAAGTTCGGGCGCAACCTGACCGTCTCGGAGATCCTGGATCAGATCCTGCACTTCCGCCGCGGCGAGCAGGTGGACAACTGCGTGTTCATGGGCATGGGCGAACCGATGCTCAACCTCGACAACGTCCTCGGCGCCTGCGAGCGGCTGCCCGACGTCGGCATCTCCCATCGCCGCACCGCCATCTCCACCGTCGGTTGGGTCCCCGGGATCGAACGCCTCGCGGAGTGCGATATGCCGCTGCGCCTGGCGCTTTCGCTGCACGCGGCCGACGACGCGCTGCGCTCGGAGCTGATGCCCGTCAACGAGCGTTACCCCCTGGCCGACGTGATCGAAGCGTGTCACACCTTCTACGCACGCAAGCACCGGCGCGTGTTCGTCGAGTACGTGATGCTCGCGGGCGTCAACGACCGCTTCGAGCAGGCGCTTGCGCTGGCCAAGGTCCTCCAGCCCAAGCGCGACGGCCGGCAGGTGTTCAAGGTAAACCTGATCCCCTACAACCCCACCGAATCGCGCTACGAAGGATCGAGCCGGGAGTCGATCGCCGCATTCCGCGACGCGCTGCTGGCGCGCGGCATCGAGGCCACAGTGCGCCTCACGCGTGGGCGCGACATCGACGCGGCCTGCGGGCAGCTCGCGGCAAAGGCGGAGCCCAGTCGAGCATAACGTGTTACATTGTCTTACATGGCGCACGCTCGACAGTTCTCCGCCCGCCTGGACGCCTCGGTGATTGGCCGCCTGGAGCGTCGTGGGGAGCGTGCGGGCCTGAACAAGTCACGCCTCGCCGAGCGCTACATCGACGAGGGTATGCGCATGGAGGATCATCCCGGGATCATCTTCCGCGACGGCCCCGCTGGTCGCCGCGCCGGTCTCAGCGGTGGTCCAGATATCTGGGAGGTAATTGCAACAGTTCGCGCGAGTGGACTCGACGGTGATGACGCCCTCGCGAGCGCAGCCGAGTGGGGCAACCTCACCCATGCCCAGATGAAATCCGCGATCCGTTATTACGCGGAGTACCAAGGCGAGATCGACGAACGCATCGCGCGTAATGTCGAAGAGGCCGACGCAGCCGAAGAGCTATGGCGCCGTGAGCAGAACGCGCTGGCGTGAAGCTGCTGCTCGACGAGATGCTCTCGGCCGCTATTGCCGAGCAGCTTCGCAGGCGCGGTCTCGATGTAACCGCTGTCGAGGAGAGCTTCACGTTGCGCGGCCTCGCCGACACGGACCTGCTCGACCAAGCGCAGCAAGACGGGCGCACGCTGGTCACCTACAACCGCGAAGACTTTCTGGCGCTCGACCGTGCCTATCGAGGCCAAGGGCAGGACCATCGCGGTCTTGTGATCCTCCATCCACGACGTTTTCCTCAAGGAGCCGGGACGACGGGGGCGCTGGTCACCGCACTGCGTACTGTCGTATCGACAGGGCCGCCATATCCCAGCTTCATCCATTGGCTGCAATAGGGCCGGCAGCTTAGGTACCGCCTGACTACTCCTCCACCGCCCCCGGCCCGCCCCCGGCGCGGGCC
This sequence comes from uncultured Solirubrobacterales bacterium, assembly GCA_963723045.1. Lineage (GTDB taxonomy): Bacteria > Actinomycetota > Thermoleophilia > Solirubrobacterales > Solirubrobacteraceae > Palsa-744. The sequence goes on along the minus strand of CAVROU010000001.1, from coordinate 1,223,045 downwards.
TCCCCGGCACGCAGCAGACGCTCGCGCAGCTCGGCCTGCTCCTCGGGCGTGGGGTCCCACTGGGCGACGTCGGGCAGATCCTTGATTGAGACCAGGCCGAAGAGCTTGAGAAAGAGCGTGGAGGTGCGATAGAGCACGGCGCCGAACTGCGAGCGGCCGGCCTCCTCGATCAGCCCCCGCTCCTGCAGCGTGGTGGCGGCCGAATCGGCGCTAACGCCGCGGATGCGGGTGATCTCCGGACGGGAGATCGGCTGCAGGTAGGCCACGATCGCCAGCGTCTCGGCCTGGGCGGGGGTGAGGTTGAAGGCGCGCGGGCGGCTGAACAGGCGCCGGGCGGCGTCCTCGGTGGCGGGGTCGGTGGCGAACGTGTAGCCACCGGCGAGCTCGCGCAGGTGCAGGCCGCGCTGACCGGGGGCGTACTGCTCGCCGAGCAGCTCCAGAGCGGTGGCAACCTCCTCCTTACTGGCCTGCGCGGCTTCGGCGAGCTCCTGCGGGCTGAGCGGATCGCTGGAGAGGAACAGGAGGGCCTCGATCACGTGGGATAACGGAGGGGGCTCGTGCTGCTGTTGATCCACCTCCAGTGGCTCGTACCCGTCCGCCGCCGGCCGTGCGTCGATATGCGGCGCCTGCCCCTCAGGCCCATCTTCGGCGACGAGCGCGGACTCCGGTGTCTCCTCCGCGACATCCTCAGCAGTGGACTCCGGCGTCTCCTCCGCAATCTCCCCGGGACCCGTCTCGACCGCAGACTCCGGCTCCTCCACCACCGCGCTCACACGGCCGCCCGCTCGGCCGCGAGCGAGACCGCCGAGACGGCGTGGACCGAGATCTCACCGAAGCTCTCGGCCTGCTCCCACTGCGCTTCGCCGCGGCGGTAGAGCTCCAGCAGGGCGAAGACGGTGACGGCGACTGTCATGCGGTCGGCGCCCGCGACGGCCTCCTCGAAGGTGAAGCGCCCGCGGCGCAAGAGCCCGCGCAGGTGCACGAGGCGCTCGGCCACCGAGACGCGCGGGACGAGGATGTGGCGCAGGTCGATCGCGGGGGGCATCCGCAATAGCCGCCCGACGGCTTCACCGAGCACGTCAGGATTCAGCGAGCCCTCGGCGGGCTCGGCTGTGGTCGAGCGCAGGTATGCCGGCAGCGCCGCCGAGCGAAAGCGCACGCCGTCCTCAGCCGCGTAGAGCCCGCGCAGGTGGGTGGCGGCACCGCGGAAGCGACGCGCGTCGAGCATGCGTGCGAGCAGCTCCTCGATGGCCTCCTCGGGGGCGATGTCGAGCAGGTCCTCCTCCTCGCCGCTGAGCAGCAGGCGCGACTTCAGTTCCAGGAGCGCCGCGATGAGGACGATGAATTCGGTGGCCGACTCGAGGTCGAGCTCGCCGCGGGATTCGAGGTGGTCCAGGTAGGCGAGCACGACGTCGGCGAGCTGCAGCTCGAACAGGTCGATCTCCTCGCGCAGCACAAGCGTGAGCAGCAGGTCGAAGGGACCGCTGAACACGTCCAGGTCCATCTCCAGGGCGGCGATGCTCACGCGCTCACCGTACAGAAGGCGTCCGACGTGGAGGGCCGACACCCATGCACTCGCGCACGTCGACGAGCGTCGGCGCGGCGAGCGCGCGCGCTCGCTCGGCACCGGCGCCTAGCACGGCCTCGAGCGCCGCCTCGTCGCCGCGCAGCGCCACGTAGCGCTCACGCACGGGGCGCAGGTACTCGACCACGGCCTCGGCCACGGCAGTCTTGAATTCGCCGTAGCGCGCGTCGGCGAAGTCCGCTTCGACGCTCTCGGGTGCGACACCGCGCACGGCGGCGAGGATCTCGATCAGATTGGAGATGCCCGGCTTCTCTTCGGCGCGGCGGATCTCGCTGCCGGAGTCGGTCACGGCGGACTTGAACTTCTTCTCGACCGTCCTGGGCTCGTCCAGCACGAGCACCGTGCCCTGCTCGGTGCCGCCGGTGGTGGACATCTTGCGCTCGGGGGCCTGCAGGTCCATGATCCGCGCGCCGACCGCGGGGATGCGGTGCTCGGGCACGACAAGCACCTCGCGGCCGTCCCCGAAGCGGGAGTTGAAGCGCCGCGCGACGTCGCGCATCAGCTCGAGGTGCTCGCGCTGATCCTCCCCTACGGGCACCTCGTGCGCGCGGTAGGCGAGCACGTCGGCGGCCTGCAGCACGGGGTAGACGAGCAGGCCCGCCGAGACGAGCTCGCGCTGCGCTGTGGACTTGTCGCGGAACTGGTGCATCCGCTGCAACCGCCCCAACTCGGTGACGCTGCACAGAAGCCAGGTGAGCTCGGTGTGCTCGGAGACGTCCCCCTGGCGGAACAGCACGCAGCGCTCGGGGTCGAGGCCCGCGGCGAGCAGCAGCGCCGTCAGGTCATACAGGCTCGTGCGCAGCGCGGCGGGGTCATACGCGACGGTGGTGGCGTGCAGGTCGACGATGCAGAACAGCGCTTCACCGCGCTCCTGGCCGGCGACGTACTGGGCAATCGCGCCGATGTAGTTGCCCAGGTGCTTTGAGCCGGTTGGCTGGATGCCGGAGAAGATGCGAAGAGGAGTGCTCACAATGCCTGCCGGATGACCGGATGCTTCGCGGCGGCCACCTCGTCCAGGCGCCGTACGGGTGTCGTGTAGGGGGCATTGCGAGCGATCTCCGGGTCGGCGGCGGCCTCGCGCAGGATCTCGGCGACGACGTCGGCGAACGCGTCGAGCGTCTCGCGCGTCTCGGTCTCGGTCGGCTCGACCATCAGCGCCTCGTCGACCAGCAAAGGGAAGTAGACGGTCGGCGGGTGAAAGCCGAAGTCGAGCAGCCGCTTGGCGAGGTCGAGGGTCTTCAGACCCAGCTCGCGCTTCATCGGCCCGCCGGAGAGCACAAACTCGTGGAGGCACAGCTCGCCGTAGGCCAAAGGCAGATACTGCGCGACTCCATGCTCCTTCAAGCGGGCGAGCAGGTAGTTCGCGTTCAGGACGGCCGTCTCGGAGGCATCCTTCAGGCCGTCGGCGCCGAGCGAGCAGATGTAGGCGTAGGAGCGCACGAAACAGCCGTAGTTGCCCTGGAAGCCGCGCAGGCGTCCGATCGACTTCGAGCCCACACGCCCCGAGCCGTAGTCGAGCTCGAACTCGACGTCGTGCTCGGCGTTCGAGGACACTCCGCCGGCCTCGGACACAGCTCCGCCCGCCGGGCGAGTGATGCGGGCTTTGCCGTTGGCGCCCGCCTCGTGCGGCGCTTCAGCCTCGCGCCGCACGACCACGGGCGTGGGCAGGAACGGCGCGATGCGCTCGGACACCGCGATCGGCCCCGAGCCAGGACCGCCGCCGCCGTGGGGCTGGGTGAAGGACTTGTGCAGGTTGAAGTGCACGATGTCGAAGCCCATATCGCCAGGACGGGAGAGGCCCATGATCGCGTTGAGGTTGGCGCCGTCGTAGTAGAGCGTCGCCCCCACGCCGTGCACCACCTCGGCGATCTCGGCGATATTCGGATCGAACAGGCCCAGAGTGTTGGGGTTCGTGAGCATCAGGCAGGCCACATCGGTGTCGGCGTGCGCGCGCAGGTCGTCCAGGTCGATGCCCCCGTCGGGGTTGGTCGCGAGCGCGACCACCTCATAGCCCGCCATCGTGACCGTCGCGGGGTTGGTGCCGTGGGAGGTGTCGGGGGTGAGCACCTTGTGGCGTGTCTCGCCGCGATCCTCGTGGAAGGCGCGCGTGAGCAGCACGCCGGCCAGCTCGCCGTGCGAACCGGCGGAGGGCTGCAGCGAGACGTGCGGCAGACCCGATATCTCGGCGAGGGCGCCCTGCAGGCTCCACATCAGCTCCAGCGCTCCCTGCGAGCGCTCGGGGTCCTGCAGCGGATGCAGGCGGGCGTGGCCCGGCAGCGCCGCGACCCGCTCGTGCAGGCGCGGGTTGTGCTTCATCGTGCACGACCCGAGCGGATAGAAGCCCGAGTCCAGGTCGAAGTTGCGCTTGGACAGGCGCACGTAGTGGCGCACGAGCTCGGGCTCTGAGACCTCGGGCAGCCGCGGCGCCTGCGCGCGACGCAGACGCGCAGGGAGCAGCTCGTGGGGATCGACCTCGGGAACGTCCAGGGCCGGGCACTGGAAGGCGCGCCGCCCGGGCGCGCCGCGCTCGAAGATCGTCACGGCGTGGTCGCGCTGGAGAGGAGTCTCGCTCATACGCCCACCGCCTGTCCTTGACGCTCGGCGGCCACCGCGGCACCCAGCACATCGGCGAGGCGGTCGATGTCGGCGCGCGTGCGCCGCTCGGTGAGCGCCACGAGCAACCCGCCGACGTCCTCAGGGCGCCCGGTGAGCGCGTGCAGGTCCGCGCCTGGGTTGACGCCCTGCTCGGCGCAGCGGCGGCGCACGGCTGGGACGTCGGCGTCCAGGCGCAGCGCGAACTCGCGCACGGCGGGCTGGGTGTGCATGGCCTCGACGCCATCCAGACCCGCGAGCAGGCCCCGCGCGTAGTAGGTGCGCGCGAGCAGCAGCTCCCCCAGCTCGACGAAGCCTCGGCGCCCGAGCCAGGAGAGGTAGACGACGCCGGCCAGCGCGTTGAGCGCCTGCGAGGTGCAGATATTGGAGGTGGCCTTGGCGCGGCGGATGTGCTGCTCGCGGGTCTGCAGCGTGAGCACGAAGCCGCGCCGGCCGTCGACGTCTACGGTCTCCCCGGCGATACGGCCGGGCATGCGCCGCAGGAACTCCTCGCGCGCGGCGAAAAAGCCGAAGGAGGGGCCGCCGAAGTCCAGGCGATTGCCGAGCGACTGCCCCTCGCCCACAGCGACGTCGACGCCGCAGTCGCCGGGCGGGGCTAGGACACCTAGTGTGATCGGATCGACCTGGGCAACCACGACGGGGGGGCCGCCGTACCGGCGGATGCCACGGAAGGGTGCACGGACTCCCCGTCCGGGGCGCCCACGAGGGCCGATCGGGCCGCGGCACTCAGCGCAGCGGCGTCCTCGACGGCGCCGTAGAAGTTGGGCTGGGCGAAGAACACCGCGCTCGTGTTCTCGTCGATCGCCTCGGCCCAGGCCTCCGCGTCGGTGACACCGTCACGCAGCGGCACCTCGAGCACCTCTACGCCGAAGCCGTGGGCGTATGTGCGCAGCGTGGCCAGCGAGTGCGGGTGAAGCCCCGCGGAGGCGACGAAGCGCGAGCGGCCATTGTGCAGCTTGGCGAGATACCCGGCTGAGGCCAGCGCCGACGGACCCTCATACACCGAGGCGTTTGACACGGGCAGCGCCGACAACTCGGAGATGGCGGTCTGATACTCGAACATCACCTGCAGCCCCCCCTGGGAGATCTCGGGCTGGTAGGGGGTGTAGGGGGTGAGGAACTCCGAGCGCTCCATCAGCATGTCGACGAGCGCGGGGACGTAGTGGTCGTACATGCCGGCGCCCAAAAAGCACAGCTCCTCCTCGGCGGAGACGTTGCGCGCGGCGAGCGCGCGTAGGTGCTCGTAGACGTCCTGCTCGGGCAGCCCCTCGGGCAGCTCAAGCGCGCGCTCCAGGCGTACGGCGCCAGGAATCTGGCGGTCGAAGATCTCCTGTACGGAGTCGACGCCGATCGCGGCGAGCATCGCCTGCAGGTCGGCGGGCGTTGTGGCTGTGTAGCGGCTCAAGACTTGAGCCTAGCCAGTGAGGCTCGCGGTGTAGGACTCGGCGTCCATCAGCCCGTCGCGCTCGGCGGCGTCGGCGAGGCGCACCCGCACAAGCCACCCCTCCCCGTAGGGGTCCTCGTTGATCGCGCCGGGGTTCTCGCTGAGACCCTCGTTGACCGCGACGATCTCCCCGGAGAGCGGTGCGATGACATCGGAGACGGCCTTCACGGACTCGACCTCGGCGTAGGGCTCACCTTGGCTCAGCACGGTCCCCACGAGCGGCGGATCGAAGAAGACCACCTCACCGAGCGCCTCCTGCGCGTACCAGGTGATCCCCAGCACGGCCTCGTCGCCGTCGATCCGCGCCCAGTCGTGCTCGGCGTGATACAGCAGATCTTCGGGATAGCTGGCGTCGGCCATGGGCTTGCACTCCATTCTGGCGGGCGTTTGGGGGTCGAGAGTCTACGCGCTGATTGCCGCGAGCGCTTTGCAATCCGACCGACCTTGGAGGCGCTCAGATTGGAAACAGGTCCGGAGCCTGCCCCTCAGCGCGCGGGGCGGCGGTTGCACCGCCCTAATCGAGGCGCAGCCACAAGATGCAACCACTGCCGGCAGTTGGGACCCGCCGATGCCTGCGGCGTTTGCGGGCCGCGGTTGATAGGACCAGCGGCAACCCTGAAGATATAGACGAATCACTAAATGACTCACAATCCATGCAAAGGAATTACGCACATGACCAAGACCAGACTACTGATCGGACTGACTGCCTCGCTGGTAGCGCTTGCAATCTCGGCGACCCCCGCGCTGGCACAGTTCTCCGGCAAAGAAGGGCAAGCCAAAGCGGGGGGTTCCACGGTGGAACTCACGGGTACCGTAATCATCTGCGGAGAACTCGTATCGCAATACGTGCAACAAGGCACACCCCCAACGGACGACCTGATCGGCACGAATTGGGGACCATGCAAAGCCAAAGGCCTCCCCGAAGGGGCGACCACGGTGAACTGCAAAGGAATACAATTTGAATCGCCCGAAAAAGAAGGCACGGAATCCGGGAAAGCGACGGCCAAACTCATGGAAGAATGTACGTTCAAAGCAGCCGGGGGCTGCGAAGGGAAAATCCCCTCGGCGAGCAACCAGAAACTCGGTAAAACGGCCTTGAAAAAAGAAGCATTGGGCGTACTCTCCGTCGTTGAAGTGACCGGCGTCACCGTCATAGTCAATAAAACCTGCGAACTCGCCGGCATCAAAGGCAGCGAAAGCGCGAAATTGAAAATTCCGACACTCAAACAAGAAGGCCTGGCCTTGATCTAGGCCGGGGCCTGCTTGGCCACGAATGGCCGCGCGTGCACCACCGCGGGCCGCACGCGACCACGCACGTCCACCTCCAGGCGCGTCCCCACGGGGGCGCGCTCGGCGGGCACATAGGCCATTCCGATGCCAACCCCCAGGCAGGGCGAGAGGGTGCCGCTCGTGACCTCGCCGCCGCCCACCACAGGGTTGCCCTGCCGCGCGATGCCGGGACCGTCGATCGCGAAGGCGATCAGCTTTTCCGCAGGTCCGGCCTCGCGCACGGCGCGCACGGCCTCGGAGCCGATGAAACCGGTGTCCTCCTTGCAGCACCAGCCCAGACCGGCTTCGATCGGACCGCGGGCCACCGAAAGGTCGTTGCCGTAGAGGTGAAAGCAGGCCTCCAGCCGCAGCGTGTCGCGCGCGGCGAGCCCGGCGGGTACGGCGCCGGCCCCGACCAGCGCATCCCACACACGCGGAGCCTCACCCGGCGCGAGCAGCAGCTCGACGCCGTCCTCGCCGGTGTAGCCGGTACCACATACGAGCACCTCGGTGCCGGCGCCGCTGACTCCGGCACCGGTGCGTGCCCCTGACTCACCCGCCCGATCAGGCCGCTGTCCAGTTCCGGCCGGCACCGCCAGCCGCAGCGTGGCAGCGGTCATCCTTGCGGGCAATGGCTCCTCGGCGAGCGCCTGCACCAGCCCCCGCGCGCGCGGACCCTGAACGGCAAGCATCGCGTAATCGTGCAGGCGGTCTTCCACGCGCACATCGAGACCGTCGGCATGCGTACGAAACCACTCCAGATCCTGCACGTGGTTGGCGGCATTGGTGACAGTCAGATAGCGCTCAGGAGCAAGGTGATAAGTGAAAAGGTCATCGAGCACGCCGCCGTCCTCGCGGCACAGCACGCTGTACTGGGCGCCGCCGACGGGGATCGCCGCGACGTCGTTCGAGAGCAAACGCTGCAACAGCACGAGCGCGTCCGAGCCGACCGTTTCGATCTCGCCCATGTGCGAGACGTCGAAGATCCCACAGGCCTCGCGCACGGCCATGTGCTCGGCGCGAATGCCCGACTCGTACTGCACGGGCATCTCCCACCCGGCGAACGGCACGAGCTTCGCGCCGGCAGCCTGATGGCGCTCGAACAAGGGCGTTCGCGCAAGCGCGGATGGAGCCGAGGTGGACACGCGCCCAGGCTATCGAAGGCCCCGGTAGCGACAGTTTGGCGATGCGCTTTGACGCTTGGACGGCACATGCTTTTGAAAGCTGTACGCCCCTGCACATGTGCAGGGGCGCCGAGGGGCGCATGCGCCCCTCGGATGACAGGCCGCATGCGGCCTGTCACGGGGCCGCGCATGCGCGGCCCCGAACAGCTCCATAAGGCGCTTGTGCCGGCCCGGAGGCGTATTTACCCGAAGGCAGGCGACAGCCTGAAGGCGAAGGCAAGTCTCTTGTGCCGGCCCGCCCGCTCAGCCGAGGAACGACGGCACGTCGATCTCGCTGGCAGGGCGATGAATCAGCGCAAAAACGGCGGGACGTCGATCTCGTCGTCGCCGATCTCAAGCGTCGAGCGCTCGCGCTCGCCGATCCTCGGCCCGCGATCCGGCCGTGCCGAGCGCTCGCGCCGCGCGCTGCGTCCCGGCCGGTGGTCGAAGCCGGTGCCGATCACCGTCACGCGCACGTCGTCGCCGAGCGTCTCGTCGATCACCGCGCCGAAGATGATGTTCGCGTTGGGGTCGGCCGCGTTCTGGATGATCTCCGCGGCTTCGTTGACCTCGAACAGGCCGAGCTCCTTGCCGCCGGTGATGTTGAGCAGGATGCCCGTCGCGCCCTCCACCGACTCCTCCAAGAGCGGCGAGGAGATCGCGACCTTCGCGGCCTCCGCGCAGCGGTTCTCGCCGCCCGCGCTGCCGATGCCCATTAGGGCCGAGCCGGCGTCGTGCATGATCGTGCGCACATCGGCGAAGTCGAGGTTGATGAGGCCGGGGATCGTGATCAGGTCGGTGATGCCCTGGATGCCCTGGCGCAGCACGTCGTCGGCTTCGCGGAAGGCATCGAGCATCGAGGTGCGCCGCTCAACGACCGCGAGCAGCTTCTCGTTGGGGATCACGATCAGCGTGTCCACGACCTCGCGCAGGCGATCGATCCCCTCGGTCGCCTGGCGCGCGCGCTGGGTGCCCTCGAAGTCGAACGGCCGCGTCACCACGCCGACGGTCAGCGCACCGATCTCGTTCTTGGCGATCTCCGCGATCACGGGCGCCGCGCCGGTGCCGGTGCCGCCGCCCTCGCCTGCGGTGACGAACACCATGTCCGCGCCCTTCAGCGCCTCCTTGATGTCGTCGCGCGACTCAGACGCCGCGCCGAGACCGACGTCGGGGTTCGCGCCGGCGCCGAGCCCGTGCGTGGACTCGTGGCCGATGTTGAGCTTCATGTCGGCGTCGCACATCGCGAGCGCCTGGGCGTCGGTGTTGGCGGCGATGAACTCCACGCCGCGCAATCCCGCGTCGACCATGCGGCTCACAGCGTTGGTGCCGCCGCCGCCGACCCCCACGACCTTTATTACCGCCAGGTAGCTGCCGCCGCTCTCCATGAGTTCTATCCGAAGCCTTGAGTAGTTGTTAAGGGTTTACGAGGCACTGCCTGGCAAACCGCTGGGTTGTGCACGTTATGCAGGGAACTTCGCCCTGTCAATGCGAACGTCGAATCTCGCAACAAACGTTGCAGAAAGCACAACTCTAAACCATGGCCTCAGAATTGGCCCGGCGCCGGCCTAAACCTCAAGTTGAAGTTTAGAGTTCTAGCCTCCTGGAGCCCGCCCAGTGGGCGATGTCGCGGCGGCAGGCGTTTCCGAGGTGGACCCCGAGCCTCCTGTCGGTGAAGCCGGCGCTTGACTCGACGCCGGCGCTCCGGCCGCCGAACCGGCACCCGCCGGAGTCTGTGACGAGGCTTCGCTGGAGCCCCTCGCGGCTTCGCTCGGGCTGGTGGGGGCCACGGTGGAGCCCGTCGGCGTCGCCGTTTCGGTGTTCCCCGTGGATGCCGGCGCTGCGCTAGAGCCGGTGCTCGAGCCTCCGTTGACCGCTTCGGCGAGGGTCGCCGCGAGCGCCGCAGCCGTCGGATCGGAGGCGCTCACCTGCGCCGGCGTGCTACCGCCCGCCCCCGCTTCGCCACTGGCCCCCCGGCCAAGGCCTGCCGCGGCGCGCTCGGGCAGCCGCACGTCTATGTACGTGGCCCCCGCCGAGGAGGGGTCGGCGAGCACCCGCGCCGCCGCCAACCACTTGGCGTGCGGCCGGCTGGCGTCGCCGAAATAGAGCTGCAGGCCATCTCGCATCGCCACCGTCAGGCCTTCGCGTCCCGTGTACACCCGCGCCACCCACCCCACGAGCGCCGGGGGCGCGGCGCCCATCACGCTCAGCGCCGCCAGCGCGGAGCCACTGTGCACGTGGCCGCCGCCGAGCGGGTCCCCGGCGCCACCCGGCACGCTCGGCAGCGAGCCCGTGAGCAGACTCGGGCCGAGTACCACACCATCCGCCGCCACCGCCGTCTTGATGCCATTCACGACCAGTGCGGCCACCGGCGGCTGCTCGATCACGCGGATGCTCAGCGAGTGCGGGAAGTGGGCGCTGACCTGCACGTCGCGCACCACCCGAAATGGCGCCACGGCGGCGCGCAGCGCGGCGACGTTCACGTTCAGCGTGCTCATGTGCGTGGCGGCTTCGCGCAGCGCCACGTCGATCGCATGCGCCTCGCGCCCGTGCGCGCCGCTCACGTGGACCTGTTCGACGGCCGCCAGCGGCGAGTTGCGCAGCCACAGCCACCCCGCGCCCAGCAGCGGCAGGGCCACCAGCACACATACCAGCGCCATCCTCGTCCGGCCCTTCGGCAAGCTCGGCGCCGGCAGCCGGCGGGGCAGGTTCAGGGGCAGCGCGAACGAGCGATCCACTCCCCTCTCCTTCGACCCCGGCGCGCGAATCCCTATGCGGATCGACGAGTGGTCGCTGCCACGAGAAGCCGCACAAGCGAAAGGCGTACGATCCGTCGCCCCGGGAGGCCCGTCCCCAGCCCTCAGATCCAGGGAAACTCGACCGGGCCGAGTGTCTGCACCTCTGGCTCCAGCTCCACGCCGAAGCGCTCGGCCACGCGGCGCCGGCCCTCTGCCATCAGCTCGACCACGTCCGCTGTCGTCGCCGTCCCGACATTCTCCACGAAGTTCGCGTGCTTGGGCGCGAAGCGCGCCCCGCCGACCGTCAGCCCGTTGCAGCCGGCCAGCGAGAGAAGAATCCCGGCGCCGCGTCCCCCGGCGCGCGGATCGTCGGGGTTCTTGAAGGTCGAGCCGAACGTCTTGATCCCCTGCGGCTGGGCCTCGTGGCGGCGGGCGCGCATCTCCTCCAGGGTCGCCTTGACCCGCGCGGGCTCCGCCGGCTGCAGCTGGAAGGACGCCTGCGCCACGATCTCTCCCGGCGCCAAGCCGGAGCCGCGGTAGACGAACCCGAGTTCCTCCGGCGTGCGCCGCTGTAGGCCCTCGGCGGTGACGACGAGCGCCCACTCCAAGACCCGCGCCAACTCGCCACCGTAGGCATTGGCGTTCATCCGTACTGCGCCCCCCACCGTCCCCGGGATGTTTACACCGAACTCGATCCCCGACAGACCAGCGCGTGCCGCGTGCGCCGCCACCGCCGGCAGTCGCGCTCCGCCGCCGCACATGATGCGAGTTCCCTCTCTCTCAATACTGGCCAGCTCCCGGTCCAGCTTGACCACCAGCCCCCGCACTCCCGCGTCGGCCACGAGCAGGTTCGAGCCCGACCCCACCACCGCCACGGAGGCCGACACCGCGCGCGCCCAGGCAAGCAGCTCCTTCAGCTCGCGCGCCGAGCCCGCGCGTGCGAAGTACTCAGCCGGGCCGCCCGTGCGGATCGTCGACAGACGCGCCAGGGGGTATTCGTGGCGCACGCTCGGCCGTGGCTGGGTCGACGGCGGCCGGCGCCCAGGCATGCTCGGCGGCCTGTCGGAGGACGGCTCGCTCACCGGATCTCCTGCGTGCCTCGGGTGCGGGCTCTCACGGCTCCACCAGGTGGCGTGCCAGCGCGTTGACGTCCCCGGCGCCCATCACCAGGCAGAGATCGCCCGCGCGCAGCTCCTTCCGTAGGACAGACTCGGCCGCGGCGAACTTCGGCAGCCAGTACACCGGACGCCCACCCGCCGCATCGGCTGCCGCCTCGGCTACCAGCAGACCGCTCACGCCGGGGTGCTCGACTGCCGGCTCGCGCGCCGCGTACACATCGAGCACCACCACGATGTCGGCCAGCGCCAGCGCCCGGCCAAGCTCGCGCGCCAGCTGCTCCGTGCGCGAATAAAGATGCGGCTGGAACACCGCCACCAGCCGCCCGTGCTCGAGCGTACGCGCGGCCTGCAGCGTCGCCTCGATCTCCGTTGGATGGTGCGCATAGTCCTCGTAGACAGCGGCACCCCCGGGTCCGGCTCCCACGAGCTGAAAGCGCCGCTCCGCTCCCGTGAAGACCGCCAGTCCCGCGGCCGCCTCCCCGGGATCCGCGCCGGTCAGGCGCACGGCCTCGAGCGCGCCGACGGCATTCAGCGCATTGTGCGCGCCGGGCACCTGGAGGTCGACGATATGCCCTCGCCACCCGAAGCGACGCCCGATTTTCGGCCGCTCGCCACCAGCGGGCGAGGATCTGCCATCGTCGGGCTCCGTGGCGGAAGGCTCCGTGGCGGGGGACTCCCTGGCGGAGTGCTCCGTGGCGCCGCCCACACGTGACGCCTCGCCCGGCTCGAGCAGCTCTGGCGCCTCATAGGGCACACACGGTCCCACACGCAACTCCAGCAGCTCTGGTCGGTCCCAGATCACCGCCTGCGCCGGCTCGGCCAGAAACGCCCGAAACACCTCGCGCAGCTCCGCCAACGAACCGTAGGTCGCATGATGGTCGAGCTCCACGTTAGTCACCACCGCCACCTCCACCCGCAGGGAGAGCATCGAGCGGTCGGACTCGTCGGCCTCCACTACCAGCCACTCCCCCTCGCTCCAGTGGGCATTGGGCAGCCCACCGCCGACCTCCGCCCCGATCAACCAGCCGGGATCCATGCCCGCGCCGCGCAGCGCGTGCACCGCCATCGAGCACGTCGTCGTCTTGCCGTGCGTCCCCGCCACCGCGATCGTGCGCCGCAGGGCGCTCAGCTCGCCCAGCAGCTCGGCGCGCGGGCGCTCGGCGAGACCCCGCTCGCGCACCGCCACGCGCTCGGGGTTCTCCGCCGGGACGGCGCTCGAATAGACGACCTCCACGTCTCCTCCGGCGGGGACGTTCGCGGCGTCATGGCCGATGCTCGCCTCCAGCACACCTTCCGCGCGCAGGCGCTCCAGATAGGGAGACTCGCCGCGATCGGAGCCGCTCACCTGCGCCCCCAGGGCGTGGGCCGCGCGCGCGTAGCCGCTCATCCCGGCGCCCCCCACGCCGACGAAGTGCATCCGCCGGCCTTGCCACGGCGCGCCCGCCGGGTCGCTCATCGCCGGTCCCTGCCCATCTTCTCACCCGCGCTCGTCAGGTCGCTCATCTCCCGCCCCTGCCCATCTCACCGTTTCCTGGGCGACCTGCCCAGCGCTTGCCGCTCATCGCCCCGCCACTTCCAGTAGCTCGCGCGCGACCTGCGCCGCGGCGTCTGGGCGAGCCAGGCGCAGCGCGGCGGCGCTCATCGCCTGCAGACGGGCACGGTCGACCAGCAGCGCCGCCACTTCGTGCGCCAGTCGGGGAGCGCTGAGCTCTGCGTCGGCAACCACCGTCGCCGCCCCACCCTGTTGCATCCAGCGCGCGTTGGCGCTCTGATGGTCGCCGGACGCATGGGGATAGGGCACGAGGATCGCCGGCACCCCGTGCGCAGCGATCTCGAACACCGACCCCCCCGCGCGTGCCACCGCCAGGTCCGCGGCGCTGAGTGCGTCGGCGAACTCATCCAGGTCGAGGTACTCGCGCAGGTCATACCCCTCGCCCAACTCCCGCCGCCTCAGCTCCGGGTAGTCGCGCCGGCCGCTCACGTGCAACACGTGGAAGGCAGCTCCGGCGAACGCCTGCACCGCGGCGAGATTGATCGTGCGTGCCCCCAGCGACCCGCCGAAGACCAGCACACAGGTCTCCTGCGGGGTGACTCCCAGCCGCTCGCGCGCGCCCTTGCGGTCGTGCGGCGAGGGCGGAATCGGACGGCCCGTGACGCGGTAGCGGTCCCCCCTGTGGCGCCCCTGCCGTTTGACCTTCCAATTCCTCCACGGCGCGAGCACTCGCCACGCAGCCCCATCCGGCTTCCGAGCGTCGGATGCGAGGAGCGGAAACGCAAGGCACACCCGCCGCGCCCACGGCGCGAGCGCGCGGTTGGCGAGCCCCAGGTGACTGTCCGCCTCGGTCAGCACCAGCGGGATCCTTCGCGTCAGCGCCGCTGCGCCCACCGGTCCCGCCACATACCCGCCGCCACCCATCACCGCGTCCGGCTGGATCTCCGCGAGCAGTGCCCGCGCGTGCAGGAACGCCCCCGCCGCGCGCGTCAACGAGCGCGCCGCCTTCAGCGGGTTGCTGCGGCTCAGTCCTTCCACCCCGATCGTCCGCAGCGGATATCCCGCGGCAGGCACCAACTCCGCCTCCGCGCGCTCACCGCCAACGAAGGTGACCTGCGCTCCCTCAGCCCGCAGCGCGTCGGCCACCGCGAGCGCCGGCACCACGTGCCCCGCGGTCCCGCCGGCGGCGATCACGATCCGCGTCGGCCGCTGAGTCGTTGCGCTGCTCACGCGCCCATCCTGCCCTACCCGAGCGCCTTGCGAACGCTGGACAATGGAACCATGAGCGTGTGCGGTGCAAGGTCTGAGGACTCAAACCCAAAGGCCTCGTAGAACGCGGCGGCACGCTCGTCGATTGCGTCCACGGTGACCGCGCGAATCGCGAGCTCGTCGGAGGCTCGCAGCACCCGGAGGAGGGCGTCGTGCAGGAGGCTGCGACCCAGCCCGACACCTTGATGCGCAGTGGCGACCGCAAGGCGAGCCAGCAACGCGACGGGAATCGGGAAGTGTGGGGACAGCCCGCGACGCACCCCCGAGGTTGCCCCTTCGTGTTCGATCTGCGCCGCGACGAGCGTGTAGTAGCCGGCGACCTCGCCGCCCGCCTCAGTCGTGACAAACGTCCGCGCGGCGTCACGGCGTTGACTCTGGCCGGCGTAGGCACGCAGCCACCTGTCGAGGCTCTCCCGACCACACGTAAATCCCTCGACTCGATGTTCTCTACGGTCGAACAGCTCGACTGCCGAGAGATGCGACCTCACGCCTCAGGCAGGACGCTTGGCTTCTCGACCAGCCGACGCAGACCCCGCTCGGCCTCGGAGGAGGGCTTCTCCAGCGCCGCGAGAAAGCGCCGAGCGGCCTTGTCATCGAGGACATAACGAGTGCGCTCGGCGAGCGTACGCTGAGCCTCGCGGCGCGCCGCGCGCCGCACGAACTCACTCAGGGTCTCTCCGCTGGCGGTCGCCGCGGCCAGCTCGAGGCTGCGCTCCTCCTCGGTGATCCGGATCTCGATCCTACGAGTCTTGGTCGCAGTGCTCGGCTCCATACAGACAGTGTACGGCATCCGTCCGGACGGATGCCGTCGTGATCCAAGAATATGGCTCTAGGACACCTGAACAGCCGCATCGATCCCACCAGATATTGGCGGGGCGCTCAGCCCGCAGCGCGTCGGCCACCGCGAGCGCCGGCACCACGTGCCCCGCGGTCCCGCCGGCGGCGATCACGATCCGCGTCGGCCGTCGCTGAGTCGTTGCGCTGCTCACGCGCCCATCCTGCCGATTCGCGCCTGCTCGTGTCGGGCGCGGGGCGAGCACTCGTATTCGACGCGGGGCGAGTGCGGCGCGAGCCGCTTCCAGTGGAGTCCACGGCGCGCAAGTGCGCGCTCCCACCCGAGGCCACGTTGAGCAGCAGTCCCATCGCGCACAGCATCACGATCAGACTGCTGGAGCCGTAGGAGACGAACGGCAGCGGCACACCCGTGAGCGGCGCGAGGCCGAGCACCGCGAACACGTTCAACAGCGCCTGCGAGACGATCAGCGCCGTCATCCCGGTCGCGATCAGCGCGCTGTAGAGACTGCGTGCGCGCTTGGCCGCGCGCAGCCCCGCATAGCCGATCAGCCCATACAGCGACAGCAGCGCACACACGCCGACCACCCCCAGCTCCTCGCCCACGACCGCCAAGATGAAGTCCGTCTGCGCCTCGGGCAGATAGAAGATCTTCTGCACCGACTGCCCCGGACCCACGCCCAACAGACCTCCGGAGCCGATCGCGATCTGCCCCTGCACCGCCTGAAAACCCGAGCCCGAGGCGTGCGCCCAGGGGTCGATGAACGAGGTCAGCCGCGCACGCGCATAGGGCTTCACCAGGGCGTAGAGCACCACCAGCGCAAAGCACGAGCCGACGAGGATGCCCAGGTCGCGCGCCGGTATGCCCGCGATCACGAGCAGCGAGCAGACGGTGAATCCGATCACCATCGCCGTCCCGAGATCCGGCTGCATCGCCACGAGCAGACACGCCGAGCCGACCACCACCAGCAGCGGGCGGGTCAGGTCGTGCAGGTCGAGCACCCGCTTGGGACGCTTGGCCAGCAGCGTCGCCGTGTACAGCACCAGCGCAATCTTCAAGAGCTCCGAGGGCTGGAACTGGAACAGCCCCGGTCCGATCCAGCGCCGCGCGCCGTTCACGCGCACCCCCACGTGCGGCACGAACACGGCCAGCGTCAGCAGGAAGGAGATCACGAGCAGCGGCCCCGTGAAGCGCTGCACGTGCTTGACGCCATTGCGCGCCAGATAATTCATCGCGAGGAGCCCCACGCCGCCGAACAACAGGTACTTCACGAGGTAGCTGCTGCCATTGCCCTGCCCCTGCAGCAGCGTCGGCGCCGAGGAGGCGCTGTAGACCATCACCGCACCGAACGCCAGCAGGCACAGCGTCGCTGTCAGCAGGATGCGCTGCTCAAGCGGCTGCTGCCGTGCTGTCTTCGCGGCGCCCGAGCGACGTCGGCGCTTGCCCCGTGGCTTGGTTTGGGCATTCTTGCCCCGCGCGGCTGACGGCATCCTGGCTCACTTCGACAGCGCGCCGCGGATGCCTCTTTCTCAGGCAGAGCGAGCCAGCACCAGCTCCCTGAACCGCTCCCCGCGAGCTTCGAAGTCGGCGAACTGGTCGAAACTCGCGCAGCCCGGCGAGAGCAGCACGACGTCACCCGGCACCGCGTATTCCCTGGCGATAGTCAATGCCCGCTCCAGATCTCCGCACTGGCGCACCGGGACCTCCGCGCCCTCCAGCGCGTCGGCGATCGACGGTCCGTCCTCGCCGATCAGATACACCGCGCGAGCACCAACCTCGACCGCTCTGCGCAGGGGTGTGAAGTCCTGCCCCTTACCCCGACCGCCGAGAATCAGGTGAATGCGGGAACCGCCATACGCCCGCAGCGCGACGAGCGTGCTGGCCAGATTGGTTGCCTTGGAGTCGTTGACGAAGATCACGCCCCCGCGGCGAGTGACCTCCTCCAGACGATGAGCGACGCCGGGGAAGGTGCGTAGGCCGGCGCGCACCGCCTCGGGGTCCACACCGCGCGCGAGGCACACCGCGGCGGCGGCCATCGCGTTCTGGAGATTGTGCTCGCCACGCAGGCTCAGCTCCTCGACGGGGAGCAGCAGTTGCTCCTGCCCCCACCCCGGCGCCTGCTCGCGCGCCCGCCCCCGCTCGGGCTCTCTCCACCACAGCTCCCCACTCCGAAGAGTGAGAGTCGCGTCGGGTCCCACGCCGAAGCTGATGCGCCGTGTCTCCCCACCGACGCCCTCGATCGGCGGATCGCTCGCTAACACCGCCAAATCGTTGGCGTCCTGATGTGCGAACACCTCGAGCTTGGCGGCGAGGTAATCCTTGAGCGTGCCATGACGGTCGAGGTGGTCGGGGGTGAAATTGAGCAGCACCGCCGCCTCGGGCGCGAAGGCGAGCGTATCTTCCAGCTGGAAGGAGGACGCCTCGCAGACGACGACGGCGTCCTCGGCGATGCGTCCGACGAGACCGCTGAGCGCGGTGCCCACATTGCCGGCGACCTCGACCGCCAGCCCGGCCTCGCGGTGGATGTGGCCGATCAGCTCGACCGTCGTCGTCTTGCCGTTGGTGCCCGTCACGGCGATGAACTCGTTGGCGAGCATCCGCCAGGCCAGCTCGAGCTCCCCCAGCACCGTCATCCCACGAGCGCGCGCGGCGGCAACCACCGGCGCCTGCGCCGGCACGCCGGGGCTCTTGACGACGGTGCGCACGCCCTCCAGCTCCTCGAGCCCATCCGAGTGAAGGCGGATCTGCACGCCCGCGTCGGCGAGCGCACCCAGGCCGGCGGGAGCGCCGGCATCGACGCCGTATACCTCCTCCCCTCTGTGGCGCAGCTCCAGCGCAGCCGCGATCCCGGAGCGGGCCAGTCCGACGACCAGGAATGGACCATCCGGGAGCGGCGGGCGCTGCTTCATCGGTCCATCACCGATGGTGGTAGATCGTGAAACCGATCGCCGCGCAGATCGAAGCGACGATCCAGAAGCGCAGGATGATCTTGGTCTCCGACCAGCCGCGCAGCTCGAAGTGGTGGTGGATCGGCGCCATCAAAAAGACCCGCCTGCGCGTCGTTTGAAACGAGATCACCTGGATCAGCACCGAGAGGGCCTCGATCACGAAGATCCCGCCGAGCAGGATCAAGAGCGCCTCCGTCTGCGTCATCACCGCCAGGCCGGCGATCGCGCCGCCGAGCCCCAGCGAGCCCGTGTCGCCCATGAAGATCGTCGCCGGGAAGGCGTTGAACCATAGAAAGCCGATGCATGCGCCCACCAGGCAGCCGGCGAGCATCGCCATGTCGTCGTCCACCGCGAGGAAGGTGATGCCGATGTAGGCGAGCAGCACGATCGCCGCGCAGCCCGCCGCCAGCCCGTCGAGGCCGTCGGTGAGGTTGACCGCGCTCGTGGTGCCCGCGACCACGAGGTAGATCAGCACGGGATACAGCGGCCCGAGGTCGATCTGGTAGTCGACGAACCACAGCCGCAGGGTGCTCGGCAAATGTGCCTCGTAATGGGCCACGTACCAGAGGCCGAAGGAGATCGCGATCGTGAGGATCAGCTTCATGCGCCCCCGCAGGCCCAGCGAGCGGCGGCGGATGAGCTTCGTGTAGTCGTCGGCGAAGCCGAGCAGCGCGCAGGCGAGCGCCGCGCCGAACACCCCCACCGAGCGCCATTCGTAGTCGCTGAGGATCAGGAACGGAACGGCGATCGCCAGGAAGATGATCACGCCGCCCATCGTCGGAGTGCCGGCCTTCTGGTGGTGTCCCTCCGGTCCGTCCTCACGGATCTGCTGGCCGAACTCGCGCCGGCGCAGGAACTCGATGAACTTGGGACTGAGGAAGATGCAGATCAATAGCGCCGCCGTCCCTCCGATCAGGACGCGACCCATCAGCTCTCCTCGTGCGGCGTTTGGGCCTGTCGGGACGTGAGAGCCTGCGCGACCCGCTCCAGCCCGACACCGCGTGAGCCCTTGACGAGGACGGTGTCGCGTGGTTGCAGCAGCGTGGAAAGCAGCTCGGCGGCCGCGAGCGCATCGCTCACGCCGTGGACCTCCGCCCTTGCCGCCAAGCCCAGCCGGCTCGCCGCCGCCGACCCATGAGCCGTCCCGGCCCCGGAACCCTGGGCACCAGCTCCCGCGAATCCCTCGCCAATGGCGGCGCCCAGCGGACCGACGGTCAGCAGCAGCTCCACCCCCCGCTCGCTTGCGTACTCGCCGGCCGCCCGGTGCAGACGCTCCTGCTCGGGACCCAGCTCCAGCATGTCGCCGAGCACGGCCACTCGCCGGGCGGGCGCGGTCTCGGCGAGGTCGTCGAGCGCGGCGCGCATCGACATCGGGTTGGCGTTGTAACAGTCGTTGATCAGCACGATTTCCTCCACTAGGGCCACGCGCTCGCCGCGCAACGCAGAGAACTCGACCTCGAGCCCCCCCTCGGGCGTGACGCCGAGCGCGCGCGCCGCCGCCACCGCAGCCAGCAGGTTGCGCAGATTATGCGACTGGGCGAAGGAAGGCCGCAGGACCATGCGCTCGCCGTCCACGCCGATCGTCACCTCGCCGCCACCGTGGGAGAGCAGGCGCACGTCTGCACCTTCGCCGAAGGTCACCGTGTGCAGGTCCTCACGAAGATGCGCGTCGAGCAGGGACTCGCCGTGGGGGACGACCACGGTGCTTCCCGGCCGCAGACCGGCGATCAGCTCGGCCTTGGCGGCAGCCACCGCCTCAAGCGAGCCAAGCAGCTCCAGGTGCACGGGACCGACATTCACGATCACTCCCACATCAGGCTGGGCGAGCGCCGTCAACTCGGCGATCTGGCCGGGACCGCGCATCGCGAGCTCCAACACCAATGCCTGCGTTCCGGAGGGGGCCGCGAGAATCGCAAGCGGCAGGCCGATCTCGGTGTTGAGGTTCTGTGGGCTCGCCACCGTGCGCAGCCTCTGAGCGAGTACGGCCGCGAGAATGTCCTTCGTCGAGGTCTTGCCGGTGGAGCCTGTGATCGCCACGACCTTCGCACCCAGCGCCAACCGCCAACCGTGTGCCAGGGCCTGCAGAGCCGCGAGGGGATCTGGGTGCGAGAGCACGGCGCCGCGCTCTGAGCCCGCAAGCGTCCGGACATGCTCGGGCGCCACCAGCACGCCCCAAGCTCCCGCCTCCAGCGCCTGCGCGGCATATTGGCCCCCGTCCTCCCGCTCGCCGGGCAGCCCGACGAACAGATCGCCCGGCCCAAGCAGGCGTGAGTCGATCGCGGCCTGCCCAGGACCGGCTCCGGCCACTCCTGGGTTCAGCAGCTGTGCACCCGCGGCGTCCGCGATGCGCGCCGCATCCCAGTCCCTCACGTGGCGGCCCCGGCCACAGTGGCGCCCCGGGCGCGCAGGGCTTCGCGGGCAACGCTCACGTCATCAAAGGGCACCTTGCGCCCGTCGGCGAACTCCTGGCCCTGCTCGTGGCCCTTGCCTGCGATCACGACCACATCGCCCGCCTCCGCGACGCCGATGGCCCGTTCGATCGCGGCTCGGCGATCGACCTCGACCTCGACCCGCGACGGACCCAAGGTTCCGGCACCCGAGACGCCGTCCGGAGATTCCGCACGCGTGACGCGGGTGCCCGAGGTCTCGGAAGCCGGGTCCGCGATACCGGCCACGATCTCCGCCACGATCGCCTCAGGCGGCTCCGAGCGGGGGTTGTCGGAGGTCACGAACACCACGTCGGCTCCGCGCGCGGCGGCATCTCCCATCAGCGGACGCTTGCCGCGATCGCGATCCCCTCCGGCGCCGAATACGCAGATCACGCGCCCACTCGCCAGCTCGCGCGCGGCGCCAAGCACGTTCTCCAGCGAGTCGGGCGTGTGGGCATAGTCGACCAGCACCGCGAACGGCTGACCCTCCTGCACCGGCTCGAAGCGCCCCGGTACGCGCACGCCGCGCTCCAGCGCACCCACGAGCGTGTCCAGGTCGCCACCCAGTGAATGGACCGCGGCGAGCGCCCCGAGCGCGTTGGACACGTTGAAGCGACCTGGCAGCGGCAGCGTGACGGCGCGCTCGCCCACCGGTGTCTGCAGACGAAAGTCGCAGCCGCCGAAGCTCATCCGCACATCGTGGGCGCGGTAGTCGGCCTCGCGCTCGATCGCGAAGCTCACGGCCTCCGGCAGCTCCGCGGCCAGCCGTCGCCCATAGGGATCGTCGAGGTTGAGCACCGCGATCGAGCCGCGCCCTTCCGATCCGGCGGAACCGGATATGAAGAGCCGCCGCTTGGCCTGAAAGTACTCCTCCATGTCGCGGTGGAAGTCCAGGTGGTCCTGCGTGAGGTTCGTGAAGATCCCCGCGGCGAAGTGAACCCCGTCCACGCGACCCAGCTGGAGCGCATGCGAGGAGACCTCCATCGCCGCGGCCGTATCGCCTCCGTCGAGCATTTCGCGCAGGGATCCCTGTACCTCGACGGCCTCGGGCGTGGTGCGCGTGACGGGACGCTCCGCCCCCGCGATCACCGAAGTGACGGTGCCCAGCAGCCCGCAGCGCTCCCCACCCGCCTGCAGCAGCTCACGCACCAGGTAAGCGGTAGTCGTCTTGCCGTTTGTGCCCGTCACCCCCACGACCCGCAGCCCTGTGCCGGGATCACCATAGAAGCGCGCTGCCGTCGGGCCCATGGACGCGCGCGTGGAGGGCACCGCGACTTCGGGTACGCCCGCGTTCAGCGTGCGCTCCACGACCAGCGCTGCGGCACCCGCGGCCACCGCCTGGGCGGCGAAGTCGTGGCCGTCGCTGTGCTCGCCCGGCACACAGAAGAACAGCGTTCCCGGCACTACCCGGCGGCTGTCGTAGGCCAGCCCGGTGATCGCCACCTCCCGTACGTCCGGTGCGCAGTCGGGAATCAGCTCCTGAAGCCTCACTGTCTCCTGCCTCCGGCGGACATGCAGACGAGTCTAGTTTCCGCTCCGGCCCCTCATCCAGGCGGAATGCCCAGATAGGGCAACGCAAAGGACATGATCTGCCCAAAGGCCGGCGCGGCGACGACGCCGCCGAAGATCGAGCCGGATTGCGGTTCGTCGATGATCACCGCGCACAGCAGCTTCGGATCGGAGGCCGGCGCGAAGCCCATGAACGAGGCCACGTAGGCGCTCTTGGAGTATTCCCCGGTGAGCGGGTCGACCTTGTTGGCGGTGCCCGTCTTGCCGGCGAGGTGATAGCCGGGGATCGAGACCTCGCTCGCGGTGCCCCCCGGGGCCAGCACCCCTTCGAGCATCTGACGCAACTCGGCGGCGGTCTGCGTGGAGATCACCCGCCGACCGGCGGGCTCGCGTGTGGGGTGCCCGTCGATCGAGCGCACGATGTGCGGCGCTCGCAGGATGCCCCCGTTGGCGATCGCCGCATAGGCGGTGGCCATCTGGATCGGCGTCACCGACTCGCCCTGGCCAATCGGCAGGTTGCCCATCGAGGAGCCCGAGTAGTGGCTGAGTGGTGGCACCAGTCCGATCTCTTCGCCCGCGAGGCCGGCGCCCGTCGGCGCGCCGAAGCCGAAGCGCTTCACCCAGCGGCTGAAGCGGGGGGCGCCCTCCAGCAGCCCGATCTTGATCGCCCCGACGTTGCTCGACTGGGCGAGGATCTGCGCCGTCGTCAGCGACTCGCCTGGGTGTTCGGTGTCGTCGTGGATTGTGCGGTCGGCGACCTGGATCTGGTCGGGGATTTCAAAGCCTGTCTCGGGCGTGATCAGTCCTTCCTGCAGCGCGCCCGAGACGGTGAACGCCTTGAACGTGGAGCCCGGTTCGTAGTCGAAGCCAGCCGCGCGATTCTCCAGCGCTTCCTCCAGTGCTTGCGGCGAAGCCGCAACGGGATCGTTGGGATTGATCTGTGGCCAGTTGGCCATAGCCAGGATCGCGCCACTGTTGGGATCCATCACGATCGCGGTGGCGTCCTTGGGGTGAAACACCCGTCCGACCGCCCCCAGCACGTCTTCGGTGCGCTGCTCGATGTTGGCGTCCAGCGTCAGCGAGACGTCCGCGCCGGGCACCTCGCGATGGACGTCGGCGATCGAGACGGGCTGGCCGATCGCGTCACTGACGACCCGCCGTTCACCGGACTTCCCCCGCAGGATCGGTCCGAGCGAGTACTCCAGACCCGCCCGACCGTTGCCTTCTGCGCCAACGAGGCCGAGCACCTGCGCCGCCAGTGAGCCTCGCGGATACACGCGTCGCATGGTCGGCGTCCCCGCGATGCCTTCGATCTTCAGGCTTCCCATCAACCGCTGCACCGCGCGAGCGCGTCCCGCGGGCAGCGCCCGGGCAAGGTAGACAAAGCCCGTGTGCTCGCTGAGGTGGGTCAGGATCTCATCCTGGGACTGGCCGAGGAGCGGCGCCAGACGCCGCGCCGCCTCTAGCGGGTTCTTGACGAGGTAGGGCGTAGCCGAGATGTCCTGCGCGGGTTCTGAGATCGCCAGGTCGATACCGTTGCGATCGGTGATGGTGCCGCGTTCGGCGGGCAGCTTTTCGTAGGTGAGCTGCTGGCTGCGCGCCGCCCTGCGCAGCGCGCCGCTGTGCAGGGAGCCGAGGTAAAGCGTGCGCCCCGCCGCCAGCACCAGCAACAGGAAGAAGAGTCCGAACAGAGCGCCGATACGACGCTGGACGCCGGGCACCGGCTAGCCCCCCGGTTCGGGCTGGGAGGCCGTCTGGGTCGTTTCGGTCCCCGCGCTCGTGGCGGCCACCGGCGAGGATGCTGCCTGAGTCGCTTCGGCTCCCGCGCCCGAGGTAGCCGTAGACGAGGACGCTGCCTGGGTCGCTTCGGCTCCCGCGGTCGAGGTAGCCGTAGACGAGGACGCTGCCTGGGACGCTTCAGTCCCCGCGGTCGATTCCTGCACCGGCTGTGCGAGCCGCGCGGCCGCGCGGCGTTCGTCGGCCGACCCGCGCGTGTGCAGGAAGATCAGCGATCCGGGCGGGACGATCGTCATCCCGCCGGCGACGGCGTGCTGCTCGACCAGGTCGCCCGCCGACGCCGCGGCGTTTTCGGCGCTGAGCGCCGCGTTCTCGCGCTGCAGGTAGGACTCGTGCTCGATCGCCCGACCGATGCCACCGTTGAGCTTGAGCATCCACAACTGCATCGCCACGATCCCGATCAGGGAGAAGGCCACGAGCGCGATCCACAGGCGGCTGCGGATCAGACGGTCGAGCAGCCGGCTGGCGGAGGAGGTGTCGACGCGGGCCATCCGCCCAGCCCGCGCGGGAGCGCGGCGGGGCCGTGCGGGACGGCTGCGCTCCGGCGCCGCCGGGGCAGCCGGCGGGGAGGGCCGACGTGCGGGCCGGACGGGGCGGGCCGGGCGGGTGGGAACGGGACGGGTCCCGGGCAATGCTGCTGCTGCGGCGGGCGGCGGCGTCATGCCTGACCTCCTGTTGTGTCGATCAACTTGGCGGCCGTGCGTAGGCGCGCGGATGCGGCACGTGGGTTGCGCGCGATCTCACCCGCGGAGGGCACGATCGCGCGGCGTGAGAGCAGCGTCGCCTCGGGCTCGCGTCCGCAAGCGCAGACGGGCAGATCAGGCGGGCAGATGCAGCCCCTGGCGCGCTCGACCATGAAGTGCTTGACGCGCCGGTCCTCGAGCGAGTGGAAGGCGATCGCGGCCAGCACCCCGTGCTGTGCAAGCAGATCCCACGCGAGCGGCAGCGCGCGATCGAGCTGACCGAGCTCGTCGTTGACGGCGATCCGCAGCGCCTGGAAGACGCGCTTGGCGGGGTGTCCACCCGCGAAGCGCGCAGGGATGGGGATCGCGGAGTTGATGATGTCCACGAGCTCGAGCGTCGTGTCGATCGGCCGGCGGGCGCGAGCGCGGACGATCGCACGGGCGATCGACGAGGCGTGGCGCTCCTCGCCGTACTCGCGCAGCACACCGGTGAGCTGACGCTGGTCCCAGTCGGCGACGATCTCCGCCGCGCTGAGCTCCTGGGCGGGGTCCATGCGCATGTCCAGCGGCGCCTGGTAGGAGTAGGAGAAGCCCCGCTCGCGCGTGTCGACCTGCATCGAGGACATGCCCAGGTCGAAGTACACGCCCTCGGCGCGCAGCCCCTCCTCCGCGAGCTGCTCCAGCGCCTCGGCGTAGCCGCCGCGGATGAAGCGCACCGTGCAGGGGACCTCCTCTGCGAGCGCGCCACAGCGCTCCTGCGCGAGCGGATCGCGATCGATCGCGATCAGTGTTCCCTCCGAGCCTAGGCGCTCGGCCACCAGGCGCGCGTGACCGCCGCCGCCGAAGGTGCAGTCGATGACCGTCTGGCCCGGCCGCGGGTCGAGCAGTTCCAGCAGCTCCTGCGCGAGCACCGGTGTGTGGGTGGCGGGCATCTCAAGCAGTGTGGTCGAGGCGGCGGGCATCTCAAGGGTGGTCGACACGTGCGGTTATCTCCGCGACGCCGCCCAGCAGCGTCGGTCGGTGCTCGTTCCAGCGGTCTCTGTCCCACAGCTCCAGACGATCGCCCGCGCCGACGACGACGACCTCCTTGGCGAGGCCCGCGTGCTCGCCAAGGAAGCCGGGCACCATGATCCGCCCGGCGGCGTCGAGATCGGCGTCGTGGGAGCTGCCGTAGAAGAAG
This sequence comes from uncultured Solirubrobacterales bacterium, assembly GCA_963723045.1. Classification (GTDB taxonomy): domain Bacteria; phylum Actinomycetota; class Thermoleophilia; order Solirubrobacterales; family Solirubrobacteraceae; genus Palsa-744. The sequence goes on along the minus strand of CAVROU010000001.1, from coordinate 1,197,018 downwards.
CGCTCGAGCTCCGCCAGGCGCGGCGACAGCGGCGGCAGCTCGGCCAGCGCGCGCTCGGTGTAGTGCTCGTACTCCTGCGGGCGCCACACGCCCACGCACGGCTCGAGGTCGACGGGCATCGCCAGCACAACCCCCTCGGACAGCGCGGCGCGATAGCGGGCAGGAACCGTGAGGCGGTTCTTGGCGTCGAGGGTGTGGTCGAAGGTCCCGCGGAAAGCCACTGTCGTCGGCTCCTATGACTGAAACGAGGGCTCGGCTTGCCCGGCCCACGACCGGGACTGCGCCACCCTCGAGGACTGGAAACGAGGGATCCGGCTCGCCGGCCTCGATTACTCGAGCCGAGGTGGAGAGGTGGGAGGAGCCTCTCCACCACGGCTCGCTGGTGCGAATCTACCCCACTTCCTCCCACAACGCAACCCTAATTGCACACTTTTTCCCACCTCACCCGTCGAAGACCCCCAAAATGCCTAGAAATGGCTGCTCAAGGCCGGTTTCCGATAGCTGCACCGCCCGCGCCGCGAAGGCGTGCAAAAGCGCAAGAGGGCTTGCAGGTCGACGAAATGCGAGCGAACTTGCGTACGATCAGTGTCTTGCGCTCCCTCTCGACCTCGCTGGCACTCGGCGCGTGCGCGCTGCTGTTCGGGCTCGCCGGCTGCGGCTCAAGCAGCCCGCCGGCACCTGATCCGGCCACGATCGTGCCGGCCACGGCGCCGCTATACATCGGCGCGGTCGTGCACCCGAGCGGATCGCTGAAGAGCGACACCGAAGCCGACGCGCGCAAGCTCTCGCACTCCGGGGAACCCTTCAGCGGGCTACTTAAGCTGCTCTCTCCCAGCGGCCATCCGATCGACTACTCGAGCGAAGTCAAGCCCTGGCTTGGTGCCAACGCAGGCGCCTTCCTCAGCTCGATCGACGCCGCCAAGGCGACGAGCGCGCTCACGGGAACGCTCTCCGAAGTCCTGGTCTCGGGCAACGTCGCGGCGCTTGCCGAAGGCGCCCTGAGCGGGCTGCTCACCGGACGCTACGCGCAGGGCGCGATCGTGCTCGACACGACCGACGTGAGCAAAGCCCAGGCATTCCTGCAGGCGCGCGCGAGCGAAACGGGCGCGCACGCAACGACCTATAAGGGCGTCACCTACGACGTGGCCGCGAACGGCAACGCGGAGGGAATCGTCGGCAAGTTCGCCGTGCTGGGCAGCGAGACGGCATTGAAGAGCGCGATCGAAACCGAGCAGGCGGGCGCCACGAGCTCGATCGTGCACGCTCCGGGCTACTCGAAGCTCGCCTCCACGGCCGAACCGGACGCCCTCGCCCACCTGTATGTGCGCAGCGCGGCGCTGTCCTCACTCGACGGCCTGCTGGCCGGCACTGAACAGGCCTACCTCTCACTACTGCCGGAAGCAAATGCGATCGCGCTCGACGTCGACTCGATCCCCCGCGCCGGTGCCGAAGGAGCGGGGCTGCTGCCCAGCGCGAGCACCGCGCAGGTCGTGGGCGGGCTGCCCGGCGGCTCCTGGCTGGCAGCAGGCATCGCCAACGTCAGTGCCACGGTCGGCACCGAACCGAAGGCCCTGCCCACGCTGGTCGGACTGCTGGCGAAGGTGAAACTCGGCAACTACAGCTTGGAAGGCGCGCTCGCACCGCTCTCCTCACAGAGCGTCGAAAGCAATCGCGACCTCCTGAGCTGGATGAGCTCCGCCGGCGTGTTCGCCAGCGGCAGCGGGCTGCTCAACCTGCAGGCCGGACTCCTCGCGACATCGACCAATCCGACACGCTCGCGCGAAGCGGTCGCAAAGCTCGCCGCCGCCTACACGAAGGCCGGCGCCGAAGCGACACCCACGACGATCCCCGGCGCCGAAGAAGCCGTGACGGTGAGGATCCCTAACTTCCCCGTGGTGGTCGCGATCGGCGCTGCAAACGACAAGTTCGCGATCGGCGTCGGGCCGGCGTCGGTGCAGGAAGCGCTCAACCCCTCCTCCACGCTGTCCGCCTCCCCCGCCTACCACACCGCCGCGGCCACGCTCGGCCACGGCCTGCAGCCAAGTCTGCTCGTCGAATTCCCCACGCTCGTGACCCTGATCGAAACGCTCGGCCTCACCCAGACCGGCGGCATCTCGGGCGTCTTGCCTTATCTGCAGTCGCTCACGACGCTCACCGCCGGGGGCGGTGAGCCGCTCGGTAACGGCGTCACGCGGACGCGGGTCGTGTTGGGACTGTCTGGTTCGTAGGGGACCCGAAAACAGGCGGGGATGATCCGCAAAGACTCGGATACGGCCGCGTGAGCCGCGCTAGACTTGGCCGCACTCGACCAGGATGGAGTTCTCCTTGTTCCTCGCTGTGAGCACCGCCGGATATGCAGGAATCGGAGTCCTTGCGTTCATTATCTATGTTTTCTTGCTGGTCTATTTTGGGTTTAGAACGATTAAGGGCGGCCACTGGGTGATGTTCATCCTCGGCTTCTTTTTCTTCCCGTTCTGGATCGTCGGCGGCATCATCCCGCCGAAGGGCATGTCGCGCATGGATGCAATGTACGCGGAGAAGAACAAGCAGTCTTAGCGACGGCGTCGTCTAGCCGCCGGTCGGCTGCCGCTGAAGGGATCAGCTTGGGCGAAGGTCGAAAGGCTGGATCTATAGGCGATCGCTGGCGATCCACCGGTTTTGGCCGATCCTCGATCAAGCTGGACTAGGAGCGATTCGGCGGGGTTTGGGCGGGCTCGGAGGGCTGCTGCCCAAACCAACTGACGCAACCGGGGCCGTGGGTAGCCTGCCCGGAATGACACCCGACGATCAATCGCGACGCGCCCGGCGGGCCCATGAGGCCCCGATCCTCGGGACCATCCAACGCCCAAGGCGTGGCGCCTGATGCCCCGAATCAGCGCGTTCTACGGGATCGTCGTGACAATGTACAGCGGCGATCACGCGCCGCCCCATTTCCACGCTCGCTACGGGGAGTACGAGGCGCAGATCGTCATCGCCACCGGCACGCCGCTGGCGGGCCAACTGCCGATCCGCGCCCTGCGACTCATCCGCGAGTGGGCCGAGTTGCATCGGGCCGAGTTGCGCGCCAACTGGGAGAGCGCCCAGGCCCACACGCCGCTCGCTAGCATTGATCCACTGCCATGAGCGACGCTCCCCTCCCGCGTATTACAGCTGTCGAGCCACTGGCGGGCTTCCGATTGCGCCTGTCCTTCACCGATGGCTTGGTCCGCGAAGTCGATCTCTCGCGTGACCTCTGGGGACCTATGGCCGAGCCGCTGCAGGACCCCGCGTACTTCCGCCAGGTGCGCGTCGACCCCGAGTTGGGGACCGTCGTATGGCCCAACGGCTACGACCTCGACCCCGATGTACTCCACGGCGACCATGACGCCGTTCCAAGGCCATCTGTTCATGCCGCGCGCTGATAGCACAAGCGGTGCGGAGGCGAGACGAGGCGAGCAAGTCAACTTCCTTCCCCTGTACCTGTCACCGTGGCTAGGCCGGCCAGCACGGTACGCGCGGTTCGCCCGAAGCGGGAGGGAGCTCTCGCGGTCCACCTTGCGACCCAGCGAACTCAAGCCGGCGCCAGCGGCGCCGGGACCGGCGCCGCGCGATTGGCCACCGGCCGGTTCTCCGTCTCGATGATCACCCGGCACGGCCGGCGACTCAACAGATAGGCCGCGGTCGGCCCGATACGCTGCTCGCCCCGCGGGGCGTGCAGCGTGGACCAGTAGATCACGTCCGCCCCGATCCGCTGGGCCTCCTCGACGAGCGCCGCCCCCGGGTGGCGCGTGCGGATCAGGCCGGTGTGGATCTTGATGCCCGCGCGGCGCGCCTTGATGCGCGCACCCTCGAGCACCGAGCGTCCCTGCGCCTCCTCTACCTCAAGGCCCGCCTCCAGGGAGAGCTGGCTGGGGACTGGCAGCACGAATACTGCGTACACCACGCCGTCTTCGCCGATCAGCTTGGCGGCGCTCGTGAGCGCGGTGGCGCTCACGTCGGTGCCGAAGATCGGTACAAGCGCGGTGCGGTAATCGAGCTCCTGGAAGTCCGCCGGGCGCTCGGCGCGCGGCATGCGGTACTGCTTGGTGGGGCTGAGGCCCTGGCGGTGGCGGTAGTACAGGTAACCGGCCATCCCGAACACCATCCAGGGGATGCCCACGATGCGTGCCTCGGTGTGGTAGACGACCACCGCCACCCATGTCAGGGAGGTGCCGATCCCGCCGATCACGGCCGTCAGCGGGATCGAGGAGCCGCGGATGGTCACATTCCACGGCATCCGGTAGGGACGCTCGCGGTCGGGATCCTTGATCCGCAACGCGACGACCGCGATCGCGGCAGTCGTGAACGAGAGCATTGCCCCGAACGAGTAGAGATTGCCCAGCACGTTCGTGTTCCCGTACAGGATCAGCACGCCTGCGAGGCCCGAGAAGAACACGATCGTGAACCACGGCGTGCGGTAGCGCGAGTGCAGCCGCGAGAACACGCTCGGCAGCTGGCGGTGCTCGGCCAGCGACCACGACAGGCGCGAGATGCCGATCATGCCCGCGTTGGTGGCGATGAACAGGATCGTCGCCGCCAGCAGACCCACGTAGTACTGGGCGAGGTGCAGCACCGTGCCGTGTAGGCCCAGCCGCGAGACGATCCCCAGCACCGGGTCGTTCTGGAAGAAGCCGCCGAGCTCCGTGGCATAGCCCGGGTGCTTGAAGCTTTCCTGCAGAGCGGGGCTGTAACCGGCACCGTGGTGGATGACGGGCAGCGCGGAGAGCGCGACGAAGGAGATGCCCAGGTATACGCCCAGCACCGCCAGCACGACCAGGTTGATCGCCTTGGGCACCTCGCGGCCGGGGTCACGCGCCTCCTCGGCCATGTTCGAGACCGTCTCGATGCCGGTGTAGGCGAGCATCGCCAGCGACAGCGCGAAGATCAGTTCGTGCCACGTCGGCACCGAGCCCAGGTGCACCTGATGGATCAGGAGCGAGGGGTTCAGCACCAGCACCGCCCCCAGCGCCACCAGCATGACCTGCGTGCTGAGGTCGGTGATCGCGAGGATGAAGTTGAGCTTGGCCGACTCCCCCAGTCCGCGGATGTTCAGGCCGGCCAGCACGACCACGGTGATCAACCCGCCGATGATGTCGCCCGGGTTGTGGTTGAGCCCCCCGAGCCCGGGGAACGCGCTCAGGTAGTGGGGCACGAAGAACGCCGAGATCGCGATCGTGAGGATGTAGTCGAGGCTCAGCGCCCACCCTGCGAAGAACGAGACCACCTCGTTGAAGGCGTGTCGCGCGAATGAGGAGGACCCCCCGGCTTCAGGGAACATCGCGGCGCCCTCAGCGTAGGTCTTGGCGATCAGCGCGAACAGGCCTCCGGCGAACAGGAACACCAGCGGCGTGAGCCCCAGCGCGTGCGCCGCCACCAGCCCCAGGGCGTAGTAGATCGAGGAGCCCACGTTGCCATAGGCGGTGGCGAACAGCCCCGGGACCCCCACCGACCGTCGCAGGCCGTGCTCTGTCAGACGTGCCATCTCGGGCAGGGTATAGCCAGGGCGGGGCGGGCCGGCGATCGGCCCAGTCAGCCGACGCGCTGGCTGCGAGGAACCGCCATAGCGCAGACGATGGCCCACCAGTCCAATAGGCCGGCCCCCACCGGATGCTCTCCCACCGCCTGCAAGTTCCCGTGCACCCCATCCGCCAGAGCAGGAGCCGCGCTTATGATTCCGACGGCCCGGGTCCCAACCAACCCCCGGCACAAGTCATGGATAAGACACGCCGCGGAAACTACGACTCAGGTGAGGACTTCGTCCTCGAATACGGTGAGCTGCGCTTCACGTTCAACGAAGGCGACTTCGCCGAGCGCTGCGAGCAGGCCGCGCTGAAGCTCGGCTTCGTCGGCGGGCGCCTGGGCGAGGACGAGCTCGAAGACCTCGTGAACCTCGCTGTCAACGGCGACATCCAGGACCCCGCATCGGCGCTCGGCGAGCATGTCAACGAGTGCTGGGCCGAGCTCGTGGGTCCGGCCGAGCGCTCGCTCGTGCACTGGCTGCGCCGCCTGGTCTTCCGCGGTGCATGGCTCGACCAGCGCGTCAACGAGGGCGAGCTCAACATCGCCTTCGTGCAGGAGACCTGCTCGTTCGTCTACGTGCAGCCCGACCGCAGCTGCGAGCCGATCGAGCTGGCGCCCGAGCCGTCGTGGGGGCGGGTCGCGTATAGACGCTGATTTCAAATCATGATCGCAAACGTCTATACGACGTAGATACTATAGTTATCAACTTTTAAAAGAGAAACCACAACCCACGCCTCCGGCCCATCCGGCCCCACAACGATTCGGACGACTCGGACGGCTCGCCATCCCCCTACTCGCCAGCGGCGAATTCCTAGCCCGCCAGCGCCTCCGCGCGTGCACGCGTGATGTTCTGGGCCTCCTCCTCGCCCACCAGCAGCTCCGGGCGAAGGGTGCCGCTGTTGACGAGATCCAGGGCAGGCAGGCGTCCGGTGGAGGTGAGGGCCACGTCGAGGGCAACGAGAGTGCTCTCCCCGCCGAGTGGCTTGGTGGCAGTGGCGATCACCGTCAGCGAGCCACCCTCGACCAGGTTGCGCGCGGCGGCCAATGCGCGGCGCGCCACGTGCGGGTGCAGCCCGTCGAGGCTGTCGATCAGCACGACCGCGTCCGCGCCGCGTACCGCCACGCGCTTGGCGGTCTCGATCGCGTGCTCCACCGCTTGACCCTGCAGATCGGGCGAGGCGGCGAACGAGAGCGTCGCACTGGGCGCCACCGGGGCGGGCGGCACCTGGTCCCAGTCGGCGACCTCCTCGGGGCGCACGCCGGCGAGCACAAGCGTCAGCTCCAGGCCCTCGCGCTGTGCGAGCGCGCCCAGCAGACGGCGCAGGACCTCGGTCTTGCCCGCGCGGGCAGCACCGACGATCAACGCGCGTGAGCCGCGGCCGATCGGCGTGAGCCATTCGATCGCCTTCAGCGTCGGGTCGGCCGCGTCGAGCTCCAGGCGCTCGGTCGGATGGGTCGCCGCCAAATCCTCGTAACGCGCACCCTCGGAGACCGTCTCTGAGGAGGCGCCGTTGATCGTGTCCACACGCGCCAGCGATGGGTAGCGCTCTGAGCGGCGGGGCGTGCGCACCGGCCCGCTTACACGGTCACCGGAGACCAGTTCGCAGCGGCGCACCTGGGCAGCGGAGATGTAGACGTCCTCGTCGGAGGGCTCGGGCGGGTCGACGCGCAGGAAGGCCGAGCCGTTGCCCAGAAGCTCGACGACGCCCTCGGCCTGCCGCTCTGCGGCTCCCTTCTCCTCCTTGTTCTCCTTGTCCTCGCGCTCGGGGCGAGCCCCCTCACGCTCGGGGCGTGTCCGCTCGGGGCGTGTCCGCTCCGAACGCGGCTCCTCGTCCGCGGTCTTGCCCCGCCGGGTGCGCCCGGCACGGCGCCTGCGCGTGCTGGGCTCGCGCTCCTCGCGCTCCTCGCGCGGCTCGGAGGAAGTCGTCTCCCCGGCATCACTGCCGGTGCGCTCGAGGATCGTGTCGATCAGCTCGGCCTTGCGCAGGCGCCGGAAGCCGTCGAGGCCCACCTGGTCGGCGATCGCGTGCAGGTCCGCTAGGGGACTTGCCTCCAGCTCGGAGCGCTCCAATACAGCCATGTGCTTCTCCTTCGTTTCGGATTGGGCGGTTGGCGCCCGGTGGCGTTGGACAGCCCCCGGCACCCGCTTTTGCGCTTTGCAGATTACTCCTGTGAGCGCTCGTAGCGGTGTTCCTCGGCGAGCGCCAGATCCCTCTGCGGGACCGTATCGCCGCAAAGAGCAGCGCGCACGCGCAGGAAGTCCGCCGCGGCACGCACGTCGTGCACGCGGAAGATGTGCGCTCCCACGTCCACCCCGTGCGCCAGCGCGGCGAGTGTCCCCCCCAGCCGCTCACGCGGCGGACGGGCTGTCAGAGCACCGATGAAGTCCTTGCGTGAGACGGCCCACAGCAAAGGTAGCTCCAGCTCGTGCAGGCCGTCTGTGTGGGCGAGCAGCTCAATCGTCTGCGCCGGTGTCTTGGCGAAGTCGGGACCAGGGTCGAGCACGAGCTGCTCGCGCGCCATTCCCTGAGCCAACGCCAGCGCTACGCGCTCCCGCAGGAACTTGAGCACGTCCTCGATGACTCCGCTCCCCGTACAGGTCGGGGTCCTGTAGGCGTTGCTTGGGGGCCGCTCGCGTGTGCATCACCACGAGCGCCGCGCCCGTCTGCGCGCAGACGCGAGCCAGCTCGGGGTCGCGTAGGCCACTGACGTCGTTGACGATGCTCGCCCCCGCCGCGATCGCCGCGCGCGCGACGGCAGGCTTGTAGGTATCCACCGAGACGACGGGGGGGCTGGCGGTATCCAAGGCCACGATCCGCTCGATCAGCGGCGCGACGCGCTCGATCTCCTCCTGGGCATCCACGGGGGGGCGCCCCGTGGAGGCGGACTCGCCGCCGACGTCGAGGATGCCGGCGCCATCGGCGATGAGCGAGCGCGCCAACCCGACGCGCTGCTCTTCGTCTGCGTAGCGACCGCCGTCACTGAAGGAGTCCGGCGAGGCGTTGACGATGCCCATCAGCAGCGGCCGCTCCCCCAGCTCCAGCTCCCGTCCGGCGATGCGCAGGCAGAATCTACGCGAGACGGCGCTGTCGTGGCCGAGACTCATCGGCCGCCGCACGACCCGGAGACCGTCGAGCTGTTCACGTCCCGGCGAGCCCCTCGGCGCGTGCCTCCTCGGCGAAGCGCTCGGTCTCGAGCGCCACCCGCGCGGGGTCCCACTGGAGCTCTCGTGCGAGCACCTCGGCGACGCGGCGCACGGGGTCTCCGTCGAGCTCGCGCGCGGCGAGGAGCCCGAGGCGGGTGCGCCGCAGGAGCACGTCTCCCACCGAGCGCGCCTGCTCAGAGCGGGCGGCCAGCGCAACCTCGGCGAGCAGGTCGGGCAGGCCGGGCACGACCGGCTGGGCCAGCTCGCCGCGCTCGGCCGCGAGCGCGAGCACCTGGTGCGCGGCGTAGCCGTAGCGCGCTGCGAGGGCCGCGTAGGACTCCGTGGGGACTCCCTCCACGCTTGGCAGCTCCTCGACTGCGATCGCCTGGCCGAGGGGGATCTCGTGGGTGTGGCAGGGCGCCTCGCGCGCTTCGCGCTCCACGAGCCGGTCGACCGCCAGCTTGGCCATGCGCCGCCAGGTCGTGAGCTTGCCGCCGGTGATGGTGATCATGCCGCTTGAGGTCTCATACAGCTCGGCCTTGCGTGAGATGTCGACTGACTTCTTCGCGTCGCCGGTGGAGATCAGCGGGCGCACCCCCGCGTAGGCGCCTGTCAGCTCGGCGGGCGTGAGCGAGGTGGCGAAGAACTCGTTGACGGCCTCCAGCAGGTACTCGATTTCCTCCTGCGCCGGCGCGACGTGCTCCAGCGACTCGCCCTCGTAGTCGTTGTCGGTGGTCCCCACCAGCGTGCGTCCCAGCCAGGGCAGGGCGAAGATCGTGCGCCCCCCGCCGGCCGGCACGATCGCACCGGCACTCAGCGGTAGATCCTCGTGGCGCAGGGTGATGTGCGTGCCGCGCGAGGGGCGGATGCGCAGATCGGCCTCGCCCTGCAGCTCCTGCGGTTGCAGCTCGTCCGCCCACACGCCGGTGGCATTGACGACGTTTGCGGCGCGCACCTGCAACTGCTCGCCTGACTCCTCGTCACGCACGAGCACCCCGCGCGCGCGGCCCTCGTCCTCCAGCAGCAGCTCTTGCGCATCGAGGCGGTTGGCGCAGACGGCGCCGAACCGCTCGGCCTCGCCCAGCACCGTCAGCACGAGCCGCGCATCGTCTGTCTGGCAGTCGTAGAAGAGGTACCCGCTCGTGGGCTCGCGCGCGGCGAGGGCGGGCAGCAGCTCGACGCACTTCCTCCCCGGAGATGGTGCGGTGGCGCGCGGGGCTCCAGGAGCTCTCGGTGTCGTCCTTGCGCTGGCGCAGCCGATCGCGCGACATGACGTCGTACAGATTCAGCCCCACCCCCATCAGCCTGTCCGGGCGCACCCCCTCGAAGGCGGGCACGACGAGCGCGAGCGGCCGCACGAGGTGCGGCGCGAGCGCGACCATCAGCTGGCGCTCCAGGAGTGCCTCGCGCACGAGGCCGAGATCGAGGTGCTGTAGGTAACGCAGCCCGCCGTGCACGAGCTTGGAGGAGCGACGAGGAGGTGCCGGCTGCGTAGTCGGCGCGCTCCACCAGGGCCACCGAATAGCCGCGCGTGGCGGCGTCCAGCGCGACCCCCGCGCCGGTGATGCCCCCGCCTACGACGAGGACGTCGAACTCATGCGCGGCCAGCGCGGCGAGGGCGGACGGGCGGTCGAGCACACCGCCAGTGTCGCAAATGGCTGTGCGCCGGTCGTTTGCAGTGGGCCGGGCGGTGCCCGTGGGCGGGCTGGCGCAGGTGTCTGGCGCTGGCCGTCCGGCCCGTGGGACCCAGTGGCGTCTGCGGCGGGTTCGAGGTGAGGAAGGCGGCGATCTGGGGGTTGGCGATCGACGCGTACACCCCCGGACTTTCCGACTGCGCGCAGCCTTCGCCGAAGCTCACGAGCCCCGCAAGCACGTAGTCGCCCGGTGGGGTGCCGGGGCCGCCGCCGACGACCAGCGGCCCGCCGCTGTCCCCGAAGCACGAGTCCCTGCCTCCTTCGGCGGCTCCCGCGCACAGCATCCTGGAGGTGATCGGCTGGGAGGAGAGGGGACCGCCATATGTGGCGTCACACGTGGTGGCAGGTACGAGCGGGACCTGCACGGCGCGCAGATCGCTCGGATAGACGCCTTCAAGGCCCCTGCTGTCGGGGGATGCCGCGCGCGCGTCCCCCCAGCCACTAACGGTCGCGGCGATCGGCGGCCCGCCGGCCGCGGGGTTGGCGTAGGCGGCGGCCAGCGCGGCGCTCACCGCAATCGGGGCGACCGTGCTGTGACCGTCGAGCGGCGGCGTCGGACCCGTCCACAGCGGCCGCTCGAGGCGGATGACGGCCACGTCGTAGTCGTTGATCGAAGGTTCGTATGCCGGGTCGAGCGAGGTGGCGCTCGCGGGGTCCTCGATCGCGCCGGCGGGGGGAGCGCCGGCGCGGGCGAGGCGCGCGGTGCCGGCGAGCACCGCGATTTCCCCCGGCGGGGTCACCTGGCCTGTGCCCTCGTCCATCGCACAGTGCGCGGCAGTGGCGACGTGGGTGGCATCGACGATCACACCGCCGCAGAAGAACCCGTCGGCGACCGAGCCGGCCTGCGGGTCATACAGGGCAACCTGAAAAGGGAAGTCGGCGATCGGTACGCTCTGGCCCCCCACGATGGCAGCACTCGGACCGGCACCTAGCAGCGTAAGGCTGCCCACAAGCGCCGCAAGCCACGCACCCCGTCGACTTCGACAGCCGCGCCGACCACCTCTCCCACGACCCTGACCGACGGAGGCTTTCCATACTGACATACAGAATTAAGCCCGTCCATCGCTTTCAGTTGAGAGCAGGATACATCATCAACTGCGCCATGAACAGAGGCAACCTACAAAGTCAATGGCATAGGCAGACGGTTACGTGAAAACCACGCAAACCATTCTGACGGGCCACTTACAGGCTGGGACGTCCGCTGGGCAAGCAAGGCAAGGACGCAGCGAGCGCCGAGTGCTGGCCAAAACGGGGATGCGAGCCGAAGGCGAGTGTCTCCCGGCTTCGGTACTCAAGCGAGCGAGGACGCAGCATTGCGCCGCCTAGCGGGCGTCCCAGCTAGAGCTGCGAAAGCTCGGCGGTGATCTCAGAGACGGCGGACTTGGCGTCGCCAAACAGCATGGCCGTCTTGGGATCGAAATAGAGCTCGTTCTCGATGCCGGCGAAGCCGGGGTTCATCGAGCGCTTGATGACGATCACCGAGCGGCTGTCGGCGACCTCGAGGATCGGCATGCCGTAGATCGGCGAGGCGGAGTTGTTCTTGGCCGCGGGGTTGGTGACGTCGTTGGCGCCGATTACGAGCGAGACGTCGGTGCGCTGGAACTCGGGGTTGGCGTCGTCCATCTCCTTGAGCTGGTCGTAGGGCACGTCGGCCTCGGCGAGCAGCACGTTCATATGGCCGGGCATGCGTCCGGCGACGGGGTGGATCGCGTAGGTGACCTCCACGCCGCGGCTCTCGAGCTCCTTGGTGAGCTCGCGCACGGCGTGCTGGGCCTGGGCGACGGCCATGCCGTAGCCGGGGACGACGACGACGCGGTTGGCGTAGGCGAGCTGGATCGCGGCGTCGGAGGCGCTCGTGGAGCGCACGGTGCCGGCGTGCTCGCCGGCACCTTCGGCTCCGGCCACAGCGCCGCCGCCGCCGAAGCCGCCGGCGACGATCGAGGGGATCGAGCGGTTCATGGCGGTGGCCATGAGGTTCGTGAGGATCGTGCCCGAGGCGCCGACGATCATGCCCGCGACGATCAGCGCGGGGTTATTGAGCGCCATGCCGGTCGCCGCGGCGGAGAGTCCGGTGAAGGCGTTGAGCAGCGAGATCACGACGGGCATGTCGGCGCCGCCGATCGGCAGCACGACGGCGTTGCCGAGCAGCGCGGCGACGATGAGCATGCCGATGAAGAGCGCTTCGGAGTGCGTGCCGCCGACCAGGGCGATGCCGGCGGCGAGCGCGAGGATCAGCAGCACCAGGTTGACGATCTGCTGTGCAGAGCCAAAGGAGATCGGGCGCCCGGGGATCACTTCCTGGAGCTTGCCGAAGGCGATGTTGGAACCCCAGAAGGAGATCGAGCCGACGATGGCGGCGAAGACGGAGAAGATCGCCACGTACGTGGGCACGCCGCCGACACTGATCGAGATGCCGCTTTCGGTCGTCAGCACGGTGTGCGATCCGTAGGTGGACCCGAGGTGGCGGAACTCGACCCAGGAGATCAGCGCCACGGCGCCGCCACCGACGCCGTTGAACAGCGCGACCATCTGCGGCATCGCGGTCATCTTCACGTTGCGCGCCGCGGGCACGCCGACGGCGACGCCAAGCGCGAGGCCGAGCGCGATCAGACCCCAGTTGCCCTCGCCGGGGCTCAGGAAGGTCGCGATGACGGCGATGGCCATGCCGACGGCGGCGATGCGGTTGCCGCGCACGGCGGTGGTCGGCCCGGCGAGGCCGCGCAGGCCCTGGATGAAGAGGGCGAAGGCGATGATGTAGAGGACGTAGATGAAGCTTTCGCCCTGCAGGAAGCTGGTGGCGAGCGGCAGGGTCATGCGCCACCCTCCCGCTCGTCGTCCTTATCGGCTTTCGCCTTGGGCTTGGACTTGAACATCTCGAGCATGCGGTCGGTGACGAGGAAGCCGCCGATGATGTTGATCGTGCCGAAGGCCACGGCGATCACCAGCAGCGCCTTGCTGAACCCGTCAAGGCCGGGCAGTCCGAACAGCAAAAGGGCACCTAGCAGCACGATGCCGTGGATCGCGTTGGTGCCGGACATCAGCGGCGTGTGGAGCGTGTTGGGGACCTTGGAGATGACGACGAAGCCGATGAAGCCGGCAAGGACGAGGATCGCCAGATTGGTTGTCAGGACACTCGCGATCATGAGGCTCCTTCTGTCGCCGCTTTGGCCCCCGCGTGGACAATCTCCCCGTCGCGCACGACGCAGGAGCCGGCGACGATCTCGTCCTCGAAGTCGAGCTTCAGGGCGCCGTCCTCGCCGACGAACAGGTCGAGGAGCGCCTGGATGTTGCGCGCGAACAGCTGCGAGGAGTGCTCGGCCATCGTGGCGGGGAGGTTCAGCGGGGAGACGACCTTGACGTCGTGGCGCACGACGGTCTCACCGGGGGAGGTCAGCTCGCAATTGCCGCCGGCCTCGCCGGCCATGTCGATGACGACGGAGCCGGGCTTCATCCCCTCTACGGCCTCCTTGGTGACAAGCCTGGGGGCGGGGCGCCCGGGGACGAGGGCGGTGGTTATGACCACGTCAAAGCCCTTGATGGCATCGGTCAAAGCCTGCTGCTGGCGCTCGCGCTCATCCTCGGTTAGCTCGCGTGCGTAGCCCCCCTCGCCGCTGGCCTCGAGGCCAAGGTCGAGCCACTGCGCGCCGAGCGAGCGCACCTGCTCGGCGACCTCGGGGCGCACGTCGTAGCCGGTGGTGCGCGCACCGAGACGCTTGGCGGTGGCGAGCGCCTGTAACCCGGCGACGCCAACACCAAGCACGAGTACCTTGGCGGGCGGGATCGTGCCGGCGGCGGTCATGAGCATCGGGTAGAAGCGCCCCATGCTCTCGGCACCGAGCAGCGCGGCCTTGTAGCCGGCGACGTTGGACTGCGAGGAGAGCGCGTCCATCGACTGCGCGCGGGAGATGCGCGGGATCGCCTCCATCGCGAAGGCGGTCGCCTTCGCGGCGGCGAGCGCGCGCGTGGTCTGCGGGCTCGAGAGCGGCGCGAGGAAGCCGATCAGGATCGAGCCGGCGCCCAGCTGGGCGATCTCCTGCTCGGAGGGCGGCGCGATCTTGACGACGATGTCAGAGCGCCACACCTCGGCGGCGTCGTCGCTGAGCTCGGCGCCCGCGGCGGCGAAGGCGTCGTCGGGCAGCAGCGCACCCGAGCCCGCGCCGCGCTGCACGAGCACGTCGAGGCCCTTGGCCTTCAGCTTGCCGACGACCTCCGGAACGAGCGCAACTCGGTGCTCGCCGGCGACGGTTTCCTTGGGAACGCCTACCCGCATGTGAAGGGCGGGAACGTATCCGATCGGGCCGACATGTGCCAGCCCGGCGCGCACGGCTGGACAGACGGGCGGGCGGAGCGCCGGCCATTAGGATGGAGGAGGGCCGGACAGAGCCGGCCCGGCGAGGGCCGCGTTGCCGGCGCCCGCCCGCCCAAAGGAAGCCATAGGCTCGCAGAGCCGGCCGAGGCCGCCAGGAGGCAGCCATTAACATCAGAGGGCCGACCGGAAGTCGGCCCGAGCCATGACCATCAACCTCACGCGTATTTACACGAAGCTCGGCGACGACGGGGAGACCCATCTCGGAGACATGAGTCGCGTCTCCAAGCTGCACCCGCGCGTGGAGGCATACGGGACCGTGGACGAGCTCAACGCGACGCTCGGCGTGGCACTGTGCCAGCCGGGGCTGCCGCCGCGCATCGCGGGGTGGCTGCGGCGGGTGCAGAACGATCTGCTGGATGTGGGCGCGGACCTGAGCGCGCCCGAGCCGAGCGAGGAGACGAAACGCAAGGCGCCGGCGCGGCTGCGCATCTCCCCCGCCTACACGGAGTGGCTGGAGCAGGCGTGCGACGAGGTCAACGCGGGGCTTGCACCGCTGCGCTCGTTCGTGATCCCGGGCGGGACACCGGCGGCGGCGCAACTGCACGTATGCCGCACGGTGTGCCGGCGCGCGGAGCGCTGCGCGATCGCCGTGGGCGAGGAGGGCAACCCCGAGGTCGTGCGCTACCTGAACCGGCTGTCCGACCTGCTGTTCATCCTCAGCCGCGCGGTGAACGAGGCGCGCGAGTCATTGTGGGAGCCCGGCGCGCACGGCGCGGACGCCGGGGGTACCGCGGCGTAGCTCGCCGCCGTTCCCGGCCGCAAGGAGCCGGCGGCGCTCGGAGGAGCGCACGGCGGCGACGGCGAGTGAGACCCACAGGCCCGCGAGCAGGTAGCCGCCGAACACGTCGCTGGGCATGTGCCAGGCGAGGATCAACAGCGAGAGGCCGACGCCGAACACGAAGCATGTGCCGAGCGCGGCGACAAGCGGTCGCAGAGGGACGGGCGCAACCAGCAGGGTGCACAGCGCGAGCGTCGTCGCGGCGGTGGCGTGGCCGCTGGGCCAGGAGGCCGCGGTGATGTCCTTCAGACCGGAGTAGGCGTGCGGGTGGGCGAGCAGCGGCTTGAGGATCTCGGCGGAGAGCGGCGCCAGGGGCAGCACGACGGCGAGCGCGAGGGCCAGGCGCGGGCGGCGGCGGAGCAGCGCGAGCGAGACGAGCGCGAGCGCCCAGAGCGTGTAGAGGCCGGGGTCGAGCAGGTGCAGGAGGTCGTTGGCGAGCAGGTCCACGCGCGGGCGGCCAAGGCGGGTGAAGTCATAGAGGGCGCTCGCGTCGTGGGCATGGGTGATCGGCACTAGCGCCGCGACGACCCATGTGGCGACAAGCCCGGCGAGGCACAGCGCGGCGACCCACAGCGCCGGGGCGGGGCTGCGCGAAGCGGCCAGCCGCTGGAGGTCTGGGGAACGGCGCGGGGATTGCGGCATCCATCCAGGTTAGAGCGGTCGCTAAAGAAGGCCTGAAGCGCCGGGGAGTGGTGGAACGCGCACGACGGGGAGGCATACAGGCCGCTGCACCCGCAGGCATCGCGGTGATGCAACGGTCGCCGAGCCGCTGAGCGCTCAGAAGCGCGCGCCGGCGAGCGCGGTGAGCGCCTGCGCGGTCACCCAAACCGGCGTCTGGGCGCTGGTCGCGGAGTAGCGCACGCTGCCGTCGGGCGCGACGAGGCCTTCGAGATAGCCGAGCGGCGAACGGCTGCCGCCGCGACGCACGCCGTTCACGTTGACGCCGGCGGCGAGCAGCCCCTGCACCGCCCAGGCGCTCGACTGGGCGTTGGAGGACCCGCCGGGCATCTGCGGATAACCGCCGTCGGGGTTCTGGGCGTGCAGCAGGAAGGACACGGCGCGGGAGATCGCGGCGCCGCGCACCCCGGCATCGACGAGCCCCTGCAGCGCGGCGGCGGTGTCGTCGACATCGCTCGCGCCGCCGCGCTGAGCGAAGCCGAAGCCGCCGTTCGTGTTCTGCTGGCGGGCGATCCACACGCCGGCGGAGCGCACGGGCGAGTTGCTGGCGGCGCCCTCGGCGTCGCGCAGGGCGAAGATCGCGAAGGTGGTGATGTTGACGAGATGCTCGAAGGATCCGTCGCTCGCGCGCGAGCGCAGCAGTTCGCCGAGCAGGTTGCGCGGGCCGAGCGATCCGGCGGTGACGCCGCAGGCGTGCAGGGCCATGATCGTGCGCTCCAGATCACCCGGGCCTTCGAGTGTCGCCGAGCCGCTGTACAGGGCGTTGAGCACCGAGCGCCCGTCGCGAACGAGGCTGTGTGGGTTACGCCCGGCGGCGGCCAGCCCGAGCGCGGCCCAGGCGGAGTAGAGCTCGCTCGTGCGCTGTCCGCGCGCGGCGCCGAAGCCACCGTCGGTGTTCTGGGCGCTTGCGAGGAAGGCCACCTCGCGCGTCGTCTGCGCGCGGGCGGCGAGGGCTAACGGCAGGTCGGCTCTGACCCCCTGTATCCCGGCTGTCCGAGGCAACCGTGACGCTGGCTGAGCCGCGTCTAAGGTCGGCGCCAGGGGGGTCGCCGCGCTCGCGCTGGCGACCCCGGCATCCACACGCGTTGTGCCCGCCAGGCTGATCGCGAGCAGGAGCGCGAGCGCACCGGCGCCGGCCGCTTCCGCGGCGGCCTCCCAGCGAACGTCCATGCGCTCACGCATCCGCCCCAGCAGTCGAGCCAGCTCGGGGGCGAAGGCGAGGCCGAAGAGGAAGCTCGCGACGACGTCAACCACGTCGTAGGGCAGGCCCTGACCAACCGCGACGAGCAGCGCGGCGGGCGTGTGGCTGGCGCCCAGCGTCCACACGTAGAGGTTCATGATCTCCTTGGCCGCCAGCGCCGACAGCGCGCAGGCGAGCGCCAGCGACACGCGCCCCAGGCGCCGGCGGCTGAGGCGTCCGAGGGCCGCGCCGAACAGCCCGACGAGCCCCCAGGCGGCCATCTGCCACGGCGTGTAGGGGCCCTGGCCGAGGGCGATGTTCGAGGCGAGCATCCCAATCGCGCCAACGGTGAAGCCGGGCAGCGGGCCGAGCGCGTAGCCGACGACGAGCGTCATCGCCGTGATCGGCTTGACGTCGGGCAGCGCCACGAACGCGTCGCGCCCAAGCGCTGCCGCGGCTGCAAGCGTGGCCACGATGGCGATCATGCGCGCGGAGGGCCGCGAGCGCTCGTAGGCGAGCCAGCCGATGGCGAGGACGATGCCGACGACGAGGAACGAGGCGAGCGGCCAGCTCACGGCGCCACCTCGCGTAGACGGCCAACCGGCGAGGTCGCTTTCTGCGCCACCCCGTCGCGCCATACCTCCGCCGGTGCGCTGCCGTCAGCGGACGCGGAGCCGTTCGAGGCGGTCGCGCCCAGCAGCGCGGCGCCCTCCTCGGGCGCCAGCGCGCCGCCCGCGCCGCCGAGGATGCGCGCGGTCTCGGTGGCGAAGTACCACCCGCCGGCCAGCAGCTCCTGCGCGGAGCCGTCGGCGATCACGCGCCCGTCGGCGAGCAGCACGACGCGCTCGGCACAGGCGCAGGCGAACTCGGGATCGTGTGTGGCGACGATCACTGCCTGGCCGGCGGCCTTGCGCCTGCCAAGCTCGGCGGCGAGCGTGGCCTTGGCCTCGCGGTCCATGCCGCGCGTCGGCTCGTCCAGCGCGACCACACCGGGGGCCTCACCGTCGCCGGTGACGATCGCCAGGGCGAGGCGCTGACGCTCCCCCCCAGAGAGGTCGTGCGGATTGCGCTCGGCCAGGTGCTCCAGTCCCGCCGCGGCCAGGGCACCGGGGGACAGCTCTTCGCAAACGCGCTCGTGCAGCAGGTAGTCGCCGGGGTTCTGCAGCAGCAGCGCGACACGTCCGCCGCACTCGATCCTTCCGCGCGTGGGCTCCAGCAGGCCGGCAGCATGGCGCAGCAGGGTGGACTTGCCGGCACCGTTGCGACCCATCAGCGCCACGGATTCGCCCGGCGCGAGCGTGAGCGTGACGCCGCGCAGGATCGCCGGTCCGTTGCGCAACTCGTGCCAGACGCTGCGCATGCGCAGCGCAGAAATCTTTCCTCGCCGGGGCGGGTGAGCGGCTTCGGGCACCGTCTCCGCCGGCAGCAACCCGCGGGCGCGAAGCGTGGCGCGCGCCTGCTTGACGCCAACCGGCGCCGGGGAGAGACCGGCGAGCGCAAACAGCTTCGCCCCCGGCGTCTGCAGGGCCGGCGCGCTGGTGGCGGCCCACTCCAGGAACGACGCCGGTGCGCCGTCGTGTGCGAGGCGGCCTTCGTGCATGGCCACCACGCGGTCGGCGACGGCCAGACAGCGCTCCAGGCGGTGCTCGGCGAGCACGATCGTCGTCTCCCACTCCTGGTTCAAACGCCACAACAGGCCGATCAGCTCGTCCGCGGCGACGGGGTCGAGCTGCGAGGTGGGCTCGTCGAGCAGGACCACGCGCGGGCGTCCCGCGAGCGCGGCGCCGAGCGCAACGCGCTGCTTCTCCCCGCCGGAGAGCGCGTGGGTGGAGCGCTCCAGCAGGTGGTCGATGCCGAGGGCGAGCGCGACCTCCTCGACCCCACGCGCGACCGCCGCGGCGCCATGGCCGCGGCTTTCCAGGGCGAGCGCCAGCTCAGCGCGCACGGAGTTCATCACCAGCTGGGTCTCCGGGTCCTGGAAGAGCACCCCGACGAGGCCCCCCAGCCGCGCGGGCGGATGCTCGCGGGTGTCCAGGCCGCAGAGCCGCACGCGCCCGGCGAAGCGGCCGCCGTGGAAGTGCGGCGCCAGGCCACAGGCGGCGCGCAGCAGCGTCGACTTGCCGTGCCCGGAGAGACCGGCCAGCAGGCAGAACTCGCCGGGCGCGACGCTGAGGCTCACATCGCGCAATGCGGGGGTGCCCTCATCCGGACCCGGGTAGGTGTAGGTGAGACGCTCGAACTCGAGCACGGCAGGATCTTTGCCTGAGCCGGGCGGCCCAACGCTCTGAGCACTTCCGGATCGATGCCCCGTCAGCCTCACAGCTCGACTCCCCGACGATCGCAGAAGGGCAATAGCACGGCCGCCACCAGCACCATGCACAGCGCGATTGTGCCTGCATCTAGGTGCATCTGCAGCAGTGGATAGGCGTTGAAGAGGAACGCGTCGCTCAGGCGACCGGCGAGCGCGAGCCCGACTACCGCGACGGCCGAGGCGACGAAGGCGACGTCGTGTCGCGACCACGGCCGCCGCAGACTGGCTGAGCGCGGGCCTATCGCCGGCCGACGAACCGCGCGCCTCCAGCGGGAACCCGCGCCGGGAGAGGACGCTGAGGAAGCAGCGGCGAAACCGCGCAGCTCCAGTGTCGCGGCGACGTCCATCGCGCGATCCAGCGAACCGCCGACGACGGCACCGAGGAGCAGCAGTCGACCGCGCGCCCCGCGCGGCGCGCTGCCGGGGCGCGTGCGCTGCGCCTCGGCCAGGCGCAGCGCGTCGGCGTAGAGCAAGGGCGCCATGCGCGTCGCCAGCGAGGCGGTGAGGGCGGAGCGAAACGAGAACCGGCGCAGCACTCGCAGCAGCTCGTCGGGGTCGATCGTGAGGCTGGCGAGCGTGGTGATGAGGATCAGAAGCGTCACCTTCAGCGCAATCACTGCCCCGTAGACGAGCGCCTCGACCGTCAGATCGCCCTGCCCGAACGGCCCTAGGTCACCGAGCCGCGCGAACACGGTGAGCCCCTCGCGCGTGACGAGCACGTTGACGAGCACGATCGGCAGCGCCACGATCAGGGCGGTGCGCAGCGCGCGCGTCACCTCGCCGCCCACGCCGGCGGCACGCGCGGCGCCGAGCACCGCGAGCGTCAGAGCCAGGAGGGCAAGCGGGTGGTAGAGCAGCAGCGCAGCGGCGCAGAGCGCCGCCGCCCACAGCGCCCCCACACCGGCGCGGGCGGCGTGCAGCGGGGTCGGCAATGGCCGGTAGAACAGCGCTCGGTTCATCGCGTCGCCTCGCACAGGTGAAGCTTGGGCCGGAGAGGAGGCGCGGATGGGTGGAGCGCTGTAGTCATGGGCTCGGCTGGGGCAGCGCCAGCGCCGTACCCGAACCGGCGAGGGCGACGGCGAAATGGTCTTGCAGAGTGTTCTGGTTGAAGGCCCTCGCGGCAAGCGTCACGCCGGCGGCGTCGGTGCCGCTGATGATCCACACGGGTGCGCTCTGGGAGAAGCGCGTAGCGGCCACCAGTCCGGCGTCGGCGCTGAGCGTGCGTGTGGCACGCCCTTCGGCGTCCAGCAGCGTGAGCGTGGCCCCGCTGGCCGACGGGCGTGCATATACCCCGCTCGTGGCGGGACCGCGCTGGAGGCCGAGCGCGGCGGGATCCCGCGCGAGCGCCGGCCAGGAGCCGACGAGTACGCGCAGCGTGTCGGGCTCTTCGCCGGGCACCACCGTCGAGACGGCGGCGGGGACCTCGAGCGAGCGCAGGCGCGCGAGCACTGTGCGACACGGTTCGCTCTGCACCGCCGAGCACTCCACGCGCACGGGCAGCCGCTGGCCCCCGGTCCCGTTTAGGAAGGGCTCGGGGAAGGACCCGACGACCGCGGGGACTTCCTCGGTCTGACTCCAGTCGTGCAGGTCCCACCAGATGCGATCGCCAGGGTGCACGACAGTCTCGGCCGCGCCCTTGGGGGCCTGGATGCCGTTGACGTAGTAGAACCAGTCGATCGGCTGCCCAGCATGCTGACCGCCGGAGCGGCTGTCGATCGACTGCACGAACCCCCCGCCGAAGCGCGTGGCGACGGTGGCGTTGCGCAGCAGGAGGCTCATCACGGTTTCGCTGCCCTGCACGTGCGGCGCGCTCGACTGGTGCAACACGGCCGAGCCGAATTCGCGCGTGACGGTGAGCTGAACGCCGCTGGGGGCGGGCCCCGCCCCCAGCCCGCAGCCGGCCAGGCCGGCTGCGGCGAGGAGCGCCACCAGCGCGCAGCGCAGGGCGTCAGTGGACATAGAAGACGACACCGCTCACACCGGGGGTGAGCTTTGTTGTCTGACCGTCTCCGCTGACTGCCTGGACGTCATAGGTGTAGCTGCCCCTGGGCAGGTGCGCCGGGAGCAGGTAGCTGAACGACGCCTTCGCACCGACCGAGAAGAAGGCGGCGGATTTCCCGCATTTGATGGCAATGAACCGACCCTTGCGAGCACTGAACTGAAAGCAGCGTCCGTCGTGGCGGCGCTTGAGTGAGATCTCCACGTCGCGCAGCAGCGCACCGCCGGGCACCGTGACGGTTCCCTGCAGCACTCGCGGAGCCTTGCGCCGGCTATAGACGTGGCCGCTGCTTAGGCCGGCGATCTTCGCGATGACCGGTGGCGGTGTGGCGTTCACGATCGGCATGCTTTGGATAACGCTCGGTCCAGACTGCACGGGAGCCTTGGTGCCACAGGTGCCGTCGTTGCCTTCGTGCACGCAGATCGTCGTCTCGGTGCGCACACCCGGCGTGGGCGCTTCCGGGGAGCCTGTGGCCTCCAGGGTGTAGGTGCCATCGCCGGAGAACTTCATCGCCGCGTGCCCCTGGGGGTCGGCCGTTGCGCTGGTGCCACCACCGCTCACCGTCGCACCGGCGGCCGGCGTGGCTTCGCCCTCGGAGTTGTACTGCTTGACCGTGACCGTCACCGATTCCCCGGCGTCGGCGCTGGTCGGGGCTTCGATGCCGAGAGGCGTGGGCGAGGGAGGACATGCTTCGCCGAAGCAGGCCGGGAAGAACAGGACCCTGTCACCAGCTCCGAGCTCAGCTTCGCAGGCTCCTTCGGTGGATTCGTGGTCGTTGAGCCAGAAGGACCAGTAGTAGTTCGCCTTCGAGCTCGGTTCAAACAGGTGAGTCTCCCCCTCGATGGTGAAGATTTCGTACTGGTTGAACTTGCTGCTCCAGGGACCACTCCAGTTGCCGGTGCTCGCAAGCTGCAGGGCGCCGAGCGCGCTGGTGCCCGAGCAGGAGCCTTCCGGGTTGCCTTCCGTGTTGTTCTTGACAACCGGATTCGTCGTCGTGGTGACCTGCGTCGGCGGAAGCTTCGTTTCGCTCAGACCCTCCACCTCGACGGTGACGGTCGCGGGCCCCGCGGCAAGCGCCCCCGGTGCGAATACGAACAGGGATATCGACACAACGGCAAGGAGTGCGAGACGCGCGATGAGCAGCGACTGCGGATGCACGCCAGGCGTCGGACGCGAATTCGACCGCTCCCTGAGCGCCGAGCTCGACCGTTCCGTGAGCGCTGTACACGAACTGACACGACGTATGAACATGAGCCACCCCTTTCCACGAGGGCTTGTGGGCTTGAGGTCGGAGGCAGGTCTCCTGGCTGCCGGGCCTACCCTTCCGCGCCTTCCCGTGCCGCCGGTGGCGACTTGGTGGCTGCGCGCCGTCCTGGCGCGCCGCGGTGGGCATCCCCGGTCACAGTGGCGGGTCCGCGCCGGATTCTCACCGGCTTCCCTTCACCACCGACCTTTTCGGATCAGACAATCCTACTCGCCCTCTCGGGCGGGTGTCGAGGCGAGACAGCATGAGGGCGGCTCTGATCTCTCGGCGACATGGCGCCTCTGGGCAGCGCGCCTTCGCCGAGCGCCCCACGCCGCCAACGGTCCTCAGTCGCCGATGTCAGCCAACTCCACGCCGACATCCGCGAGCCCCGCGCGCTCCTCCCCCAGCGGCCGTCCGCCGGCGATCATCCGCCGCGCGTGGTCGAGGTCATCGGAGCGCCCTACCGACAGCGCCCCCAGCACGCGCCCGTCCTTCAGGTACCAGACGGAGAAGCTGCCGTCGTCGAGTGAGCCGCGCACGATCTCCTCGTCCCACCCCTGCGCGGGACCGACGTACTCCAGCGAAGCCCAGTCGGCGAGGTCAGAGAAGAAGTACGGCACCTCCGTGTGGGGCTGTTCGCGGCCGAGCATGTTCAGCGCGACTGTCTTGCCGTGGTTGAAGGCCACGTCCCAGTGCTCCACGCGGATCGTCCGCCCGTGCACGACGCTGTCATACGCGGCCACGTCGCCAGCAGCCCACAACCCCGGCGCGGAGGCGCGCAGCATCCCATCGCAGGCGATCCCGCCGCGCTCCTCGTCGAGCCGCAGTCCGGCCGCGCGCGCGAGCATCGTGTCGGGCGTGACGCCCGCACCGATCACGACCGCGTCTGCCTCCAGACGCAGCCCGCCCTTCGTCACGACGGTGTCTACACGCCCGTCGGCGCCCTCGAAGCGCTCCAGCTCGTCCTCGCCATGGAAGACCACGCCGTGCTCGACCAGACGGTCCCGAAAGAAGCGCCCGGCCTGCTCGCCGAAGCCACGTTCAAGCGCCACCGCCTCCTGCATCACTATCTCGCAGGAACTGCCGAGCAGCGTGAGCGAGGCGGCGACCTCGCAGCCGATGTAGGAGCCGCCGATCAGCACCACTCGCTTGCCGGCGGCATCGGCGCGAATCGTGTCGGCATTGCCGAGCGCGCGCAGATAGTGGATGCCTTCAAGCTCGCAGCCCTCGACGTTCAGCCGCCGCACGTTCGCACCAGTCGCCACCAGCGCGGTGTCATACGCCACGACCTCCTTGCTGGAGAGCGTCGCCTGCTTGGCCGCGGTGTCGAGCTTCGTGACGCTCGTGCGCGTGCGCAGGTCGATCCGCTGCTCCCCCCACCAGTCGCTGGGGCGGAAGTAGGCGTCCTCGCGCGATTCCTTGCCCTGCAGGTAGCCCTTGGAACATGGCGGGCGGTTGTACGGCGGGTCGGGCTCCCGGCCCACCAGCAGGATCTCACCCTCGGCGCCTGACTCGCGCAGCCAGCGCGCGCAGTTGGCACTCGCCAAACCGCCGCCGATCAGCAGATGGTCGACCTTGTGCGTGGACACCGTAGGGACTCTATAGCCCGCCGAGCGAGCACTACTGAAGAGATGTTATGCTTGTACGTACTTTGATACGCACATGGTGGAAGAATCGACGATGAGCACGATCGGCGTCCGGGAGCTTGCCAGGAACGCAAGTTCCATTATCAGCGACATCGAGCGTAAAAGAGAGCCGGCGTTGATCACACGCCGGGGACGGCCGGTTGCCTACATGCTTCCAGTCGATTCGGAGGAGTTCGAGGATTTCGTGCTCGCCCACGCGCCACAGTTCATTGAGGGCATGGCCACAGCCGACTCCGAGCTGGCGGCGGGGGAAACTGCCTCCCTCACAGACGTGCGCGAGGAGCTTGAAGCAGACGAGCAACCGACCGTTCCGTAGACCAGAGTCGATCCGGATGTACCGCGTCGAGCTGTCCAAGCGTGCGCTGCGTGATCTGCGCCGCATCGACCACAAGAGCCGCAGAAGGCTGCTCGACCTGCTGGAAAACGAACTCGCCGCCGAGCCTCAACCAGCGAACCTCGACATCAAACCTCTGACTGGGCGGGCACCGTGGATGCGCCTACGTCGTGGCGAGTATCGCGTTCTCTACCGGCCTATTTCAAATAGCGAGCTACAGGCGCTGGGAGCCCAGGCTGGCTTCTTGGTCGAGCGTGTTATCGACCGAGGTGACCTCGAACGCGCCGCCTCAACCTTGCCGTCCTGACTGGGCACGACGATGGGGCATACGAGCAGACGCTTCTGCTCTATAACCCGGGCGGGTGGCGAACCGACCAGTGCGCCCACGTGGGGATGTGATCCAACAGGCGCCAGCGCGGACCGTCCTGATTGCTGTTGGGGCCGACGTCGGTGCCGTTGTGGCTGGTGTCCAGGCGTAGCCCGGCGATCACGATGAACACGTGGTCCGTCGGCTCTGTGGTCGAGTAGATCGTGACCCACCGTCCTGGCCCCGGCGCACCCCAATCAATGTAGTCCTGGGCCAGCAGGTTCTCGCGCACGATTTCGTCGATCGGGCGCACCCCGGAGCGATAGAGCACATAGTTGACGGTGCTCGAACAGTCCTCGCTGGTGGCGCCGCGCGGATCGGGATGGCCGGTGGCGCCGTAGGGGAGTTCCTGCAGCTCGTTGCCGGCGATCAGCATCGCCTGTACCGCCGCCGGCGCGCCGGCGGGGATCAGCGCGACGTGTCCGTCCTTCGCGGAGAGCGCGGCCTGTTCACCGGGGACATACTCGACGGGCGTGGGTGTGTCGCCGCTCCAGCTACCGCCTTCGTTTGGCCCATGTCCACGTTCGCCGGCTCCCCCACTGTTTTCGCCCGAGCCGGACCCGCGGTAGACGGCCGCCCAGTGCTCGACCTCTTCCACGTACCACGTGGCGTGGTTGTAGGCGAGGATCGCCTGCCTGTAATCGCCCGGCGCACCAGAGGCGTGGAGGTAGTTGGCGGCGCCGTAGATCGCATCGGCGGCGTCCCAGCGGTCGACGCTGCCGTCGCCGTCGCCGTCGACCCCGTAGCGCGCCCATGTCGAGGCGATGAACTGCATCGGCCCGCCCGCTCCCGCCGAGTTGACGGCGCCCTCATGTGTGCAGGAGGGGTCGGGGTCGCGGCCGTGATCGCACTCGACCTTGCCGATGCCCGCAAGGATCGCCCAGTCCAGTCCGTAGTGCTCGGCGGCCTGCTGGTAGGAGCGCAGGTATTCCGGCGGGATTTCTTTCTGCGCCGCGGGCGAGACGCCGCTGCCCTGTGCCCCGGCGCCCGCCGGCGCCGCCCCCGTCACGGTGAGTGCCGCCAGACCCATCAGCAGCGTGAGGAGCGCCACCGCGGCAATTCCGGCGCATATGACAGCCAGCTTCACGGGCGGCGGCAGCAACGCGCCGGCCAGTTCCAACGCCATGCCGGGCGCGAACCCCAGCGCGGTGCGAGACCCGCCGGATCGGGAAGGGCGGGCGCTCACCGGCGTGGCGGCCGCCCCAGCTGGCGCTTACGCCGCTGAGCCACCTCGTGAATGTCCCGCATCACGGGCGAGTTGCCAGAAGCCAGCGAACGGCTGTGCTCTGAGTCCGCCAGCCAGCCGTCCACCGGCGAAGCCGACTTGGATGAGGAGGACCTGGACGAGGCCGGCGACTGGTGCCCACCGTCCTTCATGCGCTGCCACACCGTGCGGTCGAACTCCTTGGCGACCTTGCGCTGCTCACGGCGCTTGAGCGACCCTCCACTCCGCGCCAGACTCCTCGGCCGCTCCACCCAGCTCCCTACGCAGCGCCAGCTCGCGATCGATTTGCAGGCGCGCCTGGCGCTGGTGGCGGAGGATCGAGCTGCTGGTACTCCGCCCGCCCGTATCCCGCGAGCGATGCCAGCGCCGCATAGTCGCGCCGCTGCGCGAGGGTCGCTCGGCTGGCCCGCCCAGCCGCGCCACGGCCAAACGCTCCCCCGACACTCCTCGTCGGCTCGGGTTCCCGCCACGATCGGCACCTGCGCCGCTTGCACCCGGCGGCGCTCCCTACGCTCCCTGTGCCCGCCACGCCAGTGCCGGCCGCCGCGCCCACCCCGACCTGAGCGCCTGCACCTGCGCGGGCCGCCTCGACACTCGCCGGCAGCGCCGCCTGGGCGTCGAGGAAGCGGGCGCGCTCTTCCTGGCTGGCACGCGTGTAAACCTGCCCGCCGGTCCGCTGCGCCCGTTCGCCCTCACGGACCGTGCCGCGAGCCTCGGAAAGCGTCTGCCGCCGCTCGGCAATCTCCCCCTCGATGCGCTGCGCACGCGCCTCCAGCCGCGTGGCCCTGCGTGTGTCGCCTGCCTCCCGCGCCGTGCGCTGTGCCCCGCGCACGCGCGCCAGCTGGCTCTGTTTGGAGCCCACCTCCGCCTGCATCTGGGGCACGGCGCGCACCTGCGCGCGCGCCAGGCCATGCTCGTGCTCAAGCGTGCGCCCGGCCTGTGCGTCGGCCTGTTTACGTGCGCGCTCGCGCACAGCCTGCGTGCGGGCCTGCTGCTGGGCCACGGTGGGTGCCGGCCGTGAGAACCTGCCCTTGACCATGCCGGCGCCGCGCATTGCCATACGCGGGCCCGCTAGCGCCTGCTGCACGCGGGCGGTCATCGACCTGGCCGCGCCGACGGGCCGGTGCTCACCGGCGGCGAAGCTCAGCACCTGGTGGCGCTGGCGCCAGGCGCCCCACCATACGACGCTGACGAGCAGCCACTGTGTCCACCAGCCGAGCTCCTGCAGGCTCAGCAGGATCCGCACCATCAGCAGCAGCGTGCCAAGCAGCAGCGAGAAGAGCAGCTTGGAGACGACGGCGCCGAGCAGGCGCGTGGCCCAGCCCCGAAACACCGCCCTGCCGCCGTCGCCGAGCGCGGGGGCCAGCACCGCCGCGGGCGCCATCAGCAGGTACAGCAGACTGAGCAGCGCCGCGCCGAGCAGGTGCAGCGCGATGAAGCCGAGTACCAGCACCATGCCGAGCACGCCGACCAGGATCAGCATCAAGCCGGCTGCTCGCTGGCCGGTCGCGCCTGCGCCGCGAAACTGCGCCTGCGCAGCGGTCGGCCCCTGGCAGGTGTCGATCGACTTGCTCCCGCACAGCACGTTCAGCAACTTGCCCGAGGCGCCCACGGAGTTCCGCAGCGCTCCGTTGGCCGGCAGCGCGAGGAACAGCGCGCCGTTGGTCTGAGCGTCGAGCAGTCGTTCGCGGCCCGGTCCAGTTGCGGCATGGGCCGCTTCGCTTGAGATCGACGTGCAGACTTGGAGGTCGCTTTCGGATTCGCGACAGCCCACGCGCGCGTTCTTGGCGACACTCGCCGCTCCCAGCGCGGCCGTGCGCAGGCGTGGATCCAGCAGCGCGGGGTCGCGGCACCAGCGCACGTTCCCGAACTCCATGTAGCACCACGGCGCTTCGATCCCGTAGGCGAACACTGTCGCCATCCCTTCGCTCAGGGGGCGCGCACCGCCGCTGGGCGCGCCCTGCGCGACGGCTCCCAGGGTCCCGAGGCTCGCCTGGTTGGTCCACTGCCCGAGCGCCCCGACGGTGCCAGCGGGGTCGGCGATCATCCACAGTCCCGCCGCCATCATCGCGATCGTCACGAGCGCCTGGCCGAGCGACTGCGCCACCTGGCGGCGCACCAGACCGTGGTAGAGCGTCAGCACCGAGGCGACCGCCAGCACGCTCACGAGCCACGGGTCGGTGAAGCTAGCCTGCGCCTGGCGCAGCCCCCGCCCCACCTCACCCATCGTGGAGCTGTCAAGCAGGTCGATCGAGTAGCACCACTCGAGCATCACCAGCAGCGCGTGCACGACCCACACCAGCGCGATCCATACGGGCTCGAGGATGTAATCCTGGAGAAGGGCCATCGGATCGACGTCGAAGGTCCCGTGTTCCACGTTCACGTCAAACGCGTAGTTGGAGGTGGGAGCTGGCGCCGCGAGAAATCCGGAGGTGCGGCAGTTGCGCAGCGCCTGCGCGGAGAGCCCGCCCGCCCCGGACGGATGGCCGCAGAGGGGGCTGCCCAGCCCGTTGCTCACCAGCGGGTCGCCTTCGACGGCGGGCTGCGCGAAGGACTCGGGTTCTTCCTTGTGCGTTTCCGCGGGCGGATTCGAGGCCGCGAGGTGAGAGACCAGCGGCGGACCGGCTGGTGCATGCGGCATGTGCGTCGCGGCCATCGCCGTCGAGCCGACTAGAAGCGCCACGAGGCCGGCCAGAGTCAGAGCAGCCGATAGTTCGCGAACGCCCGGGGCAGCATTCACCAAACGCCGCGCGGGAACGCGCCGTCGGCGATGGGATGCGCGGGCGCGGGCCTCCCTCACGACATGCTCGTCTCTACTGCGCCGCCCGACACCGACGGGGTCGTCGAGAACGCGCGCAGCAGCGCCGGCACGACGACCTCGACCTGGATCGCCTCCACGCGCCCACGGTGATCGCGGAACAGGCAGCGCCCCGCTTCGAAGTCGAGCAGCGCTGCGCGCAGCGCGCGCTCCTCGGGGTCGAGGCCGAGCAGCTGCAGCGCGCGAGCGGCCTCGGCCTCGGAGCGCATGCCGAACGCGAATGTCGCGCCCAGCAGGTTCTCCAGCGAGCTGCGCTCGCCCACCAGCGCGTCTGTCACAAGCTGTGTGCTGATGATCGGCACCGCCAGCTCCGAGCGGCCCATGCGCTGCAGCGAAGCGAGCAGCTGGCGTCCAACAGGGTCGCCGAGCAGTCGCCAGCCCTCGTCGAATGAGAACACCTTCAAGCGCTCGCGCTCGCGTCCCATCAGGTACATCGCGAACATCGCGATCAGCCGCACCATCTGCTCCCCCACGCGCTCGGCCTGTGAGTACTCCGCGCGCCTGGCCCCCGGCTCGGGCCCGGGGAGGTCGCGGATCGGCAGGTAGGTGACTTGGCGACTGCCCACTGCCGCGAGCGGCACCTCGGGGTCGGCGAAGCCGAGCTGGGTGAGCCCCGAGCGGGCGTACACCTCCAGCGTCTTGGCGACCTGCACGTCGACCGCGTCGCCTTCGCGCAGCGCCCGCACGACCTCCCCGCACGTCGGTGCCCCGCGCACAGCCTTCCCGCCCACCGGATCCCCGTGCGTCGACTCCCCGTACGCACTCTCTCCGTGCATCGGCGCCCCGCCATTCGACCGGCTGCAGCGCCGCAGCACGCGATCCACGGCCCCGACGATCGCCGTCTCCCAGGAGGGCTCGGCGCGCCCGGGCAACAGGTCGCGCAGGAACGACACGGCGGCTTCCTGGCGCAGGTGCTCGGGTGCCACGCGCAGCGGGTCGAGCACGCCCCGCAGCGCCGGGTCGGGGCGCAGCTCGAGCTGCTCGACGTGCGGCGCGACCTCCTCCAATAGGTGGAAGGTGTGGTCGCCCTTGGGGTCGACGTCGACCACGCGCGCACCCAGCAGGAACGCCTCGTACTTGAGCTTCTGGTCGAGCGTCGTTTTGCCCGAGCCAAGCGCACCCACGCTGAGGATCGCGGTGTTGCGGTCGCTGTCGGAGCCCTCGCGCAGGTTGAACAGCACTGGCCGCGCCGAGCCCGAGAGCGTGTGTCCGAGGTAGAAGCCCCGCCGCGAGCCGGCCGCATGCGTGGCCGTCGGCATCATCGCCGCCACCTGCTCGGGTGTGAGCGTGTCGTCATAGCCCGAGATGCGCGTGCGCTGGGCCGGCAGCTGCTGCCAGAACAGCTCCAACTGCTCGCCCAGCGGACGGTGCAGACGGATCTCACCATACGCGCGCCGGCACACCTCCACGCGGCGCTCAAGCTCCTCCTCGCTGTCCGCGCCGATCGCCACCGCGAGCGTCGCGCGCAGCAGCGGCGGGCGGCTGGAGGACTGCAGGTAGGAGAGCAGATCGCGCGCCTCCTGGGTGCGCTGGTAGCCGAGGTCGGAGACCCCCTGCTCGCCGTCCTGCTCGGCGCGCACGATCTGATCGGCGTCCTGGATGCGCCGCCGTGCGATCCGCAGTGCCAGCTCGTTAGGCAGGTAGCGCGCGTTGAGCGACAGGTCCACCTCGAACCCGACGCTCTCCACCGGAGCGAACATAAGCTCCACGCGCGCGCCCGGAAACGATGCCTGCTCGGGCAGCGCCCCCAGCACGAGCTGCGCCTGCCAGCTCGTCCCCCGCTCGGACTCGACGCGCAGCGAGCGCCCGCGGTGCTCGATCCAGCTGTCACACCAGCGCAGCAGATCGCCCTCCAGCGGCGCCAGCACGGCCTGGCCGTTGCGTTCGAAGACGAGCGCCCGCGGCTCGTGCAGCCCCTCGACGTGGGGCTCCCCCAGCCCACGGCAGAAGGCGCGGCGCACGAGCCACTGCAGCTCCACACCACGCGCGGGACGCACGTCGAGGAAGTCCGCCACGCGCGCGTGCACCTGGTCTGAGCGCACACGCACGCGCTCCAGCTCGGCGGCGCTGAGCAGGCGCCCGTCGCGCGCGGAGAGCCCGCGCCGCAGCGCCCGCAGCCACTCGCGCGGGTGCTGTTCGGCCGCGCGCGAGACATATGTGGCGACATCGCGCTCGGGGTCGCGCAGGCTCACGAGCAGAAACACGCACGGCCACCCCGCGTCGAGTTCGCGCAGGCGTGCGGCGTGCTCGTGTGCGTAGCGCCGCCGTGCGCGCGAGTGCGTCGGCCCCGCGCCGTGCCCTTCCGCCGTCGGCCTCGCGCCGTGCCCAGTCGCAGCCTCGTGTCCTACAGAATCCTGCTCCTCCAGCTCGCGCACATAGCGTTCGGTGTCCCAGCGGCGGCTGACGCGCATGATCTGCACGTCGGCCTGCACCGCCTCCAGCGCCCCCAGCAGTGCCAGGAAGCGCGCGCGCTTCTCGTCTTCGGGCAGGCACGTGTAGGAGGCCACAGGCACCGAGAAGGCCGCCCACGCGTCGTCGAGGCCGGTGGCGAAAACACAGTTGCCGTAGACGAAGCTGAGCGGGGTGCTCACCTACTCGCTCCCACCCGGCGGGCTCACATCCAGCCGAGCGCCCGGCGCCAGCGCAATCACCTGGCCGCTGCGCAGAGCGCGCCGGCCCGGCAGCTCGCGCAGCCCTAGTCGCGCGCGGTAGGTGGCCCGCTCGTGCGCCACCGCCACGAGGACCGCCCCCGGCCCGGTGTAACGCATACGCCGCAGCCGCGCATCGGATCCGTCGGGGAGCAGCAGCAGCTCCGGCGGGTGCCAGCAGCGCCCCGGCGCCGAGCGTGCCGTGCGTCCGCGCGCCTGCAATCCCACGAGCTGGCGCGGGCCGCTCAGATAGCGCACGAGCGCCCGCGCCGCCAGGTGAAAGGGGCGGCCCTCGACACGGATCACGGTAAGCAGCGCGGCGAGGCCCACCGGCACCGCCAGCTCGCGCAGGTACCACGGCAGCTCCCGCATCGCCAGCCCTACGAGCGGCACCGCCTCGGCCGCAAGGGCGGCGAGCAGCAGGATGATGAAGTACACCGCCCCGCGCACCGGTACCCCACCGGGGTTCAGCCGCAGCCGGTCGATGCGATAGATGCGTCGCTCCAGGTCGAACACGCTGCGGTAGGAGCGGATCTCGACCGCCACTAGGACGCTCCGAAGACAGAGTTGACGGTGTCGTGCAGCAGGCTCACTCCCGTAGGCGTCGCGAGCAGGATCGCCACGGTCCCGACCGCGAATACGCCCGCTGCCTCCTTGAAGTCGCGCCGGAAGGCGAGCACGATCCCGGCGATCGCGAACGCCAGCCCGATCAGGCTCATCGCGACCTTGCGCCCCGTTTCGCCGGCCTTGCTCGCGGCCGCTTCCAGCGAGTTGGCGGCTTCGCTGGGCGTGGCCGCCTGTGCGGCAGGTTCCGAGCGAACGACCTGCGCACTGGCCGGCGGACAGCCGGCGGCGAGAAAGCCGCAGCCGAGCGCCATCGCTACCAGCACGCTTGCGCGGCGCCCCGATCGGCTGCCGCTGTGAATGTGTGAAACGAGGACCTTCATCTCTTGCTCCTTTGGTTGGTTGGCGATAATTTGTTGCTGGATCGGCCGGCTAGAGCGTTCGCTGGGCAAGCAAGGCAAGGAGGCAGTGAGCGTGGCGTGCTGGCCGAAACGGGGATTCGCGCCGAAGGCACGTGTCTCCCGGCTTCGGTACGCGAGCGAGCGAGGACGCCGCATTGCGCCGGTCAGCGGACGCCCTAGGAGTCGGGGTCGGTCTGGATCGCAGACACCTCCCAGCGTCCCTGCGCGCGGAGGACGTCCAGTTCGTAGGCGAGCGTGTACTGGGCGCCTCTTTCGTCCCGCACGCTCACCTGGGCGAGCACCGCGTCGCCGCCGGGCGCCCAGTCGAGCTGCGTCACCCCGCTCAGCGCGAGCGCCACGCCGGAGCTCGGCAGCGACACGTGCGCGCCGCTCGTCAGATCCGCCGCCAGCTCGGAGGGCGAGTCCGCGAGGTAGTTGCGCAGTGCCCGGCGCACCACCGTCGCGAGCGCCGCGCCTTGCACTTCGCGCGGGCGCCCACCGTGCGCCAGGTCGGCGGGGGCGGTCGCGGGCGCGCCGACGATCGCCGGATAGGAGCCCAGCGCCAGTGCCCCGCCGAGCTCGCGTACAACGGATACCGTGAGATACACGAGGCCCGCGCTGTCGGTCTGTACCGCGAGCGTGTAGACGTGTTCGCCGCTCTGGGGCGTGCGCGCCTGGACGATCTGGGTCCACTGCACCTGCTCCTCGCCGCTGCCCGGCACTTGCAACCCGGCGTCGGGGTCCATCCCGCCGCCCACGAACCGCGCCAGCGCGCGGCGGTGGGCTTCGGGATTCTGTGAGCTCCACGTCAGGTAGTCGCGCGCGAACAGCGCCGCGAACCCTTCGGCGGCGAGGTCCGCGGGCGCCGGTTCGGCCTGCCTCGCCCGCGGTACCGGCGCGCGCGGCGGGTCGATCGCAAAGCGCGCACTCGCGAGGATGCCCGCCACGGCCAGCGCCTGCAGCAGCCGGCGCGTCGCTTCGCGCCCCACGCGTAGACGCCACAATGAGCGAGGGGTGAGCGTCACATGCGAGTGTCTGTGCTCAGCGGACACTCAGCGCTCGAAGGTGAATTCGGATGCCGCCGCTTCGGCGGAGGGTTGTACAGACATCACGGCTTCGGTCGCGGGCCCGCGATAACGGGCACTGTCCGCTAGAGCCAAAATCTCCGAGATGGAGGCCGACGAGCCAGGATGCGTTTGCGACCGCGCGGCCTGAGGCCCCCTCGACGCATGCCCCTCTGCCACACCGTGGGGATGTCGGCTTCGTGCCACGCCGCCAAGCTCGACGCTCGTGGCAGGGTGCCGTTCACGGCCCACGCCAACACCGAACGCGGTACGGATGCGCGACGTGTGCGCGCCGGTTGACGCGGTCGCGACGGGCACCAACGGCGAGGTCGAAGGCAGCAACGCGGCCCTCGCCGGACCCCCTTGTGGGGTCCTCCTCCCATCAACCACAGCCGAGCCGCGCAGACTGTGTAGCGCGAGTGCCGCCACGAGTCCCACGCCGACGCCCAGCAGCGTCATGACCGCCACGCGGCGCAGCTGAACCAATCGTGCGTGGGACTTTGGCCGCGGCGCCGACTCGTCGCTGGGCACGGCGAACTCCCGCGTCGGCGCCTCCGCGCCCGACCACACGTCCACGTCCGGCGCTTCGTCCTCGCCGTACACGCGATACACCTCGCGCGGGCCACGCCTGAGTCTCATCGCCGTTTCTCCCCGTCCACGCGGGCGGCCGGGAGCCCAGGGGTGTGGATCGACTCCCGGCCGCGAGCGTGCGGATGGGCGGCACCGTGCGGTCTTGCCGACCGACCGCCGGCGGCCCAAGGGACGCGCCTATGAGGGGGTGAATTGGTCATAGGTGGGTCCCTGTCTCTTCTTCCGACCGCCCCACCGCGAGCGGGACATCCTGCTCGCCGCTGAGCCGGCGCAGCCGCGCGCGGGCGCGCTGGGCCACCTTGCGGTACTTCTCGCGCGACCACCCATAGGCGGCGCAGAAGTCAGCGCAACTCATTCCCAGCGACACCTGGCTGACGAGCACGAGGCGTTGATCGGCGGTCAGCTCGCGTGCGAGTTCCGGCAGGCGCCTCAGCTCGAAGCGCAGCAGCGCGAGCTCCTCGGGCCCAGGGCCGGGATCGGGCACCTGGATATGGAGCCCCTCCCCCAGGCTGCCCAGTGCAAGTGCACCCTCGATGACGGCCTGCGTCGGACTGCGCCCGGACACTGCGCGCCTTCGATCCTGAATACGCGAGAGGAAGCGCAGCTCCAGCGCCCTTGCCACGTGCGTGGTGCTCGCGAACGGGCCGCCCGCGCGCGCCTGCGCAACCAGCTCGACCGTCGCCTGACTCAGACAGTCCTCGAGGTCCTCCGGGCGCAGGCGATGGCGGTGTGCGCGCAACAGCCCCTGCCGTCGGGCGCGGGCCACCTGCGCTACCTGCTCAGCGAGATCTGGCCTACCGAAGACACCCACCTGCACCCTCGGCTCGGTGGGATCCGGCTCATCCGGTTCACCCGGGGCTGGTCTTTTGTGCTCGCATCGGGTAGACACGCATACATGTCGAGCTGCGATGCCTGGAGACCCCCCTTCCAATTTCGGCGCCCGCCGCCGCGAGCGCGCGGGGCACACCGCCAATGAGCCTCGCCGGTCGGCTGCGTGCGGTCGACGATCTGCAGCAGCGCCATCCCCGTCTGAGCTTTCCGGCGGCGGTGGTGAAGAAGTTCGGCGACGACCAGGCCTCGCAGCTGGCGGCGCTGATCGCCTACTACGCGTTCGTCTCGATGTTCCCGCTGCTGCTCGTGTTCGTGACGGTGCTGGGGTTCGTGCTGCAGGGCAACCCCAGCGCACAGGAGAGCATTCTCGACTCGACGCTCAGC
Organism: uncultured Solirubrobacterales bacterium; assembly: GCA_963723045.1. Classification (GTDB taxonomy): domain Bacteria; phylum Actinomycetota; class Thermoleophilia; order Solirubrobacterales; family Solirubrobacteraceae; genus Palsa-744. Next base: position 1,161,207 of record CAVROU010000001.1, on the reverse strand, counting down.
CAGTTCCCGATCATCGGCACGCAGCTGCAGCACAACGTGCACTCGCTGACGGGGTCGACGGGCGCGCTGGCGATCGGCCTCGTCGGCTCGTTGCTCGGCGCACTTGGCATCACGGGCGCCGCCCAGAACGCCTTCAACCAGGTGTGGCACGTGCCGCGCAAGGACCGCCCCTCGTTCCTCTCCGGTCGCCTGCGCGGCCTCGGCACGATTGCCGTGCTGAGCCTACTGAGCATCCTCTCGACCCTCGTCAGCGGGGCGGTGGCCGCGCAGATCCCCAAGGGCACGCTCGCGACCATCGGCGGCGTGGTGCTCGCGCTGGGGGCCAGCCTGCTGCTGTTCTTCGGCGCCTTCCGCCTGCTCACGGTCGACGAGGTGCGCACGCGCGATCTGCTGCCCGGCGTGCTGTTCGCCGCCGTGCTGTGGCAGGTGCTGCAGTACGTCGGCGGCTACTACGTCGCGCACGTCGTGCGCCACGCGCAGGAGACCTCGGGGCTGTTTGCCTTCGTGCTGGGCCTGCTCGCGTGGCTCTACCTCGGCGGCCAGCTGACGCTGGTGGCGGCCGAGATCAACGTCGTGCGCGCGCGGCGGCTGTGGCCGCGCAGCTTCTTCACGCCGCCGCTGCTGGACGCCGACAAGCGCGCGCTGATCTCCTCGGCGGGGGTCGAGGAGCGCGTCGAGCAGGAGTCCGTCGAGGTCACCTTCGATGGCTCCTGACGAGTACTTGCACAAGCAACGATCTTTGGCTATACTACCTTCCAATTAGTAAGTACCTATGGAGCTGATAGCTATGACTAACGCCTCGCCAGAGCCCCCCAACCCCACCGAGCCCAAGCGCGTGCTGCGGCTGATCCCGCTCGAGGACACCGTCGTGTTCCCCTCGATGGGTATCACGCTGACAGTCGATGTCGGCGAGGACGAGCACGTGGTGCTCGTTCCACGCCATGAGAATGAGTTCCTCGAGGTCGGCACTGTCGCCTCCGTGGACGAGCAGATCCGCCTGCCCGGCGGCGGTCGCGCCGTGACCATCTCCGGCGAGCACCGCGCGCTGATCGGCGCCGCCCAGACCGGCCCCGGCGGCGAGCTGCGTGTCGAGGTCGAGGAGCACCCCGACGGCACCCCCGTCGACGGACGCACGCGCGACCTCGAACGCGAATACCACGCGATCGTCGAGGAGATCCTCGAGCTACGCGGCGACGACGGACGCATCGCGGCCTTCCTGCGCGCGATCGTCGAGCCGGGGCCGCTGGCTGACTCCGCCGGCTACTCCCCCAACCTGACCTACGAGCAGAAGGTCGAGCTGCTGCGCACGCTCGACGTCACCGAGCGCCTCGCGCTCGCGGTAAAGCTGCAGCGCGAGTCGCTGGCCGAGTTACAGGTGCGCAAGCGCATCCGCGAGGACGTCCAGGACGGCGCGGAGAAGCAGCAGCGCGACTACTTCCTGCGCAAGCAGATGGAGTCGATCCGCAAGGAGCTGGGCGAGGACGAGGGCTCGATCGTGGAGGAGTACCGCGCGAAGATCGAGGCCGCCGAGATGCCCGAGGACGTCAACGAGCAGGCGCTGAAGGAGCTGAGCCGCCTGGAGCGCATGGGCGAGCAGACGGGCGAGAGCTCGATGATCCGCACCTACCTGGACTGGCTGATCGCACTGCCGTGGTCAAAGCGCTCGGAGGAGCACCTCGACCCGGTGGCGGCACGTGAGGTGCTCGACGCCGACCACGCCGGGCTGGAGGACGTCAAGGACCGCGTCACCGAGTATCTCGCGGTGCGCAAGCTGCGCCAGGACCGCGGCATCGAGGCCGACCCCAAGTCCGGGGCGATCCTCACGCTGATCGGGCCCCCCGGGACCGGCAAGACCTCGATCGGCGAGTCGATCGCGCGTGCCACGGGCCGCGAGTTCGTGCGCATGTCGCTCGGCGGCGTGCGCGACGAGGCGGAGATCCGCGGGCACCGGCGCACGTACATCGGTGCTTTGCCAGGACGGCTGGTCAGGGCGCTGCGCGACGCCGGCACGATGAACCCGGTGATCCTGCTCGACGAGGTCGACAAGGTCGGCGCGGACTGGCGCGGGGACCCCTCCTCGGCGCTGCTGGAGGTGCTCGACCCCGCACAGAACCACAGCTTCCGCGACCACTACCTCGACGTGGAGCTCGACTTGAGCCAGGTGATGTTCCTGGCGACGGCCAACGTCGCCGACACGATCCCCGGACCGCTGCTCGACCGCATGGAGGTGATCCGTTTCGACGGCTACACCAACACGGAGAAGCTCGCGATCGCCAAGGGCTACCTGTGGCCGCGCCAGCGCGACCGCAACGGCCTGCGCGAGGACGAGGTCTCGATCAGCGACGAGGTGCTGAACACCGTCATCTCCGAGTACACGCGTGAGGCGGGCGTGCGCAACCTCGAGCGCGAGCTCGGCACCGTGCTGCGCAAGACCGCCACGCGCGTCGCCTCCGGGAAGGTGGAGCCGCCCGTGGAGATCGATCTGGAGGTCCTGCGCGACGCGCTGGGCCGCCAGAAGTTCTTCCAGGAGTCCGCGATCCGCACAGCCGTACCGGGTGTGGCGACCGGGCTCGCCGTGACGGGCACGGGCGGCGACGTGCTGTTCGTGGAGGCCACCAAGATGAAGAGCTCCGGCTCGGGCGGTGGCGGCGGGCTGGTCTTGACCGGCCAGCTGGGCGACGTGATGAAGGAGTCGGCGCGCATCGCCCTCTCCTACGTGCGTGGCCACGCGGCCGAGCTCGGCATCGAGGAGAGCGTGTTCGACGGCCACGAGTTCCACGTGCACGTCCCCGCGGGCGCAATCCCCAAGGACGGCCCCTCGGCGGGTGTGACGATGGTCACCGCGCTGGCCTCGCTGCTGTCGGACAGGCCGGTGAAGCACACGGTGGGGATGACCGGCGAGGTCACCCTGCAGGGCCGCGTGCTGCCGATCGGCGGGCTCAAGCAGAAGGCGCTGGCCGCGCACGCGGCGGGCCTCACCGACGTGATCATGCCCGAGCGCAACCGCGGCGATCTCGATGAGATCCCCGAGGAGGTGCGCGAGCAGATGACCTTCCACCCGGTGATGACCGTGCAGGAAGTGCTCGACCGCGCGCTGGAGCCGGTGCGCGATGTCGCGCTGTCGTAGTCCCCAGCCGGTGCCAAAGGAGGTCCGCCGCGCCGCGGACCTCCTCGAGCGGCGCTGGCAGCTGTCGATCATCTACGCCGCGCTCAGCGGCGCGCTGCGCTTCAACGAGTTCGCCGCCGCCGTGCAGGGCATCTCGCCGCGGATGCTCTCAGAGCGGTTGCGCGAACTGGAGGCCGCGGGGCTCTTGCAGCGCGCGGTGCTCCCCACCAGCCCGCCGACAGTCGAGTATCGGCTGACCGCTCGCGGGCGGCGGCTGGGGCCGCTGATCGAAGCGATGTGCGCCTACGCGGAGGAACCCACGGGCTGAGCCCCGGGCAGAGGAGCCGGGGGTGGCGAACCCAACCGCTCCAATCGCCGTCAGGCGCCTACGCCTGGGTGACCAGTGCCGGCCGCGAGCCGTCCGCCTCGTGGCAGCCGGCGGCGTCGAGACTCGCTCCGACCAGCGCGCCGCCCTCGCACTCTTCGGCCAGCACCACCCGCCGCGGGTTGCGCACGCCCACGGCGCCGACCACCCCACCGGCGGCCACCAGCAGCGCGGCGATGCCCATGCCGAGGTGGAAGCTTTCCAGCGACGCATTCTCCGCTGCGGCCGTGACGGCGCTGGCCTGGCGCGGTGGCAGGCCAGCGGTGCTCGGCAGGCCCAGGGGGAGCTTCTTGGCTTCGCTGACCGCCGCCTGCGCGCGCGGTCCGAGCGGGCGCCCCGCCAGACCGCTGTCGAGGTGCGCCACGAACGAGGCCGCGATCGCCGCACCGACGGCCGCCGTGCCGAGTAGGCCGGCGACACGGGCCACGGCGTTGTTCACCGCCGAGGCGATCCCCGCCTGTTCGGTTTCCACGCCCGCCAGCACCGCCGCGGTGAGCGGGGCCACCGTCATCGACAGGCCCAGCGAGAACAGCAGCAGCCCCGGGAGCACGTCGGTCACGTAATCGACGTGCACCCCCACGCGCTGGAAGGACAGCAGCCCGACAGCCGCGATCAGCGGCCCCGCCCCCATGAAGAGGCGCGGACCGTGGCGGTCGGCCAGCGCCCCAAAGCGGCGGGAGAGGGTAAACATGACAATGGTCGTCGGCAGCGTCGCCAGTCCACTCTCCAGCGGCGTGTAGCCGGCGATCTGCTGCAGGAACAGCACGAGGAAGAAGAACAGGATCGCCAGCCCCGCATACATCGAGAACGTCTCGACGTTGCCCGCGGAGAAGTTGCGTCGGCGGAACAGCCCGAGCGGCAGCATCGGGGCGCGGGCGCGGGACTCGTAGATCACGAAGCAGACGAGCAGCGCGATGCCGGCGATGAGCGGCACGAAGACCGCCGGGCTCCCCCACCCCAGGCGCGGCTGCTCGATCAGCGCGAACACCGGCCCGCCGAGACCGAGCGCGCACAGCAGCGCACCCGTCACGTCGATCCGCCTGGAGGTGTCGCGCGAGCGGGTCTCGGCGCGCGGGATCACGAGCAGGATCAGACCCAGGCAGACCGCCACGAACGGCAGGTTGACAAGGAAGATCAGCCGCCACGAGCCGAGCGCCAGCAGCTCGCCGCCGGCCAGCGGGCCGAGCACCGCGGCGATCCCGCCCCACGCCGTCCAACTGCCGATCGCAGGCCCACGTTCCTCCTCGGGGAAAGTCGCCACGATCACCGCCAGCGCGCTCGGCGTGAGCAGCGCGCTTGCCACACCCTGCAGCGCCCGCGCGGCGATCAGCGCATCGATCGATGGCGCGAGCGCGCATAGGAGCGACGCCACGCCGAAGCCCCCCACGCCGAGCGCGAAGATGCGCCGCTCACCGAACAGGTCGCCCAGCGAGCCGCCGATCAGGATCAGCGAGCCGAGCGTCAGGAGGTAGGCGTTGACGACCCACTGCTGCGCCGCCAGCCCACCCCCCAGGTCGCGCTGGATCGTGGGCAGCGCGACGTTGACGATCGTCCCGTCGAGCAGCGCGATGCCCGAGCCCAGGATGCAGGCGACGAGCGTCAGGCGCTTTGTCGAGTCGCTGCTGCGAGGTGACGAACCGCGGGCGCTCATCGCACCCACGGTAGCCACCTGCAGCTGGCAACCCCACCTGCCGGCCGGGCAACGACTAGGTCGCGACCTCGGGAAACTCGCCTCAGGCTGCCGACTCCTCCTTCTCGGCCTCCTTGAGTTCCCGCTCGAACTCCTTGGCGTCGGCGTCGAGTTCCTTCTCGATCGACTTTTCCGCGCGCGTTAGCGCCTTGTCGAGCTGCTCTTCAAGGCGCGACTCGCCGACGACGATCAGCGCCGCCTGACCCTCCTCGAGCAGCTCGCCGAGCTCCTTGGCGTCGCCGCGCGACATGCCCTTCCGCACGTGGCCGATCACGCCGCCCGCCACACCGCCGACGGCAGCGCCGGCGATGATCGACGGCGGGAACAGCACGCCAACCACCGCGCCGACCGCGATCCCCGTCCAGGCGCCGTGCTGGGTGGGCTTCTCATGCTTCATCACGTGCACCTTGCCGTCGGTGTCCTTCGTGATCAGCGCCACGTCATACGTGCCAACGAGGCTTGCGGCGTGCAGGTCGAGCAGCGCGTCGTAATCGGCCTCGGCGTCGCTGCGTTCGGCGTAGGTCGCTGCGTATACGAATACAGGCTTGTCGCTCATAGTGTCTCCTTTGGTGGGCCTTGGACGGTCGGTTGTGGGTTCAGGGGCCCGCGGACGAGTCCTTAGAACGTTCTCAGGGGGTGGGCTTGGACGGATTGTGTCAGAGGCACACGAGCCCTCAGGTCGCGATCAGCCCCCTCTGCAGCGCGTAGTGCACGAGCTCCGCACGGGTCGACAGGTCAAGCTTCTGCTGGATGTGCGCGCGGTGGGTCTCGACCGTGCGTACCGACAGGTAGAGCTGCTCGGCGATCTCGGTGTTGGTGTGCCCCAGCGCGATCAGGCGCAGCACATCGACCTCGCGCTCGGAGAGATCGTCGGGCGGCCCGGGTGGCGGCTCTGAGGCCATGCGTGCGCCCAGGCGCGGGTTCAGGTAGCTCTCCCCAGTGGCGGCGCGACGGACCGCCTCGACGAGCTCGTCGTCGGCCGCCTCCTTCAGCACGTAGCCGAGCGCGCCCGCGCCCAGCGCGTGGCGGGCGAAGGCCGGCTCTTGCTGCATCGTCAGCACCACGATCTGGGTGGCGGGAGCCTCCTCGCGGACCACCGGGATCGCGTCGAGACTGGATCCGCCCGGCATGTTGAGGTCGAGCACGAGCACCGCCGGATGGTGGCCGCGTACGTAGCGCTTGGCCTCATCGACGTTGCTGGCCTCCGCGACGACCTCGAAGTCGCTCTCACTGTCGAGCAGCATGCGCAGACCGCTGCGCACCACCGCATGATCGTCGGCGAGGACGATGCGGATCGTCTGCGCGTCTGACACACCACCAAGGTAGCGCTTTGCCCCGGCGCGTAGCATGGAGCACGTGCCCGACTCCCAGAACGCGCCCGACCCGCAGGGCCAGCACCGGCGGGATACCCATCCGCCGATGCCGCGCGACAAGCGCGGCTGGCAGGTCGCCCCGGCGCCCGACGGGCGCGGCATGCCCGAGCAGACGCCGAGCGGGCCGCCCGCCGCACCGCACGCGCGGGCTTCCTGTGGTTCGTGCTGATCGCTGATCGCGTTCAACTGGCTGTTCGTGCTGCTCTTCCAGCCCTCGTCGAGCGAACCGCGCGTGACGGTGCCGTTCAACCCGTACTTCCTCGAACAGGTGAAGGGCGGGCAGGTCAAGTCGATCTCCTCCAAGGGCGACACGATCCAGGGCACGTTCAAGAGCAAGCTGCGCTATCCGGCGAGCGACAAGAAGGCGACGCCGACGAACGCTGTTCGCGACCGAGGTGCCGAGCTTCTGGAACGGCAGCCAGCTCTCGGCGCTGCTGCAGGAAAAGGGCGTCGAAGATCAACGCCAAGTCGACGACCAGAGCCACGTCGCTGCTCGCCGAGCTGCTGCTCGGCTTCGGCCCGACGCTGCTGATCGTCGGCCTGTTCGTCCTGCTCGCGCGGCGCGCCGCGAAAGCCGGCGGGGCGATGGGGGCGCTCGGGCAACTTCGGGCGCTCGCAGGCGCGGCGCGTGGACCCGGAGACAGATCCGCGTGACCTTCGAGGACGTCGCCGGCATCGACGAGGCCAAGGCCGAGCTGTCGGAGATCGTCGACTTCCTGCGCAACCCCGAGCGCTACGGGCGCCTGGGCGGGCGCATGCCCCACGGCGTGCTGCTCTCGGGCGCGCCGGGCACGGGCAAGACGCTGCTCGCGCGCGCGGTCGCCGGCGAGGCGCACGCGGCCTTCTTCTCGATCTCGCGCCTCGGAGTTCATCGAGGCGATCGTCGGCGTCGGCGCCTCGCGCGTGCGCGACCTGTTCGCCAAGGCCAAGGAGGCGGCGCCGGCGATCATCTTCATCGACGAGCTCGACGCGATCGGGCGCTCGCGCCAGGGCTCGGTGTCGGTGACGGGCGCCAACGACGAGCGCGAGCAGACGCTCGACCAGATCCTCACCGAACTCGACGGCTTCGAGAGCTCCGAGGCGGTGGTCGTGCTGGCCGCGACCAACCGCCCCGACGTGCTCGACTCGGCGCTGCTGCGCCCGGGGCGCTTCGACCGTCGCGTGGCCGTGCAGGCGCCCGACCGCACGGGGCGCGGGAAATCCTCGAAGTGCACACGCGCTCGATCCCGCTCGCCGACGAGCGTCGACCTCGACGCGCTGGCCGCCAGCACGCCGGGCATGGTCGGCGCCGACCTCGCGAACCTCGCCAACGAGGCCGCGCTGCTCGCCGCGCGCCGCGGCCACGAGAAGGTCGAGATGGCGCGACTTCACCGATTCGCTGGAGAAGATCATGCTCGGCTCCCCGCGCGGCATCCTGCTCTCCCCGGCCGACCGCGAGCGCACCGCCTACCACGAGTCCGGGCACGCGCTCGTGGGGATGCTCACGCCGGGCGCGGACCCGGTGCGCAAGGTCTCGATCATCCCGCGCGGAATGGCGCTCGGCGTGACGCTCTCGACGCCCGACTCCGACCGCGTCTCCTACTCGCTCGAGGACCTGCAGGCGAAGATCCGCGTGGCGCTCGGCGGGCGCGTGGCCGAGGAGATCGTCTACGGCACGATCACCACGGGCGCGGAGTCCGACATCCAGCAGCTCACCCAGATCGCGCGCCAGATGGTCGGCCGCTGGGGCATGAGCGAGGCGATCGGCCCGATCGCGGTGCTCCCCGCCGACGGCGAGGGACCGTTCCTGCCGGGGGTCGAGCGCGACCTCGGAGTCCACGCAGCGCCTGGTCGACGAGGAGGTGCGGCAGGCTCGTCGAGGACGCCCACAGGAGGTGACGCGCCTGCTCGGCGAGCACCGCGACGCAGCTGGAGAGCCTCGCGCAGGCGCTGCTGAAGGCCGAGACGCTCGACGCGCCCGACGCCTACGCGGCGGCCGGCGTGCCCGCGCACGAGGAAGAGCCGGTGGTGGTTTCTTGACCGCCACGGCGAGACTGGCCGTGTCGCGAGCACTAGAGTGAGCCTCGATGGCTGCCACTGAGCCGGCCGACGCACTGTCCACACGCCCGGACGCCGGGACGGACGGATCGCCGTCCTCCCTACGGGATGGCGACAGTGAGGTGATTCGCACCGTCGAGCTGACCAAGGTCTACGCCGGCACCGACTTCGCGGCCGTCGACAAGCTCAACCTGAGTGTGCACAGCGGTGAGATCTTCGGCCTGCTCGGGCCCAACGGCGCGGGCAAGACGACCACCGCGGGGATGCTCACCACGCGCGTGGTGCCAACCTCGGGGACGGCGTGGGTTGGTGCGATCGACGTAGTGGCCCACCCGACGCTGGCCAAGCAGCTGATCGGCACCGTCTCACAGACCAACACTCTGGACCGCCAGTTGACGGTGTGGGAGAACCTCTACTACCACGGCCGCCTGTTCGGCATGGGCGCGGCGCAGTCGCGCACCACCGCCGATGAGCTGCTGGAGCAGTTTCAGCTGTCCAAGTGGGCCAAGGCCTCGGTGTTCGCACTCTCCGGTGGGATGGCGCAGCGGCTAATGGTGGCACGCGCGATCTTCCACCGCCCGGCGGTGCTTTTCCTGGACGAGCCGACAGCGGGCCTCGACCCCCAGGGGCGCCTCGCGCTGTGGGAGATCCTGGGAGAGCTCAACCGCGAGGGACAGACGATCCTGCTCACCACCCACTACATGGAGGAGGCCGACCAGCTGTGTGAGCGGGTCGCGATCATGGACCACGGCAAGATCCTCGCGCTCGACACGCCGGCGGAGCTCAAGCGCTCGGTGGGCGCCGACACCATCGTCGTGGTGCGGACCACTGGCGATGGAGCCGCGCTAGCCGAGCAGTTGGCCCGCGAGATCCCCGAGGTCACGCGCACGCGCGTGATCGAGGGCGGTGGGGGCGACGGTGGTGTGGAGCTTCACGTCAAGGGGGCCCAGCGGCTCGTGCCGCGGGTGGTGGACGCGGCGGAGAGCGGCGGCTTCGAGGTCGCGGACCTGTCGGTCGCCGAGCCGAGCCTGGAGACGGTGTTCATCAACCTCACGGGGAAGGCGCTGCGTGACTAACACCCACAGGTACCCCCACCCGATGGCCGAGGCAGGGCGCGGGCGCTGATGACAACCGACGTCCAGTCAGCTGCGCCCGGTGCCCACATCGCGCTGGCGCCCACACGCTCGGCAGCGCAGGCCAGCCGCACGGCGCTGCGCGCGCTGATCCTGCGCGACCTGCTGGTGCTGCGCAAGAACATCGGCGAGTTTCTGGCGCGCACGCTGATCCAGCCGTTCCTGCTTGTGTTCGTGTTCCTCTACGTGTTCCCCTCGATCGGACAGGGAGTGGGAGGCGGCGGAGGGACAGCCAGGGAGTCGGCGTTCGCGACCGTGCTCGTCCCCGGCGTAGTGGCGATCTCGATCATGTTCCAGGGGATCCAGGCGGTCGCGCTGCAGCTCTCCGGCGAGTTCGGCTACACGCGGGAGATCGAGGATCGCGTCCAGGCGCCGTGCCCGATCTGGCTGGTGGCGCTGGCAAAGGTGCTCTCCGGCTCGGTCCAGGGAGCGATCGCCGCGGTGGTCGTATTCCCGATGGCCGCCGTCGTGCACGCCCCCGGCGTGGAAGCGCACCTGACGATCACCTGGTGGATCGTCATCACGCTGATCCCGCTCGCGTGCGTCGCGATGAGCTCGCTCGGCCTGCTGCTCGGAACGACATTCGAGCCGCGCAACATCGGGCTGATGTTCGGATTCGTGGTGCTGCCGCTGACGTTCCTGGGCGGTACTTACTACCAGTGGACGAAGCTCTCGCCGGTGCAGGTGGGCGGCATCCACTGGCTGCAGATCATCGTCCTGGTGAACCCGCTGATCTATGTCGCCGAGGGAATGCGAGCGGGCTTGACAGAAGCCTCACACATGCCCTTGTATGTGGTGTATCCGGTGCTGGTGGGCTTCTGCGCCGTATTCCTGGCGCTTGGGCTGCGCAACTTCGGCCGGCGCGTACTCTCCTGATGCCACTGCCGATCGAGCTCAGCCACAAGGAGTACGAAAAGGAGCTGTTGCGCCTGCAGACCGAGCTGGTGTTCATGCAGGAGTGGATCGTCGCCGAAGGCCGCCGCCTGGTGGTGCTGTTCGAGGGCCGCGACACGGCCGGCAAGGGCGGGGCGATCAGCCGGGTCACCGCCTACCTGAACCCGCGCACGTGCCGCATCGCCGCACTGCCGACGCCCAGCGAGCGCGAGCAGAGCCAGTGGTACTTCCAGCGCTACGCCGCGCACCTGCCGGCGGCCGGAGAAATCGTGCTGTTCGACCGCAGCTGGTACAACCGCGCCGGGGTGGAGCACGTGATGGGGTTCTGCACGAAGGCCCAGTACGAGGAGTTCCTACGCTTCTGCCCGCAGTTCGAGCAGTCGCTGCAGAACGAAGAGATCATGCTCGTGAAGTACTGGCTGTCGGTTAGCGACGAGGAGCAGGAGCGGCGTTTCAAGAAGCGCCTCACCGACCCGCGCAAGCGCTGGAAGTTCAGCCCGATCGACCTGCAGTCACGGGCGCGCTGGGTGGACTACGCCGAGGCGAAGGACCGCATGTTCGCGCACACCGACACCGAGTCAAACCCATGGCACGTGGTGGAGGGCGATGACAAGCGCACGGCAAGGCTAAACCTGATCAGCCACCTGCTCTCGCTTGTCCCCTATGAGCGCATGGACAAGGCTAAGCACGTAAAGCTGCCAGCGCGCCAGCGGCGCAAGTACGAGCGCCCGCCGCGCAGCGGCGAACGGCACGTGCCGGCGCGTTACGCGGTGGGCTCGCACTGAGCGAAGCCCAGAGCTACCCCTGTTCGGCCTGCTCGACGGCGGCCTGCAGCGCCAGGTCGATGTAGGGGCCGAGCAGCTCGGCGATCGAGGATGCCGTCAATCCGGCTGGACCGGCGGGGAGCGTGGCGTAGCTGATCGCCAGGCGCACGAGGCACTCCGACAGGAGCGCCGCGTCACGCGAGCGGACCTGCGGCCAGCGCGAGACGATCGCGGCGTGCAGCTGTTCGGTGGAGCGCTCCACCAGCGGCTGGCCCTGTGTGGTGACGAGCGGGAGCATCTCGTCCGCGCCGGCGACCGCCGCGCGCATCAGCGGGTCCTCGGCGGCGACGGCGAGGAACAGCTCGAAGGCCGCCATCAGCGCGGTCTTGGGGTCTTCCAGATGAGCGTCCATCGCCCCCTCGACGGCGGCGACGAAGCGGTCGGCCTCGTACAGGACGAGCTCGCGCGCGAACTCGTCGCGCGTGCCGAACTCCTTGTAGAGGGTCTGGCGGCTGACGCCGGCGGCGGCCGCCACGTCGGCCATCGTGACCTCGTTCCAGCGCCGGTCGGCGAGCTCCTCGCGGGCGGCGTCGAAAATGGTGGTGCGCAGCAGCTCGCGCGCCGCCACGGAGTAGGGCTGGCGCTCGCGCGCCGGGTTCAGACCCTCTGCGGGCGAGGCCGAGGCTCGCGAAGGAGGAGATGCCACAGCAGACATGATCGCTACTCGAGCATTTTTACGCTCTGGCGGTGCGCTTGACGCTCCAACGCCGGCGGGGAGCGACGTTGGCACGGGCGATGTCACCCCCATAGTGCGCCAGCAGGCGGGGGTCCATCACGCGTCGCCAGAGCGGCGGGATCGTCGCGAGCAGAATCATCCCGGCGTAGCCGGTAGGCAGCTGGGGAGCCTCGTCGACGTGGCGCAGCGCCTGATAGCGGCGCAGCGGGTTGGCGTGGTGGTCGGAGTGGCGCTGCAGGTGGTAGAGGAGCACATTGGAGGCGACGTTGTTGCTGTTCCAGCTGTGCTCGGGACGGGTGCGCTCGTAGCGCCCATCCTCACGGCGCTGGCGCAAAAGGCCGTAGTGCTCGAGGTAGTTGACGACCTCCAAAAGGCTGAAGCCAACCACGGCCTGCAGCAACAGGTAGGGCAGCACCACGGCGCCGAAGACCGCCGTCAGCGCGGCGAACAGCGCGACGGTCATCGCCCAAGCAGTGAGGATGTCGTTGCGGGGCGTCCACAGCGAGCGATCGGTGCGCGCGAGGCGCTCGCGTTCGAGCTCCCAGGCCGAGCGCAGGCTGCCGAGGACGGTGCGCGGAAGGAAGGCATAGAAGCTCTCCCCCAGCCGCGCGCTGGCGGGATCCTCGGGCGTGGCGACGCGCACGTGGTGGCCGCGGTTGTGCTCGATGAAGAAGTGGCCGTAGCCGCTCTGGGCGAGGGCGACGCGGCTCAGCCAGCGCTCGGTGCTGTCGCGCTTGTGGCCAAGCTCATGCGCGGTGTTGATCGCGATCCCGCTGACCATCGCCATCGTCAACCCGAGGCCGATGCTGTCGAGCGTGGAGAGTTCGCCGCTCGACCACAGCCAGCAGGCGAAGACGAGCCCTGCGTACTGGAGCGGAATGAAGAGGTAGGTGCACCAGCGGTAGTAGCGGTCCCCTTCCAGCCACTTGATGACGCTGTCCGGAGGGTTTGTGGGATCCATGCCCACAAGCACGTCGAGGATCGGGAAGAGCCCGAAGACGAGCACGGGACCGTAGAACCAAAAGGCGCCGAGGCCGGTGAGCTGCACGAGCGCCCAGGCGGAGAAGGGCGCGATGGGCACGATCAGCCCGAGTAGCCAGGCATAGCGCTTGGGGTCGTGCCACTGGGCCACCGCGGGTGCGCCGTCGGCCGCATGATTGGCGTCGGGCGCGTGATGCGCGTCCGCAATCGAGCGCTGGGCCGGTACAGATGACATCAGATCTGTCTCCTGAGGATCGTATGGACCATGATTGTCAGGCTAGTTTACAGATCTACCCCATTTTGTCCACAGTCTGTGTCACCGCTGCATCCCGACCCCCGCTAGACGAAGTGGGTGTCAGCGCCGCATGCGGCGCTGACCCGCCCGGCACATGTGCCGGGCGGCCGGACCGTGCATGCACGGTCCGTTACGGGGCCGCACATGTGCGGCCCCGCCGATGGCGTATACGCCATCGGAACATCGTCCATGAGTCCGCCCCGCGATCTTTGGGTGCAGCCTGCCAAGCTGTCGCCGAGTCACCCGGACGACGTGATTTGATGGATCGCGGCGCACATGCGCTTGGCAAACACAAACGGGGGAACGATGCGACGGTTGAGCTTGTTGACGGGTACAGCGGCGTTCGCGCTGGCGCTGGCCCCCGCGGCGCACGCGGCCACGACGTTCACGGTGACGACTACCGCCGACGACGCCATCGGCAACGCGGCCAACTGCACGGGCGCCGCGGCGGCGAACGCCTGCGGCCTGCGCGACGCGGTCGCCGCCGCCGATGCCAGCCCCGGAGCGACCGTCCAGCTCGGCGCGCAGACGTACGACCTCTCCCATGGCCAGCTCAACCTGACGGCCGCGATGACCCTCGCCGGACAGGGCTCATCGGCGAGCGAGATCGACCAGCAGACGGGCAGCGGCCGCGTGCTCGCGATCGCCCCGGCCGCCGCGAGCTCCTCGGTGACGGTCAGTGGCGTGGAGATCACCGGCGGCGATGTGACTGGCACGGCCGGCACGGCGGCGCAGGGCGGCGGGGTGCTGGTCGATCCAAGCGTCTCCGGCGTGATGGTCACCCTCGCGGGCGACCTCGTCACGCAGAACTACGCCTACGGCGCGAGCGCCGCGACGCCCGGGAGCAACGGGGGAGCCGCCGAAGGTGGCGGGATCGCCGTCGACAGCACGGGCGCGCCCTCGTTGACGCTCACGAACACAACCCTCTCGATCGATTCCGTGCAGGCCGGGGATGCCAGTTCGAGCAGCACCGCTGCGCCGGGCCGCGGCGGCGAGGCCGACGGCGGCGGCGTCGAGTTCGCCTCCGCGGGCACCCTCACCGTCACAGGTGGCGCGATCTCCGGCGACTACGCAACCGGCGGACAGGGAGAGCCGACGACGAACGTCTCAGGGCACACGGGCGGCGACGGCGGCAATGCACACGGCGCCGGGCTGGAGGCCGTCGGAGCGCTCGCACTGAGCGGCACGACGGTCGAGGACGACATCACGCGCGGCGGCACGGGCGGCAGCGCAGCCGGCACCCAGGCAGAGGACGGTTTCGGCGGGAGCGCCTCCGGCGGTGGGATTCTCGCCGAGGCCACCACGACGATCGCAAACGCCGAGATCACCGGCGATCAGATCCACATCGGGCGACCCGGCTCGGGCGGCTTCCTCGGCGGCGCCACACAGGGCGAAGGCGGTGGCGTGGAGCTCGCGAACCTGAACGGCCCCGACTCAAGCAACGCCACGATCACAGCGAGCACGATCGCCAACGACGCGGCGAGCTATGAAACCGCCGGGGCCGGCGTCGGCGGGGGCATCGCCGACGCCGCCGCCAAATTCACGCTCGAGAACTCGACGATCGAGGGAAACTCGGCGCAGGGCGAAGTCTCAGGGTTTGTCGGGGGCGCCGGCGGCGGCGTTGACATCGAAGGCACCGCGACGCTCGCCAGCGACACGATCGCCGCCAACCAGACCCTAGGGTACGGCGGGAACCTCTACGCACAGTCCTCCACGGTGACCGCAACCGACACGATCGTCGCGGACGGCACCGGCATGAGCGGCGTCGAGAACTGCGACGCCAGCAGCGCCTCGATCGGGGACCTCCCCGGGCACGGGAACAACCTCGAGTCCGACGCCACCGGCGAGTGCGGGTTTACCGCGCCGAGCGACCTTCACGCCGAGCCCCAGCTCGGATCGCTCGCCCTCAGCGAGGGTCCGACCGAGACGATGCTGCCCGCGAGCACGAGCCCGGCGATCGGGGCCGGCGGGGCCTGCATCGACCCCGCCACCTCAGATCGACTCGCGGTCGACGAGCGCGGCGCGGCGCGACCGACGGGGAGTGGCGCATGCGATATCGGCGCCGTCCAGACCCAGCCGCCGGCCAGCACCGTCGCACCTGCCATCGCCGGGAGCGTGGCGGTCGGCCAGGCACTGAGCTGTGGCGCCGGCAGCTGGACGGGCGATGGGACGCTCACCTACACCTATCAGTGGCTGCGCGGTACGACCCTCGTCGCGACCAGCCCGACCTATGTCGTTGCCGGCGCCGACGCCGGCCAGTCGCTCACCTGCACCGTCACCGCCACATCGGCGTACGGCGCCGGCGCGGCGACAAGCGCGCCCGTGGCGGTGCCGATCCCGCCTGTGCCCGTCCTCACGGCGACGCCGCTGGTGAGACCCCAGACGACGCCGGGCGCGAGCGTGTCGAGCTTCCGCGAGTCGACCTCGAGGTGGCGCACGTCGGGCAAGACCTCCCGGCACAAGCCTCCCATAGGAACGACGTTCACGTTCGCCCTCAACGAGGCGGCGACGGTCAAGCTCACCTTCAGCCGGCCGGGTGTGGGCCGCAAGGTGTCAGGGCGGTGCCTCGCGCAGACCGCCAAGGACCGCCGGCGGCCGTCCTGTGCGCTTGCCCTCGGGACGTTCACGCTCACGGGAAAGCCCGGCGAGAACACCGTCAAGTTCACCGGCCGGCTCTCCGGCGGGCGCGAGCTGCTGCCCGGCCGCTACACCGTCACCATCACGGTGGCGGCCGAGAATGGGAAAAGCTCTGGGCCGATCGGCCTTATGTTCACGATCGTGAGTTGAGCGGATCGTCGAGCCGGACCGCTGCACCGCACCGCCGACCGCACCGCCAAGCGAGCCGCGCGGGAAGGCGGAGGCTCTCGCAACGGGCGCGCAGCGCCGGCAGTCGCCCGCACGCCGCTACGCTCGCAGTGTGCCACCGGAGGAGCTCGCCAACCTCGCGCATCTGCGCCGCGCCCGCGATCTGATGGACCGCGAGTACGCTCGCCCGCTCGACGTCGCCGCGCTCGCCCGCGCCGCGCTGATGTCGAGCGCGCACTTCTCGCGGCAGTTCCGCGCGGCGTACGGGGAGACGCCCTACTCCTATCTGATGACGCGTCGTATCGAGCGGGCGCAAGCGCTGCTACGCGGCGGTGAGCTGTCGGTGACCGAGGTCTGCCTGGCGGTCGGATGCACCTCGCTCGGCTCCTTCAGCGCACGCTTCACGCAGCTGGTGGGCGAGACGCCGACGGCCTACCGCGCGCGTGACCACGGCGCACTCGCGAGTGTGCCGGGCTGTCTCGCCAGGGACCTCACCCGCCCGAACCCAAGCCGAGCAGGATCGAAGAAGCACACGGGACGGCAGCTCGCTAGCGTGCAGGCATGAACCTAACTCTCTCCACTTGCTTTGTCCTGGTGAACGACCCTGACCTCGCACTGACCTTTTACCGCGACACACTCGGCCTTGAGCTGCGCAACGACGTCGCCCGCGGGGACTTCCGCTGGATCACCGTCGGCGCCGCCTCCCAGCCCGGCGTCGGGATTGTGCTCACGAACTACCTGAACGGCAGCCCCGCCGACAGCGACGCAGTTGCCGCGCTGATCGCCAAGGGCGCCTTGAACGGCGTTCACTTCAACACCGACGACCTCGACGCCACCTTCGAGAAGCTGCGCGCCTCGGGCACCGAGATCGTGCAGGAGCCCACCGACCAGCCGTGGGGCACGCGCGACTGTGCCGTGCGTGACCCGGCGGGGAACATGGTTCGCGTCGACCAGCCGCCTGCCTCGTAGTCTCGCCGCGCAGGCCTCGCCCCTGTCGCGGCACAGGCCTCGCTTGTGGCACAGGCCTCGCCCTATCGGCGCGAGGCCTGCTTCACGCCAAGCGTGATCTTGACCGCATCTCCCGCTGGAAGCATCTCACCGGGACGAGGGTCCTGACGGGTTACGAGGATCGTCCCGTGGTAGCGCCGGGGTCGGCTGACCTTGCCGAGATGGCAGTGGGCGCCGGCGAGGGCACGGACGACAGCGGCGAGCGTATCGCCCTTCAGCGAGGGCACGGCGCATGCATGGGCTCGCTGCTGGGCGACCGCCGCGGCGGTTTCTTCGGTTTCTCTATGTTGACGTTCTGCCGCTTCGGCGGCACGCCGGACCCCTTCTTCGGTCTTCTGTGCTTCTTCCTTGGCCTGCTTTTCGGCCTGTTCTCTTGAGTGCTGTTCGGTTTGTTCTCTGGCGCGCTGTTCAGCGATCACCTTGAGCTGGCCCGCGGCTTCTCCCAGGTCCGGGGCCCGTACGATTTCGTTCGGAGCCGTACCGTTGGGGAAGGGGGCCGGAGATGCCGGGACTTCGAGTATGTCGCTGCGCCCGGATGCTTCGCCGGCGGCATTGTGGGCGAGCACCGCGAACCAGTAGCGACCGGGCTGCAGGCCGCTCAGCACAAGGGTGACAAGGCGGGTTTCGTTGACCGCCGGCAGGAGCCCCGAGACTCTTTGGCTACTCGGGTCGCATGAGGCGCATTCCAACCAGATTTCGTAGGTTGTTTCGAGGCCTTCCGGGTCGATGTTCGCGCCAGCCACGATTTCGCCGCCCGCCGATGCCGACATGCTCTCGATCACGGGGGGCCCACCGGTCGCCAGCGCAGGCGCGGCAAAGAGCACGCCGGTGACGAAGATCGCAGCGGTGACCAGCGCGAGGCGCCCGGGCGGCAGCCAACGAGTGCCCGGCAAGCAGCGAGTGACCGGTCTGCTTATTCCCCGACTCATCCCGAACTCCGAATGGTACCAGACCTGCCGACGCTCGGAACGGTAACGGGCTGCCGATTACAGGCCTGCCGACTACCGCGGTCGCGTGATCACAGCCGCGAGAACATCCTCGCCCGATCCCCGGTATGTCGGCCCAACATCATCGCGGTCACTACCGCGGTCATGCGAGAGTGCGCAACGGTGATCGAGGCGACGGCACGATCCTTGCTCTTGGCCAACCCTCCGCAGGCTATGGGTAAGCAGAGGTCGAACTCAACGACGCTCGCGTTCAAGGTGCTCGTCGCGTACGCGCGTCAGTCGGACTAGACCTCTTGGCGTCTCCGTTTGCCAGAAGTGCCAGCCGTTGCAAGCTTTGGTCCCAAGCACGGCTGCCCCCATGGCCGATAGCGATTCTCCGCGACGCCCGTCGTCCAGCTCAACCAGCCCATCTGGCGTCACCGTAGCGGAGCATGTCATGCCGTTCTGTGTCCCGACGAGCGATTGCCCGGCTACGAGCAAGCCGGCGCGAAGAAGGTCTTTGATGGTCACGCCGTAGTACCGCGGTTGCTTCTCCTCGGTGGACCCCAGCTTTGGCGCATCAGCTACATCAATGCCGAAGTTCGCCGGATCCCAGATCTCCTCACACATCCGCTGATAAAGCCATTGCCGCTCCGTGAAAGACTTAACAGCGAAGTCCGGTACTGGCTCAAATGGGAGGCCATGCTCATCTCGAAGGCGAAGAAAGGTCGGGTTGTGCTCGTAGCACTTCGGGTGTAGCGACTTGGCAAGCACATTCTGCCCAAAGTAATGCTCAAGCTTAACCTCGTACGGCTTGTCTCCATAGCTCGCATTGAAGTCCTTTGGAAGCAGCAGAAGGCCTCCGAAGCGGTTGCGCTGCTCGGCAAATACCTGCTCGTCCGAGAACTCCGGATGTTGCTCGGCATGGCTTGCCCAGATGTGCTCTATCTCGAACGGATGCTTCCGTGAACGACTCACAAAGTCGGCAAATGTGAGCGTGCCGCCGCACCGTGCCTCAAGCCATGCGCTCATACGGGCAAGCAGATATCTAATCTGATTCCCATTTCGTTGATGCAGCCCAAGATTGGCGACGGCGCCAAACCCATCATCAAGCTCCGCAACTTTCGCACCTAGAACCTGGGCGAGCTCTGCCACATCCAAGTCCCGTATGTCCTTTATGTGATTGAACATCGTGTAGGCGACCGTTGAGTATCCGAAGTTGCGGTAGTTCACCATGCGGCGCGAGACAAAGATGTCAGTCCATCCAGCAACCATGCAAGTCTTCATCCTAAACGTCTCGTCGTCATCGGCAGGGGAGATAGCGGCGAGAATCAGCGGGTACTGGAATGTAAAGCCATTCCATGCGCTGTAGAAGACCTCCTCGAATCCTGGCGTCAACGTCTGCGCTGCTCGGAGCAGTTCGACATATCGATTCGAGAGCCGGTCGAAATCGCGCTCCACGAGTGATGTGTAATCCCCGGCCTTGCGAAGGCCGATGTCGCGGCGGTGGTCACGCACCCATTTGTGCGGTGCCGTTCCAATGATATCGAAGTCCCCCGGCACCGCGTCCTTTCGGCGCTCACGAATCGTCTCGGCATACTTCGACCGCAGCCAGTTACGAATAAAATCGGAATCCCCCTTGTCAACAACGTTGACGAGCGCAGCTACGCGCGAGCGCCACAAGCGATTCGCAGACTCGATCTTCTCCGGATCACGGATCATCGCCAGCAAGTAGCTCTTCAACATGTCTGTCGTAGTCAGCCGAAGGCCGCGGTCGTTCATCGTCTCGAAGATCTCCAGCGCCATCTCCTGATCTGACGTGGCGATCTCGACCACTGCTACTCGCTCAAGCAGCCAGTCGACAAAGAAGGGGAGCTTGCGGTCCTTCAGCTCCTGAGGGAACAGCTGCTCGACGTCTTGGTACCGCGCCCAAAGGTTCTCGACAGACTCGTCCCCGTCGGTTACAGCCGGCGGCACGCCTTCGAGAAGCGCTTGCATACAGTCGCGTCGGTCTTCGACATCAAGGTTGAAGCTCCATTTTCCGACGCGTGTCGACGCTACAAACGCACCCACATCGACCTGGTCTTGTTGCGGGCGATCCTTCTGCAAATGAATCAGGTAGATGAGAAGGAGCGTCAACGTAGTAAGGCGCTGCTGGCCATCCACCAAGAAGAGTGTTCCGCCTCGGTTGTTCGTGACGATCGGGCCAAGAAAATACGGGCGATACGTCAAGATGTCCTCGCGCTCGTGGCTCTCCTCCCACGAGTCGAGGAACCGGCCGCTTAGGTCCTCAAGTAGTTCGACGACATTCGCCTGCGTCCAGGCGTACTCGCGCTGGTAATAGTCGACGCTGTACTTACGCGACGTGAAGAGCTCGCGGACAGTCCGTGGCTTGCCGTCGATCCGGTCGACGTCGACCACAGGCTTGTCGCTCACGCTGCCCCCTTTGTCGGTGCCGTTCGGCGGACATTGTTTGCCTCGCCCAGCCAAAGTCCGCTGCCGATCCGCGTCAGCTCATGCTTTGTTCGCTCGAAGGCGGGCATTGCCCTCTCAACTCGGCCCCAGAACGCGTTAGTGTGGTTTGGCTCCTCTATGTGCGCAAGCTCGTGGACGATCACGTAGTACACGAGCATTGGCGGCAGCTGGATCGTCGCCCAGTGAAAGTTCACGCGGTTGTGCTTGCCAAGAGAGCCCCAGCGGTAGCCCAGATCTCGCACGTCGAGCGGTCCTGGCTCGACTCCGAGTCGGCGAGCCCACGGCTCCATCCGTCGCGGGAGCCACTGGCTTGCTCTCATGCGGTACCAGTCGATCATCGCGCATTCCCTCTGATCACTGACGGCGACGTCGCGGCGCATGACGAGCCGACCACGTTCAAGCTTCCCCGCGCCAGCATGCCGATCGGCGACGAGGAGACGATGCGATCGCCCGAGGTACGTAAAGCCCTCGCCACTCACAAACTCTTTGGTAGACCGATGCGAGAGCAGCAGATCCTTCTCGGCGAGCTTCTTGTAGACCCACATGCGCTTCTGATACGCAAATGCAGCGAGGTCGACCTCATCACAATCGCAGGGCGCGTTCACGATGAGGGAGCCGTCGCGGTCAACAGTTATGCCGATCGAGCGTCGCACGCTGGACAGCTGGACCTCGAAGTCAAGCCCGCCTACGACCAGACGCGGCGGCGCGACCTCCCGGTCCGTGCGTGTCTGTGCGTTCCGCCATGCCGTCATGTGGTCCTCACCAGCTTCGATTGATTGGCACGGCCCAGCTCGACCACTCGGTCGGCCAGCTCCGACAAACGGTCCAGCTCGAATAGATCGTGACCGTCCACCTGCTGCCCGTCGAGATGCTGCACAACCCACTTGCGCAGTACGTCCTACGCATACGCATTCTGCCAAAACCCCACGACAGCAAGCTCTCGCCCTACGTGCGCAACGAGCGTCACCGTTGCCTCACGCAACACTGCGCCTGCGCGGGCGAGAGCGCTGCAGGCATTGCGTCGCCCCCACGGGTGCTGTTGTCTCGGCCTCTAGCTCCTCGCCGAGCAAGCCGTAGAAGGGTACCTCCGTCTGCGGATCCAGACCCGACGCATCCACTTGGCGACCCTTGAGAACGTCGTCGACAAGATCGGATAACTCGAGCGCCAGTTGGTCCCACTGTCCTCCCTTCAACGCCGCCAAAATCTGATCGAGCTTCTCTGAAAGCTTCGTGTAGTGCGCTGGGTCCTCATCGAAGTGCCTACGGATGTGGTACCGCACCGCGTGCTCCATCTCTGACGCCTTTGCGCGGTCAGATCTCAACCCCGATACCTTGCTACGGAAGTCAGGAGCCGTGATTGAGATCGGCGGGATCTTTTGCTCGACGCCCAGCGCAAGTACGTGCTCGTCGATCAGTATTCGCACCTTCTCTCCGTACAGCGACACGTCGAACTCGTCTGTGTCGCGGTAGCGCCTGCGCGCCTTTACCTGCACCATGCCGAAAGAACTTGCCGTCGCGCTGATGGGCGAGCGCCTCGGGACGCGGCATCACAACGTCGAGCGACGTCAAGAAGTGCTTTAGCGACACCTCGAATGCTGCACGCAGCTGCTCATCCTTAAGCAACGCGACGCACGAGTCGACGTCGTCTTCGTTCTCGAATCTCTCGACGCCCCGCTCGATGAACAGGTTGCGCACACGCTGCCGGCGGTCTGTCAGCTTCGGCAGCTCATCGGCTATCGACTGCAACAGCCCCTCAAGATGTCCCCCGCCAATGGCCCATGAACAACCTTTGACTGCTGCCGGCGGGCGACGCCTGCGGTCCGCTTGCAGTCCGATCGCGCTCGGCTGCGGTACCTTTGCGATCACCGAGACCGCCGAACAGCCGCGACACGGGCGAAAGCCACCTGTGCAAAGCCTAGCCTTTACGGGGATCTTCGTCCATATTCGCTGACCTTCGCAGAACTTGAAGGTATCGGGGAGACAGGTGCGGAACCGCACCGTTGTGCACGATTCATGGGTGCGTGGGCGGCGCGGGACGGGACGGTCAGACGCCGGCGACCAGCAGCGAAGCGCCGGCGTAGATGTGCGCCGGGGTGTCCTTGACCGCTTTGCCTACGAGCTTCGGCTCCTGGCCAACAGGTGCGATGTCGATCGCGAACTCAAGGCCCGTGGCCGCTGCGATCTTCACGAGGGTCTCGATCTGTGGGTTCTTCTCGCCCGACTTGAGTTCGACCACTCGCGGCTGACTCACGCCCAGGCGCTCGGCCAGCTCGCGCTGCGAGAGTCCGTGGTCGAAGCGGTAGCCGACCAGCCGGGCGGCGACCATGCGTGCCAGCGCCAAACGTTCCCACTCCGCGGCGAACTCTGGGTCGTCCTCCAACGCGGCGGCCAGCACCTCGTCAGCCGTCTTGATGCCCTTCGGCCAGTGGCTCGGTATCTCGGTCATGCCCTCATGATAGGTCATGGCCTATCGGCTTTCAATGGCCTGTCGTATCGATCGGCGCGGGCCTGAGCGCGTTCGATCAGTGTCGCGAAGTTCTTGTGGCGATCAATGGCAAGGATCGCGTAGAAGTCCTCGGATCGGCGGTAGATGGTGCGCCAATCGCTTTGTCCCTGCCTTGGACGCAGCTCGCGCAGCGCCGCGGCGCCCTTCAGCGGCTTCATATGGGGCGGCCCGAGCTGCTCGCCGAGTTCGCCCAGCTTCCGCACCGCGTTTAGCAGCGCGCGATGTTCCTCCTTGGACTTCATCGCCAGCAACTCCACGACCGCATCGGGGTCGTAGATGACACCGTGTCGCCTGGCGGTCGATCGCGTCATCGCGCTGGCGGCGACCGTTAAGAAGTCTAGCGACGCACGAGACGGACCGCACATCGCTCGCCGGGATCGTGGGCGGTCAAAGACTCATGACGTGGGCGGTTCGTGGGCGGAGCGTCCAGAAGGCAGCCTGACTCGGCGTCAACCTTCACTGACCACGTCACCCCGCAATCCCATCCCCAGAGCCAACTCCTGCCCTCTCAGGACGCCTCCAGCCCCTCCCAGCATCCAACCAGACTTCTATCGGGGAGACAGGTTCAAAGTCGCGGACATCCCAATGTTTACGGGCGTTCTGGCATGCCTGTCCCCCGAACATCCCCCTAATGCTCTTGTTGCAGGCTCCCTTCGTCCCCCTAGACCGGCTGCCCCAGAGCTCGGTCCCGCCCAATCGGGAGCAGATCGGGAGCAGGTTGCTCCGAAACGGACGCGACGGTACCGCGTGGGGCGCTCGGGGCGACTGCTAGCGACCGCGTGTGACGCCGAGCGCGAGGCGGCCCGCGGTGTCCGCGACGAGGCAGGCGCGCGGCGAGGGACACGCAACCGACGAAAGCGAGACGTCCGTCTCGAGCAGCTCCGACTTCCAAGCGGAAGCGCCGCCCAGCGGCGACGTGCTCCACACGACTTCGTTGGAGCTGTCGATTCCCACGCACAGACCGGCCGACGGGCAGTCGAGATCGGTGAGTGGCGCCGCCGCGGCGCGAACTTTCCTCCACGCGCCCCGGCGCAGGTGGTTGGACCACAGCACGTTGCCGTTGTCGTCAAACGCGAAGCACAGTCTGGTGCTCGGACAGCTGATCCCGCCGAGCGGCCGCGAGCCGACACGCCGTGCCTTCCATTGCCCCGACGCGGGCGCGGTGCTGATCTGTACCAGCCCAGTCTTCTGTGCGGCGGGCTCTTCGCCGTCGATCGCGACCGACAAGCACAGCCGGACGGCCGGGCACGCCGTATCGCCGTAGAGCGGGATGAACTGCCGCGGCCGATGGCGGCGGCGCGAGCCGGTTTCGACTACGACGACTCCGGGGGGCTGGCCCCGGTGGCTGCGGAAGATGAGGCAGATGCTGCGCCACGGGCACGATGTCGCTTCGCTTTCCTGCAGGCCGCCGAAGAAGGCTCCTCCGTCGATCGGCCGCCACGATGAGGCGCCTCCGTCGGGATGGACCGACGCGACCATCTGCTGCGCCTGTACATGGCAGCACTTGTATGAGCGATCCCAGGCGACGCACAGCGGACGGCCCGAACAGGCAATACCCCACGGGAAGTAGCTGTCGGCGAGGCTCGGGATAGCCGCCGCTCCCCAGGTCGACGAGCCCGATCCCGGCGCGCGCGAGCTGATCACACGCGAGGCGTCGTCGATCGCCGCGCACAGGTGCGCCGTGGGGCACGCGATCGCCTGGATTGCGTTTTGCGGCGCGAGCGCCGTCGCGCGGCGCCAGCCGGCGGACTGCGCGATCGGCGGCGCGCCGATCAGCTCGTTGCCATAAGTGTCGAGGGCCACGCATCGTTCGGCGCCCGGGCACGCAACTGTCAGCGATTGTCCGCTGTTGCTGGCTTCGAGGCCTTCGGAGAGCACCGGCCCTCCGCCGGGAAGCACGCTACCGGCCTCAGGGTCGACAGCGAGCGGCGCCGACCACGTCGGCGTGGCGTCCGCCGGGTCGCTCGAGCTGGTGACGTTGCCAGCGCTGTCGACGGCAAGGCAGAACGATTCTGAGGCGCATGACACGCCGGTGAGCCGTAGCGGGTCGACCTTCATCTGCGTGAAGCTGAAGGTCCCCGACGATTCGGTGTGACGCCAGGCCGTCGCGTCCCCCCTGCCGTCGACTGCGAGGCAGAACGACGCAGTCGGGCACGACCAGACCGTCAGAGACGCTTCGCCAGCCCCCGGCCACCCCGAGCCCGGGCTCCACGTCCCGTGGCCCGCGCTGTCGACCGAGAGGATCATCGTGGTGCTCCCGTCAATGGCTATACAGCGCTGCTCCGTCGGACACTGGATCTTGCTCGGGTAGAAGGCCGAGTCTGCGATGGGCGCTGCCACCCAGTGAGGCGTGGCGCTGAACGGGTCGACCGAGACCAGCGCCTGCGTGGTGCGTGCCGAGCCCGAGTACGAGATCGCCGTGATCACGCACATGCGGACCGAGGCACACGACACGTCGCTGAGCGTGGTCGAGCTGGGGTCTTCGGCGGGCGACGTCGAGCGCCAGGAGCCCAGCCCCGTCGTGGCCTCGCTCGTCGTCCAGATCGTGGCGGAGGGCCCGACCACGATGCATGCCCCGGCTTCGGGGCAGGACACCCTTTCCAGGCCGTATCCGAACAAGCGCGCGGCCGACCACGTCGGCATGCCTGCAGCCGGATCGCTCGACACGGCTGCTTCGCCGCCGTAGCCGACGCCAACACAGAAGGACACCGACGGACAGGCCACGTCCGTGAAGCGCGGCGCATGCCCGAACGGAGCGGTGGCATCAACCAGGCGCGGCGGCGCCCATTCGACCGTAGCGGCCGCACTTGCGTTCCCCGCCCCAGCGAGTAGCGCGACGAAGCTCACAAGCATCGACAGCCCCGCGACAACAGTCCTCACACCCGCACCCATCGGCGACCTCCGGCTCCGCACAGCAGATTTCTACCCGTCAAACCCCCGTCGAGCCCCAAAGTCGCGCCGAGCGGCCGCGCCTGGCAGCGTCCGCGCCGTGGTGGCTTGCTCCGCCACTACGACGCCAAACTAGTCCCCCGTTCCGGGCAGAGCACACCCTCCTGCCTTCGCGTGGATGCGAGCACCTCGGCGGACACACTCCACGCTCCCGGATCGGACGATATCCGCGCCCCCGACGCGGCCGAGCACGCATGCCTGCATTCGCCAAGGGATGCAGGCATGCGCCGACCGGGCGACTCGAACACATCCTGCTCGTCCATTGCTCTGGCGCCGAACCCTGACCGTGACGTGCTCGCTCGCGTCGCAATGCAGAAGCTAGCTGTATTTGACCATGAGGCTTGCGCGGACGTCGTTCTGGACTTGCTACGCCCAGGCCGGAAGGGGTCGGCATGTACAACAGCGGTGCTCCATAGGGAGGAAATCGCCCCGACCCCGCCGCGTGGCTCTCGTGCGCGTCGCCTGTCGGCGCGCGATCGACGAGCACCGGTTACGCGACTGCACCAAGGGTCTCGATCAGGCCGCCTGCGCTGCGCCGATCGCATATGGCACGATCTCGGTCAGGTCGCGCAGCACCTTCGTTCCAAACCGATCCTCCAGATCAGTTCGTTCGACGAAGTCGGTCCAGACGCGCTCGGTGACGACGACATCGCAGTAGACGATTGCCCGCGAGAGGGCGCTGAGATCATTCATGTCGTTCTCCTCCCATGGCTTGGGCGATGCCTCGTGGCGCAACCGACGAAGTTCGAGGTGGACGGCCATCATCGGAGTCAGCTGGATCAACTGTTCCATCCCGGTACGCCAGCTGTCGTAGACACGCCCCCAATGGAGACCAGCCGCCTTGAGTGCCGCCGTGATCCCTTTCTCGAACTCTCCGAAGACCTCGACCGAGGTAGCCCGTCGATTCCCGTCGCCGCGATGGTAACCGTGCGGACGGCGAACGGTTCGCATTTGCTCCTGTTCCTCTGCGAATGCCTTCGCGACCGCTCGGCCAGCGTCCGGGTCGTAGTTCGGCGCTTCGAATCCGGGCGGCGCTCCGACGAGCGCCGCGAACTCCAAGACTTCGTTAGCCCATTTTTTGATGGGCTCCCGCATCTCGTCGGGCACGTCCGACGGTGGCTTGTAATCGATCGCGTTCCGGCCGAATGCGTGGTTCAGACCTATTCCAAACGCCTGCGCAGACCTCGGCACAGTCGGCCGCCCAAACATCACCGAAAGCGAGCGGTCGATCTCCGCCTCGTACAGGCGGCGATGATTACCGATCGTGTGCCAGTGTGAGAGTTCGACCATCGTCTCCGCCAGCGCCACACGCGATTCCCAGTCGGTCCGGTGATGGACCTCCATTACATGCTCCATAGACAGCGGCAACGACACCCAGCCGTGCTCGACGGCCTCCCGCAGCACCAGCAAAGCGTCCTGGAAGCGATTGCCGTCCCGATGGCCTACGCGGGCCTTCAGAAGACCAACCCAGTCCTTCTGATCCAAGTAGACGCGGAGCACAGTCCCAAAGTAGCCCGCCGACCGGCGTCTGAGCTCGTTGCGGAGGCGCTCATCCCGCCGCTCCTCAACCCCGCCTCTCGTCCAAGTCGGGGGTGTCGCTGGCTACGCGTGTATGCCTGCTTTCCGCGCCGAGCAGGGCTCGTGGCATCGCCGACGAGATGCTGACCAGCGCGACGATGTCGCTCACGGACCTGCCTTCGTTTTCGTACTCCGCACTTGCCGGAGTGGCAAGGCCCGGCCCGGGCGGTGGAATACTCTTGCCCGTGAGCGCATCTTTCCTAGATACCGTGCTGGCGGTAGTGGCAGGCGGGGTCATCGCAGTCTCCGGCCAGTACGTCGCTGTCCTGAACTCTAGCCGCCAAGCAAAGCGGGACAGAGCCGAAAGACGACGACTCGAGCTGCAACAGAGTATCCGTGACTTCCTCACCGAAGCACAGAACGTGGAGCCATGGGCAGAGCACAGGGCTCGTACTGGCAACACTGCCCCTGGCGCAGACACAAATAAGTTGTGGCTGGCGCAGAAGTACTTGGAGATCACCGGGGACGCAGCTCTGGGGACCGCCTCCTTGGCGTTCGCAAAGTGCCTTACCGATCTGGTATGGGGAAGCGAGGGTGAAGATTTGGTGGGCGCACCGCCCGCGGGCGGGCATCACTCTGACGACGCTCGAACGCAGGCCGACGACGAACTCCGGGGCTCCACGCCCATCGGGACCGTACCCGTAGACGTTTGGCAGGTCATGACGGCCAGCAGAACTCCCTTTCTCGAAGCTGCGAAGAACGCTCTAGCGAAGCTCGCTTGAGACAGACCTCACAGATAGTGCTGTTATGTCAGGTAGATAGGCCAGCCCTCGGCACGACGACGCAGAGGTCATTCTCTGACTGACAGCCGTAGAAGCCGCTGGGTCCTCCATCTGCCCCAGCAACGAACATTCCGCGCCCTTCGCGAGACCGACCACGTGCTTGCTTACCGCCCGGTGAGCGCGCATGTTGCAGCGATGCCGTCAAGTAACCCGGCCTCCGGATCGGCATAGACCCGACGGTCCAGCCAACGCGCATCGCGACTCCTAGCGGACACTCGCGATCACCCGAGCCGGACTCGTCCTCCATGCCCGCTCGAGCACGAATGCGGGTCTCGACCCGCGCGTGGCGGCGCACCTGCTCGTCGCCAAAAGCAGGCACGTCCTCGGGCCGACACGAGACGCATGCATGGGACGAAGACGGTCTGGGCCGCGATTAGGACGCGCGCTTCCGCTTCGCCCGGCGCAAGCGGGCTGGTGCCAGCCCCCGGTCGACGCGCTCGAAGGTCGTCCGAGGCAGCACAGAGATCGGCGCCCGTTCTGGCAATCGCGTGCGCAGGGAAACAGGCGCCACGATCCCACTACTCGCGATTCCTCGGTGATGGTCTGTCACGGATAACGCCACACTCACGGCAGGACATGCCCCGGGCGTGAGCTACGGGCCTTCCTCGGGCGGCAGGTGCTCCGTGACGAACTCCCAGACGCGGGTTCCCTGCCAGCCGTGGAACCCTCCGTACAACATGCCCTGACTCGTAGCCATGTGGTCAACCGCCGCGAGCGCCGTTGCCAGTTGAGCGTCAGTCCCGCGGAAGATCTCGGCGCGCATCTCCGGATCTGACAGCAACTTCTCGACCGCCGGCTGGACACGGTCCTGGCGAAATCGCGCGAAGTTCGTGAAAAAGACCTTCGACTGGGTGCTCTTCGCATCATCAATCGCCACCAGGTTCGAGAGCACGTCGAACTGAGCGATGCTCGCGAGCAGCGCATCATCGCTCGGTCCATCTGATCTCAGGCATTCGAGCCGCGCAGCGTCGTCGCGAGCAAGGTCTATCAATCCAATCTCTGGTTCGCCACGGGTAGACGGGGCGAACTGCTGCGCTCGACTGGCCATCGTCAGCCCGTGCCGCAGCCAGTTCGTGTCGAAGCCGAACTCGGCCAGCGGCGCCGGTAACTGGATGGTGAGGACGCGGACGGCCTTCCAGGCTTCGCGCCTGACGGCCAACCCGCCGAGAGCGAACACCCTCTCGAGGATCGCCAGCCACACGCGCGGTGCCTTCTCGTGAGGCGAGCTAACAGTTCCGTATCCGAGCCGCGTGACCACGTTGACATCGCCTGCCGCGGCATAGGCATCGACCAGGAGCGAGATCGTGCGCTCGAACCACTCTTCTCGTTCGTAGCTGAGGAGGGGGGCCGCGAGACATGTGATGCTGTCCAGGAGCATCGGCAGCTGGTCGTCGGTGAGCTCGTCGTTTTCGATGTACGCGCCGACGCGCCGCCGGCCGTCGTCGAGCAATTGACGCAGACCGATCTCGTCGTCCTGGCGCATCAGCGCGATCGCAGTCGCCGGCACCTCGTCGGGGCCGACTGAGAGGCTCAGCTCGGGCCCAGCGTTCCCGGCACTAGCTGCGTCGGTGTCGCTGCCGCCAGTGGCGAGTGCCCGCTCCGCTGCTGCCCACTCGCGCAGCAGCTCATCCCTGCGAGCGAGGAACCGCCGTTCGATGATCTCTTCCAAGCCCTCCATCGTGATACGGACACTGCGCGTGTTCTCCCGCCAGAAGACCTCACCCGCCCGGAAGCGGCTGACCTGTTGGCCCTGGGAGTCCTGGTATTGCCCGTCGATCTTGAAGAAGGCGCAGCCTCGCGGGTTCGGCTTCACACAGAGGAGCACAACCTTGTGCCCATCCCGGGTGAGCACACCCGTTGCGATATCCAGCGACCCGTGAAGATACCTCTGCATCTTCGGCACGAGGTTCGCCGGATCGAACTGTGCGAGGTTCGCACCGCTCATGCCGCCGGTGGGATCACCGTTGCCATCAACGCCGATCACGATGTATCCGCCCTTGACCTGCATCGCGCCGACATCCTTGGCCATCTCCACCTCATCGCGCGTGGTTGAGAGATCGGCTGCGCTCTTGAAGTCAAGCTCGTCGTACTCAGCGGCAAGTCGAAGTAGCGCGGCGAGGCGCTCATCTGTGACGATGCCGTCGGCCGGCGGAACCGGTGACTGGGGCGAGAGCGGCATACGGAGAAGGGTATCCGTGCCGCGTGGATGGCTGTCAGGGGACTACGCAGCGCGCTTCGGGTTATCGATGCTGACACCATCTTTCGCACCGTGACGCGAACCTCACCCCGACTGAACGAGCGACCCACATCGCGCGGAAAGTGGGCGCGCACCACATAGTCGACGAGATTCCTGAGTTGGACGACACGCGAGGGTGGGTCGCGTAACGTCGGGAGACTTCTGTTCCGGCCACGCGCAGCGTTGTCGCCGCCGTCTACCCTCGTCCGTCGTGCGTGCGTGACCCCGACACGGGGGGCGGCCAGATGACGCTGCTTTAGATCACACGGTCGCCTGTACGGCTTCAAGCCTGCAGGAGCTGCGCGCCGCTTCATACCGACGCCACCTCTCCGTGCCCGGGAAGAACCCGTCTGCGGGTTGAGCGCCCGCTTCGAATCCGTCGCGCCGCAAACACTGGGTAATCCTCGCCAAGGCTGCAGGGGCCTTCGTCCGCCCCACATGAGCCCGCACCCATCGTGGTTCTTCGCCTCCCGCACAGGGTGGGCCTTCCGGGCTCCCGGTGCTTTCCATCAGGTGTATTTCCATCTGGTGCGCGCCGTTGCCGCTGCGACCGCGGACGACAAACCCCGTCGGCATGCTCGTGGTTGTGCCGTAGAAGAATGCGCCAGTCATGTGCAGCGACCGCGGGATTGCGACCTCAGGCAGCCGCACGGTCCCGCTCGGCGTCCGCGCCAACAAGCTGTCGCGGCTGTTGTCCAGGGGTCCGTAGATCACGGCAAACGGGTGCACCTGGCACCCCTGACGGACTTCGATGCCCTGTTCATCGGTCAGCGACGCGGACTCTCCGCCCCAGCCACCGGCAGATTGGAGGTCGACCCGCCACGGCTCGGCAAAGCGAAGCTGCTCTTCGACGTAGTTGCCCGCACCGAACCGGTAGCGCTGGCCGAAGACCGAGAACGCCGGCCCGCCCGCCGGGCTGACGGTGACAATACGCTGCGCTTGGCCGACGTAGGTGATGTGAGATTGCATGGCGGCGCTCCGCTCATGACGGTCGGGAGTTGAGCCGCCGCAGCCAGCCGCTGCGAGTGGCACCGCGACGATCAGGAGCGCTGCCGACGTGACGGATCTCCGAGATCGCATTCGGTCGGCAGTGTATGTCCCGTCGCGCTGCTACCCAAACAGTCAGCGTGGAAATACTCTGACGTGTCGGCCACGGAGTAGGCCTTCAGGATCAGGACGAGTCCCTGCGATCGGTCGACCACCGGCTGGCTTCGGCGCTGACGGCGCTCCCCCGCTTCACGATTGCGGATGTCTGGCTGGCGGGTACCCCGGCTCCTGAGTTGGACGAGTCTCAGCTGTGAACTGGCGTCGAACCCGCGCTCCTGCTCTGCGATGCGGAAGCAGGCGTCCTGCGTGCGCCTGACGATACGCTCCGAGCTCGTTCAACTCGGGCCTCTCGCTGCCCTCAATTGTTCCCCGAACTGTTCTCCGTGGGCGTCGCATCAGACCCGTAGCCCGTCCTGTGGGCTCCCCTTGTTATCCGTCGTACGCGCGCCAAAGACCGCCCTCGACCTCGCTGAGATCCGGGGAGCCAGAGAGTCTGCTGCCGAGGCGCTCCATCACGAGATCCGCGGCGGCCGG
Organism: uncultured Solirubrobacterales bacterium; assembly: GCA_963723045.1. GTDB lineage: Bacteria > Actinomycetota > Thermoleophilia > Solirubrobacterales > Solirubrobacteraceae > Palsa-744. The sequence continues at coordinate 1,128,967 of CAVROU010000001.1, read as the reverse complement.
GATGCTGTATTGGCTTGGCGGCGCGGCGGTCAGCTGGGCATGGTCGGCTGCGAAGTCCGGGCTCTCGATCTTGGCGGCAAGGTTGGCCGAAATATCGTGGTAGCTGAAGACGTTCCCCGCCATATAGTGTGCGAGACCGTCGATCACGAGCTGCTCGTCAAGCTGGAGGTCAGTTAGTACGTGCCACAGATCGAATAGGTCGCGGCCTTTCCGGCGCTGGTAGAGGGCACGGAGCTTGGTAGCTATCAGCTCCTCGATCTGGAAGGTGCGTACATCGGCGTGACCGGACCACCAGCGGGAATCCACCGCGTAGGGAACGGTGATGCGCGGCAGGAACGACTCGGTCTCCGCGATGTTGGTCTCAATCTTGATCCGGATGCGCCCCGGCGAACCGGTGGGCTGGGCATCGAAGACGATATGAACCATCTGGCCGCTCTGGCTGGTGCCGTGCTCCACGAGCCCCACACCAAGAGCCACCTCCCGCAGGGCCGTCAGATAGGGCTTGATCCCCGAGCGGGTGCAGCGGACATAGTCGAGGTCTTCGGAGTAGCGCAACGGCTGGGGAAGGTGGAGCTTGTGCAGGCAGGTCCCACCCCGGAAGGCCAGCTCGCCGCCAAGCAGCTCATGACTTGCGATCTCGACGATCAAACGCGAGAGCACCAGGTCCTGCTCGATCTGGACCTGCGCGGGCCACGGCGCGCGCGAGGCCCACTCGTTCAGGTATGCCTGTGCGATCACAGGTCGGCCTCCACCGGGATGTTCATGCGGACCCTCCAGCTCGGGTCAGAGCGCCCTCGCCTCGGCCCCGAGGGAGCCAGCAGGTCGGGCTCTCCCAAGTCCAGCCTTGCCGCCAGGCGCAGCGGCCCCAGGTCATCGCAGGCGCCGTAGCGCTCCACCAGCCATCCCGTGCGACGAGCAAGCGCCCGACCATGGCGAGCGGCGAGGGTCGCAAGCGCCGAGCCGTCGAGTGCGCCAATCTCGCCGAGGATGGTCGCCACATTGCTGATCCCACCGCTCTCGCGCGGCTCACGCACGAGATCGACCACCGTCGCCTCACGCGATGACACGGGGATCGACCCCGTGTGTACGACCACCGCCTCAGTTGGCGTGTCAACGACATATGCGCTCGTGTAGAAGCACAGGCGAACGCGTCCGATCGCCCGATTGAGCACACGCGCGTCAGTCATCACCTGGAAGACCTGCGACGCCTGGTGGGCAGCCCCGTGATACGCCGCAGCAGAGAGCAGCGCCACGTAGTAGCGACGCCCGAGATGGCGCATCAACTCATCGATGAACCAGTCCGCCGGCACCACGCCCCAGGAGCGGTACTCCGGCGGGACCACAACATACAAACCCCGCGTCGGGGAGAAAACGCGCTGCTGTCTGCGTAAGCGCTGCAGGCCACTCGTGACCGCGGCGTAGCTCAGTCCCGTCAGCTCCCGGATCTCCTCCAGTGACGCGCTGTAGCGCCCTCGGGAGACGAGGAGATCGGGCAGGTCATGGACCGGGATGCTTGCCGGCTGCATACGCATCAATATAGCGTATTTCGATGATTTTGTGCAGCTGTATACAACATCTATGGTATTCGACGACGGCAAGACATCGCAGAACACCGTCTTGGAGCAGATCCTGTCCTATAGTCTCCGGCCGACGACGCAATGCAGAACTTCGTCACCCAGCTTGCGAGTGGCCGGCGTTGATCGCCCATTGGGCGGCGAAAGCCCGTTCGTATGCAGGCCTCGCTTCGCCGCGGGCAACATAGGCAGCCAGTGTCGGAAACTCGTCCAGAAGGCCCGAAGGTCTAAGCCTGAGCAGCACCGACACCATCATGAGGTCGCCCGCGCTGAAGTCCCCATCGAGCCAGTCGGCATCGCCCAAGCGGGCAGAAAGTTGGACCAGTCGATCGCGAATGCGGTCTTTGACCAGAGGCAGGCGCTCTTCGGCCCAGGGCTCCTCACCCTCCGCAAACCTGGCGGTCACGAGTTCGAGGATCGGCGGCTCCACGGTGTTGAGCGCGGCGAACATCCAGGTGATTGCTCGCGCCCGCGCATTGGCGTCGTCCGGGAACAGTCCCGCATGGTGCTCGGCGATGTGGAAGACGATCGCGCCTGTCTCGAACAGGACGAGATCGCCTTCCTCATAGGTCGGAATCAGGCCGAAAGGATGAAGGCGCAGATGCGCGGGTTCCTTCTTCGCGCGGAACGAGAGGAGGCGAACCTCGTAGGGCTGGCCCACCTCCTCAAGCGCCCAGCGAACGCGCGTATCGCGCGCCAGGCCCTTGCCGCCATCGGGCGACCGCTCAAACGCCGTGATGACGATGGTCATCGTGAGACGCCCCTCAAGTTCGTCTCCGTGGCGTCATCCACGTCGGTCACGAAGTCCTCCGTCTCGGCGGCACCGGCGAGGGACAGGAACAGAGAGGCCGCAACCTTGCGCATCGAACGATCTCCTCATCTCGCACTCAGGATCATATACACAGAGACTCAGGCCCACTTTGGAAACTCACCGCTGGCCGCCGAAAAGTCGATGTGTCGCTTACCGGCGCGATGCCAGCGAGACACGCTCGAACTCGGCTACATAGCCGTGCCGTCCGAGGCACCCGCGATGCTTGTTGGTTGACAACGATCAGGGAGCCGCGATGGCTGAGAGCAAGTTGCCGTACATGAACGCCTACGGCAACATCACAAAGGGCTTGGAGAAGATCAAGGGCGCTGAAACGCCTGAGCGCTTCTCGCAAGACTTCCTAGCTGACACGCTGGGAATGACTGGCGGTGGTGCTCGACCTCTCATCGCCTACCTGAAGCGCACAGGCTTCCTCGGTTCCGACGGAGTTCCAACCGACCAGTACAAGAGCTTCCGGAACCCGAGCGGGTCAAACGTAGCGGCCGCCCAGGCGCTTCGTACCGGATACGCCCCACTATTCAAGATGGCGGAGTCAGCTCACAAGCTCGGGGACCAGGAGCTAAAGGGTCTTATCGTGCAGGCAACCGGGTTGGAGGCCGGGTCAAAGGCCGTCAAATCCATGATCGGATCATTCAAGGCGTTGCGTGAGTTCGCGGGCGACGCAGATCCAAAAGGCAACGCAGCTTCAGCAGACTCTGGCCGCGAGGGCGGCGGCGACGATGGCAGTGATGACAGCGAGGCCGGAATTGTGGGTCAACTCCAAAAGAGGGTCGGCCTAAGCTACACAATCAACCTTCACCTGCCGGCGACGTCCGAGATCGCGGTCTTCAACGCAATCTTCAAAAGCCTCAGAGAGAACCTGCTGCGATGACAAGCTCAGCGGACATAGAGTCAGCGATCCTCATCTTCGCGATCCGCAACCAGATGGTCGAGCACGAACTCGACGCGATTGAAGAGCGCTTCGCCATCGATCTCAAGCGCGGCGTCGAGCGCAAATCGGACTCAGCCGATGCATACTACCCCCAAATTGAGGAGTCGATACGTCGAGAGGCTGCGGCCATGGCGCCTCAGTATGAGGTGTTCTACTCATTGGAGAAGACCGTGCGCGCACTGGTCGCAGACACTCTGTCCGACGAGGACCCCGGCTGGTGGGAGAACGCCGTGCCGCCACAGGTGCGCGCCGATGCTAAGAACAGACAGCAGCGCGAGGTTGATACGGGGATCACCCCACGTTCTGACGATCCAATTGACTTCACTACGTTCGGCGAGCTTGGTCAGATCATCCTGCACAACTGGGAAGTATTCGGACAGACGTTTACGAGCCGCAAGGCTGTCGAGCGTGTTACGGCGAATCTCAACACGCTGCGGGCACCAATAGCGCACTGCAGTCCGTTGGCCGATGACGAGGTAGACCGGCTACGGCTGGCAGTACGTGACTGGTTCCGGCTACAGAGCTAGCCGGAACTGTTCCGACCCGATACGTGCGGCAAACATGCGGGCCCCAACTGACGACGGGACTAGAGGAGGTTCGTGTATCAGTTACTGAGGATCTGTACTGATGACTGCAGCGTGCCAGACCGGCCACCCAGGTCGATCACGAGGTGCCAGTGCCCAGCTGCCGGCACCTGCACCCGATATGGCGTTCTATCTGCGTAGCCCCCGTAGTATTTGCTGCTGGCGCCGCTGCGATACAGATTGAAGTTCGTCGGATCGACGAGACGAACGTTCGCGGCGATGCTTAGGGTGACCTCAACAGTCTGGCCTTGACGTAGCTGACCGAGGTCGTAGTGGACGAACTGCATAACTGCTACGCGCCCCTCTCAAGCTCTCGCGCCTGACTCGATGGGACATCGCTGTGCGACTGCTCGTCGCGTCGTCGGCGCCGACGGGCAAAGATATCTGGGGCGACAAACGCGCCCACAAGCGTTGCAGCCGCGACCACAATGCCGGCAAAGCCGGCCAACGAGTGCCCGGTCAATACTCCCGCGATACCGCCGCTCACGAGAGTCATAACCACGATGAAAGCCATGTACTGGCCACGGCTGGCAAGCCGGATCGTGGCACGCGTCTGGAGATGCTCCTGTGAGATGCGGTGATCCGTCTCCCGCTCAGTCAGGGTCAGCATCCTGTCCGTGAAACCAGGATGGATGCGCTCGTATGCCGCTAGATCCTCCGGAGTCGGGTACGGCGAACTCCGCAGCGTGAATGTCATCACTTCGCCGGTTACTCGGCGACCGCCCCCGTAGCCCCTAGGCCGAGCACCTGGGGCTCGTCGCCTTCTGGTGTGCCCTGTGGCTGTAGTTCCTCGTCCGTCAACTTCGACGAAGCGCTGCCTCGCGCGTCTCCCGCTGCTCCGACATACGCATTGTGCATCCAGGCGCCAGGTGCTCGATATCAGCGCCAGCGTCAAGAGCCTTCGCGGCACATCGCGTAGCGCGCCGCACGTTAAGCATGACTTTGGCGAAATCGCGGCCTATAGCGCCCGCAGCGTCCGTGTCAGTCCATGCCGGAGCTGGGCAAAGATCGTGATGCAGAAAACGAAGGCCGCTCATGTCGAACGCCGAACTCGCGCCGATCGCGAAGGCATCTTGTCTGTGTGTCCTGAACTTGTCGCTCACGCGCCTAATGCTAGCTCTCCTGGCCTCTCTCATACGGCGGCTGGGAGATCCTTGGCGTGCCGGACCGCACCTTGTGCGCTCTGGTCTACGACCCCTTGCCGTTCCTTTCGGCGGCTGCTGCGGTCCTTTTGCGGTCCCCACGTGCCGTGACACGCGAGAACAGCCGTCCACGAGCCCCAGTGTTTTCGCGGGATTTCCCGCCTGTTCACGACTGTTCGCAGTTCCAAACGAAAATCGGGGAGACAGGTCCATTTTCCGCGAACTGGCGTGTCTACGCTTGGCTTCGTGAAGGCCCGGCTGTAGTCAAGCTGTAGACGATCCCGCTGTCCGGCGGCGGAGTGGCGCGAGTTCGCCCTGATCGTGGCCGTCGAGCGCGGTCAGGATGCGGGCTCTGGCTGCTCTCTCCGAGGGGTGGCCGTAGGTGCTCATCACAAGCGCTCCGCCGTCGGTGTGGCCGAGCTGCACGGCAACGTCAGCCGGGCTGAGCCCCAGTTCAAGGAGGTACGTGGCGGCGAAGTGGCGTAGCTCGTAGAAGGCCATCTCTGGACGACCGAAGACCGCCCTAACAGGCGACCAGAGCCACGAGAACGACGACGCCCATAGCTGCTGTCCGTTGAGACCTGGGAAGACAAGCTGTTGACCCTCGAACTTCGGCGCACTGGCAACAGCATCTCGCGCCACGCGAGGGTAGACGATCTCACGAGCACGGCCGTTCTTGGTCGGGCCGACCGTGCGTGTCTTCGAGTCGGCACTGCGCCGCACGTTGATGGTGTCTTCGCCCAAGTCGTCAAGTTTCAGCGCGAATAGCTCGCCGGGCCTGATCCCCGTGTAGGCCGTGAAGGTCACCATTGCCGCCATCTTGGCTCCGTATGCGCCGTGGCAGGAGTGGGCAGCTTTGGCCAGCTGGTCTACGTCATGCGCCGTCAACCAGTCAGACGGGAGGTCACGCCTGCCTCGGGTTCGCTCGATGCCAAGTCCGGCAAAAGGGTTCACGGTGATGATCCCGTCACGGCGGGCGTCATTGAACATCGCACGCAGTGCAGAGACCTGGCTGCGATGGTCAAGCGCCCAGCCTCGTGCCTCTTCAACGGTGATGCTGTCAATTCTGCGCTTGCCGTACTCCTCAGCAAACGCTTTCACGCGCTCGGTGTTGTGTTTGTTCGTGCTGGCTCTCGGTCTCGGATACTCCGTGGGCCAGCGTGCCGCAAACGACTCGATGCTCTCCCTTCCACCGACCGTGCTTCGAGTCACGCCTTCTTGTTCGGCCTTGCGTGCCTCTTTACGTGTGCTGAACGTTCCGATCTGTCGTGGACGCCCCTTGGTGCGGTCGTAAACCTGTGCGACCCATCGGCCGTTGGGGCGCTTGTAGACCGTCATGCGACGACGCTCTCCTTGAGCCACTGCTCCACTTCCGTTCGCTGGAAGCGCAAGCGCGAGCCGAATCGTTCACACGGCATCCCCTCGCGGACTCTCAGCTCCACCCAGCGAAGAGAAAACCCGAGGTATCTCGCCAACTCCTGCTTCGTGAGCCACGGCTCATGAGCAACCCCAACCATAATTGGGGCATCAGGCTCACATCTCCGAGACTGCCTCAACCTCGCCAGATCCGCACGGAGTCTCCTCCAGCCGGGTGCCGAAAGGTCCGCATCCGTCCACAACTCTTCCTTCAGCACGCTACGCACTCCTGTCCGAACATCTCTTCCAGTTGAGCTATCGCCTCCGCTCGCGTAGTTCCCGCTTTCCACCCCGGAGGCGGACTCTCGCGCGTGCGTTCAACGAGGAGAAATCGCAGCAGCCAGATCTCAGGGTCCTTGGGGGGCAGATTGCCGAACAGCTTGTCACGGACTCCCCCTGGGACCAGTGCGTAGATTCCCGACTCTTTGAGCTGATCGGTAGCCGTCGCTGTGTCACCCCCCGAATATCTAGATTCAGTATCTTGTTGTCGGTAAGGGTAGTAGATCTCCCCCTTTCTCCTTACACCATCACTAATACATAGTGGTTCGGGGGGTGAGTCAACTCCCTCAATGAGAAACGGAATGCTGTAAAGGTTCGGCTTATCACGCTTCGACTTCCCTGGGCCTCCCTGGATATCCGCTTCAAGCTCCCCCAGCTTTTCCAGCTTGCTGCGGTACTTTCTCACGTTGTCTGGATGGCAGTCCACTAGCTCGGCTATACGCTCCTTGCCTACCCAAGCCCTGCCACTCTCACGGTTGATGTGTCTTGCGATCGCTTCGAGCACAGCACGAGTATTGTCTCTTGCCACCGACTTCTTCCTGACCTCTTTCACGGCCGTCCAGTTGTTCATGATGTCTACCCTCGCTAGAACTGTCGTGGTCACCTGATACCGGAGGGTGATTCAGCATGAACCCCGTCGTCCAGTTTCACCGATAGGGTAGCGCATGGGACCAGATTCTTGAAGGGGGTGTGACACTCATCTGCGATAGGTCACAACTTAGTATGCAGCCGATGTGAAACTGGTCACGAGCGCTCTGGATGGCCTATCTTATGGTCGAATAGGGGAGCCCTCAAAGCAAAACCCGACGGCTTTGACAGAGTTGGCAACATGCCAGTCTCGACTTTTAAGCAAAAATAGGCAACTTAGTTGGTACTTATCCTTATACCATATGGATATTGCGAGTCAGGTTAGTCTCGGCGTTATTGGCGAGATGGCATCCTTCCGCCCGCCTGAGAACGGCATCTGCCGGGAGGGTTCTACGGTGGGATCGCATGGCATCTCACTCATTCTCGGGTGGCAAGGCTGGAGTCTGCTCTCCTTCTCCCGCGCAGGCCACCTCTGCCAAGGTCACGTCCAGCGCAGCGGCAATCTTCCTCAGCGCACCAATCTTCGGCTCGGTCTCTCCCCGTTCGATACGGGAGAGCGTGGCGATCTTGACGCCAGACTTGAAGCCCAGCGCTTCCTGCGTGATCCCGCGCTCCAGGCGCAAGCGGTGAATGGCAAGCCCAGCAGGGTCAATCATGCGCGTCGTCTCCCAGCACGTCCGTCAGCCGCCGTATCTCATCCGTGATGGTCATGAGTTCGGATAGCCTTACGTGCAACCCCTCACAGAGACGGAGCAATGTCTCATAGGTCGGGTTGCCCTGGCCTCGGGTCAAAGAGTTTATTTGCCTGATATTTAGACCACTGTCGGTGGCGACCGTTCTCTGGCTTATACGCGGGTCTTCAGCTATCAGAAGCTCGATAGCTTGCGCGAGTGCAGCGTGATCCGAACTGAGCGGTTTGGATTTCCTTCTGGGTGGCATTGTCGGCAGCCTTTATGCGCCGGGGATGGAGGACGCCTCCGACACGGCGACCAGCTCCGCCACGTTCACGTCGAGCGCCTTGGCGATCTTCCTCAGCGTACTGATCTTCGGGTCGGCGACGGCTCCCCGTTCGATGCGAGAGAGCGTGGCAATCGTGATGTTGGAGTCGATAGCCAAGCGTTCCTGCGTGATCCCGTGCTCCGAGCGCAAACGCAGAATTACGGCCCCGGCGGGGTCAGGCTTGTCGGGCGGGCGTCTCATATGCTCACCATCCCCAGGTCGCTCAGGTGCCGGGCGCACCGCGACGCCCACACAAGCTGACCAGAGATATGCAGCACGCCCTCCTGCCGCAAAGCGTCCAGTGCGGCGGTGACTGTCTGCGCGTCCACGTCGCGCAGCTCGGTGTCCAGCTCCGCACGCGACCACCGCTCGTCGTGGTCATCGCGGAGCACCTGAAGGACAATCGCGCGCTCGATCCCGTCCGGGTCGGTATAGCTGCCCGCACTCATCGCTGGACCTCGGGCAGCTCGGCGAGGAACGTCTCGATTTCCCTGACGTACTGGTCGGCTGTCCGCTTCTGCTCGGCGGCACCCCTCAGGTGCGGCTCGACTTCGGCGTATTCCCGCTCGATTGCCAGCCGTGCCTCCAGCGCCGAGGTAAGCGCCCAGCGATGCACGTTCAGGTGGATGAAGCGCGTGGCCTCCAGCTTGGGGTCGCTCCAGCCGACCAGATCGAGCAGGTCCCGGTAGGCGTCGAACTGCTCGACCGGCTGCTCGAACCACTCGTAGTGCTGCTCCCTGTCGGCTGTCATCGAAGCGCCGTCGATCAGTCCAGCGACCCCGCCCAGCTCACTGAGCAGGGCAGAGCGCACGGTGCCCAGCAACGGGGCGGTGATTGCGATGGTGGTCATGTCGGGTCTCCTTGTTCTTGGAGCCCCGAGAGGGCCGTTCTGGCAACGCGGACGCCCGTCTACGACCTATAGGGTGTCCGTTGCGCCGGGAGCTTGTTCTCTCGGAGCCACGGCCCTCGGCAGGTGCAAACTGCGCGGGGGCCATTTGGTTGTCGGGATCAACCGGCCGTGAGTGTCCTCTCAGGCCGTTTTGTGCGCCTCTGGCGGGCAGAGATGCGTGCAGCAAGGGAATCGTAGGGAACGGAGTCATTTCCGCTCAGAATGGCCCGTATGCGACTTGCCTCGGCACGGCAGGGACCGCCGCAATGGCGAGCATCCCTACGGCGATGCTTCAGGGAGCCACCGCACACGACGCAAACGCGCCCTCCTGGCCCGCACCGGCTCTGGCCATCGAGATCAGGAAGGCTCATTGAAATCCCACTCATGCACAGGCTCCTGCTCAGTAAGCTGATCCTCGCCCAGAAGGAACGCCTCCAAAGCGTTCTCTGGTTCTGGACAATACGCAGCGGCCGTGATGACGCCACACGCAGAACTTATGCAGAGCGCCAGCGTTCGCTTTCCTCTGGGTGTCTCACGGCTCTCCCACATGAGCCGTGCTCCACACTGGCATCGGTCCTTCGTCGGGCTCGGACTTCTGGGGGTCACGCTGCGACTCCAGCGTTTAAACAACTCACCTTCGGGGCCGTCAAGAGGATCGACCTGACGCTCATCGCGTGCCATCTACCACCACGCTTCGCGGGAACCCCCGAGCCATTCAGAGATCGAGCGATTCGGTCATAGCTGGTACCGCGACCACGCAGCCGCTTGACGCGGGCGATCACACGCTGCTCGGCCTCGTCACGGACGAGACGTTCGCCCACTCGACTCCACCCGTAGGGGATGGCTCCGTAGACCTGTCCTCGGGAGCGAAGCTCGCCGAGCGCATCGGCCGTTCGCTGCGCAATCAGCGCTCGCTCAAGCTCGGCAAAGACCGCTGACATCTGGGCCATCGCTCGTCCCTGCGGAGTGCCAAGGTCGATGCGGTCAGCCACCGACACCAAGCCGAGAGAGCCCTTTGCGAACTGGCGAAGATAGCTCAGCGTCTCGGCTGCGTCTCTCCCGAGCCGATCAAGTCGTACGACGATCACCGTGTCAACGTCAGGATTGCGCATGGCGAGCAAGGACGCGATACGCGCACCATTTGGGCGCTCCATGAGGGCGCGTGTTCCGCTCACCCCGGCGTCCTCGATCACATCAACCAGCTCCGCACCCGTGGCCTCACACCACGACACAATGCGACCCCTCTGGGCGTCGAGGCTCATACCCTCGACGGCCTGCTCCGTAGTCGAGCAGCGAATGTATCCGAGGGCCTTCACCGATTGCCCCGGAACCACAAGTGACTCGGAGCCTCAGCAGCGCAACCAACAACGGAAGGCAAAGGAGCAAGGCTCATCATTCCGAGCCTGAGCCTTACTGTAAGCATCGGCGTAGGATATCACGGTTTGCTTGCGCGCGCAACTATGGGTGATCGTCAACGGCCCACCCCACCGTCAACAAGATCCCAAAGCGATCCGTCGGGATGGGCGTGGCGGTTGGGCCTGCTGCATCACGAGCCGAGGTGCATGGTTACAACGCTGCCTCTCGGGCCATAGCATGTCGCCGATACACCTTCGTCGTAGCCGTACTTGGCATTGTGCAAGTCTTGGTACTGGCACCGGAAGCGCTGTTCGCCGTCGGCAATGCTCAGAGAGAACGGACCGCGCGGAAAGGGCTGCTGACTCGCTCCAGCGTTCTTCATTGTCATAGCGACGCCGCTTGCAGTCTGGCAACTCGTCTTGCTGGCTGCGAGATCTTTGATGCTAGGAAAGTCGTAGAACGACTGGACACTTTGTTCCACGGCGCATGTGCGTGTTGTTTCCGTTGCAGTTGTTGATGAGGGGGCATCGGTCGATCCTTCCGGTGTCGATGTTGTAGGTGTGCCGCCACTGGACGACCCGATTGATGCCGGGTATGCGCACGCCTGGGCGAGTGTGCTACTCACACTGTTGTTTTGGATGGCAAATGTCCCGTTACGTAGCGCCAACGCGATCTGCTTGACGGCTTCCAGCGGGCAGCTATTCCTCGTGGCATAGGTGGAAACCATGCTGATCTTTTGCTGCATGGACAGGGCGTTCCACGCTGCCGCATCAATGTTGTACGACGCGCTGTTCGCCGGACCTTCGCCGGGTTCAAAACTCAGCCCACGAGGTATCTCCACAGACTCGCTGATCTGGGTCAAATGCGCTCCAGTGAGTGCGCTGATGCTGCCTTCGCTCACGATAGAGATATTTGGTTCGGATTCAGCCTCTCTTGCGAGTCCTTCGGCGACTGGGATGATTGAGGCTGTCGGTGTCCCGTTGGAGGTATTGATCCAGGGTTCGAAGTGCCCGGTATCGCCTATGTCGGCGTAAGTGGCTGTCGGTCCTAGTCCTCCGACCGTGAGACCACACTCCCCGCCCTTAAAGGTGAACATGAGTCCGTGTGTGTGGCCGCTTATTACCGCTGTCTTCACGACTGCTCGCGCTTCGGAAGATGTGTCGGCATCCCAGGTTGAAATGCAGTGCGTCAGACTGTGGTCGGTGGCGCTCGTTGAGGAGTTCCCTGTTCGACTCAATCCCCCGCAGCCAGCTAGAGCGACAGGCACGACTCCTATGAGAGCCACAATACGGAGACGACCACGGCAGAGAGCCGCCATCGCTAGCGGCCTACCCAAGGCAAGATCACACCTGAGCTTTCGCTGTGGGCACTGAGCGCAATGACGAGGATCACGACGAGGACAACCGTGACAACGAGGAAGATGCTGCCCCACTTCGTTACCCACACTGCCCAGGAATACGGCGTGTGCTCCCCGAGTATCACCATCACAAAGAAGCTCGCGCCCAAGAAGACCCAGCCGTGCGGAGTCAGGAGCATGACCGGCCAAGCGACAGTCCCCAACACCTTCTGCCACGTCGGTATGTTCGGGCGGTTCTTCCAAACCGTGTCCACGACGGGCTCAGTCGCCACACCCGTGAATGAGCGCACGGCGTAGCCTCCGCTGCTACCGATCCCCCGGCCTATCCGCTCGCCGATCCCTGAGCGCATCTCAGGTTGTGCCGTCGTGGCTCCTGACGATGCCGAAGAGCCACGCAGTTGTTGTCCGCATGATCGGCAGAACGCATCTGGGGGTGCGGCGGGTTGCCCACACCCCGAGCAAAACCGACCATCTATCCCTGCCACATTCAACCTCCATCCCTCGCGTCTTTCGCCGCGCGGCTGTTGACCAACATCGAACTCTTGAGTCGTATTCGCAAGCAGACAAAAGGATACAGTCTCCCTCAGCTTTGCGCCGCCCCCCTGGCTGCCTTCTACAGGGGTCGTAAACGGGGAGTGCGCCACGACCCCGGCATCAATATCGCCCACGGCCTCGGTGTAGCCGCTAGCGTCCTCCTGGAGGGAGTCGGCCAAGACCCACCAACGTAGCCTGGAGACCCAACCTACACATCGCGTCCATCAGGGCAAAGCGCGATCAACGAGAGGAGCAGATGTGAAGCCAACGGTGGAAGTGCCAGTCGAGGGCGGCTCGGACGGAGACATGTTGCTGCTAGGCACCTCGTCGTGGAGCGACGACGACACGTCACTGAAGTACGGCTGGCCGGATAAGAACGGCAGGCGGAGCCGGGGAGGCGAGTTGCCAACATCGGCCATCCCGCAGGCGGTCATCCTTGCTGCCCAGACGGGCTACCTGAATCGGGAGCAGACGGCCGATCTAGCAAAGGGCTTGGTGGACGTGCTGGCGGAGCCGAAATAGCTCGCGCGCTCGGGCTTCAACGTCGGCGAGCCATAAACGACCGCTGGGTCGTTTACAGCAGATGGACCGTCGAACCCCCGCGATCTCGCTCAGGAAGCCGCCGAAGAGCGCTGCTAGCGTCGCCCTCGTGGAGCGACCCGAAGGTAACCAGTGGATCTTGCTCGCGCCTTGGGGCAGACGGTATCTCCGTGCCTGGAGGGGCTACGAGCACGGCGAGGGCGAGAAGCCCCGGCTCGCTGACTTCATGCCCCGAATCAACCGGGATGGCGGGACCATCACGCCCACTCGGCAGATGCCTCGACCGCTATCGCCGCCGCCGAATCACTAGCGACTCACTCGGGTCTCGTGCTGGTCGGGTGCGGCGTCCTCAGACGAGCCTCGTCTTTGGCGATGAACGTGATCTCGTCCAGAGCCGCCATCGCGTCGCCGACGATGCGCATGGGCGGCGTGTTGGCCCTGCGCCCTTCCTTCGATAGCTGCTCGGCTTTGGCGAGTGGTGGACCACCAAGCGACTCGAAGATCACGACGGCGGCCTCCAGGCGAGCCAGCATCCCGGTCGTTCGCGTGAGCCTGAACGGCGTGCCTTCGATCAGAGGCGGAGGTTGCACCTGCTCGATGCGAGCCACATCGGCAACTTCGCCGAGGACATCGGTGATCCGCCCCAGTTGAACCAGCCGCTGGAGGAACAGCTCGGACGCGAGCGCCCTCTCACGCTCGGCCATCTCTTGATCGTGTGCGACGCGCGTAGCTTCAAGGAGCTGGGCCTGCTGGTGCGTCTCCTCTGTGTGCGCCTGGTTGGCCTCCCGTCGAGCGGCCCGTGCCTGCACGACTGTCGCTCGCGCGTAGATGATCGTCACGAGGGCGGCCACCGCAGCAACGACGGAGGCGGCCCCTCCCACGGTGTTCGGTACATCGGCAATCAACACCCTGGCTACGGTACGCGGCCCCCCGGCTGTAAGGCACCCATAGCGCTAGCAGGCTATGGTCATGCTGTCGCCCCGCGCTTCCTCTTAGGTGGCCGTAGGACGGCATCGTTGTGAGCCACCAACGTTCCCGCCTCGATTGCTCGGGTCGAGATCACATGGATCTTGTCGGGCTTCTTACCCGCGCGGGCGATCTTCTCTACGTGTCGCTGAAATCTCCGGAGATCGGAGAGAGCCGTCCTTGCCTCCGACTCGCTCCAGTCAAAGGGCTTGTCCAGGTAGGTCGCGGAACGACGTGCCGTGCTCAGCCTCTTTAGGAGGCGCGCGAACGCCTTGTCCGTATTGCCCAGACGCACCCAGAGCTGATACGCAGATGCCACCTGCGTATGCTTTCGCGCGCCGATCACCTCGTCGGTCGTGAGTGAGTAGGAAAGCAGCTCAGCTCGGGCTAGATGCTCGACCGCGTGGAATGCGTTCGAGATGAAGGGCCGAATCAAGCCTTGGTCAAGGGCAGCCTCTGCGACATCCACAAACTCGCCAGCTAGATCGAGGAATTCGAGTCTTTTGGGATGGGGACGATCAAGGTTGAAATCCACCTTCCAACCGGCGCCAGTGCGGATTCCCGCGATGTATGGGAGATCGGCTTCAGGCAGGACCGTCGGCTGGGTGATCAAGTCGCTCGGCGACAACTCCTCCCCCGGCTTGAATGAACGTGCGGCGACCGGCGCAGACCAAAACCCAGCCTCATCGTTTACTCGGACGACAGGGGCTCCATCCGGCATAACGACCCTGAAGCTCGAAAGCTCGCTCTCTGGGGTCCATGTTTTGTTGCCGACACGCGCATAAAGTACGGGCCTCACCAAGCCGAGCGCATGATCGAGGAGTTGCTGGTGTGCATCCATACGACGCCATGTTGGCGGAAGCTCAGGACGGTCGCTGCCCGATCCGCGCAAGGCGGCTGTAGTTTAGGGCTGCCACCGGCTGTGCTCCGGCTGTAGTCCCGCCAAGCCCCACAGCAAAACCCCTGCAAATCGACGCGCCCACGTTCGCGCCATTTCGCGGCGTTTCGCAAGCTCCAGAGCGACGTTTCGCATCGCTGCGGCATTCCTCGGGTGATCGGGGAGATATAGCATTTTCCCTGCAAATCGCGGGGTCGTGGCACGTGGCGTGGCACACTCAGCTCGCGATGGCGAGGGGCACAGGTGCCGGCGGCGCCGCCGCGAACGCCCGGCGCACCCGGTCACGCGCCCGAACCTGGTCGAAGTGGCCGTAGAGCTTGCGGACTAGCTCGCCGCCGTCCTGGTGACCGAAGTGCTGGGCGATGTCCTCGGGGTCGAGTTCGAGCACATTCCACGCGTACCAGGCGAAGTGGTGGCGAGTCGCTGTGTAAAGGTCCACGTCCCCGAGGCCGGCTGTGCAGCGAACCCGATTCCAGTGGTGCGACCGCGACGAGGGCGTGTAGTGGTTGCCGCGAAGGGTCGTGAACACCCACTCCGATTCGCGCGGCAACCGAAGGAATCGGTCGCGGGCCCGTGGGGTCATTGCGATCGTGCGCTTCACGCCGTACTTCGGGAGCGTGATCTTGCGCACCGTGGAATTCCATTGGCGCTCGATCCGAATGGTCTCGGCGCCGGGCGTGAAGTCGAGGTCCGGCCACTGGAGCGCGTCGAGCTCGCCCGGCCGGGCGCCCTCGTGGATATCGACGTCCAGATAGGCGGCAAACGACGGCGGCGTGAGCTCGTCCGCGATCGCAATCAGACGGGCAGCTTCGGCCTCTTCGGGCGGCTGCACGTCGCGGCGGCCGCGCGACCGCCGGACACGCAGCCCGGCCCATGGGTTGCGGTCGACCAAGCGACCGGCATCGGCGCTAGCGGCGTCGTTGAACATCGCGCGCAACGCGTCGATCCTGCCCTCGACCTTTCCGGAGCGACGGTACTCCCGTACGATGTCGTCGTCGACCGCGCGGATTGGCAGGTTGCCATAGCGTTCGACGAAGTGCTGCGTACGCTCGCGGTTGTGCACGTTCGTCGATTCAGCCGGGCGCAGCCATAGCGGCTCCGTCGTCCACTCCTCCCACCACTCGCGCACAGTGACGCCGGCGCGCGTGTTGGTGCGCAGCACCTTGAGTGCCTCGCGCTCGGCGGCGCGGGCCGTGTCTTTATCGGAATAGCTGCTCGGGCCGCCGATCACGGCCTGCGGGTTCAGCTGCTTGCCGGTCCGCGGATGTCGGATCCGCGGTCGCCAGTTCCCGGATGAAAGCTGCGTGGGCATCGTGAGCTACTCCTCTCGGTGCCGCTCAGCGGTCGTCATCCGCCGAACGTGATCGTTGTTTCGGTCGATCCTACGATAGCCGCCGCGGCTGTGGGCCCAAGCTATCGCCTGGCTGGGCAGATAGCGACGAATGCGTGCCATCCCCCACGTCTCACTCGGCATGCCTGCCGCCGTCAGCCGATTGACGGTTCGCACGCTAACTCCCATCCGCGCCGCCAGCTCCCGTGCGTCTACGTAGCGCTCCTCCCTCACAACGGGTGGCTCCTCGTAGCCTGAACCCTCAGGGGCTGCCAGCGCGGTCATCGCTTACCCCAGAGTGTCCCCGATCGGCTCCGGTGTGACACCTCCGTTCTGTTCCGCGGATCCCAAAGACCGGCGAAGATAAGGATCAAGGTCAGCGGCACACAGACGGCGGTGCGTTGGATCATCGGCGAGTCTCCAGGGTTGGTGTGGCCCCTATCGACGCCTGATCCGTGGGCACTACCCCCTCAATCCAACAGAGTCTGCGCGTACGTGTGGCCGCCCACGGGGGGCCAAGGCGGCCACCGGAACGTCTATCGAGAGTCCAACCCTAGAACACTGGTCACAGCAGCCCAACCAACCGCATCTCTCCTCGCAAGGCATCTCATGCGCTCTCAAGACAAGTACGTCAGACCCGCCCTGTACGCCGGCGTACTCGGCGTTCTGCTTGGAGTCATCGGGGCCCTCGTGCTTCACATCAGCGTTGTGATCGGTGCGATCATTGGGTTCGTCGTGCTCGCTGCTCTCGTGCTGCACGAGCCAGACGACCCGAAACCCACTCAACGCCGATAGCCCCTGATCAGCAGCGCGGATGTACGCTCGGCTTCCGAGCGAGGCCGACCCCAGTCGCGGGCCAGCTCAATGCGCGTGAGCGCGAAGCTCACCCAGCAGGGCCACGTCCACGCAGCTTGCGACCGCTCGCTCCAAGGCGGCGATTGCCATGTCCGGCGAGTTCGAGCCCAGCAACAGCTCGCCCGCGCCCTGGATCTCGCGGGCCACATCTCCGCTCCACACCACCAGCACCATGGCGGGGTCATACAACTCCCCGGCCGGCGGACCCTTGGCGATGCGCTGCTCATTCAGATGAACCATCAGCATCTCCGCGTCCATGGCACTCATCAAGTCCGGTCGAATCGCATTGAGCAGGCCCAGACAAGCAGCGCCGACATCAATTGCGGCGATGCTCAGCTGCAGGTACTCAGGGCCATCGTCCCGAGGGCAGTCATCCCGCGCGGCTTGGACTCCTGCCAGCACGATTCGGTAGGAAAACTGGGACAGGGCGCACGCGAGCTGAATGGTGGCCGTCTCGCGGGTCCCTCCTTCGCGGGCGTCCTCAGCCTGGTGATGGCATGCCAAACCGTGGCGGTCGGGGAGGCAACGCCATCCGCTGACCATCCGGGTGATGATCTCGTGCTCTGCGCTCATGGGTTCGCCCGAGGCTAGCGAGCGTCTCGGCGGCGGCTCGCTGGCACGCGCATCAGGGGCGCAAGTGGGACCGTTCCGAACCCGCGCGTCAAGAGTGCCTCAGCACCGCATGGTAAACCTACGCCCAAGACCTCATGCCCATCGACCTACGATACAGCCCCGCGGAGTCCGCAGATCGGCCGCACATCAGCGACTCGAGCGGTCGGGTCCTGCTCGATCTCGCTGGTAGCGACTTGCTCAACACCATCGTGTGGGATCAGGCGGCCTTGGACAAGTTCCGCCGCTATTTCCTTCCCAAGGACACTGCTGGGCCACCCACGTACAAGGCCGACGAGGATCTCGTGCTCGGCGAGATACGTAGGCTCGCTCAGCACGAGCCGCTGAGATTCATAACATCTTCGCCCTCCTGGGTGCGTGGCGATGCCAAGGCGATCGGATACGCGGTCCTCGGCGACTGGTGCGCTTTTGCGATCGCCGCACGCGACTACATTCGGAGCGACCGCGATCACGACTCCAGCGGCTTCTACAAGCCCTTTGCGGCCATCAGCACCATCTCCCCCATCGGGCATGGAAACGACTGGCGGCGTATCGACGTCAACTGGCTCTCCGGTCGCGTGCTGGCCTATGCGGTGCTCCTGACCAGGGACGCCGCGCCCAGCTACGCCCGGATCGTCGGCATGCGCAAGACCGCAAGCCTGGGCAGGGTCCGTGGCCACTTCTTTCGGGCGGTCGCCGATCGCGGGTGCATGGTGCGCGACAAGCCTGCGTGGATCGGCGATTGTGGTTGCCAGGCCGAAGGATTTCTGACGATCGACGATCGCCGGGCCTTTCCGATCTGCCGGCGAGGCCCCGATGTCGCCCACCTCAAACGGCCCTACCCGTTCTACGTAGGCGATTGTCTGGCCACGCAGGCCGATCGATGCTCCCCTGCATGAATCAAGAGGCATCTCGCCGCTGAGCGGAGAGTCCCCGCACCACAGCCGCAGCGCAGCGGGGGCCCCAATCAGATAGGGGGGTCTACTACGTCAGGCGCGTCTATAGGGCAATGACTTCGTCTCACCCCGACTGCTGCCAGCGGCTGCCGTCTGGCTTGGACGACCTGATGAGCGAGAAGGAGTGGGCAGCTATCGCCCCATGGTTCGTCGGCCAGCCGGACCTGTGCCAGGACCTGCACACCATCGTCGGCGGGATGTCTTTGCCTTGCAGGCGCAACTTCCTCGCGCGCCTAAGCGAGGGACTCAACGCGCACCCCGGCCGCCAAGCCACGAGGCACATGCTCGAGGCGGTCGTCTCCCTCCACGCTGAGTCAAGCCAAGCCACCGGACAGCAACGAGTCCACGTACTACCCGCCGTTTCACGACCCCAGCCGACGCTGCCATGACCAAGCAAACCGGGGAGTTCATGTTCCGCATCGGAAGCGAGGAGGAGTTGCTCGACCATCCACCTGTTGCGTCGCCCAGCCCGCCTCGATCCCGCCGCGCCGCAATACCCAGCGACGTTCCCGAGCCAGCTCACCCTCCGGTGCGTGCTGCCTGCCAGCTTGACGCCGACGATCCGCCTACGGTTGTCCCAGCAGGCTCCAGAGCCCAGCGTGAGCCATACGAGCCCGTCGCCGGCCGCCCTGTCCCTGAGGACGCCATCCGGGCACTTGCTTCACCGTCTGACCCGCGGCAGCGGCAAGCGCACCGGCGTCATAACGCCCGCCGGCAGGATCGGGTGACCGCACTACCAACGCGCCGGCGTGAGGCCGCGCTGGCCGGTTTGCACGGCTGGATCGCATGGGTCAACGTGGTGATTCTCACGGTGCTGGTAGTGGCGGCGGCTATCGGTCACGATCCCCCGTCAACGACAGCGGCGTCGACCACGATCACGCAGGCGGCAGCAAGTCCCACGGCTCCCTTTCGACCCGCGACGTCAAAGATCGCCCCCGAGCCACCCTCTGGGCACCGCAGATTATCGAGCCATCGAATTGCTTCCATTCCCCAGTCGACCTCGGCTACACCAGCAACCAGCCGGCCTGGCTCGGCCACGAAGAACCTCCAAGGCAACCCCTCGGTCGAGTTCGATCGATGAGAACCACAGCCAAACGAGGCAAGAAGGCGTACTCTACTTCTCATCGGATCAGAAGTGCCTTCAGGGATGAGTACGATCAAGGATCGGGCCACGGCGATGCGACAACGGCGGAGGCGCCTGGACGCCTCAAGCAACTACACGAAGATGAGCCGCCGGGGGACTCGGGCGCTCATCGCCCTCGAGGGGCAGGCTATGGCTGATGCCCAACCGTTGAGCGGCTCCTCGTCCGGATCCCTGAAGCTGCGCAGCGTGGGGACGGTTCGAGGTGCTCGAGATCTGCGCCACGACTTCGGCGATCGGAGGCTCTATGCCCGTATGCACTGCGAGTGCCGGCGCATCTACACGCGAGCATTCGGCGCCATCTCCGACAGCGATTGGGACGTAGCGTTCAACTACGCCTATGGGCAAGGCTGGCGCGTTGAGCGAGACAAGGGCCCAATCGACCGGCTGCCGGCCTGGCTCACCAGGGTGGCGTACAACGCCATAGTGTCGGAACACCGCAAGACCGCCCGTGTCGATCTGCTCGCCGACGATGAGATGCTGACCGAGCATGCCGTCGCCGACCTGGCCGACGCCGTCGATGACCGCCAAATGCTGCGTGACGCCATTGTCTGTCTGAGGACGACTCTGCCCAAACGCGTCCGCACGGTATGGACGATGAGGTTTGCAGGAGACTATGAGCCCGATGAGATCCAAGCGACGCTTGGGATCAGCAGGAAGGCTTACGAGAAGGATCTCGAAGTGGGCAGCCGGCTCATCGTCAGTCAACTGGAGTCCGCCCGCAAGTCTGGGGTCTGCGACACCCCGGATATGACCTCGATGGTGCGTGCGTACGCCATGTGGGGCGAGGGACACGGCGCAGAACGCGCCCAGGTCGCACGGGAGCACTTAGAGCAATGTCCAGCCTGCCGTCAGACCGTGCGAGCTTTGCGCGCCGGCCAGCGTGCAGCTGCATTCCTGCCTCCACCCATGCTCGATCTCACCGCCCATCATCAGCCTCTCGTTGGCGCAGCCCTGCAAGCCACTGACACTCTCGGAGGGCGCATCGAGGACGGCTTGTGGCGCCTTACAGGGCGCGCCCACGACGGCCTGCTGCGCATAAAGCACTTCATGATGAACCTCGTCGGCCGCAGCCCGGCCAGTGGGCCGGTCAATACGGATCGCGCCGCGACGGTGCTGGGAGCCGGCAGCACCGGTGGTGCCGCGCTGGCCACCAAGGCAGTCGCCGGCTGCCTAGCGGCCGGAGTTCTCGCCAGCGGCACGGGGGCCTGCCTGAGAGCAGCCGGAGTTGGCGTTCCTGGACTGGGCGGCTTGATCCACTCGATCATCGGCAGCCCTCATCGCAAGGTCCACAAGTCTCCGTCTCCCAACTATGCCTGGACCGCGCCCTCGCAGAACCTCAGCGCATTGCCTTCCTCAACCACGATGCCGGGCGCACTGACTCGCCCAAGAATCCCTTCAAGTCATATCCATGTCGTCCGCAAGACCACCTCTCACGCACCAACGTCGGCGATGGCGGCACGCAGGGAATTTGGCTCAGCCGCCTCGAGCACTCCCCCGGCCAGTCCGGCTGAAGTGAGTGCCGCGCGCTCGGAGTTCTCATCCCCGTCGCATATCGCACGATCCGCCAGCAGCACTCCGAGTACGCCGACCCAGGCCACTCCGCCGAGTGAACCACACACAACCAAGCCGTCGACCAAGGCAGCCGAAGGGGAATTTGGAGGGCCTTGACACACGCACTATCCAGCCGGTCGTCAATCAAGTCGACACTCATCTGCCTGTTGGTCGTCTGCACAGCGACTGTCGCGATGCCCA
Organism: uncultured Solirubrobacterales bacterium; assembly: GCA_963723045.1. GTDB lineage: Bacteria > Actinomycetota > Thermoleophilia > Solirubrobacterales > Solirubrobacteraceae > Palsa-744. The sequence goes on along the minus strand of CAVROU010000001.1, from coordinate 1,107,439 downwards.
GTTCTACACGGGCCGATTACACGATCACATGGTGCCACAGCAATGCAAGCAATCCACCGCTCGTCAACGGCGGTAACAAATATCACGCAATCGAAGACCATTGCGAAAATAACCCGCACGCCGTGTATCTCGACGGAGAAAGCTACCAGGGGCTATCTGGCGAATATGAGGGGAGACTAGCCGTAGGCTTTTATAGGGCGACCATTACGGCGCCACTAGGAACCACCATCACCAGCGTCAAGACCACACTCGTTTCCGAGACCCAGAAGAGCGGCTCTTCTGTCTTTATCGAAGTTGGAGGTGACGGGGGAGCGATCTATAGTCAGGAAATCAGCCGCCAAAGCACCACGACATCCAACGTCAACCAGACACTCCCCAGCGGCGACGCGACTGTCTGGCTTGGCGAGTTTTGCTCCCCTAATCAAAATGTCGCCTGCTTTTTTGCCAGCCCATATGACATCTTGACGGTCGCGTCGCTCAGCCTGACGCTGCACGACGATGAACAACCTTCACTATACCTCACCGGTGGCCAACTTCTACTTGCCGGCTCCCACTCTGGTACCGAGCGTGTCGGATTCTCGGCGTCTGCTCAAAGATCGGGAGTCGCGGAGGTCGACGCCTATTTAGGTGCAACCCTGGTCGGTAGCGACGCCTACCAGTCCACTCAATGCTCCTACTCACGGTTCGATCCCTGCCCACAATCGGTCAGCGATAGCGTGCCCGTCGATACCACCAAGGTTCAAGACGGCAGCTACACGTTGGTTCTGGAGGCTTATGACGCCTCCGGCAACGTCGTCGGTATTCCCTGGAGCGCACCGATCACCGTCGCCAATAACGTCTCCCCCGCCGGCTCATCGCAGGGTGCCGGTGCCAGCTCACACGGATCCGGTGCGCCAAACGGCCACAGCGCTACGATCAAAGCCCAAATCATGTACCTGAACGTCCAGCACGGACAAATCACTGTGGCCGACGGCCAAGCGACAAACGTAAGTGGGAAGCTGACCGACCAGACGGGTACGCCCATACCGAGCGCAACAGTGGATCTGCTTGGTCAGACGGTCGGGTCAAGCGCAGCGTTCGCGATTCTTGGGCATGCGAGCACCGACGCCAACGGCGTCTACACCTTCAGGGTGCCGCCAGGGCCCTCACGGGTGATCCGCACCGGCTATCGAGCGTTTGCAAATGACGTCGGCTACGACGCGACCGCCGATCTAACCGAGAGTGTCACGGCAACCACAAGCCTGAACGTCATACCAAAGCGCTTACGCGGCCGCATCTTCACGTTCCAGGGCCAGATCCACGCGGGTGATTTTCCACCGAGACAACAGGTCGAGATCCAAGCATTGATCGGCCGTGCTTGGAGCCACGTGACCTTCGCTCGGGTTACGTCTAATGGGCGCTTCAAAGTGCACTACCGACTCAAGCATCACTACCACCACGTCACTTTCGTCTTCCGCGCAATACCGGTCGCCAGCCCGGTCTGGCCTTACGAAGCCCAACCATCTAACCTCGCCCGCCTGTACCTGCTGTGAGACGAGTCAAATCGACCCCGGCAGGCAGACGATGGTGGCTGGCAGCCACCATCTGCGCAATGCTGCTGGCAGGCGCTGTACCCGCCAGCGCAGACGAGTCGCCCCTGCCCACGAAGGAGGCCGTTGCTGATCACGGATTGTTCTTGGACTACACGCCGGCACTTGCCCAGCCGGCCGGAGTGTGCATAGTCGATACAGGCGTCGATCTCAATCCTGACACGAGCGGTATCGTCAGCTACAGCGAAGCGCTTGACGGTGGCAGTCCCAACGACCTGGACCCGCAACTGCACGGCACGCTGATGGCGATGCTGATGGCGGCGCCCCAGAACGGATGGGGCACCGTGGGCGTGGCACCCAACGCGATCCGCGTGATCTCGATCCGCGTCACCTCGGAATCGGACCCAGGCAACCTCAGCGATTATGTCCAGGGCATCGCGCGCTGCCAGTACCTGGCCGGACACCTTCCAAGTCTGAACATCAAGGTCATCAACCTGTCGCTCACGGCAAGCGGTACGCCCGGTCCAACGGCGCTGGCCAACCTCGAAGACGCGGTCGACGCAGCGCGCAAGGCGGGTCTGGACGTCGTTGCGGCAGCAGGTAACGAGGGCGCGCCGCAGGCCGACTATCCCGCTGCCTATTCACCTGTCCTGGCCGTCGGCGGGAGCGACACTTTGACCGGCCAGCCGTGTGGCTTCTCCAACTTCGGCGCCGGCGTCGACCTGTTTGGTCCCGGCTGCGAACTGGACGGCGCCAATCCCGCCACAGGGACGCCCGAAAGCGGCATCTTTCAGGGCGACAGCGAGGCCGCAGCGATCACCTCCGCTGCCCTGGGAGCCCTACGTGCTTATGACACGACGCTTCGCCCCGAACAGGCCGAGGCGTTGCTCACCAGCACTACGACCGCCGGCAACCTGGATATCGCCGGGGCGTTCAACGCCGCCGGACTGGGCGCGCTCACAAGCTACGGGCCGCCACCGATCGTCCCCTCCGGCCAGGTCGACCCAAGTGCTCCGGGCACGGCCCCCACCACCACTCAGCCTCGCGTTGCGAGCACCTCTCGCCCGCGCCTGCCGCGCCCGCGCGTGAAGCTCCGACCGGCCGATCACGGACACTTGCTGCTCGTCCGGGTACTCAACCGTCCCTCCCACATGATCGTCGACATCAGCGTTCTGCCGTCCATCGGAAGCCGCATACTGCAAAGGATCGCCGCCAGTCGCAGCTCGTTTGAACTTAGGACCGCCCACAGGTTGCGGCTGCGCGTGCAGTTCACAGATCCTTCTGGTAATGCAGCGGCCTCACCTGTAACGCAGGCCGAGACACCTCGACACCCCATCCACTCATGAGCAGTCGGGGGCTGAGCGCAATCTTTTGCGCCGTCATCCTGCTGGGCGTGGCCGCTCCCGCGCCAAGCCTGGCGGTCACGGGCAGCTACGAGGTCACTTTCGCCTGCACTACCGCTCCCGGCAGCATAAGTCCCGCCTGGCCCCCGACCGACAACGACGTGGCCAACATCTCTCAGGGCATCGTCTGCCCGCCACATCCGGGCGGAAGCGCTCTACAGCAGCAGGAACAGGGCCTATACACGGTCGATAACCTTACGGCGAGCGGGGGTGCGATCACCGGAGCGAGGGCGGGCGACACCTTCACCGCTCCGGCGAACACCACAATCACCGAGCTCTCGTGGGACCGCTACTTCGGCATCCACTTCGAAGCAAGCTGGAGTGTCGGGCTTCAAATCGATGGGGTACTACAGCCCAGCGACACGTGCACGGCCGACTTCGGTAACAGCTTCGAATGCTCGGTCGGTGGCGCGTACGGGCAGCTCAGCAGTCACGAGGAGTTGCGCGAACTGGATGCTCATCAGATGTTCGTCGGCGTGGAATGCACAGGCGGCGGATGCACCAGCGGAGCCACCATCCACCGGGTGTGGGCATCCGTCTACGACGCCACCGTAACCCTCAGTGACTCCACTCCACCGGCCATCGGTCCTTTCACCGGCTCGTTGGCAAGCGGCGGCGCCCAAAGCGGCACTCAGAGCGTCAGCTTCCCAGTGAGCGATAGCACTGGCGTGGAGGAGCTGGACGTAAGGCTCGACGGCCAGATTCTCCCGGGCTCCCCCGGCGTTCAGCCGTGCGACTACACCGAACCAAAACCATGCCCGTCCCGGGCGATGCAGATCTACGCAGTGAATACTGTTGCCTTGACCGACGGTCCGCACACGGTCGAAGTGAAGGCGATCGACGCCGCTGGCCTCGTCAGTACCGCTAACCTGCCCTTCACGGTATCCAACCATCCGACCCTCGTCACCCCCGGCCCGCTGAGCAACTCTCCTCTGAGCCCCGGAGCGGGTAGCCAGGGGGCACAGACAACGCCGACGGAGCCGCCACGGTCGAAGTTGCGAATCACGCGCGCTCAAGTGATCGGCAACTGCCTCATCCTCACCGCCAAGCTGCCCCCTGACTTCGGTGGGCTGATGACTTTCACGATTGCGGCGCGGCACGGTCGGCACACGATCCGCATAAAGCGCACGGTCAAGATCATCCACGGGGTGGGCCATGTGGGCCTCAAGCTCAGTGCCCTCGCACGGTCGGCCAGCCGACTGGCCCTCACGGTTCGTTACGACGGCGACCGAACTCATCGCGCGCAAGCAAGCACGACTACCGTGCGGGTGCCACATGCGCGTGTGCATCGCGTCACATCGCTGCCGTAGTCCGCGACAGCAGCGCTCGCTACGGTTCCAGCGGCTCACACGTACGTTCCGACGCGACCCTTCCGACGATCACAGGAGAACTCACTCGTATGCCCCTCGCTCCGCCGATCCCGATCACCGAGTTCACTCCACCTGAGCGGCCTGACCCGTACGATTTCGCCGCACTGGATGTCCTCTCCCAGCCAGCTTGGCGATTTGAGAAGGGCGCTCACTATGAGCGAACCGAGGATCATCTACTCAAGTGGGCTCGCCGCTACGCCGAGGCGAACGGGTTGACGATGCGCTATCACACTGTCAGGGACGCCGACAAGAAGGTTCTCGCCGTTGAGATCGCGTTCACTGCCGATGGCGGGCTGGATGGAGCCGAGACGCGCGAAGATCAAGTGCCTGCTGGCAAGTCCGCTGGCCAGCGAATTGACGGGGGGCAGTAGCACCGGCCGGCGCGTCGGTAGAGCGTGACGCCTTCGACCCGTTCTCGCCATAGCGAGCGCTTGATGAGGATTCGTTTTCGCGCGGCTCGTGATCCCGCCGGCGCAGCCGATGCCTATGTGCCGTCCTCGCGCGTGGATGTCCAGAGCGCAAGCGTGCGGCGGATGCGTCTGGTGGCGCGTGCACCCCGGCTGCTGGCTGGGACTGCGGCCGTGGTGCTTATCGCGGCTGGCCTTCGGACCATCGTGTTCGGAGCTCCAGCGCCAAAGATCGAGCGTTTCTATGAGCCGACGAGCAACAACGTCGGCACGGAGGCCTTCGCTGAGAGCTTCGCCCGGGCATACCTGACCTGGAGCGGCTCGGGTGACGCCCGGGCCTACGATCAGTCTCTGGCGCCCTACAACCAGCAGTTCGCAGACGGCCAAGCGGTGCAGCCGTCCAGCAGGTCCGAGCGGGTGGGCTGGTCAAGCGTTGTGCAGGATCAGCCGTCAGCTCTGCAGGGCTCGCGGATCGTGACCGTCGAGTTGCAGATCATACCCGGTGATCGCGTGATCTACCTGGCCGTTCCCGTTAACCGCGACCGAGATGGCGCGCTGGCGGTCACGGCCTGGCCCTCGTTCGTCGGCGCGCCCGTAGTCCAATCGGCCCCCACGATGCCCAGTCTCACCGCGGTCACCGACACCAACCTGATCGCGGTCGTCACGCGAGCGATCACCAACTATCTGGCTGGCGACCAGAACAATCTGCAGGCCGATCTTGCCCCCGGAGCACAGGTCACGTTCCCCGCACAGCAACTTCAGGTCTCCGGCCCGCCGGTAGCGGTGCAGTCGACTGGACCTGGAGGCGTCTTGGTCACCGTCCGCGCCACCGATGCGCAGGGCACGTCATACACGCTTGCCTACGAGCTTGGCGTCGAGCTGGCAGACCGCTGGTACGTCGACTCGATCGAGGTCATCCCCAACCAATAGGAGCAAATATGCCCGCTCGTCTCACGAACATCGCCAACTCATCCCTTCGTCGCGGCCGCAACCGACTCAAGCGGATTCGCGTTGCCCTCTCAACCCTTAGGTCGGAGGTCTTGCTGATCCTTGGAGCGACCTTGATGTGCCTACTGTCGCTCGCTGCGCCGACGCTCGCCGTCAGCACCGCCGAAAAGGCAGCCAGCGCCACGACCGCCGCGAGCAGCGCAGATCCCGGGCAGAACCTGATCAGCTGGCTTTCGGGATGGGTTGGTGGACTGTTTGCTCTCGCCGTCGGCGGCGCCGGCATCGCGGTTGCGTTTCGCAGGCATGTCGGAGAGGGATTGGCCCTGCTGCTGGTCGCCGTGCTGGTTGGCGGATTCGTCGTTGACCCCGCAGACATGCAAACCCTTACCACTGGCATCTGGCACAAGATCGCAACGGGCGCCTGACCACCAACCCGGCGAATGACATAGGTCCAGCCGCGTGACGACGACTCCAAGCGTGTGTGATGGCCGACGTGACCCCTGATCGGCGCGTGCTGGTTCGCAGCTACGCACTGGTGTTCCGCACGCAGCGCAAGCTGTTCAAGATAGATCGCTGGCGCCTGCCGCTTCCTGGGGGTCTTGAGATCCGTGCCATTGTCTACGCGATTGTCGTTCTGCTGGCGGACCTGGTTATCAGCCGCCTGGTGCTCATAGGTCCTATCACCAACAAGCTCCCCGCCCCGCTGCACTGGGCGATTCTGCCTGGTCTGGTGGTCTTCGGACTGGTTAAGCTTCGAAGTCGAGGGTCGCCCCCCGCACCGGGTGATCGCGAGCGTGTTGGGCTGGTGGGTCAGACCCAAGTACTTCATCGGCCTGAGCCATGCAGCTCCACCGGGAACTCGTGCGCCGATCCAGACGTTTTGTGTCACTCCTGACTGGCGCGCGTCGCACTACCGTTCTGCCGAGATTCACGGACCTACGACCGTTGTCTGCCGTTACCCAGTCACCGCTTATCTCAAGGTCGACAAGCACGGCAAACGTGTGGGCGACGCGATGTACCTCGCCGATCCCAACTACAAGCAGTTAGCGCTCGAGGACAACGTGATCGAGGTTCCCGATGGCAAACGGCTGATCCTCACGTGAGCAAGCGGCTCTACACCCATATGGTCAACAACGTCGTGTTCGGCGCGACGTTGCACGACGCCTGGGCCGTCTACAAGCTGCGCAACACCAGCTATCCCGGCCTCACCTTCGATCGCAAGATCGACGTCAAAGACCACCTGGAGGGATTCGCTTATAGGGTCGCAGCGGATTTCCAAGTGCTGCGCGTCAGCCGAGAGTGGTCGGTGCAGCAGTATCTCGCCGGCGCGCTGCGCACCATGGACCCCAAACATGGTCACAGCGAACTCTGGCGCGCCTACCTGGAGCAGCACCGGCATGTGTTGGAGGGACACAACACCGCCCGCTCAGAGACATACCTGGCCGTCCGACTGAGGGATGCGAATCTCAATCTCGCCGATTCGCTGGGCCGCGGAATCTCGGGAGGGCTGACCAACCTCGTCCGCGAACTCGCCACCTACCTCCAACTCAACGACCCCAGGAGCCTCGGCACTGAGAAACTGCACAACCTCATGCGCCTCGAGAGCCGGACCTTCGAGCGCATCTGGGGCTACCTCGACTGCGAGCGCTGCTCAACCAACGACCTGCAGTGGCTGGTGCGCCGCGCCTACACCCGAGGCCTCGGCGAGCCCAATATCGACGAGCAGTGGGCGCCGCAGGCCATCGACTTCCCGCATTCGGACGGAGCGGAGCGGTACTTCGCCCACCATGCAGACATGCTGCGTTTGCACGACAGCCTCGTGGACACCACGGATCCCAGGCGCCTGCTTGTGCGTTCAGAGCTTGGCGACAGCTACCAGGCGGTGCTTGCCGTCGGCACGCTCCCGGAGACCGCCGTCTTTCCCGGCAGTGAGGCCGAGCTCATGTTCGCGCCGATTGAGGGTTTGGAGTTCCCCATCGACATCACCTTCACGGCCAGCTGGATCCCGAACAAAAGCGCGATCAAGACCGCCCACCGCAAGAAAGTCGATGCGGACAACCAATACGAGGAGGAGTCCTACGGCTACCACGGACCGTCGCCGGCCAGCGAGGAACGCCCGCAGGTGGCAAGAGAACTCGAGGCTCACCTGACCACCACCGACCGACCGCCCATGCTGAGGGGTGCGATCACGGTGGCTTTCGGGGCAGCCGACCCCGAGACTCTGGAGGAGCGCGTAGAGCGCGTGCGCGCGGAGTTCGGGCGAATCCGCCTGTACCGGGCACCCGCCCGCCAGTACGAGCTGTTCTGCTCCACGCTCCCCTGCCAGTCGTTTCCGGTGGAGGACTACCGTGAGCACCTCACGATCGAGCAATTCGCCGCGATGGTTCCCACCGCTGCCAACCGTGGTGGCTCAGAGGCAGGCCCCTACCTGGGCCACACCCTCACCGGCTCGCGCCAGCCGATCCTGTTCGACCTCTCAGAAGCCAGTCAGAGCTCGCTTCCCCCAACAGTGCTGGCGCTCGCCACGCTGGGCGGCGGCAAGACCATGTTCGCGCAGAAGGTCGGTTACGAGGCGTTCCTGTGCGGGTCGCGCGTGGTGGACATCGACCCCAAGGGCGACCACAACCTCAAAGACCTCCCCGGAGTCACCCCCGACGTCCACGAAGAAATCGAGATCGGCGCAGACCCAAAGTACCGCGGACTCCTGGACCCGCTGCGCATCAGTCCACCAGACCTGATGTTCGACCTCACCGTCTCATGGCTGACCGACCTGCTCCCCTCTCGCGACAACGACATGGTCGTTGCGGTCCAAGAGGCTGTCAAACAGGTGATTGCCGATCATCACTTAAGCGATCGCCCGGTCTCCTGTTGGGATGTGATCAGCGTGCTGGAGGGCAGCGAGGACGAAGCCGCTCACAGCGCTGCCCGGGCGCTTCGCATCCACGTCGACCAGGGCTTCGCCCAGCTGGGCTTTGCGCCCCCCGACACCACAGCGGCTTCCAGCGTCCAGAAGCAGATGGTGACCCTTAGCGTGCGCAACCTGCGCCCGCCGCGAGCCACCGAGCGCCAGGAGATGACCCAGGAGGAACTGATCAGCCTAGCTGTGCTGCGGCTGCTCACCGTCTTTGCCATGCAGGTGATGGGCAGGGATCGCAGGCAGCACAAGGTTCTGATCGCCGAGGAGGCGTGGTGGCTGCAGCAAAACGCGACCGTGGGCGGTCGGCTGCTCGAACAGTTGGTCAAGTGGGGACGCTCGGAGAACGCGACCACGATCATAGTGGCGCATATGGTCTCCGACGTTCAGGAGCTGGCCAACCTGATCGGTGCGATCTTCGTCTTCGGGCTGAAGACCGAAGCGGAGGCCGGCAAGGCACTGAGTCTGCTGGGCCTTGATCCCGGCGACGCTGCCATGCGCCAGCGACTGCTGAAGTTCCGACACGGCCGCTGCATCATGCGCGACTACGAGGGCAACGTCGTACTGATGCAGGTGCACATCGTCAATCCGGGGATGCTGAAAACGTTGGACACGACTCCGCACCGCGAGCAGCAGCCGGATGAGATGGAGTCCGTCAGCCACCCAGCTTGAAACGTCGATGGCTGCAGGGCCTCTCTCGGCCGGCGCGCCTGAACGGCGCCAGGCTGCAATCGCGGGGGGTGCGTACCTAGCGCCTCTGCGTCTATCCAGACGATGCTCGGCGCGGTGCGCGACACGGCCTCAGTTCGGCACCCCCACTCCCGGTCATATCTGACGCTGATCCTGGTCCTGACGTGTGTGGCGGAGCTGCTGATCCTGCCCAGCGAAGCGACATGGGCCAAGCCCCAGCCCGTCACGTCCAACGCCGGCGCTAACGACATCCAGGCGGTGTGTGGCACATACAAGGTAAACCCTTGTGATGCCGCCAGTTTCCAGAAGGCGGTGTGCGGTGACCTCACCCCAGGCGGTGGTGGCCCGGCTAGCCCGCAGACCCGTTGCGACGATGCCATGGCAGCGTTTGACGCGGCCAGCGGCCAGCGCGCGGCCTCACCTGGAGCAACTCTGTCGGGTGAAGCCGCCAACCAGAGCACGAACGGAGAATCCGGCTCGGATGCCACTCCCAACGACAGTCTCGTCGGCAGCGATGTTCTGAACCTCTCCAACCCGGCCTGCTCAAGCAACGCCCTGACCGTATGGCAGGCAGGTCGATGTGTGCGCACTGGAGATCCCAACGTCGCGTATCCAATCGGCGACTTCCAATTTGACATCCACCTGAGCACTGGAGTCACCCACCCCATCAACAACGTCTACTCGGTGCTGGAGACAAACCTCAACACCATCTGGCTGATCCTGCTTTACGTGCTCAAGTACACACTCACCCTTTTGTCGTGGGCCTTTTCATTAACACCGTTCACCGATAGCTCCACTCTCACCAACACCCACAGCAAGCTAACTGCGCTCTACAACACCTTGGATACGCCGTGGATGAACGCAGTCTACATCCTCATCGGCTCGTACGCCACGTATCTGGCGTTTGTCCGTCGCCGCCAATCGCAGGCGATCGGACACCTGCTCGCCTCGGTGATGTGCATCTTGGCGGCACTGGCTGTCATCAACGACCCCAGCTATTTCATAGGCAAGCCTGCCGAATTTGCCAATGGTTTCGCGCAAAACGCGATTGCCGGGGCCAACATGGCCGCCCACAACCACACCGCCAACAATGCCACGAGCAGGTTCTCTGGGCTTACCGCGGCGTTGTTCTCCACATTTGCAACCGGCCCGTTTTGTGCGCTTGAGACCAACGATGTCACCTGGTGTGAGTCGCCGCCGTCACGCCTTGAGATCAAGACAGTGCAGGCCGGCATCAGCCGTGACAAGACCTTTCAACAGCAGGCGCGAGCAATCGCCGCTGACGCGGCGAGCCGTCTTCCGGCCAGCCAACAGCAGGCCGCCTTCACTGACATATACAACTCGCTGACCACCAGCGCAAGCTCGGGACTGACCCGAGCAGACCTGTTCTTGCGCTACCCGCCCGGGAGCACTCCGCGCGACGCGCTTTATGCGCTCTACAGTGGCCAGAATCCCGACAGCGGAAACGCGCTGGGCAACGCCATCTCCAGCATCATCAGCGGCGCTGGATCGGTCATCTCAGACGCAAGCAACGCCGACATTCTCGCCGTCGCCGGTGACGTTCTGGGAACCGCAGCCAGCGTGGCGGGAGATGCGCTGCACATGGCCATCTCGATGGTCACCACCCCGATCAACGACGTCACCAACTTGTTGGGAATCGGAGGAGGAGGCTCGCCCAAGGCGCTGGCGCCCAACAAGGTGGCAATCCAAAGCTCGGGAGGCATAGCGCAGCGCATCCTTGTGCTCGGGTTGACGGTGCTGGCGATGATCGGCGTGCTGCTGGTGCTGGTCTGGATCGCCTTTCACCTGCTCAGCCAGGCCCTATTGGGCTTCGTGCTGCTCTTTGCTGCGCCCCCGATGATGCTGATGCCCGCGTTTGGGCCCACTGGGCGTACGGCGTTCGGCAACTGGGCCAAAACGCTCCTGGGCGCACTCCTGTCCAAGGCGTTCTACGCAGCGTTCCTCGGCGCATTTGTGCTGGCGCTCACCGTGCTGCAGCAGGCGACTGGGGCCGTCGGCAACGGAGGTTGGGGTGCGCCGTGGGTGATGCAGTGCCTGTTGTGCTGGGGGGTATTCATGAAGCGCAAGCAGATCATCGGGTTTTTCTCGATTGATCCCGCCTACCACGCCCAGTCGGGCAGCGCCGGCCAGAGTGCATTTCGCGTGCTCGGGACCGCCTACGCAGCGAGTCGACTGGGGGGCATGGTGGCGAGCGGGATCAAGCGCCCGATCCGCAACGCGCGCATCAACTCGATCGAGAGACGCATGGCGGAGGACACCGCCACCAGCGAGCTCGCGAACGACATGCTCTCCCGCCACGAGACCGACGGCGCCCAACGCGACTTCACCCACGCCGAGCGACGGGCCGGCACCTATCAGCGCGCGCTCGACAAGACCGGGCTGACCCTCGATCGCCTCAAGCAAAACCCCGACTACCGCCATCTGGTTCAGCACAAGACAAGCCGCGACGCTTACCGCGAACTCTTGCGGCAACCCGGAGGACCGGGCCCTGGCGTCACCCCGCCAGCCCCTCTCCCCCGCGATGTTCGCGCTCGCGGAGAGATCATCCGTGCTCAGGTCGACAGATTGCAAGCTGGCCGAAGCACCCTGCAGAAGCGCCACGCGGAGGCCCAGGGTGTCGTCAATGCTGGACGACGCAACGTTGAACAGCACAACAGCGTGCTCAGCCCGGCCGAACTCTCAAACCGCATTGAGGGACGGCGCCTTGCCTCCGAGCGTGCAGCAACCGACCCAAACGCGTGGAGGCGAGCAGAAAACCTAGCGACCGTGGGCTTCCGCCGCGATGCAACCACTGGAGCCCTGATCCGCGACCGATCCGGCACACCGGTGACCGCAGGACGCCTGCAAGCTCTCGAGCGGCGCTCAGCTGCCGAAATTGGACAAGGCATCAGCAACGGTCCGGCCACCCGAGATCTTCAGACCGTGCGGCGCGAGGTGCGCGGTCAGATGGAGATAGCACGCGGGCTGCTGGGCGGCGTGCCTACACGTAGCCCACTCAACCGCGCAAATGCCGATCCGACCCTCAACGACACCGGGCGGGAGAGCGCCCAACAGGTGCTGCGCAACCACAACCATCAGGTCCAGCTGGACCGCCGAGCCGCCGAGCGCCGAGGCGAGCTGCGCCATCAACGATACGTCCGTCGCCACATCTACCGCGGCTAGGGAGCCCCTCAATGGCCGAGGATCATCCACGCGGTGCCAACGTCCCCGCCGAAACCCATCCCGCTGCCACTCCGGTCAAGGCGTCTGACGAAGGCGCCCCAGCCCCGCCATCGGGCTCTCACCGCTCAAGCGCCACAGACCGACTGGCCAACCTCACACGCCTGTGGCGAGCGGGTAATGCCGCCAAGCAAGGCGCGCACATCGCCCAGGCGGTCAAGACCGGGGGCCTGCTCATCAAGAGCAAGGTGCTCTTCTGGATTGCGTTGGCGGCCGGCGTGCTGGTTGCGCTGTTCGTCGCGACAATGGCGATCGCCGCGTTCCTGGGTGGCATGCCGACCGCCACGCAATGCACCAGCGCCAGTGCTGCCGCGCAAGCCCCCTCAGGAGGCACGGTTGTCGGCGCCAGCGAGTATGGCGGCCCGGGAGACCCCAGCACACCCAGCGATCACAGCGCAAGCGGAGTGGCGCTGACCGGGCATATGGCCTTCGCCGAGCTCGGACTGCCCCCCAACGACTCCAACCCGAACGACGCGAGCAACCTCGGGACCTCCCTCGGTTACGGCAAGGCACTCCCATTCCACTCCACCGTGCGGATCACCGCGAATGGCAGGTCGGTGGTCGCCGAAAAGCTCGACGTCGGCGGCGGCGGACCCCCGGTCGGGAGCCCCCCTCGCTCGCGCGACATCGACCTCTGGTGGCAGACCGCCCAGGCGCTCGGCCTTGACACCACCGGCTCAGGACAATGGAGCGGATCGGTCACCGTCCAAATCGTCCACCTCCCTGCGACCCCATTGACTTCCAGCGCGGAGGAAGCCAGTTCCAATATAGCTGGTAGCTGCGGCACCAAAGCTGTCATCACCGTATCAGGGTCAACAATCGTTCAGATTGCCCAAAGCCAGCTGAATGTGTACGACGGTGGCCATTACTGTTCTCCTTACAGCCACGGCAGCTGCAGGCTTTGGTGTTCAGATTTCGTCAGCTGGGTCTGGCAGCACGCAGGGATCCAGATCCCCGATTATCCGTTTTCCGGCGATATCTACAACTGGGGGCAACACCATACGCAAGTACTCCCGCCCACGGCAACGCCAGCCCCTGGAGATGCCGTCGAGTTCGGTACCGGCCCACAAGACAACACCACCAGTTTCCACGTTGGCATCGTGGAGCAGGTATTCCCCAATGGCGAGATAACCGTCATCAACGGGGACTTCAACCATCATGTTGAGCGCTCCGGCCCGTTCCAACCAGCACAGGCCGCGGCCGATAGCGGCAGCGAACACCACATCTACGCCTACGTAGTGCCATGAACGACCGGCCTCGCAAACTCCTCCTTGGCATCCTCGGCGCACTCGTTTTGCTCCTAGTGATCGGCAGCATGTTCGCGCGCTCGCCCTCGCATCCCGAGGCGGCACCGGCCTCCGGCAAGCCGCCACGCACCACAGCGCAGGTCGTTACAGGATTGGTCAACCCCGTGCCTACGCCTCCAACACCGCCCACGCCTCGCACGGAGATCCAGGGACAGGATCACTACAACTTCACCCACCGGTTTCATACCTACGAGCGCCAGCAGCAGCTCACCCGCCCCGCGTACCAACACCTTCCATACCGGACGAGCAATGTCCGTATTGACATCACCGATGTCACCAGCGACGGCCGAATCGTGCTGGCAGTCACCCCGTTGAGTCCGAACGTGAGTCCCAAAACCGAATACCAGAGGTTTCTTGCCCGCTATCACGATCAGGGCGCGGCCTACTTGCCTCTCTTCGCCCGCTTTGGCAAGTGATCCATTCTGGCGCAACAGCACCGCTCGCTACCTTCTCGGCAGTGCCTATCCTCCGCCAACTTCTCTCCTGGACAGCGACGATCACCGCGCTTGTGCTCGTCGGCTGCGGTGGCGGCCAACCACCGCGCGCTTCCATCCACGCAGCCACATCCAGCCCAGCCGTCCAGGCCGCGAGCGATGGCTCCACCGCAATCTTCCGGGCCGACGTGACGCCGATCCTGTGCCACTACGCCCAAGATGTAGCCAACAGCACCCAGCTAATCGCACGCGCCTCCAGCGATGCTGGCGGCCCAGTCAACGCAAGTGCACCCGAGAGCGCACAGGCCGAGTACGCAGGTGCGCTGCAGCTCTACGCCTCGCTGCTGACCACAGACTACGCAGCGTTTGCGCGTGTGCGCGCTCCCGTCCCTATCAACAACGAATACCAGCAGTTCCTGGAATCGCTGGACACCATCTCCAACCAGGCCAACCAGCTCGCCCGGTACGCCCACACTCGCAACTTCACGGCAATCGCCAACGAGCAGAACCTTCAGACTCCGACCGCCGGACAAGAGGTGTTCCGCCGAGCGGGGATTACCAATTGCGCCGCTCCCGCCCCTTAGCTTCTCATCCTTCAGCCAGCTTCGCGGGGGGCACCTGAGCCCATTCGCACGTCCATGGGGCGAAGGCCGTACAGCCCAGCCTACCCCGGTGCTCGCCCACGCTCAAATAGCGGTGCAGGACAACACTCCGATTACCGTCGCGGGCAGCCGGCGGACGGGGCAGGTGTGATGTTTCAATCGCTGGTCGGGCGCGCGCTGGTCTACCTGCTGCTTGTCCCAGCGCTCTGTGTGCTCATTGCCGTCGGGTTCTCGCGCTTGGCCAGCACAACTGCGCCGGTGGGATCTGGCCATCTGCCTGGCAGCGCGCTGAACAGCGGCCAGGTGGGGATGCAGAGGGCGGCACGAGCCGTTGGTAGAAAGCCTCCGCTGTTCGCGGGACATATCGTCGACGGCACCCGGCATCGGGGGAGCACCGTGGGGCGTATAGCGCATATCGCTCTGGTTGCCGCGGGGTATGGCCTGCTCTTTGCGCTGATGGCGGGCATCGTCCTGTGCACCACCCGCTGGAAGGCGCGCCGCTCGCGCCAGGTGCGCCGGTATCTGCTGGAGCTCTATCGCAACGACACGGCCACTCCCGAGCAGGTCCGAGCCTTCTTTCAGAGCGTCGGCGGCATGCTCACGCAGCGCTGGTACACCCGTCTGGTCAATGGCCAGCCCTGGTTTGGCCTTGAGGGCTACTGCTTTGACCAGGCAGGCGGGAACGGCGAGACCGTGCGGACCTGCGAGATGACGATCGTCGCCCCCAAGCACCTGTGGGCGTCCCTGGATGGCGCCATCGCCGCGGCCTACCCAGATGTTCGCGTCGGCTACGCCTTCAACCCCCGCGAGGAGAACGCCGAAGCTGGCCTTGACCCGGAAAAGGTCTTCCTCCCGGCCAGCTGGTCACGACACGTCCTGCGCCTGAAGAAGAAGCGCAACATCACGCAGGCCATCGCGGTGCCCGTGGAGGGCTACCAGGAGCCGGTCATCGATCAACTGTTCTCGGCAGCGATGAGCATGCCCGGTCCTTCCGTCGGGATCCAGTTTTGCGTCACGCCGATGTTTGGGCTGTTCGAGCGGATCGCGCGCTGGATGTACCGCCAGCGTGAGCGCGAGGAGGAACGCCGGGCCCAACTGCTGGACAGCGACCCCGGCTTGCGCAGCGGCGTCATCCAGCAGGAGTTCAGCGCAGGTCTCGATGTCCAACACCAGATGCTCTTCCACGTCGACGTTCGCGTGTTCTCCTCCGCGCTGCCGGCGGCGCAAACGATCGCCGGCCTGCTGGTGGGCGGCACCAGCGGCGAGAACCGCCTAATGATCCGCCAGCCCCTCCCTCTGCTGTGGCTCTACCGGCGGCGCCTGCCCGACGCGCGCCCGAAGATCGCCGTGTCCTGGCTTCGATGTGTGTATTCGTCCAGCGAGATGGCCGGCCTGTGGCAGCTGCCCACGCCGCGCCAAAAGAACATTCGGGTGCGCCGCTCGAATCTGCCGCGCGCGCCCGCCCCCGCCTGCATGGAGCGCACCACCCGCGAGCACGGCGTGCTCGAGGACGAACACGGTTGGGTGCGGATCGCCGCCGCAGACAAGAAGTACGGGATCGGGATCATCGGCTCGCAGGGGACCGGCAAGACCAGCGTGATCGTCGCTGATCTCGACAACGATGCTGATGATTCCGACTGCGCCTGCATCGTCTTCGACCCCAAGACGACGCTGGCCAAGTACGCGCTCAGCGTGATTCCCGAGTGGCGCACCGTCTACTTCCTCAGCCTCGCCAACCCGGACTTCGGCATGAACCCGCTGATGCAGCCGGCCGAGCCCAACGCGCTCGCCGCCGCGCTGGTCCAGGCATTCATGGATGTCAACGAGGACGGCGCGCTCATGGCGTCATCGCGGCGCTATCTCACTCACGCGGCGATCGCTGCAATCGCGATCGCCAAGCACATGGCCATCCAGCCCACGTTGTGGCTGATGTTCGAGTTGCTGATGCCCCAAGCCGAGGGCTACCACAAGCTCGCCGCGGACGTCTGCACCGCCGAAGGCAACAAGTTCGCCAGCACGACCCGGTTCTTCCGCGAGCACCTGCCCGGCGATTTGAAGATGGCCTCGACCATGACGGCTACCAAGCTGGACAGCCCCAAGAACAAGCTCGAGGACTTCCTGCAGCCGTCCATCAACCGGGTGTTGCACCATCCCACGCAGGTCACGATGGATCAGATCATCGAGGAGCGCGCGGTGCTGATAGTCGACGGTGCAATGGGCACCGTCAGCCAACGCAACTGCCAGACGATGCTGCAGATTCTCGCCGGGATGCTGCACAACGCGCTCTCGCGCCGCCAAGAGCTCAAGAGCGCCGGCGCCATCCCGGGCGAGACGGTGCGCGTCGCCTTCAAGGGAGACGAGGCGTGGATGTATGCCAATAGGACGTTCGCCACGATGCTCGCGCTTCACCGCGAGGCGGGCCTTGAGACCTGCCTCGCATGGCAGTACATGGACCAGATCGAAGATGAAGTGGTCAGGGAAGGCACCACGAACCTCCTCCAGCACCGTTTCACCTTCCGCGTCGGGTCCCCCGAAGATGCTCGAGACATGGCCACATTGGCTATGAGCACCTTCACCGACGTCATCCGCGGGGATGAGGCCTCCCGCGACAGTGTTCGATTTCCCCCCGACGTCCTGCTCAACCTGGACCGGTACTTCACCCAGGCGAGCACCTTGGCGGACGGCGCACGTGGCCCCTCATGGCTGGGGCGCACCAAAGAGGTCGAGGTAGACGAGCAGCGGGTCGCCTACCACCTGGAGCGCCAGCTTCAACGCCCAGGCTTCGGACCTATAGAGGCACCGGCGCCGCTGGGCCTGGCGACCTCCGAAGAGGAGCTGCTTGTTGGCACCGCTGGGCACACGCCCGATCCCGACGTGCATGAGGAGGGTCTGGCCAGCAAGGCTGGTCTGCCGATCGATGGTGAACAGCATCCCGCTGGACGCCGTCCTGATACGGAGCGCACGGGCAACCCCCCGGTCGCGGAGGATGCCCGTGCCGGCGGGCCAAACATCGCGCACGTGCCGATGCCCGCAGACGTGTTCGCGCCGACCTCCCCGACCGGGAAGGGGCGGGCAGACAGCGGCCATGATGCCGCATCCAATGGCCAGCCAAAGATCTCTCATCACACGCCACCGCACGACAGCGTCGACGCCGCCCCACTCGGCTCTGAGATCCGTACAGTCCCGCAGAGCTACGCCGAGCTTCAGTTCGACGGCAAGGTCGACCCGCGCTGGGACGAGCGCCGCCCGCTGGCCAAGCCGGCAGATGAGTTCACCGGCCTCGACGATCGTGCGCTTCAGATCATGATCACGCTCTGGCGACTTGACATCCTGCTTGGAAGCCAGATCGCCGCGAGGTGGTGGACACGAGCCGACGCGAGCGCGGCGCGTAACGCGCTGTCGGGCATGTGGCAACAGGGCCTTCTATGGCGCTTTGGACTACGGGTCGTCGGCCGCAGTGGCCGGCCCGCCAACGTGTACGTCCTGAGCGACGGCGGCTACCAGGTACTCAAGCGTCGCAATCTCGTCCCTCAGCGCAGACCCAAGGACGGAGAGTCCGCGAGGGACTGGGAGCCGACCCGCATGAAGGAGGGCAACAACGTGCGCCACGACCTCAGCGTCAACGGCTACCTGCTGGCGATGCGCACCCTGGCCAGCGATCGCATCCGCCAGTGGCACGGACCGCGCGAGCCACTCTGTCGTCTCACGCCGCCCCGCACGCGACTCAACAACGAAACCGTGCCGATCGGTCCCGGCGACCTGCGGCTTCCCACCGGCTTCGAGTTGCTCGGCGAGCCCTCACAGCCGAGCCGCTTCGCCCAGCTAAACGCCGACGCGCTCGTCGAGATGTATATCGACGTGCCCAACGGGCCACACGGCGCCCGGCGCCTCGTTGACTTCTTCATCGAGCTGGACCGCACGCGCAAACCAACCAAGCAATTCCGGAAGTTCAAGGCCTACGACGCGCTCATCAGCGGCTGGTCGTTCGTCCACGACCGCTACCAGGCGATGCGGGAGCGTCCCCGCGTGATCTTCGTCTGCCAGGACGAGCCACAGGCCTGGGCCTTCCTCGAGCACGCCGATCGAGAGGTGACCGGTGCGATACACCGCATCGGCTCCCCACTCACCGAGGCGCACTACTTCGGGCGAGAGAGCATGTACTTCGTCGTCGAGCGCGACATGCACTGCGGATCGATGCGCGCGCTGGTGATGCCGCCACACCCCCCAGGGCTCCGCGCGCAGCTCAAGGAGCCCAAGAGCGCGCGAACGGGCTCGCGGCGCGTAGTCCTCCTGCCCCGCGAGCACCTGCGGCGCCCCGCCGCCAATTGACCCCTGAGATGAATCAACCCCCATTCTCAGCCACTGCCGTACTCGGAGCACTCGTGCTGAGCGAGGCTCCCCGGTATTCAAGCTCCGCGCACACCGCGGCCTTCCACACCGTCGCAGCGCTCGCCGGTGGCCTGCTCGTACTGCCGTGGTTCTGGCGCTTGGTCACTCGCTCGCGTAAGGACATGCCCACGCGCAGCGTCGAGCAGCGCCACCAGCAAGCGTGGCGCGCGTGGAAGATGCTGCTCGTCGTCGTCGCGCTCTTCGCGATCGCGACAGTCGCCGGTGCCGGCATTCACTTCATTGCACCGCTTACTCTCGCGACCTTCAGCCTCGCCATCGCCGTTGTATGGACTGCCACAGGCACCGCATTTGCGATGCTCCGCCAGGACCACGCGAGGCCTCTGCTACGTCTGCGGTGGCTCACCGTGACACCCGGATGCCTGGTGGGGCTGGCCGTCGCCTTCACGAGCTTCGGAGATACCTGGGCCACCCTGCTGTTCGGATGCTTCTCCGCTGGCCTCGGCGCCCTGCTGTGCGATCTCTGGGCTTCGGTGCCGCGCAGAGCAACCATTACGCGGCAGCCTTCAGGCGCTGGGGCCCGCCGGACATCCGCGTGACACCGTAACCACCCCGTCTCACCCTGGGCTGGGCCGCTTTCCGCGGACGCGTGGGTCCTCCGCTCTGACACGGGTACTTCGCACGGTGGCAGACGCAGAACAACGAGTATCGCGAGCTCGGCCACGCGGGAGGATCGCAGACGCTGCAGTATGGAATGATCGCCGTCGTGGCAGAGCAGGTTCCGGCGGTGTGTGACTTACTCGACACGATCGAGCATCGCCGATGGGAGCGCTTGGCTCGGCTGCTCCACCCCGAGATCCACTGGACGACGGCGGCCGAAGAGGATCTACACGGTCCGCGCGAGGTGATCGCGCGGCTCTCAAGCGACCCGCCGCCGGCTGCACCCTCCTTCCACGAGGTTCGCGACGGGCTGATGTACCGCTGGATCGACTGTCCCGGCTGACGGGACGCGCGACGCTACGCATCGCAGTGGCGCACGAACCGCGCCCTGTGCTGCTGGCGCTCGTAGCCGGCATCTCGCCAGAAGGCCATCGCGCCCACCTCATCGTCGGCGACGATCGCGGTGAGCCTGAGCGCGCCCCGCTCGCGCAGGCGCCGCTCGCCCTCCCTGAGCAGCATCGTTGCGAGCCCGTTGCGCCGATGCTCTGGGGAAACCGCCAGCCGGTAGAAGCTCCCACGCCAGCCGTCCCACGCGGCGATCAGCGAACCGGCCAGGACACCCTCAAGCTCAGCGACCAGCAGCGCCTGAGGATCGTCGGCCAGCAGCCGGGCCAGGCCGTCGGGAGAGTCGGTGACGCTCGGGAGGCTGCCCGCCGCGGCCCATAAGTCGAGCACGGACGCGATGTCTTGCTCGACGGCGCTGCGGATTACCCGCACGCGCGGCCAGCGCTCCGCGATCCGCTTGTCTTGGATACGCCGCCGGTACTCCTGCTCGGTGACTCGATTGGGGTTGCGCCTGCAGATGAGCCCGAACATGTCCTCAAGGCCACACGGGGCGACCACCTGGATGCTGTCGTCGGGCTGTAGCCGGATCGCGACCGACGTTGCGGTCTCTGGCCAGGTACCCACCCCATCGGCGCTGGACGTGAGCGGCAGCACCTCGATCCCGAACACCTCCAGGTACCAACAATGAACGGCAGCCTGGCGACAGGGGAGCCCATTACCCGGACGGTACTACGCGGCAGCTGAGAACGGCCCAATCGCGGTGCTTCACCACTAGCCCAACCCGAGTGCGCGGACGACCGCGGGGTCGGCGAGGCTGGGTGCGAGCAGGTCGCATCCCGGCAGCTGCGTGCCGGTGAAGTAGGGCACGCCGATCACGTACATCCCAGCCGCCACGGCCGCGGCGACCCCGGTGGACGAGTCCTCCAGCGCAGCGCACGTGCCCGGCTCGGCGCCCAGGCGCCGGCACGCCTCCAGGTAGATGTCGGGGGCCGGCTTGGGATGCTCGACATCCTCGGCGGACACGACCGCCCGAAACCGCCCGTCCAGGAGCCCGGCACCGGCCAACGTGCGCTCTACAAAAGCTCGTTGCGAGTTCGATGCCACCGCGACCGGCACCCCCCGGACGAGTAGCCGCTCTAGGAGCTCCACCGCGCCCGGGCGGGGCTCGACGCCCGCGAGTGCCTCCTCCATCACGAGTTCGTGCAGCTCGTCCATCAAGCTCTCACCTTCTCCGGACATCGCGAGCATCGCTTCGAGCTTCACCGCCGCCGTCGTGCGCGAAGAGCCGATCAGCGACCGCTTGTGCTCAATCGTGAACTCCAGTCCACGACGGGCAAACAGCGTTCGCTCGGCACGCGTCCAGGCCTCCTCGGTGTCGAGCAGCAGCCCGTCGTTGTCGAATATCACCGCCTCCGGACTCGGCACCGAAACGGCCTCCTACGCCATGCTCCCCAGCGCCGCGGGCAGATCTCTGAGCGTGGTGATTTCGACCAGGTCGGGGCGATCGGCGGGACGCGATTGCCCAGATCGGTTGACCCACACGCCCTGAAGGCCAGCGGCGATAGCACCGTCGACGTCGCGGGCGAGGCTATCCCCGACCATGACCGCACGCTCGCGATCGGACCCGAGCCGCGAAAGCGCGTGCTCGAAGATCGCGGGGTCCGGCTTGCCGATCCCGAACTCGGCGGAAACGACAACAACATCGAAGTACTCGCTCAAGCCCGCTGTGGCGAGCTTCTCCCGCTGCAAACACGAAGCGCCATTGGTGATCAGCGCGAGTGTGTAGGAGTCGCGCAACTCGTCCAGACAGGCCGGAACGTCAGCGAAACGCTCATGGCGCGCGCGGCGCTCCGCCCCATATCTCTCTCCCAGCTCCTCTGCCAGCACTGGGGCATGAACGCCCTGGTCGGCTAGAGCGAGGCTCCACACCTCGCGCCGATATCTGGGAGACCACTCGCGCAACCAACGCACATCGGGATCTTCCCCTTCAAAGCGGCACCACAGTCCCTCCCAGGAGCTGATGCCAACACGCATGCAATACGGGTGGGTGGGTACCGCGTACCACAGCTCACGCGCTCGCTCGCGTGCTGACGCAGCCAACCTCTCAGCGTTCACCCGGTAACGGGCGCTCGCCACTTGAGCGGTCGCATTGAACGCTGCATCCGCCGCAGGCTCCTCGACCACGAGTGTGTCGTCTAGATCAAACAACAGCGAGCCTCTCATCGCGTTTTGGCGCGGATCCAGTCGGGCCCGCGCAGCTTCGGTTGGCGTGTCATCCGAGGCCGGCTTTGTTGAGCATCGCGATGAGTGTCGGGCGGCGTCGGTGATGTTCGCGGAGATCTGCGATCCGCGTTGCGAACCATTCGCTCTCATCGGCCGCCTCGGCGGCGCGGCGGGCGTGCTTGAGGACCGGGACTGCGCGGGCATAGGACCGGCGGCCGGTCTCGAGCAGCATCTCATCGGCGACGAGCAGGTACCAGGGCAGCGCCTGCTCCGGTCGCCATGCCTCGCGAGCTTCGGCGAGGCGCAAGCGCCGGTGTGAGCCCGGGTCCCAGTCGGGGTCCTCGTGTGCGACATCCCAGGCGCCCTCGATGTCGCCCTCGTCGAGCAGTGCGTCAACGAGTCCGCCGAGGTCGCGCTCGCGCAGAGCCAGGCGCGCAGCGTCACGCTCGATACCCCACGCATCCACCGCGTCGGCCGCGCGACGCAACAGCGAGTAGGTGCCCGCCGAGGCCATCCGTTCGTGCTGCTCACGACGCAAACGCAGCACCTCCAGAGGAGCCGAGCCCCGCTCATGCACACCGCACGCGAGGTCGAAGAGCTGCCCGACCTGCCATCCGTCGGTCTCAGCAATGCCGCGTGTAGTCCACAGCAGAACCTCCTCGTCGCGCCCGAGCTCAGCCATCGCCTCGCAGACCCGTGTGAACTGGTGCGGTGAGCTGAGGTCCCCGCCAAGGAGCACCACGATCGCCTCCTCGTCCCCGTCGAGCACCGCGAGCCGCTCGCGCGCCCAGCGCACCGCAAAGATCCGCCCTCCATCCTCGCGCTCCTCGATCGCGCGACGATAGGCCAAGAGCCCCTGCTCGCCGAGCGCGTCAGCGTAGCGAACCGGGTCGACCTCGAAGAAATCCTGGTCCTCGCAGCTGAAACGCACCATCCACGCCGCCAGCTTCGTCGGATCGGCAACACCTGCATCGCACACCTGCGCGTGGACCTCGAGGAGTTCGCGCGCGAGATCCCCGATCGTCCCGTTGGAGTCGTCGGCATGCATGATCACCTTCACGACGTGCCCAACCGCACGCTCGACCAGGACGACTAGATCCCTCGACGGCGAAGACGCCGCCACCGAGCGCAGCTCGTCAACGACCGGCCGCGCCGCACGGGCCCAATCCGAACTCTCCCGGTACCCCAGAAACCGCCGCGTTCGCAGCCCACGATCGACCTCCGCCCGAAGCTCCGCCAAGTCGCCCTCCTCGCGCGCTGCAGCCAACCGCACATGCCGTTCGACGTCATCGTGACGGTCGGCCGCAGAGGCCACAATCTCCCGCAGCACCTCGGGCGAAAGGTCACCTACGACCTCTCCGAGATCCCGCCGCTCACGACCGCCTCTGCCCGCCACCCTTCCATCCTCGCACTCCGACCCTAACGCCGCCCTGCAACAAGGCCCCCGGCACGGCCGAGTGGGCGTTCATGGTCATCAGCGACGCCAGGCCGAGCGTGCCAAGGCGGACAGCACACGCACGTAGGATCGTCAGCCAGTGTCAGCTCCAAGGCCGCAGCCGATCGCGCACCTCGCCTGGCAGCAGACCCCGGCCCGCGCAAGGCGGGTTGCCCAGGCCCTGTGTCTGCGCCACGGCGAGCGCGTCGACGCGCAAGCTCTTGCCAACGCCCTTAAGCTGCCCGTTGAGCTGATCCTCGTCTACCTCGCGGCAGCGCACCGTGAGCGCAACCTGCGAAACGTCCAGCCGAGGGAACCCATGTCGTCCACCATGATCGCCCATGCAATGTCCGCCGGTTCGAGGGCCGACAACAGCGCCTCGCCGGCGGCCGTCCGACGCTACCTTGCAGATCCCTCCGGCGTGCAGCGCCGGGAATCCGACCAGCGCTCGCGCCTGGCCACGCGCAACGGCCACCGCGAAAGCACCCTCAAGTGGCCTGCCGCAGTTGTCCTGCAGCGCATCCTCGAGTGGCGTGCCCTCTATGGCACCTGGCCCAGCGGGTATGACTGGACCCGAGCCCATGCCGCCCGCCGCGGCGGCAACGCTCTCACCCGCTGGAGCACGGGACACTGGCCCGACGCCCAAACCGTTCGACGGCTCTTCCACACCTTTCCGATGGCCGCTTCCGCCGCGCGCGATTATGCGCAAACCAGCGGTACCGCCGTTGAGCGACATCCCGTCTGAGCATCAAGGGGCCCCAACCGCGACCAAGCCAGCCCTGTCTACCGACCGCAGTGGTGAATCTGCACACGACCCTTTCTAGGACAGCCCGGACGGCGCGCGCAGGCGCCCAGCCAAGCGGCTATTCATAAGCCACCAGGGCCAGCCAAAACCTCCCTGGTGATCGCCAAAACCCCCAACATCGTGGCCCGAGGTGGTGCGAAACCCTCTCCCCCATGCTGTCCGTGCGTGTTGCCAGCCAAACCCCAAAGTCCCTGCAAACGTTGATGTTCGCCATGGCGCTCGGATCACTGACAAAACCCGATCCTGCGGTGACGAGAAGTAATTCCATAGTTTCAAAGAAAGAGGGCAGGAGTAGGTATGCAGAGCGGCAAGCACACAGCGTCGCACCAGCAAGGCGTGACGCCGACGCTCTCGCGTACTACGCGACCCCCTGCGGTGCGTGCGCTGACGTTGCGAGGCGTCCTGGACGCACCACGATGCTCAACGCGTGGATGACCAGCGTCTCCGAAGACTCCGGGCGTCAACTGTTCAGCGCGCGGCCTCCCAAGCAAAGACCGGCACCGATGGCGAATACCCCCGCCCAACAGCAGGGCGCGCTACTGTCGCATCTCATTCATTTCGCGTACATGCGTTTCCCAGGTTCCAGTGCGGAGCCACCCACATAGCTCAGACACTTTGGGCACCAGAGAAGGACCAGATGGGATTTCGAGCCACCGGCTCGTTGCGGTTCTTCTTGGGCCTGACGGATTTGCTCTCACTCCTTGCCAGCGTTCCTCCCCCTGTTCAGCCTTGACCGCTGAAATGACTGACTGCCCGCGAAGTTGGCGTGCATGTCTGCCTTGCACGAAGCGATGCTGCGCACGCCCTGTGCGCTGCTGAACACTGCGCTGTGTGAGCCACGGCTGGCTCTGCGGAGTTCGCGGACGCGCATCTGTTTGGTGTGAGGGGACCGGGGCACTGGCAGCGGCAATGTGTTGACGACCTCAATGAGAGGAGGACTCTGGATGCTTTGGCATCTGCCTGGAAGACTCGCGCGTCGAGCCGTGCGCTGGATGGTGCTGCTCGCCTGGCTTGCAGCTGGCGCACAGGGCTACGGCATCACCTCACTGATGGGACTGGCCTTGACGGTCGGCTCATGGCGATGGGCACGCCGCTCTTGGCGTAACCGCGGTTGGATCTATCGGACGGCTATACGCGCACCCTCGTGGGCACGTCGTCTGCTGTTCGGCGAGCACTAGCCTCACCGACCAGCACCCCCTCCCTTGGTCGAGGAGCGTTGCGGATCGCCACGACGGCAGGCGACGAGAAGACCTCGTCGATCCCTTCTGCCGTCTCGCGTCTTGGCGGATGATCCCGCGTCCGTTCTTCCCACATGCACCCACAGAGCTTTCGGTCGAACATCGACCGCAAGGCGGAGCCGACGGCGCCTTGAAGGCGTGCGTCCAGCGCTCGCACTGAGCGCTCCGCAGAAACGACGCCCGCAGTCTGGGGCGCTCACCCGCAGTACCTACGTCCGCCCTTCTCAGAGCGGGTGTCAAGACCAACCTGTGCCCGGCCCCCGAGGGCGGGTGCGGACTCACTACCAGAAAGGCAGAAACAGATGACCCGCAACATGAAGCGCACACTGACCCGTGTCGATGGCGTCACTAGCCCGGTCGAGCCGATCCAGTTCTTTGGCCCCGACAGCGCACCTGCCAGCAATACCAGCCGGAGCGCCTCCCGCAGTGCCCGCGAAGCCCGGCGCCGGGCCGAGCGTCTGGCACGCACCCGTGCCGGAGTGCGCAGGGGCCGCGTCCCCCGCGCCCTGGAAGCGCTGCTGGTAAACGAGCCTAGCGACCTGCTCGTTCACCAGGACCTGGCCGCTGCAGGGCTGCTGTAGGCGCACCCAAGGGCACGCCTGCGCGCGCCCAATCACAGACCCATTGGCGTCGGGTCACCCCCATTGGTGGCCCGACGCCATTTCTCTTACCAGAAAGGCACAGACACATGACCCCCGAGAAGAATCGCTCTCGTCCAGCCTCACAGCACGGCAGTGGCCGGCCACTGCCGACGACCCGAGAGGAAGTAAACGCAGTAACAACCGTCGAGATCGAGACGCTCGACAGCACCGGCGCGCCGCGGCATCTGTACCACGGGGCGATGCACAACCTCGGAGACGCGCTCAGCATTGTGAGCGCGTACGCCGCTGCCCCGGTCAACCGATGGGTCAGGAAGCGACTCGAAGACAACGACGGCGGCCGGGTCCAGATCGGCCAGGTCACCGCCGCGATCTGCGTGCTCCGCTAACGCCACCTCCGGCGGGACTCAATGCGCCACCCCTCGAACACAACGCGGCCAAGGGAATCGAGCGCGCCGTCGTGCTGGGCTGGCACCAGCACACACCCTGGCTGCTCGCACCTGATCGCGACGACAGCGAAGGTCGCCGGGGGGGCGCACCCACCGGTGATACGTCCATAGGGCGTGCACACGCACGCAGCCCGCACTCAAGCCGACAACCCCCCACCGCGCCAATCGGCGCACCTGGTCGGCTCCCGTGGGCTGCTCTGTGGGACGGCCACCGCGCCGGCCCACATCCACCAGGCGGGACTGGGCGTCCGGACATCCCTCCCCTCCGGACGCCCAGGAACGCCAGGGCGCACCTATCGCTTGCGGGCATTGCCCTCTATGCACGCGCAGCGAGCGGGTCGGCCACGCACCCGTCCACCAGAAAGGAGCAGTCGATGAGCACCACCGTCGTGCGCGCACCTCAACTGGTCGGCGACCTAGACGAGGTCTCCAACAGCTGCGGGCAGGAGCACGAGGAGCGGCGCCCCCGCATCTGTTGCCTACGCCACTTCTTTGAGGAGCTTGAGCAGGCCGGCACGACCGCTGGCGATGTCGCCGTCTGGGCCGGATACGTCAACAAGAACCGTGCCGATGGTACGCGCGTACGACGGCTGCTCGGGATCATCGAGACCAACCCGGATCGCCTGCCCGATGAGTCCCCGCTCTTCAGGACCAGCCTTCCCTACGAAGAGGCGGTAACGCTGGCCCTGGCGATGGGCCTGGATCCCGTGGACCTGGGCCTGTAACCACTGTTGTCGAGCAGGCGCGATGTCAGTCAAGCACGCAAGCAGCGCAGTCCTCGGTCAGCGTGCCCTCGAGGCCCGCATCGAGCGCCTGCGCACCACCCCGGAGATCGCGCGCGAGATGGGGGTCTCGCTCAGGACGGTGCGCAAGGCGCTCCACGCGATAGCCGCAAGCGGGGTGCACGTCCCGATCGTTGTGGTGTACCGCACCGGCAAACGGCGCCTGCGCTGGCCATGCACCACGGTCGATAACCGCATCGTCCGCCGCGCGGTCGCAGACGCGCAGCGATCACAGCCCGAGCTCAGCCTTCGCGAAGTGGCCCGACGCAGCGACCTGACCGATCGTGCGCTGGCCCGCCACCTGGGCATCGTCCCCCACAGCCGCACACGGGCTGGCCGGAAGCGTTGCGCCGGCCAGTTCGCCACCCGAATGCCCAGCGACGTTGCCGCCGAGATCCTGCGCGCGTTGGGCAAAGACCCAGCAGATTTCGGCCTCTAGCGCGAGCGTACGACGAGGCGCCAGAAAGGCACCATCATCATGACCGCAACCAGGGCACGCATCACGCCCGTACGCCAGTTCCAAGAGGCTCACCGTGGTGGACGTCCTCGCCGACATGTCTTGGCGATCTATGACACCGGCCAACTCCGGCTGCTCATCGACCGCGGTGAGCGTATGGCAACCCGGCTGCTGACTATTCTCAATGACGGTCAGGAGCACGAGTGCGTAGACGGCCC
Organism: uncultured Solirubrobacterales bacterium; assembly: GCA_963723045.1. GTDB lineage: Bacteria > Actinomycetota > Thermoleophilia > Solirubrobacterales > Solirubrobacteraceae > Palsa-744. Next base: position 1,079,037 of record CAVROU010000001.1, on the reverse strand, counting down.
TCCGCAGATCGAGGCGATCTGCAAGGAATACGTGCGCCAGTATCTGCGGGTAGGCGGGCCGCTGGCGTGTCGGCTGACCAGCGAGCATCTCTGCGGCAGGGGATCCAACCGACCCGCCACCGGTGGCCAAGTGAACGGGTCCGGACCTTCAACGCCCCCCGGCGGTTGACTCGCGCACCCAGCAGGGCACTGCTCGTGGGGACACCCGGGCTAGGAGTACCTGCTTGCGGAGACGATCGACGGGTTCCTTTACCTCGACCCGACGTCAGCCAACCCCGCCTGACGTCGGGGTGAACGTGTTGGGTTGTCTCGCGGCGAGCGTAGCCTTGCTCGCGTTCGTTGATTTGACTCCTTGCTGAATCCCCCCGCATTGCCGGGGCCCCAACGACCCACATAGCCCCTCGAGGCCGCAGTTCGAAGCTCAAGCCGGCCACCTTGTGGCTGCGCCGCCGGCTTCCTGTCTCGAGCACGCGTGTGAACTCCCAATCCACAAAGGAAAGGACACACCGTCATGGACATGACGCAACAGCCCATGCTCATCGCACAGGCCATCGCCACCCTGCCGCACATGCCGAGCCGCGCGCTCAAGCAGCTCCGCGCGCAGCTCGAGCAGGTCGCAGCAGGATGGCGTGACGAACTCGTCCAGCCGATCAGCGGCGAGCGGCGCCTGGAGTGGTGGGACGGGCCCGGCCACGGCTCCCGGCTCATCGCCCGCGGACACGCCGGCCAGGCCCCGAGGTTCGAGCTGCGTGACGAGCACGACAAGGTGCTCGCCACGTGGGACGGACCGCTCGCCGCCCGGCTGAACACGTTCGGGCACGACGGCACGCTGAAGGCGCTCAGCGTGGAGCAGCGCGACGAGCTCGAGGCGGTGCTCGAGGAGGAAGAGGCCGTTCGCGTCCTCGCCTCCCGCCAGCACGCCCGACTGGCCGTCCTCGCCCGCTGACACACCCCCGCCGCCGGCAGCAGCACCCGTCGAAACATCGCCCCCACGGTCGGGGGCGGTCGAACCGAACTGTAGTGACGCACCGGTGAGCGCCCCGGCCCCGCACATCGCGTGGGGTCTGGCTTGCTCACTCCCTGTGACGACCTGGCCCCCGGACGGGGCTGGTCGTGTCGCACCCGCATCCGGGGGAATCAGCCGCCAGGTGCACGAGTGGAAAGGACACGCCATGACCACCACTACCGAAAAGCGCCGGTCACCCGTCTCCGCACTGTGGGCGGAGACGTGGCGGGTTGCGCTGCTCGCCGCCGTCATCGTGATCGCGGTGCTCGCCTTGCCCATCGCAGTCGTCGCGGTGCCGTTCCCGTTCATGCTGCTCGGCAAGTACCGGGCGCCGGTGCGCGAGCGAGTCACGCCGCTCGTGGTGAGTCTCGCCGCGGCAACGGTCGCGATCGACAAGTTCGTTCCCAGCCGCATCCACGCCGCCCAGGCCATCTGTGCGCTACTGGTCACCGCTTTGTACGCGCTCACGGTGAGCGCCCGCCAGCACTGACGCGCCGCGATGACGGGTTGGGATCTCGACCATCTGCGCGAGCAGGTCCCTCAAGGACACCTGCGCCCGCCACCACGGCCGCTTCTGCTGCGGCCACTGCTTCGCCATCTAACACCTGCGCCGCGGGCGCGCCAACCAGCGCGCCCCTAGCAGGGCCTTCCCGGGTCGCACCGGGCTGGCCCCGTGCAGCACCAGCAGCACGCAGCAGTCAGAGGGCCCGTCCCGACCGTCCCGGGGGCGGCCCTTTCACATGCCCCGGGGCGAGGTCAATGAACAACAAACGCAAGGGAGAAACACGATGGAACCCGCAATGGACCACCGCATCGAGATCCACTACGCGCCCTGGACGCAGCGCTTCAAGACGGTGTGCTGCGCCGGCCGCACAGCCTACGAGCTGCAGGTCGGGCCGCTCGTCATCCAGTGGTTCTACAAGCCCAACACGCGCGCGCAGCTCTTCGGGCACCTGCACCTCTGGCGCGATCGGTACTGGCGCGACTGGCGCGGGCCGCGAACCAGCACGCCCGCAAGGGCCGTCCGGGTCGCGGCAGCGTGGCTCGCTGTCGTGATCGGACGCCACACACGAGTCGCAAGGAGTCGATGATGAAGACCAGCAACACGCCTGCACCCGCCCATGAGGCGGTGAGCAGCCCCAGCGAGGGGCTGCTCGTGACGCACACGATCCATCACGCCAGCACGGTCAACCCGTAGTACCCGTTGCTAGCGGGCGATCTGCTGTTCGAGCGTGAGGATGGCAGCTTCGGCAAGGTCGCGCCGGGCCTGGCATCGAGGGCTTCGTGCTCTCCGCGGAGCAGCGCGACGCTCCAGCCCGCGGCCAGAGTGACCGTTGTCATCGAGTAGCCGCACAAGCAGCACCCGCACACGCGCCCGCCCGCACCGTCGCGGTCGGGCGCACCTTACGCAAACCGGCGCCGCACGGCGCCCCAAACGAAAGGACCAGCTATGACCGCTTTGACTACCCCGACGACAGCGCCGTCCGCCGCAACCCGCGACTACACGGCCGAGGCGTTCTTCTCCGTCGAGGCCTCCGACGAGCCCGCCGCCCGACAGGCGCTCAAGGAAACCCTCGACGCCATCCGCGAGTTGATCGATAGCCGCCGCGCCGATCAGCACCCACCGGGCGTCGAGATCTCGCTGTGCATGGAGGATGAGCACGACCCATACGCGGTCGAGGAGCTCTAGTCCGTGCACGCCGATGCCGCAGCAGCGCGCGCCGGTGCGCTCAGCCACGTGTCGGCGCACCTGGTGGCGCACATCGACGCAATCGCGCGCATCGCCGTCGAGACCGAGCCCGCCTGGACGGTCGTCAACACCGAAGTCGACGTCCACAGCTGGTGCGGTGACGCCTGCGCCCGGGTGCGAGACCTGCTCGCCGCCCACGGCCTCCATGTGCGGCTCGTGCGCGGCGAACTACGCGGCTGGACCCACGTCTGGCTCGTGCTCACCGACGGAGCGATCCTTGACCCGACGATCAGCCAGTTCGATCGCCCGGGTACCGAATACGCCGTCGATACTGACACGGAAGTGCACTGGCTACGCAGCCCTGCCGGCGCGCGCATCGCGCTTATCGCCACCAGCGAGCCGCTGCACCGCGACTACCGGCCGCAGTCCCGCCAGTGATCGCCGCGAGGCCGTCTTAGGGTTCGCAGCAGCGCGCTTCGTCTTGGCAGTGCCTCGGAGCGTCTGCGCGACGGCTTGCGCGTCGCGGCGACGCCCGACGACCTCGCGCATCGCGGTGATCGTGCGCTTGAGGACGCCCAGACGTAGCCCGTACCCAGCCGCCGTTTGCGGCTGCGCGCCTTTTCGGTCGAAACCCGCACCTGACGCGGGTCCGTTGCGAGGTGGCTCCTCGCAACGCTGATGAAGACCAAGCCCCGCAGACGCGCATCGGGCCCCGCCGCTACAGCACGGGGCCCGAAGTAGATGCGGCTCTCTGACAACACGCGCCGCGGTAACGGCGCCCTCCAAACGAAGGAGCATTGATGGTAGCGACACTCACGACCCACAACACGATCTCCCAGCCCGACCCCGTCCACATCCCGGGCGGCGACAGCGAGCAGCAGATCGAGCTCAGCGAACTCACATACTGCCCCGCGAGTTGGCGCGGCGTGACTCCGGGCGCCACGGACTGGCTGTCCTGCCTGGAGCGCCGCCGCGGCGGCATGTACCTGCCGATCTAGCCGCCCGCGCGCCCCGCGTGCGCGACCAGCAGGACCACCAAGCCCGGCCCTCGCCCCGAGGGAACCGGGCTTTCGCCGTTTCAAGGGGCCCGTCGGTGCGGCGGATGCGCGCCATCACTTTGAACCTGAAGGAGTCAGCGATGACCTCGAACATGACCAACTGGAACGAGTCGACCCACCACAACGGTCTGCGCCTGGAGTGCACCAAGGCGCGCCAGACCAACGCGCTCAGCGGGTTCGGGCGCGTGCGCAGCGAGCTGCAGCACCTCGTCGACCAGGCCGTCGCGGCCGGTGCCGACCGCCGCGAGCTCGCCAACACGCCGGCATTCCGTACCGGCGTCGCGCGCCTGCTCGCGCACGGCCGCGAGTTGTCCCTCTCCAGCGCGCTGCTCGCGCTCTAGCCGCCAACGGCCACCCGCAACAGCGGCACTCGCACTGAAAGCACCGCGCCCGGCCCGTCTCACGGGGCCGGGCGCGAAGCCCCTGCACTCTGGCGCCAGCCGGCGCCGGTAAACCGAAAGGACTCAGATGGACACCCCGACCGAGATGGCGCTTCACGCGCTCGCTTCGGCAACCACCTCGTACGACGCCGAACGCGGCGCCGAACAATGCGACGCCGCAGCCACCCTTCTGCGTCAACTCGCCAGAAGCGCGCCCCGACCTCCGCGCGCGCTCACGATCAACTACACCGGCGACCCCGTGCGCCTCGACTTCACGAAGATCGACCCGGACAAGCACGTCGTCCCCGACGCCATCGAAGAGGACTGCGGCGAAGGAGCCGCCCGGCTGTTCATGGACGCGCTCGAGGCTGGCGCGATCGTGGCTCCAGCGGACATCACGCTCAAGTGCTACGGCGACGACGACACCATCGGCGGCGGGATCGTCCTCGTTGCCTACGGCACCGGTGGCCGCGAGCGCGGAGTGACCTGCGGCTGGAGGGAAGTGCGGAACATCTCCAGCGAAACGCCCGAGGACGCGCTCGAGTTCATGGTCGCCGAGCTCAACACCGCCCTCGGCGTTCGCACCCAGATCACCCGCCCGAAGTTGACGCGAGTCGTGATCGCCGCCAAGCGCCCGCTCGTCCGCGCCGGGCTTCGCGAGATCATCAACGGCGATCCTCGCAGCCGGGTCATCGCCGAAAACGACAACGCCGTGTGCGAGGTCGCGAGCCGTGGGGAAAACTACATCGACGTCCTCATCGTCGAAATCGGGCGAGGCCGCAACGGCTACACCGTCGATGATCTCCGCGTCCTCGCCAACGCGTTCCCGAACACGCCGATCCTGGTGATCGCCGGCCCGGGCACGCCGGCGCGAACCATCCGCCAGCTCGCCACTGGCGGCGTGCTGCCCGAGCAGGACATCAGCCCCGAGGACGTGCGCGAAGCGATCAGGCAAGCCGCACGCTGCGATCACGCAACGACTGACGGCGCCGCTGCGCCGACGGGCGAGAAATGAGCGTCGCAACCGCCGGGGATTGGCGATCGGCGATGAGTGCGCTCCTCAGCTTCCGCACGACCGAGGCGATGCGGGCCGCGGACGGCTGGATGGTCCTGCAGTTCGACCGCGAGACCCGGGACACGCAATGCGTGTTCGGGTTCATCCTCGAATGCGTGCGCAGCGCGAGCGACGGGTCCTGTGACAGCGGTGATCGCGTGTTCGGCTACGTTCACGCTGGCGAGGTCACCACAGAGCAGTTCGCTTAGCCGACTACGGCCCGGCATCTCGGCGTCGACACGCACTCGTCCGCGCCGCCGTGCTCGACGAACTCGATCGTGCGCTGAGTCAGCGCTACGAACGCGACGGCAACCTCGAAGGCGCGTTCCGCGCGCTCCCAGTCGCCTCGTCGAGCCTGCTGCGGCCCGCCTGATTTCGCGTGCCCGCCGGCCAGTCGTCGGCGAGCGCCCACCCACATCTATCTCAAGGAGACCAAATGAAGCGAATCCTGATCGGCTCTATCGCTGTCGACACCGCCGGCATCGTGATCGCCGACCCCTGTCACCTCGCCAACTTCGACAGCCACACGGAAAACCTCGACGACCTTCTACCCCCGGGCTGCCCCGACCTCAACCACATGCTCGCCTATCCCGCGCCGGAGCTGCCGCTCTCGCGCGAGGCATGTTGGGTAGCAATCAACTCATACAACCGCGGCGGGATCCTCGGAGCCCAGCACGGCTCAGGCGACGAGCGCGTCGGTCCGGCGATCGCGGTGGCCACCGAGGTAGACGGCTTCTTTCCCGTCTACCTCGAGCTCAACCCGAACGCGGAGCGCGACGCGGCCGAGGAGAACCTCCCGGTATTCGACATCGCCCGCATCGTGATCGACCTCGATGAGCCCGAGACTAAGAGCACAGGGACGGCAGAGATCGTTCGCTGCGTCTTCACTGACGAGGACATCCGTGAGATCGCCGAGGCGGCGGGCGTCCCGACCGAAGTTGCGCTCGAGCGTGCCCGGCAGTCGGGCTGGCACATCGCGAACGCCGCCCGCGAGCTCATCGCGGACGAGCTCAAGAGCGTCATCACCACTGACCAGTCCTAGCGGCATGACCGCCAACACGGGCGCGCCACTCAGCCGCCCGCCGCTGCGATCGCTCGCCCGCGTCTGCCACATCGGAACGCTCAACCCGGCCGACAAGGGCGACTTCTCCTGGGAGGCGCACGGCCTGTCCGTCTCGCTGCACCCCGAGGAGTGGGAGCGGATCGCCGAGCTCGGCGGACGCCCCTGGCACCTGCTCGCGCGAGACGGCGGCGCGTTCCTCGACTACTGGGCGCTCGGCCGCCGCGCGAAGCGCACGATCGCGCGTTGGGGCATCGAGCGCGGCCTGGTGAGCAGGCAGTACGTCCACGCCCGCAGCTGGTGGGATGACGAACTCGAAGACACGATGCACTCGCTGCACGCCACGCGCGTCGAGGCACTCGAAGAGGCCGGCGAACCCGACGATGGGATGGGCATCTCGCGTGTCCTCACCCACCCTGGCACCGCGGCTCTCGCGCAGCGCATCGGGATGAAGGCGCCCGAATTCGACGCTTTCGACGCTCTGCTCGTCTGTTACGTCGAAGACGAGCACCCCGACATCGACGGCGTGTGGTGGGCCGATGACCACGGGCCGCTCTCAGCTCCACGCGGCTGCATCGTGCCCGCGCGCCTTCAGCGCTGGTCGCGTCGCCCACTCAACCGCACCGAAGCCGAGCAGGTGCTGTTCGGCGAGTAGTACGACCGCCGTGCCCGCCGGGCGCAGGCGCAACACCAACGACTAGGAGAAGCGATGGCTGAAATCAGCAGGTACCTGCACATCTCGACCGCGCACATCCCCGAGCTGGTCATCAACGGCCCAGGCGGACTGGATGCGGTCGAGGGCGTGATCGCCTACCACTACCCCGAGGGCGCCTGGCTATGGGTGCCCGACAACGTTGACGAGCACCTCGAAGCATCCGGGTACACGCCGGCGCTCAACGCGGGCTTCTGCGGACCCAATCAGAGCGCCCGCTGTATCCCGGAGATCGAGAGGCTGTGGCGCGATGCCCGCTCGCGCGGCTGCGACTTCATCCACCTCGCGCCTGGCGCGGGACCGGAGCCCGACCTGCGGACCTACCTGCGCCTGTCGACCGCGCACATCCCCGAGCGGCTGATCAACGGCTCGAGCGGCCTGAACGCGATCGACGGCGTGACCGCCCACCAATACCCCGAGGGCGCCTGGCTATCGGTGCCCGACGACGTTGACTCGCACCTCGTGGCCTACGGCTACGCGCCGGCCGAGGACGCCAAGCAGATCCGAAAGGCGCATGAGAGTGAACGCGATCTGTGGCCGCGGTCGCTGGATGAGATCGAGAAGCTCTGGCGTTACGCCCGTGCACTCGGCTGTGACTTCATCCGCCTCGACGCCGACGAGGAGCACGACCCCAACCTGAAGCGCTACCCGTGGCGGTAGGGCCCGCTTCACGCGCTTTGACGGGCGCGGCCACGCCGGGCTTCACCACCGCTACTTCCAGCAACGCGCCGGCGATCAGCCCGGACACCTCGAGCGCATCGACTACCAGCTCCCGCCGCTCACGACGGGCGATCCGATCACGATCGCCGACACCGCGTGGATCGTGACCGAAACCGGCAGCTTCCAGCCCGCCAAAGACCGCACGGCCCTCGGGGCGCTCCAGCAGGACGCAATGGACCCAGCCTCATCATCGCCTGACGCGGTGCACCACACTCGCTCGCGCGCCGCTCGCCCCCGGAGGGCGACGCGACGAACGCGACCTCATCGTCGGCGCCCTCCCGCGCCGTCTATCGAAAGGAGCCGCATGAAACAGTGGAAGCGGAAACTCAGGAGGCGGCTGTCTCGCAGCCGCTTCAAGCTCGCCCGCGGCGTCGCCCGGCGCATGGTGCCACCGCCGCCATCGCCGCCGCCGATCGAGCTGGAGATCATCTCGATGCGCGCGATCGTTGGCGGCACCCTCACCCTCCCGTACGAGGTTCACTGGCGTGGCGCGCTCTACCAGGAGGAGCTCGAACGGATCGCTCCGGAAACGGCCGATCCCGGCCGCGCCGCGTTTCACCAGGCGATACGCCGCTACTTCACCGCCAAGCCGTGCGGCGACCGGAAGCGCCTGGCCACGATCGGATACACGCTGCCGCCACTCGACGCCGGCGACATCGTGCTGATCGGGGCGTTCGCGTTCATCGTCACCCTCGACGGCGAATTCAAGCTCGCCACCCACAACCGCGGCATCGCCCACGGCGCGCTGCTCGACGCGGCGATCCGCGACACCGCCTGCCGGCTCCCCGACCCCTACAGCTGCCAGTAGCCCGAGCAACACCCGCGCCCGCCGCGCGCGACCGCATACCCCTCAACCCACGGGCCCGTCGCGGGCCCGGAAAGGAACCCATGGCCAAGAACATCGACGAGATCCTCAACGCAATCCTCGACATCGACAACGGCGCCGACCTCGACCGTGTCGTCGAGACTGCGCGCGTCCGTCGCGACCAGCTCGCCGGCAATCTCGCCTCGTCACTTCGCATCGGTGACCGCGTCCGCATCGGCAGCATCAAGCCTCGCTACTTCGAAGGGCTGACCGGCGTCGTCGCCGCACCCGCCACCGGACAGCGCGTGAGCATCCGCCTCGACGACCCGACCTCGATCAACCCGCGCTACCTGCAGGACGGCGACACCGTGCACGTGCCGACCAGCGTCATCGAGCTCGTCGCCCGCGCGAGCGACACAGACACGAGCGGCCCGGAGGCGGCCGGGGCCGACTTGGCGCAGCCCATCTCCTGACAGCACGATCACTGACAACCACGAATAAGGAGGAAACCGCCAATGAGCGGCAGTGACACATTGATCCGGGGTTGGCCCGTCCCGCCAGGCGACCTTGCAGCTGAGCTCAGCGACATAGTCGAGGAGCACGCCGCGACCGTACGCGATCTCGAAGGCGTCGGGCGCGTCCTGTCGATCGATGAGGATGAAGCACGCGGCGGCATCGACGACTACGACGACGAGATCGAGACGCTCCACGAAGCCGGCCTGAACGTGTACGCACGCAACCTCGACGGAGAGGACCTCCCGGCCCGTATCGAATGGTGGCCCGCCGACAGGGACCGCCGGCGCCGGCGCATCGACCCGGTCTCGCTACGCATCGTGATCGGCCGTGACGACGTCGAAGCAGCGGCGCTCGCAATCGGCGGCGACCCCGACGCGCCGATCACGCCCGACACGCTCGACGACGCGCAGCTCGCAGCCGTCTTCCGTGCGCTGCTCGCCGAACCCGAGCTCCCCGCAGGGCTCCTCTCGACAGGCATGAACTCGCGCTACCTCGAGTACACGAAGCCGGGCGCCGGCGAACTCTCCCGTTTCCGCGGCTCACTCGCCGGCACCTACACGCCGGAAAACGCCGAGCACACGCTCGGGCGCGTCTCCTGCGAGCTGCGCTTGCGCCTGTGCTGCATCTGGGACTACGTCGACAACGAGGGCCCCGCCGGCTCATCGGTGATGGTCGCCGTGATCGACGGGCAGGCACGCGAGCTCCCAGCCGGACTGCACGCCCTCCTCATCGAGGGGACCGGCGACGGGATGGTCGACGGTGCCTCGGTGCCCACCGCCGCGCACCCGCTCGTCGACTGGCAGGCCCTCCCCGGCTACCGCAGCGAGGAGGGGCACACCCGCGCGCTCGAAGACCGCCGCCACCGCTGAACCCGGCGCAACCCGCGCCGGGGCGCCCACCTTGATCGGAAAGGACACCGCATGTCACAGCCCCAAAAGGGCGGCGCGAACACGCCGCTCGAGCGCCTCCGGGCGCTCACCGCCGAGCTCAGTGCCGGCGCTCGCAGCAAGTACGACCGTCTTCTCGACGGCGACGCGCAGATCCCGCGCTACGCGGTCACCGTCACCGACGGCGGCAAGCGTGACCTGATGCTCGGCCACAGTCCCGCTGAACTCGCGGCGCTCGCGCAGGAGGGTCTCGGATGGATCCCGCAGATCAACCCGCTTGAGCTGGTCGATCTCGAGACTGGCGAGCAGCGGCCCGCCGTGCTCAGCGTGTTCTTCGCCGTTGCCGAGATGGTGCTTCCACTGCTCGTCGGCAACATCATCGACCTCGACCTCCGCGGTCGCGAGGGCGACCAGCACCGCAACAGCAAGCGTGAGGACGAACTGCGCCGAGCCTCGCGACTCATCGACGCCGGCGACCCCGTCCCCGCCGAGCTGTTCCCGGCGATCGGCGACGTCATCGAACTCGACCTCCAGGACCGCCGGCACGACAGCGAGCGCGACCCGTCCGCGGAGGAACTTCTCACGGAAATCCACGAGCAACTGCTGTTCCGCGCCCCGGCGCGCAACTACGCCGCGAACGCGGCGACCGGGAACTGATCCGCCACCACCTGCAGCGAAAGGAGCCCCCGGCCATGGACGAACCCGGAACGAAAATCATCGGCGAAGAGACCACCACCCGCACCCCCGGCGGCGTCGAGATCGAGCAGACCATCATCCGATGGAACGCCACCGCTCGAATCAGCGTCGACTACCGCGTCGGCAACGTCGACATCTACGCCGACCCGCACCAGCTCATCTCGTTCGACGAGCCGCTCACCGACTCGCAGCTGATCGAACTGCTCGCCGCGCGCGCCGCGCCCCCTCGCGGGCGTGGCCGTGTGTGGCCGCCCCCAACCCGAACTCAAGGAGATAATCCCATGTCCGAACCATCGGCGGGTAGCCGTCCGCGGCTGCCCGTTGTGCACGTGCGCGAAGCGCGCCCCTACCTCGAGGCGCCGTTCCCCGCGCACACGATCGGCGTGTTCGCACGCCGCGAACCCCGCGAACCCGGCCAAGCCCGCGCCGTGTTCTTCGTCCCCGTCCGCCAAGTCGAAGCGCGCCTGACCAGTGTCTTCGGCCTGGGCAACTGGTCACCAGGCACGCCGAGCGTGCTCGACGCGCGCAGCCTGTCGTGCTCACTCACCGTCCTCGGCGTAACCAAGCACGCCGTCGGGCAAGGCGCCGACCGGCTCGCGCAGGCCGCCAACGGCACCAAGCACTGCGCGCTGCTGATCGGCGTCGGCAGCTACCTCGCCGCGATCGACCCGCTCCCGTTCCCGATCGGCGACCAGCCTGGCCGGCACGTGATGGTGGCCGCCAACGGCCATCTGATCCTCCCACGCGCGCTCGAAGACCGAGCACGCGAGCACTACGCCGCACAGATCAACGGACTCCAGGACCGCTACGGCCCGCCGCTCGAGCACACGCCGACGCCGTGGAACCGCACGGCCGTGCCGCTCGGACGCGCGCGCGGCCTGGCCGCGCTGCTGGTCAATGTGCTCGATCGTGCCGAGCGTCAGTCCGAGCCACGGCCGCTGCTGCGCGGCGCCGTCGAAGCGCTGATCAACATCAGCCCCGGCGGGCTGCAGGCACGCACCGCCGCACGACGCTCAGCAACCACCAACCCCGCCAGCGGCATCGACGACGAAGGCGAGCTGATCGAGGTCGATTTCCGCGCGCTCGGCCCACAGGAGCGGCGGTGGGCAGCATGACCCCCCCGGAGGAGACGGCACGCGAGACGCTCACCCGGCTCGCCGAGCGCTTCCGGCTCACCCGGCCGACGCTTCGCCTGATCGCACAGGCCGACAACCCAACCCTCAGCGACACCGACGTTCCGGACGAGCGGCAGATCGCCCAGGTCAACAGCGCGATCGAGGTGTTCGTCCTCGCCGGCCTTGATTCCGACCCGCTGATCGCCGTCGCGATCACCCAGGCGCGCGAACAAGGCGGCGAGGAATGGCGTGAGCAGCTGTGGAAAGGGCTGCTCACCGAAGCCTCCACAGAGTGGGAGCGACGCGGCTGCCCCGAGCACCCGCTCGCGCCCCGCTTGGCGACGGTGCCGCCGATCCCGCCGCAGCCCGCGGAGGAGATCAACAGCGACGAGCACCCCGGGCACAGCATCGCTGCCTAACCCGAAGTCGCTCAACCACCTGGCGCCCGCCCGCAACCCCGCGGTCGGGCGCGCAAAAGAAAGGAGCAGATGTGAGCACGCTCACACTCGCCCCCCGGCGTCGCGCATGGAGCTCTCCAGCCTGCGCATCCCGCCGATGCTGCCGGAAAACCACCGCGGCGAACCGCTGCGACACCTCAGCTACTCGGGGATCACCAAGTTCCGCGGCTGCCCCGACGACTTCCGCCGCTCATACATCCTCGGTGCCTGGGGCCCCAAGAACGGGGATATGTTCGTCGGCAGCCGTGTCGACGAGGCGATCTCCGGCTACTTCCGAGCGGTGATGGCCGGCACCACGCTCGACACGGACGCCGTCAAGGACCTCTACAACGAGCTGTGGAAGCGCGAACTCGCGTTCGAGGCCGCCAAGAATGGCCCGGTCCGCTTCGGCGCCAAGCGCAACCAGGCACAGACCCACGCGCTCGGCATCCAAGCCGTGCAGATGGCGATGGAGCACATCGTGCCGCACCTCGGACGACCGATCGCCGTGCAGCGGAAATTCGAGTTCAAGCTCGACGAACGCCTTGAGTGGTCGATCGTCGGCACCGTCGATCTCGAAACGATCCGCGAACAGACCGTCTACCTCACGGACGACGGCAGCGAGCACTCGGAGATCCGCGAGCACGGCTCCCCCGAGCCCATGATCGCGCTGCCCTACCAGGACGCGCCCGCGGCGTGGCGGCCGCCGGTCAAGCGCGGCCGCGTCGACCTCGAACCAAGGGAGGCGATCACGCTGTTCGAGCGCGAGAAGGGCGAATACGAGGCGCACCTCGCGACCTGGCATGAGCGCGGTGAAGACGGCGACGCGCCCAAGCCGCCGAAGGCGCTGCCCGACGTCAGCGTGCCGGTGTCGCAGCTAACCATTGAGGCGGTGCGTCGGCAAGTTGCCGGCATCGCCGACTTCAAGGTCACCGGCCGTCCCCGGTATGACTCAAGCGCCGGCGATGATATGCAGGCCAGCATCTACCTTGGGGAGCGCTGGCTCGCCGGTGATCCCGCGTTCGACTTTCGCTTCGCGCAGATCCTCAAGCCCGGCTCCAACGGGAGGGTGAACATGGGCCACTCGATGGTCCCCACACGCCGGACCCCCGGTGAGCTGCGCGCGACGTTCATGCGCATCGCGCAGACCGCACGCCAAATCTGGGGCGCCTACCGGCGTTTCGGCCCCAACCAGCCGTGGGGCTGGGCCACCGAAGACTGGCGCTGCCGCCACTGCGACCACGGCCCCGCCGGCACCGGCGCATGCCCATTCGCGGGACGCGCCAGCCGCTGAACCCGCGCCGCCCGCAGACGGGCGGCGAGCCATCTCCGCCTACCCGACACGACCCCCAAAGGAGGCAACCATGACCACCACGATCCCGCGCGAACGCGGGACCCACGAGCACGACCCCACCAGCCCAACAGCCGACGAGGACAGCGACCTGTTGCCGCGCCCGGTGGCGCTCGCGACCCGCGACCTCGCCGAGGTACTCGAGTACCTCGGCGAGTGGGAGACCATCGACGGAACTCCCGCGACTCGCGCCGAGGTGAGGCGCCCGGCGGGGCGGATGCTGGGAGGCAACGAGATCGGCCCGTACTGCGCGATCGCTCTCTCCCAGTTCGGCGGACAGCGCCACCGCGCGATCGCCGCCCGCGCCACCGACGCAACGCTCAAGGTGCTGCGCTCACGGATCGTCACCGACAACGACACGCTGCACTTCCAACTCGTCGGCTACGAGCAAACAGGCCGGGTGCTCGTCATCGCGCGCCACGGGCAGATCCTGGGCGATCACTGGCTCGCCTACGTCGAGCCGCACACGCTCCCGCACTACCCATACGCGCAGCGCGACGAACGCCTCGAAGAGATCTGCCAGACGCTCCGCGACGGCGGGCACACCCCGTACGTGCGGCGCCTCGAGGACGGCGTGATCGAGGTCGAACCCTCCGAGCGCGGCACGAAGCTCAAAGCGAGCATCGACGCGCTCGGCGCCGTCACCCGCACCTGGGGGAACGGGCGCAGCAGCGTCGAGCCGCCACGCGACAGCGACGAGGCACGCCGCGCCGCCGCGCAACTCAGGGGCCACCCGCCCCACCACCCGAAGACGAACGCCGGCGACGAGGCGAACGGGCGTGCCGTCCACACCCCAGCGCAGCAGTCGCTTTTCAGCGACGAGCTTCCCGCCGCGCCTGCGGTGAACGGGAGCGTGCCGGTGCGCCGCTCGGGCGTCGAGGATCCTGTCGTTGAGGTGCTCGCGCGCGTAGAGGTCACCGACGGCCTCGTCGTGCTGCCCGGCCAGCTCGAGCGGGCGTTGTACGAGAAGGTCAACAAGGCCCTCACCGCGCTCGGCGGCAAATGGGACCGCCGGCGAGGCGGGCACGTCTTTCCTTCCGGCCAGCCGATCGGCGACGAACTCGCGCAGATCGTCGACGGCGGGGTGCTCGAGCGGATGCTGACCGGCTACTTCCCGACCCCGCGCCCGCTCGCCGAACGGCTGATCGCACTCGCCGACATCCGCGCCGAGCACCTGGTGCTCGAGCCGTCCGCCGGCCGTGGCGCGATCGCCGACCTGCTCGCCCTGGTGGTGCCCGCTGAGCAGCTGTACCTCATCGAGCGCGACCCCACCCACCACCAGGCGCTCGAACAAGCGGGCTACCGGCCGCCGCAGCTCATATGCGACGACTTCCTCACCACGACGGCGCTCCCTGAGCGCTTCGATCGGATCGTGATGAACCCACCGTTCGAGCAAAAGCAAGACGTCGCGCACGTGATGCACGCCTACGGCCTGTTGGCCCCGGGCGGACGGCTCGCCGCGATCACCAGCGCCGGCGTCGCGTTCCGCGCTGACAAGCGCACTCGCGCCCTACGCGAGCTGATCGAGCAAAGCAACGGCTGGTCGATCACCGAGAACCCGCCCGACGCCTTCAAGGCATCCGGCACGAGCACGAACACGCTCACCGTCGCGCTCACAAAGCCCGCCGCCTGACACCCGCCACCACCAGGCCGCCCCCGCGCGCCCGGCCCCGCCCACCGGACGGTTGGGGACCCCTTCAGCAAGGGGCCCACGCCGCACGGCGGGCGCCTGGGCACCGGCGCCGCAGGTCCTCCCGCCGGCCGGACGCGCTGCGCGCCGGCGACCCGATCCGCCCACCCCGAAAGGACCCTGATGAACCCACCCAACCCGCACAACCTCGTCAATGCGCGCGGGCCGCGATGAAGCTCCCCAAAGGCCTCGACTCGATGTGGAGCGCGCTGGCGTCGAGCTCAAAGCGACTCGAGCACGCGATGACGCTCGTCTTCGTGCGCCAGCTCTTTGACCCCACCGCGCCGCTCGTCGCCGGCAACGATCCCCGCGAGCTCGTCAGCGACGCTCCGAGCTGGCGGGACCTTCGCAACGGCCCCCACCTCGGCGAGGCGCTCGATGCGATTGCCGAGCGAATCAACGAACTCACCGACGACCGCAGTCTGGAGTCAGGTTTCGCGCAACTTCCCGCCCACACCGTCAAGGAAGCGGTTGATGGCGTCAGCACCTGGGAGGTCGAGCCGTACCTCACCGGCGGCGACATGCTCGGCGAAATGCTCCAGCAGATCCGCGGAGGGGGCGCCAGAAACGACCAGTTCTACACCCCCTACAACGTCAGCTACATGATGGCAGTGATGCTCTGCCCGCAGCCCGGGGAGAGCGTCATCGACCCGGCCTGCGGATCGGGTCGCATGTTGCTCGCCAAGCTCCACGCCTGCCGCGAGCGCTGCGGCGGCGAACCCGAACTGTTCGGCCAAGACCTCGACGGCTACGCAGTCCGCGCCTGCAAGCTGAACCTGATCCTCGCCGGCTACGGCCTCAACCGCTCCGCCCAAGGGCTCAAGCCCGCCGGGCGCGCCCCGGTCCCCGCCGACTCCTGACCACCAACCCCGGACGGCCGCGCCACCGTACACCGCCACCCCCGTCGAAAGGAGGCATCCGCATGCTCCTGCTCGCTACGCAGGCGCTACCCCAAATGCGCGAATACGCGCACCCCAACCTCGGCCGGCTGCTCACGCCACGCCACGTCTCGCGAATCGCGGACACGGTCGCCGAAGGTTGGCCACTCGCCTGCGACAACGACTGCTTCAACGGCTACGACCCGGCCGCGATCGCGAAGCTCTTCTCGAAACTCGTCCCGGTCCCCTCGCTGCTCGCCCGCTGGCACAAGGCGTACCCGTTCATGTGGGAGATGTCAACCGAGCGGATCGCCGCCGACGGGACGGTGCTGGAGCGATCCTGGCTGGCAGCCACCGCCCGATGAGCTGCCCGCGATCCCAAAGAACCTCTTGTGGGTCGCCGTTCCCGACGTCGTCAGCTGCGCATGCGGCGCCGAGACACCCTGCCGCAAGGAGCAAGCAGGGCCGCGCTGCGCTCCGATCGGCGACGCGCAGGCGACCCTGGAGCGGTTCTTGCTTTGGCAAGGCTGGATCTCGCACCTGCCGCTCGCGTTCGTCCTCCAAGACGGCAGCGAGCAGCCCAGCATGGTCCCCTGGGACGCGCCGGGTCTCACCGGCGTGTTTGTCGGCGGCTCGGATCAGTGGAAGCTCGGTCCCGAAGCCGCGCGCCTCGTCCGCGAAGCCCGTGAGCGCGGCCTGTACGCGCACATGGGTCGCGTCAACAGCGAGAAGCGCATCCAGTACGCCCGCTCGATCGGCTGCACCAGCGTCGACGGCACTGGATGGGTGACTTGGCGGCGGGCGAACCTGCCGCGCGGCCTGAGCGCCTGCGAGCACGCGCGCCCAAAGCCCGTCCACTGGCAAACCCGCCTGCCGATCTGAGGCAGGCCTTCAAGAAGGAGACACGTTGCCCAACGGGCCACATACCCAAGTGCCCGCCCCGACACGGCCGCCGAGCGACCGCGGACGCCCACTGCGGGTGCGTGGTACAGCAGCTATCCGGTGATCGGTCTGATCGCCGCCGACGACGCAACCGCGGCGCGCAGGCTGCGCGAAGCCGAGCAAGCCATCCAGGCGATCGACGGGGTCACGCTCCTCGACGGCGACTTCCTTGAGGAGACCTACCGCCGCGATGACGGCGGCCAGGACGTGCGCGTCCACCTGGACGCACCATCGCCGGACCCAAGCGACCCGGCCTGACAGCCGGGTCACGCGCTCGCGCGCCGACCGGCGCGCCCGAACCGCACACCGACACGCCGGCCGAGCGGCCGGCAGCAAGGAGAACGATGTTCCGAGAGACACTTGAGGTGTCGATCGTCAGCCTGCTCGCGACGATCGACGGAGGCGGCCCCTACGGCCTGTGCTGGCACGGGCTCGTGCCGATCGAGTACGCCACCCCGCGCAACGGCTCGCCCGTCGAGGCAAGCAACGCCGACGCGGTCAACGAGACGCTGTTCCGTACGTTCAACCACGTCACAGACGAGGACACCGAGCGCCTTGAGGCGCTCGAGTACCGGCTGCCTTCGCTCTCCCCAGGCGATCTCATCATCTGGGAGAAACACGCCTACCGCGTCCTCGCGCTCGGCTTCGAGCGACTCGAACCGACCGGCGCGCTCACCGCTCACGTCCGCCACCGCGCGCCCGGCGACCCGTCGCCGGCGCTGCGGGAGCTGATCGGCGAATACGTCGAGCCGCACCCCAACAAGTCGACCGCGCTCACCGTCGCGCTGACCGCGCTCGCCCGCATGTGCGTTGAGACGAACACCGACCCCGCGCTGATCCCGGTGCTCGCACAGCTCGGCGCAAGCCAACAGATGCTGCGCGACGCCTTCAGCTGAACCCGCAGCGCCTCTAGCGAGGCGCGCTTCCCCGGTCGCAAATGGCGGCCGTTCCACGATGAAAGGAGACAGGTTGGCTTTGAACATCACCGAGGCCAACGCCGTCAACCAGCTCTACAGCTGGCTGACCGGCCGCACCACCCCCGCCGGCGAAATCACGCCGGACCGGGCACACGAGGCGATGGCAACACTCGCCCGCGGCGCGCACAATGCGCTCAGCGCCGGCGTCAACGAGCAACGCGTCCGCGACGAGCGTGACCGCTGGCCCACCGTCCAGCCGCGCGAGCAGCCGACGGGCTCGCGCGTCGACTACGAGTGCACCGCCACATTCCAGCCGGACTCGATCACCCTCAAGCAGCTCCGCGCAGATTTCGCCCGCCCCGCCCGATTGGTTGGCTGCGGCGAGTTCGTTCGCCTCTCCGCGCGCGAGCTCACCGCCGGGCGAGCCGGAAGACAAATCGAGCTGCGCTTCGTCATCACCGCGACCCCCGATCTGGGTGATGCGGCAAAGCGCGCAGCAGAGCTCGTTCGAATCCTCTGCTCCGGCCAGACCCAAAGCGCACCCACCGGGACGGTGGCGCTCACACCTCTCCCCGCCCCGGGCCGCGCCAACCGCCAGGCGCCTGCCGAGACGAGGCCGCTATGACCCTCACCACTTTGGCGGCTGTCAAGCGCGCCTGCCAGCTCGGTGCGCGCCTTGAAATCGTCGCGACCGAGATCCAGCACCTCAAACAAACCCAGACGGTGCCTGCGCGTGAGATCGTCGCGGTGCAGCAACGGGCGATCGCCGTCCGCGGCTGCCACCGCCGCGACGGGAACTACGACCCCGACGTGCTCTCGTGGCTGTACTGGCCGCCCGCCAAGCAAATCGAGTTCCACGGCGACGACACCTTCACGATCACCGGCCTCGCCCGCTACCGCATCCTTCCCGCCACCGACGAGCAGAGCGGCGCCCGGGCGCTGGCGGCATGAAGAGCCGCGGCCGCTACTTCAAGGGCACAGACGGGCGCCGCTACTGCTACGGCCTGCACCCAGTCTTCCGCTGCCCAAACGCCACCAACAGCGACGACGAGGACCAGCTTGAACGCGTCCGCGTCGCCGCCGCAGCGCTCGGCGCGGACGCCGGATGGCTCGCCGAGCTGGTGCGCCGCGCGCACACCGGGACCAGCGGAGAGCGCCACCGCGACCCCGAAGGCCCGATCACCAGCGAGTGTGCGATCTGCCGCAGGCGGCTGCGCCGCCTCGGCTTCGCGTGCTGGATCGAGGCGCCCATCGACCCCGACAGCTCAAGGGGCCGAATCGCCGCCCGCCTGGGCACGAGTGGTTGGCAGCGCGCCGACGGGCCCTGGTACCGCAGCCGAAAGAACGAAGCGCGCGACTGGGCGAGATCGCGCGCAGAGAGCGCAAGCAACTGACCCCGATCAACGCGCGCCCGGCGGCCCCGCAGACGACTGAGCGCTACGCGCCACCCCAGCCGACCGAAGCGGTCCGCGCGCCCGATCCGGCGCGAACCTTCGTCTACAGAAAGGAGCACCGGATGCCCGCATCCGCCCAAGCGCTCGACGAGCGCCCCTTGCAGTTCTCGGTCGTTCTCGAGAACGGACGCACCCTGACCTGCCCGCCCTACCCCAACGACTGCACATGGGCAGCCGTCGTCGTCGACGGGGTGGAGATCCACCGCACCAACGCCGGCGCGCTCGCCGCCGCCCCAAACGCAGAGCTCACCCGGCTCGCCGACGCGCTGATCCCCGGCCGCGGCGAGAACCGCGAGCTCCCGCAGCCCGCCGACCAGGACCCCAGCGACTGGCGCGAGTGCGCGGTCGCCGACTACGACAGCGGCCGCACGGTCCGCTTCGACCCCGCCCCCGACGAGGTCGACAGTGTGCGGATCTGCGCCCCCGACGGCGAGGAAATCGCCTACTGGTCCAGCACCGAGTTCGAAGAGGACGCCCCGGACTGCCTGGGCGCCGCGATCGGCTCGCTCGCCGGCGGAGCCGTCCGCTGACCAACCCAAGCCCACACGGGCCTCCCGGCGCCGAGTTGCTCCGGGGGGCCCGCTGATGCGCGTCCGTGTCCCACACGGGACGCCGGGACGCACCCAACTCAAACGAAGGAGACTTTCATGGCGAATCCCGCCCTACTGCTGCCCGCGTTCGACATTTCGGATCGGCCGATCGGCATGCCGATGCTCTGCCGACCCGGATCGCTCGACAGCGTTCCCGACGACCCCACGCTGCTTGCCTCATGGAAGGAAGATGGCTGGCGCGCAATGTGCGCCATGACGGCGACCAACGGCGTGTTGCGCTCACGCAACGGGCACCTGATCAGCCAGGTCCCCTACATCCCGACCTACCTCTCCGGGAACGGCGTGCCCGAGGGCACCGTGTTCGACGGTGAGCTCGTCGACCGCGCCCGTCCCCGGGTGCTGCGTCGCACCGGAACGATCCTCGAGTCGGCCAGGGCGCATACCCCGACCGTCGATGACCCCGCGCTCACCTTCGCCATCTTCGACGTGCTGTTCGTCGACTTCGAGGACCTGCGCGACCTCCCGCTGCACGAGCGCCTAACCCGGCTCGCGAGCCTGCTTGCGCCGGTGCTCGGCACGGTCGAGCCCGACGCAGCACTGCCGGTGGTCCTCCTCGAGCACGTCCCGTCAACCCCAGCGTTCGCAGCCGACGCGCTCGCTCGCGGCAAGGAGGGCATCGTGCTCAAGCACCGCGACTCCCGCTACCGGCATGGCGCGCGCACCGATTGGTACCGCCACAAGCCGCAAGACACCGCCGACGCGCTCTGCACCGACGTCGTCTGCTCCGGCCCGGACGGCACCGGACCCGTCATCTCGCTCGCGTTCGAGCTCGAGGGCGGCGCAACCGGGCAGGTCGCAGCCGGGCTCAGCGAGCGCGACCTCCAGCACATCACCACGAACCCGCAGGCGTACGTCGGCCGTGTGCTGGAGCTCGCCCACCACGGCGTCGAGCGCTCCGGCAAGCTGCGCCACCCCGTCTACCACGGCGTCCGCAACCCCGCAGACAAGGCACCCGCCCCCAAACCAGGACGCAAGAAGACGCCGGCGCCGACCGTCACCGCCCCGAGCAAAGGGCCGGGCAACCCGCGCAACTACGGGCAGATGGGCGACAAGAAGCTGCTCGCCGCAGAGACCTCGCTCGAAACACGGTCCGGCGACGCGTACGAACGCTGCATGGAGAAGCACTCCCAGGACCCCGACGGCGACCTCGAGATTGTCCGCGCCGAGATCAACCGCCGTCAGCTCCGCTAGCCGCCGCACCCCGTCCTCACCTTGCCCCCGGCCGGCGCCCCTCTCGGGCGCCCGGACCGGTGGCGACACCGACAACAGACCTCAAGGAGGCCACATGGCCAACCAGACCGAACCCGTGGCGACGATCCACGTCGCCCGCGTCATCCTCGACGGCAAGGACCCGATCGAGTTCACCGCCGCGACACCCCACGCGCTCAACACGGCGATCGCCGCCTGGTGCCGCGACTGCTGGAAGGACCGCCGCTGCTACGGCCCCGATGACTTCCCGGCGACCGCGCCCGAGGACGACGCGGAGGCGATCAGCATCTACTTCCACGAACTTGACGGCGAGAGCCTCGAATCAGCCGTCGTCGACCTCGAGCCGCTCCCCGACACCAGCGCGTTGTCCGAGGAGCAACTCGGCGCGGCGCGCGCGAGCCTCGACGCGCTCGCGCGCGCAGTCATCGAACAGCGAGCTGCGATCGGCCGAGCGCTGTTGCGGCAGACCGAAGCCCGCCAAGCCTGCAACGCGGAGGAGCCGCTCGGCGACGACGACCAACGCCAAGTCAAGCGACTCCTCACCGGCCATAGCTGAAAGGACCGCCGCGATGTCAGTAAGACCGCCCGGCGAGCACATCGAGGTCGCCGGGACTGCCGAGCGTAGAGGTAGCGGCAAACGACCGGGGCATCCGCAACGCCAACAAGCATCACCCTCCGTGACAGCCAACCTGCAGAGCCGCTCCTTTGAGCACGATGGCGCCCTGCGATCTGCCTCCACCTCTGGCGAGGACGACCGCTCGCCAACCACGATCGCTGCTCGACCCATCCCGCCAACGATCTTCAGCGGGGACGCCCCAGTCCCACCGAGCGCCCAGCCCGCGCGCATGGGATCGCAGCCGGTGAGCTTTCAGCTCAGCGGACCGCTGACCAGTGGACTCCTGGTCTATCCGCCCGATCGCGCGCGCCCGTACTGGCGAGACGATCACGGTCACCGCTTCGTCCTCGATCAAGTTCTTGCCGGTGAGCCTCAGGAGCAGCGCGAACGCATGCTGGATACACAAGCGCACGCGATCTTCGAGGTGGCACGGGCATTGGCCAGCGCATGCTTAGCGGGCGAGCACACCCGGGTGAGCGCGCTTAGCCACGCCGCGAGCCGGCTATGCAACGAAATGGCCAGCCGGGTCGCGCCCAATTACTGGCAACCCGGACAGTGAACCCGCAGTCGGAGCCTCACCACCTCGACTGTCCTCAAACCGGAAAGGAGAACATCCGTGAGCACGATCCTTCTCCCCGGGCTGATCGTCCATCCGGATGGCACCCGTCGTGAGGAAACACTCACACCCGAGCAGCACACCAGGCTCTACCTACAGGTCTTGCACGGCGACCGCGGCAACGGACTCATTGAGGTCGCCTACGCCAGCCGCGAGCCTGGCAAGAAGGCCATCTTTGAGAGCCGCTCCAAGCCCGAGCGCTACCCGCACGTCACTGACACGGAGCGCATCGTGTCGCTGGTGGCCGACGGACGCGCAGCACACAAGGAGGTGTGCTTGGGAGCAGTGCTACGCACCGAGCCCAAGGGCACCCGTGAGGCAGCCGGCGACAGCCATCTGCTGTGGCTGGACGTCGACAAGCCAGGTGAGCTTCACCGGCTGTGGGCTTGGCACTCCCCGCCCCACCTCATCGTCTCCTCGGGCCGGGGCGTTCACGCCTTCGTGCGCCTTGCTAGGGCTCTGCCCGCGCGCCCGCTCGAGCGTGAATACGTCGAGCGAGCAAACCTACGCTTGAGCTACCAGCTCGCCGGAGACATCCAGGTTCGCCACCGCAACTGCCTCCTGCGAGCCCCAGGGTCGATCAACCCCAAGAACGGCAACTGGTGTCACGTCCTGTTCGCGGACCTACAGCGCCCACCATATGACGTGAAGACGCTGATTGGTCCTCTGCCTGAACCGCCAGCGGAGTTTCTAGGGAGGCCTGCCAAGCGTCGCGCATCCGGTCGCGCGCGACCGTTTGCCGCGCATCTGCACGACGAGGACCCTGCGCGATGTATTGCGCCACGCGACTACTTTCGGGTGCTGGCCAAGTGCGACCCCGGCGAGTACAGGGTCATCCAGTGCCCGAATCCCGCTCACAAGGGCGGCGAGGAGCGCACCCCATCCTGTGATGTGTTCGACACTCCTCAGGAGGGCTGGTACTGCTGGGGCTGCGGCGCCGGGGGCTCCATCTATGACCTGGCCGGAGTGATGCTCGGCGTGGGCTGGGGGCCTGCGATCACAAAGCAGGTAATGCGCGAGATCGTCGGCCCGCATGTCGAGCAGGCATTCAAGCTCGAGCCCTACAAGCAGCGCATGAGCCGCCACCGGCGCGAACAGCAACACCGTGCCCGACGGCCTGCATCCGACCGTCGAGCCAGCACCAGTCCGCGGCAGTAGCGCCAAGCCCACCCAACGAGGTGTGAGTACCCGGTGCCGCTCGTTGGCTCCCATCAAACCCGAAAGGAAGGCGCCCCCAATTGGCGAGTACCGTCACTCGTAACCGCGATCAGCGGCTCCAAACCATCCCTACCCCTACAAGAGTGAACGAGCAAGGTGGCCTGGCCGTCATGCTCGAGACCCAACGAGATGCTTGCGTGGGCACGCCGCGAGCAGCAGAGGCTGCGCCTCCTGGTTGCCCAGGACGCCGCAACCGCCCGTCAGATCCTGCCAGTGCTGGCACGGCTGGAACACGTGGCAGCCCACAACCGCCACATCGCCTGCCAGCTGCGCTGGCTCTGCCAGGACATGCAACGCAACGGGCTGACGCCGACACAGCCCGAACACCGTTTCGACAGCTAGCGCACCCCGCGCCAGCGCCCTCCATGGGCTGTCGCCAACACAGTCCAAACGCAGTCCCGCGCGCTAGCCGCACTCCGCGCCAGCGCTATTTCACCACCAGAAAGGAGCAGTGCCCTGTGCCTAGCAATCAGGCATCCACGGAGGCACCCGAACGGCCTCCCCAGGCCTCCCCGCCGGCCTCCAACAAGCCCATCCAGCCCCAGCCGCAGGTGTCCGCGGACCCTCCCGGCGTCTCCGGCTTCGACCTCGTCCACGACGGCAGCGATCTTGCCGACGCCCCCGCGACCGAGGAGCGAGTGCGGGCGCTCATCGAGGAACTGAACATCCAGCAGCGCGAAGCTGTCACCTACCCACCCGGACCACTGTTGGTGATCGCCGGCGCGGGCACCGGCAAGACTCGGGTGCTCACTCACCGAGTCGCGTACTTTCTGATGGCCGGCCAGGCGCGACCGGAAGAGATCCTCGCGATCACCTTCACCAACAAGGCCGCCCGCGAGATGGTCCACCGCGTGCGCGAGCTGTGCGGATCGGCAGCTGAGCGCATCCATATCGGCACCTTTCACGCCACCTGCGCGCGCCTTCTGCGCAGGCACCCCGAGCTGGTCGGACGCTCGTCACGGTTTTCGATCTATGACCGTGGCGACGCGCTCCGCGTGATCGAGCGTGCACTGACCAGCGCCGACCGAGCCAAGCTCAGCGTCAGCGAAGTACAGCGGGAGATCTCGGCTGCCAAGAACCAGGGCGTCAGCGTCGAGAGCTACCACGCGTGCGCGATGGATGACATAAGCCGCATCGTCGCACGGGCCTGGCATCACTACGAGCAGGAGCTGCTGCGAGCCGACGCGATGGACCTCGACGATCTGCTCTGCCGCGCGGTGGGACTGCTGAGCGAGCACCAGGAGTTGCTGATCGGCTACCAGCAGAAGTGGCAGGCGATTCTGGTCGACGAGTACCAGGACACCAACCCTATCCAGGCTCGG
Source organism: uncultured Solirubrobacterales bacterium (assembly GCA_963723045.1). Classification (GTDB taxonomy): domain Bacteria; phylum Actinomycetota; class Thermoleophilia; order Solirubrobacterales; family Solirubrobacteraceae; genus Palsa-744. The sequence continues at coordinate 1,054,077 of CAVROU010000001.1, read as the reverse complement.
CTGCTGCGACTGCTGGTCGCCACCGGCAACGGCCATCGCAACCTGACGGTAGTGGGCGATGACGACCAGGCAATCTACGGCTTCAGGCAGGCCGACGTTCATCTGATCTTGGACTTCGACCGGGAGTACCTCGGCGCGGGCGTAATCAAGCTCGAGGAGAACTACCGCAGCTCCCCGCAGATCCTGGCTGCCGCTAACCGACTGATCGCCCACAACCAGGCTCGTCGCGCAAAGACGCTGCGCCCTCACCGTCCCGACGAAGCCGGTTCGCCGGTGATGGCGCATGGCTCAAGCACCGACGAGGACGAAGCGCGCTGGATCGCCTTCCAGCTGCGGCGCGCGATCGAGAAGGGCATCCCCGGACGCAACATCGCAGTGCTCGCCCGCTACGGCAAGGTCGTTGAACGCATCGAGCACGCTCTCGCGGCCGCCGGCATCAGCTACCAGCTGCTGGGCACCCAGGGATTCTTCTCCCGGGCCGAGATTAAGACCGTGCTCGCGCACCTGCGACTCCTGGTCAACCCGCGCGACGAGGTCGCCTTCGCACGGGCGATAGAGATCCGCCCAAAGGTCGCCGATGGCACGATCGCCAAGATCATCACGCACTCCGAGGCACATCGCCTGACATTGCTCGAGGCGGCCGCCGGTGCCGAGATGATCGCTGGGCTGCCCAGCCGCGCGGCCCGCGAGAACGTCCTTCGCTTCGGCCAGGACATGCTCGCGCTCGCCGCCCAAGCCGAGGCGCGCTCTGTGAGCTCGCTCACCCAGGAGGTGATCCGCATGCCGGGCGGACCGGCGGACATACTGGCCCGCACAACCGATGAGCAAGACCAGCGGATGGAGCGTCTTGACGCGCTGCGCGAAGCCGCGCGCACCTATGAGCGCCAGCATGAGAAGCCCACCCTGCAGCAGTGGCTGCAGGATGCCGCCCTGGCCGGCCAGGAGGATCTCGTGGATCCCGAGGAGGGCCAGGGCAAGGTGACCCTCGGCAGCATCCACGCCGTCAAGGGCCTTGAATGGCCCACGGTGATCGGCGCCGGGATGGAGGACCGGATCATCCCCTCCCATCACGCCGACACCGACGAGCGCCTGGAGGAGGAGCGCCGCATGGCCCATGTGCTGCTCACGCGAGCCATGCGCACCTGTGTCATGTCCTACTCGCTGACGCGCGACGGGCGTCCCTCTGGACCGAGCCCGTTCATCGCCGAGGCCATCGAGAACCCGAAAGGACCAAGCCAATGACAGACAACCGATTTCCAGCGGCGTCGTATCCGGAGGCACTGCCGTACCTGCGAGCGCCCTACACCCCCGACCTGGTGCATGGCATTGTGGTGTCCGCGCCGAACAACAACCGGGCACCGTGCAAGATCGCGCTCGGCGTCTCCATCGAGGCAGTGATGAGCCGCCTGAACATTGTCTGCGGCCTCAACTGGGGAGTCGTCTTCGAGGAGGTCGTAAAGCGACACATCACCCGTAGCTGGAAGACAGTCTTTTACGAAGCTATCCGAAGACTCTGGGATAGCCTCTGCGGAAGACGTAGGGCCCCATCTGGCGGATTTTCGGATAGACACTACGTCCGGATCTGCGCCCACGTCACCGTGTTCGGGCGGACGTTCACCGATTTCGGAGAGGCCACCGACAAGCGCGAGGTGATGGCCGAGTACAAGGCTCGTGCCCAGGCCTTCAGGCGCGCGGCGCGCTGGGTTGAAGTTGGTCACTGCCTCTATACCGCCGACCTGATCGAGATGTGGCGCGGAGAGGGTCACAAGGAGTTGCGCACCCCAACAACCGGCGAGAAGCCGCACACGCGTCCCTACCAGGACGAACGCAGCGAACGCCACATCCAAGCAGAGTATGCAAGCCAGCTGGCGCGCATCGAACGCACCTATGGCGAGCCCCTCGACCATCAGATAGCCGCACAGGGCCGGACTGAGATGTCTGAGCCCCACCCGTTGGTCGACACCCAGCTCCAGCGAACAGTCCACTCTGCGCACCAGGGCACGATTCACCTCACTCAGGTGCCTGCTCGGGGGAGGATCGTCAATCCCGAGGTCGTTCAGTGCGCTCGCGATGCGGGGTTTGGTGCGGCGGTCGCGCCGCAGATGACTTTGCTTGCGCGTGGCGAAGAGCAGATCGGCCGGCTCACGCAGCCTCAGATCCAGACGGTTCAGGGATGGATCGCTGACCTCTCCTCCTTGAGCGTCAAGGAGGAGACGGTGCTGGCGGCGATCGGATTCTTTCTTGAGCGCTCCCCAAATCGCGAGACTGCCCGAACCAAGTTCGTGGACTGGATCCAGGCCAAGGCCCAAACCGCCCAGGCAGCTCAGGTGGCCACCAGCGCCGAGCTACCGACGGCAACACCGCCGCCGGGCACAGCAGGCGATCACGTTCAGGCACCCGACGCACCAGTCGTCAACGCAACGACGCCCGACGCAAAGGCGCCGCCCAACGGCCAGCCAGTGAGCGCGGTCTTCCCGTCCAGCGCCCACGACCCTGTCAGCCAGGACTCCTCTCCCACCCCGCAAAGCGCTGATCGACCGCCACTATCCGCGCTCGAGGAACTCGTCCAGACGATCGAGCGCCACGACTACCAGCAGGGCGTGGTGCAGCGCCTCATCGCACTCGCCCAAGGCCAGGGACCCGAGTGGCAGATCGCATGGGAGAGCCTGCCCGAGGACAGGCTGCGAGAGATCACCGACCTCCTGCGCTGCGCAGCACAGGTCGGATGGGGCAATACCCGCCTCCAGCAGATGGTGACGCGCGCCCACCACAGCGCGCAACAGAACACTCCCGCCGGACGCTACGCGACGTTTGGCAACCACCTCACCAACGCCGCGCGAGACCACGCGGCCGAGGCGGCACGCATGGCGGCCTAGCTCCCCTCGGCGCACACCCGCCGCCCGCATAGCCGCAACGCCGTCCCACCAGGAGCTCAACGCCGTTCTGACTGTGCATCGCGCAGCAGGGGCGCCCTTGACTAACCACAGCCCGCGAGGGATGGCCATCAGGCCCAGACAGCAGCACTACCTACTATCCGCCGAACGGACGGCCTTCGAGCAAATACTGCAAGCCGTCCAGCACACGAAAGGAACCACGATGGCCGCAACCAACATCAACCGCGTTGTGATGACCGGAAACCTGACCGCCGACCCCGAGCTGCGCTCGCTGCCGAGCGGCAAGTCCGTCTGCAGCCTGCGGATCGCCTGCAACACCCGCCGCAAGGACCAGGCCTCCGGCGAATGGGTCGACAAGCCCAACTACTTCAACATTACGGTGTGGGGCGCACAGGGCGAGAACGCCGCCCGCTTCCTCTCCAAGGGGCGCCCCGTGGCGATCGACGGGCGTTTGGAGTGGCGCGAGTGGGAGGCCCAGGACGGCGCAAAGCGTCAGGCAGTCGACATCATCGCCGATAACGTCCAGTTCCTGGGGCCGCGCGAGCAGGCCGCCAACACAAACGGCGACGTGCCGCCCGGTGCGGCTGACTTCCAGCCCGCACCCGTACCCGCTGGCGCCGCAGACGACGACATCCCGTTCTGAAAAGGCAACCGGACACAGTCAGCACACCAGCCCCAGCCCAGACGATGAAGGGTCATGCTTGAGGAGAATGGTCGGCCGCAGTGTTGCTCGCTGTGTGGGTGCCCGACACCACTGCCATCACCAGCGGCGCCTAGTGCCTCCAAGCCTGTCTCGCTGGTCACCGAGCCCAGGGTCGGTGACCAGCATTCGTCGCGATGATCGATACTGCCGGCGGACTGTCTAGGTCACGATTATGTGTACGAGCTGATCGACTAGCGCGTCGAGCAGGCTCAGGTCGCAGTAGCTGACCTACCCCCGGCCAGCTGCTGCGCCCACGTGCACATCTACCCTGCGGGCACACCAAGTTCATACGCGCGTCGAAGGGCATCTGGTGTTTTTGGGTACACAATTGCCCGTGCGCAGCATATCTTGATCGCTATTTTTTTTGCCTTTTATGCCGATATTTGTCTTATGCCGATGTGGGGTTCTCAGCGGGCGGGTCTTACGGCAATCACGACCGTGATGGCGGTGACGCAGCACGAATGACGCCCCCGCGTCGCCGCTCGGACTTCCGGTTACGGACCGGTCCCTGCCGGGCGTTGGGCGCTGACACCCCGCGCGACGCGGAACTCCGCGGCGACCTCGCGTGTCGCCGCCTCGGCTCCGAGCGGAAATACGTGAAGCGCATCTACGCGCGAGATACAGGCAAGGCCGGCCGCCAGTTCGCGCGCTAGGTCGATGCCGCCGCCGCGACTGATCTGCGCCAGGGCTCGCTGAGGAATCGCGACCCCCGGTAGCGCGCAAGCGCGCTCTGCCATGCGCGCGCTGCGGAGCAGCGCGACGCTTGCGTAGAACCGCACGCCCGCGAGGGTGTCCTCGGCGCCCGAGAGGAACGCTTCGAGGCGCCCGAGGTCGAAGATCATCTGCGACTGCAGGAAGGTTGCTCCAGCGGCGATCTTGCGCCGCAGGAGCCGCAACTCCCGGTCGACGTCCTCGGCGAAGGGATTGACGACCGCCCCGACCGCCAGTGGGTGCGGGGCGCTCCATGGCGACGCGCTCGCAATGAGCTGCGTGGCGGTCATGTCGGCCACATGTTCGATGCCAGGCACCGGATCGCCCTGCATGCAGAGGACCGCCTCAGCGCCGAGCGCCGCCGCGCCCACGACCTGGGACTGCAGGGCAAGCCGGTTGCGATCGCGGCAGGAAACGTGGACGATTGTCCCCACGCCCTGCTCCCGCGCGAGCGCCACCGCAGCCAGCGGCGACATCCGCGGCTGGCCGGCGTGATTGTCGGTCAACCCGACGACGTCGACGGTGTCGGCCAGAACAGCGATCCGGTCGCTGACGCGCGCACCATCGGCCTGGGCCGGCAGCGAGATCTCCGCGGACGTCAGGGCGGTCAGCGACACGACCGCTGAAGTCTAGCCCGTCGGTCCCTCGGGCCGACCCATGCCTCGTTCGAGGATCGGAAGACGGGAGACCTGTTTCGCCGGCCGGACAGGCGTCGAGCCGGCCGCGTCGGCAGCCACGCAAAGCGCGGAAAGGCGTGTCCGCTGAGCGGCCCGCGCGGCCTCCACCGCCATCGCTTGCCCCCGGCGTGCCTTCGGGCTGCCAGCCCCCTCAGCGACCGTCACAGCAGGCGCGGCCCAGTTTTCGTAGACGGCTTTGTGCGACAGTCACGACGCGCGTCCGAGCACCCGACGCGACCGGATCGCGCGCCCGCATTCGCCAGGGATGCAGGCGTGTGCCGACCGGCGACACCACCCTCGCTTTCCTCCAGAACCTCCAATGATTATGCCGACCTCACTCGCCCTGGACCACCACACTTGCAGAGCCCCGTCTCCGATGTCGGCATAAGCCTTTTATGCCGACTTGTCTTATGCCGATGTGGGAGGCTCAATCGCGGCCCAGCGCGCGGCGGGCGCTCTCAGTTCTGCCGCCCGCATCGCAAATGATCAGATCGGCTTCTCAGCCGTCAGGGGCCGCTCCCCTCCTGATCACGCCCGTCGTGGTACCGACGGTCCTCAGCACGACATCGTTACCCGCCGGCTGAGTTGTCCCGCCGTGACAAGGCGAAGGCCTGCTATCGCCATAACACGACCGCCTACGGTCACCCGACCACCGCTCATCGTCCGCTTGGGGCTGTGCCGGGTTTCCCAATGGTGCGTCGGGGACATGGCCAGTCGACCGGAGGCTCTGCCGCAACCATCGTGGCACCATCAACATCGGTCGCCGAGCAACGTCATTGTTACTGGGACCAAAACCAAATGATGATGAATGCGGCACCCGTTATCGTCCACGCGCTCACCGCAAGCCCCTCCTCGACCGGCGCGAGTCGCCAGAGATTAGCCATCGCTTGCGGAGCACACAGAGGATCTCCAGAACAACAGCTACGAGGCAGGCGTTGCCACGGCGGTGCTCGTGTCATGGACGGGTGTCGCTACCTCGCGTAGAGCCCCTCCTCTGCGCAGTACCCTCTCAAGCCAAAGGCCGGCGATCAGTGACGTTACGATCGATAGCATCACGAGGTAGGCGTAAAAGCGCTCATTGATGATATTTGCGTCGAAGGCCACCGATGCAAGGACGATGCCCGGCCCGCCGCGGGCGTTCATTGCCACCGCTAGGTTTTGCGAGGTGAGGGCCGTCTCGCCCGCGAGGCGCGCGCCGCCGTAGACACTACACATCTTTACCGCACATGCGAACGCGAGAAATCCAGCGAATTGCACGGGATTGAAGCTGTGCAGCAGGTCAAGTCGCAGTCCTACGATCGCGAAGTAAATAGGGATGAAGAATGCGAACGCAAAGCGATTGATGGACGTCCGCGCGGCGACCGAGGCGTTGCTTTGAACGCTGCCGACGACTATCCCCGCCACAAAGCCCCCGAAGACCGGCGTTACGCTCAGCAGCAGACACGCCGCCGTGACCGTGAGAATTAGAATCAGCTGGATGCCGATGGAATCCAGTGGGTTGGGCTCTCGACGCATTCGTGCCAACGCTGGCCGGATTATGAATGCGAAGCCGAGCACAGCCAATGTCGCGGCTGCGTAGTAGACGGCCCCGGCGACCGATGCTGAGTCGATCCCTAGTGTCTTGGCTAGACCGTATCCGCCGGTCGCACTCTCTGCCAAGCCAACCGCTACAGCCAGGATGGCGTAGAGCACCACGTCCTCGATCACGGCCGCGCTTAGAACAATGCGCGCAAAGGGCGTGTTCACGATCCCCAGGTCGATCATGATCCGTGAGATCACGGGAATACTGGTGACGGCGATGCCGGCCGCGAACACGAGGCTCAGGGCCTGCGGGTTGTGTGCCGTTCCCTCCAGGTAGGAGAAATGAAAAAGCCGGAAGACGAGGATCCCCGCGAGCAGCGGCAGCACGATTCCGGTGATCGTGATCGTAATTGCAGCACGGCGCTCTGTGCGATGGAAGAGCGCGCTGAGCTCTGAGCCGGTCGCAAACATGACGAAGATCAGCCCGAGCTGGTAGAGGGCACCGAGAACTATCGATGTAGTGCCCGTCGCCGGAAACAGTCTTTGCTCTGCTGTCGGCAGCGCCCATCCCAGCAGTGTCGGACCGAGTCCTAGCCCGCCGAGAATCTCGCCGATTACCCGAGGGTAATGCAGGCGGGCGAACAGTTGCCCAAACAGGCTGGCCGCGCCGAGCAGCAGTACCGTCGCGAACAGCAGGTGAGCAGTTTCAGAGGACGTCAGGCTCATTATTCAAGTGCGGCTGCGGTACGGCATGGCAGGCGTTATATTCGGTCAGCCCGGTATCAGTCAAAGACCGAGAATTGCGCGTTGCTGTCTCGGGGCATCAGAGTCCTGGCAAGACCCCACTCTTGGTGGTCGTCTTTAGGATCGACCTGTTCAGGCCCTCTAGCTCGACGGAGGGCGGCGACGTGTGACCACCCCGAGCAGATATTGCCAGCACACGAAAAACGCCGAGCCTGTCGCCCATCCGAGCAGCGGTAGCCATACAGCTCGCGGTCCCCCGGCCGCATTGACGATGGCACCAGCGAGCGCCGAGACGATCGCCGACCCGAGGGCTATTTGAAAGATGTTCCGTCCCATCCTGGCCGGGTCTCGAGGATTAGGCACGGTCGGACTGCCCCGCCGTTTTACCCGGAAGAGGTCGCATAGTCAGTCTTAATGAGGGACCAGACCAGTCGTACCGAACTCAAGGGGGGTCATTTCCGCTTTATACCCCAATCGTCAACAGCACTTCGCGCAAGATATCCTGAGGCGGAAGAATGTCAGCGATACCTTTCCGGCCATGCTTGTCAGTTATTAAACATGCGCCACAAACATCTGACGACGGCATGTAGAGCGGTTACCCGCTAACGCGAACCGGCTGCCCAGCTTCGTGGCCGCGTTGATCTCCTTGTCTCGAGCCGGGACGCCACCAGCTCCAGTCGCCGAGGATCGTCATCACCGCCGGCACTAGGGCCAGCCGGATGAGCGTCGCATCGATACCGATCGCAACGGCGCTCCCCAGCCCGATCTCCTTGATGATCGGGATGCCCGTCGCGACGAACACAGCAAAGACGCACACTATGATCGCGGCCGCACCCGTGATCGTCCTGGCGCTGGCGGTTAGCCCTTCGGCGATGGCCCCGCGAGAATCACCTGATTGCAGCCACTTCTCCCGGATGCGGCTCAGAAGGAACACCTCATAGTCCGTCGAGAGCCCGAACACGATGGCCAGCAGGAGCGGCGGGACGAGAGTGTCTATGTGACCAGGGGCGTGGTAGCTCAGAAGTCCGTCCAACCAGCCCCACTGAAACACAATGACCAACACTCCGTAGGCAGCACCAACGGATAGCAGATTCATCAGAATCGCCTTGAACGGCAGGATGACTGACCGCAAGAGAGCAGTCAACGGTATGAGGGAGATAATCAGCACGGCGACTAGCACCTTCCACATGCTCGACCCGATCTTCCGTACCTCGTCAAGCTGGGTAGCCGATGCTCCGCCAACGTCGACGGTCAATCCTGTATGCACCAGTGCAGCCGCCATCGAGACGCGAAGATGCTGCACCAACACCTCTGCCGCGTCCGACTCCGGATCGACCGATGGCACAGCGGTAAACGTGGCATACCTGCCGTTGTTCGAGATTTCGGTAGTGCCCAAGCGCCGCACATTCAGCAGTCGCTGCGCGATCATCCGTAGCTCGTTTACCCGCTGAGTCAGGTAACTATGCCGCGTAGCGGCGGTAGCATGCACCACGACCGACGCTGGCCCGAGAATTCCTGGTCCGGCTAGCTGGGCCGCCTCGCTGAATCCGACGCGGGTCTGGTTTCCTGGACTGAGCTGCTGCAAGACGCCGGTGTTCGTTCGCAGACTCAGAGCCGGGATACATAGAACTACCAGGAGGCTTCCGACCACGATGATCGAGCCGGCCGGATGGCGTATGACTGTGCCTATCCAGCGGTCCCACGTGAACCGTTTCTGGGCTCCCCGCCCCGCTCTTCTTGCTGGTCTCTGCGCAAGAAGATTGGCGCTCACCCTCCGCCTGCCGAGCAACGTGACGAGAGCAGGCAGGAGCGTTACGGCCGCGAGCACTGAGATCGCGATGATGACTGCCGCTCCAAGCGCCATCGAGCGGAGCGCACCCACTGGTATGAAGAGCACGCCAGTAAGCGCTGCGATGCATGTAAGGCCAGATACGGCCACCGCGACGCCGGATGTAGCGATTGCAGTACGGCGTGCGTCATCAAACCCGGCACTGTGAAGCTCCTGCCTTACCCGCGCCAGCACTATCAGGGAATAGTCGATCGCGACACCAATGCCGAGCATTGATGCGGCGTCCATTGTAAAGAGCGACAGGCTTAGAACGAAAGAGACACAGTAGACAATCGCACCCGTCACGATGAGCGCGACAACGCCGATCGCCAGCGGCAGGAATGCCGCATACAGTGAGCCGAAGATCGTCAGTAGCACCACAAAGAGAATCGGGAACCCGACCGCCTCTGCCCGCGTGAGCTGGCTCTTCGCTGTGTCCTCAAGCCCAGCCCATAGAGCACTCTCTCCAAGCAGGTGTATTTCGACACCGCCCGGTGGATGCGTGCCTACTCCCAAGCGCTTCCCTAGCACTGTCACCATGTTGCGTGCCTGATCTTCACTCACGCTGATCTTGAGAGGTAGCACAACGGGTTCGCCGAGTTCGGCAGCAAACGCTGCTAGGTTGGTTATCTGATGAGTTAGTTCTGCACCCGGGAGGTGGCGTACCGCCTTTTCCACTTGAGTGATGCCGCTCGCTAGCGCTTCGGGCGTCGCGCCCTTTCCCGGCCAAAGCAGCACGGCAACGACAGCGCTGCTCGCTTCGGGATATTCGCGCTGGAGAACGGCGTTTGCTCTGGCTGACTGGGAGCCGGGTACGCTGAATCCACCGGCCGTAAGATGCTTAGATTGATGCAGCGCCAACGGTACAGCAGCCACGACGATGAATAGCCAGACGATCAACACAGCACGGTAATGACGGCGCGTGAAATCGTCGAATTGTGTGATCAGAGACCCCATCATCCAGACCGCCTAACCGGACGCTTTGCCGTTGCGACGGCTGGCTAGTAACGCATTTTGCCTTCTACCTTGACGTAGAGTGCGAAGGTGTGTCGCTGCAGTGTTCCTTCGAGGTGGATACCCCGCCCTGATGCGTGCGCATACTTGCCAGTCCCACCGATGATCGTGGCGCTGCCGGTGAAGCTAGCAGTTTTGCCTCCGGCGTATAGCGTTCCTTCGCCCCGGCCAACTACGGTCCCTCCATTCGAGGGATATGCGGTGAAGCTGATGCTTGCGTGACTAAAAGCCAGTGTCATATTGACTGTGATGCTGCCACTTAGCGTGCCAATGCCGTGACCTGTCTCCACGATCTGCTCGTGATGATGGCTGACGAGGTGAAGATTTCCGGACTCGTGTAGCGCAAGTTCCCGTGCCGCGACAGCAACGGGTGCCGTTCGAGTCCGACTGGTCCGGGCGCTAGACGAGTACGCAGCCGCAGAGGCACCAACGGCCAACAATGCCGCCGGGAGCACGAAGAGCGCAGCCAACGGGGGCGTCGAGCGTCGGATAGCAACTCGCCCGCGAATCGTGATCTGTTTGATTGCCTGCACTGCTTGATGCGAAGTCATGGTCAGCCGTGCTCCCAGAGTCGAGGGCCAGAAAGTGTGGGCCGGTTCTACCGAAACCTATACCCATCGTCAAAAAGCTCTGGCACCGCGGGAACCTAAACGGTTCCGGGCTTACAGACTCAGCGTCACGGCCGTTCGTCAGTCCGACCCCAGTGCAGCGAGGACCTCGTGGCTTGCGCGTTCGCCCGACTGCACCGCGCCGTCCATGTAGCCGTTCCACACGGTCGCAGTCTCCGCGCCGGCCCAGTGCAGCGACCCAACCGGCTTCCGCAGAGCGCGGCCATATTCTGTCCAGCCACCGGTCGTCATCAGGCAGCCGTAACAGCCGCGCGTCCACTCCTCGTCCGCCCAGACACGCTCGATGAAGCGATCAGGCTGTGCGGCTTGCGCCCCAAAGAGGCGGGCGTGGCCAGCGAGAATCGCCTCGCACCGCTCCGTTGCAGGCCGCGCTCCCCACTGGCGGGCAAGACGACCCTCGAGGAAGCCGAGCAGCACGCCCGGCACTCCATCGGGAGGCGAGTTGTCAAAGACGACCCGGGCCGGGCCTATATCGCTGGTCGCCTGGCCGGAGAGGCCCTTCTCGCGCCAGAAGGGCCTCTCGTAGATAGCCATCGTCTTGACCACCGTTCCCTGTGGCATCCGCTGGGTCAGCTGGTCGCGCAATGCCGGCAGCGGAGGGTCATACGCGATCCGGCCTGCCAAGGTGGGAGGGACGGCGACGATCGCGCGCCGGGCCCGGACGGCCAGCCCGTCCCGCTCGCCGTCCGGTACATCGGCGTAGACGATGACCCCACCTTCTTTCTGTTCGATTCGCCGGACCGGCGTCCCGAGCCGCAACCGATGCTCGCCAAGCTCGGCCGCCATCAGCAGCGCGATCCGCTGCGAGCCGCCGTGAAAGCGGTCCTGCTGCGCACCGCCGCCGGTTCCAACCAGTGCGTTGAAGCCCCCTCCAGAGTGCGTGTAGAAGAGGACATGTAGAAGGGAGACGTCGCCAGGCTCAGCCGCCCAGACAGCCTCGGTCGCTAGCTCGAAAAGACTGCGCGCCGCTGCAGTGCAGGTATTGCGCCGGATCCAGCTGGCGAACGTCTGGCGGTCCCAGTCCGTCGCCTTTGGCGCTATCCACGGCTCCTCCAACGGGACCTGCCTCGCCATCCAGTCGAGCCGGGCGCGCGCCTGTTCGAGATCTGCCATCGCTAGCGGCGAGATCACCTTCACGAGGCTGCGCACAAGCCCCACCCTGGCGTCGGTGATCGCGCCAGAGTAGGACGTACGTTTGCCAGCCATCTCGATCAAGTGGCGGCCTTCATCGTGCGTCGGAAAGGTGCCAACCCGGAGTTCGGCGGCGAGCTCGGCCAGCCGGTGCTGAGTGGGACCGATCCACTGGCCGCCGACCTCGACAACCTTGCCGTCGCCGATGTCTTCGTTCAGTAGTCGCCCACCGACACGCGGGCGGGCCTCAAGAACCAATGGCGATACCCCGGCTTCCGCTAGGCGCCGCGCCGCCACGAGGCCCGCCAGACCGGCCCCGACAATCACCACGTCGGTATCAAGGGTGCCCTCCATCGAAGGAGCCGAGGATACGACCCCCCGGGCAAGGTGCAATCTCAGGTTCTTCTTCGATCCATCGTTCCTGAAATCTTCGCGTAAAAGCCGACGTCCAACGCACCCGTCTACAGGAGCCCGACCTTGGCTTCATCGAACCGAAAGCGCGCCAATGCGATAAGCGCAAAGAGGATAGAAAATCCCAACAGGATGAGGATTGGCTCGACTACTGCTGTACCTTCTCCGAATATAGCGTGCTTGTATCCCTGCATCGCCCAATAGCTGGGCACTGCCGGGGCGATGTCGCGCGCCCAGATGGGTAGCAGGCTATATGGGACCAGGGCGCCGGCAAGTCCGGCTAGCAGCAGAGCGCCGATATTGGCCACTGCATTGGCCTGCATAGCAGTTCGGCACAAAGCCGTAACAGCGAGACCAGTAGTGACGAGGTAGAGACCAAACGCGCCTGCGACGGCACATAGTGCGAGCCACGATCCCTTTACGTGGAGGCCCATCAAAAGCCCGGCAAGTCCGAAGAGAAGACCGAACTGGGCCACCACTTGCAGTAGCGGCGTCACTATCTTCCCAATCAGAATCTCGCCGGTTCCGGCCGGGCTCGCTCGGAGTCGCTCCCACGTATGCCATGCATGCTCGCGATAAAAGCCAAGACTGACGCTCCAGACCAGAAAGAAACCAAAGGTGACAGACATTCCGGGAACTACCTGCTCAGCCCCCGTTGCTCCATGATGACCTTCCACGTGAAGAGCCAGCTTGAATGCGGGCTCCAGAAAGGGCATCAGAATGACGGGCATCACGATAAGCAGCATCGCTGGCATAGGGTCGGTGCGTAGGATCTTTAGATCCTGGTGGGTAATCGCGGCTATGCGCCCCAGGCTCACGGCAAGCTGTCGCTTTCGCTCTGAGAGTCTGCGGTTACGGCCAAGAAGACACTTTCTAGACTTGGCTGAAGCAGCTTGATTTCGCGCAGCTCATCCCCGGCTCCGTCTAGTCTTTGCAGCAAGCTGGCGGCGGTGACCGCTGGAGAGTCGTTCGTGGGCACTCGCAAACCATCGCCTCTCACCGGAATGGTCCCGACGGGCAAGTCAAGGTCAGGTGGGCTTCCGTTGAATCGTAGCTCGACATAGGCGCCACCCAGCGTGTCAATGAGATGCGACATAGAGCCGGAGGCGACAATTTTACCGCTCACAAGAATCGCGACCGTAGATGCGTCAAGCCGTTCTACCTCATGTAGATAATGGGTGGAGTAGACAACTGCCGATCCTTCTTCTGCAAGTGACTTGATGAGGTGAAGCAGTTGATTTCGGGTCTGGACATCCACACCCACGGTGGCCTCATCGAGCAGCAAAAGTGGTGGAGAATGAAGCACAATCATCGCGGTGTGCAATCGGCGTGCCTCACCACCCGACAGGCTCTGACCCTTTCGGTCCAACAGGTCCGTCAGCGCAAAGATCTCGGCAACCTCTACGATGCGTCTTTGCAGTTGCTGTCGCTTGAGACCGGCGAGTTGACCGAAGAAGCGTAGGTTATCTCGCACGGTAACTGCTGGGTAGATCCCGGTCTCTTGGGGAGCAAGACCGAGTCGACGCCGTGCAAGCTGTGGTTGACTGGTCGTCTTGAAGCCGTTCACCCACACGGACCCACGATCAGGTCTGAGGAGGCCAGCAACGATCGATACAAGCGTGGTCTTGCCTGCACCATTCGGGCCCAGTAGTGCAAAGATCTCCCCACCGCTTACGTCGAGGTCAACACCCGAGAGAGCCTGAACGACTCCGTAGCTCTTGTGGACATCTCTTATTGTCAGCATCGGCGGCGCTGACGACTAGACAACACGAACACTAGACTCACACTGACGCCGCCAGTTACTGCGAATAGCACCCCTGCCTCCACAGCGACCGCGAATGGCAGGCCGCCCCAGTCGCCATCTACGCGGTTGGATTCTCGAGCGCGACCAGGTCGCGCAGATGTACGACGTCGCCGAAGACGACGAGCTCGCGCTCCTCGGACGGGCAGCCGTGAGCACCGCACCTGCTTGCGAAACCGGGAAGCGCTCAGAAAGGTAGGTCTGCACAATCCGTGTCGCCCCGTCGAATCCGACGGTCTCCCGCTCCCGCTGGGCCTCTCGGTGACTTTCGCCATCGGAACGTCTCGTATGTTGTGATCCGAGGTGTGCACGAGCGATCTCTGCTTTGGTCTGCGCCAACGGGAGACGGATAGAACCAGAGCAGGCCGGCACCTGTCAAAGCCGATGCAACTGAATGCGCGTTTCGAGGATCAGGGGGAAAGGTGTTATGAAGCAAGACATGAGTTCAGGCCCGGCCGAGAAGGCCCAGACGACCGACGCGAACGCCGTGGTTCTCGAGATCGTCACCGAGATGTCGCCTTCGGGCATGACCGAGGTGGGACCCGACACCGAACTAGTGGCGGAGCTTGCCTTCGACTCGCTCGGCCTCGTTGAGCTCCTCGCCGCCCTGGAGGACGCGCTTGACCTGCAGCCGGTCGACATCGAAGTGCTGGGCGAGATGAACCGGGTCGCCGACCTCCAGCGCATTGTTCAGGAAACCCAGGCTCGAACGCCATCGGCAAGGACTTCCGAGTGAGACCACACGGCTACCGGAGCTTTGCGGAGCCCCTTGCGGTCAACGCCGAAGCGTTGCCCGAGTTTGTAGCGTTCATCTACCTCGACGACGACGAGCACGAGCACAGGATCAGTTTCGCGGAACTGCACGAACGGGCGCTTGGGGTTGCTCACGACCTACTCGCCTCTGCCCAGCCGGGTGACCGTGCTCTCCTGCTGCTGCCCCCGGGCCTCGACTACGTCGCCACGATATTCGGCTGCTTCTACGCGGAAGTGATCGGGGTCTCGGCGCCGCCCCCACAGCCGCGGCGACTGGAGCGAACGCTTGGCCGTCTGCTGAAGATCGCCGAGAGCGCCGGCACCTCGACCGTCATCACCACTGCCCCCTTCGCCGAGGCCGCTCGCGGCGTGATCCCTACCGGTCATCAGCTCATCGACGCTCGCTGGCTTACGGCTGATACGAGCCCTTCCAGCTTGGACACGTCGGTGATCGCGAATCCGGATCCCACAGACGTCGCTTTCCTGCAGTACACCTCCGGCTCCACAGCCGACCCCAGGGGAGTCAGGCTCACCCACGCCAACCTGCTCGACAACTCACGGTTCATCGCCGAAGAGTTCGACCACGACCCCGAGCTGAGCCTCGGCTTCAATTGGATCCCGCCTTTTCATGACATGGGCCTGATCGGCGCGATCCTCCAGCCTGTCTACTTCGGGGGCTTTCATGTCGATGACGCGATACGCGGGCGAGACCCGGACCGAGCCGCGTCGGTCCTCGTATCGCCGCTCGCAGTGGTGAAGCGCCCAATCCGATGGCTACAGGGCATCAGCCGCTACCGCGCGACGACCAGCGGCGGCCCGAACTTCTCCTATGACATGTGCGTCCAGCGCATCCGTGCTGAGGACTGCGAGGGCCTGGACCTTTCTTCCTGGGAGGTCGCCTTCAACGGAGCTGAACCGATCCGCGCCGACACGATGATGGCCTTCTCCGAGAAGTTCGGGCCTCACGGCTTCCGATCGTCGACGTTCTTCCCCGTCTATGGTCTCGCGGAGTCCACGTTGATGGTCACCTCGCCGTCGAAGTCGGCGGCGCCGAGGACCGAGCGCTTCGAGGCCGAGGCGCTGCTCGAGAACCGGGCTGTCCCCAGCAGCGAGAGCGGCGATCCACTGCTGGTGGGATGCGGCTCGCCGGACGACCGTCACCGAGTCGAGATCGTGAACCCCGACACCCGGGCCCTTGCGGCACAGGGAGAGATTGGGGAGATCTGGGTTAGCGGCCCGAGCGTGGCCGACGGCTACTGGAGCGGGGGCAACGCCGACGCGGACCGGCTCTTTGACGCGACGCTCGCGGGCGCGAAGTATCCAGACCGCTTCCTCCGCACGGGGGACCTCGGGGTCATGCACGAAGGGGAGCTATTCGTGATGGGGCGTCTGAGCGATCTAATCATCCTCAAGGGTCGCAATCATCACCCCCACGACATCGAGTCGCTCGCCGAGTCGATCGAGCCTCTGCTGATCCCTCACTCGAGCGCGGCGTTCGAGCTGCAATCTGGCAATGGCGAGCCCTGGGTGGCGCTTGTGGCAGAGTCCAAGAGCACCGACGCGGATGCGCTGCAGCGGGCCATCGCGGTAGTGAGGATCAAGGTTGCTGAGCAGCTGGAGCTGCCCCTCGCGTTGGCGGCCGTCTGCGAGCGAGGCGCGATCCCAAAGACCACGAGCGGCAAGATCCAGCGTCGACTATGTCGCTCGCTGCTACTTGCCGGCGAGCTGGAGATCATCGCCGAGTGGCACTCGCCGGCGCTCGCCGAGACTCTCGAGACTGCATGAGCCGCGGTTCTGTAGCGACGGCTTCGCGCGCGGTGCTCGTTACCGGCGCGACTGGGCTGGTGGGTACTGAGCTAATTGATCAGCTACAAAAAGGCGGCGTCACAGAAGCCGTTGGTGTCAGCCGCCGAGGATCACCGACGAACCCGGACGTGGTCGCCTGGGATATGGTGGCCGAACCGGCACCGGCGAGGCTGCGGCAACGTTGGGACGCGATCGTCAACGCGGCGGCAAACACGCGCTGGACGATGAGCCCAGAGGAGGCTACGGCGGCGAACGTCGCCAGCGTGCGTGCCCTGGAGCCGCTTGTCGCTGCGGACACCCACGTGGTGCACGTGTCGACCGCCTACGCGATCGGGCTGCGCGGCGACGTCGAATCGGCCGACCTGGCGGACTACCGCAACACCTACGAGTGGTCGAAGGCGCATGCCGAGCGCGTCGCGCGCGAAACCTTCGCCCGCCTGACGGTGGTGCGCCCCCCGCTCATAGTGGGACGGCGCGGCGACGGGCGGGCCGCGCGCTTCTCCGGCATGTACACGCTGATCCGGGGGCTCACCGTCGGAACAGTGCCGGCGGTCGTTGCCGATCCGGGCGCCCGCTTCGACGCGATCCCAGTCGACGAGCTCGGCTGGCTACTCGCCGATCTCGCGGGGAATAGCGACGAAAGAGAGGGTTCGGTGCTGACGATCGCCGCCGGCACAGCGGCACCGACCATCGAGGAGGCGATCACGATCGTTGTCGACTCTCTCAGCGATTGGCGACAAAGGCACGGCCGTCAGCCGCTGAAGTGCCCGCCACTGATTTCCCCGGACAGCTGGAACCGATTCTTCCGGCCCTTCGTCCGTGAGCACCTGACCCCTCGGCAACTGCTGATACTGGAGCTGTTGCAGAACTTTGAGCCATACCTAGCGCTTGCCGATCCACTTCAGCCCGACGTCACAGTCGACGATGTCCTGCCTTGCCTGAAGACATCGACCAGCTACTGGGCGGAAGCGAACCCCAGGATCGCCGCGCTTGCTCCGGCGCCTTGGCGCGGGCTGGACAAAGACACCGTAAGGGAAGTCGAGACGAGCCGTGCCTGAGGTGAAAATCGATCTGGGGATTCGAGCACCGATCGAGCGAGTTTGGGAGACGGTCATTGACATCGAGGGCTATCAGGACTCCATGAATACCGTCCGTTCGGTTCGGGTCGTTGAACAAAATGACGAGCGTCTGCGTCGGGCCGCCTGGTCGGTTCTGCTCAAGGGCGCGATCCTCGAGTGGGAAGAGGAGGAGCATCTCGACCACGACACTCATACGGTCGTCTTCAAACAGCTTCGCGGAGACCTTGAACACTTCGACGGTCACTGGAAGCTCGAGGCGCTGGGCCCAGAGCAGACGAGAGTGGTCTTCGAGGTTATGTTCGCGATCGGCATCCCCATGCTGGCTGACATGCTCAACCCTGCAGCCCAGCGGTCGCTTCAGGAGAACTGCACTGAGATGCTACGAGGCATTGAGCGCGCGGTCGCAATTGGCTGAGCCAATACGAGCCGACGGAGTTCCCGAGACCGGAAACCTAGCGCAGGTGACCTTGGCGAGAGTCGGACAGCACATCTCTCCAGGGGCGGCACTTACCGCCAAGATCCTGGGCAGCGGCGCGACAGAGGCAACGGCAAGTGGGGCGACCGTAGTCCTTTCCGACGGACGGCGACTTTTGGACTTCGGCTCCTACGGGGTCACCTTGCTCGGCCATCGCCACCCGGCGGTCCTAGCGGCGCTGTCAAACGCGCTCGAGGGAATGCCCACTGCGACCAGGGTCCTCGCCAACCCCGCTACCGCCGCGTTCGCCGCCGAGTTGGTCCAGCGGTGCGGAGAGCCGCTGCGACGCGTATGGATGGGCAGCGACGGCAGCGACGTCGTCGAGGCGGCGCTGAAGCTGGCCCGCCGCGTCACCGGGCGCATGCAGGTGCTGGTCGTCGAGGGAGCGTTTCACGGCAAGACGCTCGGGGCGCTGGCGCTGACCACAAACCCGGCATTTCGCGCAGGCCTTGAACCGTTGCTCGGGTCGGTCTGCGTACTCCAGCGCGACGACCCTGACGCCGTGCTGCGGGAGACGGACCGAGGCGACGTTGCAGCGCTCATCTTCGAGCCAATTCAAGGGGAGGCTGGCGTGCGCCCCCTAGATCCCGCGGTGCTGCAGCGCTGGGTCGTCGACGCCCGGACTGCCGGTACCTTCATTATCAGCGACGAGATCCAGGTGGGCCTGGGACGCTGCGGGCCTTTCTCACCCTCGATCGCAGCTGGGCTTGACCCCGACGCCGTGCTTCTGGGTAAGGCGCTCGGCGGCGGGGTGATGCCATTGTCGGCAATGGTGGCGACCGATGCCCTTGCGGCACCGCTGGTAGCCGATCCGACCTGGCACACGACGACCTTCGGTGGACACCCGCTCGCCTGCGCCGCCGGCAGTGCAGCTCTGGCTGCGCTCGTGGACACAGCCGCGCACGGGGCCACGTTGGGTGGAATACTCAGCTCTGGCCTGAAAACGCTGGCTCGCGAGCATCCAGACCTGATTGCTGAAGTACGCGGCACTGGCCTGATCTGGGGCCTTGAGTTCGCTACCCCCGGAGCGGCAGGTGCAGCGCTCATTGAGCTCGCGCGCGGCGGCCTGCTCGTCTCGCCGTGCCTGAGCTCGAACAACACCATCAGGTTGCTGCCGCCGATGGTCGCTCCTCTTGAGCAGATTGAGGAGGCGCTTGAGATCCTCGCCGCGACGCTGCCTTCGCTCGGAGCCTACCTCTAGCTAGGCAGCACCCAGTTGGTAGGCAGGGGGCCGTGCTCGCCCACTGCGTCCAGCAGCTTGAGCCAATCGCGCGCCAGTGCAATCGCCGGGTAGTGGCCCTCCGGGGTGAGGATGTTGGGCATCTCGCCGACGATCGCGTGGACGCGAGCGACGAGGCTCTCACAGCGCTCCGTTATCGCGTCGGCGGAGACGTCATCATCTATGCCCCGGATCAGTTCCCAGCATGGCTGCCAGAGTTCGTGTCCCTGAAGCCGCTCAAGTGCCCAGGAGCTGCGCATGGCGGGAGAAGGGATCGGTCGCTCGTACCTGAGGGCGACATTGAGCGCGACGGCGCAGGCGTCTCCAATGATCCGCGCGGCATGGCGCTGAAGACCATCCTGCCCGGCCTGCTGGGCACCGTGGACGTCCTCGAGGAAAGTAAGGGTCGGCATTCCGAGGATCCATAGAGCGTGGCTCCGGCACCAGGCATAGCGGCGAGCATCAGCATTGATCGTCTTCATGCCTCCACACTCCGCGACATCGCCTCGATCGAGGATCTCGCCACTCCGTTGGTCCAACGCAGACTGAGCAGCCCGTGCTCGTGCAGGTGCAGGCACAGGTTCAGCGCCTCCGCGTCGCAGTCCCCCAGAGCAAAGAGCGCATCCGGCTCTCCTCCCCCAGCAGAGACAAGCCGCAGCCAGGTATCTGCCTCGCTTTCGGTCAGGCTCCAAAGCGCACCGAAGCGGGCAGAGACCAACAGCCGATCTGCACCGATTTCCAGGACTTTCAAGTCAGTGTTGCGCCAACTCGCTGCCGGCAGCAGCGCGTCGATCGTGAGCTTGAGCCCCCACATTCCGCTGCAAGTGGTGAGTGCCGCCTCGACAAACTGCGCGGCATCCTGCGCGGGATTCTCCGGCAGTTGCCGAAATGGATCGTAGGCAGCGGCAAGGTCGGTCGCCTGGCTGGCAAGTCGTTCGCACAGCCACTTATCGCCGGTGAACGGCAGCCCTCGATCAGTGACGGTTGCATTGAGGGCCTCCTCAACCGCCAGACGTGCATTGACAACGGCGGCGATGGGGCGATCAGCGCGAAGCGCGAGTTGCGCCAACAGTGCTGAGGAACGCATGCGCTCGGCGTACTCACGGACGACCAGGCGAGAGGCCACATATCGGTAGTCCCGCCCTTGGGTCGGCTCAAGGCCTTCTCCGTCGACGACGACACCGAAGGCGATCCGGTGCATCAACTTCAAATCCTCCTCATGGTCAACGTCGCCGAAGGAGCCGTGCAGGGCACCTTCGCCTGTGAGCGCCTTCTCAGCACGATCAAAGATTTCCTCAATGAGGCTTTGGGCGAGCTTCCAGACATCGACTCGCAGCGAGCCTATAAAGTGCTCAAGGGGCACACCCGTCGAGTCGACCGTGGCCGGTCCGCTTACGACCAGATCAAGGTCGCTGAGGTGGTTGCCAAGTCCATAGGCGAGGGAGCCGCCGGCGATAACCGAGTCGCCGGGATCACGCAGGTATTCGATCTCGCTGAGGACACGCTCGAGTGAGACACGATGGAAACGCTCCACGCGCACCCGGAGCTCCTCCCGGCGCTCCTCACTCCCCATTGACTCTCGCACCTTCCATGCTGGGCAGTTTGATCGTGCCGGTGCTCCCGTCAACCGTGATGTCCATGCCGCTGCGGACTTGTTGGGTAAGTCCAGGGATCTGAACGACCGTTGGAATCCTTAGCTCTCGGGCCACCACGGCAACGTGGGTCAACGGACTACCCCGCTCGATCAAGAGTGCTGACGCCGATCGCAGTACGCCGACCCAACCCGGATCAGTGCGATAAGTGACCATGACGCCGCCGTCGACATCAGCTGGCCGCTTAATCACCCGCGCTTCGCCGCGGACGATCCCAGGGCTACACGGTGTGCCCCGCAGTAGTCCGTCCTCAGAAGCTTCGCTTTTTGAAGCCTCCGCCCAGGCACGATCCAACGCGTCCCAGTAGACGCCTCCCCTCGTCCAGAAGCGGTGTGGCAGGTCCCGCTCGCGGTTGCGTAGCTCCTGATCCTTGCGGAGCGCGACGAGCGAGCCCAGCTCCCGGTGAGCAATGGTTCCCTCGAAGCAGCCGCGCAGCTCCTCGAGCCGAAGATAGAAGATATCGCTGGCCGCCTCCAGAACCCTGCTGCGCGCCAGATCCTCACCGGCGGCACGGAACATCCGCCGCGAGAGGCCGAAGATCCGGGTCCGGCAGAACCGTACCCGCTCACGGTCGATGAGCAAGCGCTGACCCCGGCGCCGGAGCAGCTCATAAACGCGTCGGCGCCAACCACGCAGGTGAATAGACAGGTATGCGTCGGCCGTCGGCCTTTCCTGGTCAGCCGTCGCCTCTCCAGCCTCCAGCCGACCGACAGCGCTCTTGAGCAGTGCAAAGAAAGTCGTCGGATCCTCGCGCAAATCTGGCTCCTCGAGCTTCAGCTCATTCGCGTTGCGGTAGCCGAACGCGTCAAGGTAGGCGTCGATCTGCTTTACCAGGGACAGGGTCGAGTTCTCCCTTGTGCCTCGCAAAACGCTGTCGAGACGCTCGGCTGGCACCGAGCGGACTTGCTCAAGTAGTGCTCGGTCGGCCGCGATCGTCTCGGCGATCTCGTCGAGACGGTGCAACGGCTGGACAGACTCAAGGTCTGGCGCAGTCTTTATCGCCTCGAAAAAGAACCATTCGGGTGCGTCCGGGAGCCATCGCTGGGTCAACATATATAGCGTTCCGAGCGACAATCCGATCGAGTATTCGAGCATGATCATCCGGCCCCATCGAACCAACAGACGCCGCTCCATATCCACGAACATGGAATAGAGTTCGTGCGCTTCGTGACCGCGGTAATCGAGCGCGTCTAGCTCGTTGTATTCGCTGTAGAAGCGATCGACGAAGTCGCCGACCAAGCGATGGATAGTGGCGAAATACCAGAAGAAGTGGGCTGCAACGCGGGTTCTGACGAGTATCCCCTCGATCCGGTTGCGAAAGAGGTATGGTTGCTGACGGGCTGCAATCCCCTCATCGAGTGGCTCTGTGCCCATTGATATCTCAAGCACCCTGCGACTCATCGAGTAAAACGGGCTCAATCTGGCGAGTCGATACCAGTTCAGGAGGTTGTAGTAGACGCGACCATCGAAGTAGCCGAGTAGCTGCGGGAGCCACTCTTCGATTCTCTTTAGTTGACGCGGAGGCACGCCGAGAAGTTCGCAGTACTGAAGATAAACGCGGTGGTAGGCGTGTCGGGCGAAGCTGTAGGTGAGCGGCGCAACGATCTCGCCATAGCTCTCGATAATGTTCGAGTTGTCCCATAGGCGAAGCTTGCCATCTGACGACGGATATGACCTCGGAGTGCTCGTGACCGGACGGCTCTGCAGAATCCACAGCTTTCCTTCGGCCAGTGCCCACTCTATGTCCTGTGGACTATCCATCAGCCGCTCGATCATTGTGCCCAATTGGTGCAGCTCAACTAGCTCCGCCGCAGAAAGAGCCGCCGCCGATCGCTCGGATCCGGGCACAGCGCGAGTCGCACACCCGCCATCCGGAAGGGGGTCGATCCGCTTATCCTTGTCACCCAGTCTTTGCTCTCTCAGTGCTCCCGTTGCTCGCGCCAACACCACGGTATCTGAGTCGACAGCGCCCGAAACAACCGCCTCCCCAAGGCCATAGGCAGCGCTGATAACAAACTCGTCGTCCCGGCCGGTAGCGGGGTTGACGGTGAAAAGAACCCCGCTCTTCTCCGCGACGACAATCGCCTGGATCACCACTGCCATCTCAACTCCCTGCAGCGAAAGATTATTCATGAGGCGGTAGCGCAGTGCTGCGGCCGACCATGCGGAGGACCAGCACGAGCGTACGGCCTCGGTCACGGCGTCCAGCCCAACAACGTTCAGCAGCGTCGTGTATTGACCCGCGAATGAGAGCCGCGCATTGTCCTCGCCAACCGCCGAGGACCGGACCGCCACTGCACCTTCACCCACATTAGCGTAGGCCTCAGCAAGTACCGTCTGCGTCCTGGAGTCGAGGTCCGCTTCGGCGATCACGGCGCTGATCTGCTCGGCGGCCGCGTTAAGCGCCTCCTCATCGGAATCGGCCGCAAGGCCGGCCATCTCGCTTCTAATGAGCGCGTCCAGCCCAGCGCCCATGCGGAATCGGCGAAACACATCTACGCTCACGACGGCCCAAGCTGGAACCGGCATCCCCTGCGCAGTTAGCTCGAAAAGACCCCGCCCCTTGCCGCCAGACAGATGCTCTATGGCCGCAAAGGGACTGCTGGCGGTGAGAATGTCGCGGTCTGTAGAGATGGCAGCATGAGGCTCGGTCATAAGCTAGTTTTCTGTCTCGATACGGGGCCACAGCACTTTGAGTCAGAACTCAAGGTGAGTGGCCGGTGCGCCTCCGAGCCGACCCCCGAACTCCAAGTCACTGAGGAGGCGAAGTCAAGATTGCACAGTTGCTCCGTCGCGGCAAGCTCCGGCAGCATTCGCGAGTACCCGGGGCGCGCGCGCACTAGCCTCGTCGAGTCAGGTCGTTTGCAACGGCCTGCGTCTGGACGGCAAGCAACTCCCAGGTGCTCGGCGCGAGTCCAGCTGCCTGAATGCTCGCCTCGAGGGCAGCCAGGTCGACACGACTGCCGCTCACGAGCGTGTCTAGACGCGTCACAGCCTTCGTGAGCGCCGAGCCCTGTCCCAACCACGACGCGAACTCCTCTCCAGCCCGCCGCGGACCGAAGCGCTTCCGCCACGCTTCGATTGTCTGCCAGCCGCCCCACGGCTGCCCGGCGGCCCACTGAAGTTCCGTCCACAGCGCGGAGCGCAGGTCGGGCGGTGCGTCTTTGCCCGCCAGCCCCTCAGCCAACAGGACCGCGCGCCAACGGAGTCGGGCCGCGCTCTTCACAAAGCACACCCCGTCATCGAGAGCGCTGCCGAGTCCAGTGATCGCGTCAGCAGGATCTGGAGCTCGCCGCCCCGCCAGAACCGCATTCCAGGCTGCCTGGGTTCCCGATTCGCCGAGCATGATCGATAGCTCGCGCACCGTTGCCGCGACGTCCTCCGGAACGTGCACCAGGTTGTTGAGCTTGTTCACCGCGCCGAGGTGCGCCCGCAGCGTGTGCGTTGCGAGACGTTCTGGGTCGGAAGGGCCCTGAAGCCTCTTGAGCTGCTCTGCCGCAGGCGAGGCGCCGTCTTTGGAGACCATGACCGCGACGACTGCGGGGCCGGCGCTGAACAGGCGCCCCGCCACCCCCCAGCGCTCCGCCGTGAAACCTGCCAACTGATGGAGCCAAACTCGATCCACCTCTGATTCCGTCAGCCACACGCGCGACAGGTGAACGACCGAGAAGCCGGCGTTCCGGAGCCATTCCAGTCCGACGGCGAGGCGACCCGACGCGAGGCAGGCCGGCGTGAACATGGCCGCCGCGGCGAGATCGGCTACGGCCTCCGCCCGCGGCCCGGCGACGTCCGCGAGAAGCTCGCGACCGACGCGGGCAGCAGAGTCCACGAGATCTCGCACCATCGGGTCAGTGGGTTCAGTGCTCGGCGCGTCGGCCGAGCGGGAGACGGCCTCCCACTCCTCTACCGCGTCGAGACGACCTCGAAAGGTCTTGTTGGCGATGTCGACGGCCTTGTTGCCGAGGAGAAGCCGCAGCGGCGGTTCGGGGTTCTCGACGATCTCGACGAGGCGCTTCGCGGCGAGCGCCGGGTCACCGGGCGCCCCGTTCGACGCGGCGTCCCCGGCGTATTCCTCGCGGCGCTCGGCGAGCACGTCGTCGTAGTCGGACATGGGAGTCGCGCGCTCCATGCTGCTGCCCGCCCAGTCGGTGCGAAACATGCTCGGCTCGACGATCGTCACCTTGATGCCGAATGGCGCCACCTCCTTGGCGAGCGCCTCGCTCATGCTGTCGAGGGCCGCCTTGCTCGCGCAGTAGATCCCGAGGTTGATCCCCGACTTCACGGCCGAGATGCTGGAGAGCTGGATGATGTGACCCGACCGGCGAGCGCGCAGGTGCGGCAGCACCGCCTGCGTCACCCACAGCGCGCCGAAGAAGTTGGTGTCGAACTGGACCCGGGCCTGCTCCTCGGTGACCTCCTCGACCCCGCCGGCCAGTCCGTAGCCGGCGTTGTTCACGACCACGTCGAGCTGACCCATCCGCTCGACCGCCTGCTCGATGGTGGCATGCACCGCGGCGCGGTCGTTGACGTCCAGCGGAAGCACGAGCGCTCGGTCCCCGTACTGCTCGAGCGCGCTCGCGAGAGCGTCGGGCCTGCGCGCGGTGGCCACGACATGATCGCCGCGCGCGAGCGCACCTTCGGTGAAGGCGCGGCCGAGGCCACGTCCGGCACCTGTGATCAGCCATGTCGTCATGTCCAATCCCCTTTGTTCAACGGCGGAGGCGCCCCGGCACACTGGCGAATGCGAGGCATGTTGGGATCAAGCTCTGCCGGCGGCGACCGGTGGCCGCCGCTCGCTCCGATCTGGTGCCGGGACGAGACCGAGCCGGCGCATGTCGTCCAGGCACTTGTTGAGGTAATCCTGTGTGAGAGGCGGGGTCTCCGGGCCGATCGGGAGAGTCCGGATGGCATCGGCAAAGCGACGATTGCCCGCGATCCGCTTGTCCGCCCACGCCGGTTTGCGAAGCGAGTCGAGGAGGGCGAGGGAGGAGAGCTGGCGCTTCTCCTCGGGCAGCGCGCGCAGCTGGGTCTCGAAGCGCGCGAGCCACTCGTGGTAGTCCGCCAAGCGCGCGATGGGATACCCGGCCTCCGCCGTCCAGTCGACGAACACGTCGAGCGACACCCCGTCGTCGGTGCGGTCGTTGACGACGTTGTAGGTCTGGACGCCCTCGTGCGGCTCTGCGCCGATTCCCACCATCGCCGCCGCGATGAAGTCCACCGGCAGCCCGTCGTAGTGCGCCTTGGCCCGTGAGCCGTCCGACGCCGGGAGGTAGAACGACGCGGGCGCGATACCGGTGGTGATTACGCTGTAGAGGAGGCGGGTGAACATGTCGCCCACGTTGATCTGATCGCGGAAGCGCCGGTGCGGCAGCATCATGTCGCCGCGGAACACGTTCACCGGGAGCCCGAACCGTCGGCCCGCCGCGCGCAGCAGGTGCTCGGCCGCCCACTTGCTCGTCCTGTACCCGTTGGCGTACTCACGGCTGAGGGTGACCCGCTCGAGCAGCGGCGAGTCCTCGTCGTTGCGCTCGCTGCGATCCAGCAGGCCCGACACCGCCCCGGAGGACACGAAGTCGAACGCCTTCTGCTGCCCGGCCAGGGCAAAGCCGATGAGGGCGGCCGTCCCCGCTACGTTCGAGCCGAAGACGTACTCGTAGCCGAGGACGTGGTTCACGAGCGCGGCCGAGTGCACGATGCGGTCGACCTCACTCGCGAGTCGCGCGTAGTACGCGTCGCCGAGTCCCAGCGCGGGCTCGGCGACGTCGCCGGCGACGACCTCGAGGTGATCCTCCGCGAGCGCGCGGTATCGCTGCTCGAGCCGTTCGTCCCCACTGTCGAAGACCGAGTCGAGACGCCGCACGGCCGATGCATGGTCGGCCGCGCGCACGAGGCAGATCAGCTTTCCTCCGCGATCCGCCACGACCTCGAGCAACTCGAGGCACAGAAACCGGCCGAGGAAGCCGGTCGCGCCCGTCAGCAGGACAGTGCGCGAGACGCCTGGCGGCGGCGTCGTGGGCGCCGCGTCGAGCACGCCCGCGTCGAGAAAGGCGGCGAGGTCGAGGTCCGCCGCGTCGACCCGCCGCGCGCCCTTGCCGTGCACCTGGGCGAACGTCGGCATTCTGCGCGATCCCTCGCTGAGCGCGGATTCGACCATTTGCGCCCACTGCTTCGGGCTCCCGGTCGGGCTCAGGATGGCGTGGACCGGCACCTCGACCCCGAAGACGTCCTCGAGCAGCACCGAGAACTCGGCCGCCCCGAGGGAGTCGCCGCCAAGCTCGGCGAAGCTGTACGCCTCCTCGACGTCGACGTCGTCGAGACCGAGCGCGGCCTCGAGCGCCTTGCCGATCCGCCCAATCACGCTCGACTCGCCTGCGTCGCTGCGCAATGCGGCCAACTGCGCCGCCTGCTCGCGCTCGATGTCCGTGTAGCGCTGCTCCAGGCGGTCGCCGTACTTCCGTTGGAGTGCCGACCGGATGCGCTTGCGCAGCGCGGTGAGCAGGCCGTTCTCCTGACTGAACGGCTCCGTCTCGACGACGAAGTCGCGTGGGATCTCGAAGGCCTTGAGGCGCGCGTCCCCGGCCACCCGCTTGATCTCGGCCCGGATCAGCGTCCGCAGCTCGACCTCGTCCGGCTCGTGGCCGAGCTTCGTCCGCAGGAGGTCCAAGTTCGGGACCACGACCGCGAGCAGGTACGCGCGGCTCGAGTTGCCGTACACGTAGAACTGGTGGATCACCTCACTGCCGTTCTCGAACGTCTCCGCGAGCGCTCCCGCGGCGACGAACTCGCCCTGCGCGAGCTTGAGCACGTCGTGGCGGCGATCGACGTACACGAGGTGATCGGGTCCACGTTCCTCGACGATGTCGCCGGTGAGGACGAACCCGTCCTCGTCGAACAGGCGGTCCGTCGCATCCGGACGCTTGAAGTACCCGGAGATAACGGACGCCGTCTTCACGCAGAGCTCGCCGCGGGGGTAGGGTCTGTCGGTCGTGAAGTAGCCGAGCTCGGGCACGTCGCGCAGCCGGTAGTCGATGACGTGAGGCCGGCGCACCCGATCGTTCACCGTGATCGAGCCCGCCTCGGTCGATCCGTACCGCTCGATGAACTCGATGTTCAAGCCTTCGACGACGAAGTGGCGAACCTCGGGCGAGGTCGGTGCGCTGCCGCCCTTGATCAAGCACAGGCGGCCGCCGAGGAACCCCTCACGCATCTCGGCCAAGACCTCCGCGCGCGCCGTGTCCTCGTCGCTCTCCCCCCTCCCCACCAGCCGCGCGACCTCGCGCTGGTAATGGCGATAGATCATCTCCAGCGCGCGGGGGAAGAAGAACCCGTCGGTCGGGCGCACCAGCCGGAGGTCCTCGAACAGAGTGGACAGATCGGGCTTGGTGACGAAGTAGGCGGTGCCGCCGTGCGCGATTGTGCCGTACAGCGTGCCTCGGCCCATCGTGTGGTTCATCGGCGCGAAGCACAGGCGCACCCGCGGCAGACGGGGCGACGCCGGCTTGAACGACGACTGCGCCTGCCGCTCGAGGAGAATCGCGCCCTTCGGCGTCCCCGTGGTACCCGACGAGTGCATGAGCATCGCGACGCGGTCGGGGCCCTGCTCGCTCGGAGGCGGCGGCTCCCAGTCGAACGCCTCGCCGGCGGCGATCAGCTCCGCGAGGGTCACGAGCCGCGCCTGCGAGCCGCTCCGAGCGAGCGCCGTCCGGGCGGCGGCAACCGCCTCGCGGTCGTCGTCCGCTCGCTCGTCGTAGTCGAACACGACAAGTGCCCGCACCGATTCCTGCGCCCCCACGAGCTGCGCGGCCAGCACGACGTCGCTCACCGTCGCGGCGATGACGCTTGGAGCGGTGTCGGTGAAGATCTGGCCGAGCGCGGCGCCGCCGACCGTGCTCTGGAGCGGAACGGTCACCGCCTGGGCGTAGACGCATGCCAGGTCGATCGTCGTGTACTCGGTGCCGGTGAAGCCCAGGACGCACAAGAAGTCGCCGGGGTCGACCCGCCACTCGTCGAGGTGGCGCCACGCGCTCGCCAGCGCCTCGACGCGGCGGCGCACCTCGGCATAGGCGATGGTGCTGAAGGACGGCCGGTACTCCCTAACGGCTCGTCCGGTCTCGGCATCGCGGACGACTTCGTAGTCGCGTTGGCCCAGTGCGGGCCGCGACGAATAGCCGTCGAGCACCGTGGCGACGGCCTGGTCGAACGCGAGGCCGGGGGTCGCGAGAGCGGCTTCCACGGTCGCGTCAGGCACCAATGCCCGGAGCTGGGGATCCTCGCGAGCGAGCGCCGCCAGGCGCCTTTCGTACATCGAAGACTCGGCGCCGTTCTCGGTCACGACGCTAGGTTGCCGTTGGCCGCTCGACCCGGTGGCTCGTTGCCCCGTTACTCGGCGCCTGCGGCGTGTCGAGTCCCCACGCGTCCGGCTGATCGCCCACATACCTCGCGGGCGGGTTGACGACATCGCCGATGTCGGATCGCCGGTGGAGGCCCGGCAACAGGTCCGCAATCCGGTGGGCCTCCGCTTGTGCTGCCGGGAAGTCCGGCCGCACGGCCACAGCCGCGGCCACCACACCGCCGGTCACCGTGTACGCCCCGGCGTCTTGGCCGGACTCGGCCCCGGCGATGATCAGACCGGACTCGTCACCCGGGTTCAACCACCAGGAGGGGTCCATCGAGACCGAAGGAACCTGGACAGGACCGTCTGGATAACCATGATCGACGAGTGTGACCGCAATGCCTACGCCGTCCTTGAACGTGGGCGACACCTCGTTCAACCGGTTCTCCACCGTCGCCATCAGCAGCTCCGTGACGCTGCTTTCGAGCAGGAGGAGATCGACGAGCCCTGCCGGATCGCCCACCCGGCAGTTGAACTCGAGCACGACCAGCCCGTCCTCGTTGAGCATGAGGTTCACGAAGAGGCAGCCGCGGAAAGACCAGCCACGTGACCGAAGGCCGGACAACGTCGGGGTCATCACCCGGTCCCGCAGGTCCGCGTAGAAGTCCTCGTTGAGCACGATGGGGGCCCGGGAGCCCATCCCCGCCACGTTCGGACCGAGATCCGAGGAGTTCCTTCGCTTGTGCGGCTTGGTCTCCGGGAGGACGACGTAGGAGTCGTCGTCCATGAAGACGTTGACGGCGATCTCGAATCCGGGGACGTACTCCTCGATCACCACAGCTCCCGAGTAGTACGGACTGGAGCGATCGGTGAGCTTGCGTTCGAGGTCCTGGCCGGCCTCGGCGAGCGCCTGACATATCGCCACGCCGCAACCCCGGGCGGGACCGTCTGCCTTGACGACGTAGGGTGCCCGGGACGACCGGAGGTGCTCCATCGCGGTCTGGGGATCCGTAAAGCACTGGTGCGGGGGGGTCGGGATGCCGCACGCGGCGGCGAAATCCTTGAAAACGCTCTTCGACGTCTCGAGTTCCCCGGCCTCCGCGTCGGTGCCGAAGAAAGGTATGCCTCGCCGCCGGAGTTGCGCGATCGCCGGATCGTCGAAGTAGCGAGCCGAGCCCATCACGATCAGGTCGTAATCGCTGTCGAGCGCGTCGGAAGCGTCCACCGAGTTGTATCCGCCGAAGCGCTGTCCCGGATAGACATCCACGACACATCCCTCGTGCTGCAGGCGCACGGCAAGCGCGTGCTGGATCGCTCGATTTCCGACTAGCAAGACCCTCAAGATGACCCTCTCAAGGCCGGCAGGAGGCCGGCGAATCCGTTAGGCAGTGAGCGTCCATGCTAAACCGCACCCGCCGCCGCCGCCAAAGTACTCAACGGAGTCAGAGCTCTGACACGCGCCTGTTCGCTATTGCATGGGCTGCGTGGACGAGCCGCCGAGTACGGGTGACACAGGCCTCATCGGTGCGGAAACTGTCGCAGCGCTCGCAGCACGCGGCGTCGAACCCGTCGGGGTCAGCCGCCGCGGTGCGTCTGATATCGCCTGGGACCTGACGAGCGAGGCGCCGCCTCCCGCGCTGCGGCGCGAATGGGACGTGATCGTCCACACGGCGGCGAACACGCGTCGGCGCCCACGACGGCGAACCGGGGCACGTCCACGCCCGCCGCGACCAGTCGGCGGAGGTTGGCCGCCTTGCCGCCCTCGGTCACAACCGCGGCTTCAGCCATCGTCTTCAGCCCGAAGGATCGCCAGCGCCCGCTCGTACTTCGGCATCGGGGTCGCCCCGGCGACGCCCGCCCGCTCGAACCGCTCGAGCAGCGTCGTGAGCACCGGCCAGCCCTCGGGCCGGCGGACCTTGAGCTCCACCTCGCGGAACCCGCCGACCGGCGCGCCCTCGGCGTCGAGAACCTCGACGTCGTCGTCGATCATCTCGACGAGGACGGTCGACGACCCGGGGCTGCACAGGTCGCGCCGGGCGCGCCGGACGCGCAGACCCACGACCGGACGCATCTCCGAAGCGCTATCTGCGACGTCCAGGAACGTCAGGGCCTCGACAGGCGGCTCACCGGGCCCGCCCTCCCAATGCCGCTCCGCGCGGACGAGCACCGTCTCGGACGCTTCGGCGCGAGTCTCGGACGGCTCCACGTCGCGCTTGGCGGTCCAGAGCCCGCCGGCGCGGTGGCGCAGGCTCCGGCCGTTCGTCGCGAGCGTGCCGTCCGGCGTATCCCAGTAGGCGGTCTTGAGCTGCTCGTCGCGCAACGGCGTCAGCGTGGCGCCGTCCACGGCGAGGTCAGGCAGCCTCGTAGCCCGTGGCACGCAGAGCTTGGCCTCCACCTCGAGATGCTCGTCCATCCGGCGATGTACCCGACAGCGTCGGCACGGCGAGTACCGACGGCGAGTACCGACGGCGTGGGCGTCAGCGCCGGTCATGCGACGGCCACCATCTGCACGAACAGGATGAGCGTCATGAGGATCGCGAAGGGTAATCCGGCCCACGCTCGCCGCTGCGTGTCGGCCGCGCGCCGTGGCCGGGCGAGGAAGCCGAAGACGAGGATGACCGCCACGCTCGCGGCGAGGAACGCAGGCGAGAAGTCCGCGCGGTCGTAGAGCACGACGTTCAGGACAAGGGAGACGACGAGGATCGCCGTGCAGATCAGCCGCACAACCGGCCATGTCAGCTGGTAGATGCGCTCGCGGGGGCGATCGCCGATGTGGCGGGACAGCTTCCAGAAGTTGAAGTTAGCCAGCAGGACACCGACAACGAGCGCTACCTCGCCGGCGGGCAGCGAGTCGCCCGTGGCCGCACGCCAGCCGAAGTAGACATAGACGAGCATCGCGGCCGGTGCCACCTCGAAGAGCGGTATCCGGCCGACCGCCAGGCGCAGCGCGCCCGGGAGGCGCTTCGCTTGGATGATGCACGACGTTCCGATCATGAACGCGGTCGTTCCGAGCGCCAGGGCCAGCATCGCGGCGTCACCGACGTTGAGGATCCCGATGAGGACGGTCGTGACTCCCGTCGCCATCACGAGGCCGCGCAGCGACGCGCCGCCGATGTCGCCGGTCCCGCCCGTGTCGTAGAAGGTGTGCACGTCGTCGACGAGCCGGAGCTGCAGGAAGAGCAGCGCCACCGTGAGCGCGACGACGATGGCCAGGACGTCCAACGTGACGTCGCCCGCAAGCCGACCTAAGACGGCGTAGCCGACGAGGCATGCGAACGAGAGCGCGGCCGCCTGAGCCGGCGGGAACTGCTCGGCCAGGTACCGCCACGAAGCGCGGATCGCCCGGACGGCGGGTGCAGCGTGCGTCGAGTTGGCTGCTCGCGGCCCGGGCATTGGAGGCGGGTACGATGCTCGACCGCACAATGCTCGTCAAGTGGACCAGCTGACGGTGAACGCAGGACTGCTCGACCGGCTCGCCGAGCCGGACGAATCGCGCGGTATCCGCTTCGCGCTCGACCCGGACGGCTGGGACCATTGGACGTACGATCGCCTGGCTCGTGCGGCGCGACACGCTGCTATCCAGATCATCGACGCGGGCGCTCGGCACGGGGATGTGATCGCGATCGCAATTCCCTCTGGGGCGGGCTTCGTGGCCGCGTACTTCGGCGCGCTGCTCGCGGGCGCCACGCCGGCGCCGCTGGTGCCTCCGGCTTCTTCGAGGACCGTGAGGCCTATGTCGCGCGCACGGCGGAACTCATCGCCGTCGCCGACCTGGTGGCCACGGAGCCAGAGCTGGCCGACGTCATGACGGAGGCCGTGGCTGCTGCCGGCGGGGTCCCGCTCGTCTTGCTCGAACTCGACGGCGACGTCGGCGTGGAGCCGCCGCCCGCGCGCGCGGAGCTCGCGCTGCTGCAGTCCTTCGTCGTCAGGTTGGGGACGAGCAGATACTCGCTGATCGATGTCGACGTTTCGTTGAGAAGTCTCCCGCGGTCCGCTCGCGCTCGCGGCACTCCAACAACTTACACACTTCCTCCGCGAGGTCACCGGGATCGGCGCGGTCCGACCGTAGCACCGTCAGCGCCCCCCGATGTGCAAACCACCGGTACTCCTCCTGGATGCGCAGGTACAACTCCTCCTCGACGTACGACTCGCGCTGACCTGTGCGGGCAGCGATGCGTTCGATCGCCGTGTGGAGGGGAGCGTCGAGGAGAACCGCCACATCCGGCCGGGGGAACAGGTTACAGGCGGAGACTAACCACGCTTCTTCGTACCCGCGGGCGCGCATGATGGCCAGCATCGTGTAAATGTACCTGTCCATCAGGACGCAGTCTCCCCTGGCTAGTGCCGGTCGCACAACGGCCGCAGCGTGCTGGAGACGGTCGCTCAGGAGAGCTGCGAGCAGCGCCCGATACTCGATATACGGCCGCTGATCCGGTTCATACATGTAACGCCGAAACAGGGGGAGTTGCAGAGCTTCGGGCGTCGGGTGCCGCTCGCGCACAACCGCGACACCCCTCGCCGTCAGTCGCTCGTCGAGCTGACCGAGGAGGGTTGTCTTGCCGACACCGCCCAGACCCTCCACGACAACGAGATATCCGTCGTACGAATGGTCGAAGAAGGGAATGTCCGGCCGGTCGACAGCATCGCGCGAGAGCGTATCCCTAGTGCTCATGGTTTCCATCGTCCAAGAAACCTCTGAAGGCGCTGTCCCGGCTGGCGATCCATGCGTACACGAAGTGGCGAAAACCGGACCGGTCATCGGACCATCCGCGCCGGCCGGTGAGCACAGAGGTATTTCGCGCAAAGACACATTGACCCGGATCAAGCCTGAGTACCTCTTGGTTCTCCCGTAGTCGAACGAACTCGCGACAGAAATCGAAGGCCGGCAGCGCCATGCCACTAGGGATGGTGCGATTGAACTCGTGACAGCTGAACGTGCACGAGACTCTCGAAGGGGTCGTCGCCGAACAGTCGTGGCGGGTGAAGACCGCGCGACTGATCGTATCGCCGGATATCGTCGTGCCCGCAGCGTCCGGCTCCCACAACGGTCGGAGCTCGGCCCGCGAGAATCGCTGACGCAGGGAACGGAGCATCGCCCTTGCGGAAATGAACGTGCTCTCCCCGCCGATCTCGGCATTCGATATGCAGAACTGGGCGACTACGGCGGGCGGTTGATCGAGGTGCCACCCATGGGTATGCGGACTCTGGTTCGTGGGCCACCGCTCCGGTGAGCGGTCGTAGCGTGCAAACCGCGCGGCGTCCACCTGAGAGTCCACTAGCTCCGTCACTGCCCCGGTGCCGTGTGCGGCTGACCTGCCGCCTCCCACAGCCTCGCCGGTGCGCGTGAGATGCTCTACGGGGGGCACCGACGGGTCGAAGTCCACGATCACGACATCGTGCTCCCTTAAGGCCTCGCCGATCGACATG
Organism: uncultured Solirubrobacterales bacterium; assembly: GCA_963723045.1. Classification (GTDB taxonomy): domain Bacteria; phylum Actinomycetota; class Thermoleophilia; order Solirubrobacterales; family Solirubrobacteraceae; genus Palsa-744. The sequence goes on along the minus strand of CAVROU010000001.1, from coordinate 1,019,270 downwards.
TACGGCGCGTCCATTCCGCCTGTCGCCAAACGTCCGAAGGTAAGGTCCATCAGGGCAACACGCGAAGGTCATCCCTGCTCGTGACGACGGCGCTCTTGGCTCGGGCGATGGCCATGACTGTACAAACCATATACCACCGTCCTTCCTGCAGTGCTCTGGCCGCGCCGGCACCAGGAGCAGGCCGCCCGAGGTGTCGGTGGGGCGACTTGATGAGGGCAGCGAGCGTCATGATCCGCGGGTCCGCGGCGCTCACCGCGTGAGGAGGGGGAGGACCTCGCGTAGGTGCTCGGTGTCGATCACGTGGGTCGCAACACGCTGGGCTTCAGGAGTAGCGTTGAGGGCCACGGCGCGACCTACCCGTCGAAAGAGCGGGATGTCTGAGCGGGAATCGCCGACAGCGGCTACGTCGGCAAGGGAAATGCTGCGCTCCGCGCACCATCCTTCAACGAAGCGCAGCTTGTCGTGCTCGTCGAAATAACGGCTAACGACGTCTCCGACAACTCCGTTGGTGATCTGCAGCTCAGTGCCGCTCACGGACGTAAATCCGTGACGCTCCTGCAGCAGCTCAGCGGCAAGTCTCCAGGTGATCGTAGCGAGGAGCACATGAGTACCGGTCTCCGCGAGGGTCCGAACGGTTTCGTCGATGCCATCGATCCAGCTTGCGGCAGCCAAGACCGATCTGATCTCACTGGTGGTGCGGCCGGCGTAGCACCTTACGGATGCATCGGCGATGGCTCGATTCGATATCTCGCCGGCGGCAAAGGAGCGCTCGAGCTCATCGAACGTCTCCGTGTGGCCGAGGTACTCAGCAAGAAGCAAGGACACCGTGGTGCCTCGCAAGAGTGTCCCGTCGAGGTCGAAAACCACGACGGGGTAGTAGTTCGCGGGAGTCGTCATGGCGTCGAACACGGCCGAGCGTAGCTGCTGGCCCGTTGACCTTTAGCGAACCCTGCGCTGATCTCCTCGCGAATACGCTGAGCCATTTCGCGGAACTCAACCCGACGACGGGGATCGCAGAGCGAACTGTCCTGTGAAGTACTAGCGCGCAGGGACACCGAGTCCTTTGATTGCCAGCCCGAATGTCGCGTTGTAGCCAAGAGCTGTATGGTGATCCGGTTCGGTCTGCCACGACAGGCCCGGGCGGGGGAAGCAGCCGTCACGAGTGGGAGGATTGCACAAAGCGCCCGGGTGCGCATTCCCGACAAGGTGGCTGGTTCGCCGGTGCTGGCTAGGCGTTGATTGCCGGGACGTATGCGTCGTAAGGTCGTCTCACTCGGCTTTCGGGGTTTCCGCCGGATTTGAAGGAGTTTTTGAACTCGGCGACGACGGGCTGAGGAAGCGCAGGGGAATCGGCGGCTTCCTCGAATCCACGGGGTGTTCTGAGTCCTGTGGAGGAGGTCGTCGCCGATGCCCGTGCATGTTCCCGGTTCGCTGGAGCGGCTGCTGTCCCTGCTTGAGCCGTGCTTCTCGCAGCCTGTCTTTCAGACCTTTCGGGCGCTCGCGGTCGGGTTCATCGCCCGGGTGGGCGTGCAGCGGTGGGCATGCGTTCGAGCTGCTCCGCCACGGCCGCGACGATGGCTGGATGGCGATGACCCAGCAGCGTCACGCCGTATGAACCGAAGTCGATCAGCTCCCGCCCGTCGGAGGCGCACCGTCGCTCCCTGCGCAACTACCTCGACCGCGCCGCCTCCGGTCAGCTTCGCTGCCAACGCCAATCCTGGCGCGCCGCGCCGACGCAGCGTGTCCAGAACCACAGCCGAGGCGTTCATACCATCAGCGCCCGACGCTCTACGCCCCGCAACATTTCGGCACAGTTATCGTGCAGAGACCGTGTCGCCACTGGATTGAGCATTTCCGCCAGCAACGGGATGCCCATCGTCAAAAAGCTCTGGCATCCGCTGGGTCAGCTGATCGCGCAACGCCGGCAGCGGAGGGTCACATATGCGATCCGGCCCCCGGACGTCGAGCCCGTTCTGCCGGGCATCAGTTCGATGAATCTGCCCGCATCGGCGCCGAAGGAAAGCTCGCCCCTGGCTCCATGACGGGCGGTCGGGTCAGTGGCGCGCTCGACTCGCGAGTGCCGCTGAGCGATGGGAGCAGCCTGTCGAGCGCCTTTGGTAGCCACCAATTCCAACGGCCGAGTAGCGTCATCGTCGCCGGTACAAGGATGAGCCGTATCAATGTCGCGTCGATCCCGACGGCCACCGCCGCGCCCACGCCGAGCTCCTTGATCGTAGGATTGCCTGTGCCGATGAAGATGCTGAAGACGCAGACGAGAATCAACGCTCCGCTGGTGATCGCGCCAGCGCTCGCAGCGAGGCCGCCAGCAATCGCCTCGCGCTCCTTGCCGCCGCGGTCCCAGTGCTCGCGTATGCGAGCAAGCAGAAAGACCTCGTAGTCCATCGAAAGACCAAACACCACGGCGAGCAGCAGCGGTGGAACCAGAGTGTTTACATGTCCGGGTGCCCTGTAGTGGAGCAGTCCGTCAAGCCAGCCCCATTGGAAGACGATCACAAGGACTCCGTAGGCGACGCCGACGGAGATGAGGTTCATCGCGATCGCCTTCAACGGAAGGACCAGGGAGCGGAGGAGCACCGTCAGGATCACAAAAGACGCCAGCAACACTGCTGCCACAAGTCGCCACATCCCGTCAGCAATGCTTTGGACCACATCGAGTTGGCTCGCGGTCTCCCCACCGACGGCTGCGTCAATCCGACCGTTGGCAAACAATCGTCGAAGCGAGGCGCGCACGTCAGTCACGAGACGCTCAGCCGTAAGAGACTCAGGGTCAACAGCTGGGGTGACGGTGAAGACCGCGTAGGATCCGTGCGCAGACAGGTGGATTAGACCAACTCCACGCACATGGGGAAAGCCTTCAGCCAAGTGTCGCGCAGTCACCGCCCCGTGATAAAGCGTTGCCGACGACCCGCCAGCCGCAGAGTGAAGGACGACAAAGAGTGGGCCGAGAGCTCCTGGACCTTGGAGTCGCTGCGCCTCTTCATAGCCCTGCCTTGTGGGATTCTGTGCGCGTAGTTGCTGCAGTGCGCCCGTACTCGTCGTCATGCTCGTGACCGGGACGCACAGGGGCAGCAACACAGCGCACACCAACACGACTGCGAGAAGCGGCCGGCGTGCGATGACGTCGGTCAATCGCGCCCAGTCAAGGCGCGGTCGTCTGAGGTTCCTGCCGGGAGTTTTACGTGCCATGAGCCGCGCGGGCCCAAGCCAGCGAATGAGGGCTGGCAGGAGTGTCACGGATAGAAGCACTGATACGCCAACCGCGATCATGGCACCCACCGCCATCGACCGAAGTGTCGCGATGGGAACGATCCATACGACCGAAAGTGAAAGCATGACGGTCACACCCGAGAAGATCACGGCGCGTCCAGCGGTACGCGAGGTGATCTTTTGTGCCGTTGCCAGATCCTGCCCGGCGTCAAGCTCCTGTCGTACGCGTGTCAGCACTATCAGGGAGTAGTCGACCGCGACACCGATGCCGAACATAGAGGCGGTGCTGGTTGTGAAAGTTGATAGTTCTGCCAGGAGGGACAGAAAATAGATGGCAGCTCCGCTCATGATTAGTGTCACCGCAGCGAGCGCGAGCGGGAGCGTGGCAGCGGCTATCGAACCAAAGACTCCTAGCAAGACGACTAGAAGTATGGGAAACCCGATCCTCTCTGCCGCCGTAAGTTCCTCCTTGGATGAGTCGGCGACGGCTGCACCCAGGGCGCTCGCTCCAAGTAGGTGTGTTTCAACGTCGCGTGTCTTTGGTGTCTGAATCGGCAGGCGTGCTGTCACCTTCGCGACGAGATTCTGTGCTGCACCTTCGCCTACCGTCACGGTTAGGGGGATCACGATCGGACCTACCAGTCCTGCCGCGAACCGCGCTTCTTCGCTTGCGCCGGGAGAGATAGTGATGCCCCGAATTCCTTGCAGCCCGTGTTCTACATGCGTAATCGCCGTTTCCAGTTCCCCACTGGTCGCTCCGTGCTTTGCCCACAGGAGTACAGCCAGGTCTGCGCGGCTGATCTGCGGATAGCTGCGAGCGAGTGTTTCTTCCACCTGAGCCGATTGGGATGCCGGCACAGCGTAGCCCCCGAGCGTCAGGTGTCTTGATTGCTTCGCGGCGAACGGCAGTGCGGCGCCGATCACCACCAAACCGAGTATGAGCAAGAGCCGCGGCAGGTGCGCCACGCGGCGTACCAGCCTGTTCACCATTAGCGCCTATGGCGAGCGCCGGGCGCCAGGTGGCGCGGGCGCCCACGCCTTGCCCTTGGTTCGGCGGTCCGAGGACACGGGACTCGTGCCGTTGCCGACACCGTGCTGCCGTCATCGAAGTGATAGGTCCCGCGGAACGGGAAGCCTCCACGCGGGCATCTTTCTGGCACGGCCATGCCTTCGGGTGCGTAGGGCACCAGCTTGCCATGTCTATGCGTGAAGTAGGTGAGATGGCTCGGGCCAAGCGTGGTCTCCATGTGAATGACGGCGGCGGGCGGGCCGTCGGGCCATGTCGGGATCAGCGGCATCGCGGTGTGGAGTTCCGCCCCGTAGATACCAGACGTTGGCAGTAGTTCAGACGGGAACAAGTACTCCCCAGATACGGGTGTCTGGGTTTCTGCATAGATGAGCATTGTGGTGTGCTGATGCTGTGGCACGCCCATGTATATGGTCACGGCGGCTTGGAACTTGGGGCTTTCGGCAAATTCGACAGGTATTTCGACCGTGGCATTGCCGACTCCCATTCGAGAGTTCGGTGAACATCCTTCGGGGCCGAATTCGAGCAGCATCGTAGGATTACACGTTTCTTCTCCTAGATCAGTAGTCCCGAGCCCCATGCCGGCCGGAAGCGAGATCTGAACATCGGTCACGGGCGACGGAACGCGGCCTGTTGGTGAGCTGATGGTAAATCCGAAATGGATTGTGGTACTTGCTCCCAGCCGATCAGGTGAGAGACTTGCCGTCAGCTTAACCTGCTGTGATGCACCCGCTGTAGCCGGTTTCAAGACCACAAGTAAGAAGATGATCGTCGAGATCACCACGCTCCGAAGGGACATACTAGACCTTGAGCGCGCCATTGATGGTCATCTGCACTTCATAGTGCGCCCGCTTGATTAGTCCGGCGGTTTGCAAGCTTGAGCCCGATGCGTGTGCGTATGCGCCAGTACCCCCTGTTACGCTCATACGGCCGCTGAAGTGCGCGATTTTCCCTGAGGCGTAGTAGGACTCGACGCCGCGACCACTGAGCGTTCCCGCGGACGAGCGAGCGGTAAAGGTGACGGTCGCCTCGGTATACCCGATATTGATCACGACCGTGAGTCTGCCACGGAGCGTGCCCGATGCCTGGCCTTCCTCACGAAGAACCTGTGTCCCTTGATGGGCTACGAGATGTAGCTGGGCTGTCTCGTTCAGGTGCCTCACCTGTGCTGTCGCCGCCCGCTGTCCCACGCTACGTACGATCGACCCTCTCGCAGCCAGGCTGGCGCTGCCAAGAGCGACAAGGCCCAGAGCGAGGATACTGACGACGCGATACCTCGCCCTGAGAGTCACAGTGAGCGGAGGCATCGTGATTCCTTTATATCCGCGTGAAACCATGGAGTCCAGTCGCGCCGCCCGGCGGCATCTCCAGCGCGGGTCGCCGAGATCATGCCGCTACGAGGATCGAAGATCTAGCAACGGCGGGGTCTAGCGGGATGGTCTTTCCGCAATGTGGGCAGACCATCGACAGAGCCTGCCCATCCGACTGATCCGGCTCACGGTCGTCATCCGCAACTGTCTTGATGGTTCGCTGTGAGCTGCGCATCTCGATACGCAGATCTGCCACTGAAAGTCGGTCAGCGAGACACCGGTCGAGCCATCTGGTTTGCTCTTGAGGCTCGAGACTTGCGACCTCGGAATGATGACTCCATCTGAGTTTGTCCCGACGTCGGGACAAATCAACCTGCCGCGCGACGTAGGCTATGTTTCTCAGACTCTTTACGTCGTAGCAGGTAATACGAGATGCTTCGGCATACTTTTCGCCCCACTTTGCCGTCCCGTACTCGATCCAGTCGCCTATCCACCAGTTGCTCACGCGACCCATCGCGCCAAACTGGAGGCCTACTGCGACCCATTCCGGGTGCTCTAGGTCTCGGTCGGGTGCCCAAGCAACCTTCAGGGGCGAGGGTCTCCGCACCCCGTTGTCGGCATGTCCGCGCCTCAATGTCGCTGGTGTGGCAGTTTGGGGAATCGTCATTCTCGCGCGCTCTGGAATTGGTCCGCGTATGTCTATCAGGCAGAGACCGCGACGTGGCCGACCAATGTGGGCGGTGCGACCGAACACATTGATCGGTCGCACGCATCGGTCTGGGGTCTTGGGACCGGGACCGAAACAGATGTAGCCGTCGCAGGCATGGGCAATGTCTATCAGAGTTTCAGCAGCCGGTTGATAACCAATATGCGCAATTATGACTTGAAAGATTTCGTATCTGCGCAATCTTTTGCCCTGTAGTGGGGTCCTTTAGGCCGATGTCGGCCGGCTCACAGGATATGTCGACGATCCTCAGCACCGACCATGTAGCCGAGCTCCTCCAGTCGCAGCGCTATTTCAAGTCCGGTCATGTTGAGCGGATCACCCAGAACCTTTCGGGCCTTGTCGAGATAGTTTTCAACCGTCCGCCGGGACACTCCGATGGCTTGTCCTGCCGTGGCCGCGTTGCGGCCGTGCTTGAAGTAGGCGCTCAGCGCCTTGCGCGCCGGCTGCCCACGCTTGTGCAGCTTATTCAGTGGCAAGACGTAGATCGTTTCGAACATCCTGATAATCGCTTCGTTCTGCGACGCGGCCACCACGGGCAAGGCATCAGCGCAGCGGATGAGTCCCCGTGGCTCGCAGCGAGCAATGAGCAGCGCCACCTGGGCTTCCTGATGGGTCTGGCGCCATCCCTTAAGCCCGCTCCCCGGCTCGCCGATCGCCAACGACGCATCCGCGTGCCCGTTGGCTGAGAACAGGCGCTTGAATTCGGCGACGGTCAACTTGGCCTTTCCGCCGAGCCACGCCCACACGGTCCCGTCGCTGTTCGGCACGCACAAGAGTTCGCACTCAAGACCTGCCTTCAGACACTCCAAGATCTCTTCTCCTTCGGCTCCGGTCGCGATCACGCCAAGATGCCAGGAGGAGAGCACCTCGTAGTCCAACTCTCTCAGATCGGCCAGGTCAACATCCTCGATGAGCAGCCGCTGGACAAGCTTGATACGGCGCTGCTCTGGCGAGCGAGCGACGCGCTCACACTCCTGGTCGTACTCGCGTTCAACCGAGGCGATGATGTGCTCCTGCAGTGAGTGGTACGCTCCGCGTAGGTGCTCAAGCACCGCCTCGTGGTCTGTATAACTGCTTTCTTTGATTTCCTCGACGATGAAGTTCATGAATCGTCGATGTCCTGCAAGATAGCTGCGCACCAGCATGCCTGGTCTCACACCGACGCGTGCGGCCCGGCGTGCCTGGGCTGCCAGGGCTTGCGGGATAGGCCCCCACTCTCCTCCGCGCTCGATCGCATCCAGGCTGTACTCGACGATTGCCGCGACTGCCGCAGCACGACCAGCCTGGTACTCGGCTACGTGATCCACTGCCGAGTCGGACACAGACGTAGGGATGCTGGCGTGGATCGCTTGGGCGACCTCCGTACCGCGCGATCGCAGTCCAGCCACCACGACGGCATAGGCCTCCTCGAGCGAACCTGAGCTACTGGGTGCGTCCTCGTCCATCGGGCTACAACGACGTGGTACTTATGGCAACCAGACTGAATACTGAGCCATAGCCAGCACGACCGTGGATCGCCCGCCGAGATGCCACCGACTCTCGGCTATTGGCACCTGCAAGCGTAGCTGCCGGCATGGTCCGTAGTTCGAACTTGGTCCTTGGTCGCACTGGCAGGCTCCAAACCTAACGTAGCCTATCGTAGGCATGGGGACCTTGTTTCTGAGTACGCCTGGACGGGATGGTTCTACTAGCGCAGTCTGGCTATTAGCGCTCTGCCGAATGACCTTTCGGCGTCTTGGCTTCGGCTGCAGCTGCAAGCGTTGATACACGTACCTCAAGAGCTTTGGCGAGGATGCAAAGCGTCGACCAGCCGGGCTGGTGCTCTCCTCGCTCGATGCAGGACAGAGAGGTCCGATGCAGTCCGGCAGCTTCAGCGAGGTCGACGATCGCAACCCCCCGGGCACGACGAAGGCGTCGAACCGCAGGGCCGATCTCGCCACGGCTTGGAGCTGGGAGGCTGCCCCGCGGCAATGAGACTGCGAGGGTGCGCGTCTTATTTGGGGCGGCTTCGGCCTCTTGTAGGAGTAGCGACACGGAGACGTTCAGAGCAGTGGCGAGGTCGCAGAGCTTGTTCCATCCCAGTCGGCAACGGGCCCCCCGCTCTAGCTGACTCAGGTACCAGCGGTTTATGTCGGCCGCGCGGGCGAGATCGGCGTGGCTCATTTGGCGCGCTCGGCGTACACGGCGCAGAGCGCCGCCTAGATCAGGGATCGCCCCTCGGGGGGGGGGGGGGGGGGGGTGACGACGCGGCTCGCCCACTCGATGATAGTAGCCTCACGCGACTCGAAGCACCCGAGACCGACGGAAAGCCGACCCACCTGATGAGCGCCGAAGCCCAGGAGCCCGCTCTCTCTCAAGTAGATCCAAATAGTCGATGTCAGCCCGAGCTGGATCTGTTGACGGCGCGCTCGCTCGACGCCACCCAAGTCCTTGAACGCGGGGCGGAGCACGGTAACAGTGTCCGAGCTAGGCTTGCCGGCGACGTGCCTGAACGCGCTCCGCATCCAGTGTTCGCTCGGATCTATGCAAAGGTCGCCGAGATGAGCGAACGGCGCGGCGGTGCTGAGCATCGCCGCAAGCTGCTCACGGGTCTGCGTGGTCGGGTGGTAGAGGTGGGCGCCGGCAGCGGCGCGAACTTTCGCTACTACCCGGCCTCGGTTAGTGGGGTGATCGCCGTGGAGCCCGAGGGCTACCTGCGCGAGCGTGCGCAGCGCGCAGCCGCACAGGCATCGGTCGCTGTGTCTGTCGAGGATGGTGGCGCCGAGCGTCTACCTGGCGAGGCGGAGTCCTTCGATGCTGGTGTCGTTTCGCTCGTGCTCTGCACCGTTCCCGACCAGCAGGCGGCGCTCGCAGAGCTCTATCGCGTCATACGGCCGGGCGGCGAGTTGCGCTTCTATGAGCACGTCGTTGCGCACCCCAAGTGGGAGGGGCGCTTTCAGCGGCTCGCCGATGCGACCTTCTGGCCCCATGTCGCCGGCGGTTGTCACTTGGCGCGTGACACGACAGCCGGTATCGAGCAGGCTGGGTTTCGGATCGAAGTACTGGAGCGCTTCTCGTTTAGTCCCGCGCCGTTCCTTCCACCTGATCCGCATATCCTCGGTGTCGCTAGACGTACCTGAGCCCAAGCGGACACCGAAGCAAACTGAGGTCCCGGCCTGGCATTTGGCGACTCAGCTTGTAGGGCGTATCTATCTGGACGGACATCCGCTATACGTTGGACTCCCACATAGCTCCAAAGGAGGCTGGCCGTGACCGATTTTCTCGACGAGAAGCGCCAGGAGATCCGTAGCCGGATGGCTGAGCTGAAGCCACTGGTTGACGAGTTTCAGCGCTTGCAGACCGCCGCCTCAGCACTTGAGGGTGTCCTCGACGGGGCCAATCCACCCGCTCCAGCCAGAGATGCCACCGCCGCGACCCGCCGTGGCCGGGGTCGCCCCCGCGGCGGTCGCGGTCCGGGTCGCCCGCCCGGCAGCGGCCGTGTCCCCGGCCAACCAGCTGTCTCCAAGAAGCGCACAACGCCATCCGCCCCCACAATCACCACTCGCAGGGGTCGGCGCAAGGGCAGCGGCAAGCGGCCTGCGGAGGCTCTAGTGATCGTGCAGGAGCAGCCTGGCGTCACGGTCCCCGAGCTGGCCGCGCGCACAGGTATCAAGCAGAACTACCTCTACCGGGTTCTGTCCGGGCTGGCAGAGGAAGGCAAAGTCCGTAAGGAGGGACGCGGCTGGCATCCTGTCCACATGGTCACGGCCGCCAAGGCATAGCAAAGCCGCCATGCTGAGATGTAGTCGGAGGTAGGTCGCCGAACTCGCACCTGCGGATACGCTGTAGGAGTGGTGGGTGAGCTGGAGCGGGTGTTGGTGTTGGAGGAGGAAGCGGTACGGTCGCGGGCGTGATCGAGGCGCAGTTCGCGCCGGCTGCTGACGGGTCTGATCTCGACGGCCATCTATTGCCTCCACCCCGATCAATGCCCGCCGACCTGCCATCGCTCCTTGCCGTGTACGGTTCCAAGTGGCGTGTTGTCTGACCGCGAACACCATTGAGGCTCATGCGGGGTCTTCCGCTCGCTGTTGGATGGGCTTCCTGATGGCCGAGCTGCTGTTGATCGAGGGGGTACAAAAGGGATACTCGCGTGGGGGCGAGTGGGTGCCGGTCTTCTCGGATGTCTCGCTAGAGGTCGTACCGGGGGAGATCGTGGCGGTCATTGGCAGACGGTTTGGGGGCAAGACGACTCTCCTGAAGATCGCAGCAGGAATGGAGCGCCCGGATAACGGGACCGTCTCCCTCGGCGAGCGGGCGCTGACGGAGCTTACGGATAGGCCCCGCGAAGTTCGGTGGATTGATCGCGACGGACCAGGGCTGGAGGTGGAAGTCTCGGAGTTCGTTGGATGGCCGCTCGCTCCGCGCGGGCGCGGACGACGACAGGCGGAGCAGGCAGCAGCGGTGATGCTTGAGCGGGTCGGAGCGCGAGAGTGCCTGGGTCGGCGCTGGGGGGAGTTGTCGAATTGGCAGCGTGTGCTGATCGGCTTCGCTCGAGCGTTCGCCGGTAGTCCGAGACTCGTCGTCGTCGATGATCTGCTCGATGCGCTCGGCGAACCTGCGACTGAGCGGGCCTCTGATCTGCTGCGCTCGTTGGTGGAGGAGAGCAAGCCTCGCTGCGGAGTCCTGATGAGCGTCTCCGACATGGAGTCGGCGATCTTCGCCGACCGGGTGCTGTCGATCACAGGCAAGCAGTCGTTGAGGCTGCTGTCGGGGCGGCTAACCGACGACGGTGAGGTAGTCCCGCTGCACAGGCCCGCTGAAGCAGACGGGCACTAGCACAGACAGAGGTTGGTTGCAAGCTGGCGCTTCGCGAGGCAGGCAGATAGACGCTCTGCGAAGACTTGATTGTTTCCGACTTCTGGCCTCCGCTATGGCGTCGGAAGGCTTGCTGATCGTCTCGTCGCTGTCTACAGCGCCGGACGATTCGAGCTGGCCACACATAGCTTCGGGTTTGGCTAGCATCCCGCCGATGCCAGCTCTCAACATGGGTGATCCCACCCCTCAACTGATGGTCCTCGGCCTTGTGATCCAGCGGCAGGACACGGTAGCGGGGGTTGCTCGTCGTCTAGCCGATCAGTTCGCGTCTGCTCGCTTCTCGCCGGGGTCGGCCCACAAGAACCTGCCTCGCCTAGCGGGGAAGGGCTATGTGCGGTTGATAGAGAAAGGGCCGCCCGAGGAACCGACGCGCGATCGCTACGAGGCCACACCGGAGGGCATCGAACACTTCCGCAAGTGGCTCCGCAGTACGGAGCTGCCTCCGATCGTCCGCGACGCCACGCAATGCAAGCTGGAGTTCCTAGAACGCGAGGACCTTGCTGCTCTCATTCGGCTCGTCCGAGAAGAGGAGGAGGCGTATATAGTCGCTTGCGACATTGCACGCGCACGAGTCCTGCGCGAACAGAGAGCTCGGCGTACGCAGAACGAGTCTACGGACTGGCGCGTCAGGCTCCGCGGCATCCAGAACAAGGATGAAGCGACTCTCTGGTGTTTGATGTCCGAGCGGCTAGAGCGCCTGGGCAATGAACTGGAAAAGCTTCTCGACGATATACCCCCGGCTAGCAGGGCTGCTTGATGGACTCGCCCCCGCTCACGATTGACGGGGTTTGGAAGGGCTATCCACGCGGGGCGCAGTGGACCGAAGTACTCGCGAATGTCACACTGAAAGTCGAGCGGGGAGAAGTCGTAGCGGTCACGGGCGCGAGGCTGGAGGGCAAGACCACGCTATTGACGATTGCCGCCGGCATGGAGCGACCAGACAAGGGGAACGTGTCGCTTTGCGGCCACGTAAGTACGGATTGTCGAGATGGCGAGCGGAGCCGAATGCTCGGGCATGAGGTCGTGTGGCTCGATCGTGATGGGCCGGGGTTGAACGTCGAGGTTTCGCGATTCGTCGGCTTCCCCTTGGCTCTGCACGGACGCGGACGACGACAAGCTGGGCGAGAGGCAGCGCGGATGCTGGAGCGAGTGGGAGCGCGGAAATGCCAGGGCCGGTGCTGGGGGGAGCTCTCGAGTCCGCAGCGGGTACTCGTAGGTCTTGCGCGTGCGTTCGCCGGCAGCCCGCAAGTCGTAGTCATTGATGACTTGCTCGATGGCCTTGGAGGGTCTGCCACAGAGGAAACGTCCGATCTGCTGCGGTCTCTCATTGAGGAGTCCGAGCCAAGCTGCGGGGTCCTGATGAGCACATCGGATATCGAATCAGCGATGTTCGCCGATCGGGTGTGGTCGATCACCGGCAGGCATTCGCTGAAGCTGATGGCCGGGCGCCATACGGAGGGCAAGATCGTCCCGTTTCCCGACAGAGACGGCACCCGAGCCGGGGGATCGCTTGGCATAGGCTCCTCGTAGATGCTGGAGCTACGAGAACTGGTCAAGCACTACCCGCTCGGCGATGGAGAGCCCGTCCGCGCCGTGGACGGGGTGTCGATGACCGTCGAACGTGGGGAGTTCGTAGCGCTCTACGGTCCAAGCGGCTCGGGCAAGACGACGCTGCTCGACCTGATCGCTGGTCTCAAGGAGGCCGATAGCGGCACGATCCTAGTCAACGGCCGGAATGTTCAGGAGATGTCCCGCAAGGAGGGCCACGCCTACCGGCTGAATCAGCTCGGGATCATTGGGCAGCCGCAGAACCTGTGGCCTGGCGCACGCGCGGTTCAGAATGCCTCGCTGAAGCTGCTGCTTGCCAACGTGCGCAAGGCCAAGCCCACAATCGAACCGATGCTTCGTGAGCTTGGCCTTGGAGGCCGACTTCAGCACCGAACCGAGCAGCTTTCAATGGGCGAGCGTCAGCGCGTGATGATCGCATTGGCGTTGTCTATGCACCCTGAACTTGTGCTCGCCGACGAGCCCACCGCGAGCCTTGACACGCAGCGCACGCGGGAGGTTCTAGGTCTCCTAAAGGGCCTGTGCCACGATCGCGGGATGGCTTTGCTGCTCGCGACACATGACCCACAGGCGATCCACTTTGCCGACCGGGTACACGAACTGCGCGACGGTCGCCTCACGGAGTACCGACCGGATCATATGTCGGCTCCCGTCGGGTCCTCACCCGAGGGAGCTTGACGAATGGCTGGGGTCAACCTCTCAGGCATCCTCTATATCTACGAAGCAAGGCTTGAGGCACGAGCCGTACTCGTGCAGGAAGCCTTTGCGATTCTCGGTATCGCGATCGGAGTAGCGCTGCTATTTGCATCACAGATTTCGAGCGCAAGCCTTACTCACTCCCTAGCACAGTTCAACGGTCAGCTCGTTGGCAATGCGCAGGTTCAGCTTGAGGCGCGTGGGCCAGAAGGCGTAAGCGAACGCTTGGTGGAAGAAGTAAAGCGCGTTCGAGGGATTCAGGCAGCCCTTCCTATTTTTGAGCTGCAGACGAATCTCCTCGGCCCTAGCTCTGAACGTGCTATTGACCTCATCGGAGTGAATCCCAGCTCAGTCCGTACCAGCGGATCTCTGCTACGCCACTTTTCTCCTCAACAGCTAGCTAAACAGCACGCTATAGCCCTACCGACTCCGCTGGCAAGCGAACTTGGTGCCGGCCCACTACAAGTAGTCACATTGCAGATTGGAGCGCACTATGTAGAAACGTTGGTTGGCGCCACGGTTACTGAAACCAATATCGGAAGCCTCATCCACACTCCCGTTGCATTTGCGCCGATCAGCTATGCACAAAGCCTGGCCGGAGAGCCAGGTCAGGTAAGTCGGATATTCGTGAGATACGATCCGGCCCGCGCCGGAGAAACACAAGCCGCACTTGCTCAGCTTGCAACTAGATGGAATGTCAATCTTCTACCGGGTAGGTTCGACTCCCGTCTGTTTGCAGTCGCCGTGTCGCCACAGAGCCAAAGCGAGCTGCTGTTCTCGGCAATCAGCGCCCTAGTCGGATTCATGTTCGCATTGAACGCCATGCTCATGACCGTGCCATCACGACGCGCCCTGATACACGATATTCGTCCGCAGGGTGCGAGCCGGTGGGACACCGCCAAGATTCTTCTATTTGATGCCGCAGTCATCGGAGTGCTCGCGTGCATTCTTGGATTGGTTCTCGGCGACATCTTCTCTATTATCGTATTTCACAGCACGCCAAACTATCTCGCCGTTGCTTTTCCCATCGGTAACAGCCGAATCATAACCTGGCAGAGTGTCGTTGTCGCCGTCGGCGCCGGCTTCATGGCGGCAATCGTCGGGGTATTTTGGCCGCTCCGCGAGATCCTTGCTCGCCCGCTGCTGCCGACACGACCCGGCCGCACAGACCGCCGGCGCTCGTGGACTGCAGCGCGAATTGTTGCCGGAGTCCTCTGCCTTACAGTCACCACCGTAACGCTGCTCAGTGATACCAAAGCAGCGCTAATCGGCAATATCACTCTCGTAGCCGCACTCGTCATTCTGCTGCCGCCGCTGTTTGACATATGCGTGAGTCTTTTCAATCGTCTATCGAATCTACTTGATGACATAGGATCTGCCCTCGCAGTCACCGAACTACGCGCACCCCAAACACGGGTACGGTCACTGGCGATAACGGCAACCGCAGCCATTGCCGTCTTTGGAGTGGTCGAGTTCCAGGGCATACAGACGAACCTCAAAAATGGTCTCGACAAGGCATCACGCGATATAGATGCAGCAGCCGACATATGGGTAATCCCGAAGGGCAAACCGAATGTACAGGCGACCACACCCTTTACGAATGTTAAGACCGCCGTCCTAAGTCATCTGCCCGGCGTCGAGCAGTTCAATGTCTTTCGTGGAAGTTTCTTCAATTGGGGAGACCGACGCCTGTGGGTGCTAGCACCTTCAAGCAACATCGCACATCCCGTACCTATCAGCCAGGTAGTCAGCGACAATCCGCACCTCGCCTCTAATCGAGTGCGCCAGGGAGGTTGGGCTGTGCTATCGCAGGCGCTCGCCTCAGAACACCATTTGCGGGTAGGCCAGGCATTTACGCTTCCCTCACCACGACCATTGACATTGCGCGTGGCTGCGCTGACGACAAATCTTGGATGGCCACCTGGCGCACTGATCCTCAACGCGGCGACCTACGCCCGCGCCTGGGCCAGTGATGCTCCGACCGCCTACACGATCCAGACCGCCAGCGGCACTCCTACTGCAGTCGTGCTCAACCGAGTTCGACAGGCATTGGCCTCGGTGCCCGGCTTGAGAGCGGAAACAGCTGGAGAACGCAACCAGCGCAGATATGCCATCGCGGCTCAGGGACTTTCGCGTCTGACGCAGATCCGGCTCTTGGTGCTGATCGCCGCAATACTCGCGGTCATTGGAGCGATGGGCGCAATGATTTGGCAGCGTCGCGACCTGATCGCGTTCATAAAGGTCCAGGGGTACGAGGAGGCCACACTTTGGCGCTGGCTCCTATGCGAAGCTGCGTTCCTGCTCATCGTGGGCTGCCTGGTAGGAGCAGTGTTCGGCCTCTACGCGCAGTTGCTCGGTAGTCGCTACCTGGCAACCGTGACAGGCTTTCCAATCGTCTTCAGCGTGGCAGGCGTGGCCGCAGTCACGAGCTTTGCCCTGGTAAGTGTCATCGCCCTTACGGTCGTAGCTTTGCCAGGATATCTCGTAGTGCGTGTCCCAGCGAACACGGCAGCCAAGCCCACATACTAGGCCGTGCCGATCACGTTCCAACGGCGCGCTTGATCCAGCTCCAGTCTCGGCGCGTCAGCTTTGCGCGCTGATCGCTGCTGCGACGCGCGAGTTGACATGGGCTCTGCCCACCGTCTCACGCGAGGTGCGTCGCTGGCGTGCGCTGGCGAGCGAGATCAACGATCCACGGATTCGGAAAGACGCACTGGCAGCGCTCGCCGAGCAGCGCACCCACATCGACGGGGCCGCCCTGTTCTCGATCTTGCCCCGAGCTCGCGATCCAAACTTGCTACGCCTGCTCGTCGCCTATGAGGTCATTTGGGACTTCCTCGATAACGTAAACGAGCGCAGTGCTGACGCTGGTGTCGCAAACGGGCTCCAGCTTCACTTGGCGCTCATTGATGCGCTCGATGCCGACCGCCCGATCTCTGACTACTACAAGTTCAGCCCAGAGTACGACGACTCAGGTTATCTACGTGCTCTGGTCATCGACTGTCGAGCGCACTGCGCGTGTTTGCCGTCCTATGACTGCATTCGATCATCGGCCATAAGGGAGGCTCGTCGAGGTCAGGTCTGTGCTATTAACCATGACCCCGATCCCACGAGCCGCGATGCAACTCTTATGGCTTGGGCTAGAAAGGAGTTCCCGGCTGGGCACGAAGCATCGTGGTTTGAGTTGACGGCCGCAGCCAGTACCGATCTCACCATTTTTGCCTTGCTCGCGCTTGCCAGCGAACCAACATGCACTGACGATCAAATCACCCAGACTTCCCTAGCCTATTTCCCCTGGGTGTCAATCCTGACCGCGATGCTCGACAGCTACGCAGACCAGCTTGATGACGAAGCCAGCGGCGATCACAGTTACGTGGCACACTACTCGCAGCCAGAGCTGGCGACAGAGCGGATCTGCGTGCTTATAGGCCGCTGTCTCAAAGAGGCCGGCTCACTCGATAAAGGGGAGAAGCACATCTTGATTTCAGCCTGCATGTTCGCCATGTATCTATCTAAGAACAGCGCTCTGACTCCCGCAACTAGCCACACCACAAAACGCCTTATCGAATCAGGCGGATCACTTACTCGTGTTCTGCATCCAATTCTCAGACTATGGCGCACGGCGTATGGGCTGGGCGCAGCATAACGTCGTCCAGTTCGCCGGCGAATGTTTCTTTTTCCTGGCGAACGTCTAGCTTCCTCGGCGAACAGATTTGGGCCGGAGCCGCGTTGGTGTCCAAATCATGTGCCAACTTGTCTGAACGATGTCAACGTATCGGTGGAGGCGGGCAATAAGCGGGGGTGGTCGCTGGCGGTGCTTCCCGAACCGGCTGCCCGTCCGGCATATCGGGGAGAGCGAACGTCGATCCGACGCTGACATGGTTGGGAGTGAGAGAGGCCCCGTGCCGGCCCTGGCGGGTGCGGGGCCTCTCAGACTAGCCCTGAGCAACGTCTTGATTCGCATGGCGCGATGGGACCGCATCCAGTCGGGCACCACCCAAGGCAAGACCGAGCGTTGTATGCGACGGCGCTTGCGGCAGGTAGGTGGCCCATGTCGGCGCGAGAACCGCGCCACGCTTACTTGGGCCGCTGGTCGTGTCCCCCGGCGGGCCGAGTGCCCCCCGGCGGGCCGAGTGCCTCCAACAGAACCCTGGGGGAGGGCATTCGGCTCGCCGAAGCGTCCTGCACTTGCGACTCTGAGTGCATCGGCACATAGTCGGTGGCTGACGATGGTGCCCTTAAGGCCACGGCGGTTCATCCACTGCACGGTGCACGCGCTTGGCAGGATGCACAAATGAGCCAAAGATCAGCGCCTCCAGCCGAGATGGAAGATAACTGGTCGATCCCGAGCCTGCGCGAACCACGCTACTCGCAGTCACTCGAGCGTGGTCTAGCGATCCTCTTCGAGCTTCACCCCCGAGCGCCCGATCCGCGGAATCGCGGAAGTGGCCGACGAGCTGGGCATGAGGCGCAGTACCACGCATCGCTACATGTCCACGCTGGTTGCGCTGGGCTATTTGCAACAGGGCGCCGCCCGCAAGTACCGCCTCGGCCTACGCGTGACCGACCTGGGCATGTCCGCGTTGAACAGTACTGCGCTGCGTGAGCACGCACGACCTTACCTAGAGGAGTTGTGCCGCCAATCTTCTTACACGGTTAGCCTGTCGGTGCTGGACGGTCCGGAGATCGTCTACGTCGACCGCGTGCGCAGCCCCCGCCGCGGGCAGGGCAAGCTCGACTTGGACCTAGCGCCGGGGGCGCGACTGCCGGCCTACTGCACAGCGATGGGCAAGCTGCTGCTGGCCAACCTCCCCGGGGAGGAGCAGCGCAACCTTCTGTCGGACCTGAAGCCGACGAAGATGGGACCGAACACGATCACGAGCAAGAGTGGGCTGCGCGCGGATTTCGCACACGTGCAAGACGAGGGCTTCGCGGTCAACGACCAGGAGCTGGCTCCCGAGCTGTATGCGATCGCCGCGCCGGTGCTCTCAGAGTCCGATGAAGTAGTGGCTGCGATGAGCATGTCGGCGCACAGCTCGATGATCTCGTTGGAAGAGATGGTGGAGCACCTGGGTCCGCATCTGATTGCTGCCGCCGACCGCATCTCCGCGCGGCTGGGATACCGACGTCCAGATGAGCGCGCATCCGAACGAGGCTGATCGTGGGAGATCGCAGCTCTGCATCCGGACGAACGGACGCTATAAGCGTAAAACGAGCGATAGTGACGCGGCTGCTGCCTGAAGGAAAGTCAGCACGCACGCTGACACGCACGCAGCTATCGAGACAGCTCGGCGACCCACGAGGGGATGTCTTAGGAGCCTTGGAGTCGCTGCAAGACTGTGGGGTGGTGGTCTGCGAGGGCAATCAGGTTCGGGCTGCCGAGCCGATCCTTTGTCTAGAGGAACTGGGGATGATCTCCCTTTGAAGCGTCTTGCGGGAATCCTTTCCCTGGGCACAGGGCATCGAGACGCGCGGATGAGACGGCGGTTTAGTCGGCTGTCCCCGTGCAGCATTTGGTGGAGGGAGCTGTTCCCGCTGGTAGGAGCAGCTGGATTCGCAACCGGCAACCGACAGCAAACAGGAGGACATCGACGATGAGTCAGGAGCCTAAGCCTCATGAGGATGACGTTGCTCGTGAACCGGCTACCGATGAGGAGACAATCGCGCTTGAGTCCATCACGGAGGAGGAAGTCGCGCGACGCATCTTACTCTGCTTACGCAAAGACGATGCACCGGAATACACACACATGAGTCTAGGTATGGAGTTGAGCGGGGGCATTCACCCCGAAGCCTTCTACGCGGCGCTATGGACCATGCAGGAAAACGATGTTGTCTTGATTGAGGGCCAAAATGTCACGCTGGGCCCTTCCGTCACATACCTGGACAGCCTTGGTTTGGTGTCCCAATGACGAGCGACCAGCACGAATAGATGCCAGGGAAGGGCAGGAATGGCATCAGCGATTCAAGGCAGGCTTCGGGCGGGGATACTCACTGTTCCAGGAGTGTTTGTCGGCTATCTGCGCGCCGGCCTACACCTACAGCTCGGGAATGCCGCGAAAGAAGTCGCAGTCCTCTCGTTTCAGCCGTTGAGTAGGGAGCAATCGGAGGCATACACGGTTGCACGGTCGACCCAGGATGCGAGTTGCGCACTACTCAATCTCATAGGCTGGGACCCGAAACGCCCCGAGCCCGACATGCAAGTTAACCTGTATCGGCACAGGGCGCCATTGCTCGGAGCATTCAAGCTGATTTCTGATTTAGCCGAGGATGCGCTAACGGTTCCACGGTCTCCCTTCGTGGACGCCGAGGAGATCTACGGATTGCGCTTCTACTCGTGGGGCGTCGAGGAATGGATCACAAGAATGCCCTCAGTGTCAGCAGTCAGCGGCGTTGCTCTGCGGATCGGCGCAGACCTTGAGGTGGCGGCGCTTTCGTTGTGGTCTGACTACGGAGGACTTTGGGGGGATCTCACTGCGAGGGTGAGGCGCGCAGGTTGGCGATCGTGGTCCGTCGCCGCCCGTAACCTTTGAGCTCAAACCAAGGTGGCGCTCCCCAGGCCGGGGAGCCCGAGACTGGCCGGGTGCGATTCTACGGGCTTTGTCGCGAGCGCCTTGTGGATTTGAGGGTCGTCTAGCGTGAGACGATCGAAACCAAGGCTCAGGTGGTGAGGGGTGGTGTCGTGCCGGGGATGTTGGGCAGCTCGATCTCTGCTTCGACTTGGCGGCGAGCGTCAGCACCGAGCAGACGCTCGACGAGGTGCAGGCCAAGGAAGATGCTGCTCGTCATACCGCCCGATGTGACAAGGTCGCCATCGTCGACGACACGCTCGCCACGACGCACACCGACTCCCATGGCGGCTAGCTCATCCCAGTACTGATGTCCCGTTGGTCCTCGGACTGAGCCGAACGCGCTTGCGAGGGTCACGTCATCGAAAGCGCAACGGGCCGCTGCATCCTCGCCGAGGCGGCCACGGGACAGGCGCCGGCGCTGTGGTCGGGGCCGAGTTCCGAGCGGAAAGCGCCACCGACCACCGGACCAATTGGCGACGTAGCTGCGTTTTGTAGCGCAGTCTGATCGGGCGGTTGGAGGTGTTATATGTGGATCAGCGTCGTGCAAGCGAAGTCGTCGGGGCCGGTGCCGGCGTGGGCGATCGCAGATCCGGCGGGGCTCCAGAGCGACGAGACGCCAGCGGTCTGATCAAAGCCACCGCCCGTCGCGCCGGCAAAGCTGGCAAAGCCGACGTAGGAGTTACAGGCCTGGGCGATCCGTCGTGCTCGCTGTTCTTGGATCTCCAGCTCGGTTGGGAGGTGGACCAGGCCGGCGAGATAGACGTCGACATTGAGGGCGGCAGTGTCGCTGATGTGCTGCTCGACGCCTGTGTCCTTGCAGATCCCCAATCCCACACGCCAGCCGTCGACCTCGATCACGACAGGCCCGTCGCCCGCCAAGAAGTGGGCCGGCTCCTCGCCACCGAGAAAGCACTTGCGGTACGCGACGGTGACGCCCGTCGCGCTGACGTGCAGCAAACCGATGTAAGCCCCGGATCCCAAGCCGCGGATCGGCGCTCCAACAAGCGCGACGCTCTGCGTTTCCTCACAGGCCCGGACAATGATGTCCAGAACGCAATCGTCGAGCGCGATCGGATCTGCATCAAGCTCATAGCCAGTCAGCGACAGCTCAGGGAAGATGACAACCCGCGCTCGCGCCCTGCGGATCAGCTCGGCATGTGCCCGCGCGTTGCTGTGCATGTCCTTCGCTGCACACCGTGGCTGCGCGACAGCGACCAAAAGAGGCGCTTGCATGACACAAGAATAATCCGACACGTTCACACCAGCTGCCCGTCGCCCCGCCCAACCCCTCCCACCGAACCTGAAGCCCAGCGAGCAGACCCTCTGCACGTCCCACCACACCCTGCTCGTGCTAAGCCGGAGTGCGATCCCGCCAAGGCTGCCAACGCCATCCAGGGCTCTCGGTTCCGATGCCACACCGTTACGGATGCCCCCCGGCAGCGATGCTCTCGACGCCGTCGCTGCGCACCTCAAACAGGTCCGGAGGGATCTTGCGACCTGGGAGACGGCCCGTGCCACCGCCTTCGAGTGAGTCTCGGGGACAACAGCGAAGGCCGCGTGCGCGCCACAGCCAGAAGCCAGCTATACCCGCCAGATGAGCAAAGCAGGGCGAGCGCTCGTCCCGAGGTCCAGAGCGACGGTCGCGCTCCTCGTCCTGAGCGACCTCGCCGGCGAGGTCGTCGGTGCCGCGCTGACACTCCCCGACCGGAGTCAAGCCCTCCTGCCAGCACACAGGCGTGGCAGCAAAGTTCTACCAAATGCACTTCGACGCCGCGCCGCAGAAGGGCGGCGAGATCAAGCGCCGCTACCGCGTGTACGAGCGCACCCTCTCATAGCCAAGGAAGACCTCACAACAACGCGAGCACATCGCGGAGATCCCCGGTATCAAGCACATGGGTCGCTGCTGCCCGAGCATCAGGTGTGGCATTCAGCGCGATCGACAAGCCAACACGGCGAAATAGTGGAAGGTCCGAGCGCGAGTCGCCAACTGCTGCGACCTGGCTCATCGCGTATCCGTTCTGCGCGCACCAGCCCTCGACCCAACGCAGCTTGTCGTGCTCATCAAAGTAGCGGCTGACGACGCCCGATAGGACTCCCTCGACACTCAGCATCTCGGTGCCGCTGACCGCAGCGAAACCGTGGCGCTCGCGCAGCATTTCCGCCGCGAAGCGCCAAGTGACCGTCCCCAACAGAAGACTCACCCGGGCAACCGTGAGCGCCCGGAATGTCTCGGCCATCCCCTCGATCCACGGCCCGTCCCTGAGCACCCCCCACGTTTCGGCGACGCTGCGGCCCGAGAGCCACCCAGCGGACGTGTCGGCCACCACGCTGTTGGATATCTCGTGCGCGCCGAACGCCCGCTCAAGCTCCGCGATCTCGCCCTCCCGCCCGACCCACTGCGCGAACAAAAGCGACACGGTCGTGCCACGCAGCAGAGTTCCGTCGAGA
Organism: uncultured Solirubrobacterales bacterium; assembly: GCA_963723045.1. Lineage (GTDB taxonomy): Bacteria > Actinomycetota > Thermoleophilia > Solirubrobacterales > Solirubrobacteraceae > Palsa-744. The sequence continues at coordinate 996,845 of CAVROU010000001.1, read as the reverse complement.
TCAAAGACGACCACGTGATAGCGGCTCATGCGGGAAGCCGCTCAAGCTGCTCGGCGATCGTGATGGCGCCATCGCTGCGAGCGAGCGCCGTGGCCATAGCGAGAGCACCGTGCTTGAGCGCGGGGTCCTGAAGAGCTCTGACGATCATCCGGCGTAGTTTTCGCGGCGAGGCGCTCTTTCGAGCCTGTAGCCCGGCACCGGCGAGGACTACGCGGGCGGCGTTGTCGGGCTGATCGCGCCCGCCAGGGATGCAAAGCAGAGGCACACCATCAGCGAGGGCCGCGTTGATCGTCTGCCAGCCCGCGTGCGTGACCATCAGCGCGGCGTGGGGTAGCGCTATGCGATGTGGCAGGAACGCCACGGCGCTGGTGTTGGCCGGGATGCGCAGCTGCTCGGCCTCGAGTGCTGGCCCGGTCGTCAGCAGCACGCGGACGGGCAGTCCGGCGAGCGCGTCAAGGACGCGCTGCACGGGTCGCTGTTGGTCCATGAAACTTGTGCTGAAGCTGACGAGGACGAGTGGGTCACGGTTTGTGTCCGGCCACGGGGAGTGCCACTCCCCCTCAAACGGCTCGAACGCGGGGCCGACGTAGCTCGTGTTCGCCGGCAGCGCGCCCTGGCTTGAGAAGTCAAGCTCTGGTGCGCTCATCACGTAGATCGCCTCGACACCTGACAACTGTGCAAACCAGTCATCCAGAGGTCCCAGGCCCTGCTCCGCCCGCGCCTGGTTGAGCACAGGTACTCCGGAAGCGAACAGGCGGTCAACGGCGCGGTTGAGCAGCCGGTCGCGGATAGCGCCGACCGGCCCTCCCATTGGCCGCAGGCCGCTGCCCATAGGTGGAGCACCTTCGATCGGAAGCGGGAACGGACCATGGACGAGTGCTACAGCCGGCACACGAGCGCCCTCGGCCGCGACAGCGGCCCCGGGGAGCATCCAGTCCAGCACCGCCACGTCCGCGTGCCAGCCCTCAAGGAACTCGACGCACTCGCGGGCCGTATCGAGGAGCAGGCCGACCAGCAGATTGTCCCGTACCCGCAGCGCCGCGCCGAGCTTCGTGCGGGCCTCCCAGTCGCGCAGCACATCGTGCTCCGGTTGCGCCATGTCCATGTCGGGCAGCGCCCGCCGGAACTCCACGAACTCCGCCCCCGTTCTCTTGACTCGCTCCCGTGCGGCGCGGTGCGCGAGGACCCGCACCTCGTGGCCGCGCTCAACAAGCCGGTGGGTCAGCGCGAGCTGCGGCGGCGCGTTGCCACTGAATGCCAGCAGGGTCTGAAAGACGCGCACGGCGCCATTGTGACCCGAATCCCCAGAGCGACGCAGCCTGAGCCCCCGGCTGGGTTAAGCCTCCAAGGGGCTGCTCGGCGTAGCCGGAGCCGACCTGGCGCTCGTCGGTGATCGCCAGCGCGGGTCGCGCCTGGGCTCTGTGAGGTTCTTGGGCTCAGAGTGAGCGCCGGTACTTGAGTACGGGCAGAGCCAGGCCGGCGTCAAAGGGCTCGCCGACTTGGGTGAACCCCTCGCGTGTGTAGAAGCGCCGGGCGCGTGCCTGGCCGGCAGGGACGAACAGGCGCATCGCCACAAACCCGCGTGCGTTCGCAGCGGTCCTCGCGCGCGTCAATAGCTGTGTGGCGAGGCCCGACCCCCAGTACGCGGGTTTGACGAAGAGGTGCCCGAGGTGAGCGAGGGCGGGGTTGTCAAGGCCGGTCGAGAATTGACCCTGTAGCGCCGGTTGAGAATTGACCCCCCCTCTCGGTGGCTGGGAGCGGAGCCGAGCCGTAGGCGAGGCGGAGCGAGTGGCCGCCGGCGCGGCTGTCCGTGGGGGTCTTGTTAGTCGGTGTGGGGTGGCGGATCGCTGGGTCGGGCGCCGAGGTCGTGGTCTTTGAGGCCGGTAGCTGTCGCCTTTGAGGGGAGGATCTCGGGCTCCCTGGCGTCGGCTCTCAGATCGACTCCGGTGCTGCACCTCTCTGGTCGTGCTCCAGGGCCCTTAGGCGCCGGCCTGCATTGCATAGCAACCTCAAGATCAGCCTGTAATGATCTATATGTGGGCTCGACAGGATCAGCCGTTTCCGTCGACGACAATTCTCGAAGCAGGCGTTTCACGTTCGCTGAGGCGATAGAGCGCGTAGCGGACGGGGAACCGATCTCAGCAATCATCATCGGGTCGTTCGGTTGGGGGGACAGCCCTGACGAAGAACAAGAACAGATCACCAGCTCGGCGCGGGCTCGGATCGGACAACTTCTCACCTGGGAGGAGGCTCGCCCGATGCTCGACTACGAGTTCAACGCTGGCTTTGGCTCGCCTGAATGCCACCCAATCTATGCCTGGACCCAAAGGAAGGTTCTGTTCATTCTGGAGTGGGACGGTTCGACCGGGGTGCTGGCGGCCCCACGCAATCCAACGCTGGTCAATCCAACGCTGCTCGATGTCAAGCTGATCTAGTAGGCACCGCCTCGACATGCCTGAGTGGGGGCGAGTGCCACGCTCCTATCAGTCACGCTGCCTAGCAGGTATCGCTATCGTCTGGCCGCGCCAGAGTTAGGTGCGCGGGCTCGCGCCCGCTGTGACCGAGCCTCCCTGCGCGGCGGCCTACCCGCCGGCGCAACGAGCTCGTTGCCTCATCGGGCACCCACACTGCTTTGAGCATCCCTGCCGAGAGCAGCTTGGCGAGCATCGCCGCGTCAGGTAGCGCCCCCAACGACCACAAGCAGCGCGCCATCCCCCACAGCACATCCGACGCCTCCTTCGAGAACACCAAGGCGCCCGCGCCGGCACGCGAATACCCAAGCACGCGACGACGACCCACGCGCGACGGACCTCACCATGCCCGACCGGCACCCATGCCGATGGCTCCCACAGATCCCACTGGCAAATCTCGCTCGGGCGATAGACGGTCCGCTGGTGCGTGCGCCGCGCCAAGAACAACGGGCGGACCTCACGCAGATAGTCATCGACGAATCGCCGCGAGCGTTCTTGCTGCGTTCACGCTCGCACACGATGGGCCGGCGGTCAGCCTCGCGATGCTCCGCGGGTTTGTGGCGGCGCTCCCCGGCTTCGCAGCATTCTTCTTCGCCGTTGCCCTCGCACTCGGGTGAGCGCCGAGCGACGCCGAGGCCCCTCAACTTTATGCTGCAAGGCATGCAGCGGTTCGTGATCGTCGGCGCCGGGATCGGCGGCCTGTGCGCCGCGCGGGCCGTAGCCCTGGCAGGCCACGAGCCGGTGGTGCTCGAGCGCTCCCCGGCCAGCACCCCGATCGGCGCGGGGCTGCTGCTCTGGCCCAATGCGGTGCGCGCGCTGGATGCGCTGGGGCACGGTCCGGCGGTGCGTGCAGTCGCCGTGCCCGCCCGGCGCACGGTGATCCGCGGTGCCAGCGGGCACACGCTGTCGGAGATCGACGTCGAAGCGCTGGGGAGCCACGCGGGGGCACCTATGCTGGTCGTCGAGCGGGCTGCGCTGCAGCGGGTGCTCGCCGAGGGTGTGGCGGTGCGCTGCGGCGTGGCGGTGAGCGTGGCGGACGAGCGGGGCGTAACGCTCGTGGGCGGGGAGCGGGTCGACGGCGACGGGGTGATCGGCGCTGACGGCATCGGCTCGATCGTGCGCGAGCACGTCTGTCCAAGCGCCCGGCCGCTCGACAGCGGCTACACGGTGATCCGCGGGATCGCCGACCACGACATCGGGTGCGGGGAGACCTTCGAGGCGTGGGGCCGCGGCGAGCTCGTCGGCGGGGCGGCGCTTCCCGCCGGACGCTCCTACTGGTTCTACGAGGCCCCGAGCGCGCTCATCGACGGGCAGGATCCGCTCGCCGCCCTCGACGCCGAGCGCTGGCCGGCACCGATGCCCGCCCAGGTCGCCGCCACCCCGCCCGAGAGAGTTCTCGTCAACCGCATCCTGCGCCTGGGCGTGCTCCCCACGTGGACGCGCGGGACGGTGGCGCTGCTCGGCGACGCCGCCCACGCGATGGAGCCCAACCTCGGCCAAGGCGCGGCCCAGGCCATCGAGGACGCCGAGGCGCTGCTCGCCGCACTGCGCGCGGGCGGCGAGCTGTCCGGCGCGCTGGCCGACTACGCGGCGGCGCGGCGCGCAAGAGCGCACATGCTTCAACGCGAGTCATCGCGCTTCGCCCGCCTGGCGCTCTCAACCCACACCGGCACCCGCGACCTGATGATGCGCCTGAGCCCGGAGGCCGTGCGCCGCCGAGCGATGGAGCGCCTGCTGCACCGCCACACCCCACGCCGCCCCGAGCCAGCTCACTGACGGGTGGCGGTGATCGCCAGCAATGCGCCGAGCGCACGTATCGCGCTGTCCACCGCGCAGCGCCGAACCGAAGAGCGGGCTCAGGATCACCGCTACTCAGTAGCGCCCAGCCGCGCCCCCTCGAGGGCGCCAGCATAGTCCTCCGTGTGTGTTCTACCGGTGCGTGGCGGCCAACTGCCGCAAACGAAGCGATCAAAGGTCTGCCCCCGCGCCAGCTGACGAGGCCGACCGGGGGCGATGGTGGCACGGCGAGTAGGCCGTGCCACCATCGCATCGTGGCACGGCCAGAGGGCTTGTTCGCGCCCGGATATGTACGCCTGTGCCACGACGCCGCCGTGGCACAGATTCGTGGCACAGACGCCGAAGAGATCCGTGGATGCGACCCTCCGGCCGCTGGCCTTCCACGTCCTCCGTTCCCTAAGAACTCCCTGCATACGCCAGAGAATTTGGCGTTGCTCGGCATCCCGTGACGGTTTCTGTCGCGACCGGGTTTTCTATCGGGGAGACAGGATTTGAACCTGCGACCGCCCGGCCCCCAGCCGGGTGCGCTACCAGACTGCGCCACTCCCCGTGGCATCCAACGCACGACCATACGACCGACTAAAGCAAGCGGGCGACGGGAATCGAACCCGCCCTAGAAGCTTGGAAGGCTTCTGTGCAACCACAACACTTCGCCCGCAAGCCACCCCGACATCTTACCGGCCCGCGGGGGCTTCAGAGCGCTCGGAGCGCCTCCGGCCGACCATCGAGGCCTGAATCGCAGGTCATCGCTTGGGTGGGCGTCGTATCGCCGATGGCTCCGCCGTCGCCCTCACCGGGCCGGCAGCAGAGCCTACCCTGCCGGGCGCCGCTCCTCCGCGGGCACCTCTCCCCCCTCCCCGGCCATGCCCGGAGGCGGCCAGGGGCCGAACCAGTTGTCTCGCGCCCCGTCGAGCGTGATCGTGGACCCGTTGAAAGCCCGCCCCAGCGGCGAAGCGAGCAACACCACGAGCCATGCGTGCTCCGGCACGGTCCCAAGTCGCTGCGCGGGGATCGACCGCGCTGTGCCCACGCGGATCGCCTCCGGGTACTTCTCGAGCGCCTCGGTGTCGAAGTGCCCGGCGGCCACTGCCACGACCACCACACCCGCCCCACTCTCAACCTCACCTTTACCCTCACCCTTGTCTCCCTCCGCGCCCCAGCGCCCAGCGAGTTCCCGCGTGAGCGCCTCGACCGCCGCGCGCGCCGCGCCCGAGTGCGCCATCCCAGGCATCCCGTGGTGCGGTGAGAGCGTGACGTTGACGATCGTCCCTGCGCCGCGCCGGCTCCATCGCCAGCTCATACGCCGCGTGGGCCATATGCAGGGTGCCGTCCACGTTCAACCGCCATACGGCCCGCCAGCCCTTCGCGGCAATCGCCTCGGCGGGCGTGAAGTACTGGCCGCCGGCGTTGTTCACGAGCACGTCCAGGCGGCCGTAGCGACCGAGCGCGGCCTGCACCAGCCGCGCCGCCTCTTCGGGCGTGCGGACGTCGCCGGCAACCCCCTCCGCGGAGCCTCCCTCAGCGCGGATCTCCTCGACGGTGCGGCGCAGCGGCTCCTCCCGGCGCCCCACCACCATCACGGAGGCCCCGCAGCGCGCCAGCTCCAGGGCGGTGCCGCGGCCCAGCCCGGTACCGCCACCCGTCACGAGGGCCGCCTGTCCGTCGAGGAGGCCCGAGGCAAAGATCTCTGAACGTCGGCTCACGACACGGGAGCATATGGCGCAGCTCGCCGGTCAGCCGGCGCGTCCCCGACCGCGGCTCGCCAGCCCTCGCCGGCGGTCGTTTGTCCCAGCAGATCGCTGTCGCCGCCCCTCGCGAGCGATTGTCCATCCCAGCAGACCGTTATCGCGACCCTCGCCGGCGGTCGTCCGTCCCAGCAGACCGTTAGGGTGTGCCGCGTGCAACATCGGCCCTTGGCCCTTGTCTCAGTGCTCGCCGTGGGCGACTACCTGCTGTGGAACTGGTCGCTGCAGGGCAACCACGACGTCCTGGCGCTGATCTCAGGTCTCACGCTCGTGCTCTTGGCGATCGCGCTGATCTGGCTCATGGCGCTCAACGCCACCCGCCTGCTTAGCGGCGCGGCTCGCCGCCGGGGCGCCACTGGAGCGCGGCGGGGAGCGGCGCGCACGACGACGGCGCCGGCGAGGAAACCCGCCCGCCCATCCCGGCCCAGCGCCGGGATGCCGGTCGGCGCGAGTGCCCAGAGCGCCACGATGGCCGGCGCACAGCCGACGGCCGGTGGCGCACAGCAGCAGCAGCGCAAGGGGGGAGAGCCGGCCTCCTCGTCCAAGCTCGCCGCGTGAAGCGCCGCTGGCTCGCGCTGTCCTTCCTCTTGCTCGTCGCCGCGCTGGCGGCGGGTGGCTATCTGTACGAGCGCCACCGCACGGGCAGCATCTACCACCCGAAGGCCCGTTTCGTGCCCGAAGCTCCGCCGCGGCGTCCCGTGCGCGGCCCGGAAAGCTCCGCCTGGCCGCTGTATGGCTACGACAAGAACCACACCCGCTACTTCCCGGGCTCCAATGGACTGTACCCGCCGTTCAAGCAGCTCTGGGTACACGGCGGGGACGTGCTGCTTGGAGTTCCCGCCCGTGATCTATGGCGACCGGATCTTCCAGCTCGCCGACGACGGCGTGCTCAGCGCGATCGACAAGCGCACCGGCCATCCCTTCTGGAACCGCCAGCTGGGGGTGCTCTCGGCCTCGACGCCGGCCGTCGACGGCAAGACGGTGTACGCGACCGTGCTCTCTCGCGACCCCCACTCCCAGGGCGGGCGCGTGGCGGCGGTCGACTACACCACGGGCGCCATCCGCTGGTCGCGCAACCTGCCGAGCCCCAGCGAGTCCTCCCCGCTGCTCGACCACGGCCGGCTCTATTTCGGCTCGCAGAACGGCACCGTCTACGCGCTGAACGCACGCAACGGCAACGTCATCTGGACCTACCACGCGGCGGGAGCGGTCAAAGCCAGCCCGACGCTCTCCAGCGGGGTGCTCTACTTCGGCGACTACTCCGGCCAGGTGCAGGCGGTCAGCGAGCGGACCGGCCGGCGCCTGTGGCGCAGCGGCAGCGAAGGCGCGCTGCTGGGCAGCGGCACCTTCTACTCCACCGCCGCCGTCGCCTACGGGCGCATCTTCCTGGGCAACACCGACGGGCGCGTCTACGCCTACGACGCCTCGACGGGAAGCCTCGACTGGGCCTATCAGACCGGCGCCTACGTCTACTCCTCCCCCGCCGTCACCAACGCGCCGGGGTGGGGACCGACGATCTATGTCGGCTCCTACGACGGTAACTTCTACGCGCTCAACGCCCGCACGGGGCACGTCGAGTGGAGCTACAACGCCCACGGGCGCATCTCCGGCTCCCCCACGATCATCGGGCGGATCGTCTACTTCGCCGACCTCGGCACGCACCGCACGATCGGGCTGGGCATCTCCACCGGGAGGGTGCTCTTCACGATGAACACAGGCTCCTTCGACCCGGTGATCACCGACGGCAAGAACATCTATCTGACCGGATACACGGGCCTCTACGCGCTCACCCAACGCTGAGCGCCCCCGCGGACAGATTCTTGGGCATTGCCCCACGTGCGGATCCACCGAGTGCTGAGGAGATCCCAGCGGTGCACGTCCTGCCGCCCCCTCCCAGCGCGCGGCCGAGGGAGAAGCGCGCGGCGACAACGACACTGCCCGGTCGCCCGGCATCCACTGTGGTCCAGCCTTCCGGCCCCGGCCCCACACACCCGGCACCCTCGGTGAGCACCCAGTAGCGGGTGTAGTGAATGCGCACCAAAAAGCTTCCCGGGCGCGACGCAGACAGGGCGAAGGAATCGTGGCCCAGCGCCGCCAACCGGCCCGGCCCCCGCACAAGGGGGGTGGCATGCAGCACCCGATATACGCGCCAGTGCCTGCTCGCGAAGATCTCTCGCAGATAGGGCAGTCCGCGTTCGATCAGGCGCCCCTCCTGTGCGCTGGAGGGATCCAGCGGCACGTCGGGGAGCGCGACGTAGCCCACCGCCTGCCGCTGCAGCCAGGCGCGGTACGCACCCGCCGTCAACCCATGCCTGAGCAGCACCATGTCGTAGCGCGTGTCCAGCTGCTTCTCCCAGCCGCGTGCCAGCGACACGGCGGGCGCCAGCCAGGCGGCCTCCCAGTGACTGCGCGTGAAGGGCACCTCGACTCGAACCAGCGAACCTCCGTGGGAGGTGAGGAAGCGTCGCAGCGGCGCGTAGTAGGCAGCGCCCGTCGAGGGGTCGCCGGCGACCGCGACTGTCTCCCGCACAGGGCCCCAGACGGTCCACACCGCGATACCGCACAGCACAACCGCCACGGCTGGCACGAACAGCCCGGAGCCGCGGACGGTATGAACGCCTGTCGATCCGCCACGCACACTCCCCGCAGATGCATCACTCGCCGATCTATCCCCCAGATATGCACCTGCTATAGACGCGTCGCTCCCACCCGTGCGCCCGCGCCCCGCACCGACCCTACCGGCCCCCGTCAGAGTGCACAGCAACAGCGGGGCGCCGAGCAGCAGTCCGTAGCGCTCGACGTTGGCGCCCATCGGGGTGTGCAGGGCAACGCTGAGCACGCACACTCCCAGATATATGAGCGCCCCCACGCTCAACCCTCGCTCGCGCGCTGGGAGCACGAGCAGAAAGCCCACCACGGCCGCCGTCGTCGCAAGGAAGGAGGTGAAGGGATAGGGCTCCCATCCTCCTTCAGAGAAGAGCGCCGCAAGAGCCACTGCAACCGCCGCCGCCGGTGCACCGAGGACGAGTATCGCGCGGGGCGAGCGACTCAACAGCGAGCACGTGAACGCGAGCAGCGCCAGCAGCAGCCCCGCCACGGGGCTGGCGGCGGCGCACAGCGCGGCGAGCACCACCGCGACGCCTGGGCGCCCGCGCACATACACGAGAAGCGCAGCGACGGCGAAGCTGACCCCCAGCGCAAACGTCAGCCGCCCGATCCAGATATCCGCGAGGGCCGCCAGTGCGAACCACACCGCGCCCCAGCGCACCGCCTCGCCGTCGCCGTAGATCTCGCGCAGCAACCGTTCGCACAGCACCGCCGAGGCGAGCACCGAGAGCACGGCGACCGTGCGCAGTCCCAGCAGCGCTGCCAGCGACGGGAAGAGCAGACTGTAGCCAGGCAGCGCGTGGCCCGCGTACCAGTGCTCGTCCCACACGGCAAACCCCACGTGGCGAAAGAGGCTCACGCGATAAACCTGCGCGGCGAGATCCGGCGTGCGCGGATCCACCAGCAGCCACAGCGCCACGCCGACGGCGGCGGCCAACCCCGCCCACGGTAGGCCGGACTCCGCAGCGCCCCGCCCTCTAGCACGCTCGTCGTGGTGGCGGGTGCGGACGTATGCTGTCTGCGCCCCCATGAGCGTCCCGAGTATGGCGCCCGGCGAGGCAAGGCGGCGGCAAGGAGGCGCGAGGCGGCGGGCGAACGGGCACGCAGGGACCGAACCCCGGAAGACCCTCCGGGGTTCGGTGGCTACCACACCGAACCCCGGCACTCACGCAAAAGCCTCTTCGGCCATCAGCGCGGGTCTGTACTGCACTCAACAGTCCAACCGCCTGGAAGTAGCTGTCCGGTGCGGCCTGCTCGATAATGATGCGATGGTCGGCCACCTTCGTACATTCTCGATCCTCGCCGCGCTGTGCGCCTGCGTGCTGCTCGCCGGGGGCTGCTCCACCGGACATCCCCCGCCGCTCGGATCCACGGCACTGGCGGAGGCGGAGACGTTCCCCTATTACCCGATCTACTGGGTCGGTCGCACGTTTGGCACCTACCCGCTGACCGCCGTCGACGGTCAGAAGGGCTACAGCCCGGCGATCGGCGACAGCGTCTACTACGGCGACTGCGTGCGCCAGCCGAGCGTCCTCGGCGGCGGCAGCTGCATGCTGCCGCTGCAGGTCACCACCGTGATCTACCGGCTGCACTCGAACAAGACGCTCGGTCCGCAGCGCAACACCGCGATCCGCGGCGTCCCAGCCGTGGTCTATGACGAAGGGCGCTCAATCGAGCTCTACAGCGGTCGCCAGGCGATCGACGTGTTCTCCGACACCCTCGCCCACGCTATGCAAGCGGCGCGCGCGTTGCGTACGCTCAATGCCCCTGGCTCAGCCGTTGGAGCGCTGCCGGGACCCGTGTACTGCCCAGGCCTCTATGGTGAACAGTCCCCGCGGGTACGGGCCGCGATGAACAACCTGCCCCACCACGCCTGTCAGCACGCGCGGGCGGTCGAAGCGCTCAACCAGCGCCTCGCGTCGAAATAGGGCCGGCCGAAGAGACGGTTTCTAGACAAGCCCAGTCTAAGTGACGGCTTGGGCGGGCCGGCCAGGCGACAGGCTGGGCGCGCGGGCGAGCGAGTTATCCCGGAGCCACGGGCGCGAGCGGCTTGCCGATTTCCCGACGCAGCCCGAGGAACGCCAGCGTGCCGATCCCCGCGGGCAACCACAGCGAGATCGCGCGGTAGGTGAGCACCCCCGCCAGCGCCTCCCCGGCGGGGTGCACGCCGAACAGCAGCAGCATCCCGAACAGGCCGCCTTCCACCGCCACGAGGCCCCCGGGGATCGGGATCGAGTTGGCGAGCATGCCCACCAGATAGGCCATCGCGACCGCCCAGAAGGACGGCGTGGGACCGTATGCCGCCAGGCAGGCGTAGAGCGCGAGGTTGTCGAACAGCCAGTACCCCACCGATCCCAAAAGGCGCCAGTCGTGTTCGCGAATCAGCTGCACCGCTTCGTGCACGCCGTCGCTCACAGCGGTCAGCGCCACGCCGGTGCGTTCCCCGAGCCGTTTGCGCTCGGTCAACGCCTGTGCCCACCGCGCGATGGCGAGCGTCGCGGCGATCGTGGCGAGAGCGAGCAGCGCCGGCAGCAGCGTCAGAAGCGGGTTGCTCGAGCCTGGCAGCAGACCGAGCCACATCGGTATGCCGATCGCCGCTGTCGCGCCCACGTTGACGGCCGAGGTCATTACGAAGAGCAGCACCGAGCGCTTGGCCACGCGCTCGACCGAGACGCCCTTGCTGCGCAGCACCCACGCCCCCAGCGCGATCCCGCCGATGCCGCTTGCCGAGACGACCGAGTTGACGGCGAGCTCCGCAAGCGATAGGCGGTAGCTCAGCCCGCGGCTGAGCTTGGTGAAGACGAGTCCGAACAGCACCACGTAGCCGGCACAGGAGAGCAGCTCCAGTCCAATCGCGAGCGCCACCCACCCGGGCTGGGCGTCGGTGATGCGCTCGGCCACCGAGCGCAGTCCCGGGACCGCCAGCAGCAGCGCGATCACCAGCAGGAAGAAGACGGCGAGCGTGATCAGGTTGTTGCGCAGCCGGCGTGAGTGCGCCGCCAGCTCGGCGCTCTCCGATTCCTCGGTGGCGATCGTCCGGGGGGGCATGCTCCTCGACCTTAGAACCTATGCCTGTGGAGGCATGACGAACCTGACGGCACAGGCTCTCGATGCCTGCTTCAAGCGGCCGAGGCGGAAGCGCTGTGACGGCGCGCCTGCCGGCGAAAGCTTGCCGGCGAGACCCCGAAGCGACGGCGAAAGGCCGCGGCGAAGTGCGCGGCGTTGCGATACCCCACGAGCCGCGCCACGTCGCGGATCGGGATCGCCTGCAGTGCGAGCAGCTCCGCCGCCGCCCTCAGGCGCCGCGCCACGAGATCCTCATGGAAGGTGAGCTCGCCGAACTGGGCGTAGGAGCGCTGCAGCTGGCGCGAAGAGCAGGACAGCGCCTGCGCGACCGTTTCGAGCGTAAGGTCGCGGCGGTAGTGGCGCGCGACGACGACCCTCGCCTGAAGATAGATGCGACGGCGCTCGCTGAGGGTGCTGGCACGCACCTCTCTTATTCCGACGACTCCGCCGCGGCGGGACGCTCACGGAATCCGCGCCGCGCGAATCTCCTCCAGCAGACCTGCGCAGGCCGCCTGCACGAGGTCAAGCACCTCTTCAAAGCCGCCCGCCTCGCCGTGGTAGGGATCGGGCACATCCAGATCGTCCCCCGTCGCGCCGGCGGGGTCGAACTCACGCAGCAGCCTCACGCGAGAGCGCGCCTCAGGGGGCGCGAGGGCCTGCAGATCGCGCAAATTCGCGCGGTCCATCGCGAGGATCAGATCGAAGTCCACGAAATCGGCGGCGCTCACGCGGCGAGCCTTTCCGCTCAGTGCGATGCCACGACCGCGCGCTGCGGCGGCGGCACGCGGGTCGGGCGAGTGGCCCACGTGCCAGGCGCCGGTGCCCGCGGAGTCGAGCTCGATCGAGTCCTCCAGCCCAGCCGAGCGCACCAGCTCGCGCATCACTCCTTCGGCGGTGGGCGAGCGGCAGATGTTGCCCAGGCAGACGAACAGGATTCTCACCCTCACCCCTCCTCGCCCAGTTCGAGCACCGCGAGGAATGCCTCCTGGGGCACCTCCACACGGCCGACCTGCTTCATGCGCTTCTTGCCCTCCTTCTGCTTCTCCAGGAGCTTGCGCTTGCGCGTGATGTCGCCGCCGTAGCACTTGGCGATGACGTCCTTGCGGAAGGCCTTGACGGTCTCGCGCGCGATCACGTGCGAGCCGAGGGCGGCCTGGATGGGGACGTCGTACTGCTGGCGCGGGATGCGCTTGCGGAGCTTTTCGGTGAGCGTGCGCCCCATGTCGTAGGCCTTCTCGCGGTGCACGACCATCGAGAGCGCGTCGACGGTGTCGCCCGCGAGCAGCACGTCGAGCTTGACGAGGTCCGAGGGGCGCATGCCGCTCAGCTCGTAGTCGAGTGAAGCGTAGCCGCGCGTGCGCGACTTCAGCTGGTCGAAGAAGTCGAGCACGATTTCCGCGAGCGGCAGCTCGTAGGTCATCTGCACGCGCTCGGGCGAGAGATAGTGCATGCCCGCGTGCTCGCCGCGGCGTTCCTGGCAGAGCTCCATGATCGCGCCCACGTACTCGCGCGGGGCGATCAGCTGGGCGGTGATGAAGGGCTCGCGGATCTCCTCGATCGTCCCCGGATCGGGCATGTCGGAGGGGTTATGCACCTCCAGTTTCTCGCCGCTCGTCAGCGTTAGGTCGAACTCGACCGAGGGCATCGTCGCGAGCAGCTCCAGGTCGTACTCGCGCTCCAGGCGCTCGCGCACGATGTCCATGTGCAACAGCCCGAGGAAGCCGCAGCGAAAGCCGAAGCCGAGCGCGTCGCTCGTCTCGGGCTCCCAGGAGAGCGCCGCGTCGTTGAGCGTGAGCTTCTCCAGCGCATCGCGCAGGTCGGGGTAGCTGTCGCTGTCGATCGGGAAGAGGCCGCAGAAGACCATCGGCTTGACCTCGCGGTAGCCCGGCAGCGCCTCGGTGGCCTCCTGAACGCTCAGGGCCGCGCTGCTGCGGCGGCGCACCGTGAGCGTGTCTCCGACCCGCAGCAGCGTGACGTCCTTGATGCCCGTGATCAGGTACCCCACCTCCCCCGCGGCAAGCTGGTCGGTGGGGACCATCTGCGGGGAGAAGCAGCCGATGTCGTCGATATCGGCGTGCGTGTCGGTGGCCATCGCGCGCAGCGCGTCGCCCTTGCGGAAGACCCCATCGACGACGCGAATGTAGGCGATCACGCCGCGATACTGGTCGAACTCGCTGTCGAAGATCAGCGCGCGCGGCGGCGCGGCGGGGTCGCCCGCGGGGGGCGGCACGCGCGCGATGAGCTCCTCCAGCACCTCCCCCACCCCGGCGCCCGTCTTGCCGCTGATGCGCAGGATCCCCTCGGACGGCTCGCCCAGCAGGTCCGCCACTTCGCCGGCCACGCGCTCTGGCTCGGCGCCGGGCAGGTCGATCTTGTTCAGGCAGGGGATCAGCTCCAGGCCCGCCTCAACCGCGAGGTAGGTATTGGCGACCGTCTGCGCCTCGACCCCCTGCGAGGCGTCGACGACAAGCAGCGCCCCCTCGCAGGCCTGCAGCGAGCGCGAGACCTCATACGTGAAGTCGACGTGCCCGGGCGTATCGATGAGGTGCAGCTGATAGGTCTCCCCGTCGCGCTCGCTTTTGAAGAACACGCGCACGGCCTGCGCCTTGATCGTGATCCCGCGCTCGCGCTCGAGGTCCATCGAGTCGAGCAGCTGCGCACGCATCTCGCGTGCAGCCACCGTGTGCGTGAGCTCGAGGATGCGATCCGCCAGCGTCGACTTGCCGTGGTCGATGTGGGCGATGATCGAGAAGTTGCGTATGTGCGCCTGGTCCACGGCCTAGAGACTAGAAGGGGCGCGCCTCGAGGGCGCGCCAGATGGGTCGCGTAGTGGGAGCCTGCACGCTCCGTGTGGAGCCGTCGCGCAGCGGCGTACACCTAGCGCGTCGGCCGGCTTGCCCGGCGCGCTAGCCTTCATGGTCCGGCGGATCGCCAACTCGACCGCGGGCCCGCGAGGGTCCAGCCGCGCCACGCGCCGACCCTCGGGCCGGCGGCCAGTCCGGTGGTCGGGAGTGTCATGCCGCCCAGGCGAGACACAGTCCTGGGACGTTAGTAGTAAGCGGCGATCTATGACCGGGCAGTCCGGGCGGGCCTTCGGGTCCGCCCGGCCGCATTTTGGGGTAACGCGGCCGGTCCGGCCGGACGCGACGCGAAGGGCGGTGTCAAGCCCGCCCGAACCGTCCCATGATCAGCCTGCGCACCTGATGGGCCTCGGGGATGTGCATCGCGAGCACGGCCTGCGTATACACATACAGGCCGGCGCCGGCGGCCCCGCCAACGCTGATGATCTGCGCGGGGATCGAGGTGCCTAGAAGAGCATTGAGCGCATACCACACGACCCAGGAGACTCCCGCGAGCAGCGCGGAGGCCACGAGGATACGGGCGGTGATCATCGTTGTCTGCGCGCCTTCCAGGCGCCCATTCAGCCCCGTGCGCAGGCGGGTGTACTGCATTGCGGTCATCACGACGTTGGCGGCGAGCGTGCCGATTATGAGGCCTGCGATCCCCAGCGGCTTGTAGAGGCCGACGGAGACAATCACGTCCACGACGATATTGACCGCCGCCAGGCGCATCGGGATCCAGGGGCGCTGCACGGCGAAGAAGGTGCGCGTGAGCAGCAGGTTCAGCCCACCGAAGGGAAGACTGAAGGCGAACCAGAACAGCGCGATCGAGGCCAGTTCAGTCGATCTGGGCCCGAAGGCGCCGTGTTCGAAGAGCAGTCGAATGATCGGCGTCGCGAGCACGAGCATGAACGCCGCGGCGGGGATCAAAAGGAGGTTGATCTGGCGCATCCCCGCGCCGACTGTCTGGCGCATCCCCCCACTGTCGCGGCGCGAGGCCAGACGACTCAGCACGGGGAACAGCACCGTCGCCACGGCGACGCTGAACATCCCCTGAGGCAGCATGTAGACGCGGAACGCGGTGTTGATCGCGGCCGGCCCTTCGGCGGTGACGAGCGTGCCGAAGGCCGAGTTGATGAGCTGATCGAGATTGACGATCCCCAGGCCGATCGTCACCGGCAGCATCAACAGGAAGACCTGCCTGATGCGGGGGTCACGCCAGTCGATGTGGAACTGCAGACGGAAGTCGATCCGCCCGAGCGCGCCAAGCACCATCAGGAACTGCACCGCGGTGGCCAGCAGAATCGCGATCGCCAGCGCGTAGACCCCATTTTCGCCGTGGAAGTGAGGGTGCAGGACGATGAGCAGCACGATGATCACCAGGTTCCATATCGCTGGGGAGATCGCCTGGACGGTGAAGTGGTCATAGGACTGCAAGATCCCCACGATCAACCCCATCAGCCCGAGCAGCAGCACGACCGGGAAGAGCACCTGCGAGAGACCCACGGTGAGCGCGACGGTGGCGCTGCTGAAGGTCGGGCCGATGAACAGCGGCATGATCAGCCCGGCGGTGAGGATGAAGAACGCCGTGATCACACTGAGCGCCAGCAGCATGATCCAGAACAGCGTCGAGGCCAGGCCCAGGGCCTCGCGGCGACGCCCCTGCTCCAGCAGATCGGTGAAGACCGGCACGAACGCCGCCGAGAGCGCCGCGTTGGCGAATAGGTTCGCGACCAGGTTGGGCACCTGAAAGGCCAGCGTGAAGGCCGACATCGACGGCGTGGTGCCGAAGAAGCCGGCGATCACGATTTCCCGCACCACGCCGACGACCCGCGAGATGCCGGTGCCGATCGAGAAGATCGCCGTGTTGACGGCGACCCTGCGTCCGGCTGGCTGTTGCGAGGCAGGCATGACTGCTTCTCCGGTGGCGGACAAGGCCGCTATAGTACGGCGCTCCACCGATGGCCAACATTCACTCACAGAAGAAGCGCATCCTCCGCTCCGAGCGCGAGCGCCTGGAGAACCGCAACTACACCTCGGCTATCAAGACCTACTTTCGTCGGCTGGAGGCGGACGTGCAGGAGGGCAAGCAGGACGCCGCCGAGGCCACGCACCGCGAGCTCGTGCGCACGATCGACAAGGCCATCAAGCGCGGCGCGCTGCACCGCAACACCGGTGCACGCAAGAAGAGCCGCGCGGCGCGCACTCGTGCGTCGGTCAAGTCCTAGACGCTCCGTCCGAAGTCCTAGACGTTCCGGTTTGGCCTTCCGCGACGGCCTGCCCCTCGCGACGAGCAGTCAGGCGTGCCTGCGAAGGACTCGATCTCCAGATCAGGCGGTGGCTGCCTGGATGGCGCGCAGCGCGAGCGTGTCTTCCTGTAGTCCCGAGAGCCGCGAGCGCTGCGCGTTCACGAGCGCCCCGCCGCGCGTGTCGAGCTCGAGGTCGGCGAGTGCCTGCAGCGACGCGCGTAGGCGCTCGGGCTCGGTGCGCGCGACGTCAGCCACGAAGCGCTCCGCGGCGCGCGGGGGCATGCGCAGGCCGCGCTTGACCTCCGCCACGGACTCGCCCTCGGCGAGTCGCAGCGCCACGGCGAGCGCCTCGCGCAGGCGCCCCGCCATCACGAAGGTGAGCCCGGGCAGGCGCTCGCCTTGGCGGCGCAGGCTCAGGTAGTCGCGCAGCGCGCGCACCGCGTCGCCGGCGACGAGCGCGTCCGCGAGGCCCCATACGCGGGTGGTGGCCGACTGCGCGGCCCTCCTTTCAACGTCCTCCACGCTCACGCTCACCCTTGCCCCACCGGCGGCGAGGTCCGCTTCGAGGGCGAGCTTCTCGAGCTCGCGCAGCAGCCGCTGCTGGCGCTCGCCGACCTGCGCCACGAGCGCCTTCGCGGCGGCTGCATCGAGTGCGATGCCCATGCGCGCTGCCTGCTCGCGCACCCAGCGGGGTAGCTCCCAGGGCTTGACGGTGCTCTCCGCCACGACCTGCCCGCCGGCCTTCTCCACCGCCCTGTGCAGTGCCGCGGGCGCCTTGGCGCGGCCCTCCTCGCGCGCGAACAGCGCGACTGTGGTGTCGGGCGGCATCGCCTTCATCGCGGGCGCTAGCTGGGACTCGACCTCGGCCTGCTTCCAGCGCTCGACGCCGTCGACGATCAGTACGCGTAGCCCCATCGCGAAGGTCATCGCACACAACGCCTGCGCCACGCCGGCCGGGGTACCCTGCTCGCCTTCGAGTAGCTCGACTGAGCCCGCATCGCCGCCGGCCTCGGCGAGGGCGCGCAGGCGCGCACGGCGCTCGGCCACCGCGCCGTGGTCGTCGCCGTGGATCAGGTAGGCGGGCTTGAGGTCTGGCATCCGTCGAGTGTATGCCCCGCGTCCGACGCGCCGGCACGTGGCGCTTGACCCCCTCTCCGCAGGAGGGCACGTGACACTCGAACTCGACCCCTCGGCGGGAGCGGGACTCAGCGAACGACGATATTCACGAGCTTGCCGGGCACCACGATCTCCTTGACCACCTCGTGGCCGTCGATGTGGGCCTGCACGTTGGGCGCCGCAAGACACAGCGCCTTCAGCTCCTCCGGCCCGGCCTCCGTGGGAGCCTGCACGCGGTCGCGTACCTTGCCATTGATCTGGCACACGAGCTCGTAGGACTCACGCTCAAGGAGCGCCGGGTCGGCCTGCGGCCAGGGCTGCTCCCACACACGCTCGCCCGTGAGCATGTCGTGGATATCCGCGCACACGTGCGGTGCGAAGGGGAACAGCAGCGACGCCCCAGTGGCAAGCGCGAAGCGCTGGGTCTCCACGCCGGCCGTCTCGCGCAGGCGTGAGCATTCGTTGAGCAGCTCCATCACCGCCGAGATGGCCGTGTTGAAGGCGAAGCGGCGCAGGTCAGTCGAGACCTTGTCGATCGCCCAGTGACTCTTGCGCAACAGCTCCAGATCCGCACCCGAGATGTCCCCTTCTGTTCCAGGAGGCGCATGCGCCTCCTGGCGGGCCGGCACATGTGCCGGCCCGGGCCGGCCCGCATGCGGGCCGGCCGTCCCCCCCTTCTCAGCGGTCTCCGCCGCCAGCCGCCAAAGGCGCCCCAAGAAGCGGTACACCCCCTCCACCCCCTCATCCGACCAGTCCGCGTCCTGGTCGGGCGGACCGACAAACAGGATGTAACAGCGCGCCGTGTCCGCCCCGCGACGCTCCACAATCGACGCGGGCGAGACGACATTGCCCTTGGACTTACTCATCTTCGCGCCGTCCTTAGTCACCATCCCCTGCGTGAACAGCGCCTGGAAGGGCTCCTGGAAGCTCAGGTGACCGAGGTCCGCCAGCGCCTTCGTGAAGAAGCGCGCGTACAGCAGATGCAGGATCGCGTGCTCCACGCCGCCGATGTACTGGTCCACCGGCATCCACTGCGCCAGCGCCGCCGGATCCCACGCGGCCTCGCCATTGGTCGAGTCGCAGTAGCGCAGGAAGTACCACGAGGAGTCCACGAACGTGTCCATCGTGTCGGTCTCGCGCCGTGCCGGCCCCTCGCAGGAGGGACAGGTGGTGGCGACCCAATCCTCGTCGGCCGCCAGCGGTGAGCGCCCGCGCGGGGCGTAGTCCTCGATGTCTGGCAGCTCCACCGGCAGCTGCTCCTCGGGCACCGGCACCATCCCGCACTCCTCGCAGTAGACCACCGGGATCGGGCAGCCCCAGTAGCGCTGGCGCGAGACGAGCCAGTCGCGCAGGCGGTAGTTGACGGACGCGTGCCCCTTGGCCTCGCCGTCGAGCCACTGCACGATCGCGCCGAGCGCCTCGCGGTTGTGCATGCCGTCGAAATCAGGATGTGAGTTCACGAGCGGACCGTCACCGCTGTAAGGGAGGCTCTGCGGCGAGCGCTCCCAGCTTTCGCCTCCCTCACCGGCCGCCACGCCCGCGTCAGACCCCGCAGCCACATCGCTCGATCCAGCGCCAAAGTCGGCCGAGGGCGGCTCGGAGGCACCTTCGATTACCCTGCGGATCGGCAGGTCATAGGCCCGTGCGAACGCATAGTCGCGCTCGTCGTGCCCCGGCACCGCCATGATCGCGCCCGTCCCGTACTCCATCAGCACGTAGTCCGCGACATACATCGGGATCGCCTCGCCGTTCACCGGATTGATGACACTGCGCCCCAGCGCCACTCCCGTCTTGGGCGCATCCGCCGAGCCGCGCTCCTCGCCCGACTCGGTCAGCGCGTGGTTGATGTACTCCCTCACGGCCTCCTCCTGCGGCGTCCCGGCGGCCAGGCGCAGCACGTCTGGGTGCTCGGGGGCCATCACGAAGAACGTCGCCCCGAAGAGCGTGTCCGGGCGCGTCGTGAACACCGGATAGTCGATCGGGATCCCGCCCACCCGGTCGGGATCCGAGTCCTCGCAGCGGAACGTCACCTCCGCGCCCTCTGAGCGCCCGATCCAGTTGCGCTGCATCGTCTTTACGTGCTCGGGCCACTCGATGCCCTCCAAGTCGCCCAGCAGGCGCTCGGCGTAGTCGGTGATGCGCAGGAACCACTGCTCCAGCTGGCGCACCTCAACCAACGCGCCGCAGCGCTCGCAGTGGCCGTCCACGACCTGCTCGTTGGCGAGCACCGTCTGGTCGTGCGGGCACCACTTCACCGCCGCCTCCTTGCGGTAAGCCAGCCCGGCGCGCAGCAGCTCCAGGAAGATCCACTGCGTCCAGCGGTAGTAGCCCGGTTCGCTCGTCGCCAGCTCGCGCGACCAGTCGATCGAGATGCCCCACGAGCGGAACTGGCGCTGGAAGGAGGCGATCGAGGCGGCGATCGACTCGCGCGGGTGCACCCCCGTCTTGATCGCATGATTCTCCGCCGGCAGCCCGAAGGAGTCATAGCCCATCGGGTGCAGCACCCGATGGCCCAGGCGACGGTGGAAGTGCGCGATCGCGTCTCCCACCGCGTAGCACTTCAGGTGCCCGATGTGCGGCTCCCCACTCGGATAGGGCAGCATCTCAAGCACATAGGACTTCGGCGCCTTCGCGGCAGACGCCGAAGGGTCATTGGAGACCTCCCACGTGCGCTCATCCGCCCACACGCGCTGCCAGCGCGGCTCGATCTCCCGCGGCTCATAACGGCGCTGCTCGGTCTGCTCCTCGCTCATCGCAGGGCGGAGGTTAGCGAGCACCCCGGGACGGAACGATTTGCCGGGGCGCTTTCGCCCGTCGGCGGCCTTCTCTCAGCGACCGCCGAAGATGCGCAGCAGCGTGAGGAAGATATTGATGATGTTGATGAACACCCCCGTCGCCAGCCACACCACGTCGCGCTCGGTCGCCTGGCGCTTGATGATCTGAAAATAGATCGCCAGATAGGCCGAGACGATCGCGTAGATCGCGATGTTCAGCACCAGGTTTTCTCCCGAGCCCGCGAGGATCAAGACGATCCACAGCGCGAAGACGCCCATCAGCAGGAAGAACAGCGGCCGCATCCAGCGGATCAAATCGCGCGAGGTCGCAAAACCGTAGGAGCCCATCACGCCGACTGTCAGCGCCGTGCCGCCCGCCGCCTGATAGAGCGCGGTGGGGTCAGCCGTGGCGTAGTGGGCAAGCATCGGCCCCATGCCCAGGCCGAGCAGCAGCGCGAGACCGAACATCCACGTCATCCCGATGGGGCCCTCGCGCAGCGCGGGCACAAACATCTGCGCGATCAGCATCCCCAGCGTGCCGAACCAGCAGATCTCGGCCGTGCCATAGCCGAGGTCGCGCCCGATGTAGGAGCCCGCCGCGGCGAAGGCCAGCGCGATCGCCACCAGCCACATCACCTGGCCGAGCAGGAAGGTGCTGCTCGCCGCACGGGTCCCCGCGCGGGCGTCGAAGATGCTCAGCGTCGAGGCTGAGTCAGATGAAGAGTGCTCGGATTCCATCGCTTGGTCCCCCTGATCGAACTGGTCGGATCCAGATTAGCGGAGCGTCGGGTCGATGAACGCCGAAGCGGTGACCGTTGAATAAGACCGCGCTGCACCGGCCATCGATGAGCCGCTCGCCGCGAGCACCCGATCGCGGCGAGGTCCAAACGGCGGCGTCAGGCGGCAGACTTTTCAAAGCGCGAGTACGCACGCACCGCCTCGACGATCGCCGCCGGCGCCTTCTCCGGCGAGCCCGCGTCGAACGGCGGCTGCGGGTCGTACTCGATGCCCAGCTGAATCGCCTGCGCGAGCTCATCGCCGGCGATCCGCTGCACGATCCGCAGCGCCATGTCGATACCCGCGCTGACGCCGGCGGAGGTGACGAGCTTGCCGTCGAAGACCACGCGCTCGGGCACGACCTCGACGCCAAGCGCACCAAGCTCCTCGAGCGCCTGCCAGTTGCTGGTGGCGCGCTTGCCCTCGAGCAGCCCCGCGGCGGCGAGGATCAGCGAGCCCGTGCACACCGAGGTCGTCCACGTTGAGCTCTCGTGCACGGCGCGCAGCCACTCGTGCACAGGGCCATCCTCCATCAGCGCCGCCTGGCCGGGACCGCCGGGGACGAGCACGAGCTCGGGCGAGCTCGACTCGGCGAGCGAGGCGTCGGCCACGATCCCGAGCATGCCGGTGTCGGTGCGCACCGGCCCGGCCTGCTGGGCGACGAAGGTCGTGGTCCAGCCCGGCACGCGACTCAGAACTTCATAGGGACCCACCGCGTCCAACGCAGCGAAGCGGTCATAGATGAGGATTGCGATGTTCATGCGGCGATCTCCTTGTCTGTTGGATTGGCGCCCTGAAAGCGGCGGCGATACTCGGCCGGACCCACGCCGACGGTGCGCAGCAGCACGCGGCGCAGGGTCTCCGGCGTGCCGAAGCCGCACGCCACGGCCACCGAACCGATCGGCTCGCGCGTGTCCTCCAGGCGGCGACGGGCGGCCTCGACGCGCACGTGCTCGACGTAGCGCGCCGGCGTCACCCCCACCTCCGCGCGGAAGGAGCGCGCGAAGTGACGCGGAGACATGTGGGCGCGCTCGGCCATCGCCTCCACCGAGAGATCCGCGGCGGGGTGCTCCACGGCGAAGCGCTGGACCTCACGCAGCGGCTCGCGCTGTGGCTCCTGCGCGGAGAGCGTCGCCGAGAACTGCGACTGCGAGCCGGGGCGGCGCAGGAACAGCACGAGGTGACGAGCGATCGTGAGCGCCACCTCGCGATCGGTGTCGTCCTCGACCATCGCCAGCGCCAAGTCCATGCCGGCGGTCACCCCCGCGGAGGTCCACACATTGCCGTCGCGCACGAAGATCGGCTCGGGGTCAACCCGCACCGCCGGATGGCGCCGCGCCAACTCCTCCGCCGAAGCCCAGTGGGTGGTCGCGCGACGCCCGTCGAGCAGGCCGGCACGGGCGAGCAGAAACGCGCCCGTGCACACCGAGGCGGTGCGCCGCGCGCTCCGCGCGCTCCGCGCCAGCCAGTCGGTCAGCGTGGCGTCGGCGGCCGCCGCCCTCGAACCCTGTCCCCCGGCGACCACCAGCGTGTCGATCCGCACTGGGGCCTCGGCGAGCGAGCCATGCGGCACGAGCGCCAATCCGCTGGAGGTCGCGAGCGGCGCACCATCGACGCTGAGTAGGCTCACGCGATAGCCGCGCTCTGCACGACCCTCGTGCGCGAGCAGCTCCTCGGCGCCCGTGAACACCTCCAGCGGCCCGGTCACGTCGAGCGACTGCACGCCGGGGTAGAGCACGATGACCACCTCGCGTGGAGGCGGCCGCGAAGCGCTGGGAGCGGCGGCGGAAGAACTCATGCATCGATCATGGCCCACACCGCTCCTGTCCGCAAGGACTGGTTTTCAACAGATCCTGCCATCGGAGCCCGCGCTTTACTCCCACCCAGGCCCGCGCTTTACCATTGTTCGATGGATCCCGCCCAGGCCTCCGATCGCGTGCAGAGCATCATTGCCGCCGCCGAACAGACCGCCCGGGAGATAAGCGAACAGGCCGAGCAGCGCGCCACCGAGCGCATCGCCGAAGCCGACCGCGCCGCGATCAACCGCGTCAAGGCCGCCGAGGAGGAGGCAGGTGAGATCGCCGAGAGCGCCCGCGCCAGCGCCGAGGCGCTGCAGCAGTCGGCTCGGGTGGAGGCCGAGACGCTTGCGCAGAAGACCCACGCCGACGCCGAGAAGCTGCTGCAGAGTGCCCGCGAGCAGGCCGAGCGCCAGCTGCGCGAGGCTCGCGAGCAGGTGGGAGTCCTGCTCGAGACAAGCGCCGAGGAGCTCGCCCGCCAGCGAGACGACGAGGAGCGAAACGTCCAGGAGAAGATCCAGCAGATGCGCACCCACGCGCGCGAAGAGGCCCGCGAGATCGTCGGCGAGGCCTACCGCGCCGCCCACGACGTGCAGCGCGAGGGCAGCGAGATAGCCGGCAACCTGCGCGAGCTCTCAAGCTCCCTGCGCAACAACGCCGAGCGCCTCCTACGCGATGTGCGCCTCGCCCACGGCAGCATGACCGCGCGTCTGGACCAGGCGGCGCCGGGGGGCGACGCGGCGCGGCGGAGCGCCCGTGGCGGGGAGACGGAGGCTGACCGCGAGCTCGAGGTGCCGGAGTTCATGCCGGGAGAGTAGGTGCGTAGGATCGACATCGACTACTCGACCGTCCTCTTGCCGCCAGCCTCAGGCGATAAGATCAACGGACTTGGGGCTATAGCTCAGCTGGGAGAGCGCCTGCATGGCATGCAGGAGGTCGCCGGTTCGATCCCGGCTAGCTCCATTTCGCCGGACATAAGCGGTCAGGTGCAAACCATGCGCTCGGAGCTATGGGCCGCGCCAGAAAGGACCAGACGACGGTCACAGCGAAGTTGACCAGGTCATGACTGGTCGAGGAGACTTCGAGCGCCGCAAACGGCTGAACGCCTCTGAAGTCGAGCGCGCGGAGCGCATCTTACATCTGGCCTGGCTCAGCCTGCCGCCGGCTCATCGTGCATTGCTCGAAGCGATTGGCGCATCGCAATGGCAGGTCGTCGATCAACCTCTGGGCGCAGCGGTCGACGGGTTCTTGCGCTCAGCCGGACACCGAGCGCTTCCCCCATCCGCTCAGCGCAAGTTGGATCTCGCGCTGGGTGTCTGGATCCAGGAGCTTCGGATCATCCTCGTCCACGCCGGCCATACGAAGCTTGCCGACCTCGATAAGGCCACATATGAGGCGTTCGTCGCACGAACGGCCTGGCACGAGTGGGGACATGCGCTGAGTGTCGTACGATGCTCGTAGGAGGACATCGCGGCCGGACGCAGACTGCTTGACCTAGCACCTGTCGGAATCCGGGAAGGTGTCCGTGGTGCCGGCTATCGTTCGAGCGATTACACGCACGAGCTGGTCGCTGAGACATACGCGCTGCTGATGGCGCGTCGGCGGCGAGAAGCATCTGGCAAACCGCTATGGCTAGACGACGAAATCTACAACCTCGTAAAGAGGGTTACCGGATGGAGCGACTGAGCCCTCCCGTCGGATACATGCTTGGCGAGGATCAGCAGGTCCAAGACGTTCTTGCCGTAGAAGCCGAACTGCTTCGTAGCGAGGGTATAGATCCCGCTTGGCCAGGATTCGAGGAGCCCAGAGCGGGCTCCTCGCAGCACCAGCAGTAGGGCCGTGTATCAGCCGCCTCTACCAGCGCCTACCGTCCGAGGCATCGGCAAGCCTTTGGCGAGTGTCGATAATTGCCCTGCTGGCTGCCAGCGAAGCCGCATCTACTTCTTGGCCTGTGCTGGTGGTCGCTGGTGCTGCCGGAAGTGTGCTGACGATGCTCGCACGCTACGCAGCTATACCGTCACAAGTCCGCCACCACGACCGACAGGTCGCTGACATCGACCGGGACATGGACGTATTCGCCGCAGACGAGACATCACGACTGATGGACTTGGTTTTCCGCATCAGGTTCCCCAACCAAGAACTTCCGAAGGTGGCAAAGCCCGTCATCGCCTACGAGTGCGCGCAGGCTGTTGGAGCGTCGATGCAGCTCTACCGCGATTGGGAGAAGACTTCGATCCTCGCATGCGTTCGATCAGCTATATGACGACGCTTCTGGATGAGTACCTGTCTGACCCTCGCGCAACGGAATAGCTCTCTGCAGGTTGCATCGTTAGGACTCGAATCCTAGAGTTAGCGGCCATCAACCAGTGCCTGCCGCAAAGCCTCTACCCGTGCTCGACGGTTTAGTCTTAGCCCGCCCGCGTCCATTTCTGGGGAAGAAAACAGCGCTAATCGAACCATCTGGTCGCTGTATGTGCCGGTCTGCCGCGGCGCGCTCAGAGTTCACACGGGGTCTCACTGCCTCACGGCGCCCAAGGCTCGGCGAGTCGCGTCTGGCAATCCCGACGATTTCTGATGCCGCTGGCTACGAGATCAACGATGGTGACGTGCTCGAACACGCCGAGCATCTGAAGCATCATCTGACCGGTCGCCGAACCTTTGTCGAATGGCTCGGTCGCTGAGCACAGCATCACGCCGCGAGGCGTCCGAACAGGCCTGTACCACGTGAGGGCATGGCGGACGCCGCGAACAAGGGAGCCAAGAAGACCTACCTGAGCCAAAGCGACATGCCACGGTACGGGCTCCAAGAGTCGCTACGCGTTCCACGCGCTCTCGCTGACCAGTACGGAAAGCAGCCTGCCTCGCCGCTGGACGTCGCAGTCGCCCTCGACATGAAGCCCAACTAGCGGCAACTTCCGGTACCTCTGCGGCTCGGCTTTGGCCTACGGTTTGACAGACGGTGGCCCCAAATCTCCTCAGATCGGGCTGACCGACCTCGGTCGCGCATCGTCGCGCCGACGGAGGACGGCGACGACCAGTTGGCTATGCGCAAGGCGCTGCTACGGCCACGCGTCGTCGGCGAGTTCTTGGGTCGCTATTCAGGAGCCCGGCTGCCAGCCGAGCACATCGGCCGCAACGTCCTTGAGACGATGGGCGTGCCGACAGACGCAACAGAGCGCACGTTCGATCTGATCGTGAGTAGCGCACGGACTTTGGGCCTATTGCGTGAGATCAAGGGTGACGAGTATGTGCACCTTGACGCGGTTACGTCAACCGACACAATGGGCCCTCCGGCACCAGATGAGGCGGACGAGCTTGAGGATCCGCCCGGCGACGAGCCATCGGTACCGCCAAGCGCGCATACCGCCGCTCCCCCGGCGGACGAACTCAAGACGAATCGCAAGGTCTTCATCACGCACGGAAAGAACAAGAAGATCGTTGAGCAGCTCAAGGAGCTCCTCGCCTTCGGTGAATTCGAACCGGTCGTATCTGTCGAGCGCGACTCGGTCTCGAAGCCGGTTCCTACTAAGGTCCTTGATGACATGCGGTCCTGTTCGGCGGCCGTTATCCATGTCGGGATTGAGCAGCGACTCACCGACTCGAAGGGCGACGAGCACGCCGTCCTCAACTCGAACGTGTTGATTGAGATCGGCGCGGCGATGATGCGCTATGGCAACAACTTCGTGCTGCTCGTTGAGGACGGGACCACCTGCCGTCCAATCTGCAAGGGCTTTACGAGATCAGATATCAGGGCGACGAACTCGATAACCCGTCGACCATGAAGCTGCTCAAAGCCTTCAGCGACTTCAAGGGCTAGGGGCGCGGTCCGGAGCAGGGTCCCGGAGGCTGCAGGAGCGACCGAGACACCGCGCCAGTTGGCGCTACGAGGCGCCGACCTCCGCCTTGCTAGGCACCCGACGCTGCGCCAGGGAACCGCTTTTTGTGGAGTTCCTTGATTTTCGGTGCCCAGAGTGCCGAGTAGGTCGGTCACGTTCGTGAACGGGCGCACGTTCTGGTTGGTGTTCAGATCCTCCAGGAACGGCACCCCTTCGCTGTTGAAGCGAAGAGAGAGATCCAAAGCGAACCCCCTGAGGGGCTTCGTGCTTTTCTTCCGCACGAAGCGTGGTTTGAGATGATTGTCTTCGTGATCCGCGGGGATCGGGGTCATAGGCGCTAACTCCTATGACGCTCGTATTTGGTTGTTGCCGGGACCATCCCGGTGCGTCGATTCTACGGCACTCGCCTGAGAGGCGCAACGTTCTCGGAGGCGCGGAAGCCGCTTCGTGCACGGCAGCGACGCTGTCAATGAGCTGAGCGTCCGGGCCCCGACGCGCTCAGAGTTCGCGGGGTCTCACGGCTATCTTCAGCCGGACGACTCCTCGGAGCAGCCGCTCGTCGATCGTCACCAGCCGGCACTTCAGTAGCTGCGCCAGCGCGACGTAATGCGCGTCGTACGTCTTCGCCCACCCAAGTTCGTCGGCGACCTTCCAGGCAGCCTGAACCAAGCCGTCGGGCGTGCGGATCTCCACCGGAGCCTTGAGGAGGCGCCCCAGCATCGTTTTGGCGTGAGGCTTGGTGATCTCTCCCCGCCAGGCCAGCTCGTGCAGCGCGGAACTTGCCTCCGTCACCACGAGAGGTGGTGCGAGGAGCTTGTGCCCGCGCAGGCTGGCGAAGCCCACAGGCGTATGGCACGCGGCGACCGCCACCGATGCGTCAACAACCAGGATCTTCGTCAATGGCCGCTGCGTGAGCGATGGAGCGCGGCGACCCAGTTGAGCGCCGGAGCGCCGTCGTCTCCGATGCGCCACTCCTCCGGCAACTCGGACATCGGGTGCAGCTCGTCCTCGATCGCGCGTACGTCACGGTCATCGATCGCATGTCTGGTGCCGACGCGTCGCGCCGGCAGGCGCCCCGAACGAATCCACCGACGGACAGTCTCGGGGTTTCTACCCAGCCGATCGGCAGCCTCAGCGACAGTCAACATGAAGGAGATGGTACGCCAAGCCCCGGACCCCAGACTCCGAACTCAAGCAACGTATGGTGATCGGGAGCGCCCGCCACGACCAACCCACCGTCCCCGTCGACGCTTCGATCGATTCAGCGACCTGCCAGCACGTACCGGCCCCGCGCGATCCGCACAAAAGCGGGGCGAGGCACCTGAGACGCTGGAAGCTAGGGCGCACTTGACTGACCCCCAACAGACCGCCTCGCCGAGCATTGCTTCGATGGCGACATGGATGTCCTCGGCCCGCATCGGCTCGCCTCGGTCAGCCAACACCTTCATCACGGCGTCAAGCACCCAGCCTGGCCGATGGGGCCGCTATCGGTGCGGGCTACCGCTGCCAGGGTGGCCAAGATCGTCGTTTGCGATCAGGGGTTGACGAGGCGAGGGGCCGGCTCGAAGTCCGCGTGCAACACGAGCGGATCGAGATCGGCGCCGTTGGGCCAGACGACAGTGCCGAGTTCGTCGTCCACCCGCACCTGTGCGAAGAAGTCCGGATCGCCCAGCGGCTCGAAGACCGGGCCATGCAGCTCTCCGGTGAGATCGACGTCGCGCCGGCTGCCGTCGCTGAAGCCGAGTCGGAGCCGATAGTGGCCGAGCACCTCAACCGACGTCACGGTTACGAACACCATCGCTCCATCTTACGGCAACGGGTCGATCGGCTCGGGAACGGTCCCGCCGTGTACGCGCTCCCAATCGCCAAGCACGAATATTTCGAATGAAGCCACTATTCAGCTGCCCTGATCCATAAAGAAGCAGCACTCGGCCCCGTTAAGGCTTTAGGAGAATCTCGTGAGCTACGACAGAAAGCACAACAGAAAGCTTTTACGGGCTCGTGAGCTAGGGCGCACTCTGCTGCGCAGAATGCGCATCGCTCCCGCATACATCGTCGGCGAGCGTTGGCGGGCGATGGTTCGCTACCACGACGAGCTGGTCGCATACGACAGTTCGAGGCTCACAATGGGTCGGGCATCCTACGGAAACCCGCTGATCCCCACCTTCCCGGGGGACGATTTGCATGTGAAAATAGGCTCATTTGTGTCCATCGCCCATGACGTGGTGTTGATGGATGGGGGCAACCACCGCATCGATTGGGTGACGGTCTATCCGCTACGAGGTTGCCTAGGTCTACCCGGCGCTTTTGAAGACGGCCATCCAGCCAGCAAGGGTGACATCTTCATCGGCAACGACGTGTGGATCGGCCGGAGTGCACGCGTACTATCAGGAGTCACCGTTGGTGATGGAGCGGTGATCGGAGGCTACAACGTTGTCACCAAAGACGTGCGGCCTTACGCGATTGTGGTCGGCAACCCGGCTCGGGAGGTCCGCAGGCGGTTTTCCGACGCGCAGATCGACGCATTGCTATCGATCGCCTGGTGGAACTGGCCGATGGACAAGATCATCGAATGTGTAGCTGAGTTGTCCGACTCTGACATCGACTCCTTCATCGCCCGCCACCTACCTGCATCCTGATTTCACGATAGCGATCGCCCTATCAATCACAGGCCACCAAGGCGGCATGGCAACTCAATCGCGTGTTCTGCGTGCGAGCTTCTGGCGGCCGGAGCAGGCGTAGCAGTGGTGCGCCACCGTGCGCTAGTTGTTGTGCCCGGTGACGTCCCGAACGCGGTGGATGGGTGGGCGGTTGCCGAGCGCTGAGTGGGTGCGCTGCTCGTTGTAGTGGCGGACCCAGTGTGGCAGTGCTGCGTGGCGCGCGTCGCTTGAGGCGTATTGCAGGGCGTAGGCCCACTCGCGTTGCAGGGTCTGCTGGTAGCGCTCGACTTTCCCGTTGGTGCGGGGCGTGTACGGCCGGGTGCGCAGATGGCGGACCTGGCGGCGGTGCAGCAGCTCGCGTAGCGTCTTGTTGTGGATGTAGGTGAACGCGTTATCGGTCATCAGCCGCTCGGTGACGATCCCGTGCTCCAGGAACCAGTCCAGTGCGCGGCGGGTGAACGCGGTCACGGTCGGGGCTTTCTCGTCGTTGTGGATCTCCGAGTACGCCAGGCGTGAACAGTCATCGATGATCGAGTGCACGTACTCCCAGCCGACGCGGCGGGAGCGCCGGGTGCGATCCCCTGTCAGCGCGTGCCCGGGCTCGGTGAACTTCCCGAGCTTCTTGACGTCCATGTGCAGCAGGTTCCCGGGGCACGGCCACTCGTAGCGCACGACCCCAGGGCGCTCGGATGGCTCCCGCCGCGAGCAGCCCCCGCGTCGCAGGACCTGGTGGACGGTCGAGTGGGGTCGCCCGATCAGCATCGCGATCGTCCTGGGACTCCAGCCCGTCCGCTGCCGCAACTCACAGATGCGCTGCTCCTCATCGACAGGGCACCGAGAGGGAGAACGGCGAGGGCGGCTGGAGCGCTCCGTCAGGCACGCCAGCGACTCACGCTCAGCAGGGGTCGCTGCACGCCAGCGGCGTACCCACTCCCACACCGTGGACTTCGACACGTTCCCCCACGCTCCAGCCTGCGCGAAGGACATCCCGTCATCAACGACACGACGAACGACCATCTCCCGCCCACGCGGAGTCATGCGGGCTCTATGGTGCGGCATTCCGGGCCTCCCTTGAGGTGGTGAGCTTTGACACCCACAGCCTCTCGGTAGGCCCGGACCTACCTACACCCCGTTCTGAACGTCACCGGGCACAACAGCTAGTCAGCCCACCAGTCACGCTGACCCTCCACGTCCTCGCGCGGATTCTCACCTAGGTGAGGCGCACCGAAGACGAGTATCTCGAGGCCCTCCGGGCCGCCCTC
Organism: uncultured Solirubrobacterales bacterium; assembly: GCA_963723045.1. Lineage (GTDB taxonomy): Bacteria > Actinomycetota > Thermoleophilia > Solirubrobacterales > Solirubrobacteraceae > Palsa-744. The sequence continues at coordinate 965,849 of CAVROU010000001.1, read as the reverse complement.
GTAACCTCGCCACGTGCCAGGCGGGACGCGAACCACGTCCCACTCCTTGATCTCGACGATCTCGTCGTCGAGCTTCATCCGCCCGCTCCCGCGCACGACCACGTAGATCTCCTCCTGCTCCTTATGCGTGTGGCCGTATGGAAAGCGATAGTCGGGCGGGATGCGCTGGTAGCAAAGCCCGCACCGCTCGAGCCCGAGTGCCTTGCCTGCATGGCGAAACTCCAAGTCCGGCGCACCGTCGAAGTTGGACCCGAGATCCTCCAGATCCTCCTTGAGGTTCCTGAGCGAGAACGGCACGACCGCGATCCTACTATCATCCCCGCCCCGTCGATGGGTCGTGGGCCGAGTTGGTCGAGGGTACTCGGCATACTTTTATGAGCGTAACGCCAAGGGAAGGAAGATCCCCGTCGTGATCCTCGATCCCCGTTAGCCCGGCTAGACTGGTGTTCCGAACCAGGTCCTCAGCGCATCGCGCAATCCGGTTTCCGCACCATCTCCGACCCAGGCGACGTATCCGTCGGGCCGAATCAACACCGCTGTGGGAGCGGTAACCGAGCCAAGCACCGGAAGCTCCCATGAGCCGCCATATTCAGCGTCGATCAGCTGGATGCGCTCAGCCCACGGAGCGATGTCAAAGTCGCCGGGCTCACCGAGGTTGAGCAGCACCGGCCTGGCGTCGTGCAGCAGCGCGAAGACCCGCAGCGGGCCATCGGCGGTCACGAGGTCCAGATCGGGCATGCGGCGTCCGAGCAGCGGGTGCCCCTCGCCTAGGTCGTAGTGAATGTCCAGCCCGGAGACGATCCCGGCAAGCCGTTTACGAGGCTCGTCCATGCTCGCCAGCTCCGACACCACCTCGGCGAGGGCCTTCATCCGCTCATCCTGGCGCTGGAGCGCGGTCTGAGCCATCGTGTGCCGAAGTGCGCGGGCGGCGACCGCGTGGCGCTCGTCCCGATAGGTATCCAGAAGGCTGTCCGGGGAGATCCCCTTGACCACCTGGGCCAGCTTCCACCCCAGGTTCACCGCATCCTGCACGCCGAGGCTGAGGCCCTGCCCACCCGCCGGGTAATGCACGTGCGCCGAGTCGCCGGCGAGCAGGACGCGTCCCGCGCGGTAGGCCGCTGCCTGACGTGTCATGTCGGTGAACCTGGAGATCCATGTGGGACTGTGGACCCCAAAGTCGGTGCCATACACCGCGATCAGCGCCTCGCTCAGATCGCGCAGGGTGGGCTCGCTGTCAGGACCGAGCTGCCGCTCGGTCAGGACCACCCGCACCGGTCCTCCGTCCTTGTAGATCACCTCGCCGTCGCGAATCTCATACTCCAACCTGCCGATGCCATGGATGCCGTTCTCATCGTGGCGGACGCCCAGCTCCGGCTCCTCGGCCATCTCGACCTCGGCGATCAGGTTGCTCCTCGTCGGATCCCATCCGGGGAACTCGATGCCGGCCGCCTTACGGATGACACTGCGTCCTCCGTCGCACCCAACGAGATACTGGGCTCGCAGCGTCTTGCCCTCGGAGCGTTCGACGTCGACGCCGCTGTCGTCCTGTACGAAGCCCGTCACCTCGCTTCCGTAATAGATCCGCACCGGCAGTTCCGCGACCCAGGCGGCCATGATCCGCTCGATCTGGTTCTGCCAGATCCCGAGCGAATACGGGTGACGCGTTGGGAAGTCGCTCATGTCCAGCACCGTCGTGGCCAGCATCGCGGCCTGGGCCACCTTGCCCTCCGCGAGGAACCGATCGGCGACCCCACGCTGGTCGAGCACCTCGATCGTGCGCGAGTGAAAACCGCCGGCGCGTGAGCCGGCAAGCACGTGGTCGGGACGCCGCTCGACTACCGCGACGTCGACCCCCGCCAACGCCAGCTCAGCCGCCAGCATCATGCCTGTCGGACCGCCCCCGGTTATCACCACCGCGTGACCAGTCATACCCATACCTCCGCTCCGAACGTCCGAAACCGCACCGCAAGTCCCATCATTGGTTCGACGTCCCCGCGCCAGCTATACGCCGTCAACAGCACATGCATTTGCTCTCCCTTTGCCGTAGGTTTGGCCTGCGGCGGGCGATTATGCGGCACGACCGGGGCTTGAAACAAGCCCCCCATGGGGTATAAATTGGAAGTGGAGAGGGTTCCAGTCCGGCTGTCGAGCGTGAGCCGGACTGTCTTGTTCGCCACACCCTGACGCCTTCTGGGCCGTACCAGGCGCCGCCCGAGCCGTATCAGCTGGTGGCGGCCAGCGCGGCGGCCGCAAGCTCGAGCTGGTCGTCCCCGTAGAAGATCGACCCCCCCAGCTTGAGGCTTGGCACCCCACGAACCCCGGCGTCCCACGCTGCGTCCGTGGCATCTCGCAGCGACTGCTTGACCTCTGCCAGCTCCATTGCCTGGTCTGTCTCCTCGGAGCTCAAGCCGGCCTCGCTTGCGCACTCGATCAGCAGCTCGCGCTGAGAGATATCGCCTCCTTGCGCGAACTCCTTGCGAAACACGGCTTTCGCGAACTCCTCCCCCACCCCCTGCTGCTTTGCCCAGATAGCACAGCGCATGGCCTGGAGCCCGTCCGCGGGCCACACCGCCGGCCACTTCAGCGGGGGCAGTCCGTAGCGGAGCGCCCGGTCTTCGATCTCCGCCGAGCGGCCGGCGCGAGCCGAAGTCTGCGCCCACGAGCCGAAGCCGCGCCGGGCGAAGATCGCACCGAGCAGTACCGGCTGCAGCTCCGGAGCCCTTCCGAGCACGGACCCGGCCCGTTCGAATGCGAGGTACGCGTACGGGGAGCCAAGATCGAAGAAAAGCACCGGAGCTTGGGTTGTCAAATCGGCCTCCTAGAGTCGTCCATAGCCAGCTATTCGACAAGCTAGCAGCGCGTCAGTGGTGCTGCCGTCGCTAAGGGCGCCGCACGACTGGGGGTGGTGTGGCTTGCTCTGGTGCGATTCCGAATCTTTGCTCATAGGCCTGGTTGAGCGCGGCCCAGCCAGCTGGGATCGCGGACTCTCCACGGGACAGTGACTCCGCCTTGCCTGCCAGGGAGGTTACGAGAGCATTGAGGCACAAGTCCCAGCCGGCTGCGTCGCGAGCGGCCTTCAGGCGGTCGTCGAAAGTGTGTGTCAGCACCAGTCGCGTGCCGCTGTCGCAAGGCTCCAGCTCCCAGCGAAGGTTGTCCTCGCCCCAGCTGTACTCCAGCAGGTGCGGTGGCTCGCAAGCAGTCACAAGACCACTCCCGAACGCGTCGCCCACAGGTGGCAGGAAGTTGACGGTCCCCCCGACGCGAAGCTCCAACTCGAACGGCGAAGGATGCCAACGACGCAGATCCTCCAGCCGCGTGAGTGCGAGCCACACTCGATCCGGTGGATGGTCGAGCAGTCGCTCGAATCGCAGCGCGGGACGACCTTTTGCGTCCTCAAGGATGGCATCGGCGGAAAGCGGCATTGGTCAACTCCTCTCGTCGAGATGGCGTTCGAGGGAATCCAAACTGGAGCGCCAGAGCGCGCGGTAGGGCGTCAGCCACCGATCGAGCTCGATCAACTGCTCGGGGCGCAACTTGTAAAGGCGCCGCTGTCCATCCGCGGCACACGAGACGATGCCCGTCTCGCGAAGGATCCGCAGATGGCGAGAAGTGTTCGGCTGGCTGAGCCCAGTCGCGACGCACAGCGCTCCGACCGCCTTCGGTCCGTCTACCAGCGCGTCCAACAGCGCCCGGCGAGCCGGCTCGGCGATGGCCTCGAACGGGGTCACAGTGGATATCTAATCAGATGCTTATATAAATTTCAAGTCATATATCTACGGTCATCACCAACCTCGTCATCTCGCCCGCCGCCGTCTCGAACCCCGGAGCAAAGTCCGGGGTTCGAGCGCATCAGGCTCTCAGTGCACGCCTAGGCTCTCAGCGCACTCCAGGCTTCAGCGCGGCCGCTCCGCCCTCAGCGCAGTTTCATCTGCGGCTCGCCGCTTGCGTTGAGGCCTTTTTCCTTGATCGTGCAGGTCCCGCCGATCGGTTTGCCCGAGTTGTAGGCCTGCGTGAGGCAGTTGCGCAGCGCGAGCTGCCCCCAATAGTTGGGGTGGAGGTCTTCCTGCAGTTCGTAGGGCGCAGAGTCCAGTGGGGCGATGAGCGGGGTGCGGATCATGCTGGTCCACTCGGTCTCGTTGACCGCTCCCGGTTCTTTCCAGGAACTTAACCCCTCTTCCTCGAGCAGCCCGACGCCTGTTTCGCAGAGGCGGCGGCCGTTGAGCGCGGAGGCCAGTTCCATCGTCTTCAGATTGGAGAGTTTCGCGTCTTCGGCCCCCGTGAACTCAGCTTTGTTGATGTCGGGAAGCATGAATTCGTTGGCCCCGTCTGCATCCGCGCTATACAGGCCACAGCCACCGATTTCCTGGCGTTCGGCGACCGTCTGGGGATAGCGAATTTCTGGGCCGCGAGGGACCGGCGATGGGTAGCTCTGCACGATGATCGTGTACTCGGTGCTGGTATAGCCGGCATTTTTCATGGCTTCGGCGATATGCAGGATTCCTTCCTTGATCGCGGCCGTCTGGATTTCGATGTTTTTCGTCGAGAACTCTTCGGTCACAGGAGCTCGTTCGCTGCAGGCACCGGCGCCTAGATCGAAATCTTCGACGCACTTGGCGACGATGCCCGCAAAGTCGAAGTTGTTGCCTCCGATCGAGACCGCGACGAGCGTGACATTGTTCGATTTGGCGAATTTTTCAAGCATCAACGCCTGTCCTTCGTTTCCGCCGGTGTTGTAGAAATCGAGGCCGGGCTTGAAGAATGAGCCGCTTTTGTACGTTTTGGTCTCGGCGCCCGAGCACGCAAGGTTCTCGCCTTTGACGCCGTTGCCGATATACGCCTCGGCGGACTGAGAGCGGTGGCAGCCGGCGATCAGTTCGGCGTTGTGCCCGGCGTTGTCATCGTAGGCCGTCGAGCCGAGAGCGTCGACGCCCAGGTATTTTTTGTTTGTGTTTCCGGCCCAGCGGCCGGCCTCGCCGGAGATGTAGGAATCGCCGACCGTCACAACCCACGGCGACCCTTTTCCGGGACCGTCGGCTCTGGCTCGGACGGCTGTCGACAGCGCGAACAGCACGATCGTGGATGCGGCGAGAAGCAGTGTGGTGAGCAGCGTGCAGCGCCGGCTCCCACGGAGTGTCGTCGAATGACTCATGAGACTCCCTTGTATGGATTGACACGCGCGAGGCGCTCGCGCCCCACGCCTTGGTCGACACTAAACTTCGGACAAGTTCACGTCAACAAAACAGAAACGCCGTGGTGGCATGGCGCCAGGCCAGCCGCTACCGTGTGCCCGTGCGAATCGCCACCTGGAACGTGAACTCGGTCAAACAGCGAGCCCCGCGCCTGCTGGCGTGGCTCGACGAACGGCGGCCCGACGTCGTCTGCCTGCAGGAGACCAAGCTCACAAACGACGCCTTCGAGCAGCTGCTCGGCGCCGAGCTCGCCCAGCGCGGCTACGCGACCGCCCTCAACGGCGAGGGGCAGTGGAACGGCGTGGCGATCCTCTCGCGGGTGGGCCTCGAGGAGGTCGTCGTCGGGGTCGCCGGCGCGCCGGGCTTTCCCCAGCCGGAGGCCCGCGCGGTGTCGGCGGTCTGCGGCGGCATCACGGTGCACTCGCTATACGTGCCCAACGGGCGCAAGCCGGACTCCGAGCACTACCGCTACAAGCTCGCCTGGCTGAAGGCGCTGCGTGAGACGATCGCCGTCCCCCAGACGACGGTGCTCTGCGGCGACATGAACATCGCGCCGGCTGACATCGATGTGTTCGACCCGGCCGCCTACGCCGGCCACACCCATGTCACGCCGCGCGAGCGGGAGGCGCTGGCCGGGCTGCAGACGCTGGGGCTGCGCGACGTCGTGCGGGAGCGCTGGCCGGCCGAGCGGGTGTTCACCTACTGGGACTATCGCGCCGGCATGTTCCACCAGGATCTCGGCATGCGGATCGACCTCATCCTCGCCGGCGAGGAGGTGGCCGGCAGGGTGCAGGCGGCGTGGGTCGACCGGCAGGCGCGCAAGGGCAAGGGGCCGAGCGACCATGCCCCGGTGATCGTCGACCTGGACGAGGCGCCCGACGGGAACATCGGCCCGGTCGTGCCGCCCCCCTCGGCCCCCGCGGCCGGGCGACGCCGGGTCGCTTTGCCCCAGTCGTCGTGACGTCGATGCAGCGACTCCTCCCCGGAGGAGTGCCTGCGCTTCGGGGTGGCCGATTCAAACGAGATGTCGCAGGCGCCACCCAAGCGAGGGTGTCCCGAGCGAGCGCGTCGCCAGCGCGGCGGTACTGACCGCGCTCGACCCCCGCACCGCGACAGTCGCCATCCGCTGGCCCGCCCGCGGTTTGGGCAGCCCCCGCCGCAGCACGACGCGAACGGGGATCGCGAGTCCGCCCCAGCCGACCTCGCGCAGCGTGGCCGCGGTGGTGGCCGTCACCCGCCGGCCGTCCGCGGTGCTGGCGCTCAGCACGCTCGTGCCCGAGGGCAGCACGGTCTCAGCGCGCACGGCGCCCGCGGCGGAGTCCCCCAGCCGCCGGGCACTCGCGAGCGCCGCGTCGATCAGTGACCCTCCATGCTGGCCGAGCACGACGCCAAGCACCGTCAGCCGTCGCCCGGCGGCGCTCACGCGCTTGGCGAACACGAGGCAGCCGCCTGCGGCGGCGTCTGAGCCCGTCTTGACCCCGACGTACCCGTCGTGGCCCACGAGGCCGTTGTAGTTGCCCACCCGCCCCGCCACCGGCAGCACGGCCGAGCGCTCGTCGACGAGCTGCGCGAACGCCGGCAGACGCATCGCCACGCGCGCTAGCTTCAACTGGTCGGTGGCGGTGGACACCGTCTCGTCGTCGAAGCCGCTGGGGTCGGTGTACGTGGTCGCGACCATCCCGAGTTTTCGCGCGGTCGAGTTCATGCGCCGCACGAATGCGCCGCTGCCGCCCGGGCTCTGGGCCGCGAGCAGCGCGGCGATGTTGTTGGCCGAGGGCAGCAGCAAGGCCTGCAGCGTCTGGCGCTCGGTGAGCCGCTCCCCTGCCCTCACCGCGAGCGTCGACTCGCCAAGCTCGGCCCTCCCCTCCTCTTCCTCCACCTCGGCGCCCGTGACGGTCATCGTGAACCCTTCCGCGCCCGTGCTCAGCGGGTGCGCGAGCAGCGTGAGATATGCCGTCATGACCTTCGCGACGCTCGCGATCGGCACCGGTGTGGAGCCTCCGCTGTCGCCGAGGCTGCCGACGCCCTCGACTTCGACGGCCGCCTCGCCTTCCCCCGGCCAGGCCAGTTGGGGTGCGTGCCCCGGCAGACGCGTGTAGGCGGCCAGCAGCCTGTGGATCACGAGTGGCGGCGTACCCTCCGTGGCTGCCCGCCGCCACGTGGCCGCCGCCAGCAGGATCAAGATCAGAGCACCTACGAACGCCGCACGTGCCCGCCGACTGGATCGGTTCGTGACGGTCGGCTCGGACATCGCGTCCCGCGAAGCATACGAGTGGGCGAGGACGCGACGGGCCTCTCCAGGGCTGGCGAGCACGCTAGATCTCGGTCGCGTGGGCGAACTGAAACCACCTCGCGCGCGAGTTGCTACCGTGCGCGCCAACGGCTATGGACGGACCCGCTCGGCAAACTCGCACCACGGAGGGCGCGCACACCGGCGACCCAGGGCGCCCTGGCGCGACCGGGCGTCGGATCCTCAGCAAGGTCCCCGAGATCACGGCGATTTTCTGGGTCGTCAAGGTCCTGACGACCGGGATGGGTGAGTCGACCTCGGACTATCTCACCCACACGCTCAACCCGGCGATCGCGGTTTTTCTCGGGCTGATCGCTCTGGCCGGCGCGCTGGCGCTGCAATTCCGGGCGCGCCGCTACGAACCGTGGATCTACTGGCTCGCGGTGGCGATGGTCGCGGTGTTCGGCACGATGGCCGCCGATGCCCTGCACGTCGAGCTCGGCGTGCCCTACGTCGTCTCCACGATCTTCTATCTGATCGTGCTGGGCATCGTCTTCAGAACCTGGTTTGCCTATGAGAAGACGCTCTCGATCCATAGCATATTCACCACCCGCCGCGAGCTGTTCTACTGGGCCGCGGTGCTCGCCACGTTCGCGCTCGGCACCGCCGCCGGCGACATGACGGCGACGACCCTCGGCCTCGGCTACTTCGCCTCGGGCGTGATGTTCGCGGTCCTGATCGCGATCCCGGCGATCGGCTACCTGCGTTTTGACCTGAACGCCGTGTTGGCTTTCTGGCTCGCCTACATCCTGACGCGCCCGCTCGGCGCCTCGTTCGCTGACTGGCTGGCGGTGTCGCACAAGCGGGGCGGCCTCGCACTCGGCACGGGGCCGGTGAGCGTGGCGCTGGCGCTCGTGATCGTGGGTTTCGTCGCCTACCTGGCGCGTACGCATGTAGACGTCGAGGGCGAAGAGCACCGGCATGAGCACCTGATGCCCCACCCACACGTTCAGCCCACGCTCGACCCCGAGTTCGACTGACGCCAAGACCTTCGAGGGTCAATCACTCCGTCGCCGCGGGGGGCGCCCCCGCATGACGCACGCGCTCGCGCGCGTCGGCGTAGCGCAGCGCCTCATACAGAATCAGCGCGGTCAAAAGACCGGCGAGGATCCCGAGCGTCGCGAGCGCCGGCAGCGTCACCCCAACGGGGATGAGCGCGAAGAGCACGACCGCGCAGACCAGGCGCCTCCCACTGAGCGAGTGGACGTTGCGCAGGCGGAAGGCGACGTGCGCGAGCAGGTACAGCGCGGTACCACCCAGCAGCGCGACGGCGGGCACCAGCGCAAGAGAGCGCCCGACGTGCTCCAGCGTGACCTTCATCCCGACGGCGAGCAGCGCGATGCCGGCGACCATGAGGAAATGCAGGTAGGAGTAGGAGTCGCGGGCCATCTCGTTGCGCTCGCGCCCTTCGGCGGCCTGGGAGAGGCGCCACTCGGCGACGATCGCGGTGACGTCGAAGTACACCCACCACAGCGCGGCGGCGACCACGACGCCGAGCACCGCGGCGACGACGACGCCGGTGCTGAGGCTGGGGTTGGCACCGACTCCCAAAGCGACGATCGACTCGCCCAGAGCGATGATGACGATCAGCCCGTGGCGCTCGGCGAAGTGCCCGGGAATCAGACGCCAGCCGTCGGCGCCGAACAGGTAGGGACCGCCGGCGTCGAGTATGAGCGCGAGACCCCATAGGCCGATCTGCACGCCCCCGTGGGTGAAGGCGGCGGCCAGCAGCAGCCCCACGCCCACGGCGGTACTGGCGGCGAGCCCGTTGACCGAGCGGCGCAGCGCTGGGTCCTCGCGACTGGCGAGGCCAAACAGGACGATGTGCGCGGCGCGCACGGAACCGTAGGCGCAGGCGAATAGCAGCGCGTCGGCGCCGAACGCGCCGGGCACGCATAGCGCGCAGACGAGGAAGGCGGCCATCGCGGCGAACATCGCCAGGCGCACGACACCCTCCTCGGGGTTGACGACGCTCGTGAGCCAGGCGTAGCCCACCCACGACCACCACAGCATGCCGAGCACGAGCACGCCCTTGAGCAGTCCCTCCCAGGTGGGCGTGTGCACGATCAGTGTCGTGCACTGCGTGAGCGCGAGCACGAACACGAGATCGAAGAACAGCTCCAGCGGCGTCACGCGCTCGTCTTCGCGCTGGGTGGCGCCGATGCGCGGAGCGCGCGTGGAGGAGGCGATGCTCACGCCCTCATCTTGACAAGGGCGCCCAGGAGGGTTCTACCGCTCGTACAGCTCCTCGCGTGTCCAGCTGCGACCGTCAGGCCCGCTGCCGGCCCGCAGCGGCTCGGTCAGCGCCAGAAACTCCCGCGAGGGCGCCTCGCCCCACAGGCGCTCCAGCCGGTAGAACTCGCGCGTGGCGGGCGTGAAGATGTGGACGACGACGTCGAGGTAGTCCATCAGGATCCAGACGCCCGCGGTGAGGCCTTCGACGCGGCGCGGCGTGACGCCGTACTCCTCCTTGATGCCCGCGAGGATGCCGTCGTGGATCGCCTTGGTCTGGCGCTCGGTGTTGCCGGTGCGATGACGAAGTAGTCGGTGTAGCCGACGACCCCGCGCAGGTCGATCTCGAGGATGTCGGCGGCCTTCTTGTCAGACGCGAAGCGGCAGATCTCGCCGGCGAGCTCGGTGGGGGCGATCACGACGCGGGCACCTCCGCGGGGAGGTAGAGGGCGTGCTCGGCGATGTAGGCGGCGAGCACGGGTGGCACAAGCCCGGCGAGCGACTCGCCCGCGGCGACACGCGCACGCACGAGCGATGAGGAGACAGGGACCTCGGGCAGATCCAAGCTGGAGGACCCCCTCTCCCCGCCCCCCGGCACCTCGCAATAACCCCTCGACACCCTCCCGCGCCCCCGCGAGGCCTTCCCCCGCGCGCGGGGCGATAGCAACACTGCCAGCGCCATGAGCTCATCCGGCCGGTGCCACGCCGACAGCGTGCGGGCGATGTCGGAGCCGAGGATCAGCGTGAGCGAGGCTTCTGGGTGAAGGGCGTGCAGAGCAAAGAGCGTATCCACGGTGTACGACGGCCCCCCGCGGCGCACCTCCAGCGGACACGCCTCCAGGCCCGCGACTCCCGGCAACCGCCAGCTCGCACATGCGCAGCCGGTGCTCGGGGCCGGGGTCGGCCTCGGCCTGCTTGTGGGGAGGCACGCAGGAGGGCACGAGCAGCACCCGGTCCAGCCCCAGCTGCTCCAGCGCGCAGCGCGCGAGCGCCAGGTGGCCGAGATGCGGCGGGTTGAATGTGCCGCCGAGAATGCCGAGGCGCAGCGGCGCTGAGGTCTGCCGAGTTTGTGCGATCGGCTGGGACTGCGAGTGTTGCGGCATCGCCGGAGACTCAGGTCACGCGCGGACGTGCCCGTCACCCTCGATGAGGTACTTGAAGGCGCACAGCTCGCGCAGCCCGATCGGCCCACGCGCGTGGAGCTTCTGCGTGGAGTTGCCAATCTCGGCGCCCATCCCGAACTCCCCCCCGTCGGTGAAGCGCGTGGAGGCGTTGACGTACACACAGGCGGCGTCCACCCCGCGCTGGAAGGCGCGCGCGGCGTCGGTGTCGCGCGTGAGGATCGCCTCGGAGTGCCCGGAGCCATGCAGGGCGATGTGCTCCACGGCGTCCTCCAGGGAATCGACGACGCGCACGGAAAGGGTGAGCGCGAGGTACTCGGTATCCCAGTCCTCGTCGCTCGCAGGCTGCAAAAGACCGTCCTGGAGCGCGGCGACGACGGCCCGGTCGCTCGGCAACTCGGAGGCGGCCAACGCAGCATGCAGCGAGTCCATCTCGCGCAGCACGGCCTCGTCTCCGCGAACGGTGACGCCCGCCTGTAGCAGCGCGCAGACCAGGCAGGCGAGCAGTTCGGGGTCGGCGTCGCGGTGCACCAGCACGGTCTCCACGGCGTTGCACACCCCCGGGCGCTGCGTCTTGGCGTTGAGGACGATCGCAAGCGTCTCGTCCAGGTGCGCGGAGGCGTCGACATAAATGTGGCAGAGACCGGAGGCGGCATAGATGACGGGCACCGTGGCGACGGCCTTCAGGGCGGCCTTGAGCCCCTCTCCCCCGCGCGGGATGACGAGGTCGACGGTGTCGGTCTGCGTGGCCAGCTCGGCGAGCTCCTCGCGCCCGCCGCCGGCGACGAGCGTGATGGACCCAGCGGGCAGCCCGGCCCCCTCGGCGGCGTCGGCGATGACCGAGGCGAGCACGGCATTTGAGTGCGTTGCCGCGGAGGACCCGCGCAACACAGCGGCATTGCCCGACTTCAGACACAGCGCGGCGGCATCGACGGTGACGTTCGGCCGCGCCTCATACACGACGGCGATGACCCCAAGCGGCACGCGCACGCGGCGCACGTCGAGGCCGTTGGGCAGCCGCTGCCCGTCCACGACCTCGCCCACGGGATCGGGCAGTGCGAGGATCCGCTCGACTGCCTGCGCGATGGCGGCGATGCGCGCCTCGTCCAGCAGCAGCCGGTCGAGCAAAGCAGCGTCCAGCCCCGCGTCGCGCCCAGCCTCCATGTCGAGCGCGTTGGCGGCAAGGATCTCCGGTGTGCGCTCCACCAGCGCGAGCGCGATCGCCCGCAGCGCGGCGTCCTTGACGTCGGTGTCGAGCACTGCCAGGCGCCGCGAGGCGAACCGCGCGAGGCGGCACTGCTCGGCGACGGGTGAGACGGCGATGGCCACGCACTAAGGGTACGACACGCGTGCGGGGCGCCGGGGAAGAAAGACTTGAAAGAAGGCCCCACAGAGGGGGCCTGAGAGGGCCGCGCCGCTCACAGCCGATCTGCCGAGGTAAGTCAACGGCCGCGGGCAACCCTACTGCCGTCGTGCGCGAGCGTCCTGTCGAACCTCAGCCGGCGCCCGCGGGTGTGGCCTCGGCGCGGATTGTCCGCTCGATCTCCTGCCCCTTGCCGGTGAGCTGCCAGGCATTGGCTTCGCCCCGGCTGCGCCCCGCCCCGGTGTTCTCGATCAGACCGAGCGAGGTGAGGCGCTGCAGCAACTTCGATATCTGCCCCTGGTCGGCAATCCCAGCGGCCGCGCCCACCTCACGGTTGGAGGACCCGGGCGCGGTGGCGATCGCGATCAGCACCCGCACCGTGCGGTAGGTGAGGCGCATGTCGAGATCCTTGAGCGGGTCCCCAGCGGGACGCCGCGGCCGCGCGCGAACCTTCGGCGCGGGGCGCACCAGCTCGCGGTTGGCCGCCGCGGCGCCCCGGTAGGGCAGCACGATCATGTTCATCAGCGGCCCGAGCAGCTCGACCATCGGACGGCCGGTCGGAGCCACGAGGCGCGCGTGGATCACGGCGAGCACAGCGCCCACGACGCCCTCCGCCGTGAGCGGCGCAGTGGGAGTGGCCTTGCGCGCGCCGCCTGCCTCGCCCTCCTCCACGGCGGCGATCAGCCCCGCGAGGATCCGCGCGCGGCGATCGAGCACCGCCGGACCCGTCCCGAGCGAGTGCACCACGCACAGCGCGCCCAGTTCGGGCTCGTCGTCGAGGAACTCCAGGAACGCCGCGAGTCCCGCGCGAATCCGATCGCGCCACGCGTCGGGCCGTTCGTACTCGGGGAGCACCGTCGCGCCCGCGAGCGCCGCGGCGTGGTCGAACGTCGCGATGAAGCACTCTTCGCGGTCGGCGAACAGTTCGTAGAACGTGCGCCGGGAGATGCCCGCGCGCGCGACGACGTTCGCGACCGTCGCCGCCGGCAGACCCTGCTCGGCGACGACCGTGGCCATCGCCGAGAGGATCCGCGCGCGCTGGATGCCGTCGACCTTGTCGCGCGAGAGCGAATCGCGCCCGGGTCGCAGTCGCTCCATGGGTGGCATGAGAACAGCCACCCCTACTTCCTCGTCCCCTTGGTGCGCTTGCTGGCTCTTGGTCTTCTTCCTTGCCTTGGCCTTCGGGCAGCCGGTGACGGCGATCTTTGCCGGCTGCTTGACGACGGCGCCGTTCTGCCCGGTGATCGTGAACGGCATTGTCAGGGAGGCTCGCCGCACATGCTGCCCTTGGCCTTCGCCGGGAGGACGGCGGCGAGGCCGGAGTGCGGACCCTCGGGAAGATTCAGCTGGAAGCTGGTGATCGGTGCGTCGGGGACGCTCGCGAATGTGCTGCTGGTGATGTTGTGCTTGATGTCGATGCTCCCTATGAGATCGACGCGTGACGCCTTCGCCCTGCAGGATCACGACGACGTCGGGGAACGCCGCGCCACCGTGCGACACCAGATACACCGGACCCGTAAGGGGCCCGGCGAGGACCGGGGTGGAGGCGGTCGCGCGTCCCGATGTTCGACCCGGCGGGACAACCGGCGGGGTTCGCCGCGAACACAACCGCGGTGCACGCCTGCTGGATCGTCGTCAACCGCGCGGGCAAGCTGCTTCGGGAGTGCTCACCGCAACGCTGCGGATGTTCGCCTCACCCGCGGGGAGGCTGCCCTTCACCGTCAGGCTCGCACCGTTCTTCTTACTCGTCGCGCCTGCGTGCTGACGGTGAACAGGGGATGGAACGCGCAGCGCTGCGCAGTTCGCGGCCTGGAAGTGGCTCGTCACACCCTCGCTCGCGCCCTGGGTGCTCGTGAGCCCTCCACCCACCGACAACGGTTCGCAGTTGGTCGGGTTGAATATGAACCCGGCGCGGTCAATCGCTCACGTTGACCGTCTTGATCTGCAGGGGAACACCGTCGAGGATCGTCGGCAACGGGTCGCTTGAGACCGTGATCTGCGCGGTATGCGGATCCACGCTGATCGCCGCCCTGACGATCGACGTTCCCGAGGTTGAACGGGCCCGCGACCGCCGGCACCACAATCGATCAGGCCAAACGGCGCACCCTTATAGGGCCCGGTGAGGAACACCTGGCCACCCTGCACATACAACGGGTCCGGGCCCCGGACCCGCAGCAACGGTCGTATGCCCGATCAGGCTGCCCGGGCCGCATGTGCCCTGGCTGGCCTGCGGTTCGCCGACAGCGTTCCACGCCCTTGAGGATCCCCAACAGGCCCGGCGGGGTCGTGACCTGCACGCCACCGACGTCCTGTTCACCGTCCTGGCGAGTGAACGTCACGCTGAGCGGGCTGAAGGCACCGGCCTGGTTGTTCGTGGTACCCGCCGTGAAGGACGGCGCGAACGAGGACAGCGACCCGCACGAGCTGCCACCCGGGCCGCTTACGATGCCGAAGCTGCTCGCCCAGAACGCATCCGGGATGAACGGGCTGCTCCATGGCGTGAAATCCGCGCTCGTCGTAAACTCACCACACGCGCCCGGTGTGACCAGCGCGCCCTGCGCGCCACCGTCGAACACCATCTTCAAATCGCTGAACGGCTGATCGGGTGTTTCGGAGAACGTCGTCGTCAACTGGCCCGTCGCTTCGTCCAAACGCACATTCCCGACGAGCTTCAGGTTCACGCCATCCGCGGAGGCCGCGAACAGCAACCGCAATTCCGGCGGGTTCGACTGCAACACATATACGCCGCCAACCAGCTTGTCCTTCAACGCCGGCGTTTGCACTTCGACCGTCCCGACCCTGGACGCGGCCGGGCACGAGGGCGGTTCTTCGTCGGTTTCGCTGCCCAACCCCGCCTGCGAGGGCTGGCACGCCGACAGACCCGGCGGCGCGGCCCGGGTTGACCACCAGGCCCGCAGGCAGCACGACGGTCGTGTCCTTGAGGTTCGACGTCGACAGACCTTCCGGGTTCAGCCCCTGCGGCGAGCGCACGTCGACCGACAAGCCCGCCGGGGAATCCGCCGCGGACGTATCGGGCGCGAGCGAGATCGACGGTGTGAAATGAGCAAGACGCTCACAGCCGGTGACCGCAGGCGTTTCGGCCTGCGCTTCGACTGCCGCATTCGGTTCCTCCCACGTATTCGCGGTGACGCCGAACCGCAACGGCGCCCCGCACGACGTCGGCAGCGTCAAGAACGGCTCCCCACCCGGTTCACCGAAAATCGTGATCGTGTTACGGATGATCGCCCGCTGCGGGAGATTGTCGGAGCGCGTGGTGATCCCGTTGTCCCCACCGCTACGGATACCCGCATCGACGAAGACCTCGATATGCTCGATGTCGAAGGCCAACTGGACCGGGGTCCCCGCCGGCGGCACCATGTTATACACGGGTGGCGAGAGTACGAAGAGATTTTCCCCGGCGCCACCGAGACTTACCATGTCGACGCCTATCTGGGTATCGGCGGGACAGCCGGCTTCTTCGTCCAGCTGCTGGCGGGTGCATTGCGGCACCACGGTGGCGTTGCCGGCCAAGCCCGGCGGCAGGTCGATGGCCAGGTTCCTGACTTCACCACCGACGGGAAAGGGCGCCGATGAGCCGCCGCCCTCGCGCTGTTCGCGGTTGAGTTCGAAGGTCACGGTCAGATCGGGGTGCGAACCAGCCTGCGTACCGGAGAGCGACACTTCGAAACTGTGGAACCCAAAGCCCGTCGGCGTGGAGCTGAAACCGGGAGCGACCGGGGCCGCCACGCTCGCAGAGACCCCCAGCGCCATCCAGGCGCAGACAGCGAGGAGTAAATACGCATACCTCTTGAACATGCTACTTCCTCCCCTTTGCCGACTTCTTTGTCTTCGTCTTGGCGCCGTACAGCTTTCTCGCCTGCGCCCTGCACGAGGCCCGCTTGCGCTTCTGCTTCTGCCTGCAGGCGCCTCAGCGCCTTCGCGAGCTTCTGCGCTCGCGTCAACGCCTTCGCCTTGGGCTTCACCGCCGGCTTGGGCGGCGCCGCGAAGTTCCCGGCGCCGTTGAACGTCACGCTCGACGGCGCCGCGAAGCTCGGCGGCGCCGACGGCACGCCCTGACAACCCGTACCCGAACACGCCGGCGCAGCCGGCGGCTGGACACCACCGACACGGACATCGAACAGGTTGAAATTGTCGTTCTGGTCCTGCGGGACGAGCTGCGCGCGGGTCACGATGAACACGTCATCGCCGCTCGCGCTCGCGTCGACGAGATAGGAATCGTCGGTGCTGGTCCCCCCCGAGAGCAGGTACACGCAGCCCCCGCTGTCCTGGCAACCGCCCGAGCCGTCACGCTCCCACTCGTACACATCCTGCCTGCCGTTGGTGTCCGTGGGGACAAGCGACTCGCTGCTATCGAAGAACACACGGCTGCCGTCTTCGGAGATCCACCGCGGCAGGTAGGTGTTGTTGCTGAGACTGGCCGGTAGGAGTGCCGCGGCGTTCGTTGCCGGCGGACGAGAGCGGCTCTCCGCTGGGGTTGCAGGAGGCACAGAAGAGCCTGTCGGCGTCGGCGTCGTAGACGAACACCTCGCTCAGCGGGCCGGACTGGTCGCTGTTGGCGTAGCCGGTGAGACTCCGCTTGGACATGAACACCACACTGTGGCCATCGGGTGTCACCTCCGCGGTGCGATGCCCAAGTCCAGGCTGCCAATCACCCTGGACACCATCGCCGCCGCTGCCGCTCGTGTTGTCTTCAGGGGTGAGTGTCGCGATGAACGTCGTGAGGCCGCCGTGGCGCAGGTAGAGGTTGGGCTGACCCGGGGTGGCGCCCGCCGCGAGGCTGCCGTCGGCGAGGAAGTAGACGTATTCGCCGTCTTCACTCGCGCCGATCACACCCTGCACGTCGGCGCCGAGCGCGTCCCCAGCGTTGTGATCCACCGTCAGATCCCTCAGCACGCCGGGCTGTCCGGCGGTGGGGTTCACTTCGTACTCATACAGATCATTACCGGTCAGCGCCTGTGGCCCTCTGGGTTCCCCGCAGCCGCCGCCGGACACTGCGGTCGAGTCGCTCGTGAGCTGACTGCAATCGGTGAAGAAGACCTTCGAGCCGTCGCTACTGGCGGCCCAGAACCATCCCCCACCTCCACTGCCGGGCCCCTGCGAGGCATCCACCTGCACAGTCACCGCACCCGCCGTCGCGTCGTTCTCGCGCACGTAGAGATCGCGGGTGTTCAGATCCGACCAGAAGACACGCGACCCATCGGCGGAGATGACATGGCTGAAGTCCGGCGGGCTTTCCCCGGTATCTTCCGGCGGCAGCGGCGAGCCGAACGACGCGTTTGGATCCGAGGTACCGTCGGGCAGCACATTTACCAAGCTCAGCCGGCCACCGACCGAATCGTAGAGATTGTTCTCCATCTCTCCGCCATCGAGGGCATTGGACGTCAGCGCATCGTTGGCCTCGAACAGCAGATGGCTGAGATCCGACGACGCCCCCGCGTAGGACAGTCCACGTTCAGGTAGCAGTTGCCCTAGATCAGTGATCGTCCCAAATTCCGCCGGCGACCGGTTCGGGGGGCTCGTGGTGAATAGCGCGTGGTAACCGCCGTCGTCGTTAGTACGCGAGTAGAGAACTGTGTAGCCACCGCCCGGCGCGGGCACCGACAGCACGGGTTCTTCAGCGGACTCCAGGATCCCCACCGAGAGATCGCTCGAAGAACGCCTGGTAGGACGCCCTGTTATAGCCGGGCGGCGTGATGTTGACCTGCATCCACCCGCCCGCCGGGGAACGCGTCGCGAGGATACTCGTTGCCCCCGCCCTCGCCACTGCTGCCGTTCCCGCCCAAGGTCGGATCGCCCACATAGGCCACGGCGTCACCGTCCGCCGAAGCTTGAAATGGTCGCAACGTGGAGACGGCATCGTGGCGTGGCTGAACCCGGCACGTAGACGTTCGCGTTCTGGTTGTCGGCGGGGGTCACCATTTCGTAGGCGCGTCCGTCCGGCAGGCTGTACGCGGCGAGGGAGAAGGTGCTGAAGGTGATGTCCCCGCCCGGCGTCGTGCCGAGCGCGTTCGTCGCGAGCACCCGGAAGTGATAGACGGTATCCGGCGCAAGGCCACTCAACTGCGCCAGCGCGCCCACGTCGCCCTGCGCGAAGCCGAGGCTAACTTGCGGCGTGCTGGAGCCATAAGCGCTGCTGGGGCCGTATTCAAAGCGGTATGTCGTCGGCGAGCCGACGGCGTTGACCTGAGCGTTTATCGTTGCGACCGTCGAGCCCACTTCGGAGAGGGACTCACCGTCGACGATCGGCCGGCCCGGGGTGGTGAACGTCTCATCCAGCGCGGTTTCGGAGCCGTTGGCGTTGCCGACCTTCAGATGGAAGTCATAGGTCGTGTTCGGCGTAAGGCCTTCCACGTCCGCGTGGACCTGCACAGGTTCCGTACCCGAGCCGGGCGGTGCAGAACAGGACGCACTGACACCGTTGTATTCAAACTGACAGGACGTGACCGGAACGCCTTCGGGGTTGACCGTCCCATTCAGCGTGGCGCTCGTTTCCGTCACGCCCGTGGCCTGCCCGGTGCTCACAGTGGGCAGGATCACCAGTCCGAAGACGTCCACCACGGTATTGAGAAAGTCGCCGACGAACACGGTGTGCGTCGAGGAATCAACCGCGATCCCCAGCGAGAAGAAGATCCCGGTATTGAACCCCAGTTGGCCGAGCGGAGCGCCAGAGGCTTCATACACCGCGACATTCTCTCGTTCGTCGGCGTACACATCGTTGGTGGACGTATCGACGGCGACAGTAAGCACCTCGCCGCTGCCGTCTACAACGTTCGTCCCTACGTTCGGTCCCGCGGTCTGTTCCACGGGGCTGCCCGAGGAGTCATACTCATCGAGATTGCCACCGGCAGCAACGTACACGTCGCTGCCGGTCGAGTTGAAGGCAAGCCCACCCGGTTCGTGCCCGGTCGCAAACTGCGCAACGAATCCACCTGCCGGCGTAAAGATGTCCACCACACTGTTGGCGCCGTCGATTACGTAGACGTCCCCGTCTGCCGGGTCGACCGCCACGCCAATGGCTTCCGTCAATGCCAATGGGCTCGCACCTGAGCCAAACTGCGGAGTGCTCGCGTCAGGCAACCCCGTCGCATCGAACTTGTCGACCACGGCGCCGGCTTCCACGACATACACATCGCCCTGGGAGAGCCCACCGGAATCATCGACCCCCACGGCAAACGCACTCGTGAAGGACCCCGTCAGCGGGGAGCCCAGCGAATACCCGGCCGACGGGGCGGATCGGTTCACCGGGGCGAACCGCTGCACGCTTCCCCCGTCGGCGACGAACACTTCACCGCCGGCCTGATCGACAGCCAAGCCAAGCGGGTTGCCCGGCAGAACGCCGGAGCCAAAGCTCGACTCCTGCACATACTTTGTCACGGCGAGCGCGGGGGCACACGAGAGCACCAGCGCACCGACCAGCGTGCAGAGAGCCGCCAGGCTCAGCTTGCGAACGGTCATCAAACCAATCCCCTCCCGAAGCAATTGAGAACACGACCGCCCGGGAGGCCCGAGCAGCAAAAGACCGCCCCGGGCACACGACCCGAGACGACAGAAACATGAGGCGCGCTCAGCGCGCGTGATTGACCAACCCGGCCCACACGACCGGAGCAAGCCGCGACCAAATCGCGGCGACAGGGCTTAGGAGCTAGCCAACCCCGCCAAGAGAGAGAGAGAGAGAGAGAGATGCATCAGGATGCTGATGCATCTAGTTCCGGCCTCCAGCGGCGCCGAAAAGATCCCTGTCACGTCTGTCCGAAACGAACTCACGCGCAACCCATCTCCCTCAAAGCTCGAAACCCAGTCCCTCTCCCAGAGAAACCCTGCCTACGAATCACAGCCGGCCACAGGGGCCAGACCCAAACCCGATCCTATGTCTTGAAAACACCCGGTGGTCCTTAGAACCAACCGGACATTGCCCATCATAGACATAAATCAGGACCCGCGTCAACCCCCCTGTGAGGATTGGGTTGCGGAAAAGGATCCGGAGAGCCGGCGAAGCGCCTAGGGCGGCACTAGGCAAATGAGGCTAGGACGCAGTGAGCGCCGCGTGCTGGCCGAAACGGGGGGATGCGAGTCGAAGGTGAGTGTCTCCCGGCTTTGGTACGCAAGCGAGCGAGGACACCGCCTCGCGCCGCTCAGCGTCGTCCTAGAGCATCACGAGGCGGTCGCGGTGGACCGCCTCTTCACTCGCGTGGGGCAATAGCTCCCGCACGGCAGCCGACTTGAGCCCCTTCACGCGTGCAAGCTCGGCGGAGGAGTAGTCGGCAATCCCTTTCGCTACGACCAAACCGGCTCCCTCCCTCTCCTTCCCTTCAATGGCGATCTCGACGGCGTCTCCCGCCTCGAAGTCCCCCAGCACAGCGACGACGCCGACGGGAAGCAGGCTGGTGTGGGCCTCGCGCAGCGCCTGCGCAGCGCCTCGGTCGACCACGAGCGTGCCGCGCGTGGGCTTGGCGTAGCGCAGCCACAGCTTGAAGGCCGAGTGCCCGCCCGCGCGCGCCGCGAAGCGCGTGCCCGCGGCCTGGCCCGCGAGCGCCGCCTCCAGCACGCCCTCGCGCAGGCCATTGCAGACGATTGTCGTCGTTCCCGCTGCCGTGGCCATGTCGGCGGCGAGCACCTTCGAGCGCATGCCGCCGCTGCCGAGCGGCGAGGTCGTCGCGCCGATCTCGAGCTCGCGCAGGCTCTCGAAGTCGTGCACCTCGCCCACGAGCTCGGCCTTGGGGTCAAGGCGCGGGTCCGCGCTGTACAGGCCGTCGATATCGGTCAGCAGCACCAGCGTCTGCGCGCCAATGAGCAGCGCGATATGCGCCGCGAGGAAGTCGTTGTCGCCGAAGCTGATCTCATCCGTCGCCGTGGTGTCGTTCTCGTTGACAACAGGCACCACGCGCCACTCCAGCAGCTTGGCGAGCGCGTGGCGCGCGTTGAGGAACCCCGTGCGCGCCGCCAGGTCGCCGATCGACAGCAGCACCTGCCCCGTCCCCACGCCGCGCGCGCACAGCTCCTCGTGGTAGGTGCGATACAGCCCCCCCTGCCCCACCGCACTGGCCGCCTGCAGCTCGGGGATCAGGACAGGACGAGCCGCCAGCCCCATCACGCGCACCCCCAGCGCGATCGCCCCCGAGGAGACGATCACGACCTCCTCCCCGCGCGCATGCTCACGCGCGACGACATCGCAGATCCTCGCCAATACCTCGCCGCGCAGCGAACCGCCCTCGTCGGCGACGATGCTCGAACCGAGCTTGATTACAACGCGTGCCATGCCAGCGCAAGCCTATTGCGCGAGCGGGCGTCGCCCCGGCGCGGAGATCACCCCGACGGATCGAGTTCCAGCACCGTGCCGCCGATCTCGATATCGTCGCCCGGCTCAAAGCCCTTGGCCTCGAGCGCCTGGATGACGCCCAGGCGGCGCAGGCGAGCCTCGACGTAGGCCATCGCGTCTTCGTTGTCGACGTCGAAGCGCTGAAGCAGGCGCTCGATGCGCCGCCCGCGCACCGCGTAGGCACCCGGCCCTGTCTGCTCGACCGAGAAGCCATCCTTGGCCACGGGGCGAAAGAGCATGTGCTCGGCAAGCTCCTCCTCGCCGGCGTCTCCCTGCTCGCCGTGAGCCCCTGCCGAGGCGCCGTTTGCGTCCTCGGCGCCCAGCGCCCCGGCCGGCGCGGCGGGCACGAGCCGAAACAGCTCCCCCGTCAACTCGGTCAGCCCGAGACCGGTGGCCGCGGAGGTGGCCAGCACGGGGACATCCCCACCGAGGCGCTCCGCCCATTCAGCCACCGCCGCGCCCGTGCGCTCGGGTGGCACAAGATCCGCCTTGGACAGCGCCAGCACGCGCGGCAGGGACGCCAGGCGCGGGTCGTGCGCGGCCAGCTCGCGCTCGATCGTCTCGTAGTTGGCCAGCGGATCGGCCTCGGCCTCGCCGCTGAGCTCGGGGGCCACGTCGAGCACATGTACGAGCAGCCGCGTGCGCTCCACATGCGCCAGGAACTCATGCCCGAGTCCGGCGCCCTCGCTGGCGCCCTCGATCAGGCCGGGAATGTCGGCCACCACGAGCTGGCGCTCGCCGTTGTCGAGCACCCCCAGCACCGGCTCGAGCGTTGTGAAGGGGTAGGAAGCGACCTTCGGCGCCGCCCGCGTCAGGCGCGCCAGCAGCGAGGACTTGCCGGCGTTCGGCAGCCCCACGAGCCCCACGTCGGCGAGCAGTTTCAGGCGCAGCTGTAGCCACCCCTCCTCCCCCGGCAGCCCCCGCTCGGCAAAGCGCGGCGCCTGGCGCGTGGGCGTAGCAAAGCGCTTGTTCCCCCGCCCACCCGAGCCACCGTTCGCGACGACAATGCGCTGGCCGTCGCGCAGCAACTCCCAGTGGCGGCCCTCCAGATCCTCCTCCTCGCCGAGAGCCTGCGTGCCGGGGGGCACGCGGATCACGAGTGGCTGCCCGTCGGCACCATGGCGCAGCGACCCTTCGCCATTGCCCCCGCGCTCTGACCGGTGGTGGGGCTTGCGCCGGAAGCCCTGCAGGTCGCGCAGCGAGGCGCTGCACACGAGCACCACGTCCCCCCCGCGCCCACCATCGCCGCCGTCGGGCCCGCCGCGCGGTACGTGCGCCTCGCGGCGAAAGCTCGCGCTGCCACTCCCCCCGGCTCCGGCCTGGACATGGATGCGCGCGCGGTCGTGCAACATGCTGCCATCGTGACAGTCCGCGGCCTTCGAGGCGGGCGCATGCGGCGCTCGACCGGCCGATATGGAGTCGCGGCCATCGAAAAGAGGAGGAGCCGGCCTGAAGGCCGGCAGGCGGGAGCCGCGAAGTGGCGAGCCGACGCGCTGCGCCCGCCTTCGGCGGGACCGCGCTCAGTCCTCGGCGAGAACGCTCACCACGCGGCCGCGGCGGCCCGTGGCGAATACGACGGTGCCCGCGGCGCGGGCGTAGAGCGTGTCGTCCTTGCCGATGCCCACACCGGGGCCCGGCTTGAAGCGGGTGCCGCGCTGGCGCACGATGATCTCCCCGCCGGTGACGGCCTGGCCGGCGAACGTCTTCACGCCCAGGCGCTGGGAGTTGGAGTCGCGGCCGTTGCGGCTCGATCCGAGTCCCTTCTTATGAGCCATTCTCGGCCTCCTCTGTCTTCGCGGGCTTCGTGGCGGCGGGCTTGGCCGCAGCCTTCGCTGCCGGCTCGTCCTTGGCGGGCTGCGCGGCTGGCTTGGCCGCAGCCTTGGCGCTGCCCAGCGAGATGTCGGTCACCTCGATGCGCGTCAGCTCCTGACGGTGGCCGGTGCGGCGCTTGTAGCCGCGCTTGGGCTTGAACTTGAACACGCGCAGCTTCTCGCCGCGCTCGTGGCCGAGGATCTTGGCGGTCACCTTGACCTTCTCCAGCCCCGCCTTGTCGAACACGGCGTCATCGGAGCGGTAGAGGATCGGCTGCAGCGCCACGCTCGCGCCCTCGTCCTCGGGAAGGCGCTCGACCAGCAGGTGCTGGCCGCGCTCGACGCGGTACTGCTTGCCGCCTGTCTTCACGATCGCGTACATGATCTTGATCTCTACTCGGTCTCTCTACTCGGGAGTGGGGGCCTTGGCAGCCGAACGGCGCCGACCGCCTCTACGGCCACGGCGCCGAGGCTTGGATGATACGCCATCCTCGGCCTCATCGGGACCGTCGCCGTTGGTGGACACGGCTGCGGGCTGCGGCTCGCCCTCAGCGTGGTCGGAGTCGGCTGCGAGCGCCGCCGACTCCGATGCAGCCCCATTCGACTCCGCCGCGATCGTCTCCGGCTCCTTTGCGGCCGCGGTGGACTCCGCTGCCGTCGGCGCCGCGGCGCCGACCTTCGGCTTGCGCGGCGCCCGCCTGCGCTTTGGCGGTGCCGGCGCGCGCGGCGCTGCGCGTACCACCTCGCCGGACTCGTCCAGGAGCAGCGCCGTGGCGGCGGTGCGCCCGACCTGCTCGATGCGCACCATCCTTTTCTCGCCCACATAGGGGGCGGCGCCGGCGATCGAGATGATGTAGCCGTCGATCTTCGCCACCGCATCGTCCACGTCGTACATGTGCGGCTCGACGATGTCCACGAGCACCTCGTCGCCCTCGTGGAAGGGCAGCGCGCGCTCCTCGACCTCCTCGCGCGTGCCCTGGAAGGTGATCGCGAAGTGGTTCAGCGCTAGCCCTTCGGAGCCCTCGAAGTGGAAGAACTTGCCCGTGTGCGCCTCCAGCGCATGCAGCGCGCGCGAGGACTGCCCGGTGAACTGGGAGGTCACGCGCGGGTTGATTTGCACGAGGAACGCCTCCACGTCGGGGTGCTCGACGGCGATGTCGCGCAGGCGGCGCTCGAACTCGATCGCGATCGTCTCCTCCGAGCGGATCACGCCCTCGCCCTCGCAGGTAGGGCAGGGGCGGCTCATGATCTCGCGCACACCCTCGGTGACGTTCTGGCGCGTCATCTCCACAAGGCCGAGCTTGGAGATCTCGGCGGTGAACGTCTTCGTGCGGTCTTCGTCGAGCGACTTGCGCAACGTTTTCATGACCGCGTCGCGGTTGCGCGCGCGCGCCATGTCGATGAAGTCGATCACGATGATCCCGCCGATGTCGCGCAGGCGCAGCTGGTTGACGACCTCCTCGGCGGCCTCGAGGTTGGTCTTCGTGATCGTGTCCTCAAGGCCCGCGCTCTTGCCGCGGCCGATGAAGCTGCCGCTGTTGACGTCGATCACGGTGAGTGCCTCGGCGTAGTCGATCATCAGGTAGCCGCCGCTGGGCAGGTCCACGCGGCGCGAGAGCACGCCTTCGATCGCCTTCTCCACGCCGTACTCCTCGAACAGCGGCGTCTTCTCCTGCCAGAGCTCCACGCGCTCCACGAGCTCGGGTGCGGTGCGGCTGAAGAACGACACGAGCCGGCGGTGCTGCAGCTCGTCGTCGACGATCGCGCGCTCGAAGTGTTCTGAGAAGATGTCGCGCACCACACGCACCGAGAGGTCGGCCTCCTGGAAGACCATCCCCGGCGCCTGCGTCTCGTCCACGCGCTTGAGCAGCACCTCATACAGCTTGTGCAGGTAGAGCAGCTCGCGCTCGAAGTCCTCGCGCTTGGCGCCGTGCGCGGCGGTCCGGACGATCACCCCGCCCGAGCCCAGGTCGAGCTTGGCGGTCTGCTTGCGCAGGCGCTCGCGCTCGCGATCCTCCAGGCGCCGTGAGACGCCCAGGCCCTCGCCCGAGGGAGCGTAGACCATGTAGCGCCCGGCGATCGTCACCTCCATCGACAGGCGCGCGCCCTTCGTCTTCAGGGGGTCCTTGACGACCTGGACGACGATCTCCTGGCCGGGCTTCAGCAGCTCTGAGATCTTGCGCCCGCCAGAGCGCCCGCGCTTGGGGGCCTCGACGCCGGGCAGCACGATCTCATCGACGTGCAGGAACCCGTTCTTCTCCAGTCCGATGTCGACGAACGCCGCCTCCAGGCCCGGCAGGACGTTGTCCACCTTGCCCTTGTAGATGTTCCCCACGATCGAACGCGCGCCGCGGCGCTCCAGGTAGAGCTCGGCGATGCGATACCCGGCGCCCGGCCGGGTGCCGGCGCGCTTGCGCCGGGAGGTTGAGGAGGCGCCGGGCGTTCCGCTGGCCTCCAGCAGCGCCACGCGCGTCTCCGCGCGATCGACGCTGACAAGTACTTGCTTTTTCAATGTTTTCCAGTCTCTTGAACATGACTAAAGTGATTAATGAAGGGGCACGCGGCCCTTCAGCGCTTCCGAGGCGCGTGCCTGAACGTAGATCGACTGCAGCAGACCGACGCCCAGAAGAGTGGTGATGACCGACGAGCCGCCATAGCTCATGAGCGGCAGCGTTACGCCGGTGATGGGCATGATCCCAATGGCCATGCCCACGTTGACGAACACCTGAAACATCAGCATAGCCACCACGCCCCCGGCAACCAGGGACCCGAACAGGTCCTTGGACATCGTCAGGATGCGCAGCGCGCGCCAGATCAACAGCG
Organism: uncultured Solirubrobacterales bacterium; assembly: GCA_963723045.1. Classification (GTDB taxonomy): domain Bacteria; phylum Actinomycetota; class Thermoleophilia; order Solirubrobacterales; family Solirubrobacteraceae; genus Palsa-744. Next base: position 939,683 of record CAVROU010000001.1, on the reverse strand, counting down.
CGTACAGCGAGAGGACCAGAGCGGCGCCGACGAAGCCGTACTCCTCCCCGACGGCGGCGAAGATGAAATCTGTGTGACTCTCTGGCACGAAGTTCAACCGAATCTGCGGAGCGGACGGGCCAAGGCCCGTCTTCTGACCCGAGCCTATCGCGATCTTCGACTCGGCGAGCTGATAGCGGGGGTCGGGTTCGCGGGTCTTGGATTCCTGTTCCTTGATTTCCTGGAGGTTCGAGGTGGGGTGCAGGAAGGAGGTCAGACGCTCCACCTGGTAGGGCTTGAGCACGTGCACACCCACGGCCGGCGCGACCACCAGCACGAGCGCGATCGACACCGCGCCCAGCGTCAGCAGCGCACTCAGCTGCCGCCAGGAGGTGCCCGCGACGAACAGCAGCGTCAGCGCGATCACCACATAGACCATCCCCGAGCCGAGGTCCGGCTGAGCGATCACGAGCATCGCCGGCACGAGCGCCAGCACCATCACGCGCGCCGTCGTCTCGCGCTCGCGCAGCTGACGCGAACGATCCACGACGAACGCCGCGAGCGCAAGGATCAGGAGCACCTTGCCGAGCTCGGATGCCTGGAAGGAGAAGAACGGCAGCGCGATCGCCCGCTGCGAGCCTCTGGCGGTGTGGCCGAGGCCGAGCACCGCGAGGATCGAGAAGATCAACAGCGCATAGATCGCGCGCTTGTAGTGGCGCAGGCGCGAGTAGTCCAGCCGCGAGAGGGCGACCATGAACAGCGCGCCAACGAACAGGTAGATCGCCTGACGGTCGACGTAATAGGCGGGTTGGCCGGGCACCAGTTCGCGCGTGGCCGAGCGTAGCGTCAGCACCGAGCACACCCCCAGTCCGATCACCGCCAGACTCAGCAGCGGGTCAAACGGCAGGCGCAACGGCGTCGGGGGTGCCGCGGCGGCCTCTTCGGGCGGCTGGATGGGGCTCAGCGGCATCGCTCAGGTCCCTCTCCTCGGGGCGGCTCGAGACGAAAACGCAGGCGGCTCCACCCGCCGGGCGAATACCCACCAGGATCGGCGGACCGGTCTTGAACAGTCGGCAACATCAGCTCACAGGCTCCTGTTCGTGCCGTGCACAAGCGTGATCTGCTTGCCGAACCACTCCGAGGCCATCAGCCGCGCGGCGGGCGCGGCCGCCTGATCGCCGAAGCCGCCCTGTTCGATCGTAACCGCGATCACGATCGGCCGCGTGGGGTCGCCGATGTAGCACATGTACCACGACTGGTCCGCCTGGTTGGCGCGTTCGGCGGTGCCCGTCTTGCCGTAGACGGGGTGCTGCGCCTGATCCCACCCGCTCCAAACGTCCGCCGAGGTGCCGCCCGGCTGGCTGGTGGCGTCGTGGATGCCTTCCATCACGAGGCTCAGATCGGAGTAGTTCAGATGCACATGGCGCTTGGGCGTCGCGCCGAGCGTGCGCACGAGTCCACCCTGGGAGTCGTCGATCTCCAGACCCAGATGCGGGGTCACGACCGTCCCGTTGCCCTGGTTCATGTAGGCGTTGGCGAGCGTCGAGTAGGCCACCGCCATCTGCAACGGCGAGGTCACCAGATCGCCCTGACCAACCGCGAGGTGCATGTCGTCGCCGACACTCCACGGTCGCCCGTCGGAGATCCCGCAGCTGGGCACGTGCTTGCGCGCCTCACATGCGTGCTCCTGCGCCGCGACCTCCGCGCGCCAGCGGCGGTCAGGTACCGTGCCCGTGAGCTCTTCGGGCAAGTCGATGCCTGTCTTCTCGCCGATCCCCAGCTCGCGGGCCTTTTCCTGGATCACGTTGCCGTGCGGGTTGTCGAGCTCGCCGACTTCGAAGAAGTACGTGTCCGAGGACACGCGCAGCGCATTGACGAGGTCGAGCGCTCCGTAGTCCGCGTGCCCGGCATTGCAGAACTGCTCGGTCGACACGTGGATGCACGAGCCGGCACCCAGCGCCGCGCCCGGGTCGAGCACACCCGCTTCCAGCGAGGCCATCGCGGTGATCGGCTTGAACGTCGAACCGGTGGGATAGCCGCCCGAGACCGCGCGGTTCTGCAGCGGCGAGGGCTCGAAGGGGACCTTGTGACTTATGCCCTCCAGTGCTTCGTATTCGGCTTCGGTCAGCGGCCGCGCAAACTTATTCGGGTCAAAGCTCGGATAGGAACCCATCGCCAGCACCTGCCCGTTGCGCGGGTCGAGCGCCACGAAAGCGCCCGCTGGAGCCGGGTTGCCGTTTGCATTCGCCAGCCCGATACCCGCCTGTAGCGCCTTTTCGCCCTCGCGCTGCAGCCCCATGTCGAGCGTCAGCTTGAGGTCGTAGCCCGCGGTGGGCTCGGTCACCGGCTGCCTGGAGGGCACCGCTTCGCCCGCCGAGTTGACCTCCACGCGCTGCACGCCGGGCTTGCCGCGCAGGTAGCGATCGTAGTAGAACTCGACCCCTTCCTGACCCACCACGGAGCCCTGTGGCACACCCTTGAAGGCGCTCAGCGCGAGCTCCTTTTCGGAGATCTGCCCGACGTGGCCGATCACATGGGCGGCCATTTCGCCGAACGGGTAGTCGCGGATCGCGACCGGCTGCTGGGTCACCCCCGGGTAATCGTTCTTACGCTCAGCCAGCACCGTCAGCGCCCGCGGCCCGGCGGCGTTCTTGATCGGGACGGGCGCATAGGGCAGCGACGTCTCCCCCGCCTTCACTAGCGCCTGGATATGGCGCGGGCTCATGTCCAGCAGACGACCGAGGCGGTCGTACAGCCGCCTGCGCGGCGCGCCCCTCGCGGGCAGCGCCGAGGGCACGATCTGCACCGCGTTGGTCGTGCGACTGATCACGATCGGCTGGCCTTCGCGGTCGAGGATTTCCCCGCGCGGGGCGGGGATCGGCAGCGGGCGCAGTCGGTTCGCGTTGGCCTGCTGGACGTACTGTTCGCCGGTCAGCACCTGCAGGTACCAAAGGCGGAAGAAGATCACCCCGAACATCACGAGCGCGATCGCGCCCAGCACCGCGATACGCAGCGCCAGCTGCGGGGAGACGGGGGTGCGCGACTCGCTCGGCCGCAGGCGCTCGATGCTGCTCATGTTCGCGAGAGGGGACTCAACCCACCGGTCGTGTACGCGCGGCGGCGACGCCTGCGCGGATCGTCGGGCAGGCTCGGGTAGAGCACCCTGCGCACCAGCAGCCACATCGGCAGCGCCAGCAGCGTGTCGAGCACGATCTCGATCACCATCTGGCGCAGCAGCTCCAGGCTCACCGGGGCGTCGACGCCGAGCAGGAACTCGAACAGCGAGTAACCCACGGTGGCGGTGGTGACCGCCGCGGCGCCGACGAGCAGCGGCGTCAGCGCGGCCTGGGGGTCGCGCAGTTCGCGCAGACGCCCCGCCCAGTAGCCGATCACGGTGAACACCAGCGAGCTCAGCCCAAGGGTCTGTACGAGCAGCAGATCGACCAGCAGCCCCACCGCGAAGCCAGTGAGGGCACCGAGCGTGGAACCACACAACAGACCCACGAACGCCACCAGCAGCGGTGAGACGTCGACGCTCACACCGAACACGGGAACCTCGGAGATCACGCCGATCTGCACGAACACGAGCACAAGCACCAGCGCCGCGATGCGCGCGATCAGTGAGGCGGGCGTCGCGGCTTCCTTCATCCCCCACCCCCGGTGGATGCGAGCTGCCCCAGCTGCGTCCCTGCTTCCCCGCCGCCGCTGCCCGTTGACGGCAGCGAGGCCACGGCGCTCGCCACGCGTGCGGCGCGGCTGCCCGGCACGGTGGTAAGAACCTGCACGACGTCGAGGTTGTGCAGGTTGGCCAGCGGGTGCACGTTGACTTCCCGGTAGGGGCTGTTTTCGTCGACCGAGCTGACCTGCCCGATCGGGATGCCGCGGGGGAACAGCGATTCGCCACCGCCGGCCACCGTGCCGGCCGTCACCACGTAATCGCCCGGGTTGGGTACGGGACGGGTGGGCAGATACTGCAGCAGCAGATCGTTGGGATCGCCCACCTTCGGCTGCACGATGCCACTCACGCCGGTCGAGTTGACCATTGCGCTGACCCCAACTTCGCTGTCGGTGATGAGGCTCACCACGGCGGCGTCGGAGGAGGCCAGAGTGACCTTGCCGACGAGCCCTTCGCCGTTGACGACGGGATCTTCACGGTGCACGCCGCTCGCGGTGCCCGCGTTGATCACGACCGTCTGATACCAGAGATTCGGCGACTTAGAGACGACCGTCGCCGTCACCGGAGCGTAGTCCGCCGCCGTGAGCTGCCCGTCGAGGTGGAACAGCTTGAGCAGCTCCCCGTAGGAGCGTTCGTCGCCCTGCCTGGCGATCAGCTGCGCCTGCAGGCGCTCGACCTGCTTGCGCAGTTCATCGCGCTGGCTCTTGGCGTGCAGGGTGTCCCCCACCCAGCCGAACAGGTCTCGCACGGGCTTCAGCGCCTTGTTGGCGCCATCCTGAATCGGCGAGATCACCGTCAGAAAGCCGCGCTGCACCGAATGCAGGCCCCCGCCGGGGGCCTCTCTGAAATAGGCGGTGAGCAGTATCAGGGAAAGCGCGACGAGCAGCATGAGCACCGCGCGTCGACGCCGGACCGTCTTGTCGTACACGTAAGGCGACCTTCCAAGGAGGGAGAGGTTAAGACTACGTTGGCAGGAGACGCGGCGTTGCGCTTCCTGCCTGCCGCCGCAAAGATTGCGCTCGCCAAACCGGACCGCGTGCAACCGGACGCCCGCAGAGCGCCAGTTCCGCTCATCGACGCCTGCGACCGCGCGAGTTGCGGTTGGAGCGGTGGATCGCCTCGAACTCCTCCAGCGAGCGCCCCGAGCCGACGGCCACGCACGTCAGCGGCGATTCGGCGAGGTGCGCCGGCATCTGGGTCTCCTCGCGCAGGCGCTCGTCGAGCCCCTGCAAGAGCGAGCCGCCGCCCGCGAGCATGATGCCGCGGTCCATGATGTCCGAGGCGAGCTCTGGCGGCGTGCGGTCAAGCGTCTCCTTGACCGCTTCCACGATCTGGCTGAGCGGCTCCTCAAGCGCCTGGCGGATCTCCTCGCTGGTCAACACGACCGTCTTGGGCAGCCCCGAGACCATGTCGCGCCCGCGGATCTCCGCCTGCAGCTCCTCCTCCATCGGGTAGGCCGAGCCGATCTTCGAGCTTCAGCTCCTCGGCGGTCTGCTGACCGATCAGGAGCTTGTACTCGCGCTTTGCGTAGCTGATGATCGCCTCGTCCAGCTCGTCGCCACCGATGCGAATCGACTGCGAGACGACGATCCCGCCGAGTGAGATCACGGCGACCTCGGAGGTCCCGCCGCCGATGTCGACCACCATCGAGCCCGTCGGCTCGCCCACGGGCAGCCCCGCCCCGATCGCCGCCGCCATCGGCTCCTCAATCAGGTAGGCGGCGCGCGCGCCCGCCGACAGGCAGGCCTCCTCCACCGCGCGCTTCTCCACGCCGGTGACGCCCGAGGGCACGCACACGACCACGCGCGGGTGCGCCCAGCGGTTCTGGTGGACCTTCTGGATGAAGTGCCTGAGCATCTCCTCGGTCACGTCGAAATCGGCGATCACCCCATCCTTCAGCGGCCGGATCGCCTGGATCGTGCCCGGAGTGCGCCCCAGCATGCGCTTGGCCTCGATCCCCACAGCATGCACCTCGCCGCTGCGCGAGTCGATCGCCACGACGCTCGGCTCGGACAGCACGATCCCGCGCCCGCGCACGTATACAAGCGTGTTCGCGGTTCCCAGATCGACCGCCATGTCGCGGCCGCCGAATCCGGTCAGGTAGCTGAAGATGCCCATATACGAGAAAGGGGCAGAACCCAGATACGGCTTCACGCCGCGCTTTTTGAGAGTCGCGTCGGGCGCCAGGGTGTGCCCGGGGGGAGTCTAGCGGACCCCTGCCGGCGCCCGACAGGGCTGACAGCCTATTTGCAGGGCAAAAGCTCGGGGTAAAGGTCCAGCAGCGCGGCCAGCGGCAGACCGACGACGTTCTGGACGTCCCCCCTGATTTCTCGGGCGAGAATCGAACCTCTGCCCTGAATCGCATAGCCCCCCGAGCGCTCGCGCCACTCCTCGGCGGCGAGATACCAGCTCAGCAGCCTCTCCCCGATCGCTCGGAAGGCGACCTCGGTGCTGACGACCACCGTGCGCTCCTCTCCCGCGGGAAGCAACAGCGCCACGCCACTGAGCACACGATGCCTGGCGCCGCTCAGCGCTGTGAGCGTCGCCCGCGCTTGGCGCTCGTCGGCGGGCTTGCCATAAATATGGCCGTCCAGCGTCACCAGCGTGTCGACACCGAGCACCGCCTCCTCGACATCGGAGCGCTGCGCGGCGCGGGCCTTGCGCATCGCGTTCTCGGCGGCCACCTCCACCGGATCACCCTGCTCGAGCTCCTCCACGTCGGTGGGACGCACCTCGAAGGCCACCCCGAGGCGCTCCAGGATCGCGCGGCGCTGGGGGGAGGCCGAGGCCAGCACGAGCGGCGGGTTCAGCCCACGCACCAGCTGTGGCTGCGGCTCACCCACCGTCGGGGCCTCCGGCTCGCGGCTCTCCATCGCTCGCCCGCCGTTAGGTCAACTCGGGGAAGAACAGCGCCGCCTCGCGGGCGGCCGACTCGGGCGAATCGGAGCCGTGCACCATGTTCTGGCCCATCTCGATCGCGAAGTCTCCGCGGATCGATCCAGGCGCCGCATCCAACGGGTTCGTCGCTCCGATCAGCTGCCTGGCAGCCTTAACGGCCTCGATGCCCTCCAGCACCAGCGCAACGAGCGGACCGGAGGTGATGAAGTCCACCAACTCGCCGAAGAAAGGCCGCTCGGAGTGCTCGGCATAGTGCTGCTCGGCCAGCTCGCGAGTACAGGTCATGTGCTTGAGAGCCACCACGCGCAGCCCCTTGCGCTCGAAGCGGGCCAGTATCTCCCCCGTGAGCGAGCGGGCGAAGGCGTCGGGCTTTACGAGGATCAGCGTGCGTTCCATGAGGTCCTTTGCGGTGGTGGTTCTGAGGTCGTGCTCAGGCCATTGGGCGCTGGCGAGAGCGGAGTCTAGGGGCTGAGAGCCTGTTTGAAAGGCCCGGCCTGGGCGAGCGCGGCCCGGGGCTCAGGAGGTGGGTCGGGGGCGCCGCGCGCGCGGCGCCTGCTCCAGCAGGCTCTCGCCGTCGAGCAGCGTCTCGCCTTCGAGCAGGATGTCGCCTTCGTCGGTCTGCGCCTCGCTCTTGCTGCTCACACGCGCAGCCGGCACGGGCGCACTCGTCTCGCCGCGCTCGCGCTTGCGGGTGCCGCGCCGCGCCTTCGCCGCACCGGGCACCTCCGCTTCGCAGTAGGGGCAGATCGACCAGGTGCGCTCCAGCGGACGCTGGCAGCTCTCGCAGCGCTCCTTGAGCTTGCGCATGCAGCTGGGGCAGCGCAGGAAGTCACGCTCGATGTGCGCGTCGCAGTGCGGGCAGAGGCTGTGATCGAGCTGCTGCAGACGCACCTCCGCGGCCTGCATCTCCAGTTCGCGCTCGCGCACGTCCTCGAGGTACTCCGGCGGACGCAGGATGATGTAGACGATCGTGCCGACGAATGGGAACAGCGATACCACCACAGCGCAACCCACGAGCATCGGGTCGAGGATCCTGCGCCTGGCATCCGCATAGGTCCAGTAGACCAGCGACAGGTACAGGACCGCCAGGAACAGGATCAGCAGGTCGATCGCGAGGTTCAGGCCGCTGCTGTTGATTCCGAAGTAGGCGAGAATGGGCATCGATGCGGTCTGGAAGGGGTCCCGCGCGTGTACGCGGGCACGAGCGGCCGAGTTTAGTGCCTATCCCGGCGGGAATGCGGAAAATGGGGTGTTCGAGGGCTGAGCACGTTTACCTGCATGCGGCGCCTCTTGCGCGGGCACCAACCGAATCGGCAGCGCCCGTGGCGCCGCAATCGACCCACCGTCGCCCGTGCGAGGATCCGTCCGTTGGCGCCCTCAGGGCGTGCTCAATTCACAGGAACAGCCTGCCAAAGCCATAGCCCGCGGCGAAGAACACGAGGATCACGAGCGCCACGCCCAGCGCCACGACCCCGACCATCGCCAGCACCGAGGGCCCGTCGTCGTTCATCGCTGCGCCCTCCTGCCGGCGTTCTCATCATCGTCCTCGGCATCCTCCCGGTCGAGCAGGGCGCCAACCAGATAGATCGACCCCGTGGCGAGTACCGCCCGCTCGGTGGGCCGCTGTCGTGCCCAGCCTTCGGCCTGTTCTGAGGCAACCCGCGGGTGTGGCTCACAGGCCACGCTCTCGAATCCCTGCTGGCGCGCCAGCGACTGCAGCGCGGCGGGCGACAGCGCGCGCGGACTCGGCGGCGCGGTGAACCAGGCTTGCTCACACAGCGGAAGCAGCGTGTGCAGCATCGACGCCGCGTCCTTGTCCTCCAGTACCCCCAGCACGAGGCCCAGCCGACGCCCCTCGATCAGATCGGGCAGTGAGCCCGCCAGCGCCTGCACCGCGTCTGGGTTGTGCGCGCCGTCGAGCACGACCAGGGGCTGCTCCCCCACGACCTGCATGCGACCCGGGATCGCGGTCTGCAGCGCCGCCTCACGCACGGCCTGCGCGTCCACAGGGATGCCCGCGCCGGCCAGCCACGCCTGCGCGGCCACCTCAGCTAGTGCGAAGTTGGCCCGCTGGAACGCGCCCCGTGCGAGCAGCGGCTGTGACCAGTCCCGCTCGACCTGCACGAGCCGTGCCTGCTGCTCGTCCGCAACGCGACGGGCGACCGCCAGCGCCCGCCGGTCAAGGCGCGAGCCCAGTGCGAGCGTCGTTCCCGGCCGCACCACCGCGAGCTTCTCCTCGGCGATGTCCGCGACCGTGGGGCCCAGCCAGCGCGTGTGCTCCAGGCCGACATTGCTCAGCACCGTCACTCGGGAGTCGATCACACTGGTGGCGTCATAGCGTCCGCCCAGCCCCGCCTCGATCACCGCCACCTCCACTCCGTGCTCGGCCAGCGCCCAGAAGGCCGCCGCGGTGAGCAGCTCGAACTGGGTCACGCGATCGTCCTCGGCAAGCGTGTGGTTCACGCGCTCGGCCGCCCACACCGCCCGCGCCACGGCGTCGGTGAAGCCCTCCGGGGAGATGTCGCGCTCGTGGACCTGCACCCGCTCGCAGTAGGACCTCAGGTGCGGTGAGAGATACGCGCCCGTGCGTACGCCGTGGCGCTCGAGGATCGCCGCCGTCATGCGCGTCGTCGAGGACTTGCCGTTCGTTCCCACCACGTGGATCGACTGAAAGCGTCGCTCCGGTGAGCCGAGCGCGGTCATCATGCGCCGCATCCGGTCGAGGCCGAAGCGCATCCCGAACAGCTCCAGCGAGCGCAGATGGCGCTCGGCGCGCTCGCCGCTCCAGCGCTCGCTCACAGGGATCTCCTGGCCACGTGCCGGGTGGCGGCGATGTGACATATAGGGATGTGACCCGTAGGGATGTGACCCGTAGGGATGTGACCCGTAGCGATGTGACCCACGGCGACGCGGCACATGGCGATACGGCTCATCGGTGGGCCTCGAACTCGGCTTCCAGCTTGGCCAGCTTGGCGCGCTCGCCGTCAACCACCGCCGCCGGGGCCTTGGCCACGAATCGCTCGTTGGACAGTTTGCCGCGCACCCGCGCGATCTCCCCCTCCAACCGCTTACGCTCAGCAGCGCTGCGCTGCTCCGCCGCGGCGAGATCCAGGCCCTCCGCGGAGAGCACCTCCAGAGTGCCGCCCCGGATCGCGACGGAGGCAACCGAACCGTTCTCGGTACCCGTCGAGAACTCCAGACGGGCCAGACGGCCCACGGCGTCGGACATCGACTCATAACCATCGGCGTTCAGCCGTGTAGGCACGACCAGGCCGGGGCGCGCATTGACGCTGTTGCGCCACGCTCTGATGATCGTCGTCGCCTCGATCGCCCGGCCCACCTCGGCCTCCGCGGCCTCGTCGATCAGCGCCTCGTCGCTCGTGGGGTAGGCCACGGCGGCCAGCAGACCGCCGCCGTCCACGTAGGACCACAGCTCCTCCGTCACAAACGGGATCACCGGGTGCGCAAGCGCCAGCGTCTCGCGCAGGACGTGCAGCAGCGTGGCCGTCAGAGCCTCTCGATCCTCGCCCTCGAGCGCGTCGCCATGTTCGCCCGCGGACGTCCTCGGACCCGCGCCGTCGCCCAGCCGGTGCTTGACCAGCTCCAGATACCAATCGCACAGCTCGCCGTACACGAAGTCGTAGAGCCCGAGCGCGGCGTGTGAGAAGTCGTAGCTCTCGATCCGCTCCGCCGTGGCGGCCTTCACACGCTGCAGACGCGAGAGGATCCAGCGATCCTCGGTGGTGGTCGGCCTTGCCTGCGGTTTCGCGGCGGCGAGCTCGGGGACCTTCAGCAGCACGAACCGCGCGGCGTTGAACAGCTTGTTGGCCAGCGCCTGGCCCTGCTGGACCTTCTCCGCGGAGTAGCGCACGTCCTGGGAGGAGCTCATCGCCAGCAGCCCGAAGCGCACCGCGTCGGCGCCGTGGCGGTCGATCTCGTCGAGTGGGTCGATGCCTGTGCCAAGCGACTTGGACATGCGCCGCCCGTCGGGCGCCTGGATGACCGAGTGGATGTAAACGTCAGTGAAGGGCACCTCCCCGGCGAAGCGCAATCCCATCATGATCATCCGCGCCACCCACAGGAACAGAATGTCCCGCGCGGTGGAGAGCACCTTCGTGGGGTAGAACGCCTCCAGTTCGGGCGTCTGCTCGGGCCAGCCGAGCGTGGCGAAGGGCCACAGCGCCGAGGAGAACCACGTATCCAGCACGTCCTCCTCCTGTCGCAACTCCCCGCCACACTTCGTGCAGCCCGCGGGCGTGCCCGCCGCCACGTGAACGTGGCCGCACGTCTCGCAGTAGTACACCGGCAGTCGATGACCCCACCACAGCTGGCGGGAGATGCACCAGGGGCGGATCGCCTGCATCCAATCCAGATACACGCGGCGGTGGTTGTCGGGCACGATCCGCACGCGCCCCTCGCGCACCGCATCGATCGCCGGCGCGGCCAACTCGTCCATGCGCATGAACCACTGCAGCGAGATCAGCGGCTCGATGCGCTCGCCCGAGCGGTGACTGAAGGGCACCTCGTGCTCATAGGCCTCTTCGGCGACGATCCTCCCTTCCTCTCGGAGCGCCTCCACGACCGCGGCGCGCGCCTCCATCACGCTCAGCCCGGCGAAACGCTCGCCCGCCTCGGCCGTCATCCGCCCGTCCTCGCCGATCACCGACACCTGCTCCAGCTCGTGGCGCTGACCGATCTCGAAGTCGTTGGGGTCGTGCGCCGGGGTGACCTTCAGCTGGCCCGTACCGAAGTCCATCTTGACGTAGTCGTCCGCGACGATCGGCAGCAGGCGGCCCACGAGCGGCAGCACCGCGTTGCGCCCGACCAGCTCGCGGTAGCGCTCGTCATGGGGATTGACCGCCACGCCGGTGTCGCCGAGCATCGTCTCAGGGCGCACCGTGGCGATGGTGATGCTTTCGCCTCCGCCCTCTTCGCCGGCCCTGTCCTCGCCGCCCGCCACCTCGACACCTGCCACACCACCGTCGACCACCTTGCCCCGGGCGACGTCACCGCCCTGCAGGTCGTAGCGGATCGAGTAGAGCGTGTCGTGCTCCAGGCGCTCCTCCACCTCCAGGTCGCTGATCGCCGAGCGACTGCCGGGGTCCCAGTTGACGATGTAGCGGTCGCGATAGATCAGCCCCTGCTCATAGAGCTCCACGAACACCTTCACCACCGCGCGGTGGTAGCCCTCGTCGAGCGTGAAGCGCTCCTGCGAGTAGTCGCAGGAGGCACCCAGCCGCTTGAACTGCTCGACGATCGTGTGCCCATAGTGCTCGCGCCACTCCCATATGCGCGTCTCGAAGGCCTCGCGCCCGATCTCCTGACGACTCCTCCCCTCGGCCTTCAGCGCCTTCTCGACCTGCGCCTGCGTCGCGATCCCCGCGTGGTCGGTCCCGAGAATCCACTTCGTGCGGCGACCGAGCATCCGGTGGTAGCGGATCAGCACGTCCTGAATCGACCCGTTCAGCGCGTGTCCCATGTGCAGCGACCCCGTGATGTTCGGCGGCGGAATCGCGATCGAGTAGTTCTCCGCTGCGTCGCCCTGTGGCTCGGGGTGGAACAGCCCGCTTCGCAGCCAGCTCGCGGTGATCCGCGGCTCGACCTCCGCCGGCTCGAAGCGGGTGCAGTTCTCCAGCTCGCCGGGGGGTTTGGTCATCGGAGCGTGAGTGTAACCCGGCAGATGGGCGCAGCTCCGCCGGGCGAGAGTGGCACGGCCCAGGGACGCCACCTGACGAGGGGGGAAGTCGCCCTTCGCATCAATAACTTATAGGTTATAATCAGCCCATGCTCAACGCAGGCCAGCTGCTCAAGAGCGCCCGTCTGGAGATCATGCTCAGCCAGGCACAGCTCGCCCAGCGTCTCGGCGTAAGCCAGGCGGCAATCGCCAAGCTGGAGCGTCCGGGTTCCAACCCAACCGTCGAGACGCTCGACCGAGCCTTGCGATCGACCGGGCAGCAGCTGGAACTCAGGACGCATCCCTGGAAGCCAAGCGTCGATGAAACCCTGATTGCGCAGCAGCTGAGGATGACTCCCGAACAGCGACTGGCACAGCTGGAAAGCATGTATCGGTGGGCTCGCGAGCTGAGCCTGGCCGGAGAACGTTTCCGTGGCGAACTTGCCTGATTACAACCCCAGCTCCCTCATACGCGAACTCATCGAGCACGGTGTGGACTTCGTGGTCATAGGAGGCGTGGCCGTCGTCCTGCAGGCCATGCCCCGCTTTACCAAGGACCTCGACATCTGTTACTCGCCGGCCCAGGAGAATCTCGACGCTTTGGGAGGAGTCCTGCTTACACTCAATGCCCACCTCCGTGGGATCGACGAAAACGTTCCGTTCGTGCCCGACGGACGGACCCTGCGAGGTACCCAGATCCTTTGTCTGACAACCTCGGCAGGCGATATCGATCTGCTGGCCAAACCGTCCGGAAGTCCCAGCTATGAGACGTTACGCCGACGTGCCGACATCATGGAACTGGCGAACCATCAGGTACGTGTGGCCTCGATCGAAGATCTGCTCGCCATGAAGCGCGCCGCGGGGCGCCCACAGGATCTGATCGACGTCGAGGCACTCGAGGCCGCCGCACGTCTACGGAAGCGTCACCGCAAACCCGGGGGCGGATAGCTTCCGCGCTACCGCTGGCTCGCTCATATCGGATATTCCGACTTGTGCCCGCCATGATCGAGATATGCTGCTGCGGTGTCAACGGCGCTATGGAGAGAAGGTCAGGTCCAGCGAGGCCTGCGGATTGCGGTGTGCCTCGCCGCGCTCCTTGCACTCTGGACTGTGAGTTCACCCAGCCGGGCCTCCTCGACTTCAGTCTCTGTCTGCCCTCCGACCAGCATAGGCGGCCATCCTTTCCACGAATCGAAGGTCAGCCCTAAGCGCCGGCCGCAGCCCGAACAGATCCTGGCCTGCGTCGGCTCGCAGGCGATCACGGGCGCCACCTATCGGCATTGGGAGACGATCGCGAGGGCCAGTTCGGAAACATCGCCCAAGAACTCGCCGAGCGCCCGTGAACTGGCCATCCAGGTGATGGGCTTCCTGATCTCCGCCGACTGGGTGATCGGCGAAGCGAATGCCCTGCACGTGCACGCGTCGATCGGCACCGTGCGACACAAGTTCGCCGAACTGCGCAAAAAGCAGTTCCCCAAACGCTCTGCGTTCAAAGCGTTCCTGCGTAAATCGCACCAGACCGTCCGCGATCTCCAACTGCGCGTACAGCTCAACCTGCTCACGCAGCTCATCCAGAAGCACGTCACGGCCAGCCATCACGGCTCTACCGACCAGCAGCACGCGCTCTCGAACTTCGTGCGGGCTTTCGAGCTCAGGTGGAAAGCCAAGACCTACTGTCAGACCGAATACGCCGTCTCGGACTGCGGTCGCGTGCGCGGCGCCGTCTAGCGCCCCCGTCAAGGCTCAGTTGGCGATGCCGCCGAAAGCGGCAAACGGGTGCATTTGCTGCCAGATGAGCATCCCGTTGCCATCTGCAACGACCTCAGAGCCGGCGGGCGCCTCGCCGCGGACGCGCTCGGCCAGCGCGGCGGCTTGGTCCTCGTCGTTGGCGCCGATGAGCAGGTGGCGCCAGTTCTGGTTGACCGGTATGCCCTCGTTCCGAAGACGCTTGGCGAAGCTGCGGGCGTCGTGGTGCGTTGGGAGCGTCACGCGCACCTCCCACTGCGGGGCGCCGCCGGCGATCGACTCGGCGTCCTCTGTCTGATCGCGCAGTAGCTGCTCGGCCTCCTGTTCGGCATCGGTGCTCGGCAGCGCGAGCGAGGCGTCCTCCCAGCGCTCCTCCACGGGGTGCCAGCGCAGCAGCTCGATCTGGCCTTGGATGCCGTGCTCGGACATCGCCTCCTCCACGACACTCCGGGCGCGCTGCGCGGCGGACAGCGAGTCGGCATACATCAGCAGGTGGTCCTGCTCGTGTGTGACCGCCAGGCGGCCGATCTCACGACGCGCCTCGTCGTCGAGCTCGAGGTCCTTCAGGGCGTGGAGGAGCTCTTTAGGCTTCTGCACCTGCACGCGCAGGCGAAACTCGTCGTGCATCCTGGTTAGGCCGACTCTTCCCGCAGGTGCCGCGGCTCGGGCTCGTCCTCTTCGGGGGCCGCCTCGGTGACGAGGGTGGGCGTGAGACCGCGTTCGACCGTCTCCTTGGTGACCACGCACTTCTTCACGTCGCGGCGGGAGGGCAGCTCGAACTGGACCTCGAGCAGGATCTCCTCCATGATCGAGCGCAGTCCGCGCGCGCCCGTTTCGCGGGCGAGGCCCTTTTCGGCGACGGCGTTTAGCGAATCGTCGGCGAACACCAGCTCGATGCCGTCGAAGGAGAAGAAGCGCTGGAACTGCTTCACGAGCGCGTTGCGCGGCTCGGTGAGGATCGAGACGAGGTCCTCACGCGTGAGCTGGTGCACGGCGCTCATCACCGGCAGGCGCCCGATGAACTCGGGGATCAGGCCATATTCGATCAGGTCCTCGGGCAGGCACTGCTCGAAGATCTCGCCCGTATCGCGCTCTGCCTTGGTTTCGATCGAGGCCGCGAAGCCGACGCCGTTGTGGCCGATGCGCCGCTCGATCACCTTGTCGAGGTTCGCGAAGGCCCCGCCGCAGATAAACAGCACGTTGGTCGTGTCGATCGTGAGGAACTCCTGGTGGGGGTGCTTGCGTCCCCCCTGCGGGGGCACTGAGGCGGTGGTGCCCTCGAGGATCTTTAGGAGCGCCTGCTGCACGCCTTCGCCGGAGACGTCGCGCGTGATCGATGGGTTGTCGGCCTTGCGCGCGATCTTGTCGACCTCATCGATGTAGATGATCCCCGTTTCGGCCTTCTTCACATCGAAGTCTGCCGCCTGGATCAGCTTGAGCAGGATGTTCTCGACGTCCTCGCCCACGTACCCGGCCTCGGTCAGCGCGGTCGCGTCGGCGATCGCGAACGGCACGTTGAGGATCCGCGCGAGCGTCTGTGCGAGCAGTGTCTTGCCGCAGCCGGTGGGCCCGAGCAGGAGGATGTTGGACTTCTGCAGCTCGATGTCCGAGTCGCCGGACTGCATCATCTGCACGCGCTTGTAGTGGTTGTAGACGGCCACCGAAAGCGTGCGCTTGGAGGGGTCCTGGCCCACCACGTACTCGTCGAGCACGTCGTAGATCTCACGCGGCTTGGGCAGGTTCTCCAGGTCGAACGACGGCGGCGTGGCGAGCTCTTCGTCGATAATCTCGTTGCAGAGGTCGATGCACTCGTCGCACACGTACACGCCCGGTCCGGCGATCAGCTTCTTGACCTGCCGCTGAGACTTGCCGCAGAAGCTGCACAGCAGCTGCTCATTGGAATCGGTGGGCCTCGCCATGTGCTCTCCTCCTTCCCCCGCGAACCGCGGAGCTAGTGCTCCGAGATGACGCGATCGATGATGCCGTACTCCTTGGCCTCCTCGGAGCTCATGAAGTAGTCGCGCTCGGTGTCATGGCGCACCGTATCCAGCTCCTTGCCGGTGTGGTGGGCGATGATCTCGTCCAGCCGCCGGCGCACGTCGATGATCTCCCTGGCGTGGATCTCGATGTCCGTGGCCTGACCCTGGAAGCTGGAGGACACCTGGTGGATCAGGATCTTCGCGTTGGGCAGCGCCATGCGCTTACCCGTCGCACCACCGGCGAGCAGCAGCGCGCCCATCGACATCGCGATGCCCACGCAGATCGTCTGCACATTGGGCTTGATGAACTGCATCGTGTCGTAGATCGCGAGGCCCGCATACACCGAGCCGCCCGGCGAGTTGATGTATAGGGAGACGTCCTTCTCGGGATCCTCGCTCTCCAGATGCAGGAGCTGGGCGACGATCAGGTTGGCGATCTGGTCGTCCACTGGGGTCCCCAGGAAGATGATCCGCTCGTTGAGCAGTCGGCTGTAGATGTCGAACGCGCGCTCGCCTCGCGAGGTCTGCTCAACCACCATCGGTACTAATGGGCTCATGGTCCTCGCTTCAGTTTCGCTTTAGGGGCTCGATTCCTTCAGGCTAGCGATCCGGCGTCCACAATCGTCCGGCTGGCGCTGGGCCGGGCGCGGCACGGGAGGGATCGGCAGGGTCTGCGCCAAGCGCGGCCTGCTCCTCCTTCTCGGGCGTCCACAGCTTCTCCCGCGCCTGTGCCTGCTCCAGTCCGATCGGTTTGGCCTCCGCGGCGATCAGGTCGATCGCCTGGCGCGCGGCCAGATCCTCGCGCAGCTCCTCAAGGCGCCCTGAGTCGCGCAGTCGCACGAGCAGCTCCTCGGGGGTGACGCCCTCGCGCTCGGCGGTGGGCGTGATCGCTTCGAGCATTGCGGGCTCGCTCGGCTCGATGCCCTCGGCCGCGACGACGGCAGTGAGCACCGCCTCGCGGCGCAGCGCCCGCTCGGCATCTGGCGATAGCTCGGCCAGGATCTCCTGCTCAGGGCGCTCGTCGATCTGCAGATACGTCTCGCGGGTAATACCGCGATGGGAGAGCGAATGCAGCATCCGCTCCCACATCTCCTGCGCGCGCGCCTGGATCAGCGCGGGAGTGACCTGCACGCCGGCCTGCGCCACCGCGGCGTCCAGGGCAGCGTCGCGGAACTCGCTCTGCACGCGCTGCTCGTCCACCTCCAGCAGGCGCGTGCTGATGTCCTGACGCAAATCCTCGACGGTGTCGAAGCCGGCGTCGATCGCGAAGTCCTCGTCGAGCTCAGGCAGCTCCTTGCGCTTGACCTCCTTGACGCTGACAGCGAAGGAGGCCGGGCGACCAGCCAGCTGCTCGTGGCCGTAGTCGGCGGGGAAGTCGAGCGCCACGGTGCGCTCGTCGCCGGCCTGGGCGCCGAGCAACGCATCCTCAAAGCCGGGGATGAGACTGTCTGAGCCCAGCTCCACGAGCTGATCGCGGCCCTCGCCGCCGGCAAAGGGCTCGAGCTCGCCGGAGTCCTGCACGAGCGAGCCGAGATAGTCGATCACAACGTAGTCGCCGCGCTCGGCGGGGCGCTCGGCAGTGTGTAGCTTGGCCAGACGATCGCGCAGGCGCTCGATCTCCTTGTCCACCGGCTCCTCCTCGACGTGGGGCTCGCCGCGGCCCACCTCCAGACCCTTGTATTGACCGAGCTGCGCCTTGGGCAGCACGCCGATCTCGATCGAGAAGCTCAGCGCCTGGCCCTGCGGGGGCAGATCGCCGAGGTCGAGCTGGGGGTCGCCGACGGGCACGATCCCGGCGGTCACGATCGCTTCGGAATACCAGTTCGCCGAGCGTGTCGCGCACGGCCTCCTCGAGCACCGCCTCGCGACCGACGCGCTGGATGACCAGTGGCGCCGGCACCTTGCCGCGACGAAAACCGGGGAGCTTCAGCTCGCGCCCGAGCTGGCGCGCCTTGTGCTCGACGCGGCTCTGCACCTCCTCGGGCGGCACCTGCACCTCGACGCGCACCCGCGACTCGGGCAGCTCGGTGACTGTGGTGGTGAGGGTCTCCGTCATGGCTGGAGAAGATACCGTGCCGTCGATGAGCTCCCCCCCACGCTCGGTCCAACGCCGCGCGGAGACATGGCTGTGGACCGGCCCCATCGGGCACCTGCTGGGCGGCACGCTTGACTTTCTGCAGGCGCTGAGACGTTACTGGTGGGCACGCTATGGCCCCCACCGAACCCGTCCCACTCGATGGCGTCGGCGAGCCTGAAGACGCCTTCCAGTCCGCGCGCCGGACCACCGCCCCGCCAAACGCCGAAACCCGCCCCACCAAACGCCGAACCCGCCCCGCCAAGGGCGGTAGCGGGTCCGGGGCTGTCTCCTCGGAGGGGGTGCTAGGCGGCGACGGGCACGCTGAAGTTCACGACGGCTCCACGTGGAAGGACGAGCACCGACCAGGCGGCGTCGTCGATCAAGCGCATCGCGGCGGAACTCACCCCGACCCGCCCGGGCTCGGCCTCGGGGCGTGAGCCGACCACGAGCAGCTCAGCCTGCTCGTTTGCGCCGACGACGCCGGCGCCCAAGGCCGCAGCCAGGCTCGAGGCGGTCGTCTGGACGCTCTGGTCGGTCGGGTCGGCGAGCGCAGCTACGCGCTGAAGATGCGCATCGGAGCGCTGCGCCAGCCCTGCAGGCGCGATCGCAACGGCAACCGGACCGTTCTCGAGCAGGCGCTGAGCGGAGTTGCCGACCGCGATGTGGCCCTGGGCGGTGTGGGAGTCCGAGCAGAACACCACCACGCCGGCGCCCGTCTGCTGCGCGAGCGCCCGCAGGCCCTCGGGGGTGGAGCGGTCGGAGACCACGTGACGCTGAACGTCGCTGGACCCCAGCAGTGCGGCGCCGCGCTCCAGAAGTGCCTCCGCCTCATTCTGCGCAAGCGCCTCGCGCTCGCTCTCGGGCTCGTGGGTGTGGCGCACATATGCCAGCGACACCTCGGCGCCGGCCCTGGCGAAGATGCGGCCGAGGGCGATCGCGTCGTCCTCGTTGTTGGTCCCGTCGTAGGACACGATGATCTTGGTGGACATTGCTTTCTCCTTGGCTTCTCGGATTGTGGCCGTTTGTTGTCTAGCGGGGTGCCGCGGCATTGGCGAGACGCTGTACCTGGGCTTTTCAGACACCATCGCACCGATTCGCCATCAGCACAAATGATCTTTATAATAGAGTCCATAAGTTATCCTTATGCATAAAACGAAGGAAATCGGATGCTCAATGTCAACCGCCTGAGAGTGCTCAGTGAGGTCGTCAGGTGCGGCTCGTTCTCAGCCGCCGCAGAGGAGCTCTCCTACACCCAGTCCGCCGTCTCCCAGCAGATCGCCGCGCTGGAGCACGAAGTCGGTATGACGCTGATCGAGCGCCGCCCCCGCGGCGTGCGCGCCACACCCGCCGGTCGCGCCCTCGTGGCCCACGCAGAGGGCATCCTCGCGCGGCTGGAGGTCGCCGAGGCCGAGCTCTCGGCGATCGCCGGGCTGCGCGGCGGACAGCTGCGCATGGCCACCTTCCCCACCGCCGGCGCCACCCTGATGCCAGTGGCGATCGCCGCGTTCCGCGCCGCCCACCCGGAGGTGGAGCTGACGTTGATCGAGGGAGAGCCAGAGGAGATCGCGCCCCAGGGTGCACGCCGGCGAGCTCGATCTGGCGCTGCTGTTCGAGTTCCCCGACGCGGGCGACCCGCTTGCGGAGAGCCTCACGCGCAGCGAGAGCCTCACGCGCGTGGAGCTGCTGGAAGACCCTCTGTATCTGGCGCTGCCGCACCGACACCCCCTTGCGCGCAAGCGCGAGCTGCGCCTAGAGGATCTGCACGGCGAGGCGTGGGTGCAGACCTCGCAGTCGAGCCCCTGCGCGCGCCAGGTGGTGCGCTCCTGCCACGCCGCCGGCTTCGAGCCCAGGGTTTCCTTCGAGAGCGACGACTACCAGACGGTGCAGGGGCTCGTGGCAGCCGGCGTCGGCGTGGCTTTCATCCCCGAGCTGGCGCTTTCGAGCGTGCGCGAGGACATCGTGGTGCGCAGCCTCTCCCCCGGCCCGCCCGTGCGCCAGGTGATCGCGGCGGTGCCCTCCGGCGGACGCCCGGCGCCAGCCGCGCCGGCGATGCTGCGCTGCTCCAGGAAGCCGCGGCCTCCTATCGCGCCGTTGGGCACACCGAAGGCGGGCTGAGCCGCGGCGCAGGGACCTGCGCCGCGACGGATCGCCAGCCCCCGGCTACTGGACGGCGGGCAGGAAGGAGTACTGGCCGAGGACCACTCCCGCCAGCACGGCATAGCCCAGATCGGTCGGATGGATGTCCACGAGCGGCGTGCACATGTTCGTGAGCAGACAGATCGTCGGCTGCTCCAGCGCGTCCGGGCGGGTTGAAGAACGGCAGCGGATTGGCAAAGCGCGCACCGGCGCCGGCCGCAACCGTGGCCATCGTCGTGTTGAGCTGAGCCGTCAGCTGATCGGCGCCCGCGATGCTCGCGCCGAACGGGTTGTAGAGACCCAGCACGATAATCTGCGCGTGTGGCGCCGCCCCGCGCAGCTGCGCCAGGATCCTGCCCAGATTGGTGGCGATGTGCGCGAACAGCCCCGGCGCGGCCGCGGCGATGCAGGCCGGTTCGAGGTTGCACTGTGCCTTGATTACCCCCAGCGCGTCGTTGGCGCCGATGTCAAGCGTGATCGGGCTGACGGCGCCCGGATGAGCACTGAGATAGGCCAGCGCGTCGGACAGCTGCGAGGAGGCCGGTCCGCCGCTGTAGGGGTGGTGCAACGGGAACGCCAGCTGGTAGGCACAGGGGCCATTGATGAACGATTCGGTCGTCTCCCCCGGGCAGCCATCGTTGATGATCTGCAGGAGCGGTCGAACAGCCGTCAGCACCCTGGCGAAGTCATCGACGTAGCCGGTGTTGTAAGCGGCCGGGTTCTCGTTGGGGAAGAGGCTGTTGAACTTTGCCTGGGAGTAGCCGAAGGCAAGCGAGTCGCCCAGCGCCAGATAGCTCTGCTGGTGACCCCGGAACGCGCGCGTGGCGCCAGCACTAGGCGCCAGATACAGCGCCAGGAGCGCCATCGCGAGCGCCAGCAGGCACCCGATCAGATGGCGGTGAGACTGCCGAGCAAGGGCCATCCATCTCAACCTACCCGGAGCCGGGGTTATGTCAAACGGTCAAGCCACGGCCCGCAGGTGCCGGTAGGGCGCCCCGCGCAGCTCGCGCACGAGCGCGTCGACCACGCCCTCCTCGTCCTCAGGACGGCCGTCGGTGACGGCGCCGATCACCGCGCGCTTGCGCTCCAGCAGCGTGGCGATCGTCTCGTCGATCGTGCCGGCCGCCAGCAGGTAGGTGGCGTTGACGGCGTCCTGCTGGCCGATGCGGTGGCAGCGGTCCTCGGCCTGGTCGTGCTTGGCCGGCGTCCAGTCGAGCTCCAGGAAGACGACGTTCGAGGAGCGCGTCAGCGTGATGCCCTGGCCGGCGACCTCGATCGAGCAGACGATCAGCTGGTTGTCGGCGCCGTCGGGCTCCTGGAAGGCGCGCAGCGCCTGTCCCGCGCGGCGTGCGTGTCCTCGCCGAGGATGTGCAGCGCTCTGGGGAAGCGCTCCAGCAGGGCGCGCTGGATCTCGCGATGGTGGGCGAACACCACCAGTCGCTCGCCCGAGGAGCAGAAGTCGTGGATCCAGGCCAGCGCGGCGTGCAGCTTGCCGCGCGCGGCGAGCAGCTTGAGCGCGTTCAGGCGCACCAGGCGTTCGGCGCGCAGCGCCGCCGCGACCTTCGCGTCGAGCTCGCGCAGGTCGAGCGGCTGGCTTTGCAGCCACGCCACGAGGTCGCGCTCGGCGAGCCGGTACTCGGGCTCGTTGTCGAGCTCGACCGGCACGACCGCGCGCGTCTTCGCCGGCAGCTGGGGCAGCACGTCGGCCTTCAGGCGACGCACGAAGCAGCGCGCGCGCAGATGCCAGTGCAGGCGCAGGTGCGCGTCGGGGCCGCGGAAGCGCTGCGCCGAACTGCGCGCCCGAGCCGAAGTCGCCCAGGCGCCCGAGGATGCGCAGCTGGGAGATCAGCTCGGCCGGGCGGTTCATCACGGGCGTGCCCGTCAGCGCCAGCACGAGGCCCTCGCGCGGCACCGCCGCGGCGAGCCGCTGCACGGCCTGGGTGCGCTTGGCGGCGGCGTTCTTGCAGTAGTGGGACTCGTCGAGCACGAGCGCGCGGGGCTCCAGGAGCCTGCAGCTGCGGCAAGCCGCGCGGCGACGATGTCGTAGTTGACGACCGTCAGATCGGCCTCTGCGAGCGGGCCCGCCGGAGCCCCCGTGCCGACCAGCGACTCGTGCGCTGCGGTCCGGCAGCCAGCGCTCGAGCTCGCGCAGCCAGTTGAGCTTGAGGCTCGCCGGACACACGACGACCGCCGGATACGCGCCGTCGGCCTCGAGCGTCGCGAGCGCCTCGATCGTCTTGCCGAGGCCCTGCTCGTCGGCGAGGAACGCGCGGCGCTGGGCGAGCAGATAGCTCACCCCGGCGCGCTGGAACGGCTTCAGCTCGCCGCCGAGCCCGGGCACCTCGAGCGGCGACTCGGTCGCGGCCGACAGCGCCACGAGGCCGGCCGCGCGCGCGTGCTGCTCGCGCACCTCCTGCAGCAGCGCTCGAGCGCCTCGGGAGCGACCCAGATT
This sequence comes from uncultured Solirubrobacterales bacterium, assembly GCA_963723045.1. Taxonomy (GTDB): domain Bacteria; phylum Actinomycetota; class Thermoleophilia; order Solirubrobacterales; family Solirubrobacteraceae; genus Palsa-744. The sequence continues at coordinate 917,066 of CAVROU010000001.1, read as the reverse complement.
CGCTGCGCGGCGAGGAAGCCGTCGAGCTCGGGCACGCAGAAGGGGTCGGCGCGGATCGCCGAGGGCAGCCCGCGTGTGCTCGTGGCCCGAGCCCCTGCGCGCCCGCCGACGCCTGAGTCACGCCCGGTCAGCGCGGCGAACGCCGCGCAGCAGCGCAGGGTCGTGGCCGGGCGCCAGCACGAACGTCGGCTCCTCGTGTCCACGCCGAGAGCTCGAGCACCGCCGGCGGCGCGCGGACGACCCCCCGCAGCGCCGCCATGCAGCGCTTGGCCGCTGCGCTGATCCAGCCGCTGAGCCGCCCCTCCATCAGCCGCCAGGACTCGAGCGTGAGCGGCACGGTCGCGCCGCCGGGCGCGCTCACGGCCCGCTCGCGCAGCTCCCGCTGGCAGGCGTTCGCGGTCGCCGAGCAGCAGGAAGACGGGCGCTCGCGGGGCCCGTCGACCTCGACCGTCCCCGTGCCAGCGGACTGCGGCGCGCCAGGCCTCGCGGCCTGCTCCTGCGCGCGCGGCCTCGCGCGTGGTGCCTGCGGGATCCTCGCGCGTGACCTGTTCGCCGGCGACGAGCAGCGCGCGTCGGGGCGACCTCGCGTGAAACGCAGACGCGCCTCCTCTCGCCAACGCCCGGCACACAGGCGCGACGGCCTCGTCGTCGAGCGGGATCAACCGCGCGGGCGATCGCCGGCAACTGCGCGCGGCGGGGTGCTCGAGCAGCGCCTGGCGACGCCTTCGGGAGCGGTGTCGGTTGCGAAGCTCAGCCACCAGTCCCCGTCGGGGCGGGCCAGGTCGAGCAGGCACCCCTCGCGCTCGGCGCCTGGCGCGGCGGCGCTCGATCGCGCGCGCGAGCGCGTCGCTCACCTCGGGTTCGCCCGGCAGGCCCTCGAAGCAGCCGCGCGAGCGACTCGGCGCGCTCGGGGTCGAGCGGCACGCACCACGCGCGATCGACCGGATCCCAGCGGCGCCCGGGGATCGCGCGCAGGAGCTGGCGCAGACCCTCGTCGTAGGGAAAGCGCAACACGCCTCGCCGTCGGCGAGAGAGGCTGAGAAATAAGCGCACACGGCATTGCACGATAAGCGCTGAGGAGGCGAGTTATGATCACCCATGGCCGCAGATCGGGGGGTGTCGCTCCTTCGCACCGGAATTTGGATGGCGAGCCTTCCCCTGCGAGGCCCCGCGCTGGCGATCGACGCCGGCCTGGCCTTGGAGCAGCGCACCCGCACGGCCCTTAAGGCCAAGGGCGGCCAGCTCGCCCTCGACGCCCTCGACGCACTGCTCACAGGCGACGCGATCGATCTCCTGCTCGAGCGCATCGAGGCAGCCGGGGTGGCCCAGCGCGTCGCGCAGCGCATCATCGAGGACGGCATCGCCGAGCAGGTCGTGACCCTCCTGCTGGAGAGCGAGGAGCTGTGGGTGCTCGTCGACGAGATCGCCCGCAGCCCATCCGTCACCGAAGCGATAACCCACCAGAGTGTGGGCTTCGTCGACCAGGTGACCGACACCGTGCGCGACCACTCGCGCGACGCCGACGCCTGGGTGGAGCGCGCCGCCCGGCGCCTGCGACGACGCCGCAGCGGGTCGCCCGCACCACTGCCCGGCGCTGGCGCATGAGCGCCACCCCGCATGATCTCCCGGCTACGCCGAGCGTCCCGCAACCAGGACCACCGGGCACTCGGAGCGTCGCGAAGAACACTCCAATCGCACCAAATGGCGCCGCGCTGGACGTCGGCGCCACGCAGGACATCGACGCCACGCGGGATCTCAGCGCGACACAGGACCTCCAGACCGCACAGGCACAGGCGGCGGCGATCCATCGCCGCCGGAACGGGACGGCCCTCACCGCACCCGCCGCGGCCACGCGACAAGAGCTGCTCGCGACCGGCGCCTACGCCGGCCTGGTCAGCCGCGCGATCGCCTTCGCCCTCGACGCCGCTCTCGTCAACGGCGTCTCGCTCGTGGTGGGGATTGCCGTCGGACTCGGCCTCTCGATCCTGCATCTGCCATCGCAGGCGGACACGGCGATTGCGGCGATAATGGGCGTAGTGTGGATCGCCTGGTCAGTGGCCTACTTCGCTTTCTTCTGGTCCACCACCGGGCAGACACCCGGCTCCCGCGTGATGCGCATCCAGGTGATCGCACGGGGCGGCGAGCAGCTGCGCCCGCTGCGCGCGGCGATCCGCTTCGGCTGTGTGATCCTCGCCGCGATTCCGCTGCTCGGCGGCTTTCTGATGATGCTCTGGGACGATCGTCGACGTTGCCTGCAGGATCGATTGACGCGCACCGTCGTCCTTTACAGTTCGTGACCTTACATCCATCCACTTCCATATTTATGTCTCTCACCTCAAGCTGCGGGCCGGCTGAGGTTCGCCTCCTCAGCCGGCGGCCGGTTCGGCAGCCGGAGTCGAGGGTGCGCTGTGCGCCGGCTCCGGCCCCTGGGCCGGCGCTGCGTCCTCGGCGCGGTACTGCGCGAGCAACCTTTCCTCCTCCTCCTTCCCGGGGAAGCGGAAGAAGACCAGCGCCGCTCCCAGCACGATCGCGATGATTCCCGCGGTGTAGGCCCACTGGTCGCCCGAGAGGAACGCCGACTTCGCGCCCGCGATGATCTGGCTCGAATAGGCGGGGTACTGCTGCGCGACGTTGGCCGCGCTGGAGAAGGAGCGCTCCAGCTCGGTCTGCACATTGGTTGTCAGCCGCGCCTTTTCGGGCGAGGCCGCGATCGCCGAGGCGACCGCGGCGGCGTACCCGGCGGTGAGCAGCGCGCCGAGGATCGACTGCATGATCGCCCCGCCCAAATCGCGCTGCAGGTCGGCGGTGCCCGAGGCCATGCCCGCGCGGCGCACCGGCACCGAGCCCGTCAGTGAGTGCGAGGCGGGCGTCCCCGCGAACCCCACGCCCGCCCCGACCAGGGCATAGGCCAGACCGACCTTCCAGTAAGCGATGTGATCCTGCCACAGCAGCAGCATCACGAGGAATCCCAGCAGGCAGAAGAAGTAGCCCACAAGCAGCGTGAAGCGCGCACCGCGAGCATCCACGAGCTTCGCCGAGCGCGGCGCGATCAGCACCATCAACAAGGCCGCCGGGATGATCGCGAAGCCCGAGTCGAGCGTCGAGTAGCCGAGCACGTTCTGCAGGAACTGCTGCCCCACGAACATCGCGCCCATCAGCGTGCCGAACACGATGATCCCCGCGCACGCCGCTACCCAGAAGATGCGCCGCCCAGCGACGGCGAGGTCGAACAGCGGGTTCTCCGCACGACGCTGGCGGTAAACGAACGCGATTGCCGCCGCCAGCGCGATCGCCCCCAGCCCGAGCGCCAGCGTGCCCTTGTTGGGCACGGGCGCGAAGTTGATCGCCAGCACGAGCCCCGCAACCAGCACCACCGAGAGGATGCCGCCGAGGTTGTCCACCGGGTCGCTGCCCTCGTTGACGTGCGCCGGCACATAGCGCCAGGCCATGTAGAAGGCCACGACGGCCAGCGGCAGGGTGATCAGGAAGACCGAGCCCCACGCGAACTGCGTGAGCAGCGCGCCAGAGAGCAGCGGGCCGAGCGAGGAAATCGCGCCGCCGATGCCCGACCACAGCGCGATCGACTTCGTGCGCCCCGGCCCCGACCACAGCGCTGTGATCAGCGCCAGCGTAGTCGGGAAGGCCATGCCCGCGGAGAGCCCGCCGAGCAGGCGCGCCGCGAACAGCACCCCCACCGAAGGCGCCAGCGAGGCCATGATGCACGCCGGGATCGACAGGCCCATACCGAGCAGCAGCATCAGCTTGCGCCCGTAGCGGTCGCCCACCGCCCCGAGGTAGAGCACCGAGGCGGCCAGCCCCAGCGAGTAGCCCACCGCGACCAGGTCGAGCCCCGTCTGACCGGCGTTGAAGGCCTTGCCGATGTCGGGCAGCGCCACGTTGGCCACGGCCAGGTTCAGGTTCGCCACGGCCGCGACGGCGATCAACGCCGCGAGGACGAGTCCCGCGCGCTCCGGTGCGGCCGATTGGTCCTCAGAAGCCACCAGAGCGGCGGACGGGCCTCGAACCCGCGACCTCGAGCTTGGGAAGCTCGCGCTCTACCAACTGAGCTACCACCGCGCTGCGGCAGATCTTACGCAGCCAGGCCATACTTGGTATTTCTCGTCTCGTGAAACGTCTCACCGTTCCCATCGTGGCCTCATTCGCGGGCGCCGCACTGCTGGCGTTGCTGATCTACGGCGTGACCCACCAGGCGGCCAGCCGTACGCTGGACGAAGCGGTCGCGCAGGGCCAACGTCCGACAGCGCCCAGGGCGACCACGTCGCTGCCGGTGCTGATCGGCCACGGCAAGGGCTCCCTCGCCGCCTACCGCGGCAAGGTCGTCGTGCTGAACTTCTGGGCCTCCTGGTGCGAACCCTGCCAGGCCGAGGCCCCGCGCCTGGAGCACGCCCAGCTCGAACTGCAGCACCACGGCGGCACGGTGCTCGGGGTGACCTATCTCGACGCCTCGCCGGACTCGCTGAAGTTCGTACACCAATTCCATCTCAGCTACCCCAGCCTGCGCGACACGACCGGCGAATTCGCGCACTCCTATGGCACCGACCAGCTGCCCGAGAGCTTCGTCGTCGATCGCGAAGGCCACATCGCGGCAATCTCCCGCGGCGAGGTCACCCCCGCCTTCCTGCAGAACGCCGTGAAGCTGGCGGAGGGCACGTGAGTCTCACCGGACGGCCTCGATCGACACATACCCGCGAGCACGTGGGCTTGGCCCGGATGCACATCCCAGCGCTCCTGTGGATGACCTCGACACTCGCCGCCTTGGCCATCGTCGTGCCTTCCGCCGCATCCGCCGCCACCCCACGCACCAGCCTTCCAACGATCGAAAGCCAGGTCATGTGTGTGACCTGCAAGATCCCTCTGCAGGTCGCCCAGTCCCCGCAGTCAGACCGTGAGCGTGCATTCATCCAGGGGCTGATCGACGAAGGGCAAACCACGGCGCAGATCAAGAGCGCACTGGTCGCCCAGTATGGCCCGACGGTGCTGGCACTACCTGGCGCGCACGGCTTCGATCTGACTGTCTACCTCGTCCCGGCGCTTGCCCTTGTGCTGGTGATTGGAGTACTTGCGGTGGCGCTGCCCAGATGGCGGCGCGACGGTCGCCGCCCGCCGGATGACCCGGCGGAGGGAACGGTGCTTGCCCCTTCTGATGCAGCGCGCCTCGAGGCCGACCTGGCCCGCTTCGACTGATCACATCTCCATGGGAGCACTCACACCGAGCAGCTCCAGCGACGCGGCGATCGTGCGCTGCGCGGCGACGCACAGCGCGAGCCGCCAGGATTCGAGAGCGGGTGGCTGCACGTCGAGCACATGGCAGTCGCGGTAGAAAGCCGTGAACTCCTGTGCCAGCTCCAGCGCGTAGGCGGCGATGCGATGGGGGGCTCGCCGTCGAGCGGTCTCCTCGACCTCTCCGGGAAACGCCAGCAGCCGTTTGATGAGCCCTCGCTCGGAAGCGTGCAGGGACAGCGGCGAGTCGGCGTCCGACTCCGCCAGCGCCGCCGCGACCCGCTCGCCGCCGGCCTTGGCGAGCACCGAGGCGATCCTCGCGTGGGCGTACTGCACGTAGTAGACCGGATTCTCCGCGGACTGCTCGCGCGCGAGGTCGAGATCGAGGTCGATCGTCGTGTCGTGCGAACGCGAGAGCAGAAACCAGCGCGCGGCGTCCACGCCGATCTCCGCCACGAGGTCGTCCAGGGTGACGAATTCGCCGGCGCGCTTTGACATCTGGGCGCGCTCGCCGCGGCGCACGAGGTGCACGAGCTGCATGATCAGCATCTCCAGGTGCTCCGGATCGCCCCCGAGGGCCTCATAGGCGGCCTTCATGCGCGCCATGTAGCCGTGGTGGTCGGCGCCCCACACATCGATCTGGCGCTCGAAGCCGCGCTCACGCTTGTCCTGGTGGTAGGCGATGTCCGAGGCGAAATAGGTGTGCTCCCCGCTGGAGCGCACCAGCACACGATCCTTGTCGTCACCGTAGGCCGTCGTGCGCAGCCACAGCGCACCCTCGCTGCGATAGGTGTGGCCCGTCTGCTCCAGCAGCGCCAGCGTGTGCTCGACGGCGCTGGGGGTGCCTTTGTACAGCTCGCTCTCGTAGATCCAGTGGTCGAAGTCCCGCACGCCGAAGCCCGCCAGCGACTGGCGCGTCTGTCCGATCATCACCGTCACCGCCGTGCGTCCCAGCTCGGCGGGGTCCTCTACGAAGGCCGGGTCCGATGCAGCGGAGGAACCTTGGGAAGAGGCCGGGTCCTGCGCCGATACATGGACGAGGCTTGACACGAGCGTCTTCACGTACTCGCCCTTGTAGCCGTCCTCTGGGACTTCCTCGCCGCGCGCGAGCGCCTGGATCGACTCCCCCAGCTTGCGCACCTGCGAGCCGGCGTCGTTGACATAGAACTCACGCACCACCTCGTGCCCGTGGAACCTCAGCACGCGCCCCAGCGCGTCGCCGTAGGCGGCGTTGCGCGCGTGGCCCACGTGAATCGGGCCCGTCGGGTTGGCCGAGACGAACTCGATCAGGATCTTCTCCGAGCCGCGCGTCCCGGTCCCAAACGAATCCCCGGCATCCAGCACGCCGTGCAGGGCCAGGCGAAACCAGCGCTCGCCCATGAACAGGTTCAGGAAGCCCGGCCCGGCGACCTCGAAGCGCTCGAGGCTCGGGCCGAGCTCCCGCCCCAACTCTGCGCCCAAGCGCTCGGCGACCTCGCGCGGAGGCGTCGCCAGGCCCTTCGCCAGCAGCAGCGCGGCGTTGGTCGAGTAGTCGCCAAGCTCGGGACGCGGCGGGCGCTCGAGGCCGATCTCCTGGCGATGGGCCACGTCCTCCCCGGCCAGCGCGGTGGCTGCCGCGAGCAGAGCCGCGCGTAATCCGTCAATAGTGGTAGGGCTCACCGGCGAGGATCTTATGTGCACGGTAGAGCTGCTCGAGCAGGACGACCCACGCCAGCTGGTGGGGCAGCGTCATCGGGCCCAGCGAAAGCTGCGCATCCACGCGCCCCAGCGGCGGCGCTCCGAACGGTCCGCCGATCACGAAGGCGAGGTCAACGCCGGCCTGGCGGCGCTCGTCGATGAAGGCGCTGAAGGCGAGGCTGTCGTATGCCCGCCCCTCGGCGGCCAGCAGCACCGTGAACGCACCGTCCGGGACCCGCCGCATGACGGCATCCGCGTCGCGCACCTGCACGAGCTCCAGGCGGGCGTGGCGGGCGAGTAGCTTGGCGTAATGGGCCACGGCATCGGCGTGCGGCGCGCGCAGACGGGCCTCGCCGAGAACCGTCAGCCGCAAGGGGCCGGCACAGTCAGGGACACGGGTTGCGATACTAGCCCGGTGAACGATGACGACCAAGGCGCCGAGCGCCACATAAACATCCATCTCTCCCCCGAGATCATGGGGGGCGTATACGCGAACTTCGCGAACGTCAGCCATAGCGACTACGAGTTCACCGTCACCTTCGCCCGGGTCGACCACGAGGTCGAATCCGAGGAGGTGCCCGGTGTGGTCGTCTCGCGCGTGAACATCAGCCCGCGCTTCATGCGCGAGCTGATCGACGCGATGGAGGACAACTACTCCAAGTGGCACGCACGCGAGGGCATCAAGAACCTTCCCGAGTATGGGGGCGGCGAAGCCGGGGGTGGCGAGCAGCAGGGCTAGGCAGCTGCCGGCGACGATGAAGGCAGCGGTGATCTCCGATATCCATGCCAACAGGCACGCCTTCGAGGCGGTCCTCGAGGACATCGCCGGCAGTGAGGCGGCCGAGCTCTGGTGCCTGGGCGACCTGGTGGGCTACGGCGCCGAACCCGATGCGTGCGTGGAGCTTGCACGCCGGCACACCGCGGTGTGCCTTGCGGGCAACCACGACCTTGCCGTAATCGGCCAGGTTCCGCTGAGCGACTTCTCGCGCGGGGCCAGCCTCGCTGCACAGTGGACGCGCGAGGTGATGGAGCCTGAGAACATCGCCTTCCTCGCGGGCCTTGAGCCCAAGGGGCGGGAGGGGCCGGTGGGGCTCTACCACGCCAGCCCACGCGACCCCGTGTGGGAGTACGTGCTCTCGGCGCTGCTCGCGGAGCTTTGCCTGGACGCGCAGAGCGAGCGGGTGAGCCTGATCGGCCACTCCCACGTGGCCCTCTCGTTCGTGCGTCGCGAGGGCGAGCTGGCAACGGGCGAACCGCCGCGCGGAGGGCGAGCGGCTGGACATCTCAGACGGCGAATGGCTTTTGAACCCCGGCAGCGTGGGTCAGCCCAGGGATGGAGACCCGCGGGCGGCCTGGCTGCTGCTGGATCTGGAGGACTGGACCGCCGCCTACCGGCGCACGCGCTATGACGTGGCCGGAGCCGCGAGCGCGATCCGCGCTGCACGACTTCCGGCGTCGCTCGCCGAGCGCCTGGAGTACGGTCAGTGACGATGCGCCACCTGTTTCACCTTCCCCCTGCCCTCCTGCTTGGACTCGCCACGGTGGCGGTGTCGGCCTGCGGCAGCTCCACCACGGGCCTGATCCCCGCGGAAAACGCCGGTCCGCTGAAGAGCGACTTTGAAGCGGTCGCGAAGGCGGCGCTCGCGGGTGATGGGAACTGTGGGGAAACCGACGAAGCGTTGAGCAAGACCGAACAGGACTTCGTGGCGCTGCCCTCTTCGGTGAATGCTGGGCTGCGCAAGACGCTACAAGCTGGCATCGCGAACCTGTCGGCGCGCGCCCGCCAGGCCTGCAAAGAACCGCTGGCCTCGACCACCACCACCGGCGCGAGCACGAGCTCGACGAGCACGTCCACCACGACGAGCACCACGACCAGCACACCCACCACAACGAGCAGCACCTCGACGAGCTCGACGGTGAGCGTCACGCCGCCCACGGCCACGACGACGCCGGGTGTCGGCGGCGGCACGCAGGCCCCCCCGGGCGAAAGCGGCACCCCGGGCAACGGCCAGGGGAATGGTCAGGGCAACGGCCTCGGCAACAGCGAAACCGGCGCCGGCGCGGGCGGCGCGGGAGCGGGTGCAGGCGGCGCGGGGGTCGGCAAGTGAGCCCGCCCAACGAGATCGAGACTGCCGGGCGCCACCGTCCGAAGGCGCACCCGAATACCCCGGAGGCCGGCCGGTGAGCGAGCCCGAGATCGAGATCGCCGGGCGCTACCGCCTACAGGGCCGCCTGGGGTTTGGCGGGATGTCGACGGTGCACCTCGCGATGGACCTGCGCCTGGAGCGCAAGGTGGCGGTGAAGCTGCTCGCCGAGCATCTCGCCGAGGACCCTACGTTCGTCTCGCGCTTCCAGCGCGAGGCACAGGCGGCGGCGCGCCTGGTGCACCCGAACATCGTGCAGGTGTTCGATTCGGGCTGGACGAGCGCACGGGGCAGCACTTCATCGTGATGGAGTACATCGAGGGACAGTCCTGCGCGGAGATCCTGCGCGACGACGGCTGGGTCGAGGTCGAGGAGGCCGTGGCGATCATCGAGCAGGCCTGCGAGGGCCTGCACTACGCGCACCGCCACGGCGTGGTGCACCGCGACGTGAAGCCCGGCAACCTCTTGCGCGCGCGCGAGGGCGAGGTGAAGCTCGCTGACTTCGGCATCGCCAAGGCCACCGAGCAGTCCTCGATCACGCAGGTCGGCTCGGTGCTGGGCACCGCCGCGTATCTCGCGCCCGAGCAGGCGCGCGGCGAGGAGGCCGGGCCGCGCGCGGACCTGTACGCGCTCGGCGTCGTCTCCTACCAGCTGATCGCCGGACGCCTGCCGTATGAGGCCACCTCGCTGACCGAGCTGGCGCTCAAGCAGCAGCGCGAGGAGCCCGCGACGCTCGACACGCTCGTCGCCGCGGTGAGCCCCGAGCTGGCCGATTCGGTCGCGATCGCACTCGCGCTCGACCCGCGCGAGCGCTATGCGACGGCGCGCGACATGGGCCGCGCGATCGCCGATGCGATGCGCGGCATCGCACCCGAGGAGCCCGCCGGCGGGACGCGCGGAGCGCCGGCCACCCAGGCGACGAGCCTGCTGGCCACCACGACGCGCGGCCAGGACCGCACGCGCGCCCAGGGCGCCGTCCAGCCCCGCCAGCCGCGACCGGGGCCGCCGCGCGCGCGGGCGCCCGTGGCGGCCGCTCCCCGCGCCTCGAACGCTGGACGGATCTGGGCCGCGGCGTTCGCCGCGTTCGTGCTCGTCGTGGCGGTGGCCGCCGTGCTGTTCGCCACCACCCCGGCCTCGACCACGATCAGGATCCACAACGTGATCCACAAGGACGTTGGGCAGGCCGCTACCTCGTTGCAGGAACTGGTCTCGGAAAACACGAAGTAAGACCTTAAAGGCGAAAGGCCCGCTTGCGCGGGCCCCTCGGCTGGAAACTACAGTCCTCTTACGGACCTGACGACTGTCACTCGCCATCAGACTAGCAGTCATAGCCATCGCCTTACAACCTATGGCTCCGGCGGTCGGACTCGAACCGACAGCTGACGAGTGACAGTCGTCCATGTTGCCCTTACACCACACCGGATAGCCACCACCAAAGCTACTCACAGAGGGAGAGACTTCGCTGGATCGCGCCAGGCGGCCGCCACCTCGGCCAAACGACCCTCCAGGATCGCCCCGCGCAGCTCGGCCATCAGGCGGGCGATGAAGGTCAGGTTGTGCAGCGTCAAGAGGCGCGCACCCGTCAGCTCGCCGGCGCGCGCCAGGTAGGAGAGGTAGGCCCGCGAGAACCCCCGCGAGCAGGCGGGACAGGGGCAGTCCTCCTGCAGCGGCTCGGGGGCTTCGCGCCAGCGGCCCTTGACGAGATCCACGCGCCAGCGCGAGGCCGGGTCGGGAACGAGCGCGCAGCCGTGGCGCCCCAGGCGGGTTGGCATGGCGCAATCGAAGGTGTCGACGCCCAGTTCGACACCGCGGATCAGATCGTCGACCTCGCCGATGCCGAGCAGGTGCCGGGGGCGGCTCTCGTACTCGCCGCCGAGCTCCTGCATGGCCCACTCCACGACCTCGTACATCTGCGCCTTGGAGTCCCCCAGCGAGCCGCCGATCGCGATCCCCTCGCAACTGCTCTCGGCCACCACGCGGGCGGAGGCGCGGCGCAGGTCCTCGAAGACGCCGCCCTGCACGATCCCGTACACCAGCTGCCCCGGCGGTCCGTGCTCGGAGTGCCAGTCCAGGCAGCGCCTGAGCCAGCGGTGGGTGCGCTCGGTGGAGGCCTCCGTGTAGGAGCGCTCGACGTGGAAGGGCGTGCACTCGTCGAACACGAGCGCGATGTCTGACCCGAGCGCGGCCTGGATCGCCATCGAGCGCTCGGGCGAAAGCCGGCGCACGCGGCCGTCGACATACGAGCGAAAGCTCACGCCGTCCTCCTCGATGGCGAGGATCGCTCCAGAGCGACCCTCCGAGGCATGGGCGGCACGGGCCTTGGAGCTCTGAGGGCCACGATCCTTCGAGCCGCTGCCCTCGGCGACCGACGAGCCTCGCGGCGAGTCGGCACCGAGTGAACCGGACGAGCGCCCCTTGATCTCATCGGCCACGGTCCCGTGCCCCATCGAGAACACCTGAAAGCCACCGGAGTCTGTGATTATCGGACCGGACCAGCCCATGAAGCGGTGCAGGCCGCCCATGCGCTCGATCAGATCCTCGCCAGGGCGCAAGTGCAGGTGGAAGGTGTTGCCGAGCACCATGTCGTAGCCGAGCGCGGATACCTCCTCGGGCAGGAGCCCCTTGACCGTGGCCTTCGTCGCGAGCGGCACGAAGGCGGGGGTGCGCACATCCCCGTGCGGCGTGTGCAGGAGCCCCGCGCGGGCGCCCGAGTTCCGGTCACGTGCTTGGATGGTGAGGGCGCCGGCCACCGCGGCATCCTAGATGGCCGCCCCCCGACGCCCACTCCCCCACCATGCTCGCCGCCCTCGTAAACGTCGAAGAACTGGTGCAGACCTTCGGCTACCCGCTGCTGTTCCTGGCCGTGGGCGCCGAGTCCAGCGGCGTGCCGATCCCGGGCGAGACGGCGTTGATCACCGCGGCGGTGCTCGCCAGCCAGGGCAAGCTGCAGATCGAGCTGGTGATCGCAGTCGCCGCGCTGGGGGCGATCGTGGGCGACAACATCGGCTATCTGATCGGCCGCCGCGGCGGGCGCTGGCTGCTGGAACGACCGGGGCGCTTCCACCAGCAGCGCCTGGATGCGCTGTACAACGGGGAGGTCTTCTTCGAGCGCCACGGCCCCAAGGCGGTGTTCCTGGGGCGCTTCGTGCTGGGGCTGCGTATCTGGGCCTCGTGGCTGGCGGGCGCCACGCACATGCACTGGCGCTCGTTCTTCATGTGGAACGCCCTCGGGGGGATCTGCTGGGCGACGGGGATCGGCCTGCTCGCCTACTTCCTCGGTCACGCCGCGGGAAATGCGATCCAGACCTTCGGCCTCTTCGGGCTGGCGGCCGTGCTGGTGGCGGCGGGGAGCGTGTTCGTGTGGCATCGACGCCACCGGGCCTCACGACAGCAGGCTGAGGAGCCGCCCACGCGGGTTGATGAGGAGGATAGGGAGGGCCGCGTCGTGCGCTGAGCGCTGGCGCGCCGAACCCGGAGGTGGACCCGTGCCGTACGCAGGATCGCGGCGAACCGCCGGGCGCGCCGGACCCGACTCAGTTCACGGAGTGCAGCCGCAGCAAGGCGCGATGCGGTCCCACATCTCCGCGAGAGCCCCCAGCTCGGGCTCTGAGAAGCGTGAGAGGAACTGCTCGCGCACAACCGCCAGATGGGTGCCGCGCGCGTCGCTCAGCCGCTGTACGCCCTGCTCGGTGAGGCAGGCGTAGGCGCCGCGCGCGTCGTGTTCGCAGGTGCAGCGGCTCAACAGGCCGTCGCGTTCCAGGCGATCCACCAAGCGTGTGAGGCCGCTGCGCGAAAGCTGCGCGTGTTCGGCGAGGTCGCACATGCGCATGCGCCCCTCGGGGGCGCTCTCGAGGTGGTGCAGGACCTCATATGAGCTCAGCGGCAGCCCGTGCGCCTGTTCCAGTTCGGCATCGAGGCGCTTGGCGAGCGAGGCGTGGGCGCGCATCAGGCCGCGCAGGGCGCGCAGCTCACCCTCGCTGAGCTGCTCGGCGCAGGGCGTGCCGATCGCGCCGGGGGCCTTTGCCTGTCGACCAGTGGGCGTGAGGATCCCCTCGGGCACCTTGGCCCCCCGGCTGGGGGCCGGCCCTCCATTGGGGGTCTCCCCGGTGGGAATCTTGACGGCGGTCGCGGTGGACATAGTTAGCCTCCCTCCTCAGCCGAACATAGCAGCGCCGTGGCTCTGGGCCGGTCCTAATCGCGCGTTACGCGCCATGCCCAGAGCATCGCCAGGGGCTGCAGCGGCAGTCGCGCCCACAGCGCCCAGCGGGGGATCTTGGCGAACTTCTCGGGGTTGCGCGCCATGTGGAGATTCGCGGGGAAAACCGCAGCCAGCAGCGCGATCAGACCCAGCCCGGCCAGGCGGCGCGTGGGGCTGAGCAGCACGCCCACGCCGCCCGCGAGCTCCGCCACGCCGCTGATCGCCACAACCTTCGCCGGATCCCCCATGCCGGGCGGCACGATCGCGCGGTAGGGCTTGGGGATCAGGAAGTGCGCCACACCGGCCTGGATGAAGAACATCCCCAACAGCGTGCGCGAGCGCGCCGCTCTCCCCTGTCCCCGGAGGGCCATTGCGTCCTCGTCGACCATGCGTACTCCTTTCTTATCCTATTTATTAGCCTTCTACAAGCAACGAAGAGCCGGTCATCTGCCGCGGGCGCTGAACCCCCAGCAGATCCAGCACCGTCGGCGCGACGTCCGCGAGGATGCCCCCTTCGGCACGCAGCGTCAAGTCGGGTACGGTCACGACCAGCGGCACCGGGTTCAGCGAGTGCGCGGTGTTGGGCGAGCCGTCGGGCTCCAGCATGTGGTCGGCGTTGCCGTGGTCGGCGGTCACCACGCACGCGCCGCCGCTCTCGTGAACGGCCGCGATGACCTCGCCGAGGCACGCGTCGACTGTCTCGATCGCCGTCACCGCGGCGGGAATCACGCCGGTGTGGCCCACCATGTCGGCGTTGGCGAAGTTGATGATCCCGAACTGGAACCCGCCCGCCTCAGTCCCGCCCGCGCCACCCGCGCCGCCCGCGCCACCCACCCGACCTTCACGCCACGCCGAGACAAACGCACGCGCCGCCTCCGGTGCGCTCATCTGCGGCTTATGGTCGTAGGTGGGCACGTCGCGCGGGGAGGCCACCAGCTCGCGCCGCTCGCCCGCGTAGGCCGCCTCCTCGCCGCCGTTGAAGAAGTACGTCACGTGCGGATACTTCTCGGTCTCCGCCACGTGCAGCTGGCACATGCCCTCTCCCGCCAGCACGCCCGAGAGCGTCACCTGAGGGTGCTCGGGCGGGAACGCCACCGGGTAGGGCCAGCCCTCGCGGTACTCGGTCATGCAGGTGTAGCGCTTGACTGGGGCTCCTTGCAAGTTCACGTCTCCCGCTCCCCCCCGCGCCGAGCCGGCCGGCTCGACCCCGGCCAGCCCGGCCCCGCCGCGGTCGATTTCGGTGAAGTCCGGATCGGCCAGCGCGCGTGTCAGCTGGCGCATGCGGTCGGGGCGGAAGTTGAACGCCACCACCGAGTCCTCCGGACCGATCGTGGCCTCCTCACCGACGGTCGTCGCGGCGATGAACTCGTCCGTCTCACCGCGCTTGTACGCCGCCCGCACCGCGGCGACCCCACTGTCGGCGTGGTGGGACGCGCGCCCGTGCACGAGCATGTCGTAGGCGAGCTGGATGCGCTCCCAGCGCGAGTCGCGATCCATCGCAAAGTAGCGCCCGATCACGCTCCCGATGCGGCCCACGCGGCCCCCGGGACCCGAGCCGTCCTGCGCGAGCCAGCCTTCGACGGTCTCCACGTAGGCCGCGCCGCCGTGTGGAAGCGTGTCGCGCCCGTCGGTGAAGGCGTGCAGCACGAGGTCCTCCACGCCCATGCGCCCCGCCATCGCGACCAGTGCCTGGAGGTGCGCCCAGCCGGAGTGCACGCCGCCGTCGGACACCAGCCCGAGCAGGTGCACGCGCCGCGCGCCCGTGAAGGCCGCGCGCAGCACCTCGTTCTGCGCCAGCGAGCCGTCGGCGACGGCGTCGTCGATGCGCGTCAGATCCTGGCGCACCACCGCGCCCGCGCCGAGGTTGAGGTGGCCGACCTCGGAGTTGCCCATCTGCCCTTCGGGCAGCCCCACGGCGCGCCCGCAGGCCGTCAGCAGGGTGTGGGGATAGGCCGCCCACAGCTCGTCGAACACGGGCGTGTGCGCCAGCGAGACGGCATTGCCCGCGCCGGCCGGCGCCAGGCCCCAGCCATCGAGCACGATGAGGCAGACCGCGGGGGCCGGTAACGTGCGCGGACCGGGCGGCAGCTTCCCCTCCATCGAACTCACCCCGCCCCACCGCCGCGGGCGAACAGCCTCGCCGCCGACGCGCCGCCAGGCTCGCCGGGAACCGCTGACAGCCTTCCGCTCACGACGCGGCTGCCAGCACGATCCGCGCGAACGACTCCGCCTCCAGCGAGGCGCCGCCCACGAGCGCGCCGTCGACGTCCTCCAGCGCGAGCAGCTCGGCGGCGTTCTCGGGCTTGACCGAGCCGCCGTAGAGAATCCGCACCCGCTCGGCAGCCTCGGCGCTGCGATCGCCCACGAGCGCCCGGATGAAGGCGATCGCCTCCTGCGCCTGCTCGGGCGTGGCGACGCGCCCGGTCCCGATCGCCCAGATCGGCTCGTACGCGATCACGACGTCCGCGAGGCGGTCCTCGGGGACGCCCGCGAGGTCGTCCCACACCTGCTGGCGCAGCTTGCGATCGGTGTCTTCGGCGTCGCGCTCGGACTCGCTCTCCCCCACGCACAGGATCGGCTGCAGGCCCGCCTGCAGCGCCGCCGGCACCTTCAGCGCGAGCGCCTTATCGGTCTCGCCGAAGAACTGCCTTCGCTCGGAGTGGCCGAGCACCACGCCGCGCACGTCGAGCTCGCTCAGCATCGGCGCCGAGACCTCGCCCGTGAAGGCGCCCTCGGCCTCCTGGTGCATGTTCTGCGCGTACACCTCCACGCGCGAGCCGCGCGCGCTGTCGACCATCGCGCGCAGATCGGTGAAGGGCACGCAGATGCCCACGTCCACGCCGCTCACGCTCGCCACGCGCGGCAGGAGCGCCTGGATGTACTCCTCCGCTTGGGACTCCGTCTTGTACATCTTCCAGTTGCCCGCTATGAAGGGGGTGCGGGGCATCACGCAACGCTCCCGCCGTCGGCGGCGAGCGGCGAGCCGGCGATGAAGGTGGTGCGGGGCATCACAGGACCCCCGCGCCGTTCAGCGCCTGGACACCCGGCAGGACCTTGCCCTCTACAAGCTCCAGCGTGGCGCCGCCGCCGGTGGAGAGGTGGTCGACCGCGTCCTCCAGGCCGAACTGGGCCAGCGCGGCGGCCGAGTCGCCGCCGCCGACGACCGTCAGGCCGGGGGCCTTGGCGACCGCCTGGGCCACCGCGAGGGTGCCCGCGGCGAAGGGCGGGTACTCGAAGGCGCCCATCGGGCCGTTCCAGAAGACCGTTCCCGCCCGCGCGATGCTCGCGCCATAGCGGGCGGCGGTGGCGGGACCGATGTCGAGGCCCATCCAGCCGTCGGGCACGTCCACACCGTCGAGCTCTCGAGGTGTCGCGTCGTCGGCGAGGCGCTCGGCAATCACCAGGTCGCTCGGCAGCTCCAGGCTTGCCTGACCGCCAGACGCGTCCTGCCTCGTCCGCACAGAACCATCGCCGGCTCCGCGGCCCGCACCTTTCACAGTTACGACCTGCGCGAGCACGCGCCGTGCATGTTCGACGTCCTCGTCGTCGCATAGCGAGGCGCCCACCGCATGGCCTTGGGCGGCCAGGAACGGGAAGCACATCGCGCCGCCAATGATGATCGTGTCCGCGAGCTCCAGGAAGCGGTCGATCACGGCAATCTTGTCTGCCACCTTGGACCCCCCGACGATCGCCACGAGCGGACGGGCCGGGTGTTTGAGGATGTTGCCGAGCGTCGTGACCTCTTTTTCCAGCAGGCGCCCCGCCGCGCAGGGAAGCAGGTGTGCAACGCCCTCGGTGCTCGCGTGCGCGCGGTGGGCCACACCAAAGGCGTCATCGACATACACGTCGGCCAGCTCGGCCAGCCCACGCGCCAGCTCAGGGTCGTTGTCGGTCTCGCCGGGCTCGAAGCGCACGTTCTCGAGCACCAGAATCTCGCCATCGGCGAGCGCTTCGGAGAGCGCCCGCACCTCATCGCCCACGACGCTCGGGGCAAGCGTCACCGTAGCGCCGGTCAGCTCGCGTAGGTGCTCCACCAGCGGGGCCATCGACAGATCCGCCACAACCTGCCCATGGGGACGGCCGACGTGGGAGACCAGCACGAGTCGCGCGCCACGCGCTCGCAGCTCTTCAATCGTGACCAGCGCCGCTCGAACGCGCGTGTCGTCGGCTATCTCCGGGCCTCGCTCGCCGTCCTTCATCGGCACGTTGAAGTCGACCCTCACCAGCACCCTGCGGCCCTGCACGTCCAGCCGATCGAGGCTCCTCATCGGCTAAAGCACCCTCTGTACGAGGTCGACCAAGCGGTTGGAGTAACCCCACTCGTTGTCGTACCAGGCGACGACCTTCACCATCGTGCCGTCGATCACGGCCGTCAGCTGCGAGTCCACGATCGAGGAGTAGGGCGACTTGACGATGTCGCTGGAGACGATCGGGTCCTCGGTGTAGGCCATGATGCCCTGCAGCGGCCCGCTCTGCGCGGCGGCCTTCAGCGCGCCGTTGACCTCCTCGACGGTGCTCTCGCGCCGGCACTCGACCGTCAGATCGACGACCGAGCCGGTGGGGACGGGGGCGCGCACCGCGAAGCCGTGCAGCTTGCCCTGTAGCTCAGGGATGACCAGCCCGATCGCCTTCGCCGCGCCCGTGGAGGCGGGGATCAGGTTGATCGCCGCGGCGCGCGCGCGGCGCAGGTCTGAGTGCGGGAGGTCCTGCAGGCGCTGGTCGGCGGTGTAGGCGTGGATCGTCGTCATCAGCCCGTGCTTGATGCCGACGGTCTCGGTCAGCACCTTCGCGACGGGCGCGAGGCAATTCGTCGTGCAGGAGGCGTTTGAGATCACGTCGTGCTTCGCCTTGTCGTAGACCTCGTCGAAGTTGACGCCCAGCACGACCGTCACGTCGGGGTCGGTGGCGGGGGCGGAAACGATCACCTTCTTGGCGCCCCCCGCGAGGTGCAGCGCGGCGTGCTCGCGGTCGGTGAAACGCCCGGTGGACTCGATCACGACGTCCACACCCAAGTCCCCCCAAGGCAGCGCGGCGGGGTCGGTCTCGGCGAGCACCTTCAGCTCCTGCCCGTCGACGCGCAGCCCCCCCTCGGTCGGCTCGACCGTACCCGGGTAGGGGCCGAGGATCGAGTCGTACTTGAGCAGGTGCGCGAGCGTGCGCGCGTCGGTGAGGTCGTTAACCGCGACCCACTCGACGTCCGCGCCCTGCTCGCGGGCAGCCCTGTAGAGGTTCCGGCCGATCCGACCGAAACCGTTGATTGCAACGCGTACCGCCATGCACAGCCTCCTGAGGCGAAAGATGAACGATGCCGGCGGGCACCTTCCCAGTCCGGCGTACGGGCGGGAAGGCTATCAGCGGCCCCCGCACGGGCTCCGAGATCGGATCTTCTGGACCGGCCCACGTCGCGGGCACGCCGCGGAGGTGGACGGCGGCACGCTCGGCAGCGCCGTCGGGCGGCCCTCAGTGGCGCTTGTCGATGTCCCGATGGTCGACGGCCACGGCGAGGTCCTCGCGATCGCCGTAGCGCGCCGCGAGGTGCTCGGCGATCGCCACCGAACGGTGGTGCCCGCCGGTGCAGCCGACGGCCACGACGAGGTGGGCCTTGCCCTCGGCGACGTACTGGGGCAAAAGGAAGTCGAGCAGCGCATGCAGGCGCTCGTAGAACTCCTGCAGGCGCCCGTCGCGGCCGATGTACTCGACGATGCGCGGATCGCGCCCGGTCAGCTCGCGCAGCTCGGGCTCATAGTGGGGGTTGGGCAGGAAGCGCACGTCGAACGCGAGATCCTCCTCGCGTGGCGGGCCGTGCTTGAAGCCGAAGCTCATGAACGTCACAGCCAGACGCGTCGTGGATTGGCGTGGCAGGAGCTCGTCGGCGATCTTGCCGCGCAGCGTCGCCGCGGACATGCCTGTCGTGTCGATCACGAGGTCCGCGCGGCTGCGCAGCGGCTCCAGCAGCTCACGCTCGGCGCTCACGCCGGCCGTGACGCTTCCGTCCGGCGCGAGCGGGTGGCGGCGGCGGGTCTCCTTGTAGCGGGTCATTAGCGTCTGCTCGGCGGCCTCGAGGAACAGCACGTGGTGGGTGAGGCCGAGCGCGTCAAGATCCTCCACGACGGCCTGCAGCGCCTCGAAGTAGACGCCGCCGCGCACATCGGAGACGACCGCGGCGCGTTCGACCTTGGAGCCCTTGTGCATGAAGAGCTCCACCAGCGAGCGGATCATCTCCGGCGGCAGGTTGTCGACGCAGAAGTAGCCGGCGTCCTCAAAGACGTTCATCGCCGTCGACTTGCCCGCGCCGGAGAAGCCGGTGATGATCACGAGGTCCTGCAGGCGCGACTGGGCACCCCGTTTGGCCTGCTGGGAGTCGCCCGGCCTGCCCTGCAGGGACAGCAGTGGACGCCGAGGCTTGATCACGGACACCATCTGATTGTGCCGCGCTCTGCGGACAACCGCGTCACCTGCCGGTTATCCACCCGGCGCATCACACGGTGCGCTCCGGCCCCGAAGGCCTCACCGGCCCGCGGTCACCCCGTGGTTCAGGATTGTGTTCAGCTCGGGCGCCGGCGAAACCGAGGGCGCTACCCGGCCCGGTGCAGGCTCGCGTGCAACTCGCGGGCGACCTTCGCGGGCAGCCCCGGCACCGCCTGCAGTTCCTCACTCGTGGCTCCCACCACCGCTTCGGGCGAACCGAAGTGGGCGAGCAGCGCGCGCTTGCGCGCCGGACCGACGCCCGGCAGGTCGTCGAGCAGCGAGGCCGTCATCGCACGGTCGCGGCGCGTGCGGTGGTGGGTGATCGCGAAACGGTGCGCCTCGTCGCGCACGCGCTGCAACAGCTGCAGCTCGGGCGTGGAGTGGTCGAGCACGAGCGGCGCGGCCTGCCCGGGCAGGAATACCTCCTCGATGCGCTTGGCGAGCGACACGACGGCGACGCCGCGCTCGCGAAACCCCTTCAGCGGCCCGAGCCCGGCGGCGAGCTGGCCGCGGCCACCGTCGATCACGACGACGTTGGGGAGCGCGGCGAAGCTCGCGTCGTACTCGGGGTCGTGCGGGGAGATGTCGACCTGACGCTCCCAGCGCGCGAAGCGGCGGCTCAGTACCTCGGCCATCGAGGCGAAGTCATCGGGGCGGGCGGGGTCTTCAATCGTGCGGATCTTGAAGCGGCGGTAGTCCGACTTCTTTGGCGCGCCGCCCTCGAACACGACCATCGCCGCCACGGTGTGGGTGCCGCCGAGGTTGGAGATGTCAAAGCACTCGATCCGCACGGGGAGCGCATCGAGGCCGAGCGCCTGCTGCAGCCCCTCCAGCGCGTCGACGCGGCTCTGGCGGCGACGCTCGGCGCGCAGGCGCTCCTGGTCGAGCGCGAGGTGCGCGTTACGTTCGGCTAGCTCGAGGATGCGCCGCTTGTCGCCGCGCTCGGCGGCGCGCAGCTCCACGCGCCCGCCGCGCCTGGCAGAGAGGGCCTCCGAGAGGGCCGTCAACCCCACTGACCCGGCGCCCCCCTTGCCGGCGTTCGCCCCCACGCCATCGGCTTTCGGCGCCTCCCCGCCGTCCACCAGCTCGCGCTGCACGAGCACCTGCGGCGGGATCGACATGTGGCCGGCGTAGTACTGGAGCATGAACTCTTCGGCGACCTCCGCGAGGCCGCGCTCGGTCTCGTTGGCGAGGTAGAAGGACTGGCGGTCGGAGAGGACCCCGTCGCGCACCTGGAAGACCTGCGCGTTGGCCTCGCGCCCGTCGAGCGCCACGGCGACGGCGTCGAGCGTGCCGACGGACTCATTGGCGACGCGCTGGCGCTGCATCAGCGAATGCACGGCGCGCAAGCGATTGCGCTCCAGGGTGGCCTGCTCGAACTCCTGCGCGGCGGAGGCGGCGCGCATGCGGGTCTCCAGATCGCGCTCGATCGCCTTGAAGCGCCCGGAGAGGAAGTCGATCACCCCATCGATGCCGTGGCGGTAATCCTCCCTGGAGACGTAGCCCACACAGGGGGCCTCGCAGCGCTTGATGTAGTAGTCCAGGCACGGACTACCCGAGCGCCGCCCGGGCTCGGGGCCGGTGCAGGAGCGGAACATGAACACCTTCGTGAGCAGGTCGAGCGTCGAGCGCACGCGCTTGGCGTTGGAGTAGGGCCCGAAGTAGGCGCGCCCCGGGCGGTGGCGCTCGCGCGTGAAGTACACGCGCGGGTAGTCCTCGTCGAGCGAGATGGCGATGAACGGATAGGACTTGTCGTCGCGCAGGCGGATGTTGAAGCGCGGGCGGTACTGCTTGATGAAGCTCTGCTCGGCGAGCAGCGCCTCGGTCTCGCTGGCGACGACGACGCACTCGATGTGCTCGACGCTCGCGACCATCTCGGCGTGGCCGGGACTCGACGGAACGGTGGCCTTCGCGAAGTGAGACGCGACGCGCTTGCGGATCGAGACGGCCTTTCCGACATAGATGACGCGGTTCTTGGCGTCGCGGAACAGATACACGCCGGGCTCGTCGGGCAGGCGGCGGCGCTGGTCGGCGATGCCCAGGCGCCGCTGCTCGACGGAGCCCTCGGCCTGGCCCCACCCGTCCTCGACGGGTCCCGCCCGGTTCTCGGCCCGCTCGGTGGCAGCGCCGGTCGGCTGCTCGGCGGCGCCTTTCGGCTGCTCGGTGGCGCTCAATAGGTGCGCGCGAAGCGATAGACGGCGATCAGCGTGTACACGACCATGCCGACCAGCACGAACCAGACGAACTCGCCGAAGCCCGTCAGCCACATGCGTTCCTTCGCGGCGACCATCGTCACGCCGACGGCGAGTGCCCCGTAGAGCAGCGCGCGGTTGCGGTCGCCCAACCCGTGTACGTCGACGCGCCGCTCGCGATAGAGCTTCGCGGCCATGTAGGCGACGCCGCCGACGAACACGACCGAGAGGACCGCCGCAAACGTGTTCGCCACCCGCCCGCCAGAGGGCAGGAAGTACACGGCGGCGGCAATCGCCAGCACGATCGCGACGTTGAAGGCTGTCTTGTAGCGGTCGATCACGAACTCCCAGTCTAGATACCCGGCGACCCCGCATCGAGCAGCGCCGTATCGAGAGCTCCACGCCTACGCGAGCGCCCCGTCGGGCAACAGCCAGTGCGCTTCGAGGCCACTGACGCCGGCGATCCGCTCGTAGTCGCGGTCGTAGTGGACGACGGGAACTCCCGCGGCCTCCGCCGCGCAGCCGATCAGCAAGTCGACGGGGGGTACCCGTCGGTGTTCGCCCTCACCGGCAAGCGAGCGCTGCAGCCGGCGCGCTCGACCCCAGAGTGCTCCGGGCATCGGGACCGCCTCGAACGTGGCGAGCCTGTCGGCGACCTCGCGGGCGCGCGTCTCGTTCGGGGCCAAGCGGACAAGCTCGAGGATCACCAGATCGCACACGAGCACGCGGCCGGCGGCGACCTGGGAGTTGAACCACGAGGCGAGCTGGGGGAAGCGACGGTCCCGCGCCCACGTCCACACCCCCGTGTCGAACAGCGTGGGACGCGCGAGCGAAGGCGGCTCGACCTCAGCGCTCGGAGGGCTCAGAGACACGCTCCCTGCGGTTCGCCTCGACCTGCTCGGGGGTGCCATCGATGTCGCGGGTCACATCGAAGGCAGCCAGCGCACGACGCCGCCCCACCTCGCGCAGAGCGGCATTGACCGTCGCGCTGAGACCCGTCGTGCCCAGCTCCATTTGCGCTGCATCCAGAGCCCGACGATCGATATCAACCGTGGTGCGCGTCATGTGCATCACGGTAGCGCATCAGGGATGATGCCTCTCAGCCATCGCCCCGACAATGCCAGGGGTCGAGCAGCTCGATCCCGGTGTCCTCGAAGTCGCTGGTGTTGCGTGTGGCGAGCGTCGCTCCCAGCTTGCGACAGATCGCGGCTATCTGGGCGTCGGCGATGCCGATGGGACGACCGGCAGCTCTCGCGATCGCTGACGAGATCTGCGTAGTGGGTGGCGGCTGTCGCGTCGAATGGCTCGACACGGCCACCGAGGTCTTCCCCGATCAGCGCACGGATTGCCTTGCTCAGCTGCTCTTTGCGCCGCCCGGCCGGCAGACGAGCGACCCCGTAGAGCAGCTCGGCGGCGGTGATCGCGGTGGTCGCGACCGCGGCGGCATCCCGCGAGTCCAGCCACCGTGTCACCCCCTCGTCGGGCTCGCGACGGATGAGCTCGGAGAGGACGTTCGTGTCGAGGAGGATCACGCCCGCAGAGTCGCTGCCCGCGGCGCCTCACTCCGGCGGGGCAGATCGAGATCCACGCCGCCCACCTCCGCGAAGCGGGCTTGGATGCGGCTGCCGAGACCGCCGGATGCCTGCTCGGCGGGC
Source organism: uncultured Solirubrobacterales bacterium (assembly GCA_963723045.1). Lineage (GTDB taxonomy): Bacteria > Actinomycetota > Thermoleophilia > Solirubrobacterales > Solirubrobacteraceae > Palsa-744. The sequence continues at coordinate 893,491 of CAVROU010000001.1, read as the reverse complement.
AGCGCCTCCTCGAGGATGTCCCGCACCTCGGCCTCCATCGAGCGCCCGTGACGCGCCGCACTCACACGCAGGCGGGCCTTGGTTTCGTCATCGAGTCCGCGAATCGTCAGCGTCGCCACCGGTGCCCCCTTCAGTCTGCCGTCATTGCTCTCAATGCTAGCAAAGCCGCGAGCATTAACCGTGAATGTCCACGCGACTGACGAAAACGCCGCGGCCTTCTACGAACGATTCGGCTTCAGGCGCTCAGCGCGGCACCCCGTACGCTGATGGTCATACTCGCGGCGCTGCGTGCCGCCGACTTCGGGTAGCAGCCGAACCGCTCAGCGTGGGGTGTTCTGTACGCGTACGGCTTCCTCGACGCGCTGGCCCTTGCTGGTGAGTGTCCAGGCGTTGGGTGCTCCTTTGGCGGGTCCCACCCCCTCGTTGTGGATCAGGCCGAGGTGCTCCAGGCGCGTGAGGAGCTTTGAGACCTGACCCTGGTCCTGGATGCCCGCGGCAGCGGCAACCTGACGATTCGATGCGCCGGGGACGGAGGCGATCGCGATCAGGACCCTGACAGTGCGATAGGTGATGCGCATCTCCAGGCCCTCCAGCGGATCACCGTAATGGCGCGCAGGATTAAATTTTAAGCGAGGGGGCCGGCTTGTGCAACTCCCGCTGTGCTGCCGCACCCCCCTGGAAAGGCATCACGATCGCGCTCATAAGGGAACCCAACAGGCTCGTCAGGGGCGCCGGGCCGTCCTCCACCAGGCGGGCGTGGATGACCGCGAACACCGCGCCGACCGCTCCCTCCGCCGCCAGCGGCGGCGCCTCCAGCGCGCGAGCAGGACGCTCCGAGCGACCCTCATCGACCGCTAGGACGAGCTGGCCGACGACCTCCCCGCGACGCTCCAACGCCTTGGGGCCCGCGGCGAGCGCCTCGACTACGCAGAAGCGGGCAAGGGCGGGCTCTTCGTCGAAGAACACCAGCAGCGCCAAAAGGCCGGCCCTGATTTGCCCGCGCCAGACGCTCTCGGCGCGATACGCCGCGAGCACCGGGACCGAGGCCCTGGCGACGACCTCGTCGAAGGTCGCCAGGAAACAGTCCTCGCGATCCTCGAACAGGTCATAAAACGTACGCCGCGACACCCCCGCACGAGAAACGATGTGCGCCACGCTCGCCTGACCCGCACCCCGCTCGGCCGCTACCTCCGCCATCGCCATCAAGATCCGCACCCGCTGGATCTCACTCACATGCTCCCGCGGCAAACCATCCACCGCACGCACCGCACCCCGCGAGGCCATACCCGCAGCCGGGCGCGTGGCCTCACCAGGCATGCCGTCCTCGACGCCGGGACGCGCACGCTTACCGCGTGCCCTTGGCGCGCGCGCCCCGGACTTCCCGTCGCGCGGTGGCACGAGAACGACCACCCCTACCCCTTCTTCTTCTTGCTGTGCTTCGTCTTCGCCTTCGCCTTCGCCTTCGCCTTGGGCTTCTTCTTTGCCTTCGGGCAGCCGGCGACCGCGATCTTCACGGACTGTTTGACGATGGCGCCGTTCTGTCCGGCGACGGTGAACGGCATCGAAAGTGACTGTCCGCAGAGGCTGCCCTTCGCCTTCGCGGGGACGACGGCTGCCAAGCCGGAGTGCGGGCCCTCGGGCAAGCTCAACTGGAATGTTGTGATCGGCGCGTCGGGGATCGCCGCGAACGTGCTGCTCGTCACCCCATGCTTGATATCGATACTCCCCACAAGGTCCACCGTGACGCCTTCACCCTGCAAGATCGCCACCACATCAGGGAACGCCGCGCCACCGTGAGACACCAGATACGCCGGACCCGTCAACGGGCTGGCGAGGATCGGGGTGCTAGCGGTCGCGACCCCGATATTCGAACCCGCGGGGCACGACGCGGGGTTCGCGTTGAACGTCGCTTCAGGACAGGCCTGCTGAATCGTCGTCAGCCGCGCCGGGAGCTGCTTGGGCAACACCACAGCGACACTACGAATGTTCGCCTGGGACCCCGAGGGGTAGATCGTCTTGACGGTCAGGCTCGCCCCGTTCTTCTTGCTCGTCTTCGCCTGCGAAGAGACCGTGAACACCGGGTGAAACGGCAGGTTCGCGCAGTTCGCGGCCTCGAACGGACTCGACACACCCACCGTGGCGCCCTGGGTGCTCGTCAACACCCCACCCGCCGTGAGAGGTTCACAGTCAGTCGGGTTGAACATGAACCCCGCCCTGTCGATCGTGACATTCACCGTCCTGACCTGCAACGGGATGCCCTGCAAGATCGTCGGCAACGCGTCACTCGCCACAGTGATCTGCGCCGTATGCGGGTCCACGCTGACCGCCGCACGGACCACAACCGTCCCCAGGTTGAACGGGCCCGCGACCGCCGGGACGACGATGCTCAACCCGAACGGGGCGCCCTTATACGGGCCCGTGAGGAACACCTGCCCGCCCTGCACGTACACCGGGTCAAGGCCAGGACCAGCCGCTATCGTCGCATGACCAATCAAGCTCCCCGCGCCACACGCACCCTGGGACGCCTGCGGTTCACCGCAACGTTCCACACCCTTCAAGACCCCCAACACACCCGGAGGAGTCGTGACCGACGCACCACCCAGATCCTCGTCCTGGTCATCACGGGAGAACGTCACGCTGAACGGGCTGAACGCACCCGCCTGGTTATCCACGGTGCCCGCCGTGAACAACGGCGCGAACCGCGGGCCATGACACCCCTGGTTGACTTCAAAGGCGCTGCCGGGTTCAGCGGGTGTTTCACTGCTCCACGGCGTCAACCGCGAGCTCGTCGTATACGCCCCGCACGCCGTGGGCGTCACGAGTGGCGCATGCGACCCACCGAACAACGTGAGCTTCAGGTCACTGAACGGTAGCTGCGGGAGATTCCCGAAGTCCGCGGTCACCCGGCCCGTCACCGGGTCAAGACGCACTTCACCGGGGACCTTGATAAGCACCCCGTCGCCTTCGACTACCAGATACAACGCCAGCAGCGACCCGAATGGGTTGCTGCCCTGCGCGGGGCCCGCATTGCCCTGCTGCGCGAGGTACACCGAACCCCCAAGCGGCACGCCCAGTAACGGTGTCGTGACTTCAGCGCTACCGACCTTCGAGGAGTTCGGGCACGACGGCGCTTCGGTGTTGCCGAGCCCGATCTCCCCGGGGGTGCACGCCTCCCGTCCGCCGGCGGCAGACGGCGAGACCACTGCCCCCACAGGCAAACTCACAGCGACGTCCCTCGGGGCAGCCTCCGCTAACCCTGTAAGGCTTTCTTCTTGCGGGATGCCCAGGTTGACGTCCAGGCCGCTCGGGGAGCCCGCCGCCGCGGTATCGGGCGCCACATTCAACGACGGGCTGAAGGCCAGCTTTTCACAACCCGTGATCGCCGGGGCATTCGCTTCCGTCGACACAACATTTTCGGGTTCCTGCCAAGAGTACGCGGTCAGCGACGCCTTCAACGATTCCCCCGTGCACGACCCCGGCAACGTCAAGAACGGCTTGTGGATCCTTTCCACAGGGGCTTCCCCAGACGGGCAGTTAAGATTTTGATAAACACATTCCCCGCGTTGGCTGTCGTGGCTCGCGTCAGACGGGTCTCCCCACAGCGTGAGCGTCGTCCCAAAGATCACGCCCTTCTGCAGGAGGTTCGAGGCATCGGCGGAGAGCGTGTAGACACCGCCACTGGGATCACCGTCCGGGCGCACCCCACCACTGATATGAACGACTATCCCAAGACCCGCGAAGTTGAAGCCGAGCTCGGCAGGGACCCCCGGCGGAGGCACCATATTGTAGACCGGAATATCTGCTTCTATAGCCAGGAACCCGAGCCGCAGAAAATCAATCCCCACAGCCGAAGCGGCCGGACATTCACCTTCGTGCTCGAGTTCGGTCTCGGTGCATCTTATCTCGGTCGCGTTGGGGTTGACGATCAGACCCTTGGGCAGGTTCACCGAAAGACTCTTCGCGTCACCATCAGGAACTTCGCCATTTACGCCACCGTTCCTCTGTGCCTGGCTGGGTTCGTGATGATCCAATGTGATCGTCGTCGTCAGCTCGTAGGGGTGAGACCCGGCCTGCGTCGCGGGCGAACCATCCTGGTTGACCGCAGCCATTTCAAACGCTTCGATCCCGAAGCTCGCTGACGCAGAGCCCGCGAACACGAACACCATCGCTGCCACGGCGAGTGACGCGCCGAGCAGTACCCGCAAACTCCGAGGAACCTGCTTCATCGCTGTGAACCCGATCATGAGTGATGCCTCCCCGAGGACTTGCTTGCACCGGCCGACCTGACCGCCTGCCTGGCTTTGGATTTGCCGGGATATCTCTTCCTGGCCTGCGCCTCACATACAGCCCGCTTCTTCTTCGCCTTGCTCCTGCACGCCTTCAGCGCCTTCGCGAGCTTCTGCGGCCCCGTCAACGCCTTCGCCTTCACCTTCACCGCGGGCATCGAGGGAGGTGGCGTGAGATCCCCCACCCCCGAGAACGCGGCGCTGGAGGACACACCGAACACCGGCGAGGCACCCCGCGCGCCGAGACAAGACTCACCCGCACACGGCGCCGGCAGCGCGGGATTCTGCGCGGCGATACCACCACCCACACGCGCGTCGTAGATATCGGTGTTGTTGTCCTGATCCTGGCCCACCAGCGCCTGCCGCGTAAAGAAGAACACATCGCTGCCATCCACGCTCGCATCACCAAAATATGACGGGCTGGCGCTCTGTCCCGTGGAGATCAGATAGACCTGGCCGCTCTCCCACTCATACACATCGGTCTGCCCGTTCGTATCCTGCGGCACGAGCGCTTCCGCGGTATCGAAGAAAACACGCCGACCATCAGCCGACAGACTACGCGTCAAGAAAGCATTACGAGCGGCACCGGGCTGCACATTTGAGTTACCCGTGATTTCGGCGTCGCTGGTCGCGGGGACACCGCTCGAATTGCACGACACGCACGTGAGCGCGCCATCCGCGGCATCGAACAGATACAGCTCAGTGTGTCCAGCGTTGTCATAGCTGGTCAACTGCGACCGCGAACCGAACAGCACCGTCATACCGTCAGGAGTGACGCGCGAAGTCTTTGTCCCTTCGGCGGGACCCTGACTGCCGCTTGTAACGCCCCGCCAGTCGGATCCCGTCAGTCCTCCGCTGACGAGGGTGGTGGCGCCATCGTGCCACTCATAGAGACTGCCTACACCTCCTACCCCTTCGCCTGTCGCGAAGTACACGACCGCCCCGTCGTCGGAGACACCGAGCATCCCCCGCACGTCGGCGTTGCCGCTCGTCAGCGCTTCGCGTGTTTCGCTTTCGACGTTGAACCGGTAGAGATTGCTTCCTGCGCCTTCGCCTTCGGTGTAGAACACAAACCGGCCGTCCGGCGTCGCGGCACACCAGTACGCCTTCCCTTCTGAGACGGGGATCGTCCTTTCGGCCTGCGGCTCACGCACATAGATCCGGCCCGTCCCGATATCACTGAAGAACACACGCGAACCATCTTCAGAGATCGTGTCCTGCGTATAGAAAAGGCCGTGTTCTTCTCTGCTCGCTCCATTTCCGGTCAGAGGACCCCCGGGACCGGCGGCCGCTCCTTCCGCGGGCGCGCTGCCATCGGGAAGCACACCGACGGGCGTGATCTGCCCATTATCCCACTCATACAGATAGGGAACTCCCAGCACATCACGAACGCCGGGCACCAATTCTTCGGCCGTATCTTCGAACAGGATCTTCGAATCATCCGAAGACGCGTCGGCGAAGCGAAGGTTGCCCGGTCCGTGGGCAAGTAGCCGATAGGCGCCGGTGGCGTTATCGGCTATATAGAAGTTGACCGCCCCAGGTGTCGCGCCCGGCGCGAGTGGAGGTTCATTCGCGTAGGCGATCGTCTCGGAGAGATCTTCGGTCAAGCCGCCCACATCGGCGAACGAGCCGGGGTCGGTCGCGGGCTCAAGCCCCTGGGTCGACCAGCCATCCCCGCCGCGGGCGCTGAGATAGGTCGGGAAGTCCGAGGAGCCCGCGATCCCCGGAAACGGCGAGCGAGAGTAGAACGTCACCCCATCGCCCGAAGGGGAAGCCTGCACCAAGCCGGTATGCCCGAGAGCGTCCGTGAAATTCTTATCGACGGGCGAGACCTGCTCATAGACCCGACCGTCGGGCAGCCCACTGGCGGTGGTGTAAACGAAAGTATGATCCACACCCGTCGTCTCACCCACCGAGTTCTGCGCGACGACCCGGAAGTGATAGACGGTATTCGCCAGCAGCCCCGTCGGGTGCACCGTGACGGTTTCATCGCTATGGCTTGCGGCGATGTCACCATCGGGTACCGGCACGCTCATGCCGTAGGCGGTACTCGTGCCGTATTCGAAACGGTAGGTGGTATCCGCGCCATCCGGGTTGATCTGCGCGGTGAGATCCCCCGAGCTCGCGGCGAGATCCTTCACCGACGCGCTGACGATCGACGGCACCGAGGGCGTGAGGAGCGTCTGACCCTGCCCCTGGCTTGAGCTGCCGACGTTAGCGGCGACCAACCGGTAGTTATAGACGGTGCCCGGTTGAAGCCCTGTGATTTCGGCGCTCACGGGCACCGCCGCGCTACCAGACCCGATTTCCACGGCGCCCGGGTGGCAGGGGACGCTCTGCCCATAGGAGCCGCCCGTGCCGTATTCAAACTCGCACGAGGTGAGCGGCAGGCCTTCGGGGTTGACCGTCCCTTCGAGCGTCGCGCCCGACACCGTCACGCCGGTGGCCTGCCCCGTGGTCACAGCGGGCGGCGTCACTAGCGCAAAGACATCCACCACCATATTGGAGGGGTCGCTGGCGAACACGGTATGCGTCGAAGAGTCCACCGCGATCCCAAATGAGACGAAGAGCCCCGTGTTGAACCCCAGCTGGCTGAGCGGAGCACCGGAGGATTCATACACCGCGAGGTTCCCTCCCCGTTCGGATACGTACACATCGTTCGTCGACGTATCGACGGCGACGGCAAACGCCACTTCGCTGCCTATCAGGATGTTCGTCCCCACATTCGGGCCCGCGGTCTGATCCACGGGGATACCCGAGGAGTCGTACTCTTCGACGTTGCCACCGGCCGTGACATACAGATCGCTGCCGGTCGAGTTGAACGCAAGGCCCCTCGGGTTGGATCCCGTCGCGAACTGCGACACGAATACGCCCGCCGGCGTGAAGATATCCACCACGCTGTTGCTGTAATCCGTGACGTAGACATCCCCGTCGGCCGGGTCGACCGCCACACCGGAGGCTTCGGTCAACGCCAACGGACTCGCACCCGACCCAAACTGCGGAGTGCTCACGTCAGGCAACCCCGTCGCATCAAACTTGTCCACCACAGCACCGAATTCCACGACATACACATCGCCCTGCGAGAGCCCACCGGAATCATCGACCCCCACACCATGCGCATTCGTGAAGGACCCCGACAGCGGCGAACCCAGCGAATACCCAGCCGACGGGGTGGACCGATCCACCGGGGCGAACCGCTGCACGCTCCCCTGATCGGCCACGAACACTTCCCCACTCGCCTGCTCGACAGCCACACCAAACGGGCTGGCCGGCAGAACACCTGCAGAACCAAAGCTCGAAACCTGCACATACTGCGCCGCGGCCAACGCCGACGCGGCCGAGAACATCAGCCCGCCGCCCACCACACACAAAGAAACCAGAGCCGCCAAGGTCAGCCGTCGAACACGCATCAAACCCATCCCCTCCCACCGAGATCCACAACAGGACGACCGCCCGAACCCGAGCAGCACAAAACCGCCCCGGGCACCAAGCCCAAGACGGCAAAAACACAACGCGCCGTCAATGCACGCGAGAAACCAACCCGGCCCACATGACCGGAGCGAGCCGCCGAAAACCGGCGGCGAAAGACCCTAGAAGCTAGAGAGCCGGGCCAAGAGAGAGAGAGAGAGAGAGAGATGCTTCAGAGACGCTGAAGCATCTAGTTACGGTCCCCAGAGGGGCCGCTAGACCATTGGCCGCGCCATGCGCGGTGAAAACAAGATCACTCATCTCATACATCCCTCATAGAAGCGATCGACATCCCTCTCCAACCAAATCCCTGCGGTCCCATGGAAACCCGCCACTGCGGGAGGACCCTGACCCGACCTATCGTTGCCCGCCGCCCCTGGATCGAGGCGCACCGGACAAGAGCACTATAAGCACACGCAGTAGATGTTGTCAAGCCCCAAAGGAAAATGCGCGTGCTTTTGGGGTGTCAAGCCAGCCGAGCAATCGGTCTGCCGTGACGAGACCGGCCCCGGACAGTGCGTCCTCGGGCCTCAGCCCTGCAGCACCTCAAGCCGACCGTATGCCTCCTCGACGGCGCGCCGTGCGGCCGTGTGTCGCGCCTCGGCCTTCGCGGCCTCGTACTTCGTCGCCCACGCCGCCGGATCGGCGAGCTCGTCCTCCACGGCGCGCATCGCCTCTTCGGCCGCTTCGACTGCCTTCTCCGCCTTCTGCTGCTCGCGCAAGCGGTTCTTGGAGGGCTCGTCGGGTTTGGGCTTCGGCTTTGGCTTGGTGTGGGCCTTAGCGCCCTTTGCTATGCCCGGGCTGCCCGACGACGCCTCGGTGCGGCCCGCGTTCGTGCCAGCGGCGTGGGAGCCGTTCGCGGCTGGGGCGCCCATCGAGGAGGTCCGGCCGGCGCTGTTGTTCACCATCGGATCGTCCGGCAACTCTCCCGCCGCGCGGCGCTCTTCGCGAATCCGCACGTACTCGGGCCACCCGCCCAGATAGCTGTGCAGCGCGCGGTTCTCGACCGCGATCGTGCGCGTGCCCACCGCGTCGAGCAGCGCGCGGTCGTGGGACACGAGCAGGAGAGAGCCCTCGAATGCGCGCAGCGCGTCCTCCAGCGCCTCGCGGCTCTCGATGTCGAGGTGGTTCGTGGGCTCGTCCAGGATCAGCACATTCGCGCCCGAGTTGACGAGCACCGCCAGAGAGAGACGACGACGCTCGCCGCCGGACAAGCCTTCGAGCGGCTTCTCCGCGTCCTCGCCGGAGAAGAGGAAGCTTCCGAGCAGCGCCCTGGCCTTGTTCGGGGTCAGGCCCGTCGCGCGGCCTGCCGCTTCGAGCACGCTCTGACCGGGATGCCCACCGGCCCCCAGCTCGTCCGCGTGCTGGGAGAGGTACCCCACTTTCACGTTGTGCCCTGTGCTGAGCTTCCCACCGCCCAGCGGCCGGCGCCCGGCCAGCGTCTCGATCAGCGTTGTCTTGCCCGTCCCGTTCGGGCCCACCAGCGCGACGTGCTCGCCGCGTTCCAGCCACAGTTCGGCGTGCTCCAGCAGCGTGATCGGCGCGCCCGGCAACTCGCGCTTCGCGGCTCCCTTCCCTCCTCCTTTTCCTTCTCCCGAACGCTCGCCACCCACCTGGATCGTCCCGTCGGTGAGCTCGAAGATCACCCTTCCCGAGCGCTCCGGTGCGCGGAAGGCGAAGTCGAGGCCCTTGCCGTCCTTCGGGTCGCGCTCGATGCGCTCGATCTTCGCGAGCTTCTTTACGCGCGACTGCGCCTGACGCGCCTTGGTTGCCTTCGCGCGGAAGCGCTCGATGAAGCGCTCCATGCGCTCGATCTCCGCCTTCTGCTTGTCGATCGCCTTGCCCAGCGCCATCTCGCGTGCCGCCTGCTCCGCGCGCCAACGGTGCCAGCTGCCCGCGAAGAAGCGACTGCGGCCCGCCTCGAGCTCGAGGACCGCCGTGCCGACCGCCTCCAGGAACCAGCGGTCGTGGGCCACGAGCACGATCGCCGCGTCCAGGCCCGTCAGCGTCTGCTCCAGCCACTCCAGCGACTCGATGTCGAGGTGGTTCGTGGGCTCGTCCAGCAGCAGCACATCCGCGCGCGTCGCCAGCGCCCGCGAGAGCGAGGCGCGCGTCAGCTGGCCGCCCGAGAAGGTTTTCAGGCCGCGATCGAGGTCAGGCTCGGTGAAGCCCAGCCCGCGCGTCATCACCGTCGCGCGGTCGCGCCACAGGTAGCCGCCGTATGTCTCCAGGCGCGCCTGCGCGCGGCTGTAGCGCTCCAGCGTCGCCTCCTCGCTGGAGCCCTCCGCCATGCGCTGCTCAAGCGTCGCCAGCTCCGCCTCGATCCGCAACTCCTCTGCGCAGCCGCTCAGCACGTAGTCGCGCAGCGTCACCTCGCGCTCACGCGGGGGACGCTGGTCGTGCAGGGCGATCCGCGCGCCCTTCATCAAGCTCAGCTCGCCGCGATCGATCCCCGTCTCGCCCGCCAGCATCCGCAGCAGCGTCGTCTTGCCCGCGCCATTGCGCCCTGCGATCGTCATCCGTTCGCGGCGCTCGAGCTTGAACGACACCCCGCGCAACAGCGGTTTGCCGGCGATGTCCTTGTGCAGGTCTGAGGCGATGATCACGGCCATTGCCGCCATCGTAGGGGCGCGGGTGAGCCGAGACGGCGCGGCCTTGCCTTTTGCGCGGCGCGCCCCCGCCTCCTTCGCTAGCATCCGCCCCATGCGCCGCCTCATGGCCTCCCTCGCCGCGTCCTCCGTGCTGCTCATGCTGCTCGCCCCCGCCGCGCTCGCAACAAACGACGGGCGCGGCTTCTACGGGGCCACGAACGACAAGGTCGTCACGAACGCCGGCTTTATCCTGATCATCTTCTTCCCCACCTTCGTGCTCGTGATGAGCCTGATCCAGTGGCGCCTGGACAAGCGCAAGTACGCGCGCAAGGCCGCCGCCAAGGCCCACGGCAGCGACGCCGCCTGGCGCGGCGGCTGGTAGAGCCCGGCCTTCGCGAGAGAGTCCGGTCCGCGGATGAGCGCCCCCGAGGCAGTCCGCTACGAGCGCGTTGGCGCCGCCGCCGTGCTCACGATCGACCGCCCCGAGCGGCGTAACGCCGTCGACGGCCCCACGGCCGTCGCGCTGCACGAGGGGTTCCTGCGCTTCGAGGCCGACGACGACGCGCGCGTATTAGTGCTCACCGGCGCGGGCGACATTTCCTTCTGTGCCGGCGCCGACCTGAAGGCGACGGAGACATTCGCCGGGCGCCTGATGGCGCCCGAGGGGCCGATGGGCTTCACGCGGCTCACGCCCTCAAAGCCCACGGTCGCGGCGATCTCCGGGTTTGCGCTCGCGGGTGGGTTGGAGCTTGCGCTGTGGTGCGACCTGCGCATCGCCACCGCCGACTCCAAGCTGGGCTTCCCCGAGCGGCGCTGGGGGGTTCCGCTGATCGACGGCGGCACCCAGCGCGCCGCGCGCGTCCTCGGGCTTGGGCGGGCGCTCGATCTGATTCTCACCGGGCGCATCATCGACTCCTCCGAGGCTTTGACCATCGGGCTCCTCACCGAGGTCGTACCCGCCGGTGGGCATTTGGAGCGGGCTCTGGAGCTGGCCGAGGGGTTGGCTCGGTTTCCGCAGCGCACGATGCTCGCCGACAGGCGCGCCGCGATCGAGGGGCTGGGGATGACGTTGGCCGAGGGGCTTTCACTGGAGGCTCAGGCCGGGCCCGAGGTGTTCGGCGACGCGGCGGTCGGCGCCGCACGCTTTGCCGCCGGCGAGGGTCGTGGCGGGGCGGGCGCCGGGGCCTAACCCGGCCCGGCTGGCATCGGAACCCAGCCTGGCTGGCGTCCAAACCCAGCCCCAGCCGATCATCCTGCCTTAACCTGAAATAGACCGAGACAGCCATCGAGGCTATGCTCGCTCCGTGGCCTACTTCGTAACCGGCGCGACCGGCTTCATCGGCCGGAACCTCACCGAGCGCCTACTCGCCCGCGAGGGCGACATCTACCTGCTTGTCCGCGAGGGCTCAGAAGCTCGCCTGGAGCGCATCGTCAAACGTTGGGAGCACATGCACGGGCCTTCGGTGCACGCGCGCGTTCACCCCGTCGTCGGCGACCTCGCGCTGCCGCTGCTAGGCGTCTCCAAAGAGCAGCAGGAGCGCCTGCGCGGCACGATCGAGCACTTCTTCCACCTCGCCGCCGTCTACGACATGACCGCCTCGGAGGAGCGCAACCGCGTCGTCAACGTCGCCGGCACAGCTGAGGCCGTCGGCCTCGCACGCTCGCTGGGCGCGGGCTGCCTGCACCACGTCTCCTCGATCGCCGTCGCCGGCGACTACCGCGGCGTCTTCAGCGAGGACATGTTCGACGAGGGCCAGCGCCTGCCCTCGCCCTACCACCTCACGAAGTTCGAGTCCGAGCGGATCGTGCGCGAGCAGGCCGGCGTGCCCTGGCGCGTGTATCGCCCCGCGGTCGTCGTCGGCGACTCGCGCACGGGCGAGATGGACAAGATCGACGGGCCCTACTACTTCTTCAAGGCGATCCAGCGCATGCACCGCTGGCTGCCCGAGTGGCTGCCGCTCGTCGGCCTCGACCTGGGGCGCACGAACATCGTGCCCGTCGACTTCGTCGTCGACGCGATCGACCACCTTGCGCATCGCGCCGGCTTCGACCGCCAGGCATTTCACCTCACCGCCCCGCGCTCGCAGCGCGTGAGCGAGGTGATGAACGACTTCGCCCGCGCCGCCCACGCGCCGCACTTCGCCGTCAATGTCGACCGGCGTCTCACCGGCGGGCCGCTCGGGCTGGGCGCGCTCGCACGACTCACCGGGCTGCCCGGACTACGCGACGCGCGGCGCACGCTGCTCGGCGACTTCGGCATCCCCGAAGAGGTCCTCGAGCACATCGACCTGCGCCCCCGCTTCGACACGCGCGAGACCGACGCCGCGCTCGCCGGGAGCGGCATCGAGGTGCCGCCGCTCGACCGCTACGCCGGGCGGCTATGGGACTACTGGGAGCACCACCTCGACCCCGACCGCCTCAAGCACAGCTCGCTCAGCGCCGCGCTCAACGGGCGCACCGTCGTGATCACCGGCGCCTCCTCGGGGATTGGGCGCACCACCGCACTGAAGGTCGCCGCCGCGGGCGGCATCCCCTTGCTGGTCGCGCGCTCGCTCGACAAGCTCGAGGTGGTCCGCGAGGAGATCGAGGCCGAGGGCGGCAGCGCCTACGTCTACGGCGCCGACCTCTCCGACCTCGACTCGATCGACTCGCTCGTCGAGCGCCTGCTCGCCGACCACGCCGCGGTCGACATGCTCGTCAACAACGCCGGGCGCTCGATCCGCCGCTCGGTCGCGCTCAGCTACGAGCGCTTCCACGACTACGAGCGCACGATCCAGCTCAACTACCTAGGCGCCGTGAAGCTGATCATGGGCCTCCTCCCCTCGATGCGCGCCCGGGGGTTCGGCCACATCGTCAACATCTCCTCCATCGGCGTGCAGACGAACCCGCCGCGCTTCTCCGCCTACGTGGCCTCCAAGGCCGCGCTCGACGCCTTCACGCGCGTTGCCTCCAGCGAGGTGATCGGAGACGGCGTCACCTTCACCACGATCCACATGCCGCTCGTGCGCACGCCGATGATCGCGCCTACGAAGATGTACGACTCCTTCCCCGCCGCCACGCCCGACGAGGCAGCCGACATGGTCTGCGAGGCGCTGCGCTCCAAGCCCAAGGTCATCAACACGCGCCTGGGCACCTTCGGCGAGGTGCTCTACGTCGTCGCCCCCAAGGCCGTCGACCGCATCCTGCACACCGCCTACCGCGTGTTCCCAGACTCCGCCGCCGCGCGCGGCGAGAAGGACCTCGAGGAGCGCGCCTCGCCCGAGCAGATCGCGATGGCCACGCTCATGCGCGGGGTGCACTGGTAGCTCACGGCGAGGCCCGCGCCGCTCGGCCGACAGCCTGGATCGGATCGGCGATGTGCCGGCCTGCGGCGCCCGCGGCCTGGGGCGATGCTGGCATGATTGTCCGGTGAGCGACACCGGCCCGGCAATCGAAGTGCGCGACCTGCGCAAGCGCTACGGCGAGTTCGAGGCCGTGCGCGGCATCGATATCGAGGTGCGCCGCGGCGAGGTCTTCGGGCTGCTCGGCCCCAACGGCGCCGGCAAGACCACCACCGTCGAGATCCTCGAGGGCTACCGCCAACGCAGCGGCGGCGAGGTCTCGGTGCTCGGCCACGACCCCGCCGCCCGCTCGATCGTGCTGCGCCGGCGCATCGGCATCGTGCTGCAGTCCGGCGGCATCTACAGCCACATCACCCCGCGCGAGGCGCTGGCCCACTGGGCGAGCTTCTACCCCTCCCCGCGCGACGTCGAGGAAGTGCTCGGCCTTGTGGGCCTCCAGGAGAAGGCGGATGAGCGCAGCCGCAAGCTCTCCGGCGGGCAGCTGCGACGCCTGGACTTCGCGCTCGCACTCGTCGGCGACCCCGAGCTGATCTTCCTCGACGAGCCCACCACCGGCTTTGACCCCGAGGCGCGCCGCGCCGCATGGGAGACGATCCGCTCGCTGCGCGCGCTCGGCAAGACGATCCTCCTGACCACGCACTACCTGGACGAGGCGCAGGCGCTCGCCGACCGCGTCGCGATCCTCAAGGACGGTCGCGTGCTCGCGATCGGCCCACCGCGCGAGCTCGGCGTGGGCGCCTCGCACTACCGCCTCACCTACCGCGACGCGCGGGGCGAGCTTGTGGAGCGCCAGACCGACGATCCCACGCGCCTGTTGCATGAGCTCACCGGCGAGGCGCTCGCGCGCGGGGAGCGCCTGGAGGAGCTGAGCGTGGGCCGACCCTCGCTTGAGGATGTGTACCTGGAGTTGACCGCCGACGTCGAAGGCTCCGATCTGGCTGGCCCGGCCACCGGCATCGCCGCGAGCACCGCCCCTCTGTCGACCCGCAGAAGGGGCGCCTGATGTCCGCCGTAGCGCTCTCCTGGCGCCAGTACCGCCTGGAGCGGCACATGTTTTGGCGCAACCCCAGCGCCGCGTTCTTCAACTTCGTGCTGCCGCTGCTGTTCCTCGCGGGTGCCGGGGCGGCCCTCAGCGGCAACCAGCATCAGCTCGACCGGCTCGTGCCGATGATCGCGGGCATGAGCGTCATGTCGACTACCTTCACCGCGCTCGCCTACAACATCGTCTTCCTGCGCGAGCGCGGGGTGCTCAAGCGGATCCACGGCACCCCGCTGCCGACCATCTCCTATTTCAGCGGCGTCGCAGCCAACGCGGTGACCAACACGGCGCTGCAGATCGCGATCGTCGTCCTCAGCGGACGCGTCCTCTTCGGCATCGGGTGGCCGCAGCACTGGGGCGCGCTGGTCGTGTTCGTGCTCGTCGGCGTCGTCTGCTTCGCCGCGCTCGGTGTCGCCTTCGCGCACGTGATCCCCAACTTCGAGTCCACCGCTGCATACGTCAACGCCGTGTTCCTGCCGGTCGTGGCGATCTCCTTCTATGCGTTCGACTCCTCGAGTGTCCCCGGCTTCGTGCGCACGATCGCCGACGCGCTGCCCCTGAAGCCGCTGATCGAAGGGCTCTCCGGCGCGATCGTCACGGGCTCGAATCTCAGCGACAATCTCGACGCGCTCGCCGTGATCGCGCTGTGGGGCGCCTTCGGGCTGTTCTTCGCCGTGCGCGGCTTCTCGTGGGAGCGGCGAGGATGAGTCCCGCCGGGCACCCCCGCGCGTTAGAGACGAGCGACCCACTATCGGCGGCAAGCACCGCGGAAAGGACTGACACAAGATGAAGCAGCTCGCCGAAGGCGTCTACATGCTCAAGGGCTTTCCGCCGAATACGATCAACGTGTACCTCGTCGGGGATGTGCTGATCGACGCCGCCACGCGCCAGGGCGAGAAGCGCATCCTGCGCCAGATCGCCGGACACGAGGTCACCGCGCACGCCTTGACACACGCCCACCCCGACCACCAGGGCGCGAGCCACGCGATCTGCGAACGCCTGAAGATCCCGCTGTGGTGCGGGCGCGACGACATCCCCGCGATGGAAAACGGGGTGAAGCTCCCCGCCAAGGCCCCCTGGCCGATCCGCGCCTTCGAGGAGCGCTTCTGGGTCGGTCCGCCCCACCCGGTCACTCGCTCCCTGCAGGAGGGCGATGAGGTCGCCGGCTTCACCGTACTCGAGACCCCCGGCCACTCGATTGGCCACGTGGCCTTCTGGCGCGAGTCCGACCGCGTGCTGATCCTCGGCGACGTCCTCAACAACATGAACGTCCGCACCGGCATCCCCGGCCTGCACGAGCCGCCCGCCTTCTTCACCCCCGACCCGGTCCGCAACCGTGAGTCCGCGCGGCGCCTGGCGGCCCTGGAGCCCTCGCTTGTGTGCTTTGGACACGGGGCACCGATGCGCGATACGGGGAAGCTGCGGGCGTTCCTGGCGGGGTTGGGTTGAGCGAAGGCGAAGACGCCCCTCCCAAAGGGCTGCGAATCACCGGCGGCCTCAACATTCCGCTCGCCGAGGTAACGCTGCGCACGAGCCGCTCCTCCGGCCCGGGCGGACAGCACGCCAACGTCACCGCCTCGCGCGTGGAAGCCATCTTCGACGTGCGCGCCTCGCAGAGGCTGAGCGACGCACAGCGAGAGCGGGTGTTGGCGCGCGTCGGTCCGCGCGTGGTTGCGATCTCACAGGACGGACGCTCGCAGGCGCGCAACCGCGAGCTGGCGCTGGCGCGCCTGAGCGAGCGGCTCGCGCGGGCGCTCGCCACTCCCAAGCGTCGGCGCGCCACGCGCCCGACGGTGGCCTCGCGCGAGCGGCGCCTCCAGGCCAAGCGCCGAGGAGCCGAACGCAAGCGCGAGCGCAAGCCGCCGGAGGATTCGTAGGTCCGCGCGAGTCCCGTTATCTTGGCTGGCAGCCCCGAGAGGCCGCCTGAGCCGACCGATGACACCATCTCCCTCCGATCTCGAACACGCAACCCGCCTCGAGACGCGAGGCGGCGGGTACCGAGCGCACCTCTCAAAGGACTGGGAGATCTGGGGCCCAAACGGCGGCTATCTCGCCGCGATTGCCCTGCGGGCGGCAGGCCTCGTCGCGCAGATCAAGCGCCCGGCGAGCTTCTACTGCCACTTCCTCAGCTCACCTGACTTCAGTGCCGTCGAGCTCGAGGTGAACATGCTCAAGCAGGGTCGCCGGGCCGAGTCGCTCGTCGTGGAGATGACCCAGGATGGCAAGCCGATCCTCCATGCCCTGGTGAAGACCGTCGCCGAGGCGCCCGGGTACAGCCATCAGCACCCGAACGCTCCCGACGTCCCGCCTCCGGAGGAGTTGAAGAACTTCGAGGAGCTGCTGCCCCCAGAGCGACGCCCGCCGTTTAACTTCTGGGAGAACATCGAGCGGTGCCCGGTCGACCAGAGCACCTCGGGTGAGCCGACGGCGACGCCGACCGTCCGCGAGTGGGCTCGCTTTCGGCCGAGAGCGTCCTTCAAAGACCCGTTCCTCGACGCCGCCCGCTCCCTGATCCTGTTGGACACCTACGGCTTCCCAGCGGCCTACCGGCATTACCGCAGCTGGGAGTACCTCGCGCCGAACCTCGACACTAGCGCCTGGTTTCACCATTTCAGCCCCAGCAGCGAATGGTTGCTGATCGACCACGAATGCACCCTCGCCGACCACGGCCTGATGGCCGTCAGCGGACGTGTCTGGGATACCGGTGGACGACTGCTCGCGACGGGCTCCGCGCAGTTGTGCTGCGTCCCAAGCCGTGGCTGAGTCTCACCTTTCCCAGATTTTACCGACCGTGGAAGGCGATCTTCCTCTCATTGCAGAGCTGCGGCGGCCACATCGGTAAACTCGTGATCGGCTGGGAGCGTCGCGATCACACTATTGATCGCCTCCGTCGTGCCATCGTCCCCCAGCATCTCCAACCACCTCTCCGCCGCCCGCACCAAGAAGTCGCTGCGCGAGATGCCCAGCAGCCTAGCTGCGTGATCAACGCGACGAACGATGCCGTCTGGGAGTGAGATCACCATTTCGTGCAGTACTCATTATGCCCTGGCCTGTACCCATCTGTCTGCTTGGGCACGACGTAACGCGCCAAGCCACCGGTACACACGTCAGCGCGTCCCGCCCATTAGAGTCCCCGCGCGATGAGCGCCGAGAGCATCTTCACCAACGAGGGCGAGGGACGCTATACGCCGACCGAGCACGCCCGTGGACCGTGGGACCCGCGCGCGCTGCACGGCGGCGCGCCCGCCGCATTGATCGCCGCCGCCTTCGAGCGGATCGAGCCGGGTGCGGAGCTGCCGATCGCGCGCATGTCCTTCTCCTTCCTGCGGCCGATCCCGATGGCACCGCTGCAGTTGACGACGCGCGTCACGCGTGCGGGGAGGCGCGTGCAGGAGCTGGAGGCAGACCTGCATGCCGATGGCGTGCTCGTCTGTCAGGCCCGCGCGCTGCGTCTGAAGGCCACGCCCGAGGAGCTGCCCGAGCTGGCGCTCGCACAGGTCGCACAGCACGCCCCACAGCCGCTGCCCGGTCCGCGGGAGGGCCACCCGATCCGCTTCGCCCTCGACGACTCTGACCACAAGAGCTTCGCCGCCACCGCCATGGAGATGCGCTTCATCAGCGGCCAGCCCCTGACGGGCGAGCTGCCCGAGGTGGACACGACCACCGCGCACGCCCCCGTCGGCCACGCCAAGGTGTGGATGCGTCTACGCCATCCACTCACCGCCGATGAGGAGCTCACGCCGCTCGCCCGCGTAGCGGGCACCGCCGACTTCGGCAACGGCGTCAGCGCGGTCCTGCCCTTCCAGGACTATCTCTTCATCAACGCCGATCTGACGATCACGCTCAACCGCCAGCCAGTCGGCGAGTGGGTCGCGCTGGACGCCCGCACGCTGCTTTACCCCGGCGGGATCGGCTGGGCCGAGAGTGTTCTACACGACGAGCGGGGACCGCTGGGACTTGCCACGCAGGCGCTGGTCGTACAGCGGCGCTGAGTCGGTGAGCATCGGCGCGCTCCGCCAGGAACGCCGACACGCCGAATCAATTGAATGCCAGGGCCATCTCGTCCGGATCGGCGACGGTCAAGCGCTCGGTGGGCCCGCCAAGCGCGAACTCGACCAGGCGCAGCCCGGGCGCGGTGTCGGGCGGCGGCGAGCCTCCCCGGCTGTGCCACGAGTTGAGGCCGATGTGGTGGTGATAGCCGCCGGCGGCAAGGAAGGCAGCTGAGGGCAGGAGTGCCTGCTCCTCGAAGCCGAGCTCGTCGCGGTAGAAGGCGAGCGTGCGGGGAACGTCGGCGACCTTCAGGTGGACGTGCCCGACGACGGTGTCCTTCGGTACCGCCGGAGTCGGACCGTCGGGAGCCTGCGCGAGTAGATCGTCGATATCGAGCGCAAGCGTAACCATCGCGATGCCGTGACCGTCGGCGGCGCGCTGCCACTGCTCGCGCGGACGGTCGGCGTAGAGCTCAATGCCGAGGCCGTCGGGGTCACTCAGGTAGATGGCCTCGGAGACGCCGTGGTCGGAGACCCCATCGATCGGCCAGCGGCTGCCCGCGATGCGCATAACGCTCTCCGCGAGCGTTCGACGTGTGGGGTGCAGCACGGCAAAGTGAAATAGCCCGGTGCTGCCACGCGGGACAGGAGTGGGATCGGTGATCGCGGTGAGCTCGAGCAGCGGATTCTCGGGGTCGGGGCCGAGCAGCGCACGGTCGCTCTCGCGCGTGAGGAGCGGTAAACCCAGCACACGCTCGTAGAAGTCCACGCTGCGCGACAAATCGCTCACCGCCAGGTGCACTGAGACGATGCGCAGCGAGGGATCGATCGGGTGCGGAGTCATGCCTGTTCCAGGTTCGCAATACAGGGTAGTGTTGCGCTCGTGAGAGTGCCCAGCCCGAGCGCACCCAACCACAGCGCGCGCAGAGCATGAACCGTCGCCAGCTCGGCTCCAGCGGCATCGAGGTCTCGGAGATCAGCCTCGGCTCGTGGCTGACGTACTCCGGAGGCGTGGAGCGCGAGCAGGCGCAGGCGTGCGTGAAGGCGGCGTTCGAGGCGGGGATCGACTTCATCGACACCGCCAACGTGTATGGGGCGGGCGCATCGGAGTCGCTGCTGGGCGAGGTGCTCGCCGACTACGACCGCTCCTCCTACGTGCTGGCCACGAAGGTGTACTTCCAGATGTCCCCGACCGACAGGGGGCTCTCGGCGGCGCAGATTCACAAGCAGATCGACGCATCGCTGGAGCGCCTGCGCACCGACTACGTAGATCTGTACCAGTGCCACCGCTACGACGATCAGACGCCGCTGGAGGAGACGATGGCAGCGCTCACCGAAGTGGTCGCGGCCGGCAAGGCTCGCCACATCGGCTTCAGCGAGTGGCCGGCGCAGAGGATCCGCGAGTCGCTGGAACTGCCCGACGTCACGCGCTGGGTCTCGAGCCAGCCGCAGTACTCGATGCTCTGGCGCGCTCCGGAGGCCGAGGTGATCCCGCTGTGCGAAGAGGAGGGTATCTCTCAGATCGTATGGTCCCCCCTGGGCCAGGGCGTGCTGACGGGCAAGTATCGCCCCGGCGAGCAGCCACCGTCTGACTCGCGTGCGGCCAGCGAGAGCATGAACGGCTTCATCGACCGGCTGATGGACGACCGCGTGCTCGAGGCGGTGCAGCGACTTGTGCCCGTCGCCGAGGGCGCGGGGCTCACGATGGCGCAGCTCGCGCTCGCGTGGGTGCTGCGCCAGCCGAACGTCGCCTCGGCGATCGTCGGCGCGAGCCGCCCGGAGCAGGTACACGCCAACGCCTCAGCGTCGGGCATCGTGCTCGACGCCCAGACGCTCGCCGCGGTAGACGAGGCGCTGGGCGACATCTTCGTACGCTGAGCTCAGCCCGCGCGCACCGCGGATACGTCGAGCAGGATCTTGACCTTGTCGCTGACGACGACGTTGCCGGAGCCGAGGGCGGCGTTGAACTTGATGTCGAAGTCCGAGCGGTTGATCTGACCGCGGGCGGAGACGCCCACCCGGTCGTTGCCCTGCGGGTCGGTCTCGGTGCCCTCCAGCGTGGCCTCGAACTTCACAGGGCGGGTGACGCCGTGGATCGTGAGATCGCCCTCGATCTCGAAGTCCTCGTCGTCGACCGGGGTGATGGCGGTTGACTGGAAGGTGATCTCGGGGTAGGTCTCGGCCTCGAAGAAGTCCGCGGAGCGCAGGTGCGCGTCGCGCTGGGGCTCGCGCGTATCGACACTCTCGACCTTCACTGTCCCATAGGCGCGGGCGCCGGCGGGGCCAACCTCGAGCGTGCCCTCGAAGTCGTTGAACTGGCCCTTGACGGTGGCGATGCCCAGGTGCTTGACCTGGAACTCGACGCCCGAATGGACGCGGTCGACCTTCCAGGTGCCGGTGGGCAGGGAGGTCTCGGCGGACTGCGCGGCGGTGTCGGGGGCGGCTGTCTGGGAGGACATTGGCGGTTCCTTTCGTGGAAAAGCAGGACAAGAAGACGTTGCTGACACAACCATAACAGATAGTTGTATGCGCAAGCAACTTCCAGTGCGCCTCTGCCCCGACCCCGGGCAGAGACTTGCTGCGTTAGGGGTATTACCCCTAACGCCGCCGCCCAGACGCGAAGCTCTGCACGGGCGGCGCGACGGCGCGCATGGCGGCCCCCATCTCGGCGCCGTCCTCCCCTCGGCCCTCCTCTTGGTCCTCCTCCCGGGCTCCACGCAGATGGTGCACACGCGCCGTGGGCGCCGGCTCCTCGGCGGCCAGGAAGCGCTCCAGCGCGACCAGCTCGCGCACGATCACGTTCAACACACCCTCCTCGGAGCGCTCCAGGCGCCCGTGGGCCAGCAGCAGCGGCTCGGCGCGCGCGAGCGGCCGGTGACGCTCATAGACCACGCGCGGCACGATCAGGTTGACGGTGCCCCACTCGTCCTCGAGGAGCAGGAACATCGTGCCCTTGGCGGTGCCCGGACGCTGACGGGCGATCACAAGCCCCGCGACGGCCACCGTGCAGCCCTTGGGCAGGCGCGCGAGCTGGGCGCTCGTCGCCAGCATCGGCGCCTGCAGACGGGGGCGCAGGGCGGCCATCACGTGATCGCCGACGGTCACCCCGCTAGTGGCGTAGTCGGCGAGCAGCCGCTGCCAGCGGCTCAGCGGACGCAGATGCGGCGCCTCGGGCAGGTCCAAGGGCAGCGTCAACTGAGTATCTCCCTCCGCGCCACGCCCCGCCGGGCGGGTGGGGATACCTAACCCCCACAGCGCCAGGCGCCGGCGGGCATCCGGTGAGCCGACTACCTGCATAAGACTGTCGCAGGCGCCCGACCAGGCGAGCTGCTCCAGGGTGCCGCGCCCAGCGCCGACGCGCGCAGCCAGTTCGCCAAGACCGACGAAGGGCCCGCCTCGCTCACGCTCGGCCACCAGTTCGGCGACCTCGGCGGCGACGGCTCCTTTGATGTAGCCGAGGCCGAGTCGTACACCCAGCCGCCCATCGCGGCTCTCCACCGTGCACTCCACGAGCGAGGCGTTCACGTCGAGCCCCAGCACCGGTATCTCCCGCCCTTCGACCTCGTGCACGAGCGAGTCCGGCGCGTAGAAGCCCATCGGCTGCTCGTTGAGCAGCGCGCAGAGGAACTCGGGGCCATAGTGCACGCGCAGCCAGGTCGACTGATAGGCGAGCAGCCCGAAGGCGGCGCCGTGTGCCTTGGGGAAGCCGAAGCCGGCGAAGCCCGAGACCATCTCCCACACCCGCTCGGCCGTCCGCGCGTCTGCCCCCACGTGGCGCCGCGCGCCCTCCAGGAAGCGCTCGCGGTGGCTCTGGAGCGCCTCGTGAGAGCGCTTGCGGCTCATCGCGCGGCGCAGCCCGTCGGCCTCGCCGGGGGCGAAGCCGGCGAACGCCTGGGCGACTTCCATCACCTGGTCCTGGAAGATGACGGTGCCCAGCGTGTCCTTCAGCACCTCCCGCAGCGCCGGGTGCGGGTAGGGCACCTCGTAGGAGGGGTCTTCGCGCAGGAGCCGGCGGCGCTCGATGTAGGGGTTGATGGCGCCACCCTGGATCGGGCCGGGCCGCACGATCGCCACCTGCACCGTCAGGTCTTCGAGGTTCTCCGGCAGGGTGCGCCGCAGCGACTGCATCTGCGCGCGGCTCTCGATCTGAAAGACACCGACGGTGTCGGCGGCGCGGATCGCGCGGAAGGTCTCGGGCTCGTCGAAGGGGATGCGCGACAGGTCGATGCGCTCTGAGCGTGTGCGCGCGATCAGGTCCACGCAGCGCTCGACCGCCGAGAGCATCCCCAGCCCGAGCAGGTCGATCTTCAGGAAGCCTGCGTCGGCGCAGGAGTCCTTGTCCCACTGCACCATCTGCCGGCCCTCCATCGCCGCGGGGACGACTGGGCAGCAGTCGATCAGCGGCCTGGTTGAGACGACCATCCCGCCGGAGTGCTGGGAGAGGTGGCGCGGCAGCCTGTTCGCCTCGGCCACCAGGCGCTCCAGCCAGCGCCAGCGCTCGGAGCGGTTTGGGGAGTCGGTGGCGAGATTGCGCGAAGGCGACTCCATGTGGTGGTCGGCGGAGCGCGCCACGCGCTCGATCTCCCCGGGCGGCAGGCCGAGGACCTTGCCCAGCTCGCGGATCGCCCCGCGCGCGCGGAACGTCGGAAAGGCGGCGACGAGCGCCGCGCGATCGCGCCCGTAGCGCTCGTGCACGCGAGGGATCAGGATCTCGCGGATCTCACGCGGGAAGTCGAGGTCGATGTCGGGCAGCCCGCACAGGTCCTCGTGCAGGAAGCGCCCCAGTAGCAGGCTGTTGGCGATCGGATCGATGTGCGAGAGACCCGTCAGGTAGCAGACGATCGAGGACACCGAGGAGCCGCGCCCGCGGCCGGGGGCCAGCAGTGCGCGCGCCGTGTCGCGCCCGCGCACCTCCAGGGCGACCTCGCGCGCCAGCTCGAGCATGTCGTGGTGCAGGAGGAAGAAGCCCGCGAGGCCGAGGCGGTCGATCACGCGCAACTCCTCCTCCAGACGCTCGCGCGCCTGGCGGCGATGCTCGGCGGACACCTGTGCGACGCCACCGCCGACGCCGACTCCACCGCCGACACCGCCGCCGCGCGCCCCGTCCGACCCGCGCGCGCCGACCTCGTAGCGCTCCTCCAGACGAGCCTGGCACAGCTCGACCAGCCGCCGCAGCGCATCCGCGTCCTCGGCTCCCGGGTAGCGGTAGCCCAGGTCTTTGCCCAGGTCGAAGTGCAGCTCCTCGCTGAGGTTGAGCGTCTCGCGCACCGCACGCGGGTGATCGGCGAAACGATGGGCCATCGCCTGCGGGGTGCTCAGCACGTGGCTGTGGTTTCCGCGGCGCAGGGGCTCTGAGGCGTCGAGCGTGGAGTGATGGCGCAGCGCCACGAAGGCGTCCTGCAGCTCCGCGCGCCGTCGCGCGTGGGCGTGCACGTCGCCGGTGGCCACGCATGCCACGCCGAGCCGCCGCGCCAGCGCGGCCAGCGCCCGGTTGCGCGCGCGGTCGTGGTGCGCGTAGGGACGCTGCAGCTCCACGCGCAGCCCCTCGGGCCCGAAGGCGTCCAGAAGACGCCGCGCGGTGGGCTCGTCGTGCACACCGTGCTGCGCGCAGCCCGTGAGACACACGAGGCCCTCGGCGTGCTCCAGCACCGTGGCCAGCGCCACGTGGGGCTCGCCGCGCGCGCACGGCGACTCGCGCGTATGGGCATGCGCATGGGTGAGGACGCGGCAGAGGTTGCGCCAGCCACGCGCATCGCGCACGAGCAGGGTCAGGTGGCGGGTGCCGTCCTTGGGGTCGGAGGCCCGCTCGACGCGGGCGTCTGTCGGGGAGAGACCGGCGCGACGAGCGATGCTGGAGACACCGCCGACCTCAACGTCGATCTCGGCGCCATGGATCGCGCGCACCCCGCCGCCCTCGCCCGCGGCCTGGGCCAGCTCCATCGAACCGGACACGGTGTTGTGATCGGTGAGCGCCAGCGCCGTGTGCCCCAGCTCGGCAGCGGCGGCTATGAGCTCGTGCGGCAGCGACACGCCGTCCAGGAAGGAGTAGGCGGAGTGGCAGTGCAGCTCGACGTAGGGCGGGGTTCCGGGCACGCGGACGACCATATACGAACACATGTTCGCATCCGGCATAGCACCCACAACAGACAGCTGTGCTTGTTTGGAGAGGCTCCGCTGACGCTCCGCCGCGAGGGCCGAGTCATACCCACCCAGGTCGAGATCTACCAGTCAGGCGACGTGCCGCTGAACCACGCGGTGCTGGCAAGCCTCTTCATAGAGAGGCTCAGGGGCGATGTCCAGGCCGCCGGGCCAGACCAGCGTGCCGAGCTGTGGATCGACGCGGACCTGCGCGAAGACAGCAGGGTCGCGGAGCGGCGCCAGCACACCCCGCCACTCACTCCCGTCGAACTCGACGTCTCCGACGGTACCGTCCTCAAAGGCGAGGCGCAGCGCCTGGCTGCCCAGAAGCTCGACTGAGGTGATGTGCACGAGTGCGTCAGCCATTCAACAGATCTTAGGCGAGAGGGTCGATCTTGAGAAGGGGTTCGTAGTCACGGGCTCGTGCCCAGTTGACTGACAGCTCACGTTCGTGGGTCCGCGCCCACTCCAGCACCAGCCGCAGTGCACGTGGGGGAAGATCTCCAGCCAGCACCGTCCCATCCACAGCGATTGAGGCTCGCTGACCGGCGTACTCGGCATGGAAATGCGGAACCGGATGGTCGCGCTCACGCCAATACATCGAAATCGATATTCCATAGAAGTAGCTGATCCTCGGCATCGGGACGGCAGCTTATGTCGCGACCGCGACGGATCGCTGGGCAGCGCAACTCAGCCCATCTGGGTGAACCAGCCACCGCTACCCAGCTCGTGAAAGACGATCATGTTGCCGCCGTGCGCGCTGAGCACCTCCCAGTAGCGACGACGGAGCGGCTGCGGGGTCCACCAGCGATCCTCGACGAGCCACGACTCGCGCACCGCCTCGATCGCGCGGCCGTCGACCGCCAGCGGCACGCCCGCCCCATCGGCGCGCACCCGCACGGGGCGAGGTCGATTGAGCGTCCGACTCCCGCTCATGCCGCACACGCGGGTCGATGGAGTGCCCAGAAACCCCCACTCATCCCGTGCGCGGGCCGAGGCCGGAGCGCCCGACCGCTCATGCCGGAAACGGGGTGAGCACGACCCGTCGCTCGGGGACGCGCGAGTCGGGGTCGACGCAGAGCGCGCGCAGCGCGGCTTCGGGGCCGGCGACCGCGCGCACCTGGGCGACGCCTTCGCGCAGGCGCTCGCCGCGCTGCGCGGCGGAGCCGTCGAGCAGCGTGGCCTGCTCGCCCTCGGCGGGGCCGAAGCGCTCGACGGCAAGCCCCAGCGCCTCGGCGGGTGCGGGGAGCAACGCCAGGCGCAGGCCGAGCGCGAGGCGCATCCGGCGGGGATCGGAGAGTGCCTCGCGGAAAACGACCTGCTCGCGCCAGGTGCCCCCCTCGACGAGCCGCGCGGAGAGGACGACCGCGCGCAGGGTGCGCCCGCGCCGCTGCGGTCGCGCGAGCAGCCGGTCGATGAGCAACCCAAGCACGCGTTCGAGCGCAGGCCCCGAACCGACTGGGCGAGCTCGAGTGACTCCTCCAGGCACTCCTCGCGCAGGCGTCCCCGCAGCGGGGTGTCCTCACCGCGGGCCAGGCCCCGCGCGAGCGTACCGGGGGTGCCAAAGCGGTCGGCCACGGCATCGCGCCCGAGCGACGCGAGCTCCCCGAGGGTGCGCAGGCCGAGGCGCTCCAGGGGCTCCACCAGCGCGGCGGTGTCCTCGCGAAAGCGCAGCACCGCCACGGGGCGAGAGGCCAGGTAGCGGCGCGCCTCCGCCGCGCGCACGATGACGGCGCGGCGCGAGCGGACCTCGAGCGCCGCCGCGAGCGCGCAGAAGCGCGTCGGGCCGACGCCCAAGCGCGCCCGCGGACCAAGCGCGCGGCGGGTGGCGGCGAGCACGCCCCGCTCTCCCCCGTGCAGCCCGTGCAGGCCATCGGCCTGAAAGTAAGCCAACCCGGGACGCGCCGGCTCGGGCGCGGCGCCGATCCCTTCCAGGGCGCACACGGCGCGCTCCCAGACGCGCGCGACCCCCAGCGGGTCGGCGGGCACGAGCCCGAGGTCGGGACAGCGCGCGAGCGCCTCCCCCAGCGCCATCCCCTCGAGCACCCCGCGGGCCTCGGCGGCACCGGAGACCTCCCCCACACGCCCCTCGCCCCCGGGGGCCGGAGCAAGTGCCAGCGCCCGGCCACTCAGCGCGCGGGGACCGCCGGCGGCAACGACCAACTCGAAGCGAGGAAGGTGGGTGCAAAGCACCATACGAACACATGTTCGCATCAAGCCCGGCCCCCGCAACAGACAGCTGTGCTTGTTGGAGAGACTCCGCTCCATGGCGCCCACGCGGGAGCGCCACCGCGCGTCCGGGCCACACCACGCGGCCCATAGCGGAGCCCCTCCGGGGCGGAGCTCTGAACAAGGCGCGCAGCGGCGCCCGGCGCTTGGGCTCAGTCCATACCCAGCGGCCCCTCAGCGGACCCGCTGAGGAACTGGCGCACGAACTGGTTATCCGAGGAGAACATCTTCTGCGCGTTGCCGGACTCCACGATGCGCCCCTTCCAGAGCAGCGCGATGTACTCGCCGATGCGCCGTGCGTGGCGATGTCGTGTGTCACGACGATGTAGGTGCCCCCAAGCGCGGAGTGCATCTCCTGGATCAGCTCGCACAGCAGCGCGGTGCGTACGGGGTCGAGGCCCGAGTCGGGCTCGTCGAAGATCACGATGTCGGGCTCCATCACGAGCGCGCGCGCGAAGCCTGCTCGCTTGCGCATGCCGCCCGAGAGCTGGGAGGGGGCGTCGTTGATCGCCTCGGAGAGGCCCACGTCGCTAAGGCGCTGCTTGACCACCTCGGCGATCCGCGCCTCGGACATGTCGGTGTGCTGGCGCAGCGGGAAGGCGACGTTGTCGAAGACGTTCATCGAGCCAAACAGCGCGCCGTCCTGGAAGAGCACGCCGATCCGCCGGCGCAGCGCCAGCAGGTTGGGCATCGTCAGGCTCGGCACCGATTCGCCCTGCACGATGATGTCGCCGGAGTCGGGGAACATCAGGCCGATGATGTGCTTGATCAGCACGCTCTTGCCGGTCCCCGAGGGGCCGAGCACGACCGTGATCGTGTCGTCGGGGATCGTCACGTTCAGCCCGTTCAGCACGGGCAGCCCGCCCAGGCGCTTATGCACGTCTACACAGCGCACCGACCACTTGCCGTCGGGGATCCCTTCGGCGGAATCGTCGTGCGAGTGGTACTCGAACTCGCTCGCCTGATCGAGCAGCGCCGCGCCCTCGGAGCCAGCCTCACTGGCGCCCGTGGACTCCTCGCTGATGCCGCCTCCCTCCACGGACATATCTTACACCGCCTCCTGGAAGACTTCTCCGTCCGCGGGCTCTGCCGAGCCGCGACGACCTCGACCCAATCGCGACCCCTGATCGGACCTCTGGATCCAATCGAGGATCCCATGCCCTGACGCAGTCATTCTGCGCTTGACATCGACTCTTGACAAATGAGCAACCGCGAGTCTACAATTCGGCCAGGAGGGAAGGATGTCGCCAAGCAGCGACCCCGGCCCCGGCCGGAGGTCATCTACAGCCACCGTCCCAGCTCAGTCCGGCGCCACCGGCGCCGATCCCCGGGCTCGCATTCTCGACGCGCTGATCGCGACGGTGGCCTACCGCGGCTATGACCGCACGACCGTCGAGCGCGTACTGCAGACAGCGGATGTCCCCGGGGCGGTGTTCGACGAGCACTTCCATAACAAGGAGGACTGCTTCATGCAGGCGCTCGACGCGCTCGTGGCTCGCCTACAGGCCAGCGTGCAGGAACAGTTCCAGCGCACCGGCCCCTGGCCCGAGCGGGTCAGGCTCGGCCTGAAGGCGCTGCTGGCGGCGCTCGCGAGCGACCCCGAGGCCGCGCGCGTGGGGATGGTCGAGTGCCTCAGCGCCGGCCACTACGCCGGCGAACGCTACCGCGAGATCCTGGGCGCCTTCGTACCGCTCCTGGAGGAAGGCCGCCGCCACGCCGCCTACCCCGAGCACCTGCCCCCGCAGACCTCCGAGGCCGTGGTCGGCGGGATCGCCTCGATCCTGCACCGGCGGGTGCTCGAGGAACGCACCCCTGAGTTGCTCTCGCTGCTGGAGGACCTGACCTACTTCGCGCTCGTCCCCTACATGGGCCACCACCGCGCGATCGTCGCCGCGCGGGGAGGGCGCCGGGCGGCGCGCTGAGCCACCCTCGTCCGGCTCCACCCTCGCTCGCCCTCCGCCCACCGGCGGCAAGCGTGAGCCCGGGACCTACTTCGCGGCGGCGCTGACCTGCGGATACTGCGTGGTGCGGCCGTTGATCGTGAACGGCGGCTGCTGCGGGCACCCGGGCGCCGGCACCGCGCCGGGCGAGCCCTTGGCGTGGATGTAGCCCAGCGAGACCAGCAGTTCGATCAGGCTCTGGGGCACCTGCGCGTTGCCCGGCCCGCTGATCGTCGGCACCGCGTTGGCGCACGTCGAGGCGTTGAACACGGGCATCCCGCCGGTGGCGATGGCGTTCGATGCGCCCGACGCGCGGTAGGGGCTTGCGCGATTGGAACCCTGACGCTGCGCATACAGCGACAGGGTGTCCGGGTTGATCGTATTGAGCGCGCGCAGGTAGTGCAACCGCGGCCCGCCCGGTCCACCTTCCTGGCTGAAGCCCTGGGTGGCGGCGGTGAAGTTGGCGAAGAACGCCTGCAGCTCTGGCACGTAGCGCGAGAGCTCTTCCAGGAAGGGGTTGAAGTTGCGCGTGAACGGAATCGTCGCTTCGAGGATCGGCACGGTCAGATCGAGCTGCTTCTTCACATCGCCGGTGCTCGCCAGGGCGTACTTGCTCAACGGGCCGATGTTGGTGAGCAGGCTGTTGAGGTCGGGGGAGACCTGCTTGATCGAGTGCACCAGCGGGGTCAGCGCGATCTCGGCCGGTCGCAGCTGATCGAGCAGCGGTTCGGTGTTCACGGCGAAGGCGTCGAGGCTGCGCAGTGCGGTCGTGCCGAGCCGCTCGAAGGCCGGCAGTTCGTGGAAGGCCTGCGCGAAGGCGCGGCTTGACTGGACGAGGGCGCTGAACGTGCGTTCGCCGTTGACGATGAACCCGCGCAGCTGGTGGTCGCGTTCTGAGAGCGCATCGAACACGACCCCCGTGTTCTTGACGAGGCCCGCGACGGCGCCCTGCTGTTCGGCGAGGATGCTCGCGACCTGGTTGATGTGGCCGACGAGCGGGTTGAGCGTGGCGAATGTCGCGTTGAGGTCTTCGCCGCGCCCTTCGAAGCTCGTGGCGAGCGTCTGCTGCCAGAGCTGGAAGTCGCGCCTTGTCTTCGGGTCGAGCGCGGCGAGAATGTCGTCGAACGTCACGATCGGTTCGACGTGGCTGGGGGCCAGTTCGCCGCCCTCGGGCAGCAGGGGGCCGGCGCGCGGGCCGGGGATGATTTCCACGTAGGTCTCCCCCAGCAGCGTCTTCTGGCGCAGGATCACGCGCGAGTTACGCCGCAGCGGCGCGTACTGATGGTCGATTTCGATCGTCACGTGGTTAAGCCCCGTGGTGCTCTTCACGAGACTCACGACGTGCCCCACGGGCACACCGCTGATGCGCGCGTCGGAGTCTTCGGCCAGCAGCAGCGTGCGCGGGAAGCCGACGCTGAAGCGATAGCCCTGGGGCTTCAGCGGGACCGAGCCGCCGAAGGACTCCCACAGGAACAGCAGCAGCCCGAAGCAGCTCAGCGCGAACAGCACGATCACGAGGATGTTGGCCAGCGTCGGCGCGCGCTTCTGCATCAGCAAGCCTCCCCTTCAAAGGAGGACATGCGAGCGCTCGTATCGCGAGACCTCAAGTGGACGCTCACAGCACGATCAGACATCAGCGACCCCCTTCAAAGCCGAAGGTCGACTGCAGGCCCCTGCCGAACACCCTGCCCGCCAGTTCCGAGCCGCTAGTGATGCCGCTGCCGGCCGATGGAGGGCACACGCCCTCGATGCCCTGCGCTCCCGGCAGGGGCGCCGGCGGCCTGATCAGGCTGATTACGGCCTTCGCGGTGGGGTTGACTTCCTCGGCGCCCGGCAGCGTGTAGAGCTGCTTGCAGGCGAAGTAGATCAACCCGTGGCCGATCGGCCCGTTCGCGTCGGCCGCCGCGGCGAGGCTGTTGGCGTTGTGGTTGAACCAGTCGAGGTAGAACAGGAAGCCCGCCTGGTTGGGACCGGGGTTGTAGGCGAGCTCGTTGAAGAATTCGTTGAGCACCGAGATCGTCGTGGTGACGTTGGGGAACGCCGCGGCGATTTCCTGCAGGTTGGGCTGGATTTCGCTGACGACTGGCTCGATTTCGCGCGCGAAGGGGCGGATTTCGTGCTTGAAGATCGGCGTGGTCTTGCGCAGGAACGGCTGCGTCTGTTCCTGCGCGGGGCCGAGCGCCACGGCGAACGGGTGCAGCGCCGTGAGCGCCGGACCGGCCACGCGCGCAGCGACGCCGAGCTTGGCGAGACCCTGCTTGGTTTCGTGCAGCACGCCGGGCAGCTGGTGCAGGGTGCTCTGCACCGCATGATCCTGCTGGGCGAAGGCGCCGAGCGAGGCGTTCGCCGAGTCCACGAGCTCCGCCAGCGCCTTGTCCTTGGAGCCGAGCGCTTCGATCAGCAGCCTGAAGTTGTGCAGCGAGCGCGAGATGTAGCCGTGGCGCACCGCCAGCTCGCGGGAGAGCTCGGCGACGTCGCGTGCGAAGGGGCTAAAGCGCTTGAACGCGGCCGCGAGGTTGCGCGAGTTGCCGTTCAGCCCCTGCGCCGCGCCGGCCAGCAGCAGCTGGATGTAGTTGCGCGTGTCGGCGTCCAGCGAGGATAGGAATTCGTCGAGGTTCACGTTCGGCGAGGTCTGCGAGATCGGGACCGTCGCGCCGCTCTGCAGCCGCCCGGTCGCGGGAGTGCCGGGGTCGACCTCGACGGTGATGTCCTGCAGCTGCGTCTTGGGGCGCAGCAGCATCGTCGCGTCGCGGTAGATGTAGCGCGCATAGCTGGGGTTGAGGTGCATGCTCACCACCGCGCGGCCTTCGTGCAGTTCGACGCTCGAGATTTCGCCGACCTTGGCACCCGCGATCGTGACCGCCTGGCCCTGACCGGGCGTGACCGCCTGGGCGGTGATGAATTCGCCCTTCAGCGTGAAGTGTTCGTGGCCCAGCACCGGGAACCACGTGGGCAGCGTCAGGCGCTCGTGGTCGAGGATATAGCCGGCGCTGCCGATGGCGACCACGACGATCGCCACGACCGCGAGGAAGGCGCTGCGGTAGCGGCGGATCTGGTCGCGCACCCCGAGCCCGCCCTCGTGGCCGAGATCCGCGCGGCGAGCGCCGTTGGCGGCGCCATGCCCGCCATTGCCCGCCGCGAGCAGCTCGGGCTGCTGCTCGCCGTCGTGTCCCGTGGCCGGGGGCATCCCGCGCTCCTCATCCTCGGGGCTCATCCCGCGCTCCCGTCGGCGGGACCGTGCGACAACGGCCCGTTGAAGTTGGGCAGCGCCTGCGTGTAGCAGGGCACGAGCGGCTTGTAGGGCGGCTCGGTGGTGGGCACGGTCGGGCTGGTGCCAAGCGGAGAGAGCGCGGTGGCGGCGGCCAGCGCGAAGCCCTTCTTCGTGGTGTCGGGGAGTGTGCTCGGCGCGGTCGAGATGACCTGATTGCCGCCCGTCACCAGCAGCCGGAAGAAGCTGCCGTTGCCGTCAAAGCTCTGCCCGCCGGAGTTGAAGCCCAGCAGCGCGCCGAGGAACTCCTGTTCGTTGCTCACGCCCGAGGTGTTCGCGCCGTCCTGCAGCTTGGTCTCGAACGCCGGGCGCAGAACCTTGGTCACACACTGGCCGATCAGGTTGGCCTGACCGACGAAGGCGGGCTGCGAGCCCACCAGGCTCGCGAGCACCGGCGCTCCGGAGCGCAGACCGCTCGCCACGCCGCCGAGCTCGGCGGGAGCGAGCAGGGCGCGGAACTGTTCGATCCACGGCAGCGCCACCTTGACCGTCGCCGGGGTCTCCTCGACACCGGGGATCAGCGCCAGCGAGAAGGAGCGCAGCGCCGGGAAGGCGCTGTTGAGCGCCGTCAGCGTGGCGCTGGCGGTGTGCAGCGTGCCGGGCAGCTCCGCCACCGCGGCGGCCAGACTCGATGACTGGGCGGCGAGCGACCCGAGGAAGGTGTTGAAGTTGGGGATCAGTTCTCCAAGCTGCTGCTCGTGCACGTTGAGCGCGGCGGAGGTGCGCTCGAGGGCCCGCACCAGCAGCGAGATGTCGTGCTGGTCGGTGCCGCCCAGCGCCTGCTGCACGATCGCCCCGCCGCGTGTTGCTTCGGGGCCGTGCTCCCAGGCCTTGGCGATCGCCTGCGCCGCGTTGAGCCCGCGCACTTCGGGGTCCTGTTCGGCGTTCTCGGCGGGCGTCGGCTTGCGCGTCAGCGCATTTCCGTATTCGATCAGCACGGTCTGCAGGTTGGCGCGCGTGTCGCTGTTCAGCGAGGTCAGTAGCTGGTCGATCTGCACCGGGTCAGACGTCTGGGTGATCGGGATCGTGAAGCCTTCGGAGACTGTCTTGGCGCTTGGACTGCCGGGCTGCAGTTCGATGAAGTCGTTGCCTTCGAGGAAGATCCGCGGGCGGATCTTGACGGTCGCGTCGGTGTGGATCGGCAGGCCCTGTTTTTCGATTTCCATGCTCACGAGCCCCGTTTCGCCCTCGCGCTTGATCGAGGCGACCTTGCCGACGTTGACGCCCGCGATGCGCACGGGAGAGCGGGGGCGAATGTTGAGCGCCGAGGAGAACTGCGCCTTCAGGCGGAAGCCGTGCGTGAACGGGATGTGCTTGGTGAAGCCGAAGTACACGACGAGCGCGATCAGGATCAGCACCACGAGGCCGAAGCGCAGCGGGTTTGCGAGCGCTGCAGGTCGACGACCGGGGTCTCGTCGCGGCGGCGCAGGCCGAAGCGGCTCATCGCTTCTCCCTCAGTCCACGGCGCAGCCCGAGGCAGCTCATCCCTGCTTCCCCAATCCGAGGTCCTTCAGCGTGGCGGCGGGATATTCCTGGCCCAGCAGGTTCTGGCTGCGCGTGGTCGCTTCGTGGGCGGAGCTGGTGGCGCCCGGCACGTTGCCCACCACGGGCTTGCCGACGAGGAACGGCTCGTTGCCCGCTTCGCACACCTTGGGCTGCCCGGGGCCGCCCACGTTGGGGTAGGGGTTAGCGTGCAGGAAGTTGTTGGGCACCACCTTGGACTTGCCGACCGCCTGCGAGCCGCCGTTGGCGGGGGCCGAGGAGGGCGCGCCCTCGGCGTTGGGGCCGATGGGCGAGAACACCACCTGGAAGCGTGCCAGGTTGCCGACGCCGATGCCCTGCGAGAAGAGGCTCGCGGTGTTGCGGAAGAACAGCGAGACGTAGTTGCAGTTGACCTGCGCCGGGGCCAGGCCGGCGGCCACGGGCGCGCCCGCCTGGGCGGTCTGCGTGAAGTCTTCGAGGCCCAGCGTCACGACCGGGTTGGCGATGAAGTCCTGCAGCGCCTTCGCCGCTTCGGCGAGCTGCGTGTTGAGCGGAATCGCGTTGCGCAGGTTGACCGTGCCGACCGCGAATGCGTGGCCGAGCTGCGGCGCGGAGCTGACGAGCGCCTTGGCCGAGGGTCGCAAGAGGCGGAAGAACTCGGCGGTCTTCTCCACGAACGGCGCCTGGAAGGGCAGCGAGTGGATCGCCTGGCGCAGTGCGGGCGTGCCACCGACGATCGTTGCTTCGATCGAGGGCGCCACGCCGGCGAGGGCGCTGAAGACGGTGTCGAGGGCGACCCAGCCGTTGGCCTGCTCCTGCGCCACAGGCGAGGCCTCCACGGCGGCCTGGTCGAGCGCCTTGAACAGCCCGCCCAGGTCGGTCTGCGGCGCGGCGAGGGTGTGCAGCGCGGGGATCGCGTTGGTCACGAGCGGGCGCAGCGTGGCGATCGTTTCGTTCAGGCCGAGCCCGCGCCCGGCGAACGCGTCGCCGAAGGTGTTCGAGTTTTCCTGCGCCGCGGTGCGCGTCTTCTGGTCGAACATCTTGAAGAGCTCTTCGATCTGCACCGGTTCGCGCGTCTGCGCGACGGGGATCGTGGCGCCCGGCGCGAGCGTCTGACGTGAATTGCCTCGTTCAAGCTGCAGGAACTTCAGCCCGAGCGCGGAGACCGACTGGACGATCACGGTGCTGTTCGCCGGCAGCGGTTCGACGCCCTTTTCGAGCTTCAGATAGGCGATCGCGACGACCCTCCCCGTGTGGGGCTTCTGCTTGGCCACGACCTTTTCGACAGTACCCACGAGGTCGCCGCCGATGCGCACGTAGTTGGTCTTTTCAAGACCCGCCGCTTCGTTGAGTTCGACCTTGATGTCATACGTGGGCGTGAACGGCAGCCCGTTGAGCGCGTTGTAGGACAGATAGACGGCGACCGCGACGATCAGCGTCGTGAGCGCCCCGATCAGCAGTGGGCTGGCGGCCAGCGAGCCGCGACGACGACTCATCGGAGCGCCCCGATCGGCAATGGGCCGGCGGCCGGAGAGCCGCTACGAGGACCATCACGGCACCTCCGCGGGGTTGCATTCCAGCTGCCCCGTGTCGGTGAAGGGCGAAGAGCCGTCGGTGCCGGCTGCGTGGCCGCGCCCGGGCAGCGCGCCGTCTGACCGCGCTTGAGGTTCTGCAGACCCTGGGCGAGGCTTTCCGCCGGCACCAGCGAGCCTTCGGAGCCGAGCGTGAAGGCGGGCACGGTGGCCGAGGCGCGAATGTAGTGGCCGTTGGCGTCGTAATAGGCGGTGCTCTGGCCGAGCGAGCGCGCGAACCCCGTGAGCTCGGGGCTGTAAGGGCGCAGGTGCGAGAAGAAGATGTTCGATTCTTCAAGGCCCTTGACCACGTTTGGGGTCTCCGCGGTGAGCTGCTGTGCGAGCGCCGGATAGCCCTTGAACAGGTCGGTGAGGTCGTTGTTGGGGCCGGGCTGGCTGACGGCGAGACTCAGGCTGTGCAGCACCGGCGTGGCCTCCACGAACGCCGGGCGCAGCCGCTCGAACAGCGTGGCGAGCTGGACGGTGTCCGGCTTGGAGACATTCACCAGCTTGGTCACGTCGGCGAGCGTGGCCGGCAGTTCGGCCAACGTGTGGTTGGCCTGACGCAGGAACACCGGCAGCTGCTGCACCCCCGCCTGGAGATTCGCCTGCTCGGAGGCGAGCGCCCCGAAGGCGATATCGCCGTGTTCGACGAGGTCGGTGAGATGTTCGCGGCGCGCGGCGATCGTCGTGACCGCCTTAGCGCCCTGCACGAGGAGTTCGCTGAACGTGTGCTGGTCGCTGACGAGCTCGCCGAAGAAGTGATCGGCGGAGGCCACCGCGGGGGCGAAGTATTCGACCGTCACGTTCACCTGGTGCTCGACGCCGGCATAGGATTCGGCGCCGCCCTGGAAGACCTCCTGCAACCCCTTCAGCGTGCGCGGGTTCAGCGTGTTGAACAGCTGGTCGATGTCGGTCGCGCCCTTCACGGCGCTGCCCGAGAGTGTCGCCCCGTCGGGCAGCGCCGGGCTGTTGTTGGGTCCCGGGGAGAGCGCAACGTAGCGGTTGGCCACGCCCGATAGCGAGGGCACCCGGATCTGAGCGGTGGTTCCCTGGTGCAGAGGGGCGAGCGAGGATTCGATCGAGATCCGCACGCGCGCCTTGTAGTCGTGCGTGAGGACGATGTCCTTGATCGTGCCCACCGGCACACCGCCAACCTGGACCTGGTCGCCTCTCACCAGCTGATCGGCGCTTTCGAATTCGAGATAGTACGTCGTCGAACCGCCCCCGCCGAAGATCAAGTAGAGGATGATCAGCACCACCAGGATCGGCGCGCCGATCGCGATGATGCGCGCGGTGCGATTGCGCGGAAGTCCCGTCGGGGTGGGGATGTCGCCCGGGCGCCCGGGCTTACCCAGCGGGGGACCCGCCGGCTCATGCAGCGGAGGTGTGGGAGGGCTAGTTGTGGACACCGCTGCCTTCGCTCGCGGCGCCGGCGGGCGCCACGGGGGAATGATCTGCAATCGCCGCCGGGGAGGGCTTGGCGGCCACCACGGGGTCGGGGATCTGCCCTAGCCGTGTGAGGAGCTGGAGCCACTGGCCGGGGGTGAGCGTCTGGCTTTCCGCCTGCGCAGTCAGGGCCGTCGCGGGGCTGCATGCGGCCTTCGGCTTGGGCGCCGTGAGCGCCTTGGGAGCGGCGAGCGGCCCGACCGCGGCGCCCTTCGAGAGCGCGGAAACCTTCGAGCCGACGCACGATGTCGGCTTGGCCGCGGCCGGTGCCGCAGCGGGGAAGCGGTGCTTGCCGGTGACGTGGAAGACGAAGGAGCCCTGGAACTGCACCCAGCTGTCGAG
This sequence comes from uncultured Solirubrobacterales bacterium, assembly GCA_963723045.1. Lineage (GTDB taxonomy): Bacteria > Actinomycetota > Thermoleophilia > Solirubrobacterales > Solirubrobacteraceae > Palsa-744. The sequence goes on along the minus strand of CAVROU010000001.1, from coordinate 856,358 downwards.
CAGCGGCTTGGGGTCGATCTGCGGCGCGCCCACGCCGGCAGGGCGGATCTGGAAGAGCATATGCGCCGGCGCTTCGCTGCTCGGCGCCGGGACGGGCACGCTGCCGGGCGCGGAGCCCGAGGCCGGTGAGGGCGGCGGGAGCACAGCGGGGACCTCGCCGCCGGCGACTCCCAGGTGACCGATGACGGTGCCAGCGATCACGCGCGCTCCGACCTGGAGCGGGTGCAGGAAGACGTCTTCGGAGCCAGCTCTGAAGACGCGCGGCGCGGGCGTTGGGCGCACACGATGGACGCGCGGCGAAGATTTCGGGCGCCCCCCCGCAAGCGGAAGGCTTTCCAGTTCGGCGGCCGCGCCCAGCGCGAGGCCGGAGCTGACGGCACCGGCCGAGAAGGGCGAGTGTGGCTGCACACCGGCTGTGGCAGGCGGAAGCGAGACCCGTCCGGACGCACTCGAAGCCGCCGCGTGCGCCGAGCCCTCGTTCACGATCGACTGGCGGTGTGGCTTCAAGACCGGATAGAGCGTGGCGACCGAGCCCAGTTCACCGTAGGTGTAGGTGTTGCCGTAGTCGTCGCGCAGCACGACGTAGCGCCCCAGCGTGGGCGAGGAGCCGATTGCGGCAATCGTCCCGTCCTGCACGGCGATCACGGGCGCAGCCGGCTGCGAGTAGACAGTCGTCGCGACGAGCGTGTGCGCAGGATGACCCGGGACCGTCGCGCCGACCGTGGGGAAGCCGTCGGAGAAGTGCGCGGGGGCGTGGACAGGGAAGCGCGCCTCGGTCAGCGAGCTGACGGCGTCGAGCAGCTGCGCGGGCATGCCGCCGAGCAGCTGCGCGCGCAGCAGTACCGAGGCGACGTAGCTCTGGGAGTGGTTGTAGGCGAAGATCGCGGCGTCGATGTGCCGCGCGCCCCCGGCAGCGTGCAGATAGCGCGCGGCGGCGAAGATCGCGTCGGCGGGGTTGTAGGGATCGGCGTAGCCATCGCCGTTGGCGTCCACCCCGTACATCGCCCAGGTGGAGGGAATGAACTGCATCCAGCCCTCGGCGCCGGCGCTCGAGAGGCTGAGGTCGCGGCCGTAGTCGGTCTCGACTTCATTGATCGCCGCGAGCACCTGCCAGGGGATGTCGTAGGTGTGCCCGGCGGCCTGGAAGATCGGCAGCAGAAACGGCGGGATGCTGAAGTTGGCGACGAAGAACGAAGGCACGCTGGAGACCGTCGAACCAAGCGCCCCGGGCGGCAGCGGGGTCAGCGCAGAGGGCGAGAGCGCCCGCACGTGAGAGGGGGTGCCCGCCCCAGCGGCACCCGTCGGCTTGGAGGTGTTCGACCCCTTGCCGGGCGCCTTGGCGTGGGCATGGCCGTGTGAGGATCCGCTTGCCCCACTGGTCTGCGGGGTCTGCGCGTGCACCTCGGGGAAGGGGATTGGAGCGCTCTGTGCGGTGGAGCTAGTTGTGGTTTCCGTTGCGCCTTCGCCTGCTGGTGTCGTGGCCGTTGCGGAGCCTTCCACGACTGTGGTCGAAGAGGAGGAGGGAAGGGAGCCGGTGGTCGTGGGTTCGGCGGTGGTCTGCTGCGCGGTCGCCGGTTCGCTTGGGGTGATCTGGTCGGCGGAGGCAGCGGTGCCCGGCGCGACCAGCGCGAGCGCCCCAACGACTGCAGGCAGCAGACGACTGCGTCCTGTAAGGGCTCCTGGGAACGTTGCCCGCGACAGGCTGGCAAGCCACTGGCGAAACCGTGGAGAGCGTCGGTATGAGCGAGGGGTCGGCATCATCAGTTTCCGAGCAGGTAGTTGAGCAGTAGCCCGCTCGCGCTGGAGCCTTCGCTGGCGGGTGTGTAGTAGGTGGTGCCGCCGCTCGACCCGCCCACGGGCTGCGCGGTGGGCGTGGCTTCGCCGAGCCCACCGAACCCGTCGAGGGCGCCTGTGGTAACGGTGCCGGGGTAGCGCGCGATCGCCTGCGCCGGGGTGGCGCCCTCGAGCACCGCGAGCGTGCGCTGCATAACCAGTTCGGTGTTCGCCGAGGAGCCGGGGACCGAACTGGCCGAGGCGGTGCTGGCGCCGGAGCTGAACCTCGCGTTGCAGCCCGGTGTCGGCGCGATCGCGTAGCTCTGGCAGGTGTTGACGACGAGGATCCCGCGCAGGAAGTGGCCCAGCGCGTCATAGCCGTTGGTTGCGCCGGCGGTGTTGAAGATGGTGTCCACGAGGCGCTCGATGCCGCCCGTGTCGCGCACGCTGGAGGTGAGGCCGGCGGCGTTTTCGGCGAATGGCTTGGCGGCCGCGCCGAGCGTCTGGAAGCGCTTGAAGAAGGGCTGCGCGGCGACCAGCGCGGGGCCGGTGATCTTCGAGCTCTTGCCCAGGCTTTCGAAGTACTTCGTCGAGGTGGTCGAGAACGGGCCGAGGTTCTGGAAGGCCTCGGCGAGGCCCGGCGCGGCGCGTCCCAGGTTGGTGAGGGCCGGCGCGGCCTGTTCGCCGAATTCGCCCAGCCGCCGCATCGCGGGGCCGAGCTGGCGCAGGAACGCGGGGAGCAGCGCAAGGTTCTGTTCGAGCGCGCCGCGGTGGCGCGCCTGCGCGGTGGAGACGGTGTTGGCCTGGACGATGAAGTCAGCCACCTGGCTGCGCACCTTCGCCCACGGCGCGAGCACGCGATCGCCTTCTTCGGCGAGATTGCCGAGCACCTTGTTCTCCGAGGCGAGGATGCCGAGCACGGCGTCGACTTCGCGCAGCGCCGGGTTCGCGCGGCGGACCACCGCGGCCAGGTCCGCGCCACGGCCGGCGAGACCGGCGCCGAGTTCGTTGAGGATGATCGCCAGCCGTTCGCGCTCGGGGCGGCGGCTGATGTCCCCCACCAGATCGACGTCGACGGGGCTCGATGTGTGTTCCACGGACATGTAGCGCTGGCCCGCGCCTTCGTGGCCCTTGGGGATCACGGGCAGCGGCGGCGGCAGCGGCGTGCCCACCGGGCGCGGCTGGGTGGGCAGGCAGTCGACGTTCTTCTCGCCGATCAGCGACTGGATCTTGATCGTGCACTGCGCGTCGGCGCGGAAATCCTGGAAGCCGGGGTTTTCGATGTCCAGCGTGACCGCGGCCTTGGCCTGCGGCGTGGGCACCACTTCACCGACGGCGCCCGCCTTGACCCCGTCGATCAGGACGTCCTCGCCGGGGATCAGGTTGCCGGCGTCGTCAAAGATCGCGCGCACGGTGTAGCCGCCGCCGGAACCGCCCGCGGCGGTCGAAAGCAGGATCGCTGCCGCCAGGGCGGCTACGCAGAGCGCCCCGGCTGTCCCCATGATCCCCCTTCTCCACCAGACGGTCTGCGTCCTCAACCCCGGATCCTTCCTCCATGTCAATAGCGAAGGGGGCGCGGCCCGTTGGACCGGCCCCCCCGCCGCTGATTCTACTAGTTGTCTAGAAGATTACTTCTTTGGGCATGGAGCCTTGTAGGTGCTCGTGACGACAGCGCCACCCAGGAACTTCATTTCGGACTTCACCGGGAAGCCGCCCTTGGGGCACTTCTTCGGCAGGCTGCCATAAGAGATGACCTTCTTGCCCTGCTTGAATGCCGCGCCCACCTTGATGTTGACCGAGGTGGTCGAGACGTCCGGCGCGCCGGGCAGCGCTTCGACGAGCGGCACTTCGCTGACCAGCTCCGGCCCGTAGGGCGGAGCGGCGGTCACGAAGCGGCCCTTGGCGACGATCTGCGCGGAGATCGGCGAGGAGCCGTTGACGTAGAAGTTCAGGCCGCCGCCTTCGGCGAAGAATGCCTGCAGCGTCGCGTTCTCGGTGACCGGCGTGCCGCCGATCTCGTTCGCCACGCCGGCCACGCCGACGGGGCTCGCCTGCGACTTCTTCGGGCACCCTTCGGGACCCGCGTTGCCTTCGAGCGTCGACAGGGGACACGTAACGAAGCCCTGCGGATGCAGCTTCGTGCCTGCGGGCGTGTAGAAGTTGACCCCGATCAGTGGAGCGGGGAAACCGCCCGGGTATTCATTGCCGGTGATCGTGTATTCCGCCTGGACAGCCGTACCGGCGCCCAGGATGTTGCCCGTGCCGGGGAAGCCCGGAATGGGGACGGCCTTTGCCTTAAACGTGACCGTCGGCGCCGCCGAGGCGGACGCCGAAAGGCCAAGGACGGCTATGCCGAGCAAGGCCAGACAGGTGGATGCTCTGCGCATCAGTTTTCTCTCCTCTATTGATGGACAGGTCCGCCTCGATCCGGGTAGCTCCGGAACCCTCCTCGGCCCGGCGACATCGAGATCCCCCGCTCAAATGAGAGCAGGGGAACGTGGCGATCTGCGCATAACCTTATCTGGCGGGGCCGATGGCTTCAAGTCCGAACGGCCGGGCACCGGCGCACCGCCCGGTTTGGTCCCGCCAGATCAAACCGTTTCTCGGCTGATTCGAACTATGAAGCTCAAGTTGAGCCTTACTCATGTGACTCTGTGCTGTGCGCTCCAGCACTGCCGCTGGCCCCTGCACCCCCCGATCGCCAACAGCGCGCGATGCAGGCGGCGCAGGTGGGGCCGGGAGAGGTGCGCGGCGATGTTGTGCAGCTCGAAGGGGTCCGTGCGCAGGTCGTAGTACTCGCGTTCGCCCGTCACGTATTCGACGTACAGGGTGCCGGGTGTGCGCAGCGCCTTGTAGCTGTCGGGGTTGCCCGCGCCGCGCGTGGGCAGGTCCGGGTCGCCCGCGTCGAGCACCGGCCCGTGGTGCTCGATCAGCACCTCCCGCCGCCAGTTGCGTACCGGCTCCCCACTCAACAGCGGGGTGAGGCTGTGGCCGTCGACGTTCGCCCCCACCGCCGCGCCCCCCAGGCGCTCAAAGGTCGGGCACAGGTCGATGTTCTCGGCCATCGCCCCCACCGTGCGCCCCGCGGGCACGCCCGGCCCGACGACGATCAGCGGCACGCGGATGTCGCTGTCGAACGCCGTCTGCTTGCCGGGCATCAGGCGGTGTTCGCCCATGTGCAGGCCGTTGTCGGAGCTGAACACCAGATACGTGTTCTGGGCGAGACCCTGCGCGCGCAGGGTGGCCTCGATTTCGCCGATCATGCGATCGACCGCCTGCACGGACTGCGCGCGGCGGCGAAAGTCCGTGTCGATCTGTTCGATCTGCTGCGCTTCCAGGGGCGTGAAGTGGCTGAGCCACGCCGGCGCGTTCGTGTTGGCGGCGTCGAAGGCGGGGTTGCGGGGCGCCTTCAACCCGGGGAAGTCTTCGGCGTCGCGCGGCGCCGGCACGAACGGCGCGTGGGGCGCGAAGGTGGCGAGCTCGAGCATGAACGGCTGGCGCAGTTCAGCCGAGTGGTTGATGAAGGCGATGCCCTTTTCGGCCAGCACTTCGGTGAGGTAGTCCTGCGGTTCCGATCCGTAGTCCACCGGCGTGCCGTCGTGGTTGAGCGTGTAGCCGTACTCCGGATACCCGTCGCCGGCGACGTCCCACTCGTTCCAGCCGGCCGGCACGAACGAGGCGGGCACCCCTTCTCCCCCGTTGGGCTTGTAGCCGTTGAGGTACTTGCCCATCATCCCCGTGCGATAGCCCACCTTCTGCAGGGACGTGGCGAACGTTTCCAATTCCTCTCCGCGTTCGTGGAAGACCGCGAAGCCCCCGTAGGGCGGGCTGTTGGAGGTCACGTGCGTGTTGTGCGGGAAGCGCCCCGTGAAGATCGACGCGCGCGAGGGACAGCACAGCGAGTCGGTCACGAAGTAGTTCGAGAAGGCCTCCCCCGCGCGCTCCATCGCGAGCACATGGGGCATGTAGGGGACGAGGTTCCAGGCCAGATCGTCGGTCAGGACGAAGATGATGTTGGGGCGTTTGGGGCGTGTGGCCGCGATCGGCGAGATGCCGCCGCCGACGCCAACGCCGCCCGTCGCGCCGCCGGTCGTTGGTGTTTCGCCGAGGGGCGCGGTGAGCGGTGGCACCACCACGCGTACATCCGCCTTCTGGGCGTCGCCGGAGAAGCCGCAGCCGCACAGCGACAGTCCCAGCAGGGCGACGCACCCGAGAGTGACTATGGACCACCGCCTATCGGCGTACTTCGCCGTGCCCGGCCTCGTCCGAGGACGGCGATCCGGCTCCCCACGCGAGCGACTGGCAAGCGCCGCGCAAGTCCTGTTAGATGAGACACGCACCCCGCCGCAGGTTAGGGCGTGACCGTCGAGTCCGCGCCACGCGGCCCACGCGGACCCAACAGATTGGGGATCCCACCCACCCGGGGTCCTTCTCCCTACTACCAGCCGCCCGCATCGCACCCACCGCCGAGCCACAGACACGAGAGGACGACCGACATGGACTTCCAGCCCAGCCCACGCTGCGAGGACTTCAAGCAGCGGCTCACCGCCTTCATGGACGAGCACGTCTACCCCGCCGAGGCTGTCTACGAGCGCCAGCTGCGCGAGTCCGGCGACCCGCACCACCAGCCGGCCGTGATGGAGGAGCTCAAGGTTCGCGCGCGCGAGGCCGGGCTTTGGAACATGTTCCTGCCGGACCCGGATGCGGGTGCCGGGCTGTCCGTCAGCGACTACGCGCCACTTGCGGAGATCCTCGGGCACAGCCACATCGCCTCGGAGGCCTGCAACTGCTCCGCGCCTGACACCGGCAACATGGAGGTGCTGCACTTGTTTGCCACGCCCGAGCAGCGCGAGCGCTGGCTTATACCTCTACTTGAGGGTGAGATTCGGTCGTCTTTTGCGATGACTGAGCCGGATGTGGCCTCATCGGACGCCACCAACATCGCGCTACGCATCGAGCGCGACGGCGATCAGTACGTGCTCAACGGGCGCAAGTGGTGGACCTCAGGGGCGCTGCACCCCCACTGCCGGGTGATGATCGTGATGGGCAAGACTCAGGTGGACGGACCGCGGCACAAGCAGCAGAGCATGGTGCTCGTGCCGCTCGCCACCCCCGGCGTGGAGATCCTGCGCGCGCTGCCCGTCTTCGGATACCAGGACCAGGAGGGCCACGCCGAAATCTCCTTCACCGACGTGCGCGTGCCCGCCTCGAACCTGATCGCCGGCGAGGGCGACGGCTTCATGATCGCCCAGGCGCGCCTCGGCCCCGGGCGCATCCACCACTGCATGCGCTCACTCGGCGCCGCCGAGCGCGCGCTGGAGGCGATGTGCCGGCGGGCCGTCGCGCGCGTGACGTTCGGCGAGCCCGTCGCAGCGCGCGCGAACATCCAGGACTGGATCGCCGAGTCGCGCATCGAGATCGAGATGGCCCGTCTGCTCACGCTCAAGGCCGCCTGGCTGATGGACACCGTCGGCAACCGCCACGCCCGCACCGAGATCTCAGCGATCAAGGTCGCCGCACCATCGATCGCCCTGAAGGTGATCGACCGCGCGATCCAGGTCCACGGCGGCGGCGGGGTCTCCGACGACTTCACCCTCGCCTGGGCGTATGCACACTTGCGCACCCTGCGCCTGGCCGACGGGCCAGACGAGGTGCACAAGCTGTCCATCGCGCGCCGCGAGCTCGCTCCCTACATGCCCGCGGCGCAGGGGTGATGCTCGACTAACTCTTAGTCTTGCAGGCGGCGATCGCCTGTTCCTTGATCGAGCCCGAGGGCACCGGCGAGGCGTTGACGATTTCGATGCACAGTTCGCGCGCGGCTTCCTTGGCTGCATTCGCATCGCCATTGGCCGCCTTGTCGCAGATCGATTCGATCTTCGCCTTCGAGCTCGACGACAGCCCCGACGCCGACTGCACGCCGTGCTTGCAGGCCGCCACGGCCTCCTGCACCGCCGGGTTGTTCGCCACCGCCGGGACAGCGGTCCCGCTGCTCGCCGTCGTGGCCACCGCGGTGCTCGTGCTCTGGCTGGTGGTCGTCGTGCTCGTGCTCGTGCTGCTGCTCCCGCAGCCCGCCACCAGCACTCCACCTGCAAGTGCGACGGCCAGCCATGTGGTCAGCCTTGGAATCATGTTGCCTCCTCCGTGGGTTGGACGGCTCGCCCCGGTCCGCCCCATGGGCGAACCGTAGGCAGGCGCCTGAGTCGCAAACGCTACTCCTGGAGGTGGACGCGAAGCTGCGCGGCTCAGCCCGGCGACGGCGCCTTCCCGGTCCGCCCGTCCGCCATCGCCAGCACCTCGTCGACCAGATCCAGACCCTCCGGCCGGTGCGTGATCAGCAGCACCGACTTGCCCTCCGCCGCGGCGAAAATGTCGCGCATCAGCTCCCGCGCGGTCTGAGAGTCCAGATGGGCGGTCGGCTCGTCCAGCACGAGCACCGGTGCGTCGGCGAGCAGCGCGCGCGCCAGCCCCACGCGCTGGCGCTGGCCGCCGGAGAGCGCGTGGCCCTCCTCGCCCACGAGCGTCTCCCAGCCGTCGGGCAGAGTGCTCACCCACTCCCAGATCCGCGCCCTGCGCAGCGCACCCTCGATTTCGGTCTCGTTTGCCTCCCGGCGCGCGAGGCGCACGTTCTCGAGGATGCTCGCCGAGAAGAGGTGCGCCTCCTGGCCGGCCACCGCGATCGTGTGGCGCACATCCTGCTGGCAGTAGTCCCGGAGGTCGCGTCCGCCGAGCGTCACGCGTCCTCGCTCCGGATCCAGGAAGCGCAGCAGCAGGTTCACCACGGTCGTCTTGCCCGCGCCGCTCTCGCCCACGAGCGCGAGGCGCCGCCCGGCGGGCAGGCTCAGGTCGACCCCGCACAGCACGGGCGGCTGCTCGGAGGCATACCGCGCCCATACCCCCTCCAGCGCAAGATCGAAGGTGGTCGGCGCCGGTGCCGGGCGGACGGGGTCGCGCACTGCCGGCTCGCACTCCATCAGCGCCAGCACGCGCCGCCCGGCGCCGAGCGTGGCCGACAGGTCACGCGCGGCCCCCGCCAGTGGCTGCACGCCTTCAAACGACGCCATCGCCAGCAGCGCGAGCGTCGCGATCAGCACGCTGTTCAGTCCCGCGCCCGCGTGCGCGTTGATGCTTACCGCGAGCACCCCGGCCACGGTCGCGCCGGTCACGAAGATGCCGAGGCCTTCGCCCACTCCGCCCGCCAGCGCGTCGCGCGCGGCGACGTGCACCAGCGCGCCATCGGCGGCCCGCAGCCGCTGTAGCTGCTCTGTCTCGCGGCCGTACACCGCCAGCTCCGCCGCGCCGCGCGAGAGCTCGAGTATCTGCGCGGTCAACTCCCCCCGCACGGCCGCCTGACGTCGAGTCGCACGGTCGGCCAGCCCACCCGCGAGCAACGGTACGGCCACGCCGCCGAGGAGCAGTCCCGTAGCCAGCACGATGCCCGCCGCGGGCAGGAACGCCGCCGCCACCCCCACCGACACCGCTCCTGCCACGAGCGCGACAAGCGGCGGCATCACGCCGCGCAGGTGCAGGTTCTGCAGCGCGTCCACATCCGCCACGGTGCGCGAGAGCAGCTCCCCCTGGCGGTACCCCACGAGCTCTGCCGGCGCCAGCGGCTCGATCCGTTCATACACCCGCACGCGGATGCGCCCCAGTGCGCGCAACGCCACATCGTGCGAGGACAGCCGCTCGAAGTAGCGTGCCAGCGGGCGGCTGATGCCGAAGAAGCGCACCCCCACGATCGCCACGCCCAGCGAAAGGATCGCCGGGCGCTCGGCAGCGCGGGAGATCAGATAGCCCGCGGTCGCCATCAGGCCCACGCCACACAGCACAGTCGCCGCGCCCAGCGCAACGGCCAGCACCACGCGCCGGCGCGGCGCTTCGGCGAGGGCGAGCAGGCGGCGCAGCGTGCCGCTCATGACGCACCGCCCGCGACGGTGGCCGTCGTGTCGTCCTGCACAGTCTCCTCGGCCCGGACCGAGGAGAGGCCGTCCGCCGCTCCTTCGCTCATGGACACAGTCGCGCGCCGCATCGCGACGACTCGATCGGCGATGCGCGCGAGCTCCGGGCGGTGCGCGATCAACAGCACCGTGCGCTCAGCGCACAGCCGCTCGACGGCCGCCGCCACCACGGCGGCGCTGTCCGGGTCGAGGTCGGCGGTGGGCTCGTCGAGGATCACCAGCGGCGCGTCGCGTAGGAACGCACGCGCGAGCGCGATCCGCCGGCGCTGGCCCGTGGACAGCGGGCGCCCGCCATCGCCGACGACGGTGTCATAGCCATGCGGGAGCCCGGTCACGAAAGTGTGGGCGCCCGCCAGCTCCGCCGCCGTGCGCATGCGCTCGTCCGAGGCCATCGGGTCCGCGAGGCGGATGTTCTCCGCGACGCTGCCGCGCAGCAGCATCGGCTGCTGAGGCACCCACGCGAGCTCTCGCCGCCACGCCTGCGCTGAGCAATCCGCGAGGTCCACCTCCCCCACGCCGATCCTGCCCGCCGCCGGCTTGGCCAAGGCGAGCAGCAGCGCCGCCACCGTGCTCTTTCCGGCGCCGCTCTCCCCGACGAGCGCCACCGTCTCTCCGGGCGCGAGCCTCAGGTCGAAGTCCTCGAGCACCAAGCCCGGGCGAACGGGGTAGGAGAACGAGACACCCTGCATCCACACCGCGGCTGTGGCAGGGCTCGGTGGAAGCCGTTCGGTCGGGGTGGGCACTCCTGATCGTCCCCCAAAGGGAGCAGCTGGCACGCCGCCTAGCGCCGACGGATCGCGCGGTAAGCCCTCGGGCGCCTCCGCGGGCGCGTCGAGCAGCTCGAGGATCCGCCCCGCCACCGCCATCCCGTCGGCGCCCGCGTGGTACTGCGCGCCGAGCCGGCGCAGGGGCTGGTACAGCTCGGGCGCGAGCACCAACACGGTCAGCCCGGCTTGCAGCCCGATGCCGCCGTAGACCAGACGCAGCCCGACCGCGACCGCCACGAGCGCCACGCCGAGCGTCGCCGCCAGCTCCAGCACCGACCCCGAGAGAAAGCTCAGGCGCAGCGTCTCCATCGTTGCCCGGCGGTGCCGCTCGCTGACCTCGGCGATCCGCTGCGCCTGGGCCGGCCCGCGGTTGAACGCGCGCAGCGTGGGCAGCCCTCGCACCACGTCGAGAAAGTGGTTCGACAGCAGTGCCAACGCAAGCCAGCGCTCGCGCGTGCGCTGCTCGGTGTAGCGGCCGATCAGCCACATGAACACCGGCACCAGCGGCAGCGTCGCCACCATGATGAGCGCCGACACATAGTCGATCGGCGCCACCCACGCGAGGACCGCGATCGGCACGAGCACCGCGAGCACGACCTGCGGCAGGTAACGCGCGTAATAGGTCTCCAGCGCGTCGATTCCCTGCACGCCGGCCGCCGCCAGCTCGCCTCCCTCGACGCCGTCGAGCGCCGCGGGCTGGGCGCGCAGGCGGCGCTCCAGCAGCGCGAGGCGCAGTTCGGAGAGTACGCGCGCGGCGCCGCGGCGCCCGGCGACCTCAAAACCCCACGCCAGGGCGCCGCGCCCGGCCGATACGAGCACCAGTAGGAGCAGTTCGCCGCGAACCTCCGTCAGCGAGGCGCCGTGAAATGCACGCGCCACGACGCGCGCGAGTAGCGTCGCCTGCACGAGGATCAGCAGTGCGCCGGTGAACCCCAGCGCCACGTCCGCGCCGAGCAGTGCGCGCACCGAGCGCGCGCGCTCCAGCAGGCGCGGGTCAAGCGGGCGCATCGGCGCACCTCAGACACGGACCACGCGGCCGCATCAGGCGCCGGTTCAGCGGGGAACGCGGGTCCAGAGGCCGCATCGGCCCGCCGCCCCCTCAGGCGCCCGGGGGGCGCGCGGTCTCGGAGCCCATGCTCTTCGCCACGAGCGCCTGCACCGGGTTGCCGTCGGGCTGCTCTCCACCGACGCGCGCGCGAAACACGTAGTACGTCCAGGCCTGGTAGAGCAGGATCACCGGCATGAAGATAGCCGCGGTCACCGTCATCGCCACGAGCGCGTAGTGCGAGGAGGCTGAGTTGGCCAGCGTCAGGCTGTGCGCGAAGTCCGTCGAGGAGACGAGCACGCGCGGGTAGAGCCCCGTAAAGATCGTCGCCACCACCGCGACGGCCGCGGAGGCCGTCATCGCGAACGCGATCCCGTTGCGACGCATGTGCAGAAAGACGACTGCCAGCACGAGCGCCACGGCGCCAAGCGCGGCAGGCAGCACCGGCGGGAATATGTGCTTTTCGTTGTTGTTCACCGCCACCGCCACCGTCCACGCGAGCAGCGCGATGCCGCCGAGCGCCGCGGGTAGGGCGAGGCGACGCGCCATCTGGGCCGAGCGCTCGCAGAACTCGCCCATCGTGCGCAGCGTCAAGAAGGTCGCCCCATGGAATGCGAACAGCAGTACCACCACCACGCCCGCGAACACGGTGTAAGGGCGGAACAGATCCCAGAAGGTCCCGCTGAAGTTGTGCGCCGAGTCGATCGGCACGCCGTGCACGAGGTTCGCCAACGCAACGCCCCAAACGAGCGCTGCACCGACGCTGCCGACCGTGTTGGCCCAGCACCAGACCGCGCGCCAGCGCGGCGACTCGCTCTTGGTGCGCCACTCGAACGACACCACGCGCACGATCAGGCACACGAGCACCAGCACCAGCGCGAGGTAGAAGCCCGAGAACATCGTCGCGTACCACACGGGGAACGCCGCGAACGTGGCCGCCCCGGCGACCACCAGCCACACCTCGTTGCCGTCCCACGCCGAGCCGATCGCGGCGAACATCGTCTTGCGATCCGCTTCGTCGTGCGCAAGCACCGGCAGCAGCGCGCCGACGCCGAAGTCGAAGCCCTCCAGCAGGAAGTACCCCGCCCACAGGAACGCGATCAGGCAGAACCAGAAGGTCTGCAGGCTCATCAGTATCCGATCGCCGGCAGCGGAGCGGCCGGCTCGGGGGCGGAGCCGGATCCAGAACGCACCTCGGGCGGATCGAGACGGGCGTAGCGGCGCATCAGCACAAAGTCGGTGACTCCCAGGGTGATGTAGAGCGCCACGAACACCACAAGGCTCACGCCGATCATCGTGGCACTGACACTTGGTGAGTTGGCCTGCGCGGTCTTCAGGAGCCCCTGCACGATCCACGGCTGGCGCCCCACCTCCGTGAGCACCCACCCCGCGGTCATCGCGATGAAGGGAAAGGAGATCGCGACGATCGCGCTCTTCTGGAACCAGCGCGTCGCTCTCCAGGCGCCCCTTGCGATACAGCCACGCGCCGATCAGGGAGAGCAGGAACATGAGCGTCCCCGACATAGGCCATCACGCGCATCGACCAGTAGATCGCGCGCACAGGCGGGATGTAGTTGCCAGGGCCGTGTTCGCGCACCTCCCGCTGCTGGAGCTGGTCCAGGCCCGTCACTTCGCTGTGCAACGACCCCGTCGAGAGCAGCGAGAGCAGATCGGGCACAGTTATCGAGAAGCTCGGCGTGGGATTCTGCTGGCTGAAGCCGCCGATCTGAAAGAGCGAGAAGGAGGCAGGCTTTTCGCTGTTCCACAGCGCCTCCGCGGCGGCGATCTTCATCGGCTGGTCGGTCGTGGTGGTGATGCCGAAGTTGCTGCCCACCGCGAGGTTGACGAGCGTCACCGGCACCGCCACGATCAGTGCCAGCGCCGCGGCCTTGCGGAAGATCTCGACGTTGCGTCCGCGCAGGAAATGCCAGCAGGCAATGCCGAGAATCACGAGCGCCGCGGTCGTGATGCCGGCGAGGATCGTGTGCAGAAAGGCGTGCACGGCGAAGTTGTTCGTCAACAGCGCCCCCACGTCGGTCAGTTGCGCCTTGCCGTCTACCACCTTGTAGCCAACGGGGTGCTGCATCCAGGAGTTCGCCACGAGAATGAAGTACGCCGACAGCCACGTGCCCAGCGCCGCGAACCAGATCGAGGCGAGGTGCAGGCGCGGGGAGATGCGATCCCAGCCGAAAATCCACACCCCCAGGAAGACGGCCTCCAGGAAGAACGCCGCCAGCCCCTCGATCGCCAACGGCGCGCCGAACACGCCGCCCACGTACTGCGAATAGACCGACCAGTTCATGCCGAACTGGAACTCCTGCACGAGCCCCGTGGCGACGCCGATCGCGAAGTTGATCAGCAGCAGCGTGCCGAAGAAGCGCGTGAGCCGCAGCCACTGATCGTTGCCCGTGCGCCGCCACAGCGTCTGCATTGTTGCCACCAGCGGCGCCAGCCCGAGCGTGAGCGGGACGAATAGGAAGTGATAGATCGAGGTCGTCGCGAACTGCGCGCGGGCCAGGTCGACGGTTGTGGAAGCGAGCAGGAGTGTCATGGTCGTGTCCGCTCGACGCTCTCCAACTCCCCCCCGATCAGCGCGCTCTGGCGCTCGCCAAAGCGCGCGCCGATCCACTTGACGAGCACCTCGATGCGCCCGCCCGGAGCGCTGCCGAGGTAGTACAGGTGCACACCGAGATAGGTGAAGAAAGCCAGGCGCCCAGACAGCTCGACGCCGCGAATCGCACAGACCGCCTTGCCCCGGCCGACAACCGCGAGCGCGCCCTTGTCGAAGTAGTGAAAAGGCGTGTCCGAGCCAGGGTGCCCGGCGGCGATCGCCTTGGCAACGTGACGCGCCTGCTGGATCGCAACCGTGGCGAGGCCCGGCAGCGGATGGCCCTCCGGTCCCGCGAGGCAGGCAATGTCGCCGATCACCGAGATCTCGGGGTGTCCGGGCACCGTCAGATCGGGATTTACTTCGATGCGCCCCGCGCGGTCGGTGCTCGCGCCCGTGGCCCGCGCGACCGTCTCGGTGAGAGGGACGCTGTGCACGCCGGCCGCCCAGATGACCGTCTTGGTGTCGATGCGCTCGCTCTGGCCGTCGACCTCGATGGTGACGCCGTCGGCGTCGATCGCTGTTGCGCGCACGCCCTCGCGCACGCTTACGCCGACCTCCTTCAGCTGATCGGCCACGTGCCCCGAGAGCTTCTCGCTGAACGCGGAGACGACGCGCTCACCCGCATCGAGCAGGATCACACGCGCGCCACTGGCGTCGATGCGACGGAAGTCGCGCCGCATCGTGCGAGCCGTGATCGCGAGCTGCCCGGCGATCTCGACGCCCGTGGGTCCGCCACCGACGACGACGAACGTGAGCCACTGTTCCTGCTCGACGGGGTCCTGGGAGCGCTCGGCCTCCTCGAAAGCTCCGTAGAAGCGGGTGCGCATGTCGATCGCATCGTCGAGCGTCTTCAGCCCACACGTCACCTCCTCCCACTCGTCATGGCCGAAGTAGGAGGTCTGCGCGCCGCAGGCAAGGATCAGGCTGTCGTACTCGAGGACCTGGCCGCGATCGAGCATCACCTGGCGGCGCTCGGCGTCGATGTCGGTGACCTCGGCCATCAGCACCGACGTGTTGGCTGAGCGCCTGACCCGCCAGCGGATCGGCGAAGCGCAGTCACTGGAGGACAGCGCACCGGCCGCGGCCTGGTAGAGCAGCGGCTGGAAGAGGTGATGGTTCCTGCGATCGACGAGCGTCACGTCGACGTTCGCGTGGCGCAGCTTGCGCGCCGCCGCCAGGCCGCCGAAGCCAGCGCCGACGATCACCACTCGCCGGCGCTGGGTGCCTTGGTCAACCGCCACGCGCGGACCCCCGCGTCGCTCGGCGCGTGGGTCTCATGCCGGGACCCCGGCGGGATCTCACGCTGAGCCCCCTCCGGCAGACGCGACCCCGAGGCGCTCCAGCAGATGGTCGCCGATGCGCAGGCCGTTGGCCATCGCGGTCAGCGCCGGATTGACGGCGCCGATACAAGGAAAGCAGCTGGTGTCGACGACGTAGAGATTGTCGAGCTCGTGCGCCTTGCAGTCGGCGTCGAGCACCGAAGAGGCCGGGTCGAGACCGAACCGACAGGTTCCCGCCTGGTGGGCGACCCCCGCGACGGGGATCGGGTTCTTCAGGTAGGCGTGACGGTGGATCAGGTGATCGGGGTGCATGCCGATGTGACCCAGCATCCCCTTGAGCTTCGCGTAGAGGCGCTCGCGCGCCTGGCCGTTAGTGGCGCTGTAACAGATCTTGACCCGCCCGTCGGGCGCGAGCGTGACGCGGTTCTCCGCGCGCGGGAGATCCTCGGTGGAGAGCCAGAAGTCGACGGCGTGGCGCGCGATGTCCTTCAGCGAGCGGGTGGGCGCGAGGCGCGTCTCGATCGGCTTCTCGCCGCGGTACATCGGCTCCTGCGACTTACCGACCATCTGGATGTTGCCGAGTGGGAAGTCGAAGTCCTCGCCGCCGCTGAAGTAGAAGTCGTTGAGGCCAAGCGTCTTCTGAAAGACGGTCGGGTTCTCGTCCTTTGAGAGCGCGAGCACGGCGACGCTGTTGTGAAACATGTAGTTGCGCCCCACCTGATCGGAGCCGTTGGCGAGCCCGTTTGGATGGCGGTCGTTCGCGGAGGCGAGCAGCAGCTTGGCGGAGTTGGCGGCGCCGCAGGAGACGACGACGATGTCGGCGCTGAAGAGCTCACGGACGCCCTCGCGTTCGACGACTACCTCGGTGACGGCGGTGCCCGCGTCGTTGGTGTGCAGCTCGACCGCGCACGCGTTGCGCAGCAGTGTGACGTTCTCGTGTTCGAGCGCCGGGCGCACGGCGAGCACCTCGGCGTCGGACTTGGCATGCACTACGCATGGAAAGCCGTCGCAGTCCTGACAGCGAACGCAGGCGCTATAGGCCATGTCGTCCTCCTTGAGCATCACCCCGCACGGCGCGTGGAAGGGGTGGTGGCCGATCGCGGCGAGATCGTCTGAGAGCTGCTGGATACGCGGCTCGTGTGAGACGGCCGGGTAGGGATAGGGAGAAGAGGTAGCCGGTTCAGTGGGGTCCTCACCACGCACGCCGTGAACGCGGTATAGGTGCTCGGCCTGTGAGTAATAGGGCTCCATCTGCTCGTAGCTCACGGGCCATGCGGGCGAGAGGCCGTCGCAGTGGTGAAGCTCGCCGAAGTCCTCGGCGCGCAGGCGATAGAGCGCCGCCCCGTACAGCTTGGTGGCGCCGCCAACGAAGTAGTGAACCTGCGGCTGGAAGGGCTTGTCGTCCTTGTCATACCAGGAGTCCTCGGAGATGTAGCGTCCCTCGACGAACACGTCCTCGGCCCGCCAGTTCTGCGGCTCGCGCGGCAGCCAATCACCGCGCTCCAGCAGCAGGATGCGCTTGCCCGAGGCGGCCAGGCGATGGGTGAGCGTGCCGCCGCCGGCGCCGCTTCCGATCACGATTACGTCATAAGCATCTGGCATTGGTACTCCTCCTCGAATGTATTACCGCACCGCGGACTTCTCCGGACAGGCGCACGTTGTCCACCGCCCGCACACTGACCCCCACCGCTGAGCGCGAAGACAGGCGCGAGGCGCGGCCGACGACGCTCATCCCTGCCACTCTTCGATCCGCTCGGCGAGGATGATGCGCGCGGCCGCCTCGATCAACGCGAGGTGCGAGAACGCCTGGGGGAAGTTCCCCAGGTGGCGCCCGGTGCTCGTGTCGAACTCCTCGGCATAGAGCCCGAGCGGCGAGGCAACGCGCAGGAGCCGTTCCATCAGATCGCGCGCGCGCTGCTCCTCGCCGATGACCGCGAGCGCCGAGACGAGCCAGAAGGAGCAGATCAAAAACGAACCCTCCTTGCCCGAGAGTCCGTCGTCGGTCTCATCCGTGCGGTAGCGCAGTACGAAGCCGTCCTCGGTCAAATCGTCGGCGATCGCCAGGACGCTCGCGTGCAGGCGCTCGTCGCTGCCGGGGAGGAACCCGAACAGCCCCGCCAACAGCGTGGAGGCGTCGAGCGCATCGGTGTCGTAGTGCTGGCGCAGCACGCCGTCCTTGGTGAGGCCGTGGGTAAGGATGTCCTCCTTGATCTCATCCGCGGTCTGCCCCCAGGTGTCCTTGAGCTTGGCGTCGCCGCGCATCGCCGCGAGCTTGGAGGCGCGGTCCATCGCCACCCAGCACATCAGCTTGGAGGAGACGTAGTGCTGGGGCTTGCCGCGCGCCTCCCAGATGCCCTGGTCGGGCTTACGCCACACGGCGGTCGCGCACTTGGCCTGCGCCTGCACGATCGGCCACAGCCGCCGCGGCAGCCGTTCGGAGCGACGGGTGTGCAGCAGGATCGAGTCGAGCGCCGCGCCGAAGACGTCGTTCTGGCGCTGGTCGAAGGCGCCGTTGCCGACCCGCACGGGGCTCGCGCCCGCATAGCCGGTGAGATCGTCGCGCGTCGTCTCGGTGAGGTCGCGTCGCCCGTCGATCCCGTACATGATCTGCAGGCGCGCCATCCTCGTTGGGCTCCAGGTCTGCGATGAACTGCATGAACTCCTCGGCCTCCCAGTCGAGGTTGAGGTAGTGCAGCGCCTGCAGCGTGAACGTCGAGTCGCGCAGCCAGGTGTAGCGGTAGTCCCAGTTACGCTCGCCCCCCGGCGTCTCGGGCAGCGAGGTGGTGAGCGCCGCCACCGTCGCGCCCGTGGGCATGTAGGTGAGCCCCTTGATCGCCATGGCCGAGCGCTGGATCGGCTCGCGCCAGCGATGGTCGGGCAGGCGCGCGCGAGACAGCCAGCCACGCCAATAGCCCGCGGTCGCCGCGAGCGCCGCGTTGGCCTCATCGATCGTCTGCGGCGCGGCGAGCTCCTCAGCCCACGAAAGCGCGCAGTAGATCTGGTCGCCCTGCTTGAGCGTGTGCCTGGCTCTGACCCAGTCGCCCTCCACACCGACGGACATATCCGTCTGCAGGCGAATGGTGGTGTCGTCCCCGCTCGCGTCAGCCCGATGGCCTTCCTCGGAGACCGCCCACTGCGCGGGGACGCGTCCATAGTCAAAGACCGGTTCGCAAGTCAGCTCCATCTCGACGTCGCCCTCAAGGCACATCGCGACCCGCACGAGGACGTGATCGGCGTCTTCGTCGGTTGGCGGTCTGGTGTGGGGCGTGACGAGATCGACGCCGCGGCGGGGGCCAAGGGTGAGCGAGTCGCGCACGATCACCCAGCCGGTGGGCGTGGTCCAGGTGGTGAGCAGCGTGTTCGTACCCGGCTCGTAGACGCGCGCCGTGGGCACGTTGATCCCGAAGGGCGCGAAGCGAAAGGCGCCGGCCTGGCGGTCGAGCAGCGTACCGAACACGCTCGGGGAGTCGAAGCGCGGCACACACAGCCAGTCGACCGTCCCGTCGGGGGCGATCAGCGCGCCGGTGTGGCAGTTGGAGAGGAAGGCGTAGTCGGCGATCGGCGGGAACGGCGAAGGGGCGGCGGCGCTCTGAGGGGCCTTCGGTTCGGCGATCTTGGCCTTGGGGGGCTTTGGCTTGGGCTTTGCCTTGGCGGGGCTCATGCGGCGATCCATGGGCCGTGCCACGCGCCGAACCCGTTGACCAGCGCGTCCCCAGCCGCCGGACCCCACGTCCCCGGGGCGTAGGGATGAACCGGCGGAGGCGCATTGAGCAGCGGTTCGAAGATGCGCCACGTCTCTTCGATCGAGTCCTGGCGGGTGAAGCGCGTGCTGTCGCCGCGCATCGCGTCGAGCAACAGCACCTCATACGGTGTGGGCGCCTCGCCGCCCTCCTGCGCAAACTCCATGTCGAGCGTGATCTCCGTCGGGCCCGTGGAGTCGGCGCGGTGGGCGTCGAGGATCAGCTGCGTGCCGGTCGAGGGGTCGAGCTTGATCACGAGCTGGTCGGGGACCGGGCGGCGGTGGCCGTGCTCCATGAAGCCCAGGCGCGGCGGGTGGCGGAAGACGGCGCGCAGCTCGGTCTGGGTGACGGGCAGCTTCTTGCCGGTGCGGATGAACCACGGCACCCCGGCCCAGCGCCAGTTGTCGATGTCCAGGCGCATCGCGGCGTAGGTCTCCGTGGTGGAGTCCTTCGCGACGCCGTCGATGTCCAGGTAGCCGTCGTACTGGCCGCGCACGTAGTGCTTGGGATCGGCCGGGTGGGTGGAGCGGAAGACGGCGAACTTGGCGTCCTTGAGCGTCTTGGCGTCGTTGGCGGCAGGCGCCTCCATCGCGGCCGCGGCGACCACCTGCATGAGGTGGTTGACGACCACGTCGCGCACGGCCCCCACGGGATCGTAGAAGTGCCCGCGGTCCTCGACCCCGAAGTCCTCGGCCATCGTGATCTGCACGCAGGCGATGTGGCTGCGGTTCCAGATCGGCTCGATCATCGTGTTGGCAAAGCGCAGGTAGAGGAACTCGTCGGTCCCCATCTTGCCGAGGAAGTGGTCGATCCGGTACAGCTGGGACTCATCGAGGTACTGGTGGATGTCAGCCGCCAGAGCACGCGCGGAGGCGAGGTCGTGCCCGAAGGGCTTCTCCACGACGACGCGGCCGTGCTTGGTGAGACCGGCGCCGGACAGGCCCCTGATGACCATGCCGAACAGCGAGGGCGGGATCTCCAGGTAGAAGACAGGGGTGTGGAAGCCCTTCAGCGCGTCGCCCACGCGCTGATAGACCCCTTCCTCGGCGAAGTCGCCCGAGATGTAGGAGAGACGTGCGGCGAACCGCGTAAAGACCTGCTCGTCGATTGTCTCCCCGCAGCCTTCGATCGAGCTGCGCGCGCGCTTGCGCAGATCGTCCACCGTCCAGTCCTCAGCGGCCACACCCACGATCGGGCAGTCGAGCAGTCCCCTGGCCTCAAGGCGGTAGAGCGAGTGGAAGGTCATCACCTTGGCGAGGTCACCGGTGATACCGAAGATCACGAGCACGTCGGCCGGCTGGGGAGCGGCCGAGCCGCCGGGAGCTGGCGGTCTGGGGCCGGGTCGGGGGCTGCTGGGCTCATGAAGGCCTTTCGTTGGGGGCCAACTCTCGAGGGAGCGCCTGAATGAGGGTCCTCGGTATGCCGATGCTCTCGCGAAGCGTATACCCACACTCCCGATCTGTGACAAGTGGGCACCCAAGCAGGCCACAATTGCGCCAACCGTCGAAGGTGGGCCGCGATCGAGCGAGGGAGAATCCCGCGGTGAGCTCACCGACGCAGACCCCGGCGCCAGATGCCCGGTCGTTTACGATGGACGCGTATCGCCCACGCGCGCCGTTCCTGGACGAGCTGTTCGAGCCCGGCGGCACGCCGCGACCGGCGGCGCAGGCGCTGGTCGAGGAGCTGAGGCGCCTCGGCCCCGAGGGGCTGATCGAGGCGGGGCGCCGGCGCGACGCGATCTTCATGCAGCAGGGGATCACGTTCGAGACCAGCGGCGAGAGGCGGGGCCTCGCACGAACGGCCGTTCCCGCTGGATCTCGTGCCGCGGGTGCTGAGCGGCGAGGAATGGCGCGAGATCAAGCGCGGACTGGCGCAGCGCATCCGCGCGCTGAACCACTTCGTCGACGACGTCTACCACGCGCGCGAGATCGTGCGCGAGGGCCTCGTGCCGTGGCGGCTGGTGGCCTGCTGCTCGCACTTCGCGCGCGCCGTGCACGGCATCCGCCCGCCCGGCGGCGTCTACACGCACGTCGCCGGCTGCGACCTGGTGCGCCACAGCGACGGCAGCTGGAAGGTGATCGAGGACAACGTGCGCATCCCCTCGGGGATCTCCTACGTGCTGGAGAACCGCGCGGCGATGGCGCGGCTGGTGCCCGAGCTGTTCGCCTCCTACCGCGTGCGCCCGGTCGACCACTACCCGCAGCTGCTGCTGGGCGCGCTGCGCTCGGTGGCGCCGTCGGCCGAGAGCGAGGCGACGGTCGTGGTGTGGACCCCCGGGCCGGCCAACCCGGCGTACTTCGAGCACGCGTTCCTGGCGCGCCAGATGGGCGTGGAGCTGGTCGAGGCCTCCGACCTGGTGGTGCGCGACGACGTGCTCTACATGCGCACGACGCGCGGGCCTGGAGCGCGTCCACGCGGTCTACCGCCGCCTGGACGACGACTTCGTCGACCCGCTGGAGTTCCGCCCGCGACTCGCTGCTGGGCGTGCCCGGCCTCGTGCGCGCCTACCGGGCCGGCAGCGTGGCGATCGCCAACGCGTTCGGCACCGGCGTGGCCGACGACAAGGCGATCTACTGCTTCGTGCCGGAGATGATCCGCTTCTACCTCGGCGAGGAGCCGATCCTCGAGAACGTGCGCACCTACCT
Source organism: uncultured Solirubrobacterales bacterium (assembly GCA_963723045.1). Lineage (GTDB taxonomy): Bacteria > Actinomycetota > Thermoleophilia > Solirubrobacterales > Solirubrobacteraceae > Palsa-744. The sequence continues at coordinate 834,542 of CAVROU010000001.1, read as the reverse complement.
GCTGTCCGACCCCGAAGTGCTCGAGCACGTGCTCGCGCGCCTCGATCAGCTGGTGGTCAAGCCGACCGGCGAGTCCGGCGGACGCGGCGTGATGATCGGCCCGCACGCCGACGAGGCCGAAATCGAGCGCATGCGCGCGGTGATCCAGGCGCACCCCGAACGCTGGATCGCCCAGGACGTCGTGCGCCTCTCGACGGTGCCGACCGTCGGCCCGGACGGCGACGCTGCACCCGCGCCACGTCGACCTGCGGCCGTTCGCGGTGTTCGGCGAGCGCATCGACATCGTCCCCGGCGGGCTGACGCGGGTGGCGCTGGAGGAGGGCTCGCTGATCGTCAACTCCTCGCGCGGCGGCGGCTCCAAGGACACGTGGGTGCTGGAGGACGGCGACGACGCCGACCGCGCGGGCCCGCCGATCGCCGACACCCAGCCGCCGGCGCTGCCCGACCTGCGCTACGGCGCGTGGACCGGCCAGCAGCAGCAGCAGCAGCAGCGAGCAGCCCCAGGCCGATGCCGGCATCCCGTCCGCCCGGCGAGCTGCGTACCGCGGCGCCTCGATGGCGCCACACCTGAGGCCGCGCCGAGAATGCGCCGCGAGCTGATGCTCGCGCGGATCGCACACGAGCTCTACTGGCTGGGGCGCAACCTGGCGCGCGCCGAGTTCACGGCGCGCGCGGTCGAGGCCGTGTTCCAGGCCGAGCTGCAGGGCGCCTCCGACGCGATGCCGGGCGTCAGCTTCGGCTCGGGCGGCCTGCTGGCGATGCTCGGCGACGTCGACGAGGACGACCACTCCGGGCGCAGCGAGGCGCTCGGGCAGCTCACGCTCGACGCCGAGCGCCCGGGCTCGATGCTCGCGAGCATCGAGCGCGCGCGCGAGGGCGCGCGCACCGTGCGCGACGTGATCAGCGCCGAGATGTGGGAGGCGATCAACACGACCGCGCTCGGGCTGCGCGGCGGCGGGCAGCCGGGCTGGGCGGCCCGCGGCGCCGGCGGGACCGTACCTGGCCTCGCAGTACGTCAAGGAGCGCACGGCGCTGATCTGGGGCGTGGCCAACCGCTCGATGCTGCGCGACGAGGCCAAGTGCTTCCTGGACGCCGGCGGGCTGATCGAGATCTCCGACATGGTGCTGCGGATGCTGCGCGTCGCGCTGCCACCCGGGCAGGACAGCGCGCCGGCCGACGGGCACGCGCTGATCCTGCTGCAGGCGGTGGGCGGCTTTCACGCCTACCTGCGCGCCGTCACCGCGCCGCCGAACGCGCATCCGGTGGCGCGCTTCCTGCTGTTCGAGCGCGCCTACCCCGACAGCGTGGCGGCCTGCGTGGACTCGCTGCACGAGGTGTTCACGACCGCCGACGCGGGCCCGCGCAACTCAAAGCCGGTGCTGCGCGTCAGCCGCCTGGCGGCCGACCTGGACTTCCAGCGCCGCGCGCTGCCCGACGGCGCGGAGCTGACCGGGATCTGCGAGCAGACCCAGCAGGAGCTCGCCCGCATCGACCAGGACGTCGCCGAGCGCTACTTCGCCGGGCGCCGCCCCGGCGGCCGGAGGAGGTGAGCGGCGCAGCATGCACTTCGCGATCCGCTTCCTGACCGAGTACCGCTACGACGTCGCCGGTGACCGACAACCTCAACGCGCTGCGCGTGCGCCCGGCGACGACCTCCACGCAGCGCTGCGACGAGTTCCACACGCGCATCGAGCCCGAGGCGCGCGTCAGCCGCCACCTCGACTACTTCGGCACCGAGGTGCTCGAGTTCGGCATCCCCACCGGCCACGAGCAGCTGACGATCGACGTGCGCGCGCGCGTGGTCACCTCCGAGCCGCCCGAGCCGCCCGACGGCTCGTGGGAGAGCCTGCGGCAGCACCGCCTACCTCGACGCGGCGGGCGAGTTCGCGCTGCCCTGGCAGGACCAGCCGGCGATCCCGGGCCTCGAGAGCTGCGACGACGGCGCTGGACGCCGACAGCTCCGCTGGAGACCCTGGAGCCGCTCTGCGAGCTGGTCCCCGACCGCTTCGAATACCGCCCCGGCGTCGACCTACGTCGGCTCGAGCATCGGCGACCTGCTCGAGGCGGGCGCGGGCGTGTGCCAGGACTTCGTGCACCTCTCGCTGGTGCTGCTGCGCCGCCGCGGCATCGCCGCGCGCTACGTCTCGGGCTATCTGTGGGCGGCGCCCGAGGACGGCGGCACGGACTCGCTGGAGGTCGACACGCACGCGTGGCTGGAGGCGCTGCTGCCCGGCACCGACGGACACGGCGAGCCGGTGTGGGTCGGGCGCCGACCCCACCAACCGCCGCCTCGCCGGCGAGACGCACGTGAAGATCGGCCACGGGCGCTTCTACGCCGACGTGCCGCCGGTCAAGGGCCTCTACCTGGGCGGCGCCCACTCGGAGCTGACGGCCGCGGTGACGATGTCGCGGCTGGACCCGCAGGCGAGCGCGCGGGCGTAGATCAGGTGCGCAGCATCGCGAAGGTGAGACACCTACCTGTTGGCTGACGGCGGCGGTGAGAGAAGAACCGTGAGTGAAGCTGGAAGGTGTCGAGGCCTGCCACCTCGATGTTCTCGCGCGGGACACCGGCACCCATGAGGTCTACCGCGGCGGCGCGCCACAGGTCAAGCAGGTACTTACGCCCATCGTCTCGTGGACGAATGAGGTCGACGTCGGGAAACTCGGCCTGCACCCGCTCGGCCACCTCGATGCCAACCTCGTAGCTCGCGGGCCCGATCGACGGTCCGATCCCGGCGAGGAGCGTGGCGGGATCGCTGCCGAACTGCGTACGCATGGCCACGACGGCACGACGGGCGACGTGATGAACGGCGCCTCCCCAGCCGGCGTGCACGACACCCACGGCGGGAATGTGGGGGTCGAAGAGAACCACGGGTACACAGTCGGCGTGCATGACGGCGAGGACTACTCCGGCGTCGCGGGTGATCAGCGCGTCGGTGTCGGACAGGGCATCCGCGAACCGCAGCGCACCGCGTGCACAGTCGCCTGTCCCAACTACCCGCACCTCTCCCCCGTGGACCTGCTGCGCGAACACGAAGGCGGGGACCTCAACGCCGAGCGCGGCGGCGAGGCGACGGCGATTCTCGAGCACGGCGCCAGGATCGTCGCCGACGTGCAGGCCCAGGTTGAGCTGGTCGTAGGGTGGCTTGCTCACACCTCCGCCGCGGGTGGTGCAGCCGGCGAGCACCGCGGCGGCGTGCGGCCTCAGCGAGTCGAATTCGTGAAGGGCGAGTCCCTGCTTTGCGCCTCCCGGTTCTTGCATGCCGATCCGCCGCCCGCCTTCCACGATCGTTCTCGCGATGCCCTCACAGAGGGAAGTCCTCTTTCAGCGAGGCGATCGCGTAGTCGGCACCCGCCTCGCGCAGTTGCTCGACGCTGAAGTGGTGGCTGCCGACGCCGACGCAGGCGACCTCGGCGGCGTGGGCACCCTCGACGTCGTGCGGCGTGTCGCCCACCGCGAGCGCCTGTCCTGGTGTAAGCGGCTCCCCGTAAACGAGGCTGGCGCGGGTGAGGGCAGTGCGAACGATCTCGCCGCGGTCCACTGCGTCAGAGCCGTAGCCGCCGAAGGAGAAGAACCGGTTGAGGCCGGCTCGGTGGAGCTTGACGTGCGCCGCGGCCTCGACGTTGCCCGTGACCAGCCCCAGCAGATAACCCTGCTCAAGTAGCCGCGTGAGCAGATCTTCGGCGCCGGGGAGCACCCGATAGTCCTCAGACTCGGCGACCGCTCCGTGGAGGTAGTGCAGGCGGCGCTCCAGCAGTCGCGCGAACTCATGGCGCTCAGGCTCGCGGTGAAGCACCGCCTGGAAGGTCTTACGCCCGACGTCGGGGTCGGTCATGCCGGTGTCGGTGAACTCGCCGATGTCCGCGGGGATGCCGTAGAGCTCGTCGAAGGCCAGCCGCCACGAGGCCGCGCCCGCGCCGCCGGTGATGATGAGCGTCCCGTCAATGTCGAACAGGACGGCGATGCGGTCGGCGGCCATCGGACTTTCCAGATTACCGTTGCCGGCCGATCCGGCGGCGCTTTCGCGGCCTCGAGATCGTGTGCGACGCCTCCTCCGCGCCGGCGCCGCTCACGCGAGCGCGCCCGGGACCTCGTCCTTCAGCGCCTGTCTGACCTGCTCGCGGAACTCCGGTGTGTCCTCGTGGCCGTGCGCGGTCACCGCGTGCGTGACGGCCGCGTCGAGGATGTGCTCCTCGCTGCCGGCCATCGCCACGTCGCAGTTGTTCTCGCTGGGCATCTCTCGGCAATCGATGTACTTGCGGGGCATTGCTCCTCCAATTCGTCGGCTTGAGGCAAATCGCCTTGGTCAGCGTACTCCCTGTCCGGAGAACCTGGCAAGAGATGTTTACCGCATGGTTCAGCCACGTACTCACCCGCCGACGAGATGCTCGGGTCGGGATAGGGAAGCATTCGCACTCGGAGATCCAGGGCGGTTACGGCCCTTGGTTAACCGTTTGATTGAGAAGCACGTTGTCTGTCAAAGACCGGTGCCTTTTCTTCTTCTTGACCCAAGCGGCGCGGAGCCGCGGTGGGCACCCATTCCGCCAGCTCAATCCCACGGACGGCGGCGCGGGTGGGCCAGACGAAGTTATCTTCTGAGCGGTGGATGAGTCCGGCGCCGTGAAGGTTGGCGATTGCGTCGATCGCTTTGTTGCGGTCGCCTAGTTCGCGGATGACCTCCTCGACCGACCACGGCCGGTCGTTGTCGCCGGCGGTGAGCAAGAGCAGAACGGTGCTCTCACTCCGATCGAACTCTTGGGCTGGGCTCAAGGTAGGCTTCGCCTCAAGCATGGGAGCTTCGTCCTCATGTGTCCAGGCGCCGGTTTGAGGTTCGTCATATGTCGGACCCGGGAGTCACAGTTGCTCCTCCGATCGTCCACAAATCCAAAGGGCGCACTCGAACACGCTGGCTGGATCGCCAACCGGATCCGCGGCCCAAGCCGGACAGGCTCGGTCCTCCACATCCAGGCCCGGTACGCCGACGCGTTCGGCTGAGGCCCTGTTGCTCTACAGCTACTGCAACCCTGCTGACTAGGCCAACACCCTCTTTGGGCCCCCGCAGCGCCCCAGATTGCTGGATTTCCTGCATTACAGGGCTGACTCTAGCAGTTTTGCTAAGAATCCATCAAGGCTGCGAATAATTCGCAAAGAAATATGCGTAATGTCGCCCTGTGGCGCCTCCCTCCCCCGATGTCGTGGCCGCACGAGTACGCGCGGCCTTGGCCTACGCCAATATCAAGCTCACCGACAAGGGAGCGCCTCTTAGTGTCGGCTCCATCAGCCAGGCCACGATGTCGCGTATCGTCTCGCCTGCGAATCCCCGCGGCGCGAGCATCGAGGAGCTACGTGAGATCGCGAGCGTCTGCGGCGTTCCACGATCCTTTCTGGAGGAGGGCTTCAGCGTGCCCCCTTCGGCCGATGAGCGGGTGGCGGATCTGGAGGCGCGTCTTGAGGCCCAAGAGACGGGGACGGCTGCTCTTCTTCAGTTCGTGGAGCAGATCTCGCGCGAGTTGGAAGGGCATCTACTGCCTCGGATTGAGCAGAGCGCAGCCGAAGCACTGCAGCTAGCGCACGACAACCTTCATAGAGAGGGTCGCCAGGGCTCAGTATGAGAGCTAGCGCACTGGTTGCGCTAGCAGCTTCTCGATAAGACTTCAACAGGTCATCGTCCACGCGACGTCCCGCCCTGCAACCGTGCCGATCATCCCTTCCCCAGTTCGATCAAAATGTTTCCCACTCCGTCGGGATTCAAGCCCAAAACCGCCCCAAAGTCAAGGTCGATTGCAAGAAGTATCTCGTTCATTCGAAATACCAGTATGGATTTCATGTACCAAAGAATGACATAAGCCGAATTACATGTCTATAATAAGGCTCCCCGTATCAAGTCTCAGCCTTCGGCACGGGCCGCATCGACGGGCTCGATGACATCTCGGTAGTTGTATAGGCCGCTGAGCACATTGCTACTAGATGTCAGCATGGCGATGCGACCGATGGCATTCAGCGAGCGCGGAGCTCACCACCCAACTGTCTCGCTAAAAGCCTTGCTGACCGGCGAGGCACCGCGATCGGGCGGACCCTCCGATGTCGACGTGCCGACGTACGCCAACGAGATCCTTAGATCCGGGTTTCCCGGCATCCGCGACCTGCCCGAGCGGGCGCGGCATCTCCAACTCGACAGCTACGTCGCTCGCATCGTCGAGCGCGAGCTGCGGGAGAGCGGCATCAATGTTCGTCGCCCTGGTGCGCTACGTGCATGGCTGGCCGCGTACGCAGCGGCAATAGCTACCGCCGCATACACCGCCATCCTCGACGCCGCCACCCCAGGCGCTCGCACTCCTCGAACCATGAACGACACTCCGAACGCCCAGACCGACAAGAATGGAGTCTCGTACTCCCTCGTGTCTACGCTCGTGCGGCTTCGTCGGCTCAGCTTCTGTGTCGCACCGGAGGCCCAGGTTCTCGACGGGGCTGCTTCAGTGCCTGTGCCTCGATCGAGCCGGCCGCTCACACCCCCGCCGCGGGCTCGATGTTCTGGTTGACGCGGAACACGTTGCTCGGGTCGTACTTGGCCTTGGCGGTCGCGAGTCGCCCGTAGTTCTCGCGGTAGGTCGCCCGCACACGCTCCTGTCCCTCATCCATCATGAAATTCACGTACGCGCCACCGGCCGAGTAGGGATGGCTGGCGTCCCAGTAGTCGACCGTCCAGCGGCGGATCGTCTCCGCGTTCCCCGGGTCGGGATCGACGCCGAAGATCACCTCGGCAAAGCCGGCGTCGCGGTAGGCGAACGGCGTGTCGCTCGCGCCCACGTCGTGGACGGCGCCGTCGATCGGATACAGGTGCATGGTCGAGTGCGGCGTCGGCAGCTTGGCGCCCACGTTCGCGTGCACCGCGATCGCGTCGTCGGAGAGCTCGCGCACGAAGTCGGCGCGCCAGTAGCACTGCAGGCCGGGGGTATAGATGCCGTCGAATAGGCTCTGCAGCGCCGGGAACGGCATCGGGGCGACCCCGTGCAGCAGCGGCGTTCCGACCTGCTGCACGGGTGCCAGCGACGCCGCTGTCGCCTCCTCCGAGCCCAGGCAGCACCACATCACCGCGCAGACCTTGCGTCCGTGCAGCTCCGCCGGCAGGAAGTCCGCCGGCGGGATCGTCATCAGCGCGAAGAAGCCGTTGACCTCGCGCGGCGCCGATGGCAGGAACTCGCGATAGAAGCGCAGCACCTCGGCCGCCTGCTCGATCGGCCAGAACGTCGGTCCCGCCATCACCGTCGATACCGGGTGAGCCCGGAAGCGGAAGCTCGTGACGACACCGAAGTTGCCGCCGCCGCCGCGCAGGGCCCAGAACAGCTCCGGGTTCTCCTGGGCGCTCGCGCGCACCTGCTCACCGTCGGCGAGCACCACGTCGGCCTCGATCAGGTTGTCGATCGTGAGGCCGTGTCTGCGGGACAGATATCCGAGCCCACCGCCGAGCGTGAGGCCTCCGACGCCTGTCGTGGAGATGATTCCCGACGGGACCGCCAGGCCGGCCTCGTGCGTGGCCGCGTCGACCTGGTTCCAGATGCAGCCGCCCCCGGCGGTGACGATCGCGCTCTCGGCATCCACCGCGACGGTGTTGAGGTGCGCCAGATCGAGCAGGACGCCGTCGTCGACCGTGCCCAAGCCACCGCCGTTGTGGCCGCCGCCGCGGACAGCGAGCGGCAGCTCGTGGCGGCGGGAGAAAGCGATCGTCGCGGCCACGTCCGCGGCGCTGGCGCAGCGCGCGATCACCGCGGGGCGCTTGTCGATCATCGCGTTGTGTACCGCTCGGGTGCTCTCATAAGCGGCATCGTCGGGGCCGATCAGCTCGCCCGCGAAGGTCGAGAGCTCTGCTCGGGCGGCGTCGGCGGCGGCTGCTGCTGTGGTGCTCATTGAAGGCTCCTCTTTAGTTGTCGAAGCCCCTGGTCTCGTGCGGCGGGGGCGAAAGTCGACTCGGTTGTCGAAGCCCCCGGTCTCGTGCGGCGAGGGCGAAAGTCGAAGTTAGGGCATTGGCCTACCACCGTCATGACCTGGATTGACCCAATTTCGCCCCGTTCCGCAGCGTGTGATCGCGAGCGCGATAATCAGATCGGACTATCGCCGAAAACGTACACGTGCAAGCACTCCCCGCACCGCTCAGACTCCGCCCGTCCTCGCCTTTCGTCGGGCGCACAGCCGAGCTGGCCCGGCTCGGCGCGCTCGTCCCGCGCGCTGCCGGCGAGGGTCGTCGGATCGCGCTCGTGGGAGGTGAGCCGGGGTCAGGCAAGAGCCGGCTCGTACGCGAGTTCGCCCACACGGCCGCCTCCGAGGGCGTGCTCGTCCTGTACGGAGCCTGCGACGCGGTCGTGCCGACCCCCTACCGGCCGTTCGCCGAGGCGCTCGATCAGCTGATCCGGATCACCGACGTCGAGCTGCTGCGCGAAGACCTCGGCGCAACCGGAGGCGAGCTCACGCGCCTGCTGCCCGAGCTGGCGGCTCGCATCGCCGATCTGCCGGCACCGATATCCGCAGATCCCGACACCGAGCGCCATCGCCTGCACATGTCTGTGACGGATCTGCTCGCGGGCGCGGGGCGCCGTCAGCCGGTGCTGCTCGTAATCGAGGATGGGCACTGGGCCGACATATCGACGCTCGTGCTGCTGAGGCACCTCGCGCGTTCGAGCACCGAGATGCGCGTGCTGATGCTGGCCACGTTCCGCGACACCGAGGCCGATGTCCCGTCCGAGCTCGCCGAGGCACTCGCGGACCTGCGGCGGATGGACGACGTCGTGCGCCTGGGTCTGAGTGGGCTGAGCGATGACGACGTCGGGGAGTTCGTGCTGCGTGCGGGCGGCGAGGGCGCGGTCCCGGCCGAGCATGAGCTGGCGCACGCGATGCGCGAGTTGACCGAGGGCAACGCCTTCCTGCTGTGCGAGCTGTGGCGCACGCTCGTCGAGACAGAGGTTCTCGCCGTGCAGGACGGCGTGCTGCGCCTGACGCGCCCGCTGCCCGATATCGCGACCCCGCGGAGCGTGCGTGAGGTGGCCGGACAGCGGCTTGCGCGAATGGACGCCGCGACCAGGGAGCTCGTGGAGCTGGCCGCTGTGGCGGGACCGGAGTTCGAGCTCGACGTCCTGCAGCGCGCGGCCTCCGACGGTACGTGGCGGCTCGATGCGCTGGCGCCCGCGGTGCGCAGCGGAGTGCTCGAGGAGCTGCCCTCGCCGGAGCTGGCCTATCGCTTCAGTCACGAGCTCGTGCGGCGCGCGCTGTACGACGGCCTCACGGCGCCCCGACGCGCGGCACTGCACCTCCGCTGTGCCGAGGCGATCGAGTCGAGCACCAGGCCCCGCCGCGGCCGGGACGTGGCCGACCTCGCCCATCACTTCGCCGCCGCCGCGCCCGTCGGCGGGCGAGAGCAGGCGGTCCAGTACAGCCTGCTCGCAGCTGAGGCGGCGTCTACCACGCTCGCCTACGACGAGGCGAGCGAGCGCTACCAGACGGCGCTTGAACTCGGGATTGAGGACGAGCGCAGGCGCGCTGAGGTACTGCTCGACCTCGGTGCCGCGTTCTTTCGCGCGGGCAGGTCGCTGGACTCGCTGCAGGCGTCTCGCCAGGCGTGCGAGATCGCACGCTCGCTCGGCGACGGCGAGCTGCTCGCGCGCGGGGCTGTCGGTTTCGAGACCACGTGCTGGCGCCCGGGCCTGATCGATCAGGGTGCGCTGGAGCTGATGGAGGAGGCTTCGGCGGCGCTCGCCCCGGAAGACTCGACATTGCGCGTGGCGGTGCTCGCCAGCCTGGCTCGTGCGCTCGAGTTCCAGGGCGCTTCCGGACAGGCCGGCGTCGTGCGCGAGAACGCGATCTCGATGGCGCGGCGGATCGGCGACCGGCCGGGCCTGGTGACGGCGCTGAAGGGCGTCTACTGGGGTCGCCCGACGAAGAGCCTCGAGGAGATCCTCAAGATGCTCGCCGAGGCGCGCGATCTGGCACGGGAGATCGGCGACGTGGACGGCCAGGCCGAGGCGATGGAGTGGAGGGTCTCGGCGCTGATGGCGCTCGGCAGGATCGGGCCGGCGCGCGAGGAGCTCGAGGTAACGCACGAGCGGGCGGTGCACACCCGCCAGCCGTTCATCCTGCACGTCGCCGAGCACTACCGATCGGCGCTCGCGCTGCTCGAAGGTCGCCTCTCCGAGGCCGAGGCGGCCGCCGAGCGCTCGCGTGAATGGGGCCGGCTGCTCGTCGGCCGCGACGCCTCCGGCGTGTACGGCGTGCAGATGTTCGGAGTGCGCCGCGAGCAGGGCCGGCTGGCCGAGCTCGCCCCCGTGATCCGCGTGCTCGCCGGCAGCGACGGCGACAGCGGCGCGTGGCGCCCGGCGCTCGCCGCGATGCTCGCCGAGCTGGCGATGCACGAGGAGGTTCGCGTGCAGCTCGACCACGTGCAGGCGGAGGGTCTGCAGCCGTTCCGCGAGTCGCTGTGGCTCGCATCGTTGACCTATCTCACGGACGCCGTCAGCGTGGTCGGCCACGAGGGGCTCGCATCCGTCCTGTATACGGCGCTGCTGCCGTTCGCGGGGAGCAACGTGATGATCGGCCACGGCGTCGCCTGCTATGGCGCGGTCGACCGCTATCTGGGGATGCTGGCGGCGACGCTCGGCGAGGTCGACGCTGCCGGCGGCTATTTCGAGAGCGCGCTCGAGCTTAACCGGCTGATGGGCGCGACTACCTGGCACGCTCACACGGCCTACGAGTATGGCCGCATGCTGCTTCGCGACGGAGACGACGCCCGCGCCCAGCCATTGCTCACGGAGGCCGTACGGCTGGCCGCGCGCGCGGGCATGCCAACGCTGCTGTCCCGCGCTCGCGAGCTGGCGAGCTCGCCGATGCCGTCGTTGCCCGACGGTCTCTCAGCGCGAGAGGTGGAAGTGCTGCGGCTGGCGGCGCGGGGCCTGTCCAACCGCGAGATCGGGTCTTCTCTGTTCATCAGCGAGCACACCGCGGCCAACCACATGCGCAGCATCCTGCGCAAGACCGCCTGCGCGAACCGCGCCGAGGCCACCGCGTACGCGTACCAGCGTGGCCTGGCGCAAGGCTGAACGATGGCGTACGATCTGGTGCATGCCCACGTACGTGATCGAGCGGGCCTTCGCCGAGCAGCTGGACCTCAACAGCGAGGCCGTCAAGCTGATCGAGGAGATCAATGCCGACGAGGGCGTGCGCTGGCTGTTCTCCTTCCTCAGTGCCGACCGGCGTCGTTCCTACTGCCTGTACGAGGCGCCGTCGCCCGAGCCGATCGTCTCCGCCGCCAAGCGTGCCGGCATACCCGCGGACGTCGTGGTTGAGGTCAACCGCATCTCTGCGGACATGTACGCATAGGGGTCAGCCTTGGCCGAGAAGGCCCTGCGTCACTACGCCGTCATGCGGGCTGCCACAGCTCGATCCGATTGCCCTCAGGATCTGTGACCCAGCCGAAGCGACCGACACCCTCCATGTCCTGCGTCTCCTGGACTACCTCCGCTCCCTTGGCCCGCAGTTGCGCGAGCATCGCATCCAGGTCGCGGACCCGGAGGTTGAGCATGGTTTGCTGGGCGCGGGACCCGAAGTAGTCCGTCTCGGACTCGAACGCCGCAAACACCGTCGGCCCGGCTCCCTGACGCCACAGGCCGTTCTCATCGGCCTCCAAACCGAGGCAATCGCGGTACCAGGCGTTCAGGGCCACAGGGTCGGCGGCCCTGATGAAGTACCCACCGACTCCAAGCACACGTTGCATGACGCCATCTTCCCAGGACGGCGATTGCCATGATCGGACGCTTACCGTGCATGGCGAGCCGATAGTGACATCGTCACCTATGCCCCCCAATATAGTTGCTCGTGCAAGAGCTTCCGGGCATGGCCCTTTACGGTGCCGCCCGGGGACCACTGTCAGCGCTACCAAAGGAGACCCATGTCCAGTTTCACCACTGTCAACCTGCTGGAGGTCGAGGACTCGGTGGGCGATCGAGCTCCCGGGATCGAAGGACGCTTCGGACGCAAGCACCTCGACTCGCGCGATCTCGGGATCAGCCTGTTCCGCTACGCCCCCAACCTGCGCAGCCCCATGGCTCACAGCCACCGCGAGCAGGAGGAGGCCTACCTGGTCGTGGCCGGCTCCGGGCGTCTCCTGCTGGATGGCGAGCTCCAAGAGCTCAAGCAGTGGGACGTGGTGCGAGTCGCGCCCGAGGTCGTGCGCGCCTTCGAGGCCGGCCCCGACGGGTTGGACATCGTCGCCGTGGGCGGTCCCAAGCCGGCCGAGGGCGATGGCGTCGTGGGAGCGGCCAACTGGCCTGACGCGCAATAGTCCAGAAGGCGAGTCCTCGCGAAAGCGAGCACGGTCATGAGGACGCGGCGGCGAAGCACCCGCCAGCCGGCCGCTGGCCTGCCGAGCTGACGACACGCGTAGGCGTAGGTTTACACATCGGATCTCAATGGAAGCTAGGAGAAGAAGACCAAACCGTCGAGCACGTGTTGAGGCTCTGCGACAGGCTCTCGCTGGTCTTCAACTCAGCAGCCGACCGCATCCCGCAGCGTGCGACAGACCTGACCCATACGCCGGGTAGACAGCGACGTGACCTGCCGCCGAAAAGATGAGCGCGGCAACGTGTGCAGGTTGTCAAAGTTGATGACGCATGACGTTGGAACGCCGTCATCCGCCGGCGTGAGCGACAACTCGGAAACCAGCCCACGGCGCGTTCTCGTGAGAGCCGCAACCACTACCGACCCAATGCGATCGGCAACGGGATCCCGAGTCAACACAAGCACCGGTCGATCGCCCCCCGGAGTCCCGGCGAACCAAATCTCACCCCGCTGCATCGTTCCACTCCGCCCAGTCCTCGGCAGGCCCCCAGTCGGCGATCTCCGCGAGTGACTGCTCGGCATCGGTCAGGGGTGTCCGCGCCCATGCCTCAGCCTCTCGTTCGCCATTCAAGCTAACAAGGTGCCTGTGAAGGGCATCGCGAAGGATCTCCGAGCGATCCACTCCGAGTGCTTCCGCCCAATGCTGAACCTCGGCAGCCTCGTCGTCTGGGAGGCGAAAGCTGAGCATCGTCATACACACAACGCTAGCACGTATGACGCTTATTTCCTTCGCCTGCTTTTGCGGGGATTCGCTTCGCACCCTTCGCACCCACAGCCCGCTGGAATCCCCAGCAGGAGCGCGAAGTTCGCGTTATTTCGCAGCTACCGTGCCTAGTGGAGACGGTGGGAATCGAACCCACGTCCGCGACCGCGTGAAGAGTGGCATCTACGAGCGTAGCCGGCGCTCTGATCTCGTCCCCCGCTAGCCTCGCCGGCCGGGTTGCGGGGGACCAGCTCCCTTAGAGGTCCCTGTCGAAGCGAGAGCGAACCGCGACAGGTGAGCCTGCTATCTGATCCCGGGGATCCCCGCCGCAGGCGAGTGGGGCCCGAGACCTCGGCACCTAGTGTTAGCTAGGCCGCGAGGGCGTACTCGTGAGAGTCCGCACTTATGGTTTTCCCGGGTGTTTTACGAGGCCGCCCGGGACCTCGGCTCGCCACCACCCCCACGAACCGACCGCGTCGAAGCCTGTCGTCCCCTGGGAATGTTGTGGAGGAGTGAGTGTAGCGGGCGCTGGGAGCCCGTTAGGCCCAGCTTATGGAGCCTGCGACAATGAGGGTGTGGACGGAGGACTCCCGATCGAGCAGGCGCCTTGGGAGCGACCCTTGGAGCAGCCGCGTCCGGTACCGCTGACTAATCCGGAAAGCGAGAGCCCCTTCGGCGACGAACCCAGGCGGACCCTGCGCAAGCGCGTGGGCAGCGCTCTGGCCGGAACAGGCGCGGTGGCCGCGAAGTTCGCAACCACCATCAAGGCGGGGCTCGTGGCGCTGCCGAACCTGAAGCTTCTGAGCACGGCAGGCACGGCGATGGTGTCCGTGGCGGCGTACTCGCTGCTATGGGGGTGGGAGTTCGCCGTCGGGTTCGTGGTGTTGTTATTCGTGCACGAGATGGGCCACGTGGTGGCGCTGCGGCGCGAGGGGATCCACGCGAGCTCGCCGATGTTCATCCCCTTCCTCGGCGCGGTGATCGCGGCGCGCTCGCTCGGAGACAATGCACTGGCGGAGGCGCGCGTGGGCTTGGCGGGGCCGATTCTCGGGTCGGTGGGCGCCGCGGCGTGCCTGGTGGTAGGCGAGTTGAGCGGCAGCCATTTCTTTCTGGCGCTGGCCTACGTGGGCTTCCTGCTAAACCTGTTCAACCTGATCCCGGTGGTACCGCTGGACGGGGGCCGAGCGATGGCGGCGATGGCTCCAGCACTGTGGTTCGTGGGCTTCGGCGCGATCGTGGCGACGGCATTCATCTTCCCCAACCCGTTCATGATCCTGATTATCGCGTTCGCGGGTCTCGATCTGTGGCGACGCTGGCAGCACCGCGGCAACAGAACACTTGAGAGTGCGGCCTACTATCGCGTGCCGCGCCCTGCGAGGATTGCGGTGGCGACGGTGTACGTGGGATTGATTGTGCTGCTTGCGGTAGGGATGGATACTGCGTACATCAGCCGCACGATCTCCTGAGGCGGCGACCCGCCAGACACCCCTGGCCGCAATGCCCTCCTGCATGATGGCCCATCCGCGAGCGAGAACTCAGCGCCGCGCTTCGCGAATCCCGCGTTCCATCTCGCGGCGGGAGTCCTTCTCCTTGAGGGTCTGGCGCTTGTCGTAGAGGTCCTTGCCGCGGGCGAGCGCGATCTCCACCTTGGCGCGACCGCCGGAAAAATAGATGCGCGTGGGCACTAGGGTGTGGCCGCGCTCCTTGACCTTTGCCTCGAGCCGATCGATCTCCCGCCGATGCGCGAGCAGCCGCCGCGGGCGCTCGGGGTCGTGGTTCTCGCGCGAGGCGGGCGCGTAGGGAGGGATGTGAATCGAGTGCAGCCAGAGCTCGCCGTCGCGCAGCGAGGCATAGCCGTCCTTGAGCTGCGCGCCGGACTCGCGCAGCGCCTTGACCTCGGTGCCCTGCAGCTCGATGCCGCACTCCAGCCGCTCCTGCAGCTCATAGCGGTAGGAGGCGTAGCGGTTGGAGGCGACGTCGCCGGCGCCGATCTTGCGCTTCTTGGTCTTGGCCATCAGCCGAGCCTAGACGATACGCAGAGGACCTTTTTAAAGGCTCCGCCCCACAAGGGGGCTCCGCAATGGGGCCGCGAAGTGAGCCTCACGACGCGCGGCCCAGGTCCACTCTGCCCCTGGGTGAGTCGACTCGCTTGACCACGACGGAGAGCGGCTCACCGAGGCGCAGCGTGGCGCCGGAGCGCTCGCCCTGGAGGATGGTTCCCTGAGGGTTGAGGTTCCACCAGTCGCGCTCTTCACCGAGGGAGAGACTGCGCACGGGAAGCATGCCCTCATAGGCGGGAGGCACTCCGCCTGGCTCATCGGGGGCCGGCCCAAACGCGATGAAGGCACCGGCGGAGATCAATCCGGTGACCTCCCCCGGAAAGGGAAGCTCCCAGCCCCGCTCGAACAGGACCCGCTCCAGCGCGAAGCAGCTCGCGATGTCGTCGCCGGAGCGCTCGATCTTCATCGCCGAGCGCTCCTGTTCGGAGGTCCACTCCCCCAGCTCGGCCATGGCGCCGGCGCGCGGCGGGCGCTCGGAGGCGCCGAGCGTGGAGAGGAGCGCGCGGTGGCAGACCAGGTCGGGGTAGCGGCGGATGGGCGAGGTGAAGTGGCAATAGCAGGCAGAGTCCAGGCCGGCGTGGCCTAGATTGCGCGGCGAGTAGAAGGCCTGCTGCAAGGCGCGCAGCACGAGCGAGGTCAATGCGGGGCGCCCGCCGGAGGGCGCGGCTGCGGCGTCTCCCCGCTGCGCGCGGGCGGCGATGGTGCGGATGTGGCGCTCGACGCGCGCGGAGATGTCGCCCATCAGCTCAGCAGCCCGTGTGCGGGAGAGCTGGCGGGGCACAGGCGGAGTGGGCACGCCGAGGCTGACGAGCTGGTCGATGAGGCGTTCGACGCTTTCAATCTCCGGACGTGGGTGCACGCGATACAGACACGGCACGCGACGCTCGGCGAGGTGGCGGGCGACGGCTTCGTTGGCGGCAATCATCAGGTGCTCGACGAGCCGGTGGGACTCGGTTTGGGTGCGGTGGCGCACCTCGCTGACGTTGCCGCCGGTGTCGAACACGAATTCCGGCTCGGCCCGGTCGAGGGTGAGCGCGCCGCCCTTGGCGGCACGGGCCTCGCCTAGTGCCGCGGAGGCCGCACGCGCCGCCGCGAGCGCGTCGCCCCACGGGGCCTCGGCGGAGGCGCGTCCGGCGAAGATGGCGTCGACGCCGTCGTAGTCGAGGCGCGCGTCGGAGCGAATCAGCGAGCGGTGGAAGGCGGCGCGGGTGACCTGCGCCCCGTGCAGGTCGAGCTCGACGGACACCGCGAGGCGGTCGGCCCCGGGCACGAGCGAGCAGGCGTCGTTGGAGAGCGCGCCGGGGAGCATCGGCTCGACGGCGCCGGGGACATAGACGGAGGTGGCACGGTGACGCGCCTCATGATCCAGGGGCGAGCCCTCGGGGACGAAGGCGCAGACGTCGGCGATGTGCACCCAGACGCGCACGCCGCCGTCGGGCAGGTGCTCGGCGGAGAGGGCATCGTCGAAGTCGCGCGCGGTGAGGGGGTCGATCGTGAAGGTGGGCAGCTCGCGCAGGTCACGCCGGGAGGAGAGGTCGGCGTGGGCCTCCAGGCCACGATCACGGGCGGCACGCGCGGCACGCTCGACGGGCTTCTCGAAGCGGCGGGAGAGCCCGCGTTCGCGCATCATCGCCTCGAGCGCCTTGCGCGCGGAGATGCGCTTGTCCGGCGGCCAGGCGACGGTGGCGTTGGACGGCCGTGCGCTCCCCAAAGGCTCGCCACGACCGGCGGAGACTTTCCGCGCACCGCCGGCGCCCTTGCTGGCGGATCCGCCGCCCGAAGGGGTCTTACCTCTGGTGGCGCCCGTGCCTCTGCCGCCGTTGCCACCACCCGGAGATGCTTTTCCGCGCGACCCCGCCGAGCCCTTGCCTGGCGAGGGCCGGCCCGAAGAGCCGTTGCCCTTCACCGGACCTTCGCGGCGAGCGTGTTCAGCGCCACTTCCAGCCCAGCCGGGGTGTCGACCTTGCTCGCGGGGATGTGCACTTCGGGCTCGATGCCAGCGCCCTGCTTGACGCCGCCGCCGCCGAGGTTGCGTCCGTTGGGGGTGAAGTACTCCCCGACGGTGATGTCCAGCGCGCCGCCGTTGGAGAGCGGCTCCTCCTCCTGGAAGACGCCCTTGCCGAAGGTGTGGGTGCCGATCACGGTGGCGCGGCGGTGGTCCTGGAGGGCGGCGGTGACGATCTCCGAGGCGGAGGCGGTGTTGCTATCCACGAGCACGACCATCGGGACGGAGGCGGGAATCGGATCGCCCAGCGCAGTGAGCGTCTGCGAGGGCTGGGTGCGCCCGCGCGTGCTGACGATCACCGCGTGCGGGGGCAGGAAGATGGAGGCGATCAGCTGCGCCTCCTCGACGAGGCCGCCGCCGTTGGAGCGCAGGTCGAAGACGATCCCGCGGGCGCCGCTGTGGAGCAGTCCTTCGACGGCGTCGCGCACCTCGGCGTGCGCACCGAGGCTGAAGGTGGCGAGGCGCACGACGCCGATCTTGACGCCCTTGACGGTGCGCATCGCGGAGGCCACGACAGGCTCGGAGATGGTAGCGCGGGTCGGTGTGACATTGCGCATGGTGGTGTGCTTGCCCACGCGACGCTTGATCCGGAGATGCACTTCGGTGTCGGGCGGTCCCTTGATCAGGGCGGTGTCCACGGCGGGCGAGAGCCCATGGAGCGAGCGACCGTTGACGGCGACGATCGTGTCACCGGGCTGCAGGCCGGCGCGCGAGGCGGGCGAGGAGTCGAAGACGTGGACGATCAGCAGCCCGTCGGAGTTAGGCGCGGGATCGACCTCGACGCCGATTCCGGTGAAGGAGGCCGGTTCGTTGAAGCCACGGAATTCGCTGGGGGTGAGGTAGTGGGAGAAGCGGTCCCCGAGACTGGCCACGGCGCCGGCGATCGAGGAGTTGGCGAGCTGATCCTTCGTGACGGGACGGTAGTAGTCGCGCGAGATGTGTTCGATCGCTTCATTGACGACCAGCGTCTGGTGATTGGCGACGAACGCCGAGCGCAGGAAGGAGGGCAGATCGCGCGGGTGTCCGCCCAGCCAGACGCCGACCAGCAGCAGAAAGAGCAGCGAGGCGAAAACGGCGAGCCAGGAGAGAGGGCGGCGAGGGTTCATCGAGTGCAGGCAAGCCTAGCTTGAGAACCAGCGGGGCCAGACAGGACCTTTGCGCGACCGAGCCCGGATGCCTGCCCTGGTCGTAAGTCCCCACCGCCACGGGCCCGGCGGCGAGGTCCTCGTTGGCGCGCGCCCGTCTGCCCTCCACTCGCGAGTTCGGATTACTTCTTCTTGTGTGCGGGCTTGCGCTTGGCCTTCGGGCATCCCGTGACGGCGGCGGCGGTGCTCTGGTTGATCACCGCACCGTTCTGAGCTGTGATCCGCGTGGGTAACGCGAGCTTAGTGTGACACAGGTTGCCGTGCGCCTTGGCGGGCAGCCCCGCGGTCGTGAGCACGGAGTGGGGTCCCTCGGGGAGCTTCAGTTCAAATGAGCTGATCGGCGCGTCGGGGACCGTTTCGAAGTGCGAGTAGGTGGTGCCCTTCTTGATCTGGGTGCCGCCGTCGAGGACCAGCGTGACGCCCTCGCCCTGGAGCACTATCTCGAGATCGGGGAAGCCCGCGTTGCCGTGGCTGACGAGATATGCGGGGCCGGTCAAGGGGTCGGCGAGGACCGGCGTGTGCGCCGTTGCCTGGCCCACGTTCGAGGCCGCGGGGCAGCCTGCCGGATTGGCTTCGAACTGCGCGGCCGTACACGCCTTCTGCAGCGTCGTGAGGCGCGCGGGCAGGACCTTCGGCAGCTCCACGTCGACCTTGCTGATGTTCGCTTCCCCCCCGCCCGGCTGCGGACCGCCCTTGGCGGCGACCTTGACGATGAGCGAGGCGCCCTGAGTCCTCGAGGTGTGTGCCTGGGTGGTGACCGTGAACTTGGGCTTGAAGGGCAGCGTGGAGCAGCTCTTGGCCTGATAGGGACTCGAGGGACTCGCGAGGGCACCCTGGGCGCTCGTGAGCGTGCTGGTGATGGTGAGCGGGTTGCAGTTGGTGGGATCGAAGATGAACCCTCCGCGATCGACGGTCACGTTCACTGTCCTCAGCTGCAGGGGAATGCCCTTGACGATCTGGGGCAGTGGATCGCTCTTGACGATCACCTGCGCGGTATGGGGATCAACGCTGATGGCGGCCCTGACGATTACGGGCCCCAGGTTGAACGGCCCCGCTTCGGCGTGATCGACGATCGACAGGCCGAACGGCGCGCCCTTGTATCCGACCGTGAGAAAGACGGGATCTTCCTGCCTACCGGCTTCGGGCAGGAACACCGGATCCGGGCCGGTGCCCGCGCCGACGGCGACATGACCGATCTGGCTCGCGGCGGGACAGGTGCCGAGCGCGGCCTGCGGTTCCGCGCAGAGGGGGACCGACTTGAGCAGCCCCAGCAGGCCGGGCGGCGTGCGTAGGGTGACTTCGTTGAGGTTCTGGTCCTGGTCTGCGCGTGAGAAGGTGATGGTGAGAGGGCTGAAGCCGCCGGCCTTGGCGCTGGTCGTACCGGCGACGAGCGACGGGGCGAACTGGCTCGTGCAGCCGCTCGTGATCGCGAAGGGCTGGTTGGCGAGAACGGCCCCGTATGCGACAGCTTCAGGCGAGAACGGTTCCGGTTCCGGCTGATTCGGTGGCAGCGGCGGTGCGCTGTAGGGGAGCAGCGAACTCGACGCCGAGTAGTCCCCACACGCCGAGGGCGTGACGAGCGCGGCGCGCGGGCCGCCGAAAAGCGTGAGTTCCACATCCGAGAAGGGCTGCTGAGGCACGCCTTCGAAGACGGTGGTCAGCTGTCCGGTAGACGGATCGGGCTCGACCTCGCCGGCCAGCTTGATCACCACTCCATCGCCTTCAGCCACGACGTACAGCGCAAGCAGACTGCCGAAGGGGTTGGCTTCCTGCTGCGCCACGTAGACCGATCCTTCCAGCGGCGCTTCCAGGAGCGGGGTCTTGATGCGCACCGTTCCGACCTTGGATGCGTCCGGGCAGCTAGCCGGCGCATCCGAGTAGAGAGCGATATCGCTCTCGGTGCACGCGGCCAGTCCACCGGCGGCCGCCGGATTGACCGACATGCCGACCGGAAACCGCACGACGGTCTTCTTGAGGTTTGCCTCGGCCGATCCGACAGGGTTTTCGCTCTGTGGCAGGTGGATGTGCACACCCAGGCCGGTGGGCGAGTTGGTCGTGGCGCTTTCGGGCGCGACCGACACGGACGGACTGAAGTCAAGACGGCTGCAGCCGACCAGTCCGGCCGGGTGACCTTCGTCGTCCTCGGATTCAAAGCTGGCGTTCGCCCACGCGGGATCGCTCAGGTCCGGTGTCCCGTCTTCACCGAGACGCCCCGGGTTCTGCCACGAGTCGGCGCGAATCGTCGTCTTCAGCGGGCCCCCGCAACTCGTGGGCAGCGAGACGAACGGCTTGACCGTGCCCTGGAATGGATGGGAGCATTCCGGTATCGATCCGCCTTCCTCGGCCAGACATGTTCCGCGGAGTTCATCGTGGCTAGGGTCCCCCGGAACACCCCATAGGACCACCGTCAGATAATTGATGTTCAACGCCTGGCTTGCATCACTGGAGGCCACGGTTATGCCATAGTCGCCGCCGGTTCGTACCGACGGCGTGAGCACGACCGGCGTTCCGTACGCATAGAGACCGAGCTCCGCCGGCACGCCGGGTGGGGGAACGAGATTGTACATCGCGACCCAAAAGGCTTCACTCCCATTCAAACCTTCTCCCACGCGTACAAGCCCCAGCTCTGCATTATCGGGGCAACTGTCCGAAGGCAAGCCACCACCCGATTCAACATGTGGATTGGGAGTGTGAAACTCCGCCTGACTGCACTTTGCGGTCGCCGTCGGATCACCGATGAATCCAGCCGGAAGTTCTACCCAGGTGTCCTTCAAGTCACCGGCCGGGATGTTTTCTCCGAGTTCATTCTTGCTCTGGTTGAGCGCGAAGCTGGTGACCATCTCCCAAGGATGAGAGCCCGCGAGCAAATCGACTGAGCCGTCCTTATTGATGAACTTGTTTTCAAAGCTCTGGAAACCAAAGCCGGCCATGGACGGCGCGGCGAACACAAGGCAGCCTATCGCTGCCGCAACGACGGATAGGAGTCGCTTGCTCATACTATTTCCTCCCTCTCGCCCTCGTGGCCTTCCGAGCATGCTTGGCCTTCCGCTTCTTCTTACTCTTCTTCGCCTTCTTCGTCGTCTTCTTCTTCTTCTTGACAGCAGCCTTGTGCGGTGGCGACAGGTTTTCCGGCTGCCCAATTGTCACGCTCGTGGGCTGCCCGAACACCGGCTGGGAGGCCGCCGGTGGCTTGCAGCTTTCTCCGCCGCACGGTGGTGGAGGTGCGGCCGACGCCGGGAAGCCACCATTTTCGCGGGCATCGTAGAGGTCTACAAGACCATCGATGTCCTGAGGCACCAGCTGCTGGCGTGTGACAAAGAAGACGTCGCTGCCGGTCGCACTCGCGTCCATGAACGACGATGCTTCGGGACTGGTTCCACCTGAAATCAGGTATACATGCCCATCCTCGTACTCATACACATCCCACTGGCCATTTGTATCCTGAGGGACAAGTGCGTCCTTGGATTCAAAGAACACACGACTCCCGTTTTCAGAAATCACGCGAGGCTGATACAGGCTCTTGCCTTCGAGGAAGGTTTCGAAATGGGTTCCCGCAACGATCGCCGACGGTCCAATCGGACGCCCGCCGCTGGGATCACACGATATACAGCTCAAACGATCTCCCGTCGCGTCATAGAGATATACCTCCTCGTCCGGCTCGCCCGTCAAAAGATCAGTGTTGTCGTAGCCCGTCAAGCGTTCCGTCGACATGAATACGGCAAATTCCCCACCCGACGACACCCTTGCCGTGCGCCTTCCGATCGAACGAGCCCAATCGCTGGCCAGGCCTGGTTCAGGGGCTTCCAATAAGGTCTCATCCGCGCTCGAAAGAGTGCCTATGAACTTCGTTTCCCCTTCGTGCCACACGTACAAATTGTTTTCGCCGGTCACGGCACTACCAGCCAGACTCCCCCGAGCGACAAAATACACATACGCGCCATCGGCACTTGCACCGAGGACACCCTCGACTGCCGCGCCTTCGGTGTCAGCGGGGTTTTTATCTACCGTAATATCGGTCAGTTCGTGCGTGTGGACATTGTAAACATAGAGGTCTTCACCGACACCATTGCGACTATTTCCGCCGCGGGCGGTTGAATCACTCGTCAGCCGCAACCCATCTCTGAAGAACACTAGAGATCCATCGCTGCTTGCGGTAAGGAAAGTCCCACCTCCCCCTTCACCTCCTACTATCTTCGACGCGTCGATCTGAGTGGTGGGAACATCATTTTCATACATATATAGGGCTTCTTCATCAGACCAAATCACACGCTCATGCGAGCCTTCTTCAAAGACGGCCTGCCCCTCGTAGCGACCGGAACCAATCGTGGCCCCCGGCACCGATTCTCCATGCGAAAGTACGTTGACCTGACGGAGCTGACTTTCGCCTTCCGACCACTCATATAGGTTCGGCTTGCCGATGTCCACGGCGCCGGTAGTCAATGCATCGTTGCTCGCGAACACGACATGCTTGAGATTCGGCGTCGCACCTTCTAAGTCCATCGAAAAATGTTCTGGTTCTTCAGCGGGAGTGCTCGTAAGCAATGGCTGATAGCCACCAGCAGAAAGACCGTGCAGATAGAAGTTCTGATAACCGGATGGTACAGATACGCCCGAAGCAAGTGGCGGAGGTGGATTTTCTATCGGCTTCTTGTCGCCATTTATGAGCAGCCCATCAGACAGATCGAGCGAAAATACCTTGTACGGAGTTCCGTGACCTACATTTCCATACGAGCGAGCCAAAAACGATGGCGTAATATTGTGAGTCACCCAGCCACTCGAACCACGTTCAGACAGATACTGGCTGCCTCTCGGTGCACCCTGGGCGCCTTCGAACGATCCGATCGCCGCATAGGTAACCGAGCTGCCCTTCGGCGACGCCTGCTCAGGAGCGCCGGACCCCAGGTCTTCTTCGCTGGCGAAGAGACCCGCGATGTCCCCGCCGTTCTTTTCCACCGGAGAAACCATCTCCCACGCCCGATTGTCTGGCAGCGCAACAGGACTCCTCGAGTACGTCGTGAATGTACGCTCCGGGCCGTAAGTGGTGCCGAGTTCGTTATGCGCGACTACCCGATAGTGATAGGTCACACCCGCCGGGAGGTCTCTCAGTTCCGCGTGCACAGACACAGCCTTCGAGCCCGAACCGAGATCGGCGGGCGTGACTGGGACCTCGCTACCATAGGAAGTGTCGGTGCTATATGCGAAGTAATATGTTGTATCTCTAAACTTGGGATTAACCTGCGCTCTCAGTTCCGCCGATTCAGATGTCACCTTGGTAGAGAAATCGTTCTTGATCACCGGCGCCGACGGCACAGAGACGATAAACAGGTCGACGTTGGCACTCGCGCGGTCGGTGGCATAAACATCGCCATTCGAGCCATCTGCCGCAACTCCAACAGATTCTCCAAGGATGCCCGAGCCAAACGGCAAGCCGAGCAGACCACCTGACGCGTCAAGCGGCAGGATCCGACCCAGTTCGTCGATGAATACATTTTCATTCGCCGGGTCAACCGCTACGCCATAAGACCTGAAGTAGATTTCCGTCCCATTTGGACTTTCCGCGCCAAACTGCGAGGGTTCGTACTCCCGAAGAGGGGCCCCACTCCCATCTATCCATGTATTGACATACACATCGCCTGCGGTATTGGCTGCCACCTGGCAGATTTCCCCCATGTTCTCCAGCTGACCACTGAAGACGTCTTCCGCAGGATTTCCATCGACCGGGATATACCTGTCGACATGACCGCTGAAGTGACCTACATAGACGTTCCCCGATGGGTCGACAGCAACGCCGCACGGCTCGCCACCGGCCTCGGGGGTTGCGATCGACGCATTTACTTCCCCCAAGAAGCTTCCGCTTGGCGCATAAACATCTACATTCGCGTGATTCGAATCAGTTATATAGACATCGCCATCGGCCGGGCCGCCTGAATTATCCACGGCGACCTCTGCTGCCGATCCCGTCGTGTCGAAGGCAAATCCACCACTTGGAGTACCAGTGATTTCGTTATTAGCAACATAGGTCTGTGACGCACTGAAGTTAGCACGCTTCCCGGCTGCATTAAACCTCTTGACCACCGCGGTACCGGTATCTATCACATAGACGTCATGGCTGGCCTGGTCGACGGCTACAGATTCAGGATGAAGGAAGGACCCAAAAGAAGAGGAGAGTTCATATTCGGTTAGGGCAAACGCCGCCGTGGCCGAAAACCCAAATAAGCCCAACGCCAATGCACCGCCGACAGCCCATGAAGCCAGTATCGGAAACCGACCGAGTGCCCGAATAAGCTTTGCCGTTGGGTATATAGCAAATGTTTTGATCCGCCACACCATATTCCCTGCCTCCGTTGTCCCCTGTCTCTCAGTTGCAGCCTGATAGTTGCAGCCCGTTTCCCATTTGGCCCACCTAGCCAAATCAACAGAGCTTGCACAAGTGACGATACTTGCAGAGCACCCGGTTGGCGAACCGTGTTTCTCACTCCGCCTTCCAAGCCTTCACGCCACTGTCGGCTTGGAGACCACTCGGGAGACCCAGCTGGTGAGCCTCCCGAGTGAATCTGCCTATAGTCAGATGAGCCTATCGGCTCTTCCGATTATTCTATCCCGAGTCCTTCGCCTGTAAAGGTAGTTATCTCTGTCGCTTCTGTAGTTTTGGTTTTACTGGCACCTCCAAGTGAACAGGCAATGTTACCGTTGGTTGTTGCCGTAATGCCTGTTACTTTTGCGTTCGCTTCCAGATTCGTTTTTGATTTTGTCAGCCCTACTGTTTTGAGCTGTTTATTACCTTCGACACCGATGGTGATTATACATCCTGCGGTTGACACTGTGCAGGATTCGGTCACCGTACCTGTGGCGGTGCCTTTTGTTTCACCTTCTTTGTTCGGTTGCTGCAGTTCCAGCGTTTTGCACGTAACAGTTGCTTCTGTGCCTATCGTGGATTTACATTTATTCCATTTTATCTGTTCGAGCGTTGCTTTGACGCCATTTGAACTTACTTTGTAGTTTCCTTCCGCACTCGCACAGGTCACTGTCGCGGATTCATACGTGAAGGTACCTGTTCCACCCGTGCCTTTACCTTTTCCGCCATGGTTGGTAAACAGCGCCAGCGCCGGCGCGGTAGTGACAGCGAACATCGCCACCACCGTAGCCAGCCCAAGCACGAACTTGGTCTTAGTCATTACTTCTCCATTGTTGTTGTGTTATGGGTTGTGTTGCAGCACAAAGCTCGCCTTCCAGCGCATTTAACCGCGCTACGAACTCGTGCTTTCCCTCTGGGACCCCTATGCGGAGCTCCCACGAAGAGTCTGTACCCAACGCCCGGCTCCGTCAAGCGGGAGGGATCAGTGCGCGACGGCAGCCAGTCGCCCACCGCAGGACGCGGTACTCAGGATTCCGCTTGAAATAGCGGTTCTGAGCCTTACAGACAGGCCGTGGGAATCATCGGCATACGGCATTTCGCGTTTCTTACTGCGGCGTCGAGTCCGTCTTTGATGTCTCCAACCCCGCCTAATCGTCGGGCTTTGGCGTCTCTATCTAGACTGGGAACACTCTCTGGCTGGACGGACAGCCAAGATAATCTTCGTCTCTATACGCACAAGGCGAGCCGACGGATCGACACGGAGCAACCCCGTGAAGCGGGTCTTCGAGTTTCAGACCTTAAGGAAGCGCCGCAGCGAAAGCCCTGAGCCCAGCGCAGATACCGCGACCGAACATCCCATCAGCACTGCCACGAGTAGTGGGAAGGCGATCATGTCCGGCTGGGCGATCAGCTTGACCGTGTTGGCGAGCGGATCCACCAGCGTGACCTTCGCCAGTGCCAAGAGGGCGACCGCCGCGGCCCCACCAAGCGCCCCCAGGAAGAGACCCTCCAAGACGAAGGGCCAGCGAATGAACCAGTCGGTAGCCCCCACCAGCTTCATCACCTCAACCTCGCGCCGACGCGAGAAGAGCGAAAGGCGGATCGTGTTCGAGATCAACAGCACCGAGGCCAGGATCAGGAGCGCCGCCAGCAGCGCCATCGTGAGCTTGATCACACGCGTCGCCGAGAGGATGCGATCGGTCTGCGCCTGGCGGTTCTGCACGGAGGCGATCGCCGGATCGCTCACCAGACGCTTGCCCACGGAGCTGGCCGGGTCGAGCTCTTCGCGCAGCAGGCCCGTGCTGCTCGGATTGTCGGGGGTCACCCGGAAGATGTCGGGCAACGGGTTGTAGCCGATCAGCTGGAAAGCCTGCGGGTTGAGCTTGCGCTCTTCTTCATAGCCCTGCTGCTTCGATACGAACTGGAGGGAACCCACGTGCGGAGCATGTTCGAGCTCGCTCTTGACCCGCGCGACTTCAGCGAGCGAGGCGGACGGCGCCAGGTCCACGTCCACCAGGACGCGACTGCGGATGTCGTTGGCGGCGCCGTTGGTGGCCTGCACCACTGGGATGAACACCCCCAAGACGAGCGTCGTGACGAGCACCGAGGCAAGCGCGGCGAAGGAGGGCAGCGCGTTGCGCCGCATCGAGCGGATTGACTCCCTGATGAAGAAGCCGATGCTCATGAGCTCGTGGACGCGGCGCAGTACGGCGTCCTCACCCTTCGGGTACAGGCGGTCTGCTCGCGTGCTAAGCACGCCACGCGGGTGGGTGGGTCCCAATCCTTGTACTGCTTGGTCCACGAGCTCATGAGGCTCGTTGTGACGTCATGCATCAATCGAGACATCTCAGCGCGGCCTGCTTGGATCCGAAGCCTTCATCTCGCGCCGCAGACGCTGGCCGAGTTCGGCGGTGTTCTCATCCTGCGGCCCATAGGAGCCGACGGCCTCGTCGCGCACGATCCGCCCGCGTCGCAGCTCGATCACGCGGCGGCGCATCTTGTCGACCATCTCGTTGTCGTGCGTCGCCACAAGCACGGTCGTGCCGGCCCGATTGATGCGATAGAGCAACTGCATGATCCCGATCGACGTCTCGGGGTCGAGGTTGCCGGTGGGCTCGTCCGCCAGCAGCAGCGGCGGGTGCCCCGCGAACGCGCGCGCCACGGCGACGCGCTGCTGCTCACCCCCGGAAAGCTGGTGAGGGTAGTTGTGCAGCTTCGTCGAGAGCCCCGTGAGGCGCAGGATGTCGGGCAGCTTCTCGCGGATCTGGCGGCGGCTCGCACCGGTGACCTGCAGCGCATAGGCGATGTTGTCGTACACGGTGCGCGTCGGCAGCAGCTTGAAATCCTGGAACACCACCCCCACGTTGCGCCGGTAATAAGGGATGCGCTTGCGATCGATCTCCCCCAGGTGGCGCCCGGCGACGCGGATGAAACCCTCGGTGGGCTCTAGCTCCTTGATGAGCAGCCGCATCAACGTCGACTTGCCCGAGCCGGTCGAGCCGACAAGGAACACGAACTCCTGGCGGTTCACCGCGAACGTGGCGCGCTCCAGGCCGACCCCACCCGGACCGTAGAGCTTGGAGACCCCGCGAAATTCGACCACGGTGTCCGCCCGCGGGGGCGGACTGGTGGGCGCGGGAGCCTTGACGGGCGGCGCGGCCGCACGCGCCGGAGCGCGACGGCGACGCGCCGCGGCACGCCCATGGGTCGAGGTCTCGGAGCTGGCCATCGCGCGGCACAGTAGCGCCGGGCGCCCCACTTACCTGAAGCTTTCCCTGCATGCAACGGGCTTTGCAGGGCCGCGAGGCGCACCCGGACACCGAGCCGAGCCGAGCCGAGCGGTGCGTGCGGTGTCGGTTCGGCATGCCCATCCGCCCCAGACATTCGGTGGTCCCTCCCAGACATCCGGTGCACCTGAGACGGGCAACGCAAGATACCTGCACTAAGGTTGGCGCATGGCCAAGGTCTCCACCACAACCGTCCCCGCCAACGGGCTCCCGATCCACCGTCTCGCAATCCCCGGCACGCGCGCCCTGACCGTACTCGTGGCCTTCGACGCAGGCGCCCGCACCGAGCGCCCTGAGGAGAACGGGATGGCCCACTTCCTCGAGCACCTCGTGTTCAAGGGGGGCAAGAAGTACCCCGCGCACCGCGACATCAACGAGACCGCCGAGCGCATGGGAGGCGTGCTGAACGCCTACACGAGCCACGATCTGGTGGCCTTCCACATCACCGTCCGCGCGGAGTCCGCACCACAGGCGATCGACCTGCTCACCGACTTCGTTGCGCGCCCACGCCTGGATGCCCAGGAGCTCGACCGCGAGCGGGGCGTGGTGATCCAGGAGATCAACCGCGCCTATGACCAGCCCTCGACGGTCGCGGAGTATCTGATCGACCGCGCGGCCTTCGGCGAGCATCCGCTCGGGCGCACCGTGCTGGGCCCCGAGGAGAACCTGCGCACCTTCACGCGCGAGGCGATCGTCGCCTTCCGCGAGCGCCGCTGGGCAGGGGCGCGCGGCGGAGCGTTCCTCGCGGGCAACATCGAGCACCTGCCGCCCGAGCAGGAGTTGCAGGAGTGCTTCGCGCGCTTCCCCTCGCTGTCCGACCCCGAGCCCTATATACCGGCGCCGGCCTTCGCGCCTGAGACGCTCACCGAGCAGCGGGACACCAACCAGTCTCACCTGCGCATGATCTACCGCCCCGATATCGGCGTCACCGATGTCTCCCAGCGCGCGGCCCTCTCTATTTATTCAACTCTTCTGGGCGGCTCGATGGGCTCCAGGCTCTTCGAGGAGATCCGTGAGAAGCGGGGTCTTTGTTATTCGGTTTATGCCATCGACCACGCCTTCGCGGACGTGCCGATCCTGCAGCTGGGCTCGGGCCTTGAGTCCGCCAAGTGCGTCGAGGCATACACGCGCATGCGCGAGATCGTCGCTGAGCTGCGCGAGCAGGGACCGACGGAGGAGGAGGTGCAGCGGGCGCGCGCCTACGCCGCAGGACGGCTCGTGCTCGCCTTCGAGAACACCGGCGCCGTCGCCCGCTACGCAGCGGGGCGCTCGGTGGTGTTCGGCGAGGACATCGACCCCGACGCCGCCATCGCCGCACT
Organism: uncultured Solirubrobacterales bacterium; assembly: GCA_963723045.1. GTDB lineage: Bacteria > Actinomycetota > Thermoleophilia > Solirubrobacterales > Solirubrobacteraceae > Palsa-744. Next base: position 805,288 of record CAVROU010000001.1, on the reverse strand, counting down.
CGACGCCGTCACCTACGAGCAGGTCCGCGAGGTCGCCGCCGGCGTCGCCGACAACCTGGCGATCGCCTGTGTGGGCCCGCACACGGCCGACGAATTCTGATCTGGCTCAGCCGATAGCGACCATGCGGTCGATCGGCACGCGAGCGCGCTCGGCGATCTCCGTTGGCACGCGCACCTCGAACTGCATGTCGCGCAGCGCGTCGCGCAGCTTGGGCAGCGTGATCATCTTCATGAACTGACAGCTCGCCTCGGGGTTGGCGGGGATGAAGTCGATGTCCGGCGCGGCCATCCGCAGTGGATAGAGCATCCCTACCTCGGTCGCGACAACCGCCTCGCGCCGGCCGCCGCCGTGCCCGCCGACCGGCCCCGAGGAGCCAGCCTCGACGTGCTCCCCGGTCTCTGCGTGCCTCCCCGCCTCGGCGTGCTCCTCCGCCTCGCGCGCGTACTGGAGCATCCCGCCCGTCGAGAGCATGTGCACACCCTCGCTGGAGATGTCCCCGGCGGCGACGTACTCCATCACGCTCGTGCTGCACCCACACTCCGGGTGGATGAGAAAGTCGGCACCCGGATGCGCCGCGCGCGTAGCGTCGATGTCGGCCGGGCGGATGCCCGCGTGCACGTGGCACTCGCCGTCCCAGACGTGCATGCGCCTGCCGAGTTCCTTCTCCACGAAGGCCCCCAGCCACATATCCGGCCCGAACAGGATCTCCGTCTCCGCGCCGTGCGTCTCGTAGATGTGGCGCACGACATCGACCGCGTTGGCGGAGGTGCAGCAGTAGTCGGTCAGCGCCTTCACCCCGGCGGTCGTGTTGACGTACATCACGACTACCCCCGCGGGGTGCTCGGCCTTCCATTCCCGCAGCTGCCCGGCGTCGATCGAGGCCGCCAGCGAGCAGCCGGCGTCCAGGTCGGGGATCAGCACGGTCTTCTCCGGGCAGAGGATCGATGCCGTCTCAGCCATGAAGTGCACACCGCAGAAGACGATCGTCTCACCCGGCGCCCGCGCCGCCATGCGCGAGAGCCCAAGCGAGTCGCCCACGTAGTCGGCCACGTCCTGCACCTCGGGCACCTGGTAGTTGTGCGCCAGGATCACCGCCTCGCGCTCTGCCGCCAGGGCGCGCACCTGCACCTTCAGATCCTCGATCTCAGCCGGCGTCAGCGCCTGCGAGGGATGCTGCGTGGTCGTGGGTGCCATCGGCAGCTGCATGAAAACCATTCTATCGCCGCCCTGAGAGCGGCCATCGGCCGGGAGACGACGACAGGGTCTGCACGCTCTGGCCCGTGGCTTGACCTTCGACTATCGTCAAACGCTGTAATGTCACATTTGCTGTCCATTGATGACTCCGTGCAGGGGGGACCGGAGCCCTCAGATACACCTCCTGGCGCTCGCCGCCCGCATAACCCGCCACGCAGATTCGTGACGCGCAACGAGCACGATCAAATCCAAGCCGCCGTAGCCCGTGCCATCGCGGGCAGGGGCTACGCGGCTGCGACCGTGGAGGACATCTGCGCGGAGGCCCACATCACGCTAAGGGTCTTCCACGAGCACTTTCCGGGCAAGCTGGAGGCCGCGATCTCCACGCTCGAAGCTAGCGCCGATCAGCGGATGGCGCACTGCCAGGAAGCCTTTCAGATGGCCAGTACATGGCCCGAGGCGATCTGGGCGGCCTGCGAGGCCTACACCGACTGGATGGCCAACGAGCCCGCGCTCGCCCGCCTGGGCCTCGTGGAGATCCTCGCGATCGGCACGCCAGGCAAGGAGCTGCTGAACTCGCTGCTGGACGCCTTCGCGCTGTTCCTCGAACCGGGCTTCCGCTTCGCACCCAGAGACACACCGACGGCTCGCATAGTCGATGAGACCGTCGCCAACGAGGTCTTCGGGCTGTTGCAACGCCATGTGGTGGAGCACTCGCCCGAGACGCTCCCCACGATCGTCCCCGAGATGGCGCTCGCGGTCCTCACTCCGTTCCTGGGAGAGGAGCGGGCCACCGCATTCGTGGCCGAACAGCAGTCGGGCCCCGAGGGCTGAGAAGCCGGCCTGAGGGCAAGGACGACGACCGCCCCGAGGTGCGAGCTATAAAGCCGGCCCCGAGGGCGAGAGCTGATAGAGAGGCTCCACAATCAGTGAGAGATCGAGCGCCGGCGCCGAGTGAGTCAGCGCGCCGAGCGAGACGAAATCCACGCCCGTCTCGGCGTACTCGCGCAGTGTCTGCAGCGTCACGTTGCCACTGGCCTCCAGCACGGCACGTCCCGCGACCTGGGCGACGGCGGCGCGCAGCGCGGCCGGGTCCATGTTGTCGAGCAGCAGACGCCCCGCTCCCGCGGCGAGCGCCTGCTCGATCTCCGCCGGATCGCGCACCTCGACCTCGAGCGTCGCGGCCAGCTCGGGGGCATGGGCTCGCGCCCGCGCCACGGCCTGCGCAATTCCCCCGGCAGCCGCGATGTGATTCTCCTTGATCAGGATCGCATCGTAGAGACCCACGCGATGGTTGACCGCCACGCCGGCCCCACCCACCGCGACGGCAGCCTTCTTGAGCATCCGCAGCCCGGGGGTGGTCTTGCGCGTATCGAGCACCTTTACCCTCGTGCCCTGCACGGCGCGGGCCGCGCGCGCCGCCGCGGTGGCCACGCCGGAGAGGTGGGCAAGCAGGTTCAGTGCCAGGCGCTCCCCCGTGAGAAGCGCACGCGCCGAGCCCTCCACCGCCAGCACAGGCGTGCCGACCTCGTTCCATGTCCCCTCTCGCACCAGGCGCTGCACACGCACATCGGGATCGAGCGCCGCGAATGCCATCTCGACAGCGTCTAGACCGTAGATTGCACCGGGAGCTTTCTGGATGATCCGGGCGCGGGCGTAGGCATCGGCGTCCACCGTGGCCTCACTTGTCACATCGCCTGAGCCCACGTCCTCCGCGAGGGCCCGGCCCACGAGCGCCTTCAGCTCATCCGCGCTCCCCGCGCTCGCCGAGCGGACGCCGCGTGCGACGGGCCCTGCGCTCGCCGGCCCGACGTCCCCGGGCGCAAAGAGCTCCTCTGCGCTCACTGGCCGGGGGCCGCCGCCGCGCGCAGCAGATAGGCGCGGACGAACCCGTCCAGGTCGCCGTCGAGCACGCGCTGGACGTCGCCCATCTCGTGCCCGGTGCGGTGGTCCTTGACCATCGTGTAGGGGTGCAGCACGTAGGAGCGGATCTGCGAGCCGAAGTTGACGTCCTGCGCCTCGCCCTTCTCGCGCGCGATCTCTTCCTGGCGTTCGCGCTCCTGGCGCTCGAGCAGCTTGGCGCGCAGCATCGCCATCGCGGTGGCCCGGTTCGAGGACTGCGAGCGCTCGTTCTGGCACTGCACGACGATGCCCGTCGGGACGGTGGGTGATGCGCACCGCCGAGTCGGTCTTGTTGACGTGCTGGCCGCCCGCGCCGGAGGCGCGGTAGGTGTCGACCTGCAGGTCGTCGTCGTCGATCTCGACCTCGCCGGTGTCCTGCACGACCGGCGCGACCTCGACCCCGGCGAAGCTCGTCTGGCGGCGGTGGGCGGAGTCGAACGGCGAGAGGCGCACCAGCCGGTGCACGCCGCGCTCGGCGGCGAAGAGGCCGTAGGCGTTCTCGCCGCGGACGCGGAAGGTCGCCGACTTGATGCCCGCTTCCTCGCCCGGCGCTGACCTCCAGCAGCTCGACCTGAAAGCCGCGCCGCTCGGCCCAGCGCATCAGCATCCGCAGCACCATCTCCGCCCAGTCCTGGGCGTCGGTGCCCCCGGCCCCGGCGTTGACGGTGACGAGCGCGTCGCCGGCGTCGTAGCGCCCGCAGAACAGCCGCTGCTCCTCGAGCTCGGCCAGGCGCGCCTCGACCGAGGCGAGCTGCTCGTCGACCTCGGCGCTGCAGCGACTCGTCCTCGGCGGCCATCTCGGCGAGCCCGTCGAGATCCTCGACGTCGCGCCTGCAGCGTCGCTGAAGTCTCCAGGCGCCTGGCCGCGCGCGCGTGCTCGGCCGACACCGTCGCGGCGCGCTCGGAGTCGTCCCAGAAGCCCGGCCGCCCATCTCGCGCCTCGAGCGCCGCCACGCGCTCGCTCAGCGCAGCGGGGTCAAAGATAGTCCGCGAGCAGCTTCAGCTGCTCGCGGATCGCAGCCAGGCGCTGCGGCGTCGACTCGCTCGGCGCGCTGTGGCCATGCGCCCACGCTAGCAGCCCGCGTGGCCGGATCGCTGCAGCGCGCGCGCGGCGCTCAGGCGCCGTGGCACTTCTTGAACTTCTTGCCGCTACCCGCACCAGCAGGGGTCGTTGCGCCCGACCTGGTGCTCGTCGTCGACGCACGCGCTGCTCGACGACCGGCAGCCGCTTCGGCCTGCCTTCGCCCGCCTCGGCGTAGCCCGGCCGCCGCCGCGCCGGCCGCGGCGGCCGCGGCGGCCAGCGCGCCGGCGCCCGTCGCGCTGTGCCCGCCCGAGTAGGAGACGCGCCCGGCGCGCGTCGCGCTGCCGGCGGCCGCGAACGACGGGCGCCGGCGCCGGCGCCGCCGCCGTTCTGGCCCTTCGACGTTGACCTCGACGTTGAAGATCATGCGCGCGAAGTCCGTCCAGACGCTGTTCATCAGGTCGCCGAACAGCGTGAAGGCCTCGTTCTTGTAGGCGACGAGCGGGTCGATCTGGGCGAAGCCGCGCAGGTGGATGCCCTCGCGCAGGTAGTCCATGTCGAAGAGGTGCTCGCGCCAGCGTTCGTCGATGATCTGCAGCAGCAGGAAGCGCTCGAGCGCGCCCATCAGCTCCTCGCCGAGCTCGCTGCTCGCGCGCGTCGTAGCGCTCCATCGCGTGCTCGGCGACGCGCTCGGTGAGCGACGTCGCGGTCGACCGTCTCCGGGTCGAGTCCTCGGCGCCGAGCTCGAGCGGGAAGATCTGGCCGAGCGCGCGTGACCAGCCCGTCGAGGTCCCAGTCCTCGAGGAAGTCGCCGGGCGTGTACTCGTCGACCGTGCGCTCGATCACGTTGCGCGATCTCGTCGCGCGCCTCCTCGCCGATGCTCTTGCCTTCGAGCACCTCGTCGCGGTAGGCGTAGATCGACGCGCCGCTGCTCGTTCATCACGTCGTCGTACTCGAGCACGCGCTTGCGGATCAGGAAGTTCTGCTCCTCGACCTTCTTCTGGGCTTTCTCGATCTGCTTGGAGAGCATCCCCGCCTCGATCGGCTCCTCGTTGCCCTCCTCGTCGACGCCGCCGAGGCGGTCGAGGATCTTGTAGATCCGGTCGCCGGCGAACAGCCGCACGAGGTCGTCCTCGGCGGAGAGGAAGAAGCGCGACTCGCCGGGGTCGCCCTGGCGGCCGGAGCGCCCGCGCAGCTGGTTGTCGATGCGCCGCGACTCGTGGCGCTCGGTGCCGCAGATGTACAGGCCGCCGGCGGCCACCACCTGCTCGCGGCTCGGCCGCGCACGCTGCGCGCTCGAGCTCCGGCAGGAGCTCCTGCATGCGCTCGCTCGTAGCCCTCGGTCCGCCGGGCTCGACGCCCTGCTGCGCCAGCTGCTGGGCGGCCAGGTGCTCGGGGTTGCCGCCGAGCTTGATGTCGACGCCGCGGCCGGCCATGTTGGTGGCGATCGTCACCGCGCCCGGCTGCCCGGCCTCGGCGACGATCTCGGCCTCGCGCTCGGCGTGCTCGGGCTTGGCGTTGAGCACCGTGTGCTTGATGCCGCGCTTCGTCAGCGCTCGCGCAGAGCAGCTCGGAGACCTCGACCGAGATCGTGCCGACGAGCACCGGCTGGCCGTTCTCGTGGCGCGCGGCGATCTCTCTGACGACCGCCTTCCACTTGCCGTCCTTGGTCTTGTAGACCTGATCGTTGCGGTCGTCGCGGACCATCGGCTGGTTGGTCGGGATCTGGACGACCGGCAGCTTGTAGATCTTCATGAACTCGGTCGCCTCGGTCAGCGCCGTGCCGGTCATCCCGGAGAGCTTGTCGTAGAGGCGGAAGTAGTTCTGGTAGGTGATCGTCGCGAGCGTCTGGTTCTCCTCCTGGATCGCGCACGCCCTCCTTGGCCTCGACCGCCTGGTGCAGCCCCTCCGACCAGCGCCGCCCCTCGAGGATGCGGCCGGTGAACTCGTCGATGATCTTCACCTCGCCGTCGATCACCGCGTAGTCGACGTCGCGCTTGTAGAGCGACTCGGCCCGCAGCGCCTGGATCAGGTGGTTGACGAGGTGGCCGTTCTCGGCCCGGTAGAGGTGGTCGATGCCGAGGAAGCGCTCGGCCTTGGCGACGCCCTGCTCGGTGATCGACACGGTCTTGTGCTTCTCGTCGAACTCGTAGTCGAAGTCCGCCATGAACTCCTTCTTCGTGCGCGGGTCCATGCCTTCGGGCGTCTTGCCCGCCACCATGCGCGGCGCCAGGCGGGCGAACTTGCAGTACAGGTCGGCCGCCTGTTCGGGGGCGCCGGAGATGATCAGCGGCGTGCGCGCCTCGTCGATCAGGATGTTGTCGACCTCGTCCACGATCGCGAAGGGGTGCCCGCGCTGGACCTTCTCGGCGAGGTCCTTGGCCATGTTGTCGCGCAGGTAGTCGAAGCCGAACTCCGAGTTGGTGCCGTAGACGACGTCGCAGGCGTAGGCGCGCTGCTTCTCGTCGTAGGGCTGCATGGTTCTGGAGCACGCCGACGGTGACCCCGAGCGCGTCGTAGATCGGCCTCATCCATTCCGCGTCGCGGCGCGCCAGGTAGTCGTTGACGGTGACCACGTGCACGCCCTTGCGTCGTGCCGGCGTCCAGGGCGAGTCCTCGCCCCGCACCGCCAGCGAGTTGAGGAAGACCGCCAGGGTCGCCGTCAGCGTCTTGCCCTCGCCGGTCTTCATCTCGGCGATGCAGCCCGTCGTGCAGCACCATGCCGCCGATCAGCTGCACGTCGAAGTGGCGCATGCCCATCGTGCGCTTGCCGGTCTCGCGCACGACCGCGAAGCACTCCGGCAGCAGGTCGTCGAGCGACTCGCCCTCGCGCGCGCGCGCTCGCGCAGCGCGTCCATCCGCTCGCGCAGCTCGGCGTCGGTGTCGTGTTCGAGCTCGGGCTCGAACGCGCCGATCAGCGCGACGCGCTTCTCGTAGGTCTTGAACTTCTTCGCCTCGCCGACGTTGAGGGCGCGATCGAGCAGAGATGGACACGTCCCCAGGGTAGCGTCTGAGCGCGTCAGAGCGCCTCGAGGCCGGCGAGACCACCGTCGCCCCGCGGCGCCGTCGCGTCGACTCCCGCCGCCCGAGCCACGCGCCGGGTCGCGTCGGCTCAGCCCGTCGCCCCGAGCCCCGGCGAGGAGCGTGGCAGCGCCGCGTGCGGGCGCGGCGGCGCGCGACTCGCGCCGCTTGCGGCGCTTGTCGCGGTGGCGCTTGACCTGGCGCGAGAGCTCCTCCACCATCAGGTTCAGCGAGTGCATCATCTTCGGCGAGGCGTCCTGGCGCGCAGCGTCACGCCCTTCAGATACAGCGTGGCCTCCGCCACCTGGCTGTCCGCCACGCGCGGGTTGCGCTCGGCGAAGAGCTCCACCTCCAGGCGCGCCAGCGGCGAGACCTGCCGCGCGATCTTCCCCAGACGGCTCTCCAGATGCCGCCGCAGCTCGTCGGTGACCGGAACGTTACGGCCCTTGATGTCGATCTGCATCAGGACTCCCTTCGTTGGTCGGGGCGTACATTGGAAGACGCACCTCGATGCCTACGCCCGTCACCGGCGGTATGCCTCCGCCGGCTCGTCGAGGCGCAGCCTGCGCGAATCGGCGCCGATGGCCCCACCTCGTCGTGGACGCTCGCGCCGGGCGTGCTGATCGGCGTGGCGCTCGTCGGCGGCGTCTACCTGCGGCGCTGGCTAGCCGTGCGGCGTGTTTCCGACCACCCCGCAAAGGACGCGCCCGTATGGCGACTGTGCTGCTTCATGGGCTCGCTCGCAGTGGTGCTCGTGGCGCTCGTCTCCCCCGTCGACTCGCTGGCCGACGACCTGTTCTTCATGCACATGATCCAGCACATGCTGCTGCTCGACGTCGTGCCGATCCTGGCGATCCTCGGCCTCACGAAGGTGATCCTGCGACCCGTGACGCGCGCGGTCTCTGACATGGAGCGCCAGGCCGGGCCCGCTGGCGCACCCCGCCTTCGCGCTGATGCTGTACGTGGCGGTGATCTGGGCGTGGCACATCCCGGCCGCCTACGACCTCGCGCTGCGCCACCCACTCGTGCACGTGCTCGAGCACACGAGCTTCGTCGTGGCCGGGTCGCTGTACTGGTGGCACCTGCTCTCGCCGATCCGCGCGCGCATGCGCCTCGGCGGCATGGGGCCCGTCATCTACATGGCCACCACAAAGCTGTTCGTGGGCGTGCTCGGCATGGGCCTCGCCTTCGCCCCCGTGGCGCTCTACTCCTACTACATCCACCACGCCCGCGTGTGGGGCATACCCGCCCAGGAAGACCAGGCGATCGCCGGCATCATCATGGCCGTCGAGCAGTCGATCGTGATGGGGCTGGCGCTGGCGATCCTGTTCATGCGGATGCTTCGAGTCGAGTCCGAGCAGCGCGCAGCAGCGGAGCGAGCGTCTCCGTCTCGTAGGGAGCGCCTGCCGTTGGGCAGGTGGTAGCTCAGTGGAAAGAGCACTCCTACGCAAGCAGAGGCCCGGGCGAATCCGCGGGCTGGAAATACCATTGTGTTGTACCATGGTCGCGATAGGAATGCTCGCTGAGCGGACGAAGTCAAGTGCTGCGTGTCCATGCAGACCGGAGACCCCTTCGGCGGGCCCGGTCGCCGCAGCTCTGCAGGATCCCCGCGTGGCCGGCGATCGCGCCGATCTGGATCGCCCCCGCCGCGACCTCGGTGCCGGGGAAGACGATTGCTTCGCGCAGCTGCGCGCCGTCGCCCACGCGTGCGCCGTCGCCGAGCACGACGGGGCCCATCAGGCGCACGCCCGCGCCGATCTGCACGTCGTGGCCGATCCACGCCTGGCCGTCGACCTCCAGGTCCTCGCGGCAGAGACTGCCCACCGGCGACGGTCACCCCGGGGCGCACCTCCTCGCCCTGCACCTGCAGGCGCAGCTCGCCGCGCAGCGCGTCGAAGGTGCCCTGGCGCAGCTCGGCGAGCGAGCCGACGTCGTTCCAGTAGTCGCGGATCTCGTGGATGTGGAAGGGCACGTCGCCCGCCAGCAGCGCCGGGAAGACGTCCTGCGCCCAGTCGGCGAACGGCCGCTCGGGGAAGTGATCGAAGATCGCGGGCTCGAAGATGTAGATGCCGCAGTTGCCGAGGTTCGAGAGCGCCTCCTCGGGCTCGGGCTTCTCCTGAAAGCCCGTGATGCGCCCCGTCGGCGTCGTGCAGCACCACGCCGTACTCGCGCGTGTCGGCGACCTGTTTGACGGCCAGCGTCGCGATCCCCCCCGCAGCGCGGTGGCGCGCGACGAACGCGCCCAGGTCGATGTCGGTGAGCGCGTCGCCGGAGATGATCAGGAAGGCATCGTCGCCGAAGAACTCGCGGCAGGCGCGCACGCCGCCGGCGGTACCCAGCAGCTCCTCCTCGTAGCGATAGGTCAGGCGCTCGCCGAAGTGCTCGCGGATCGAGTCGGGGAAGTAGTGCAGGTTGGCGACCACCTCATCGAAGCCGTGGCGGTCGAGCAGGTCGAGGATGTGCGCCATCACGGGCCGGTCGAGCACCGGCACCATCGGTTTGGTGATCTCGTACGTCAGGGGGCGCAGGCGGGTGCCGAGACCCGCCGCGAGGACCATCGCTCTCATCGCGCGAGGACGCTACCCGATTGCGCGGGACGGGAACCCCCCGCCCCGCACTCGATTGGCTGCTGCGCTTAGTAGCGGTAGTGATCGGGCTTGTAGGGCCCGTCCGCCGACACGCCGATATAGGCGGCCTGCTCCTCTGAGAGCTTCGTCAAGCGCACCGCGAGCGCGTCGAGGTGCAGCCGCGCGACCTTCTCGTCGAGGTGCTTGGGCAGCACGTACACGCGCTTCTCGTACTCGTCGTTCTTGGTGAAGAGCTCGATCTGGGCGATCGTCTGGTTGGTGAACGAGTTGCTCATCACAAACGACGGGTGCCCGGTGGCGTTGCCGAGGTTCAAGCAGGCGCCCCTCGGAGAGCATGATGATCGCGTGGCCGTCGGGGAACACCCACTCGTCGACCTGCGGCTTGATGTTGATGCGCTCGATGCCCGGCGTCTTGGCGAGGCCCGGCGATGTCGATCTCGTTGTCGAAGTGGCCGATGTTGCCGACGATCGCCTGGTGCTTCATCCGCGCCCATGTGCTCGGCACGGATGATGTCCTTGTTGCCGGTGCACGTCACGAAGATGTCACCCTCGGCGATCACTTCCTCCAGCGTGCGCACGGTGTACCCCTGCATCGCCGCCTGCAGCGCGCAGATCGGGTCGATCTCCGTGACGACCACGCGCGCGCCCTGGCCGCGCAGCGATTCCGCGCAGCCCTTGCCGACGTCGCCGAAGCCGCAGATGACGGCCATCTTGCCGGCGATCATCACGTCGGTGGCGCGGTTGATGCCGTCCACGAGCGAGTGGCGGCAGCCGTAGAGGTTGTCGAACTTCGACTTCGTCACCGAGTCGTTGACGTTGATCGCGGGGAACAGCAGGGTGCCGGCCTCGGTCATCTCGTACAGCCGGTGCACGCCCGTGGTGGTCTCCTCGGTGACGCCCTTGATGCCCTGGCCGATACGCGTCCAGCGCTGGGGGTCTTCGCCCAGCGAGCGCGTAAGCAGCGAGAGGATCACCTCGAACTCCTCAGAGTCAGCACCAGCTGGATCTGGCACGGCGCCAGCGGCCTCGTACTCGGTGCCCTTGTGCACCAGCAGCGTCGCGTCGCCGCCGTCGTCCAGGATCATGTTCGGCCCCGAAACGCTAGGGGTACCGTCCTCGCCGGGCCAGAGCAGTGCGCTGCTCGGTGCACCACCAGTACTCCTCAAGCGTCTCGCCCTTCCAGGCAAACACCGGCACCCCGCGCGGCTCCTCGGGCGTGCCGTCGGGACCGACGGCGATCGCCGCGGCGGCGTGGTCCTGGGTGGAGAAGATGTTGCAGCTGCACCAGCGCACCTCCGCGCCAAGCGCGGTGAGCGTCTCGATCAGCACGGCCGTCTGGATCGTCATGTGCAGCGACCCGGTGATGCGCGCGCCGGCCAGCGGCTGCCGCGCGGCGTACTCAGCGCGGACGACATCAGGCCGGGCATCTCGTGCTCGGCGAGGCGGATCTCCTTGCGGCCGAACTCGGCCAGCGAGAGGTCGGCGACCTTGAAGTCGGGCGTGGTGGCGACAGCGGACATTGACGACATGACTCTCCTGGTAGGTCAGGTGAGCGCCCTTGCAACAAGAAAGGGAAACCGAGCGTGGCGGATGAGATGAAACCGTCGCAGCGCTCCTCGGTCTGTCTGGGAAAATATCACACGGCCGGCCCGCGGCGCCAGGCCTCGACACGACGCAGCCCGGCGTTTACTGCTCGGCCAGCTCGGCCTTCAGCTGCTCGATGAGTCGCACCGGACCTGGGTCCACGCCGCGCAGCGCCGCCAGGTACAGCGAGACCAGATCGCCGAGCAAGACCAGCGAGACGACGCGCTCGCAGGCGCTCTCCCCGCGTGTCTCCAACCTGAAGGTCGCGGCGGCCGAATCGGCGATCAGCCGCTCGGTCAGCTCCATGCGCGCTTTCACGCGCGGGTGCGCGTCGGCGTCGTCGAGGAACACCGCCGAGAAGCGCCCGACGTCGGGGGCGCCTTCCCAGCCGACGAGTTCGTTGTGGTCGAGCTCGGGCAGCTCGTGCGCGAAGCAGGGCTGCTTGGCGTTCTCGTTGATCTGCGTCTTCCAGCGGTAGGCGATCGGCGTCGTCAGGCCCGCGCCGGCGACCACCGGGGCGCTGCCCAGGAGGCCGCGCGCGATCGTCTTGGCGAGTGAGTCCTCGTCCGCGTCGGGGCCCCACTCGGCGACGAGCAGCTCGCTGTGCGAGGCCGCCACGTCGATCTCGGATGTGAGGTGGGGACCGGCGCCGCAGAGCGCCGCCACCTCGAGCGCGACGACCGTCATGTAGGCGACGGCTGCACGCGGTTGAAAGCCGCCGGGCAGCGGGATCACGGGGACGCCCTCCTCCCGCGCCAGCTCGGCCAGCCGCCCGCCGGTGGTCGCCACGACGCGCTGCGCGCCGAGCGCGCCGGCGGACTCGTAGCAGGCGAGCGTCTCCTCGGTGTTGCCCGAGTAGGACGCGCACAGCACGGTCGTGTCGGGCGTCGTCCACGAGGGCAGCCCGTAGGCGCGCGTCACGAAGATCGGCCGCGAGGCCTGGTCGCCGAGCGCCGCACGCGCCAGCGCGCCGCCGATCGCCGAGCCGCCCATGCCCGCGACGACGAGGCCCGAGGGCGAGTCCCACTCGTTCATGATCGCCGACTCCACGCGCCACAGCGCGTCGCGCAGATGATCTGGAAGCCCGAGCACGTCGTTCATCTGCCCGGAGACGTCGATCTGCGCGATCGCCTCGCGCGAGAGGGTCATTGTGTCCTCGGGCATCAGAATCTGAGGGCTCCGTCGGGGAGAGTCACGCCAGGGAAGATACGCGCACCGTGGGCGATCGTGTTTTCCGCCCCCACCGTGACCCCCTCTCCGAGCACGGCGCCGCCCAGGATCTGGGTGCCGTCGCCGATGCGACAGCCGGCCGCGACGATGCAGTCGCGCAGCGTGCAGCCCTCGCCGACCTCGCTGCCGCGCCAGATCACGGCGCGCTCGACGGTGCTGCCGGCGCCGATCGACACGCCTTCGCCGAGCACGACGAGGCTGCCGACGTGGGCGTCGGGGGCGATCTGAACGCCGCTCTCGAGCACCGCCGGGGGAATCACGCGGCCCTGCGCGTCGGCGCCGTCGGCGACCGCGAGATAGTCGCTGCCCAGACGCTCCTGCACGGCGGTGCGCACATTGCCCTCGATGATGTCGAAGGTCCCCTGCAGGTAGCGCGCGGGCGTGCCGATGTCCAGCCAGTAGCTCTGCGAGGGAAAGCCGTAGAGACCGGCGCCGATCAACAGCGGCCACACCTCGCGCTCGATTGAGACGTTGCGGTCGGGTGGCACGAGGTCGAGTACCCCGCGCTCCAGCACGTAGGCGCCGGCGCTGATCATGTTCGAGGACGACCAAGAAAGAGGGGCCCGGCTCGCCGGCCTTTGGCCGGCTGCGCCACCCTCTATGTGATCTGAGCCGGGCTTCTCGACGAAATCGGTCACCGCGTTGTCCTGCGCGAGGCGCACGAGTCCGTAGGCGGTGGGATCCTCCACCGGAACGAGCGCGAGCGTCGCCTGCGCGCCGGTGCGTTCGTGCTGCGCGATCTGGGCGGTGAGATCGATGTCCGTGAGGACGTCGCCGTTGAGCATCAGAAACCGCTCGTCGAGCATCGACTCGGCGAACTTGAGCGCCCCGGCGGTGCCGCGCGGGTCGGGCTCCTCGACGAAGCGCAGCCGCACCCCCACCCCGGAGCCGTCGCCGAGCACGTTGCGCACGGATGTGGCGAGGAAGCCGCAGGACATGATCACGTCGTCGATGCCGTGCTCGCGGAGCCATTCGAGCATGAACGAGATGAACGGACGGTCGACGAGCGGCACGACCGGCTTGGGCACCGTGGAGGTCAGCGGCCGCAGGCGGGTGCCCTCGCCGCCGACGAGAATGACAGCCTGCATTACCGAAGTCCTCCGGCCGACATCCAGTCGGCCCCGTTGACGTGGTCGCTCGCCCTCCAGGCTCGCTTGACCGGGACTTCGTCCCTCATCTTCCGACCCCCTCGTAGACCAGTCCCGCGGCGCGCACAGCCTCGGGGTCGAGCGCGTTGCGTCCGTCGACCACCAGCGTCCCGCTCATCGCCTCGGCGACCGCGCGCCAGTCGAGCTCGAGGAACTCGGGCCACTCGGTGACCAACACGGCGGCATCGGCGTCTTTGAGGGCGTCCATCGCGGAATCGGCGAAGCGTAACCCGGACACCAACTTGCGGGCCTCCTCCTCCGCGACGGGGTCATACGCGGAGACCGCCGCGCCGTCGGCGTTCAGCCGCGCGGAGAGCACCAGCGAGGAGGCCTCGCGCATGTCGTCGGTGTTTGGCTTGAACGCCAGGCCGAGCAGCGCCACGCGCTTGCCGACGAGCCCGCCGAGGTGCTTGTGCAGCTTGGAGATCACGCGGCGCTTCTGCAGCTCGTTGACCTCGATCACGGCGGTGAGCAGCTGGAAGTGGTAGCCGGAGTTCCCGGCGAGCTGCTTGAGCGCGTCGACATCCTTGGGGAAGCACGAGCCGCCGAAGCCGATGCCGGCCTGCAGGAACTTCGGCCCGATGCGCTCGTCGAGACCCATGCCACGCGCAACCTCCACGACGTCCGCGCCGGTGCCCTCGCAGACGTTGGCGATCTCGTTGATGAACGAGATCTTGGTCGCCAGGAAGGCGTTGGAGGCGAGCTTCACCATCTCGGCGCTCGCGATGTCGGTGCGCACGAGCGGGGCATCCAGGGGCGAGTAGAGCTCGACCACGGCGTCGCCGGCCCAGTCGCCGTTGTCGCCCACGACAACCCGGTCGGGGTTCAGGAAATCGTGCACCGCGGAGCCCTCCTTGAGGAACTCGGGGCAGGAGACGTAGCGCAGCCCGGCTTTGCCCTGCTCGCCCAGGACGCGCTGGATCGCCGCGCCGGTGCCGCTGGGGACGGTCGACTTCATCACGAGCGCGTGGCGATCGGAGGCGGGGATCGCATCGACCACGGCATGCACCGCCGAGAGATCGGCGTCGCCCGAGTAGGTGGGCGGGGTGCCGACGGCGACGAACAGCAGGCGGCAGTGCGCGAGTGCCTCGCTCAGATCGGTCGAGAAGTGCAGGCGCCCGGAGTGCTTGGCCAGGAGCTCCTCCAGGCCCGGCTCCCAGATCGGCACCTCGCCCTGCCGCAGACGCGCGATCTTGGCGGCGTCGATGTCGATGCACCACACCTCGCTGCCCAGCTCGGCGAAGCCGGCGGCGGTGACCAGCCCGACGTAGCCGGTGCCGATCACACCGATGGGTTGGCGCTCAGGAGCCATTGAGAGGGGCATCCTTGCAGGCCGCGCGCGCGAGCGCTTAGGACCCGGAAGCGGAGCCCTCGACGGGCGTGGCTTCCTTGAGCAGCAGCAGCGCGCGGTTCTCGGCGAACTGCAGATAGCCCTCGTCCTGCTTGTAGCGCACGATGTCGGTCTCCGAGCGATACAGCCGCAGCTCGGTGGGCTCGAGCAGCGCGAGCACGGGCTCGTGGTTGGCGAGGATGCCGATCGACCCCACGGCGGTGCGCGTCGTGAGCATCTCGATCTCGTCGTTGAACACCTCGCCCTCGGGCGTGAGCACTTCGACGGGGAACTTCTCGCGGGCCATCAGGAGTGGACCCTGTTATTGCGTTTTTTTCTTAGTATTACCATCGTATTACGACTTGTATATACCATAGCAACCATATTTCAAAAAGACAATAACTCCACACCCTCCCACCCCCGAAACCGCCGGATGCCCGGGGTGCGGCAGGCTCTCGCGACTCACGCCACGCGGCTCCCGCAGGGCCGCTCTGCGGCCCCTACTCATTTGCATCCTCCAGCACCTGCTCAATCGTGCCCTTCAGGAAGAATGCGCGCTCGGGCACGTCGTCGTGCTTGCCCTCGATGATCTCCTGGAAGCCGCGGATCGTCTCGGCGATCGGCACGTACGCACCGGGGGTGCCGGTGAACTGTTCGGCAACGAAGAATGGCTGAGAGAGGAAGCGCTCGACCTTGCGCGCGCGCTGCACGATCACCTTGTCCTCGTCGGAGAGCTCGTCGATGCCGAGGATCGCGATGATGTCCTGCAGCTCCTTGTAGCGCTGCAGGATCTCCTTGACGCGGTTGGCGACGCGGAAATGGTCGTCGCCGAGCACGTCGGCCTTGAGGATCGTCGAGGTCGAGTCCAACGGATCGACCGCCGGGTAGATGCCCTTCTCGCTGATCGCCCTGGAGAGCACGGTGGTGGCGTTGAGGTGCGCGAACACCGACGCGGGCGCGGGGTCGGTCAAATCGTCGGCGGGCACGTAGATCGCCTGCACCGAGGTGACTGAGCCGGTGCGCGTGGAGGTGATGCGCTCCTGCAGCTGACCCATCTCGGTCTCCAGCGTCGGCTGGTAGCCGACCTGCGAGGGCATCCGTCCCAGCAGCGCGGAGACCTCGGAGCCGGCCTGCACGAAGCGGAAGATGTTGTCGATGAACAACAGCACGTCCTGGCCCTGGTCGCGGAAATACTCGGCCATCGTCAGCCCGCTCAGCGCGACGCGCATGCGCGCGCCGGGCGGCTCGTTCATCTGGCCGAAGACGAGCATCGTCTTGTCGAGCACGCCCGACTCCTTCATCTCCAGCCACAGGTCGTTGCCCTCGCGCGAGCGCTCGCCCACGCCACAGAAGGCGGACAGCCCGCCGTGCTCCTTGGCGAGGTTGTGGATCAGCTCCTGGATCAGCACCGTCTTGCCGACGCCGGCGCCGCCGAACAGCCCGACCTTGCCGCCCTTGGCATAGGGCGCAAGCAGGTCCACGACCTTGATGCCGGTCTCGAACATTTCGGTGGTCGGCGTGAGGTTCTCCGCGCGCGGGGCCTCCTGGTGGATGCCGCGCCGCTGCGTGTCCGCGGGCAGCGGCTCGCCGAGGTCGATCGTCTCGCCAAGCAGGTTGAAGATGCGCCCCAGCGTCGCCTCGCCGACGGGCACGGTGATGGGACCGCCGGTGTCGAGCACCTCCGCGCCGCGCGCCAGCCCGTCGGTCGTGTCCATCGCGACCGCGCGCACGCGGTCGTCGCCGAGGTGCTGCTGCACCTCGCACACGAGCACACCCTCGCCGGCGCCCGAGGAGATGCCCTCGGCCTCCTCCTCGGCGGCCGCGGCGGGCCGCGCGACGGTGATCGCGTGGTTGATCTCGGGCAGCTTGTCGGGGAAGACGGCCTCGATCACGACGCCCTGGATCTCCTCAATGCGCCCGACGTTGCGCGTCGCGGCGCCCTCGGAAGAGCCGGTGGGCTGGGTGGCGGTGGTGGGTGTCATTGGTTCCTTGATCTCCTATCGCTTAAAGCTTTCAAGGGCTACGCCCCGGAGGGGCTCCGCCAGAGGGCCGGTGGTCTTGGGGTAGGGCACACGCCGCCCCCGCCGCCCGCCGAGAGAACTGCCCGAGACGATGGCTAGGACGGACATTCCACCGCCCTTGCCCTCCGAGCGACACTGCGCGAAAAGGTCGGTACCGCGCGTGATCACGCCAGTCCCTCCGCCCCGGCAACAACCTCCATGATCTCCTGCGTGATCTCCGCCTGGCGGGCCCGGTTCATCTGCAAGGTCAAATCGGTGATGATCTCCCCCGCGTTCTCCGAGGCGCTGCGCATGGCGGTCATCTGTGCGCCGAAGAACCCCGCCGCTGACTCGATCAGCGCGCGGTAGATCGAGATCTCCACGTAGTCGGGCACGAGGCGCTCCAGCAGGTCCTTAGGGTCGGGCTCGTACTCGACGAGCGCGCGCGGCCCGCTGGGACGCTCATCGTCTTCGCCCTCCTCGGGGCTGAGCACGGCCTGGGCGAGCGGCAGCAGAGTCTCGCGCGTAACGGTCTGCGTGAGCGGCGAGACGTAGGAGTTGTAGAGAATCTCTACGCGATCCAGGCGCCCGTCGACATATGCCTCGATCAGGTCCTGGGCGATCGCGCGCGCGTCGGCGTAGGCGGGGCGATCGGTGAAGCCGGTGTAGCTGCCGCTGAGGTCGCGCCCGCGGAACGTCAGCGAGGAGACGCCGCGCCGCCCGGTTGCGTACCAGACGGGCGTCTTGCCGCCCTCGACAAGCTCCGTGCCGACGCGCACGCCGGTGCGGATGATCTGCGAGTTGAAACCGCCCGCGAGGCCGCGATCGCCGGTGACAAGCAGCAGGCCGACGTTGCTCTCCCGCTCGTGTTCGGCGAGCAGCGGAAACGAGGACGCCTCGGCGCCCGCCGCATCCGCCGCCTGATGGGTCATGCGCCGGATCGCCTTCGCGTAGGGGCGCAGCGCGGCGATGCGCTGCTCTGCCCGGCGCAGGCGCGCGGCGGCGACCATCTCCATCGCACGGGTGATCTTCTGGATGTTCTTGACCGAGGAGATCCGGTTCTTGACGTCGCGCTGGCTGGCCATGGCTGGGTCCTGGAGCCGACGAGCGGCTAGGCGGGGACCTCGACGGGCTCGTCGCTGCGCTCGCCCGCGGCAGGCGCCGCCGAGCCACCCTCCGCGGCGGGCAGTGGTGCCGTGGCGTCGTCCAGCGGCAGACCTTCCTCGTCGAGGTCGTAGCCGAAGTCGTCGGCGAAGCCCTCGACGGCGTCGTGCACCTCCTGCTGGGTCTCCTTGGACCAGTCCCCGCCGGCGATCTTCGTGCGCAGCTCGCCATGCTGGGCGTGGGCGCGTTCGATCAGGCTCTGCAGGAACTCGGGCACCCGATCGACGTTCAGCCGGTCGAGGAAGCCGTTGGTGGCGGCGTAGATCTGCAGCACCTGGTCCTGCACCGTCAGCGGCTCGCGCTCGTGCTGGTTGAGCGTCTTCACGAGCCGCTCGCCGCGCGCGAGCGTGCGCTGCGTGTCGGCGTCGAGGTCCGAGCCGAACTGCGCGAAGGCCTCGAGGTCCCGGTACTGCGAGAGCTCCAGCTTGATCCGCCCAGCGACCTTCTTCATCGGGCCGATCTGTGCGTTACCGCCGACGCGCGACACCGAGATGCCGACGTTGATCGCAGGACGCACACCGCTGTTGAACAGCTTCGGCTCCAGGAAGATCTGCCCGTCGGTGATCGAGATGACGTTCGTGGGGATGTACGCCGACACGTCC
The DNA here is from genome assembly GCA_963723045.1 of uncultured Solirubrobacterales bacterium. Taxonomy (GTDB): domain Bacteria; phylum Actinomycetota; class Thermoleophilia; order Solirubrobacterales; family Solirubrobacteraceae; genus Palsa-744. Next base: position 786,502 of record CAVROU010000001.1, on the reverse strand, counting down.
CCGGCCTGCGTCTCGATCACGGGCAGCGCGGTCAGCGAGCCACCACCGAGATCGTCGTTGAGCTTCACCGCGCGCTCCAACAGGCGCGAGTGCAGGTAGAACACGTCGCCCGGGTACGCCTCGCGGCCCGGCGGACGGCGCAGCAAAAGCGACATCTGGCGGTAGGCGTAGGCATGCTTGGTGAGGTCGTCGTACACGCACAGCGCGGCCTTGCCGTTGTAGAGGAAGTGCTCGCCCATCGCGCAGCCCGCGTAGGGCGCCATGAACTTGATCGGCGCCGCCTCGTCCGCGGGCGCGGCGACGATGATCGTGTTGTCGAGCGCGTTGTGTTCGTCGAGCGTCTGCGCGAGCGCCACGACGGTGGACATGCGCTGGCCGATCGCCACGTAGATCGAGACGACGCCGGTGTCGCGGTTGTTGATGATCGCGTCGATCGCGATCGCCGTCTTGCCCGTCTGGCGGTCGCCGATGATCAGCTCTCGCTGGCCGCGGCCGATCGGGATCATCGCGTCGATCGCCTTCAGGCCGATCTGCATCGGTTCGGTGACCGGCTGGCGCTGCACGACGCCGGGGGCCTTGAACTCGGCCGGGCGCGTCTCGGTCGTGTTGATGTCGCCCTTACCATCGAGGGGGCGCCCGAGCGGGTCGACGATGCGCCCCAGCAGCGCCTCGCCGACAGGGATCTCCAACAGGCGCCCGGTGCGCCTGACGGTGTCGCCCTCGGAGACGTGCTCCCACTCGCCGAACAGCACCGCGCCGACGTTGTCGGACTCGAGGTTCAGCGCGAGGCCGGTGACGCCGTGGGGCAGCTCGAGCATCTCAAAGGACATGCAGTTCTCAAGACCATGCAGACGCGCGATGCCGTCGGCGACCGACAGCACGGTGCCGACCTCGGTCAGCTCGGCCTCGCCGGCGCCGAGGCCCTCGATGCGGCTCTTGAGGATGTTCGTTATCTCGTCGGGATTGATCTGCATGGTGTCTCCTGGTTGAAAAGTTGGTCCTGCTCGTGGGGCGTCGGGGGGTCCCGGTCGTCGCGGTGCGCGCGTCAGGCGCCGACGGCGACCTGGCGGCGCAGCTGCTCCAGTCGGTTGCGGATTGAGGCGTCGAGAATCGAGTTGCCCACGCGCACGACGATGCCCCCGATGATCGCGGGGTCCACGCGCGTGGTGAGCGTCACGCGCCGCCCGGTGCTCTCGCCGATGCGCTGCGCGACGCTGCCGGTGGTGGCGTCATCGAGCTCGATCGCGCTGGTGATCTCCACCGGCAAAAGGCGGTTCTCCTGCTCCCACAGCACCTCGAAGGCGCGGCGGGCGCGGAAGATCACCGGCATGCGGTGATTTTCGATGAGCAGCTTCAGGAAGTTGACGAACTGCGGGTCGGCGTCAACCAGCATGCCGTCGAGCGCCTCCTGCTTCTCCTTGGTGGAGAAGTAAGGCGAGAAGAAGAACACCTGCAGCTCGCGGCTGTCTTCCAGCGCGGCGGCGAACTGGGTGAGCTGCTCGCGCAGCTCCTCCAGCTTTCCCTGCTCGCGGGCGACCTCGAACAGCGAGCGAGCGTATACCTGGGCCAGCTCCTCCATCAGCGCGCCGCCCCGGCCTCGCCCACGTCATGCGATGAGCCAGCTCTCACGTCGTATGTGCGTCGGGCGAGCATCAGTTCTGGCTCGCCCCCAGACCGGTGAAGTCGAGCTCGCCCAGAGCCTCCTCCACCAGTCGCTTCTGGTCGGCGGAGTCGAGCGTCTTGCGCGTGACCTTCTCGGTGGCCATGATCGTCAGGTCGGCGACCTCGTGGCGCAGTTCCTGCAGCGCCCGCTGGGTGGCCGCCTCGATGTCGCGCTGCGCGCGCTGCCCCGCCTCGGCGGCGAGCTCGCGCGCGTGCTCCTTGGACTCGCGCTCGTGCGTCTCGGCGGCGGCGCGCGCCCGCTGGACGATCTCATCCGACTGCGCGCGAGCCTCGTGCAGGCGCTCGCGGTATTCGGCGAGCAGCTGCTCGGCCTCGGTACGCGTGCGCTCGGCCGAGTCGATCGACTCTTCGATCGCCAGCTTGCGTCGTTCCAGCGCCTCGCTGATGCGTGGGAACGCCAGGCGCGCGAGCAGCAGCATCGTGAGGCCGAACACGAGCAGCGTCCACACCATCAGGCCGACGCCCGGCGTGATCAGGAAGCTGCCGTTGGAGGCGATCACCATCGCGAGCTCGCTAAACGATGAACGCGGCCAAGAGGCCGGCCACGAGTCCGTAGAAGAAGCACGCCTCCGTCAATGCGAAGCCGAGCCACTGGATCTGGGTGATCTCCTCGCGCATCTCCGGCTGGCGGGTGACCCCTTCGATCACCTTGCCGAAGATCAGACCGATGCCGACGCCGGCGCCGACGGCACCGAGACCGCCACCCACGCCGAGGCCGATCGACTTGCCGGCCTTCGCGATTTCTTCGGTCACCGCAAAAACGGTGAAAAGAGCTATGTGCACAGCAATTACTCCTTTAGTGGTGTTCGGCGACGGCGCCGCCGAGGTAGATAGCGGTAAGCGTGGCGAAGATGAACGCCTGCAGGGCGGCCACCAGCGCGACCTCGAACGCGAACAGCAGGACCGCGAACGGGACCGTCAGCCAGCCGAGCGCAGCGATGCCCAGCAGCACCGCCAGCGCGCCCCCCATAAACAGGATGATCATGTGCCCGGCCAGGATGTTCGCGAACAGCCTGATCGACAGCGACAAGAGGCGCATCAGGTTGGAGAGCACCTCGATGAAGAACAGTGCGACGGCCATCCCGCCGGTGACGCCGCCGGGCACGAGCCCCTTCAGGTAGCCGATCGGGCCCTTGGCGCGCACGCCTTCATAGGTGTATGAGACGAATACCACCAGCGCCAGCACCAGCGGGATCGACAGGTTGGCCGTGGCCGCGTACAGCGAGAAGGCGGGGATGTGCAAACCGAACACGCTGATCTCGTGCTCGGTGTTCGTCGGCAGCGGGATGTAGCCCAGCAGGTTGCTGAACAGGATGAACAGGAACAGCGCACCGATGAACGGAAACCACTTCGCGGCCATCTGCTCATCCATCGCACTGCCGGTGATGTTCTCGTGCATCATCGTGTAGATCATCTCCACCGCCGCCTGCACCTTGTTGGGACGCGCCTGCATGCGGCGCGCGATGTAGATCATCGACGCCGAGGTCAGCGAGGCGGTCAGCACGAGATACAGCACGGCCTTGTTGATCGAGAACACCCCGAGGTTCACCCACGTGTCGAGCTTGAACTCGTTCTGGGGTTCGAACGCGGTGTTGCGCGTGCCGCTCGTCCCATAGATGACGAGCAGCGCGATCAGCCCGGCGAGGTAGATGCCACCGATGATCGCGAGCTTGCGCTTGGTGCTCATGCCCTTGTGATGCTCAATCTCCGCCGCGTGTGCGCTCATGACACTGGCCTTCCCGGCTGCAGTGCTCCGCCGCGCGTGACGAGCGTCATGACGAAATACACGGTGAACGCGCACAGCACGACGGCGGCAGCCATCACACCGTCTTCCTTACTCACCGCGTAGCGGGCGAGGATCACGGCGAGCGCGATCAGCCACACGCGCGCCATCATCGTCCCGACCTGCAGACCGGCCCGCACGCGCGGATCGTTCGAGCGCAGCGCGTGTGTGTAAGCAGCGGCGGCGCCGACGCGCGTCAACAGCCACGCGCAGGTGGCAATCAGGTAGCCCGCCAGGGGCAGCCCCGCCGCGATCACGACCGGGGCCGTGGCGAGCACGAGGATCACGTCGAGGTAGCGCGTGAGTGTGGTGGTCATGGTCGTGGAGATAAGAGCCGTAGCCGTGGAATCGGAGCCTATACACGCGAAAGCCCGCGCGCTTTCGCGGCGGACTCCGCTTCAGAGGCCGCCGACGGACGAATCGGCAACCGCGGCCAGTCTACCTGATCCGGGACTTCGTAACAAGTTTGTGACAGGCGGTACCTGCGGCCGGAAGAGCGCGCCCGAGCGCCTTTGCCAGCACCACGGCCAGCGCCGCCGTCGCCAGTCCCGCGAGGATGTCGAGCACGAAGTGGTTGCCGGTCCCGAGCACTGCCAAACAGGTCACACATGGGTAGAGCACCGCCAGCACCCGCACCCACACGCGCGGGCTAAGAGGGTGGCGCAGGCGGTCGAAGACCACCGAGCTGGGCCCCTCGACCTTCTTAGTCATCTGCCAGATGACCAGCCCGCACCACGCGGCCCAGGCCATGTGTAACGAGGGCATCGCCGCCAGCTGATTGGCGTCGCTCGCCAGCGGCCCGGTGTGCCAGGAGCCTACAGCGCCCGTGTTCGCGACAACGTCGGCGAAGCCCGCGAGCATGCGTGGCGGGGCCACCGGATACAGCCAGAACACAGCGAGCCCAATCACGTTCATCAGCACCAGCGCCGTGCGCATCGGCCGGTAGATGTCCGCCCGGCGCCACCACAGCCAGCCCAGCAGGCCCAGGGTAACGATGAAGTGGGCGTTGTCGTAGTAGTAGGAGGACACCACGCCCAGCGTGTGGTGGTGCGCCATCCAGCGGTTGAGCGTGCGCTCAGGGTCGATGCCGAGCGTCTGCTCGAGGTGCAGCACGTCGGTCGCATGCGCGATCGCGAGGCCATAGCGCAGGTGCGCGAGGTTGTTGATGATGTCGTAGACCCACAGCAGCCAGCCGACGATCAAAAGCTCCACCCACCAGCGCGGGCGCGCACGCACGGCCGCCAGCGCGCGGCTCTTGGCGAGCGATGGCTGAGCCAGCGCCTCGGGCAACGCCGTTGCCCAGTCGCCGTGGCGCTCGGTGGAGCTACCGGGCTGACCGAGCGGCTCGGGCAGCGTGACCGCCCATTCACCGCCCGTCTCGGTGGAACCGCGCGAGGCCATTCGGGGATTCTACGGAGCCACGGGGCGCAGTCCCCGGGTGGACAGGTTCTCGAGCACGCGCGGCAGCGCCGCCGCGGTGCGCCGCCAGGAGTCCTCGGCGCTGTAGTCGTCGGCGTCATGCAATAGCAGCACCGCACCCGGCGCCGCACGCTCGCTGACGCGCCGCGCGATCGACTCCGGGGTGGCGCGCTTCTCCCAGTCGCGCCCCCAGTCGCTCCACAGCAGCGTGCGCCAGCCACGGCGACGGGCCAGGCGCAGAGCGAACGGGCTCAGCACGCCGTAGGGCGGCCGGTAAAGGCGGACGGCCGTGCCCGTGGCGTCCTCGATCGTGGCCTGAGCGCGATCGATGTCGGCCCGGGTCTGCCGTGGCGTCAACCGCAGCAGGTTGCGATGACGGTCGCAGTGCAGACCGATCCCGTGCCCGGCCGCGACGATCTCACCCGGCAACGTGGGGTTGCGCCGCACCTGCTCGCCGACGAGGAAGAAGGTGGCGCTGATGCCGGCCGCAGCCAGGATGTCGAGCACCGCCGGCGTGCCCTCGTGGTGGGGTCCGTCGTCGAAGGTCAGCGCATAGCCGGTTCCGCTCGCGTTGTGGGCCTCGATCCCCAACGGTCCGCACAGCAAGGGCAGGTGCGCCGCGAGCGCCGGCAGCGTATAGCCGGCGGCGAGGCCTGCAGCGACCCCGACGGCAAGGGGGAGACCGGGGCTGCGATCATCGTGGGTCGTGGAACTCGCTCTAGGCATGCTGGCGGCGGTGGTCGCGGCGACCCTATTCAGCCTCGGGTTCGCGTTGCAGGCGATGGACGCGCGCGAGTCCCCCGAGGAGGAGCACCTGCGCATGGCGCTCGCGCTGCGTCTCGTCCGGCGCGTGCGCTGGCTGAGCGGCACGGCCCTGTCGGTGCTCGGCTGGCCGTTGCAGGTGCTGGCCCTCAGCCTCGCCCCCCTGGTCGTCGTGCAGCCAGCGCTGGCCCTGGGACTGCCGGTGCTGATGGTCGTCGGCGAGCGCATGCTCGGCGAGCGCGCCGGCCCGCGCGAGCACCTGGCGGTCGGCGCGATCGTGCTCGGCGTCGTCGGCGCGGGGCTGTGCGCGCCCGCGCGCAGCGACTCGCACGCGGGCTGGGCGACGCTCGCAATCGTGCTCGTGCTGCTCGCGCTGGCGAGCCTCTTGCCATACGTGCTGCTGCGCGTGGGGCGCCCGCCTGCCTCGGTGACGATGCTCGGGGCGGGATTCGCCTTCGCGTGGAGCGGCGTGGCGACGAAGCTCGCCTCCGACGACCTCGCCCACGGCTACCTGCTCGTGGCGCTCGGCTGGGGCCTCTCCACCGCCGGCGCCTCCGCGGTCGCCTCGCTCAGCGAGATGTCCGCCCTGCAGAGCAGACCCGGCAATCCAGGTCGCCCCTGTCGTATTCGTAACCCAGACGGTGGTGCCGGTGCTGCTGGCCCCGCTGCTGTTTCACGAGCGCTTTGACACCACTCCGCTCGGGGGAGTCCCGCTGGTGGCCGCCCTTGCGCTGGTCGTCGCCGGGGCGATCGTATTGGCCCGCTCGCCGCTCCTGCTCGCGCTGATGCCTGGCGGCGGTGCGGACGCGCCGGCGAGCGAGGACCGCGAGCCCGCGGGCGAACGCGGCGGCCAGGCGCCCGTCAGCTCGGCGAGCGGCTCCGCGCCGAGCCGCTCGGCCCGCAGCAGCGACACCAACCGCTCGACCCCCGCGACCGACGCGGAGGAGCCGTTGACCGCCACCACCAAGACGTCGCCCGCGCGCGCCGGACGCTGAGGCAGCGGGCCGGTGGCGCTCAACTGGTGATCGCCGGCCACGGGCGTGGCGCCCGCGGTGCGCGCCAGCACGAGCTGACCGACGCTCAGCCCGCCGGCGGGCTGCAGGAAGTAGAAGTGGTGACGCAGCCCCAGCGCGCGCGCCTGCGAATCGAGCGCCCCGCGCGTGCGTACCCAGTGCAGGAAGTGCAGCAGGTTCGACCCCGGCACTTCGGGCATCAGCTCGTCACCCAGCGCGTGCATCCTCAAGACCGTCGCGCGCCGGGGCACGCCGGAATCGTCGGCGAAGGAGACATGGATGCCCTTCGCCGCCAGCTCGCCCGCCAGCAGCGTCAGATCTGACGCGGGCGCGCGCACGATCAGACCGACCTCGGGCTTGTCGGTCTTCACGTGCTTGAGCAGCGGCACGCGCAGGATCACGCCCGCGAGCGCCGTCACCTCGTCGGTCGACATCGTCCACATGCCCGCTCCCAGCAGCAGCACGAGCGGGGTCACGAGCGCCGCGACGCGCAGCCGCCAATGGGGAATCGGGCGCACGCGCCGGGGCGCATCGAGCACGAGATCCACCGCGGTCGGCTGAGACTCCTCAGCCGCCGTGGGCGCGCTGGGCGACTCCAGCATCGAGGCCTGCACGTGCTCACGCAGCTCGCGCGTGTCGTTAGCCAGGCGCAGCAGGTCGAGGTCCGCCATCGCGCGGGTGTTCAGGCGCGCGTGGCCCACCGGCAGGCCGTAGGAGACGACGGGCGTGCCCGCCGCCATTGCCTCAAGGCAGGTCACCCCGCCGGTCGAGTGCACGAGCGCATCAGCCGCCGCCAGCAGCTGGGGCATCTTGTCGGTGAACCCGTACACGTGCACGCGCGGCTCGTCGGCAAACGCCGCATTCAGGCGCTCCCCCAGCAGCTCGTTGCGCCCGGCCAGGCAGACGATGCTCGAGATGTCGCTCACACGGCACAGCTCGCGCACGGCGCCCTCGACGTCGCCCACGCCCCAGCCACCGCCCGAGACCACAACCATACGGCCCTCCGTCGGCAGCCCCAGGTCCTCGCGCGTCTGCAGCGGACAGCGCGGCGCGAGGAACTCGGCGGAGATCAGCGGCCGCACGAGGCGCACGCTGCCCTCACCGGCGATGCTTTCCACGGCGGGCATCGACTCGCCGTACATCACCAGGTGCATGTCGATCCCCGGCTGCGCCCAGAAGAACAGACCCGTCAGGTCGGTGATCGTGGCGACCGTCGGGCAGTCCACCACGTGGGTGCGCCGCAGGTGGGCGAGCACCACCGTCACGGCGGGGTAGGTCGAGACGATCACATCCGGGGCGTGCTGCTCGATCACGCGCGCCAGCGGACGCGCCCCCAGCCGGCACAGCAGCTTGCGCGCCAGCCAGCGCGCCGGGGCCACGCGCTCGAGCGTGCCGTAGACGAGCGAGTAGGTCCACGGCAGGAAGCGCAGTTGCACGCGATACCCGTCCTGCACGACGGGCCGCAACAGGCGTCCCATCGCGTCGAGGCCGTCGATCACCGTCACCTCGACGTCCTCCGGGGAAGCCTCCAACTGCTCGGACAGCGCGCGCGCTGCCGCCGCGTGGCCCTCGCCGACGTCGGCCGAGAGCACCAGCACGCGCCGAGGCTCGGGGCGCGCGGGTCCCGAGTCGTCGGTCTCTGCCTCGGAGTGGACCACCTCTGCCGAGGCTTCGCCCTCTGGGTCTGGAGAGGAGGTTGTCTTGCGGTGTCGGCGTCGCATATGCGTTTGGGCCCTACTCACAACGCCCAGGACGGCGCACACAGGTAAATGGTCGCTGGTGAGCGTTGCGGGCTGGATGGGCGTGTCGCTGTCCGTCCGCCGGCCCGCAACAATGGAGAGATTACAGCCACCACAAGCATACCGGGCGGCTCTGGAGGAGTTGCTTCGCTGGACGTACCCGCGGGCCGCAGCCGAGCAAGGAGGGCACAAAGCACCCGTACCTCTTCGCCGGCGCTGCCGCGTGTCCTTGGCACGCTCGGCCTGCTCGCCGTGCTCATCGGCGTCTTCGGCGTGGCCGCCGGCGCCGCGCACGCCCCCTCGCTGTACGTCCCCGCGCGTAGCGGCGGCTGGCCGCACTGGATGGCCGGGCCCTTCCAGGGCCTTGGCCTGAGCATCGATCCGACCAGTTTCCAGACGCTCACACTCGTGATGGCCGGAGGCTACGTGGCGGTGCTGCTCTGCGCGCGAGCGCTGCCCTTGTGGGCGCTGGCGCTGACGGTCCTCGTGGCCCATGTGCTGCTCCTGCTCGGCCCGCCGCTGATTTCCCAGGACGTATTCGGTTACATCGGTTTCGGGCGTCTGGGCGCGCTGCACGGCCTTGACCCCTACACCGTCTTCCCCGTGCAGGCCCCCACCGATCCGGTCTACCACTTCCTCGGCTGGCCCTACCAGCACTCCCCCTACGGTCCGCTGTTCACGCTGCTCACCTACGCCTTCACGCCCTTAGGTCTCGCGAGCGAACTGTGGGCGCTAAAGGTGCTCGCCGCGCTGTCGAGCCTCGGCGCGATCGCGCTGGTGGGCATCGCCGCGGGGCGCATGGGCCGCTCGCGGCGCGCGGCCGTCGCGTTCGTCGGCCTGAACCCGGTGCTGCTGGAGCTTGCCGTCGGGGGCGACCACAACGACACGCTCACGATGCTCCTGCTGGCGTTGGCGCTGGCTTTGACAGCGACGGTCGTGACCTCCAGCGGCAAATCGACCCCTGGCGCATCAACCCGGCGCACAGGGGGTGCCGCGGGTGCGGCAGGCGCCGGTTACTCACGCCACGCGGCCCCGGCCGTGCGCACCCCAAGCGCCGCGGGTGCGGCAAGCACCGCCTACTCACGCCACGCGGCTCCCTCCTCTCCTCATTACAAGTCCGCGGGCGGTGCGCTCGTCGCGGCGGTCGGGGTGAAGGCATCCGCCGGTCTCGTGCTGCCGTTCCTCGTGCTCGCGCCCTCCCGTGCGCGTGAGCGTCTGGGCCTGCTCGTGAGCGTGCTGGTCTGCCTCGCCGCGCTCGCGCTCGTCGCGGTGCTCGGGTTCGGCTCGCACGCCTTTGGCTTTATCAGCGCCCTGCGCGGGCAGCAGCAGTTGATCGCCGTGCACTCGATCCCCGCCGAGACCGCGCGCTTGTTCGGGCTTGTCGGTCTCCCGGGCTGGTGGCGCAACGTGTTCGTCGGTCTGTTCGTCGCCGTGCTCGCGCTCACGCTGTGGCTGACCGCGCGTGGCGCGGACTGGCGCACGCAGGCCGGCTGGGCGACGCTCGAGCTGCTGTGCTCCACCGCCTGGCTGTTGCCGTGGTATGCGATCTGGGCGCTACCGCTGGCCGCGCTCAGCGCCAGCCGCCGCCTGCGCGCTGTCACGCTCCTCTTCTGCCTCTACGCATTGCTGATCCACCTGCCGCTGGCCAAACCGGTGCTCTCCCCGCCGCGCCACCACGCGCCCAAACGTGTCCAGACGGCCAAACTTCAGGATCTCAAGCACGTACACCAGGTACACGCTGGCAGCCACCACCCCTAATCCGAGCAGTCCCATCACAGCGGCCCAGCCGGCGTGCAGGTGGCCGTGATGGTCGCTGTAGGGGATGAACCTGAGCGCCAGCGCGAGGCCCGCCAGCATCAGCGTCCACGCATACAAATAGGCGATCGTGCGCCGCGGGCTGAAGCCGATGCGCGCCATGCGGTGGTGGAAGTGCTCGCTGTCGGATTCATAGATCGGGCGACGGTACTTCAGGCGCTTGAGCACCACGAAGGTCGTGTCCAGGAAGGGCACCGTCAGGAGGATCAGCGGCAGCACGAAGCTGATCACCACCTGCGTCTTCACCGCCGCCTGCACCGTCAGGCACCCCATCAAGAGGCCGAGGAGGTTCGAGCCGCAGTCGCCCATAAAGCTCGAGGCCGGCGGGAAGTTGTGCACGAGGAACCCCACCGCCGCGCCCGCCGTCAGCCCCGCGAACACCGCCGGCGCCACGCTGTGCAGGTGGCCCTGGTGGTAGAGGTCGATCGCGATCACCGCCAACGCCAGCGCGATGATCGCGCACACCCCCGCCGCCAACCCGTCGACGCCGTCGGAGAAGTTCACCACGTTCATCAGCGCCACCAGCCCCACGGTGGTGATCGCCGCGCCCGCGTTGGGGAAGTGCAGCTCACCCACGAATGGCAGCGTGATCAGGTGCACCACCACGCCCGCGTTCACGGCGATCAGCGCCGCACCGACCTGCCCCGCCAGCTTGACGTACACGGGTAGATCGAAGCGATCGTCGAGCGCGCCCACCGCCGTGATCACGGTCGCCGCCACGAGGATCCCGTGCCACTGGCGGCCTTCGGGCCCGCTCATCGGCAGCCAGATGAGTCCCGCCACGAGCGCCCCCCCGAAGATCGCGAGCCCGCCAAGCAGCGGCATCGGGCGGTCGGAGAGCCCCCGCTCACGCGGGCGATCGATCGCCCCCACCGCCCGCGCCAAGCGCATCGTCAGCGGCGTCAGCGCCGCCGTCACGGCCGCGGCCACGAGGAAGGCGTAGAGCACGTCGAGCTCAGTCAGGTGCGCCATAAAACCGCCCCACAGCATCGCAGGCGTCGGGGTCGGCTGTGCCTGGATGCCGCTTCCCGGTCGCCACCTCGTGGCGCATCTGGGGTGCGGTGGCCTGGGGCCGGAAGACCGCCTGTCGAGCACCAGGCGCCGAGACCCGCCGGAAGAGCTCGGCCTCGCCCAGTCCGCTCAGGCGATGTGCACAAGCGTGCCGATCGGCGTGTACGGCCACACCGCGCCGGCGGTCGGCGGCGGCATCTCCACGCAGCCGAGGCTCTGAGGGAAGCCGTACTGCGCCCGGGTGAAGCCGTGCAGCGCGTCGCCGCCATTGAAGTAGCTGATCCAGAGAATGCCCGGGTCTTCGTAGTGGCTGCCGTCGGGATTCGTGCCGCTCATCGTGCCTGAGGCGATGTGCTCATACACGGGAAACGTGCCCAGTTCGGTCGGCGCCGAGGCGATCCCCGTGTTGACGGGCGTCGTCAGGTGGATCGAGCCGTCGTGCCACAGCTGCAGCGTCTCCGAGCCCTCGCTCACCTCCACGTAGGTGTAGCCGGAGGTGTGGTTCGGTTCGCCGGCGTCCACCGCGTGCATCAGCGCCTGCCATACCGCCGGGCCCGCGACGCCGTCGGCCGTCAGTTCGTGGGCGTTCTCGAACGCCATCAGCGCCCCGCTTCGTGACTGTGTTCGCCGCTGCCCTGCTGCCACATTTCTCGCAGCGAGGCGGGGATGTTGTAGTAGCGCCAGGCGAAGCTGCCCGCCGGCGGGGCGATCGCGGCGGCCTCCTGCGCCGCGGCCGTCGTGGGGAGCGGGTGCTCGGGATTGAAGTCCAGCGGCAGGTACCCGAGCTGCGCGAGGATCTGCTGCAGGCGCAGCGTCGACCCCGGCGGGACCGTCCAGGTCGCCACGCTCGAGGAGCCCGTGTTCTGGCCACCCACGAGCCGCACCGACTGCGGCAGCCCGAGCGTCACGGGCGTGTCGAGCCCGTAGCCGTAACCGTGCGGTCGGAAGACGAGCGTGTGGCTGTCCACGCCGTGCCACGTGCCCTCGGCGCTCGGCTGTACGCGCGGCAGATCTCCGCCAAGCACGTGCGAGACGGGCTGGGAGAACGTCACGTAGATCGGCGTCGTCGGCGCGATCCGCGTCCCCGGGCTGGGCGTGACCACGGCGCTCGCCTGCGCGCCCGCCGGGAACCAGCTCACGACCGACCGCCGGGGTAGGCGCTCCCAAGTGCGCGGCACCGCCGCGACTTCGATTGACCCCGCTTCGCCGTCGTGCGCCAGCGTCACCTGGCTGTGCGGCTCCACGAGCGCCCGGCTCTGCACGTGTTCGCCTTCCCCATACACGACCTTGCTCACCGGCTGGTCGAACGACACCTTCAGCGGTGCACGCGCCGCGAGCGTCACGTAGTGCTCCAACACATGCGCGCTGGGCGTGCGCAGGCTCAGCCGCTCGCTATCGGTACTCCCCGCCAGCCACCCGATCCAACCGGGGCGCCGCGCGACGACTTCGATCGAGATCGGCTCGCCCGGCGCCAGCGCGTGCGTCGGCCACAGCCGTCCTTCGCGCTCGGAGACCGAGATTGGCCGTCCGCCCGGACCGGTCGCCGAGACGCGCTCGATCGTCCCACCCGTCACCGGCGTTTCGATGTGCGCCAGCGCGGTGGCGTCGGCCACGACCTTCGTCTGCGACCCGAGCAACGCCAGCGCGCCGAAGGCCACCACGACGATCGCCAACAGACCCATGACTCCGATCGCTGCGCTTGGCGGGCGCCGCATCGTTGGGATTCTACACCGCCGCCGGCACGTCCTCGTACAGCGGATTCCGCTGCACGATCGCCTGCACGCGCTCGGCCAGTTCGTCACGCCTGGCCTCGTATTCACCAGTGAGCGCGGTGGCGATCACCGCGCCGACCTCGGCGAAGTCCTCGCGCTGCAGCCCGCGCGTGGCGAGGGCCGGCGTGCCGATGCGCACGCCCGAGGCTTCCATCGGCGGCCGCGGGTCGAAGGGGATCGCGTTGCGGTTGACCGTCACACCGATCTCGTGCAGGCGATCCTCCGCCTGACGCCCGCTCAACTCAGGGGTGATCTCGCGCAGGTCGGCAAGCAGCAGGTGTACGTCGGTGCCGCCCGTCAGCACGCGGATGCCGTGCTCCTGGGACTCGGGGCTCAAGAGCTGCTCGGCCACCGCCTTGGCTCCCTCCAGGGTGCGTTCTTGACGCTCGCGGAACAGCTCGGAGGCGGCGATCTTTAGCGCCACCGCCTTGGCGGCGATCACGTGCTGCAGCGGGCCACCCTGCTGGCCTGGGAACACGGCGGAGTCGATTTTCTTCTTCAGCTCCTCCCGGCAGAGGATCAGCCCCGCGCGAGGGCCGCCGAGCGTCTTGTGCGTGGTGGTCGTGACCACGTCCGCATAGGGCACCGGGCTGGGGTGAAGCCCCGCCGCGACGAGCCCCGCGAAGTGCGCCATGTCGACCATCAGCGGTGCTTCGATCTCGTCCGCGATCGCGCGGAAGCGAGGGAAGTCGAGCTGGCGCGGGTACGCCGACCAGCCGGCCAGCAGCAGCTGCGGGCGGTGCTCGAGCGCCAGGCGCTCGACCTCATCCATGTCGATCAGCCCCGTCTCGGGGTCCGTCTCATAGGCGACGACCTCATACAGTTTCCCGGACACGTTGAGCCTCATCCCGTGCGTGAGGTGACCGCCGTGAGCGAGGGAGAGCCCCATGATCTTCTCGCCGGGGTTCAAGAGGGCGTGGTAGACGGCGGTATTGGCCTGCGCGCCCGCGTGGGGCTGCACGTTGGCGTGCTCGGCGCCGAACAGCGCCTTCGCGCGGTCGATCGCGAGCTGCTCGGTGATGTCGACCTGCTCGCAGCCGCCGTAGTAGCGCCGCCCGGGGTATCCCTCGGCGTACTTGTTCGTCAGCACCGAGCCCACGGCCTCGAGCACCGCGCGCGGCACGAAGTTCTCCGAGGCGATCATCTCCAGCGTGTCCTGCTGGCGGCGAAGCTCGCCCTGCACCGCCTCGGCGACCTCGGGGTCGACCTCGGCGAGGGGGCGGTTGAAGTAGTCGGGGCTGAGCTCGGCCGCGCCGGCGGCGGGGTCTGGCTCGGTTACGGCGGGGCTTGGTTCGGGCATCTGGCGCTCCTTTCAGAGGCAACGATATGGATGCCCAGGCGCGCGGCTCACCGCATTTGAAGGCCATCGCTTCCCGGTGGTCGATTCCACCTCAGCGCCAGTCGCGACGGCCATTTGAGGCTAGCAGGGATGCGCTCGAAAATGACCCGCCCCGCCGGCCTTAATCGAGTGCGCGGCTCAGATCCTCGACAGCCACCGGCCCGGCGCGCACGATGTGCCACTGCCCGTGAGCGTCATATCCGCTCAGATCCACGACCGTCGAGGCCGTCCCAGGCAGCTCGCCCCCGTCGAGCGCGAGGTCGGCCCCCGCGCGCAGCGAGGCAGGGACATCGGCAAGTCGCCGCGCCTCAGCCTTCCCAGAGATGTTGGCGCTCGACTGCATGACGGGTACCCGCACCGCGCCCAACGCGGCGAGCGGACCCTCCAGCGATGGCACGCGCAGGCCCAGCGTGTCCGGGTCCGGTCCGCACGCGAGCGGGAAGCGGTGGTGGCGATTGGGCAAAAGCAACGTGAGCGGCCCGGGCAGCAGCGCCTGCAGCGCAGCGCGCTCGCGCACCCCCAGCCCTGGCAGGGCCTCCAGAGCGGGGCCGAGCGAGAAGAACATCACCGCCGCGGGGCGCGCCGGCGGGCGCCCCTTGAGCGCGTACAGACGCTCGACCGCAGCGCGGCTCTCGGGGTCGCAGCCGAGCCCATAGACGGTGTCCGCGGGGAACACGACAACGCCCCCGCCAGCCACGCACTCCTCCAGCCGATGTGCGTCCTCGACGGTGAGCGTCACGCCCGCTCCTCGCGGCCAACCCGCCTCTCCTCGCCCGAGCGAGCGTCGGCTGGCACGCCATCAGCCCGCTCCCCCACCACAACCCGCTCGATCCCTGCCAGGTCGCGCTCGGCGCGCACGGCGTCGAACCCCGCCTCGCGCAGCAGCCCCACCACGGCAGGCGCCTGACCAGCCCCGACCTCAAGCGCAACAAAGCGCACACGAGCGCGCCCCCGGAGCTGCCCGACGAGCCGCCGGATGACGTCCAGCCCATCCGGTCCGGCAAACAGCGCGCCGGGCGGCTCGTGGCGCAGGATCTCCGGCGCCAGCGTGGCGCGCTCGGACTCGGCGACGTAGGGCGGGTTACAGAGCACGGCGTCGAACTCGTCGGGCAAGCCCTCCAGCAGGTCCGCCTCCAGCCAGCGCACGGCCGCCGGCTGGGGCATCTGGAGCCCCAGCCGCTCACCGTTGGCGCGCGCCAGCGCAAGCGCCTCGGCCGAGACGTCGCTGCCGCTCACGCGCAGGTCCGGGCGCTCGTGCGCGAGTGCCAGTGCAACGGCCCCGCTGCCCGTACCCACGTCGAGCACGGACGCGCCCTGGGGCAAAGCAAGCCCGACTTCAACCAGCAGCTCGGTCTCCGGCCGGGGTACCAGCGCACGGCGATCCACGGCCAATTCCAGGTGGCGAAAGCCGCGCCGCCCGACGATGTAGGCGACGGGCTCGCGCTTTACCGCGCGGCGGCGCACGGCGTCCTGAAACGCGCGCACAGCCGGCCCCGCGACGACCAGCTCCCGGTCGGTCAACAACCGCTCGCGCGTGACCCCGAGCACACGCGCAAGCAGCAGTTCGGCATCCAGCCGCGGCGTCTCGCAGCCCGCGGCCCCGATCGCCGTCATCGCCCCGTCGAGCGCGTCGCGCGCGGAGGTGGCACCCAGGGGTCGGCCCGCTCGGACGCTCACGCCACCCCTGACTTCATGCCAGCAAGGCTAACCCACGGTGGGTCGTGAGGCGCTTTGTACGCGGATGGCCTGCTCGACTTCCAGTCCGCGTGGGGTGAGCGCCCACGCGTTGGGTGCGCCCTTGGCGTGGCCCGACCCGTCGTTGTGGATCAGCCCGAGGTGTTCAAGGCGCGTCAGGAGCTTGGAGATCTGCCCCTGATCCTGGATACCCGCAGCGGTCGCGACCTCCCGGTTGCTCGCGCCGGGCGTGGACCCGATCGCGATCAGCGCCCGCACTGTCCGGTAGGTGATGCGCATGTCCAGGCCCTCCAGCGGGTCGGCGTGACTGGCGCGCCTTCTTTTTTTATTAGAGGGGGCCGGCTTGTGCAGCTCTTTCTGTGCTGCCGAACCCCCCAGATAGGGAAGGACGATCGCGCTCATAAGCTCACCCAACAAGCTCGTCAAAGCCTCCCTGTCACCCGCCACCAGCCGCCGATGGATGACCGACAAAACAGCACCGGTGACACCCTCGCCGGCCAGGGGCGGCGGCTCGGGAACCCTGGCGGGGCGCTCGGCGCGACCCTCCTCGACCGCGCAGACGAGCAGGTCGAAGATCTCCGCGCGACGCTCCAATGGCCGCGGGCCGGCCGCCAACGCCTCGACCACACACAACCGCGCGAGCGCGGGCTGCTCTTCGCAGAACACGAGCAGCGCAAACAGCGCCGCCCTGATCCGCTCCCGCCAGCGTGCTGGAGCCTCGTACGCCGGGAGCATCGTCAGCGCGGCCTGCGCGAGCGCCTCGTCGAACGCCGCCAGGAAGCAGTCCTCGCGGTCCTCGAACAGGTCATAGAACGTGCGCCGTGAAACTCCCGCGCGCGCGACGACGTGCGCGACGCTCGCCTGACCCGCCCCCCGCTCGGCGGCGACCTCCGCCATCGCCGCGAGCAGCCGCACGCGCTGGATCTCCGTCACGTGCTCGCGGGGAGGCCCATCGGCGCCGGGGTGCGCCTTCCCCCGCACCGCGCCAGGCGCGCCGGGACGCACCCGCTTTCGTGGCGCCCGAGCCTTCACATCGCGCGAGGACATGAACATCCCCCGCCTACCTCTTCGCCTTCCGCTTCCTCTTCACCGTCTGCTTCTTCGCTCTGGGGCATCCGGTGACGGCGATCTTGGTGGTCTGCTTGACAACGGTCCCGTTCTGTGCGGTGAGAGTGGTGGGCATCGTGAGCTTCTGCGCGCACATGCTGCCCTTCGCGCTCGCCGGGAGATTCGCCCCGAGGCCGGAGTGCGGACCCTCCGGGAGGGTCATCTGGAACGTGCCGATCGGAACGTCGGGGACGGTGTCGAACGCGGCGCTCGTAACCCGTCCCTTGATGTCGATCGCCCCGATGAGATCCACCGTCACTCCTTCGCCCTGCAGCACCGCGACGACGTTCGGGAACGCCGCGCCACCATGAGAGACGAGATACACAGGGCCGGTGACCGGCACACCAAGGACCGGTGTCGTAGCCGTGGCTGTCCCAATATCGGAGCCCACCGGGCACGAGGCGGGGTTCGTATCGAACGCCGCCTCGGTGCAGGCCTGCTGGATCGTCGTCAACCGCGCCGGGAGAGCCTTGGGGAGGCTGACATCGACCTTCGCGGTGTTCGCCTGCCCCGTCCCGGAGACGTACTTCACGTCGAGGCTCGCACCGTTGTGCTTGCTCGTCGCGCCCCGCGTAGAGACCGTCAACGAGGGCTTGAACGGCAAGCCCTGGCAGCCCGCGGCCTGGAAACGGCTGGACACGTTCGCCAGTGCGCCCTGCGCGCTCGTTACCGTTCCCGTGACGGCGAGGGGTTCGCAGCTGGTGGGATTGAACGCGAACCCGGCGCGGTCGATCGTGACATTCACGCGCTTGATCTGCAGGGGGATGCCCTGCAGGATCGTGGGGAACGGGTCGCTTGCGATCGTGACCTGCGCGGTGTGCGGGTCGACCTGCACGCGCGAGCGCACCACGACCGTCCCCAGGTTGAACGGGCCGGCGGCCGCCGGGACCACGACGCTCAACCCGAACGGCGCGCCGCCGTAGGGGCCGGTGAGGAACACCTGGCCGGTCACGCTCACCGGGTCAGGGCCGACGCCCGCAAGGACGGTGACGTGCCCGATCAGGCTCCCCGCACCGCAGGTGCCCTGGCTGGCCTGCGGCTCGCCGCAACGTTCCACCCCTTTGAGGATCGCCGAGAACCCAGGCGGGGCCTTTACAGACAAACCCGACAGGGTCTGTTCGCCGTCCTGGCGCGCCAGGGTCAACGTGAATGGGCTGAACGCGCCCGCCTGGTTACTCACCGTACCCGCCGTAAACCCGGGCACGAATCCGGCAGCGCCGCAGCCCTGGTTCACTCCGAAGCCACCAGACGGTTCCGCGGGGTTGGAGCTGCTCCACGGCGTCAGCGCCGTGCTCACCGCATAAGAACCGCACCCCGGGTTCACCAGCGCCCCCCGGGGGCCGCCGAACAATTGCAGCTTCAGATCTTCGAAGGGCAACTGCGGCAGATTGTCGAACGTCGCTGTCACACGCCCCGTCACCGGGTCCGCTTCCAGGTGCCCCGCGGCCTTGATCACGACACCCGTCGCCGGGTCGTCCACCGCTATATACACCGCCAGCAACGAACCGAACGGGTTCTGGTCCTGTTCGGCCAGATATACACTTCCCGGCAACGGATGATCCACAAGCGGCGAGTTCACTTCCAGCGTCCCGACCTTCGAAGCATCCGGGCACGCTGCCGGCCCCGAACCCGACAGGTCGACCTGCGCCGGGCTGCATCCAACCAGACCATTCGCAGCCGCGGGGTTCACGGTCATTCCCGCGGGGAACGACACCCCGGCCCGCTTCAGGTTGGCCTCGGCGAGAGTGTCGGGGTTTTCGTTCTGTGGGATGTGCATGTCGAAGCTCAACCCCGCCGGGGCACCCGCGACCGCGGTGTCCGGCTGCGCGGAGACGCTGGGGGTGAAATCGAGCAGTTCACAGCCATCGACACCGACCGGGTTACCGCTCGCATCGTGCGTTTGGAAGCTGTCTTGGATGAAGACACCCGGTTCAAGCCACGAGTCGGCCGACACCGTCGTGCTCAACGGCCCCGAGCAAGCGCTCGGCATCGTCAAGAACGGCGGCGTCACACGCGGTTCGACAGGCCCACCCCGCACCGCGTCGTGGTCCGGATCGGCCGGGTCCCCCCACAGGTTCACCTGAACGCTGTCGGTGTACAGCTTCTGGTCGATGTCGGTGGTGGTGGCGAACAGCCCGTAGTCGCTGCCGGTACGCACACCGCCAAACACGTGCGCGTACACGCTCGCGTTACCAGTCGCGTCGAAGCCGACCTCGGCTGAAGCCCCTGGCGGCGGCACCATGTTGTAAAGCGGCGAAGTCGCAGGCGGCGCACCCCCCGCCACCGTGACCGTCCCGACCTGAGACGACAACGGACACGTGGGAGCAGGCATCCCGGCGCTGCTGAAGTCGTTCTCGAGCTCCGTCTCCGTGCAGCGGGTGGGTGTCGCGAGCGGGTTGGCGATCATCCCGACAGGAAAATCGAATGTCAGATCTCTTGGATAGGGGTAGACCTGTCCTTCCACGGGCCCCGGGAGATTCACGTGATAGGACATTTCGTAGGGGTGCGAGCCAGCCTGCGTATCCGGCGAGCCATCCGCGTTGACGAACTGCCCGTCGAACCCTTCCGCGCCGGGCGAGAAGACGAACGGCGAAGTCGTGACGGCCGCGGCCGCCCCCGGTACGCCGAGCGCGGGGAGGACGGCGAACGCGCAGACCGACAGCGCGCGAACGAGACGAGTACGCAACGGATTCATCGTGAACCTCCTCTCGTGGAGCTGACAGTCGCGCCGAAGCGTCTGTGTGCCTGCTTTTCACACGCCGCGCGCTTGCGTTTTGGTTTCTTACGACACACCCTCAGCGCAGCGGCAAGCTTCTGCCCTCGCGTGAGCGTCCTTGTCGCGGGATGCGCCACGGCCGCCGGTGGGGGTGGGTTGCCCGGGCCGGAGAAGCCGACGCTCGTCGAGATCGGTTCAACCGATGCGCCGGCCGCCGGCGGCCTGCACGCTTCGCCCGCACACGGAGGTGGCGGCGTTGGGGTGTTCTGCGAGGCGATGCCGCCACCGACACGAGCGTCGTAGACGTCCACCAGCTGATCCTGGTCCTGGGCGACCAAGGACTGGCCCGTGAAGAAGAACACATCGTTACCAGATTCCGAAGCGTCGGCGAAATACGACGCTTCGGGACTGCGACCGGTGGAGATCAGATATATGCAGCCGCCATCCTGGCTTTCGCTCTCACAGCTCCCCGTACCGTCGGCCTCCCACTCGTACACATCGAGCACACCGTTAGTGTCCTGTGGTACCAGCGCATCGCGCGTCTCGAAGAACACACGCCTGCCATCGTCGGCAAGATTACGCGTCTGGATCTTGACATAAGTCGAGGCCTGACTGTCCTCTTGTCTACTGAAAGCGTATTCCTGAACTTGCTGTACGGCCGCCGAGGCCACGGGTGCGGCGCCCGTCGGATCGCACGAGACACAGTCGAGCTTGCCGCTCGGCGCGTAGTAACGGTAAAGCTCCCCGAAACCGTCGTTGTCATAGCTGGTCAACTGCTGCGCCGAGAAGAGCAGGGCCGTCCGCCCATCGGGCGACACC
Source organism: uncultured Solirubrobacterales bacterium (assembly GCA_963723045.1). Taxonomy (GTDB): domain Bacteria; phylum Actinomycetota; class Thermoleophilia; order Solirubrobacterales; family Solirubrobacteraceae; genus Palsa-744. Next base: position 765,829 of record CAVROU010000001.1, on the reverse strand, counting down.
CACCCGATTTTCTCCGGGCGCGTAATGCCGGCAGCGGCGGACGCCCAATTCACGGTTTCTCCGATGAAGCGCCCTTCTAAGCTCGGTATCTGTCCGGGAAGTTGTGCGATGAAGCTGACCGAGCCTTCGTGCCACATGTACACGTTTCTGCCATCGGCAGCGAAATAAGCGTAGGTCCCGTCGTTTGATACTCCGACCACACCTTCGACACCACCACTGTGGATGAGGACGGCCTGCTGGCTGGCGACATCGAAGCGATACAGGCTGCCTTCCACCGTGAAGAACACGTATGCGCCATCCGGAGTCGCCGCATCGAACAAGGCAGGTTCCAAAGACACCGCGCCCGAGACAGGCACCGTCGTCGTGCCATCCTCACGCACATAGATCTGGCCCGTGCCACCAGCCGTGAAGAAGACCCGCGACCCATCTTCAGAGATCGTATTCTCTGTGTAGAATTGGGCATATGCGCCACCTTTGCTGGTATTGCCCGGTCCGGCAAACGAACCGCCGGGGGGCCCTGAGCCGTCCGGCCCAGGTAAGACTCCTTGAAGGCTCACCGTGCCCGTCGTACGATCCCACTCATAGACGTTCCACTCCCCTGCCACCGCACCAGGCGCCAGCTTATCGTTGCTTTCAAAGAGAACACGAGAGCCATCAGGTGTGACATCCGCCAGGAAAAAACCCCCATGTTCGTTATCCAGGGCGAGCTTCTGCAACGATCCGACCGTGCGATCCTGCATGTAAAGAGTCGTATCACTAGACGTTTCGCCGGCATCCTGCGTGAATATCTCCGAGAGATCCGGACTCCATCCCAGAACAAATGAGTGTTCTCCGGCGCTCGCGGGTGGCAGCAGCCCTCGTGTTGTCCAGCCTCCGGGATCGCGCCTGGAAACATACGCCGGCAGGTTCGCGGTCCCTTCGTCCCCCGAGAAGGTACCGGTGGGCGCAAAGGTGATCGCTTCGCCGTCGGTCGCGGCCTGTACCACCTCGATCTGGCCGCCAGCGTTCACACCGTTCTTTTCCACCGGTGTAGCCTGCTCATACACCCGCCCGTCGGGCAGCGCGAACTGGCTCGCGGCCCCGAACGTGGTGAACGTCTCATCAGTCCCGTCACTCTCCTCCCCGGCCGCGTCGACTGCGTCGACACGGTAGTGATACGTGGTTTCCGGCCGTAGCCCACCCAACGTCACGCTCACCTGCTGGGCAGAGCGTCCTGACCCGATATCCGTCCCGGGTTGAGCGGGCGCGCTGGACCCATAGCTGGTACTCATGCCGTACTGGAAGTAGTAGTGGGTATCCATCCCATTGGGATTCACCTGTGCCGTGAGTATCGCAGAGGTAGATGTGACGGCCGAGGCCGAGCCACCTTCGACGGCCGGCGGCTCACTCCCCGTTTCAAACGACACTTCCCCGCCGCTTGCGGAACCGTACTTGTTCGTCGCGACCAGGCAGAATGTGTACCGAGTAAGGGGTTCGAGGTCAACCGCTTCGCTGTGCACCACGCCACCAGTCGCTTCGCCCGGCGTGGTCCCGCCGCCACCGTGGCAGCTTTCGCCCACGTTGTACGCAAAGTAGTAGCCCGTGGCGCCCCCCTCGCCGGTGTTCAGCGTCCCTTCGAGCACAGCCGCGCTGCCCCCGACCGCGCTGGTCGCGCCGGTCGAGGGCGCCGCGGGCGTTTCCCCTGCTTCGAAGACATCGACAACGTTCGCGTTGCTATCCGTCACATACGCGTCGCCCGATTCCCCAACACCGAGACCTATGGCCCCGCCAGAGAGGGTTTCTCTGCCAAACTGACTGGAGGCCACAGCGTTACCCGGTTCATACTCCGATACTTCTGTACCCTGATCCACCAGCACATTTCCCGATGGGGTGAGCGCGACACCCGGCGCGTAACCTGGATCGACCGTCGCGCTCTGCACGTACCGGCCGCCCGAGATCGTATACTGGAACGCACCCGCAGAGGTCGCGACATACAGCTCCTCGCCGTTCGCGCTCACGGCGAGCCCCCGGGCTGACAGCAACCCTTCGAGAACAGCGTTATCGCCCGCGTACACACCCGTCGCGTTCACCGGTTCGCCCGTTGCGTTGAACTCCAGCACCCGCGCGTTCGCAGCGTTACCCGCGTTCTCCATGACGAATAGATCACCATGTTCGTCAACCGCTACAGCGATCGGTTCGTCGAACCCCTTGACTTCCTTTTCCAACGACAGGCCCGGGCTGAAGCGATATACCACGTCCGAGCCGAACCCCGCGACATATACATCGCCTTCGAGGCCACCCGCGTAGTTATCGACCGCGAGTTGGTCGGGCGCCGCGCCCGGCACTTCCGCTCCCTGCAGAAACGCACCTGACGCGCTGAACTCATCCACCGCGTTATGCCCCTGATCGCTCACATACACGTCGTCCCTGAACAGCCCGAGCGAATCGTTGACCGCCAACCCCACCGGCGTTTCGAACCCATCCGGCGGGGCAAACGCAAACAAAGGAGAGGACGCGAACCCAGTACCCGCCAGCGCCGGCGCACACCCGAACACCAACATTGAAACCAGCACCAGCGGACCGGCAAGCACAACCACGACGCGACGCAACATCAACATCCCCTCCCAGAGCAATCGAGAACACGACCGCCCGCGCGGCCCGCAAAAAACAGAACCGCCCCGAGCGCATGGCTCAAGACGGCAGAGAGAAACCGTGCCACCAAAGCACGCGAGCGACCAATCCAGCGCCTGTCGCCAGAGCGAGCCGCCGAAAACCGGCGGCGAAACGGCCTAGAAGCTAGAAGCCCCGGCCAAGAGAGAGAGAGAGAGAGAGAATGCTTCAGAGACGCTGAAGCATCTAGCTACGTCCCCCGAAGGGGCCGTAAGATCATTGGCCGCGCCCGGCGCGGTGAAAACAAGATCACTCATCTCATAACCCTCATCAAGCGATCGAAATCCCTCTCAGCATCCCTATACGGCCCATGGACCCGTAAACCAACGGGAGGACCCAAACCCGACCTATCGTCCCACCTCTCCTAAGCCAGAGTGGGGTGGTAGGAGCACTATAAGCATAGAGGCCGTATGTTGTCAAGCCCCAAATAAAAACCCGCCTGCTTTTGGGCTGTCAAACGGTGACGGAGGCCCTGGCCGGCGCACTTTCTCGCGGACGCCGGCAGGCGTGAGCGGGCATTGCGACGCGGTCTTACGCGGCGGCCTGCGCCTCCAGGCGCCGCCGCTTCTCATCCCCCTGCAGCGCCGCGGTCAGCTCGTCCAGCTCGCCCGCCAGCACCTGATCGAGGTTGTGGACCGTGAACTTGATGCGGTGGTCGGTCACGCGTCGCTCGCCGTAGTTGTAGGTGCGGATCTTCTCGGCGCGATCGCCCGTGCCAACCTGCGAGCGGCGGTCCGCGGCCAGCTCGGCCTGCTGCTCGGCCAGCGCCCGCTCGTACAGCCGCGCGCGCAACACCCGGAGCGCCTTCTCGCGGTTCTGCAGCTGGGACTTCTCGTCCTGCATCGAGACCACGAGCCCCGAGGGCTTGTGCGTGATGCGCACCGCTGAGTCGGTCGTGTTGACCGACTGCCCGCCCGGCCCCGAGCTACGGTAGACGTCGATCTGCAGGTCGTTGGGGTCGACCTGGATGTCCACGTCCTCGGCCTCGGGCAGCACCGCGACCGTGGCGGTCGAGGTGTGGATGCGCCCCTGGGACTCGGTCTCGGGCACGCGCTGCACGCGGTGTGTGCCGCCCTCGAACTTGAACACCGAGTAGGCGCCCTCGCCTTTGATGGCGAACGTGTACTTGCCCTCGCCGATGTCCATCGCCTCGGTCTTCAAGCCCAGACGCTCGGCGTACTTGCTCAGCATCCGATACAGGTCCCCCGCCCACAGTCCGGCCTCATCGCCACCGGCACCGCCCTGGATTTCGACGATCACGTTCTTATCGTCGTTGGGGTCGCGCTCGACCATCGCCACACGGATCTCCTCCTCCAGCGCCTCGATCCGCTCGCGCGCGGCGGCCAACTCCTGGCGCCACTCCGAGTCCTCGCCCTCCTCGGCGAGCAGCTCTTCCGCGCCCGCGGCGTCGTCCTGGGCGTGGCGCCAGCGTCCCGCCAGCTCCGCCGCGGGCTGCAGCTGGCGGTAGGCGCGTCCGACCTCCGCATAGCGCTCCCGGTCGGAGATCACCCCGGGGTCGGTCATCTGCTCGCCGAGCTCGGCGAAGCGCGTCTCTATCTGCTCGATCAGGTCCTCGACCATGGGACCTCAGTCTATTTGCGAATACCCGCAATGCGTATATCACCAGTGCGAATATCGCCGGTATACGTGCCGCTGCGCATTCGCATAAGGCATCACCCACGGACAGCGCTACGACATAGCCTCCACCACAGCCGTCGTGCTGGCCCCTACGCCACGGCCTACACGTCCACCCCTTGCCGTATGCGCCTCAGCGCCTTACGCCACGACCTCCACGCCCACCAGATCCTCCGCGGACATCTCCCCCGGCTTCTCGAGCGCCAGCACCGCCTCAAGCGCGGCAATCGCCACGGCGAGCTGATCGAGGTCCGGCTCGCGCGTGGTCAGCAACTGCAGCTTCAGCCCGGGCCACATCACGATCTGCACCCAGCGGCGGGTGCGGTTGCGCCCGGCGAACTTGATGATCTCAAAGGAGATGCCGGCGATGATCGGCACGCCGAGGATGCGCGAGGCGATCAGCCAGTACCAGGCGGGCAGGCCGATCGCGCCGAACACGAAGATCGAGACGACCATCACGATCAACAGGAAGCTCGTGCCGCAGCGGGGGTGCAGCCGCGAGAAGCGCTGCGCGTTGGGCGGCGTCAGCGGCAGGCTCGCCTCAAAGCAGGAGATCGTCTTGTGCTCGGCGCCGTGGTACTCGAACACGCGGCGCAGGTCGCGCAGGCGCGAGAGCAGCACCATGTAGCCGAGAAAGATCGCGGTGCGCAGCGTCCCCTCCACGACCCAGAACAGCGCCGAGGAGTTCAGCTGGTGTTTGATCAGGCTCGTCAGCCCTAGCGGCAGCAGAAAGAACAGGCCGATCGCGAACACGAGCGCCACGACGATCGTGCCCGCCCACACGCCGCCCGATATCTCGGTCGGCGCGCCCTCTTCGCCCTCGCCGGCGGCGAGCAGCTGCGCGTTAGCGGAGATGCCCAGCGCCTTGAAGCCGACGGCCATCGACTCGCCGAGGGCAATCACGCCGCGTACGATCGGCAGGCGCCACACGCGGTGGCGGCGCATAATCGAGGTCAGCGGGTAAGTCGTGACCTCGATCTCGCCGAGCGCGTCCTCAGACACCGCCCCTTCGTCCGTGGATGCGACCGCCCCGTTTGGCAAGGTGCCATTGACAGCTGCTCCATTGAGCGACGCGCCGTTTTTGACGGCGGCTCCGCTTGCCAGTCCATCGTCGGCCGCCGCTTCGCTGAGTGATGCGCCGTTGGCCGCCGCTGCTCCCCTCTCCCCCGCGTCGACCGCCTCGGGCGCCGCCGTACTCGCCGGCTTGCGCACGGCCACGGCCCAGTTGCGGATGCCGCGCATCATCACGCCCTCGAGCACCGCCTGGCCGCCGAGCGGCGCGTCGCGCCGGGCCTGCAGGCCCTCGCCGTCCCCGTGTACGGGGCCCTCTTCTACGGCCGGTGCCTGCGGCGTACCCGCGGGAGCGCGCGTTGGCGTCGGCGGACCGGCGACCAGGCGCGAGGCCATCGGCCTACTCGGGCCGTGTCTGGCTCTGGCCTGAGCCGACGGCGGCGGTCACGCCGCTCGCCTTGGCTGAGCGCTGGCGGCCCTTGGCCACACGGCGCTGGAAGCGCTCGACGCGTCCGCCCGTATCGACGAGCTTCTGGCGGCCCGTGTAGAACGGGTGGCAGTTGGAGCACACCTCCACGTGGATCTCCGAGGTGGTCGCGCGCGTGGTGAACTCGTTGCCGCACGTGCAGCTCACATGGGCCTCGACATAGTTTGGGTGGATCTCCGTCTTCATGCTCAGCGCATTCTAGCGGGCGGCCGGGGGCTGCGCGGGGAGCGGCTGCGCAGGCTGCTGGCAGACAGGGGTGCGCCGCTGGGTGTGCGCGATCACGTGGCCGTGGCCGTCGAGCCAGCGGTAGTGCACAAGCGCCCTGAAGGCCCCGGGCGCCGTCAGGTTCGTGAACTGCTTGACGAACTTATAGATCTTCACCCCTGTTTCCGACTGGCTCCAGACGCCGAGGCCGGGGGCGAGGATCGTGCGGAACGTGGGGTCGGTGGGCGTCCATTCCTGGATCTCCATCTGGATCGCCATCCGCTGGGTGCCCGCCATGGCGGTCATCTGCGCGGTGAAGGTTGCCGAGCGTTCGCTTTGCACGGACGCCGGGACGCACTGTTCGATGCTCGCGCTCACCGGCGCGGGCGCGGAGGTCGACGCAGGCGCCGGCGCCGAGGACATCAGGCTCAGCGCGGCCAGCGATGCGGGAATGACGGTGGGAAATGCCATCGTGAACCCCTAAACACCGCGGAACGACAGTGGTTTCGCCTCGACGCCCGACATTTGGCCTTGCGGCAAGATTCCGACGCCACACGGCTGTGTCCCCGGCCCCCTGCGCTGCGCGATCGACCGCCGATCTCAGAGGATCTGGTACAGCGGACCGTCGCCACCCTCGGGCGTGGTCAGACGCCCGCCCTTCGCAGTAATGGCCCCGCACTGCACGCAGTTGGTGTAGTTGACGATCACGTCCACGTCGCCGTGCTCGGGGGCGTCCTCGGGGATCTCATACACCCCGGCGGGGCACATCCAGCGCCAGGTCTCGGCGATCTCGCGCGGCACGTGCTTCTGCACCCGGATGTGGTTGGGCGCGTCATCGCGCGTGGCGTTGCCGGTGATGAACACCGAGGAGAGCTTGTCGAAGGTGTACTTGCCGTCGGGCTTGGGGTAGATGTCCTTGGTCTTGCCGATGAACATCGGCTTGGCGTCGTTGCGATGCCAGTCGGCGCGACCGGGCAGCTTGCCCTTGGTGATCTGCTGGATGCCGCTGAGCGGCGCCCCGAGCAGCAGCCCCTTCTGCAGTGGCTGGCGGGCGTTGCGCACCTCCCACATCTCCTTGCCGACGGAGGACTGCTCGATCACCTGCTCGTAGTCGGAGAAGTCGGTGCTGCCGCGCTTGAGCGCGGCGTAGATCGACTCGGCCGCGAGCATGCCGGACTTGACGCAGTGGTGCACGCCCTTGAGCGCCATCGTGTCGACCATGCCACCGGCGTCGCCGACGAGCAGCGCGCCGGGCATCGAGAGCTTGGGCATCGACCAGTAGCCCCCGCCCGGCAGCGCCTTCGCGCCCCAGGCGATGCGCTCTCCTCCCTCGAGGATCTTGCGCACGAGCGAGTGGGTCTTGAACGTCTGCAGCAGGTCGTGCGCGGAGGTCGTCGCGTCGGCGTACTCGAGCTCGACGACAAAGCCGATCGAGACGAGGTGCTCACCGGTCTTCTCGTTCTTCATCGGGTAGATCCAGGTGCCGCCGATCTGGCCGTACTTCGGGGCGATCTTCAGTGGCCAGGGACCCATCGTGTGGATCAGGCGGTCGAGCGCCTTGGGGACCTTCCAGACCTCCTTCACACCGAGCTCCCATACCTGCGGCTCGCGGCCCTCGGCGAGGTCGAACTCGCGGATCGCTGCGCCTGTGAGATGCCCCCAGCAGCCCTCGGCGAGCACGGTGGCCTGCGCCTTGATGTCGGTGCCGGGCTCGAAGTTGCCGAGCGGCTCGCCGTCCTTGCCGCGGCCCTTGTCGCCCGAGCGCACGCCCACGACGCGGCCATCGTCGACAACGAGCTGCGTCGCGGCGGTCTCGGTGAGGATGTAGGCGCCGGCGTCCTCGGCCTGCTGCTGCTGGTAGCGCGCGAGCGCAGCCACCGACATGACCTCGTTGCCGTGGTTCTTGAACGGCGGAGGGGTGGGGATGCGCAGCGCGATCTTCGAGGTAGGCGTCGCATAGACGGCCTCCTTCTTGACCTCGCCGAAGGCGAAGCCCTCCTTGCGCCAGTCCTCGCGCGACAGGTCGGGGAACAGTTCTTCAAGCGGCCCGGGCCGCACGACCGCGCCGGACAGGTTGTGCCCGCCGCAGGTCTTGGCCTTCTCGATCACGGCCACGGGCACTTCGCCCAGGCGCTCCATCGTCTCGGGATCGTCGGCAAGCAGCTGTAAGAGGCGATTGGCACAGGACAGCCCGGCGGTGCCGCCGCCGACGATCGCCACGCCGACCTCGATCAGCTCGTCCTCGGCGTCGAGGCCGTGCTTGACGAATTCCTTCTGCGGGTCCACGGGGGGCGGGAAGGCCGCGGGCGCGACCCTGCCGTTGGAGGAACCGTTATGAGAAGACATCGCTCAGCTCCTTTGCATTCAGTCGTCGCTCGCCTGCACCCGCCCTCGCCTCGGGCGCGCACCCGTGTAGCTGTACGTATACGTGTACGCGCCCGTCCCGCATCAGCTGGCCTTCTTCGCCTTCACGGCCTCGGTGAGCTTCGGCAGGATCTTGTTCAGATCGCCGACGATGCCGAGGTCGGAGAACTCGAAGATCGGCGCGTTCGAGTCCTTGTTGATCGCGACGATGTTCTCCGAGGCCTGCATCCCGACCTTGTGCTGGATCGCCCCGGAGATGCCCGCCGCGAGGTACAGCTTCGGCGCGACCGTCTTGCCGGTCTGACCGATCTGCGCCGCGTAGGGATACCAGCCGGCGTCGACCACCGCGCGCGTGGCTGCGACGGCGGCGTTGTTGCCGAACGCACCGGCGAGCTCTTCGCAGAGAGCGAAGCCCTCGGCCTTGCCGAGACCGCGACCGCCGGCGACGAGGATGTCGGCGCCCTCGATGTCGACATCCGCGCCGCGCTGCTCGCCGCGCGTGACCATTGTGGCCTGCTTGGCGTGAGGCGAGAGCTCGAAGCTGAGCTGCTCCACCGCCGCCTGCTCTGAGCTGGGCTGGGCGATCTCAAACGCGTTCAGGCGCCCGATCACGATCCCCACCGGTGAGCGGTACTTGATCTCCGAGATCGCGCTGTCGCCCAGGATCGGGCGCTCGGCGATCAACTCGCCGCCCTCGGCACGCACAGCGGTGACCTCCATCGCCACGCCCGCGCCCAGGCGCGCGGCGAGACCGGCGCCGATCTCGAAGCCGAGCAGGCCGCCGCCGAAGATCGCGTACTTGTAGCCGTCGTCGGCGATCGCCTTGCCCATCGCGTCGACGACGGGCTGCGCGAGGCCTTCGGGGCCCTCGGCGACGAGCACCTTCTTGGCGCCGTAATTGCCGAGCGACGCCGCAAGATCCTGAGGCACGTTCTCGCCGACAAGGATCGCGTGCGCCTCGCCGCCGAGCTGCGCGGCAAGCTTGGCGCCCTCGGAGACGGCGCCGAGCGAGTTCTTGTTGATCGCGCCCTCGTAGTGCAGCGCGTAGACCAAAATGTTCGCCATCTAGATCAGCTTCCTCTCGTCGAGCCAGGCGACGATCTTCTCGACCGTCTCGTTCGTGTCCTCGTCCTCGATGATCTCTCCGGCGCCCTTCGCGGGCGGCGCCTTGGCGGCGACCCACTGCGCAGCGGAGTTATCGCCGCCGACCTTGGAGGCGTCGATCTCGACGTCGCCGATGCCGACGGTGTCCAGCGGCTTCTTCTTCGCGCCCATGATCGCCTTCAGCGAGGGGTAGCGCGGCTCGTTGATCGCATCGCCCACCGAAATGACGGCGGGCAGCTGGATCGCGACGGTGTCATAGCCGTACTCGGCCTGGCGCTCGCACTTCAGCGCCTGCGCGTCGACGTCCATCTTGATGACCTGCGTCAGCGAGGGCATGCCCAGGTGCTCGGCGACGACGGCGCCGATCGTGTAGCACTCGCCGTCGTCTGACTGCTGACCGAGGAGCACCAGATCGGGGTTCTCGCGCTTGAGCGTCTTGGCCAGCGCGTAGCCGGTCGCGGCCACGTCCGAGCCGGCGACGGCGCCGTCGGAGAGGTGTACCGAGCGGTCCGCGCCGAGCGAGACGGCCTTGTGCAAAGCGCGCACCGCGCTCTCCGGCCCCATGGTGACGGCCACGATCTCCTCGACGGGCACCGCGCCGCCCTCGCGGATCTGCATCGCAGCCTCGATGGCGTGCGTGTCATAGGGGTTGAGATTCTTCTCTCCGCTGCGGTCCATGCGCCCCGTCGAGGGATCGATGCGCTTCTCGACGGCGGCGTCCGGAACCTCCTTAACCAGGACGCATATCTTCATTCGGTTCGCTCTCCTTGAGGGATTTGTCGCCACCAATCCTACCCGAATCGGCGGTTGACTGACGAGTCAATCGGTTATCTGGTCCATTTGCTCCCGCGCCGGTCCGACCATAGATATCCCGCCGGTCCGGCCGTAGATACTATTGCAAACAAAAAGTAAAAAGGGACACACACAACCCACGCCTCTACAACTCCCGCCCCAACCGCCCCAATCCACATCCCAAGCCCCTAATTCTGCGTGACCGAGGCCTTGATGAAGTCCACGATCGCCTGCGTGGGCGCGCCGGGCGTGAAGACCTCGGCCACACCAAGCTCCTTCAGCTCGGGGATGTCCTCCGCGGGGATGGTGCCGCCGACCGTCACGAGCACATCGTCGATGCCCTGTTCGCGCAGCAGCGCCACGACCCGCGGCACGAGCGTCATGTGCGCGCCGGAGAGGATCGACAGCCCCACCGCATCGGCGTCCTCCTGGATGACGGTCTCCACGATCTGCTCTGGCGTCTGATGCAGGCCGGTGTAGATGACCTCCATGCCCGCGTCACGCAGCGCGCGGGCGATGATCTTCGCGCCGCGGTCGTGCCCGTCGAGGCCGGGCTTGGCCACGACGACGCGGATCTTGCCTTTGTGCGTCTGGGTCGACATTGGCGCTAGAGCCTAACGCGACCTCTCACAATGCTGCCCACTCCCCCCAGCGCGGCAGCAGCAGTGAGCGCCGCGAACACCTTCAGACGGCTGCCGAGACGATCCAGATACAGAACCTCCCAGCCTTCTTGCGCAGCGATGCGGCGCAGGTCCTGGTCGGGGTTCACAACCACCGCGTGTCCGACGGCGCGCAGCATCGGCAGATCGGACTCCGAATCCGAATAGGCATATGAGGCAGCCAGATCAAGGCCCTCACGCGCGGCGAGCGCCTGCATCGAGAGCACCTTGCCCTCGCGGTAGTTGAACGGGCCGTCGGCGCGGCCGGTGTAGCGGCCGTCGAGGACCTCCAGACGCGAGCCGAGTCCACCGTCGAAGGCGAGCACATGCGCAAGCAGGTCGGCCATCTCCTGTAAAGCCGCCGTGACGATATACACCCGCCGGCCCTGCTCCTGGTGGTCATAGGCGCGCTGGAGCATCTGCGGATAGAGCCTCGGCAATACCCCGGCGAGCACACGCGGGGAGAGTCGCTGCAGGTCGCGCACCGGCACGTCGGCGATCATCTCTCCCACGCGCTTGCGCACCGCGTCGGCGCGATCGTCGGTGGAGCCGCGCAGGCGAAAGCGCACGTTTTCGTATACGTCACGCGCCAGGCGCCCGCGCGAGATCATGCCCGTCTCGAAGGCCGCACGGGCGAAGAAGATGCCCGAGGATCCGACCATCAGAGTGCGGTCCAGGTCGAAGAAGGCGGCCGCCTGCCCGGCGGCGACGTCGCCGGGCGACGCGACGTGTAGATGTCTGGTGACGCGCGTGCTCATATGGTCAGTGTTTAGCAACCCTGGCGCCTCACCCCGACCCACTTGGACGCTTCAGTGCGGGCCGCGCGACCGTCGAGCCGGCTCAGACGCGGATTATGACCGCGTCGCCCTGCCCGCCGCCAGAGCAGATCGCGGCGCAGCCGAGACCGCCGCCGCGGCGGCGCAGCTCGTGCACGATCGCGCCGAGGATGCGCGCGCCGGAGGCGCCGATCGGATGGCCGAGGGCGATCGCGCCGCCGTTGACGTTGACGCGGTCCTCGTCGATGCCGAGCACGCGGATCGAGTTGAGCGTGACCGAGGCGAACGCCTCGTTAATCTCCCAAACGTCGATGTCGGCTGCGTTCAGCCCCGCCTTCCGCAGCGCCTTGGTGGCGGCCGAGGCGGGGGTGCGGGCCAGGTAGGCGAAGTCGTCGGCGGACTGCGCGTGGGCGACGATCTCGCCGAGCGCCTCGCGGCCGTTAGCCTTGGCCCACTCCTCGGAGGAGAGCACGAGCGCGCCACCCGCGTCGTTGACGCCGGGCGAGTTGCCCGCTGTGTGCGTGCCCTCCTTGCCGACGAGGCCGGGAAGCTTGGCGAGCGCCTCCAGCGAGGTGTCACGGCGCGGCGCCTCGTCGACCTCGACGACCGTGTCGCCCTTGCGTCCCTTGACGGTCACCGGGACGATCTCATCGGCGAGGCGACCCTCGTCGGTCGCGGCGAGTGCGAGCTGATGCGAGCGCAGCGCCCAGCGGTCGAGATCGGCACGCGTCATCTCCAGCTCGTCTCCGATTTCGGTGGCCTCGACGAACATCTGCTTGCCCGAGAAGGGGTTGGTGAGCCCGTCGTGGACCATCGCGTCGAGGCTCTTCACGTCACCCATGCGAAAACCGAAGCGCGCACCCGGCAGCAGGTAGGGGGCACCGGACATCGACTCCATGCCGCCGCCCACGCCGACCTGCACGTCGCCCGCGCGGATCGCCTGGTCGAGCAGCACCGACGCGCGCAGGCCCGAGGCGCAGACCTTGTTGATCGTCTCCGAGGAGACCTCCTTGGGGATGCCCGCCTTGATCTGCGCCTGGCGCGAGGGAATCTGGCCCTGGCCGGCCTGCAGCACCTGGCCCATGATCACGTGCTCGACCTGCTCGCCCTCGACGCCCGCGCGCTCCAGGGCCGCCTTGATCGCCACGCCGCCGAGCTCGGTGGCGTCGAGCGTGGAAAGCCCCCCGCCCATCTTGCCGATGGGGGTGCGGGCGCTGCCGAGAATCACGGTCTTGGGCATGGGTGTGGGCTCTCCTGGTGGTAATCGATATTTGAACGGGCCCGGACCGAAGCGTTGAACGGCCTGGACGGTACGCAGGTGGACAGACTGTGGAATCTGACGCGACCCGCGTGTCGAAACCGGGCTGGACCGATGTCGACCCGAAAATCCTATCGATGTGGGTAAGGTGCTTCTGTCGTGAAGGTCACACTGACCACCGAGACCCCTCAGGAAAGCGCCGCGGACACCGTCGCCGTGGGGCTGTTCGACGGCGAGGACGCCCCCGCCGGCGTTCCCGACGCGGTCTCCGAGCTGATCTCAAGCGGCGAGGCCCGCGGCACGTGCAAGGCGCTGGCCGTGACCCACGCGGAGGGCAAGCGCTGGCTGACCGTGGGCATGGGTAAGCGCGAGGACTTCACGCCCGAGCGCGCACGTGTGGCGGCCGCGCGGGCGCTGGAGCGCGCCCGCGAGATCTCCACGCGCAGCCTCTGCTGGCTCGCGCCGGAGCACGGCGGCAACGACGTGGTGGGGGCGCTCGTCGAGGGCACGATCCTCGCCGACTACCGCTTCGAGCAGTACAAGTCGACGTCAGCCGAAGGCGAGGCGAAGGCCGGTAAGGAGCCGCCCAAGCACCTCGACGCGCTGATCGTCGCGGCGCCCGAGGCAGATGCACCCAGGGCGACGGGAGCTCGAGCGCTTGGTAAGTGATGCCGCGACCGTGGGCGACAGCGGTGAACGAAGCACGCGACCTGCAGAACCGCCCTGGCAACGATCTGACGCCGGGTGCGCTGGCCGAGCACGCGCGGGCTCTTGCGCAGGAGATCGAGGGCCTCAGCGTCGAAGTCGAGGGACGCGAGGGCCTGGAGCAGCGCGGGATGGGCGCTTTCGCGGCGGTTGCCCAGGGCTCCGAGCAGGAGCCAGCTCTGATCACGATGCGCTACGCGCACGCCGACGCGAAGGGTCCGCTTCTAGGGCTGGTGGGCAAGGCGGTGACGTTCGACAGCGGCGGTATCTCGCTGAAGCCCGGCGCGAAGATGTCGGAGATGAAGTTCGACATGTCCGGTGGCGCCGCGGTGGTGCAGGCGGTCGCGGCGATCGCCCGGCTGCAGCTCCCCGTGAAGCTCGTGGCAGTGGTGGGCGCCACAGAGAACCTGCCCAGCGGCGGTGCGGTGAAGCCCGGCGACATCGTGCGGGCCGCCAACGGCAAGACGATCGAGGTCAACAACACCGACGCCGAGGGGCGCCTCGTGCTGGCCGACTGCCTCTGCCACGCCGTCGAGGAGGGCGCCGAGCGGATCGTCGATCTGGCGACGCTGACGGGCGCGGTGATCATCGCGCTGGGTTCCACGCTACGCGGGGCTGATGAGCAACGAGGACGAGTTCGCCGAGCGCGTCGCCAAGGCGGGCGAGCGCACGGGCGAGATCGTCTGGCGGCTTCCCCTGCACGAAGAGTACGACGAGCTGATCAAGGGCCGCTACGGCGACCTCGACAACGCGCCCGAAGCGCGCAAGGCGGGCACAATCGTGGGCGCGCGTTCCTCTCGAACTTCGTCGGCGACGTGCCCTGGGTGCACCTCGACATCGCCGGCTCGGCGTGGGATCTGGGCCGCGCGTATGCCGCGAAGAGCGCGTCGGGGTACGGCGTGCGGCTGCTGGTGGAGCTGGCCCGCTCATACGCGAGCCAGTGAGCCAACGCGCCCGCGCCTGCGTCGAACCGCCGACTGCGAACCCCGGACGCGCAGCTGACGGGATGACCGGATGAACTTCGATCTCTCACCCGAGCATGAGCTGATCCGCGCGACCGTGCGCGACTTCGCCCAGGGCGAGGTGGCGCCGGTGGCGGAGGAGCTCGACCGCACGAAGTCCTTTCCGTATGAGATCGTCACCAAGCTGGGGAAGCTCGGGCTGATGGGCATCCCCTTCCCGCAGGAGTACGGCGGCGGTGGCGGGGACACGCTGGCCTATGCCCTGGCCGTGGAGGAGCTGACGCGCGTGGATAGCTCGGTTGCGATCACGCTGTGCGCGCACACCTCGCTGGGCACGCAGCCGATCTACCTGTTCGGCAGCGAGGAGCAGAAGCGGGAGTGGCTGCCACGGCTCTGTTCAGGCGAGCGCCTGGGCGCGTTCGGGCTGACCGAGCCCGAGGCGGGCAGCGACGCGGGCAATACGCGCACCCGCGCGCGCGAGGACGGCGGCGAATGGGTGGTTGATGGCGCGAAGCAGTTCATCACCAACGCCGGCACGGAGATCTCCGGTGTGGTGTGCATCACGGCCGTCACCGGCGAAGAGGCCGGCGGCGCAAAGGAGATTTCCAACCTGATCGTCGCCAACGGCACGCCCGGCTACGAGCAGGGCGAGCCCTACCGCAAGATGGGCTGGCACGCGTGCGACACGCGCCCGCTGACGTTCACCGATTGCCGCGTCCCCGCGGAGAACCTGCTGGGGCCGCGCGGGGCGGGGTTCAAGCAGTTCCTGCACATCCTCGACATCGGGCGCATCGGCGTCGCCGCGATGGGCGTGGGCCTCGCGCAGGGGGCGCTCGATGAGGCGCTGAAGTACGCCAAGGAGCGCCGCGCGTTCGGCAAGCCGATCTCGAAGTTCCAGGCGATCCAGGGCAAGCTCGCGGACATGGTCACCGAGATCGAGGCGGCGCGATTGCTCGTGTACAAGGCGGCACGCGAGAAGGACGCCGCTGCGCAACTTCACGCTGACGGCGGCGCAGGCGAAGCTGAAGACCGGGCGCCTGGCCGTGAGGTGCGCGGAGGAGGCGGTGCAGATCCACGGCGGCTACGGCTACATCGAGGAGTACCCCGTGTGCCGCTTCTACCGCGACGCCAAGATCCTCACGATCGGCGAGGGCACCGACGAGGTGCAGCAGATGGTGATCGCGCGGGCGCTGGGGGCGTAGGCAGCCCAGTCGGCAGGCAGGCTCGTGTGGGCGGGGCGTGGCCAGGAGGCGAGCGGGTCAGTCGGCGACAGTGGGTGCAGCCTGTGCCGCGGCCCGCTCCAGCAACTCGCCGGCGGCAGTGGCAGGATCGAGGCGCCGCTCGACGACCTCCTCCAGGAGCTCCTGAAAGCGCGCGTCCCCGGCAAGCTCGTCCTCCAGGCGCCGGCGCAGGCGCGCGGTGGCGATTGCAAGCACCTCGTTGCGCAGGTTCGAGCGCCGGCGCTCGGCGAGCTGGCCGCCGGCGAGGAGGTGGGCGCGGTGGGCGTCCATGTGCCCCACCAGCTCGTCGATGCCGCGGCCGTGGGCGGCCTCGGCCTTGACGATCGGCACGCGCCAGCTCGCGCGCACCTCCTCGGCCGACCGATCTAGATTGGCGAGCGAGAGGACGCCGCGAATCTCGCGGACCATCGTGTCCGTCAAGGGGTGGTCGGCCTTGTTGACGACGATCACGTCGGGAATCTCCATCACGCCCGCCTTGAGCGCCTGGATCGAGTCGCCCGAGCCGGGCATCAGCACGAGCACGACCGTGTCGGCGTGGTCGATGATGTCGATCTCGGCCTGCCCGACGCCGACGGTCTCCACGAACACGTCCTCGCGCCCGGCGGCGTCAAGCAGCAGCGCGGCCTGCAGCGCGGCCTCGGAGAGCCCGCCGAGCGCCCCGCGGTTGGCCATCGAGCGGATGAAGACGCCCGGGTCGAGGAAGTGCTCGGAGAGGCGGATGCGATCCCCCAGCAGCGCCCCCTGCGTGAAGGGCGAGGAGGGGTCGATCGAGAGCACCCCCACGGTGCGCCCGGCCTCGCGACGCGCCTTGGTGAGCGCGCCGATCAGCGTCGACTTGCCCACGCCGGGCGGACCCGTGAAGCCGAACACGGCGGCGGAGCCGGTGTGCGGGTAGACCTCGCGCACAAGCGCCCACCCCTCCGGGCGGTCGTCCTCGACAAGCGAGATCGCGCGGGCGAGCGCACGGCGGTCGCCGTCCAGTAGTCGCTGGGCCAGGTCTGAAGCCATACCGAGAAGACTACGTTGGGAGGGCCCCGGCCCGTCCGCTCGGAGGTCGGCGAGCCCCTCGCGACTCAAACGGCGCCCGCGGCCCTAGGATGCCCGCTCGTGACACGCCCCCGAGACATTGCGCACACGTGGCGGTGGATGCGCGCGAACAACATGACAAATCGCCACTACGCGCTGCTAGGCGCGCGCTGGCTGTGGCTGAAGGCGCGCCATCGCGGGCGGCTGCAGACCGACGGCATCTGCTTCATCTGCCCCGGCGTGAAGTTCGAGATCGGCCCCCACGCGAGGCTGCATATCGGGCGCTGGACGTGGATCGGCCACGGCAGCAAGATCCGCGTGCACGAGGGCGAGGTGCGGATCGGCGCCAAGACGGTGATGGGCCAGGAGTGCACGATCTCCGCCTACCAGCACGTCTCGATCGGACGCGAGTGCATCCTCGCCGATCGCGTGATGCTGATCGACTTCGACCACGGCGTGGTCGAGGTGGATCGCCCGATCCGCCTGCAGGGCATCTACAAGCGCGACGTGCGCGTGGGAAGCAACGTGTGGATGGGCTACGGCGCCTGCGTGCTGCGCGGGGCGAGCGTCGGCGACAACGCGATCGTGGGCACGAACGCGGTGGTCACCAAAGAGGTCCCGGCGAACGCCGTCGTCGGCGGCGTGCCCGCGCGGGTGATCCGAATGCGCGAGACGCCGCAGACCTTGCGCTGGGAATAGGGAGAAGGCCCCCACAAGGGGGGCCGCGGGAGCCGCGTATGGCCCACGATCGCGATGGGCGAGGCGGCTGGCTGCGAGCCGCGAGCGGTGAGCAAGGCGAATGTCATACCCACCGCGTGGGCGAGGCGACTGAAGAGGAGTTCAAGCGGCGAGCAGCGCGGCGGGATCAACCCGCGCGGCGAGGTTGCGTAGCGCGGTGGTGCTCGCCGTGGGTCCCTCGCCCAGCGCGCCATCAAGTGCCAGCAGGTGCCCAGTGAGGCGCTCGCGCGCGTAGGGCACGGCGAGGTCTCGGAGACCATGAAGGCCCAGTCGGAGGACTGCAGCGCGAGCAGCTCGCGCACCGCGGCGGCACCGGCGCGTGGGCCGGCGGCCTGCACGCGCAGCTCGGCAGCGCGTATTGCGAAAGCGATGTCGGCGACCTTGGGCGAGGACCACGTAGATAGATCTCCCCCGGCCCCCCAGGTAGTGACCTTCTCATCGGGCAATCCGCCGATCTCCGAAGTGGCGGCCGGCTCACAGCGTTCCAGCGCGTCGTCGAGGCGCACCAGCTCAAGCCCCTGCCGCGCGCACTCGTCCACCACGGCTGCGAGCCACGCGGCCCCCTCATACCACCAGTGGCCGAGCAGCTCGGTGTCGAGCGCGCACACCACCAGCCCGCCGCCGGGCAGCCCGGCACCGTCCTCGCGCAGGCGGGCCAGGGTGCGCGCGACGAAGTCCGCTGCGTGTTCGCGCGCGAGGGCCAGCGCCGCAGCATGGTCGTAGGCGCTGCCGTCGTTGGCCCACGGCTGGTGGTGGTGCACGGTGTGGTGGTGGTAGTCGCGGTAGCTGCTGTGGGCGGGGTAGCCGTGCTCGCTCCACACGAGCGACATGGTGGCGCGGTCGATTGGCACGAGCACTACGGCGGAGGCCCCGACGAGCGGGCGCAGGTGCGCGGCGGCGCCCAGCCCGAGTCGGCCGGTCAGCTCGACGCACGTGGCGCGTGCGCCGGCCTCGGCGAGCGCCCACTCCTGGGCGGCGGTGTGCGCGCACTCGGGCAGCCAGAACCCCCCGCGCCAGCCTGGCCGAAGCGGGCGAGGTGCGAGTCGACGCCGCCGTGTACCTGCGCACGCAGACCCGCGTCGGTGGCGAGCAGCGGCAGCACCGCGTGGGTCGCCGCGGAGGTCCACTGCGCGTGGGGGGCAAGCGCGCCGAGCACGTTCCCGTCGAGCTGCTCTAGGCGCAGAGCGGCGCGCTCGTAGTCACCCCACGAGCGTTCGACCTCGCGTGCGAGGCCATCATGGCCTCCGGCGCGCAGCCCGCGGGCGTCCTCGTGGTGGGTATGCCGGCGCACCTCGTGCAGGAACTCCAGACAGCGCGCGCCCACGCCGGGGGCCTCCAGCTGGTCGCAGAGCACGGGCGTGAGCGAGAGGGTTAGCGGCGCCCCCGCCTCCAGCAGGTCGAGCAGCGGCAGGTAGGAAGTCGCGATCGCCTCCCACAGCCACTCCTCGCCAAAGGGCCATGTGCCGAAGCCCTCGACGTAGGGCATGTGCGTGTGCAGGACGATCACCAGCGCGCCGCGGTCAGCGTGGGCGGCGCTCATGCCGGCAGTGAAGCCGGGTGAAACACACCGTCGGCCCGAGTCAGAGCTCCGCGTCGTGACCCCAGGCTGAGCGACCGAGGGCTTGGGCCCACGCAACCGGGACGCCGCCGGCGGCGCCCAACCGTCACGGGCGGCACACAGCGACGAAGTCCAGCGCGCGATCGAGGTCCGCCTGCCCGCGCGGGCGCAGCACGAAGTCGCGCGCG
Source organism: uncultured Solirubrobacterales bacterium (assembly GCA_963723045.1). Taxonomy (GTDB): domain Bacteria; phylum Actinomycetota; class Thermoleophilia; order Solirubrobacterales; family Solirubrobacteraceae; genus Palsa-744. Next base: position 746,472 of record CAVROU010000001.1, on the reverse strand, counting down.
GAGATCGCGGGCGTGAACCATCCGTAGAAGCGCTCCGTCACCCCGAGGCGCGGGTGCAGCGAATCCCAGCCTGCCTTCAGCGCCAGCTCGTGCGCGTGCAGCTTGCGCGCGTGGTAGAGCCCGTAGAGCCCCACCGAGGAGAAGTGCTCGCGGCACAGCGCCTCGAACTCCGAGGCGCGGTACTCGTGCACATGCCAGGGGTTATCCGAGCGCGGCGCGCCCTTGGGGGCTAGCGTGAGGACGTTCGGGGTTGAGAGGTAGATGGCGCCTGCGCGGCCCTCGCCGGACCGGCTTGTCCGGTCCTCCTCCTCTCTTTTACCAGCGCTGTCCTCCTCCAGCGCATCGCCCGTGCCGACTCCTTCGTCCCCCTCCCCGCGCGAAGGAGCGAGGCAAAGTGTTCGAGCACCGCCCCCGGGTCCTGGAGGTGCTCGATCGTCTGCAGGAACACCACCGCGTCCGCGGGCTCGCTGAAGGTCTCCACGAGGTCGCGCGCGAAGCGCAGGTTCGCCCGTCTATAGCGCAGTCGCGCGTGCTCGTGAGCCTCGGGATTCGCATCCACGCCCACCACGCCCGCGGCCGTGCGCGCGAGCAGATCCGAGCCGTAGCCCTCGCCGCAGGCCATGTCGATCACGCGCGCGCCGCCCACTTGCGCGGCGATCCACTCGTAGACCGCCACGTGCCGGCGGTACCAGTAGTTCTCCTCGGGCACGTTCGGCAGCGTGCGCTCGCCCGTCAGCTCCAGGGGCGGAACGCCCTCGGGCTGATCCTGCTGCTGGAAGTGGGGGGTGGACACGGGCGCGGGCATCGGTGCGGAGACAGACACGGTAGGGCGCGCGAGTATATGGTGCCTCCCCGTGCCAGCCCTGAGCCCCGAGGAGATCCGCGACGTCAACACGCGCTACCACGACGTCGCGGCCCATCACTACGACTCCAAGTGGGGCATCGACTTCGGCGAGCTCGGCCACGAACAGGTGCTCTCCAAGGTGCGCAAGGTCCTTGGCGCACCCCATCGGGCACAGGGGGCGGACGGGGGTTGGGTCCTTTCGCGCGCTCCCTGGAGATCGGCTCGGGGACGGGCTACTTCACGCTCAACCTGATGCGCGCGGGCGTGATCGAGGAGGCGACCTGCAGCGACATCTCGCCCGGCATGCTCTCGACGCTGAGCGCCAACGCTGAGCGGCTTGGACTCGCAGTGACGACCGTGCCCGCCGACGCCGAGCAACTGCCCTTCGCGAACGAGAGCTTCGACCTGGTGCTGGGCCACGCGGTGCTCCACCACATCCCCGACCTCGCGCGGGCCTTCGCGGAGTTCGCGCGCGTGCTCGCCCCTGGCGGGACGGTGCTCTTCGCCGGTGAGCCCTCGCGCTACGGCGACCGCCTCGCGCGGGTGCCCAAGCGCGCCGCCTCGACCGTCGCCCCGCTGTGGCGCCGCGCGATCGGCGCCGGTCCCGCCCCACCGGCGGAGGGCGGCGCGCCCGACGCGGCGCTCGAGGGCGTCGTGGACGTGCACGCCTTCGCCCCCGGCGAACTCTCGGCCTTCGCGCGCGGCGCCGGCCTGAGCGACGTGCGCGTGATCGGCGAGGAGCTCCTGGCCAACTGGTTCGGCTGGACCAACCGCACGCTCGAGGCCACCGCCGACCCGTCTGAGGTGCCGTGGGCGTGGAAGTGGTACGCCTACCGCGGCTACCTCGCGCTGCAGCAGGTCGACCGGCGCCTCTTGGAGTCGCGCCTGCCGCCGGCGATCTTCTACAACCTGATGCTCTCCGCGCGCAAGCCCGGCAAGCCGGTTTAGAGACCGCCCCATCCGGGGCGATCGATGGGCCAGTCGCTTGCAAGCCCGGCAAGCCGGTTTAGAGACCGCCCCATCCGGGGCGGCCGATGGGCCAGTCGCTTGCAAGCCGCTTTAGTCCGCCGGCGCGCGGGGCGCCTAGACTTCGGGCATGCCGGATCGGCTCCAGCGGGGCTTTCCGATGTTCCCTCTCGGGATCGTGGCGCTGCCCACCGAGAGCGTGCCGCTGCATATCTTCGAGGACCGCTACCGGCGCATGATCGAGGAGTGCCTCACGGCCGAGAGGGAGTTCGGCATCGTGTGGCTCTCCGACGATGAGCTCAAGCCCGTGGGCTGCGCCTGTGAGATCGACCACGTGATCGAGCGCATGGACGACGGTCGCCTGAACATCCTCGTGCGCGGCACCCGCCCCTTCCGTCTCGTCGAGCGCCAGGACGACCTCGCCTACCCCGCCGCGGTGGTCGAGTTCCTGATCGAGCAGCACGAGGACCCCGAGCCCGAAGTGATCGCCGAGACCCACGCCCTCTATGCGGAGCTCGTGGAGCAGGCGACCGACCGGACGCTCGAGCAGGATGACCTCGCCGAGCTCGACTCCTACGCGATGGCCGCCACGGTGGAGTTCGGGACCGATGTGAAGCAGGAGCTCCTGGAGCTGCGCTCGGAGAACGCGCGGCTACGGCTGCTCACGCTGCTGTTTCGCGCGGCGATCAAGCGTCTGGAGCTGGTCGAGCGCGCGCAGGCGCGGGCTCGGTCGAACGGGAAGGTTCGCTTCGGCTGAGCGAGTATCGGCTCCGGGCGCTCCGGCTGAGAACTGATCTGTTGAGTAACGCCGTAGCCTCAGCCGCCGAACTGCGAGTGGCAGACCTCGCGGCCCACTTCCAGCACGAGCGACTGCAGTTCGTGCATCGTCTTGCTCTGCCCCATGGAGTTGTCGCTGAAGCGCATATACCCTTCCCCGTCACGAAGGTAATAGCTGAGCACCGATCCGTTACGTGGCGGCAGGTCAACATGATTTGACACCGCTTCCTTCAGTTCTTCCTGTATGCCCCGCGCGAGCACGAGCTGAGGATCGCTGATCGGCAGCGCCGGACCTCCGTTACAGCGAACGGTGCCGTCTTCGTTGACGACCAACGTGAGCTGCGCGCCGGGAACGGAGCCCGAGCGCTTCACTTCAAAGAGGTCCGCCGCGAGCACGCCGTTGCCCCCGCAGCCGCATAGCAGCAGAGCACACAGCAGACCCAAACTCAGCTTCAAGCCGCCACCGCTACCCCGCCGCGCCGCGGATCGCCGGCTCCCGCCAGTTGCCTCCCAGTGCGCTGCACCGCCTGGACACCTCCGAAGAAGAGATTGAGATCGTGAAAGCGAACTAGCTCGCGCTCGTGGCCGATCAATAGCTCGCCCTCACCACCCCTCTCGCCGTCGTGTCCGCCAGACGGTTGGCCGCCAGAGAGGCTCGCAAGCTGGTGTATATCGACCCCCGGCTCGTGGTAGAGCACACCGCCCTCGACATGTGCGCGCGGCGCCCGCACCGCGTCGGCCACCCCGAGCCCGTGGTCCACCACCCCCACGATCGTCTGCAGGATCGCCGAACGGATGCGATTGGACCCCGCCGAGCCGAGCACCAGCTCGACGCCGCCGTCGCGTAGCACCACCGAGGGAGCCATCATGCTCGGCATCCTTCGTCCGGCTGGGTGACGGTGAAAGCCCTGTGGATTCAGATCCTCCTCACCCATCACATTGTTCACGTGGATGCCAGTCCCGGGCACGACCACACCCGAGCCCTCGCCGTTCGTGCACGTCACGCTGCAAGCACAGCCCTCGCCGTCGAGCACCGAGATGTGCGTCGTCGCGCCCAGGCGCGAGCCGAGAAAGCGCCCCAGGAACCCCTCCTCCCCCAGTCCCTCGACGAACTCGGCGGTGCGCTCGGCCTGCGCGGCTTCCATCGCCCCTACCACGCCCTCGAGCGTAGGTGGCGAGGGTTCGCGGTCAAGCAGGGCCAGCGAATACGCCAGCAATATGCCCCCCGCCGAGGGTGGTGGGTTGGTAAGCACCGTGCGGTTGCGATAGCCCACCTCCAGCGGCACCCGCTCGATCGCGGAGTAGGCCGCGAGCGCCTCGCGCGTGAGCGACCCACCGCGCGGAGCCAGCCACGAGCAGACCGCCTGCGCGATGTCGCCACGATAGAACGGCTCGGCCCCCTCCGCCCCGAGACGTTCCAGCGCGTCGCCCAGCTCGGGGTTGTGGAGCATCTCGCCCTCGCGCAGCACATGCCCCTCTGGCGCCCACAGCGCGGCACACTCCGGCGTCGAGCGCAGCAGCTCGCCGAGGATCTCCGCCACGTACGCCTGGCCGTGGTTCAGCTCCACCCCCGCGCGCGCGGCGCGCGCGGCCGGTTCGACAAGGCGCTCCAGCGGTACGGTTCCCCAACGAGCCACAGCGGCACAGATGCCCGCGGGCGTCCCATATACGCCGCACGACGCCGGGCCGATGTAGAAGACCTGCACGGCGTCGCCGAACGACACGTCGATCGCATCGAGCTCCGCAGCGCTCCCGTCCTGTGCCCGTGTGGGCGCCTCCACAAAGAAGTCGAGCAGCACCGGCTCGCGGCCCTCGCCGGCCACGAGCATGTAGCCCCCCGCCCCCAGCCCGGTCAGCAGCGGCTCGGCCACGAATGACATCAGCATCGCCCCCACCGCCGCGTCCACTGCATTACCTCCCGCACGCAGCACGTCCGCACCGGCCTGCGCAGTCAGGGGATGCCCAGCCGCGACGACTCCCTTTTCAGACGCGCCCATTCAACCGAAGCGTAGGGGCCAGGTCGGAGCGGTGTGCCGCGCTCGAATCTGCATCGAGCCTTTCATTTACCCGCCGATGCGTGATAGTGGGTAGAATAGCCACTATGGCTTACATCGTTACCCGTCGCTCCGGTGCGTGGGATGTGCGCGAGACGCGCACGAGTGCGTCGGGCCCTCGCAGTCATACGCTTGCCACGTTCCGAGTTCTCACTCCAGAGGTCGTCGAGCGAGCGGTTGCCCGCTCCTCCAAGCCCTTGACACAGGAGGATCTGCGCAGAGCCGCTCTGCGCGTGGGCGCTCCAGTTGCCGCCCCCGCGTCCGACCGGGCCGCCGGCGAGCTGCTTGCCGACCTTTCCGCTGGACGTGCTCCGCGGCCCGCGCTGAGGCGTCTGCTGCTCGCAGCCCTCCAGGGCGAGGTCAGCGACACATCGGACAGCGCCCGCTCGGCCGCCGAGTGGATCGTGGCGACATCGCGCCAGCGCGGCGAGGTCCTGCGCGACCTGCTGCTGCTTGCCGACCGGCTGCCACCCGGTAGAGCGGCCGGACGTCCACGCTTCCCACGCATCGAATCAAAGCCGGCGTGAGCGAGCCCGCCCTTCCTGAGAAGATCGTCGCGATCCACCACCATCTGGATTTGGCGAAGATTGCCCACGCTTTCGGCGGTGCCCTGGCACTGGCCTACTACGCCGAGCCACGGACGACGATCGACATCGACATCAATGTCTTCGTGGCGCCCACGGCCTACGCCGCGGTGGAGGAGGCGCTGGCACCGCTCGGGGTAGATGACATCGATCCGGCGCTCGTCAAGCGCGACGGACAGTTTCGTTCGTGGTGGGGCCGTACGCCCATCGACCTTTTCTTTGCCTACGACGAGATCCACCGGGCCATGCGGCGAGAAGCACGCATGGTGCCGTTCGGGGAGGATCGCTTGCCCGTTCTCGCTCCCGAGCATCTGCTCGTTTGCAAGGTCATCTTCGACCGTCCCAAGGACTGGCTGGACATCGAGCAGATGCTCGTCTGTGTCGAGGACCTCGACCTAGCCGAGATCCGCATATGGCTCGACCGCGTAGTCGGCCTCGACAATCCCCGCCTGGAGCGCTTGGACGCACTCATACAGACGGCGCGCTGAGCTGGGTTCTCTCCTCAAAGATTCGGGATGAACTCAGGGACGTCCAACTCCGCAAACGCACCGCGACGGCGCTCTTCGCGCATGCCGCCACGCGGCGCCGGCGGCCGTGAGCTAGTGCGCTGCACCCGCGGCTCGCCCGCCGGCTCCTGCAGCCGCCCGCGACTTGAGCGAGCGCCCGAGCCGTCGCGGTAGCCGGTTGCGACGACCGTCACCCACACCTGGTCCTCGAGCTTCTCGTCGACCATCGCGCCGAAGATGATGTTTGCGTCGGGGTGCGCCGCCTCGGAGACCGCCTTCGCCGCCTCGTTGACCTCCCACAGCGACAGGTCGCGCCCGCCGGTGATCGACAGCAGGATCGAGCGCGCGCCCTCCATCGAGGTTTCAAGCAGCGGCGACTCCACGGCCTGCATCGCCGCCTCTGTCGAGCGGTGCTCGCCGACACCCATGCCGATGCCCAGCAGCGCGTTGCCCGCCTCGCTCATGATCGTCCGCACGTCCGCGAAGTCCAGGTTGATGAGGCCCGGCAGCGTCACGAGGTCGGATATCCCCTGCACGCCCTGGCGCAGCACGTCGTCGGCCACGCGGAACGCCTCCATCATCGAGGTCTGCTTGTCGAGCACCGACAACAGCCGTTCGTTGGGGACCACGATCAGCGTGTCCACCTCCTCGGCGAGCGTGCTCACGCCGTTCTCCGCCGCTTCGGAGCGGCGCGTGCCCTCGAAACCGAAGGGCTTCGTCACGATCGCCACCGTCAGCGCACCCACCTCGCGTGCGATACGCGCCACGATCGGCGCCGCGCCGGTACCCGTGCCGCCGCCGGCCCCCGCCGTGATGAAGATCATGTCGCTGCCTTTCAGCAGCGCCTTCACGCGGTCGTAGTCGTCCATTGCCGCCTGCCGCCCCACATTGGGGTCGGCACCCGCCCCCAGGCCGCGCGTCAGCTCCGCGCCGATGTGCAGCGTGATGTCCGCCGTGGACTGCTGCAGCGACTGCAGGTCGGTATTGATCGCCATGAACTCCACGCCCGCGACCTCCGCCTCGACCATCCGGTTGACGGCGTTCACGCCCCCGCCGCCCACTCCCACCACGCGGATGACCGGGTTGATCACCTGCTCGGCCGTGCTGTAGGGGCGAGGCTCCTCGCGCGGGGGCATATCCACAGTCATCTGGCGTCGCGCGGGCGCAGCGGACTCCGCGTCGGAGCGCTCCATCATGTTCTCGGGGATCTCCGAGGAGAACACATTTCGCAGGCGCTCCTTGGGACTCGGCACGGCCGCGCCCTCCTCAGGTTCGTTCGCTGACGTGGGTTCGGATGTCGACGTGCCGGAAGATGCGCTGAGAGCCGGGTGCGGCGCCTCGCGAGGCTCCGCCGCGGCCTTCTCGACAGGGTCGGCAGCTCGCCGGCTCGCGCGCCCCGGCGCCTCCTGCGAGGATGCTGGACTAGCTGCGGCTCCCTGGCTGGCTTCGCCAGCCTCTCCCCCTTCATCAGTCTTGCGAAATAGGTCCGCGAGCGGGCCTTCGCGCATCGAGGCACGCTTATTGGGCTTATCGGCCATGCGCCAGCACCTCCTGCGCGAGCTGGCGGTAGGACTCGGCCGCGACGCCATCGGGCTCGTACTTGAGCACGCTCATACCCTTCACCGGGGCCTCGGCGAAGCGCACCGTCTTGCGGATGCGGCTGGCGAACACGCGGTCGCCGAAGTTCTCCTCGAGGATCTCGATCGCCTCCTTGGCGTGGATCGTGCGCGAGTCGACCAGAGTCGGCAGGATACCCTCGATATCGACGCCCGGGTTGAGGTTCTCACGAATCATCGCCAGTGTGTTCTGCAGCTGGATCAGTCCACGCATCGACAGGTACTCGCACTGCACCGGCACAATAACCTTGTCAGCGGCGGTAAGCGCATTGATCGTGAGCAGCCCCAGGCTGGGCGGCGTGTCGATGCAGATGAAGTCATAGTCCTCGAGGATCGGTTCGAACGCCTTCTGCAGCGAGCGCTCACGCCCGATCATCGTCGACATCGCGATCTCCGCGCCCGCCAGGTCGATCGACGCGCACGCAACGTCGATCTCGCGCTTGCGCACCACCTCGCGGATCGACACCTTGTGCACCAGCACGTCGTACATCGACTTCTCGACCGTGTCCGGGTCGATCCCCTGGCTCATCGTCAGGTTGCCCTGCGGGTCCATGTCGCAGCACAGCACCCTGTGGCCCTCCTCGGCGAACGCCGCCGCGAGGTTCAGTGTGGTGGTTGTCTTGGCCACGCCGCCCTTCTGATTGGCGAACGCGATGACCTTTGCCTTTCCTTGCACAGCGGGCTCCGATGGCTCGTTTATGACACGCCCTCGCGGGGGTATTCGCAGGGGCGCCGGGGATTCCTGCTTGCGGGCCGCCGGGCGCCGCGGGGATTCCTGCATACCATCCGCGCGTGAGGGTTTCCCTAACAGAGCGTCTGCGCGAGAAGCGCGTTGTGATCTGCGCCGGCCCCGGCGGCGTCGGTAAGACCACCACCTCCGCCGCGATCGCCCTGGGCCTCGCCCGGCGGGGGCGGAAGGTGGCGGTGCTCACGATCGACCCCGCCAAACGACTCGCCGAAGCGCTCGGCCTGGACTCGCTCGGAGGCGAGCCCCAGCTCGTCGACCCCGCCGTGCTCGCCGCCCACGACATCGAGCTGGCGCAAGGTGGCGAGCTGTGGGCGATGACGCTCGACGTCAAGGCCACCTTCGACGCGCTCGTCGCCGAGCTCGCGCAGGACGAGCGCCGGCACGAGGAGGTGCTAGGCAACCGCATCTACCAGGAGCTCTCCTCGGCGGTGGCCGGCTCGCAGGAGTTCACCGCCGTCTCGCGCCTGTATGAGCTCGACCGCGAGGGCCGCTTCGACGTGATCGTGCTCGACACGCCGCCCTCGCGCAACGCGCTCGACTTCCTCGACGCCCCCGGCCGCCTGCAGCAGTTCTTCGAGGGGCGCTCGCTGCGCATCTTCCTCGCGCCGGGCGGCGTCGCCGCGCGCTTTCTGGGCCGCGGCACGGGCCTTGTGCTCTCGATGTTCTCGCGCGTCACGGGCGTCGATCTGATGGGCGACATCTCCGTCTTCTTCCGCTCGCTGGGTCCGATCGCCGAGGGCATCGTCGAGCGCGCCCGGGGCACCGGCACGCTGCTGCGCGAGGCTTCCACCCTGTTCCTGGTGGTCACCTCGCCCGAGCCCGAGCCCGCACGCGAGGCGGTGTACCTCGCGGGCAAGCTGGAGGAGGCGGACATGCGCCGGGGTGCGACGATCGTCAACCGGGTGCACCTGGAGGGGCTGAACGGACACGACGCCGCGCACGTGCGCGCGCTGCTCAGCGAGGAGCTGGGGCCCGAGCTGGCCGGGCGCGTGGCCGGCAACCTCGCGGACTTCGACGTGCTCGTTCAGCGCGACGCAGAGAGCGTCGCCGCGCTCTCACACACGCTCGGCGACAGCGACCCGATCCTCGTGCCCCACCTCGACCGCGAGGTGGACCTGCGCGGGCTGGCCGAGATCGAGGGTCACCTCTTCGCATGAGCCGCCCAGCCAGCGCTCGCCGTAGGAGCGCATATCTTCGATCAGCGGCAGCAGCGCCTGCCCCTTGTCGGTCAGCGCGTACTCCACGCGCGGCGGCACCTCCGGGTAGGTGCAGCGCTCGACGATGCCCTCGTCCTCCAGCGCGCGCAGGCGCAGTGAGAGGGTGCGCGGGCTGATCCCCGCCAGCGAGCGCTCCAGCTCGCAAAAGCGCGAGCGCCCCTCCGCGAGGTCGCGCACGAGCAGGAGCGTCCACTTGCCGCACACGATCTCTGCCGTGCGGCATACCGGGCATGTCTCATCGATGGCCATTCGGCCCTTTACTTTACCAAGTGAAGTGGTGCGACCCCGGCCGCTAGTTCTTCTTCCGGCCTCGCTTGGGGCGCTTTTTGGGCTTCTTCTTGCGCTTGGTCTTGTGCTTCGTCGTATGCGTGGTCGGCGCCTTCTTGCCTTCGAGCGCCGCCACGGTAGGGGTCGGCAACAGCATGAGGGCAGCCGGCGCGGAGATCGGGTTCGGGAAGCCAGGCGTCGTGAAAGTCCGGTCGGCCCCGTAGCTCGTCCCATCCCGGTTGTGGGCCACCAGGCGATAGTGGACGGTGCTTTCGGGAGCGAGACCCGGGAGCGCGAGCGCGAGCCCCTCGGCGCCTTCGCCGTTGCCGGCATTGCCGAACACCTGCGTGCCGTAGGCGGCGCTCGGGCCGAACTGGAATTCATAGGTGGTCTCGAGGCCCATCGGGTCCACGTCGCCCGTGATCGTGGCCGCTGTCTGTGTCACGCCGAGGACGGCTCCGGTGGCCACACCCGGCGGCGTGGGCGGGGAGGTGGTGAAGGTCTGGTCGGGGCCGGTGACTGTACCCGCCGCATTGGTCGCGACGAGCGCGTAGTGGTAGGTCGTGGCCGGTCGCAACGCCGACAGCGTCAGCGCGACCGCGGTGCTCAAACGGGCCGCTGTGGTCTTCGCGGTGCTCGACCCGTAGCTTTCTGTGGTCCCATACACGACGTAGCATTCCGTGGGGAGCCTTCTGGTGTTGATGGCAAAGCTGACCTGCCCGGTGGTGCGGGTGATGTTGGACACTTCGGCGGCGCCCACTTCGGGTGGGGCGAACAGGAACGGGACGAACACGTCGACCGTGCCCGCGGCGGCGTTGGAGACGTAGACATCTCCCGTCGATTCGTTTATGGCGACGCCTTCGGAGCCACCGAACGTGCCTTCGAGCGGTGGGAACCCTTCGCCGGCTTCGCCGTAGACCGCAATGTGGGTCCCGTGATCCACATACACCTCGTTGTTGGAGCGATCCACCGCGACCGCAAACGATTCACCCGAATCGAACAGCGTGCCCGCACCACCGGTGAACTTTACGACGCTGCTGTTGTAGTTCTGCACGTACACCGCGCCAAGCGAGTCGACCGCGACGCCGGCCGGGTTCCCCGTGTCGGAGATCTGACCGACCGGTTCGCCGGCGGAGTTGTACTCATCGACCACCGCGTCGTTGAAGTCCGACACGTACACGTTCCCCTGCGCGTCGACCGCCACGCCGGTCGTTTCGCCGAACGCCGGTGCTTCTGTGGGTTCCTTCAGGCAGTCCTGTGTAAGGCTCCTGAACTGGCAGATGTACTTGCCTTCGGCACCGAACTTGTCGACGACGTGGTTGCGGACATCGCTGATGTATATGTCGCCGTTGGCGGAGCCGCCCGAGTTGTCGATCGCCACCCCCGCGGGTTCGCCATTGAAGTTGAAAGAGCCCTCAGGCGCTTCGCTGCCGGTTATTTCCGCTGGCGCGCTGCCCGCCGGGCTGCCGCCATCGGCGCCGAACACCTTGACCACGTTCGCGCCGGTGTCGACCACGAAGACGTTGCCGTTGGCCTGGTCGACCGCGAGGTTGTTCGGCTTCGCGAACGCACCGAACGACGACGAGAATTCATAGCCGGTCAAGCCCAGCGCCGGCGTGCTCCAGCATGCGAGGACTCCCAGCACGACCAGGCTGGACACGATCGGTGTGCGGACACCCCTCACCCTGGCCCCCCACCGCCGCTGCGGCTCAAGCGTCCCGCATTGTTCCCGCTTGCCTTCCGCGCCTTTGTCCTGCTCGCCTTCTTGGCCGTCGGGCAGCCCGTGACCTCGATCTTGGTGCTCTGTTTGATCACGGCCCTGTTCTGGGCGGTGATCGCAGTGGGTATCGCGAGCTTGGTTGCGCACAGGCTGCCTTTGGCCTTGGCCGGTATGAAGCCGGTTCCGAGCGCCGAGTACCTGCCCTCGGGCAGCGTCACCTCGAAGGTCGAGATTGGGACGTCGGGGATGCTCTTGAACGTGCTGCTGGTGATCGCGTCGCGAATCGACGTGTTGGCCGTCAGATCGACCCTCACGCCGTCGCCCTGCAGGACGATCACGAGATCGGGGAACGCCGCGCCGCCGTGTGAGACGAAGTAAACCGGACCCGTCAGCGCCACCGGCAGCACCGGCGTCGATGCCTTGACGACCCCGACGACGGAGGACGACGGGCAGTTCGCGGGGTCCCGTTCGAACGTCGCCGACAGGCACGCCTTCTGCAGCGTCGTCAGCCGCGCGGGGAGTTGCTTGGGGAGATCGACCTTGAATGAGGCGATGTTCGCCTCGCTGCCCTGCACACCCGTGGGGTAGGCGACCTTCGCGACCAGGCTCGCGCCGCTCGTCCGCGAGGTGTGTCCCGAGGTCGAGACTGTGAACTTCGGGTTGAAGCGCAGCTTGGCGCAGTTGGCGGCCTGAAAGCGCGAGGAGCGCTGCGCGGTCATACCTTCGGCGCTCCCCAGCGTGCCTTCGATCTGAAGCGGCGCGCAGTCGGTCGGGTTGAACATGAAGTTCGAGCGGTCCACTGTCACGTTGACCACCTTGACCGACAGCGGAATGCCGTCGAGGATCTGCGGCAGCGGTTCGCTTGTGATCGTCAGCGCCGAGGTCGTGGGGTCGATCGAGATCCTTGCCCGTACGACGACCGTGCCGAGGTTGAACGGCCCGGCAACTGCGGGCACGACGATTGACAGGCCGAACGGCGAGCCGCCGTAGGGACCGGTGAGGAACACCTGGCCCGTGACGTAGAGCGGTTCGGAGCCGGGACCCACGCCCACCGTCGTGTGGCCGACCAGGCTCTGCTGACCGCACGCGCCCGCCTGGGCCTGCGGTTCCGGGCATAGCGCGACGGTGGAGAGCATTCCCAGCAGACCCGGCGGCGTCTTCACCTGGATTCGCGAGAGCTGCTGGTCTGAGTCGCCGCGCGAGAGCGTGAGCGAGAACGGGCTGTACGCGGCGGCCTGGTTGTTCGTCGTCCCCGCGACGAGCGCCGGCTGGAACTGCGGCGCCGGGCAGCCGGCGATTTCGAATGGGCTCGACAGCGAAGCGTCGGGCGTGAACGGAGCCGACCAGGGGGTGAGGTCCGCTGTGCTCGCGACGGCGCCACACATCCTTGGGTTCGCGAGCGGCGCGCGGGGGCCACCATCGAACATCAGTTCGAGATCTTCGAAGGGCACCTGCGGATTTTCGGGGAACGCTGTCGTCAGCTGGCCGGTGTTCGGGTTGACCGACGCGCTCCCTTCGAGCTTCACGACCACGCCCGACCCGGCGACTTCCAGATACAGGCCATACAGGCGGCCGTTGATGGCGTCCGCTTCGGTGCACGCTTCCTGTCCGGCGCCACCACAAGCCGGCTGGCGCAGGAAGACATGACCTTCCAGCGGCGTTTCGAGCAGCCGCGTCCGCACGGTAGCGGTGCCGATGATCGAGGCCGCCGGACAGTGCCCGGGAGCGGGATGGTAGCGCCCATCTTCGCCCAGCGCGGTCGCTTCGGGGTCGCTGGAATCTTCGCCCAGCGGACTCAGCTTCCCGCTGCCGCGGTTGAACCCTTCCGGGTCAGTCGCCGGACACCCCACAAGGCCATTGCCCGCCGAAGGCGAGATGACGGTGCCGGGAGGTAGGGTCACAACGGCGCTCTTCATCTCCGACGTGGCCAGACCTTCGGGTTCTTCGTTCTGAGGAATGTGCATATGGATGTGGTAGCCAGCGGGCGCCCCGGCCTGGGCGGTGTCGGGCGCTACCGACAGCGACGGTTCGAAGGCGAGCAGCTGACAGCCGATGGAGGCGGGGAGCTCGACGGTGGGGCTTGCAAAGAATTCGCCGGGATTTTCCCACGAGTCCGAGACCGCATTGGCGGAGAGAGGGCTTTCGCAGGACGTCGGATTGGCCAGGAACGGGACTCGCTCTCCGCTGCCGGGGCCGCCGAAGGAGTGGATGCGTCCAGCAACACGTTCCGTGGTCGCATCCGCGCCCGGGCCGTTGTAATCCTGGGGCACCCCCCAGATCAGTACGGACGAGTGGAAGATGCCAATTGCATCGGAGATATCGGGGGACGACACGCGCAGCGCGTAGTCGCCGTCGGAGCGCACGCTCGTATCGATCCTGACCGGGACCGTCGAGACCCCGAATCCGAAGGCGGCCGGCTCACCAGCGTAGGGCTTGACGTTGTAAATCAGCGAGACGCCGCGAGCCTCTTCGTACTGGCCGATCGAGTAGCCCGGGATGCCGGGCCCTCTCACCGTCGCGACTCCGATCGCCATGTCCGACGTGCAGGTGTCGGCTGCGACACCGCCCATCGTGCACTGGGGAATCGCTCGTGGGTTGCCGATCAGACCGGGGGGCAGTTCGACTTCGATGTCCTTGGGACGGCCGGAGGCTTCCTTGACGCCACGCAGATTGAACGTCAGGTCCGTCGTCACGTTGGGGTGAGCGCCCGCCTGCGCTGTCGAGGTCGTGATCGTAGCCCCCGAGAGGCCAAACGGCGCCGGTTCGGAGCTGAGTGTCGTCGTCGGACTCGCCGAGGCGCTCGACGCGCCCCCGCCTGAGATCGTGGCGCTGTTGACGAGCGGCAGGGGCGGGCTCTGGGGAACGCTTACGACGATCGTGACCTCAAGCGAGTCGCCGGGGATTACGGCTGCGGTCGTGGTGCAGGTGAGCGTCGCGAGTTCGCAGCTCATCGGCGATCCCTCGCCGAGGTCGCTGCCGATGATTTCCACCGCCGTGAGCCCCGCCGGCGGCGCGTCGGCGATCGTGATCGTGCTCCCGTTGCTCGAGGAGCCCCCGGTATTGGTCGCGGTCACGACGTAGGAGTCGCCGGGGACCAGTGTGTTTCCTAGCCCAGCAGGAATCAGCGTGCCCCCGGGAGGGAAGTTCGTCGGGTCCGAGGCCGAGGAGATCGACCACGCCGGAGGTCCGCCCGCTGCCACCGGCGATGCGGCGGCGGAAGCGGTGAGCGCCGCCGTGCCCAGAGCAGCGAGGAGGATCACCGCCGGCGTGCGTCCCATCGTCGCCGCGCGCCTCATCGCCGTCGCGCCCCTGCGCTTGCGGCACGTCGATGAGCGGCCTTGTGCGCCTGCTTCTTGCGCTTGGGCCTGGACTTGCGCGGCTCGCGCTTCCTGGGCTTGGCAGCCTTGCGCTGGGACGACGGCGGCGCAGGAGCCGTCGCGAGATTCCCTTCACCGGAGAAGGTCGCACTCGTGGGCGTGAAGAACGTCGGTGGTACGCCCGGCGCCCGGCAATCGCTCATGCACGGCGCGGGCGGGTGCGCTTCGGGGAACCCGCCGCCCACGCGCGCATCGTAGACGTCGTAGGACCCATCTACGTCGGAGGCCACCAGCCCCTGGGTCGTGGCGAAGAACACGTCTTCGCCCGATTCGCTGTTGTCGAGGAACACTGACGGCTGCGGGCTCGTGCCAGAGGAGATCAGGTACAGATGACCGTTCTCCCACTCGTACACGTCGCGCTGACCGTTGATGTCGCCTTCCACGAGCCGTTCGGGCGTATCGAAGAAGACCTCGCTGCCGTCGGCTGACATGCCGCGACTGCCACGCAGCGCCTGCATTTCGCCGCGAAAGTCTTCCGGCACACCGAGCGGCAGGTGGGCGTCGTTCGACAGGCGCGCGTCGCCGCTCGGAACCGTGCCGACGGGTGGGCACGACACGCAGTCGAGCGTGGCGCTTTTGGCGTCGTAGCGAAAGACCTCGCTGTACCCTGGTGCATCGTTGAAGCCCGGGAGCGGCGAGTCCGTCTCGAACGCGAACACCGATCCGTCGGCCGTCGCCCGCGCCGCCGCCAGATACAGGGTGCCCTTGTTGTCGGCTTCGCCGCCCGGAAGGAACGTGCTCGGCGGCGCGGGAAGGGCGGAGATCTTCGTGACTCCCCGCGGCGAGAACAGGCCCAGTTCGGTCACTGCGCCCGCGCTGTTCTTCTTCTCGAAGATGAAGCTCGACCCGTCGGCGGAAGAAGCAAGCACCGGCGACGTGCCACCCGCTTCGTCGGTGACGCCCGGCAGATACGTGAGCGATTCGGTGTCGACGTCAAATTCATACGCCCATGGCCCTACGCCGGTCGGTTCCCGCCCGCTCGAGCTGTCGGCTAGCTTGTCGTCGCTCTCGAAGAATGCCCGCGAGCCGTCCGGAGAGGCATACACATACGCAGGACAGAGCTGATACACGCTGCAGGCGTCTGAGTTTTCAACTCCCACGACCGAGTCGCCCCGCGGTCCGGGCGCTGGCTCGCCGCCCGCGAGCGCGTCTCTGGATACCAGCACCGTCCTCTGCCCGTCCTCTCGCACATACAGCTCTGGCGGATCTACGATCCCTTCTTCTTCCGGGGTGAGGGTCGAGCCCGGATCCGGGCTCACGAAGAACGCGCGCTTGCCATCCGCGGACACCTGATTGTTGACGTCATCGGGACTGCTGAAAATCTCATGGTGCCCGAAGCCGCCGGCGGGAAGCGCCCCATACGGATCGAGTGAGCCGTCCGGCAGCACCCCCGCGGCGGCGAGTGTCCCTTCCTTCCATTCGTAGAATCCCCAAGGACCCGTGCCGTTCACGAGCACATGGACGCTTCGGGCGGCGTCCTGGGGGACGAGCGTCCCGAAGTAGGCGAAGTAGGCAGTGTCGAGCTTCGGCGAGCCGCCGGCCAGGACCATTGCGTTCCCAGATGCGCCAAGATGTCCCGGCACCGGATTCGGGACGACCGAGGGGCTCGGCTGGCTCAGCCACTCGGTCGATCCGCCCAGCCCGTTCAGCCACACACCGGCGGCTTCGCCAGCCGAGCTTTCGCCGAGGTTGGGATCGGCCGCTACGAACGAACCTGGCGAGGTGAACATCAGACGGGTGGCATCCAACGAGGGGAGAATCCCGGAAGCCCCTTCCTCCAAGACATTGCCCAAGGTCGCTCCGGACCCGTGTGGCAGCGCAGCCGTCGTGCTCCACCCGCCACCCGAACGCTGCGCCACCGAGAGCACGTCTACACCACTGGTGGCTGCACCGAACGGGCCACTGGCGCCGTACATCAGAGCGCCGCCTTCGGGAGTGGCGTACGCGTATAGGACTTCCCCCTCGTCTTCCCCACTGGCAGACAGACCGGGAGTGCCGAGACCCGCCTGGCCGCCGTTCTTGTCAACCGGGGAAACCTGCTCATAGACGCGACCGTTGGGTAGTTCGGCCGCCACCGCGTATCCGGGGGCCAGATACCCCAGCGCGAGCACCGCCACTATTGCCAATACGGATACGACCTGCCCACCCAACTTGGTCATTCCCCTTCTCTCCCCTTAGCCCTTGTAATTCGATGTTCTATTCGATTCGTCGAGAGTCGATCTAGCGCCTATCTGGCTCCGCCGTAACCGACATCCACAGCTTGGCCCTGTACGCGAATGATAGCCCGACCGCATCGAACGGCAGGCCATGTTTCTCACTCCCCGACGTTTCGCAAAAAAGGACGGACGGCACCGTGCCGTCCGTCCCGCGTTGCTCAGTGAGTCACGGAGCTGTGATCGACTCGGCTAAGAGGCAGCAACGCCTCCTTTTTCTGCTTTCTCGATGGATGTTCCTTTATATTTGCCTTCTTTGCTGCTTTTACCACAGTTTCCTCCGCCTTCAGTCACCTGGGTAATTCCCGTGACTGCGGCTTTTACTTCGACTTCTACGACCGAACTGACAACGTTTGTGAAGCTGACTGTACCTAGACTTTCGTTGCCTGTCGTCGGAACTTTTATTTTGCAGGTTTCCGTACCGTCTTTGGCTTCGATCAATATTTCGTTTTCATTTTCCACTTTCCCGCTAGCGAAGAAATTATATTTCGCTTCTGACACTGTAGCGGCTCCTTTCACGAAACCACCTAGCGCTTTAAGGAAGCATTTTGAGTATTTGACTGGGACTTTTATTTGCTGGGCCACTTTCGTCTGTGCCCTACCACCTGATTCGGCGGTTTCGCATTCAACTATACCCAGTCCTCCAGTTTCAAATACGTGACCTCCTTTGTTGATATCTTTGAGATTGACCGGCGCGTCTTTGGCTTGGAATTCTTTGGCGGCCAGCGCAGGTGCCGCGACAGCCGCAAACACACATGCCGCGACCGCCAGCACGAGCGAGATCTTGATCTTCAACATCGATTCTCCCGTCTATATGTTGTTTATATTAGGGCCTGCACCGTTTCTTCAGTTCGAAGCAAGGCAGTAAGCAAGCCCAAGACCAAGCTAACAACGCCCCTGGTTGCCGTCAAGGGCAGCTCCAACTCGGAGAGCATTTGAGTCGTGGGAAGCTCACGCTCAGACCCTGAAACCCTTGAAAACAAAGCATTTCTGCGCTGGCTGTCCGCACAAGAAGTCAGAAACGTATCGGCGAAACCTGGGAGAACCAAGGTCTTAGTCGAGTCGACTGCGGGTCCGAAAACCGCACAAACAAGACGTTTGTAGCGCCAAATTCGCGTTTCCCAAGTTGGAAACACACAGGTCCGGCACTGCGGGCATGTCTAAACACTCTCCTATGCGCGCTTCACGTTGCCAACTGGCTCTCAGTCGTCCTCCGGCGTTTCCGACTAGGCCAAAAGATCAAGCCCGAAGGCAGCGGCGAGGTGCTTGTAGTCGAGCTTGAGCTCAGCCGTGCCAGTCGGGGCGAGGTGCTCGGGATCGGTGTCGGCTGGGAGGTTCGAGATCCAATAGTCGCTCGGCTCTTCGCGATCCTCTAGCCACTCGGCGATCAGCCACTCTTCGTGGGGGCTCGTCGCTCCGCGCCGTTGTTCCGGCGCTTGAGTGCGCGAACGCGCGTGAAGATGAAGCGCGAGATCACAGGCTGCCCGTCGTCTGCGCGGTGTCGGACTCCGAGGCGCGCACGATCAGCGCACCAATCGATTCCGGCTTGCGATCGGGACGCAGCCTACTGCGTGAAGCGTCCTGTCGCCCAACCGGGTGCACCCAGACGGCCAGAACTGCTGCACCGGCTGGTAATCCGCCCCCTGTGACCAAAGGCTCAAGCGACTTACGCGACCCATCCTCCAGGGACGGACGGCCACAGTGCCATCCGTCCCGCGTTGCTCAGTGAGTCACGGAACTGTGATCGACTCGGCTAAAAGGCAGCAACGCTTCCTTTTTCTGCTTTCTCGATCGAAATTCCCTTGTATTTCCCTTCTTTGCTGCTCCTACCGCAGTTTCCCCCACCTTCAGTAACCTGTGTGATATTTGTAATTTCGGCTGTTGTTTCGACTTCTACGACCGTACCGACAATGTTGGAGAAGCTATCTAGAATCAGGTCGTTATTTCCCGCCGTTGGGATTTTTACTTTACAGGTTTCGTTGCCATTTTTGGCTTCGATTAGGATTTCCGCTTCGTTTTCGACTATCCCGTCCGCCAAGATATTATATTTTGCTGCTTTTACTTTAGCGGATCCTTTTATGAAGCCGCCTAAAGCTTTGAGGAAACATCCTGTGTATTTCATTTGCATTTTCACATGGGTTTCTTTTTCGAAGGTTACTTTACCGCCCGATTCTACGGTTCCGCATTCAACAGTCCCCAACCCACCCGTTTCGAACACGTGACTGCCTTTGTTAATACCTTTGAGATTAATCGGTGCAGCTTTAGTTTGGAATTCTTTGGCAAACGCGAAGCCGGGGGTCGCGACGGCCGCACATACGCATGCCGTTGCTGCTAGCGCGAATAAAATCTTGATCCTGAGCATCAGCTCTCCTATCTGTCTTCTTGTTATTTTCAGGCCTGACGGCACCCTCCTTCTCGGAATGCACAGTTAGACAGACCTTAAGATCACGCTAGCGATCCCGTCATGCCTCTGGGCGCCAACTGGACCTCAGTCGGCTGGATCGTTTCCGACTTGCCCGAAACGGCAAGCCGGAAGAGATCTGTCACGGTCAACCCGCGAAGATCGATTCTACGGACTCAAACAGCGGTCAGCGGGGAGGGCGCAGCGGGTGGCTGCTCACCCTCGCGCCTGGACTGCACCGACGCAACATCCTCCATAGTCGTCCCGCGCCGCCCATCGGCCTGCATGAGCAGCTTGAAGTCATGCGGACTGGAGGCCACGCGCATCGCGTCGTCGAAGGTCACCCGGCCGGCCTTGACGTGCCCGAACAGAGCCTGGTCGAAAGTCTGCATGCCGTAGTAGCCGCCCGAGGCGATCACCTCCAGCAGCTTGCCCGTCTGGTCGGGGTCCTTGATCATGTCGCGCACGCGGCCGGTCATGCGCAGGATCTCGCACACCGCCACGCGCCCCCCATCGGCGCCGGGAACGAGGCGCTGGGAGATCACGCCCTTGATCGTGCCCGCGATCATCGAGCGCGCCTGGTTGTGCTGGTGGGGCGGGAAGAAGTCGAGCATGCGGTTGATCGACTCGGTGGCATCGACCGTGTGAATCGTCGAGAGCACAAGGTGGCCGGTCTCGGCGGCGGAGAGCGCCGTCTGCACGGTCTCCTCGTCGCGCATCTCCCCCACCAGGATCACGTCGGGGTCCTGGCGCAGGACGCGGCGCAGCGCGCGCTTGAAGGATGCCGTGTCCATGCCCACTTCGCGCTGGTTGATGACCGAGCGCTTGTCGCTGTGCACGAACTCGATCGGGTCCTCGATCGTCACGATGTGGCGGTTGAGCTTCTCGTTCATGTGATCGATCATCGCCGCCAGCGTCGTGGACTTACCCGAGCCGGTGGTGCCGGTGAGCAGCACGATCCCGCGCTCCTCCTCGGCCAGTTCGCTGATCACCGGCGGCAGCGAGAGCTCCTGCACGGTCGAGATCTTGTGCGGGATCGCCCGGCACACGAGCGAGATCGCCCCGCGCTGGCGGAAGGCGTTGATGCGAAAGCGCGCCACGCCCTCGATTTCGAAGGAGAAGTCGACCTCGTGCTCCTCGCCGAACTCCTGCAGCTTCACCGGGTCGTGCAGCAGCTCGTGCAGCGCGTGCTCGGTGTCCTCGCGCGTCAGCGCCGGCGTGCCCGGGTCGCTGGAGAGCTCGCCGTGTACGCGATACAGCGGCGCCGCGTCAAGCTTCAGATGCAGATCGGAGCCTTCACGGCTGACCAGCTCACGCAGAGCCGCTTGCACGTCGAACATGTTCCCCGCATCGGCACTCCGGCCAGGCGCCTTGAGCGCCGGGCGCACCGATGGACGGGCTACGCCACGTCCCTCAGCTTCTGTGCCTCCGCGAGCGACTGCAGCTTCTTCAGCGACTGGTTCTCGATCTGGCGGATGCGCTCGCGGGTGACGTTGAACGTGCGCCCGACCTCGTCGAGCGTGCGCGGGTGCTCGCCGCCGAGCCCGTAGCGCAGCTCCAGCACGCGCCGTTCGCGGTAGGAGAGGTTCTCCAGGGCCTCGCGCAGGGCCTCCTTGGTGAGGATTTCGGCGGCGCGCTCGTACGGGGACTCTGCGCGCTCATCCGCGATGAACTGGCCGAACTCCGACTCCTCCTCATCCCCGACGGGCTTCTCCAGCGAGACGGGCGCCTGCGCGGAGCGCTTGATCGAGTCGACCTCTTCGGGGTCGATGCCGGTGACCTCGGCGATCTCCGCCGCGGTGGGCTCGCGGCCCAGCTCGGTGACGAGCTTGCGCTCGGCGCGACCGATCTTGTTGAGCTTCTCGACGACGTGCACGGGGATGCGGATCGTGCGCGCCTTATCGGCCAGCGCGCGGGCGATCGCCTGGCGGATCCACCAGGTGGCGTACGTGGAGAACTTGAAGCCCTTGCGGTAATCGAACTTCTCCGCGGCGCGCACCAGCCCGAGCGTGCCCTCCTGGATCAGGTCGAGGAACGGCAGCCCCTGGTTGCGGTAGTTCTTGGCGATCGAGACGACCAGGCGCAGGTTGGACTCGACCATCTTCTGCTTCGCGTCGAGGTCGCCGCGCTCGATGCGCTTGGCGAGGTCGACCTCCTCCTGGGCGGTCAAGAGGCGGACCTTGCCGATGTCCTTGAGGAACAGCTGCAGCGAGTCGGTCGTCATGTCCGGCTTGAGGTCCAGCGCCGTCTTCGCCTTGCGCCGCCCGCGCTTGTCGGGCGCGCGCTCAACCTGCGAGCCCGCGGCCGTGGCCGGGTCGATGTCCTCGACGAGCTCGATCTCGGACTTCTCGAAGAAGCCGTGCAGCTCCTCTACATCGGACTCGTCCAGATCCAGCTCGGAGGTCGCCTTGGAGATCTCCGTATAGCTGAGCACCCCCACCTGCTGGCCTCGGGCCAGCAGGCCCTTGACCTCGTCAAGCTCCTGAAGTTCGACTACTGACATCTATTTCCGTTTCCGTCGTGGGACCCAACGAGGGCCCCTGATCTTAACGCGTTGCGCCATGATTGCCGCATGAGCGACGTCCCCGACGCCCCCGCGACCCCCGAGATCCAGCCGGGGATCATGAGCAGCCTACCCAAGACCCGCCCGCAGCGCCACAGTGCGCGCCGCGCGAGCGCGCGGCAGGCAGCCTCGAAGCAGCCCAAGGCGGCAGACAATGGCACATCGCCGGCGCGCCCTGAGCGATCGAAAACAGCTCGCAAGAAGAAACCCCCGGCGGCCAAGACTGGGCTGCCGCGTGCGCCGCGCCAAGGCTCCGAGACAACGCGCCAGCGCGTGCAGGCCAATCCCGCACGCGCGCCGCGCCAGGGTTTCGAGGCCGAGAGCGAGATCGAGACCGGCTCGCCGGTGGCGCCGCCGGGCGGGGTCGAGCTGGCGGCGTCGGTCGTCGAGCTGCTGGGCGAGCTGGCGCAAGGCGGACTGAGGAGCGGCGAGCGTCTGCTCAAGGACGCGCTCACCCGCCTCGGCAGCTCGTAGCCGGAATCTGGGCAACACATTCGTCGAGCCGCGAAGCGAAACATCGGTCCGGGCGAGCTGTATACTCCTCGCCAGCCGAACTCGTGCTGCTCCGGTGGCATGAGACGGGGGACCCATTGCGGATTGTCTGCCGATCCGCGGGGGCGAATCGGCCTCGCCAGAGGCCGTAGCGCTAACGCAGCGCGAGCCCGTCAGCTCACCCCGCAGGCGCCGAAATTTGACGATGCGCACGCGAACCGCTGTGAAAACACTCCTTGCTCTGCTCGCCCTGGCTGCGTGCGGCGGCGCGATGTCCGCGAGTGCCTTGGCCGACACCGGTGGCGTGTCCAGCGCCCCGGCCGCCTCTGGCGCCCCGACCGGCACAACGACTCCGGCGGGCTCGGCCAAGACGCCCGCTCACTCCCGCAAGCCTCCGATGGCAAGCTGGTTCGGACCGGGCTTCTATGGCCACAAGA
This sequence comes from uncultured Solirubrobacterales bacterium, assembly GCA_963723045.1. Classification (GTDB taxonomy): domain Bacteria; phylum Actinomycetota; class Thermoleophilia; order Solirubrobacterales; family Solirubrobacteraceae; genus Palsa-744. The sequence goes on along the minus strand of CAVROU010000001.1, from coordinate 723,690 downwards.
CGGCCTGCGGGCAGACGATGACGCCGGTGATCGTGGGTGTCGCCAACCGGACGCTCCCCTGCGGCACACTCGTGAAGTTCTCCTACGCGGGCCATCAGCTGACGGTGCCGGTGCTCGATCGCGGACCCTACGCGAAGGGCGTGAACTGGGATCTGACCGCAGCCGCCGCACAGGCGCTGGGCGTCGAGGAAACGGTGCCCGTCGTAACAAGCTTGGTGGGACAGACCGCCAACACCCCCACGCTCGGCGTTCCCGCAGGCGCCCCGGCCTTCGAAGCGGCCGGCGGCACCGCAGCCGGCTAGACGCAAGCAGCGGCCGCCTACGCGGCGAAGTCGTCATCCGGTGCGATCGCGCGCCCGGCGGCACGAGCCGCGTAGACGCCCACGTCGGCATGGGCGGCGAGCGCGGCGGCGTCCTGGCCGTCCTCGGGACAGACGGCGATGCCGATCGCGACCTCCAGCGGCACGCCACGATGCTGAGCGGCGAGGCGTACGGCGCGCGCGAGGCGCTCGGCCAGCCGGCGGGCTCCGGGCGCGTCGGTCTCCGGGGTGACGAGCCAGTAGCGGCCCTGGGCTTCGTGGGTGAGCACGTCGGCGGGACGCAGCTCGGCGCCGACGGCGCGCTCCACCTGCGTGGTGAGCATCGCGAGCTCCTCGCGTGGCTCGGCGTGGGCCAGGCGATCGATGTCGAGCACTTCGATCAGCAGCACGGCGAAGGGCAGGCGGTCCTCGCCGTAGCGCTCCAGGCGCCGGCCGATCGAATGAGTCCAGGCGGACGGATGGGCTGGGCGCTCCTCCTCGCGGGTGTCGTGAATCTGGATCTGGATCGCCGCATCCACCGGAGGGGGGTCGGGCGGCTCCAGCGGCGCCTGCGGCGAAAGGAGCTCCTGCGCACCGGCGAGCAGCGCCAGCGCCGAGCTGACGTCGGCGAGTCGCTGAGCGAGTAGCGCCGCGCGCTCGCTCCCGGGGCTCGGCGCGGCTCCCTCATCCCCTGGCCAGGACGAGACGTCCTCCAGGCGCCCGGCGGCGAGCGACTCGTGCAGCGAGACCCAGAGCGCGTCGCTGAGGTCGTGCGCTCCCCGCGCCGCCCGCGCAAGGCGCTCGGCGGGGGTCTCGCGGGCGTCGCTCATACCCGGTTGAATAGCAGCAGCCAAGGACACGATGCGCTGGGCGAGAGATAGCCTGGCGGGACATGCACCGTGCGAGCATCAGCGAGCTGTCAGACCAGTCGAGCGTGGACGAAGACACCGGGGCGGTGCGCTCGGTGCAGTCCGCGGAGCTGAGCCTGCCCGCCGAGGCGCTGCGGAGGGTCTGGTCGCCCGTCTACCTGGAGCGCCTCGCGCGCACGTACTGGCGCTTTCTGGGACGCGTGATGCTGGGGCTCGTGCGCGTGCGCTACACCGAGCACGAGCGATTCCTCGTCCTGGTGGGCCGCGTGAAGCTGATCACCTTCCAGGCGCCCGAATACGAGATGCAGGCCGACCATGCAGTCGTACGCTGGCGCATCGAGCGCGGCCTGCTGGTGGCAAAGAGCGGACGCGGCGTCGGCGGGCACCTCCAGATCGACGTGCGAAAACTGCCCGAGAAGAGCGAGGACTCGCCCGCCATGGCGCGCGTGCGCGTGGAGGTCGAAGTGGCCAACTTCCACCCGGCGATCGCCTCGGGGATCGGGCGGTGGGTCTACAACCAGACCCAGTCGCGGATCCACGTGATCGTGACGCACAGCTTCCTGCGCTCGCTGGCGCGCATGAACCTGGCGAAGTCGCGCGTGGGGCGCTTCGGACATGAACCCGACGCACCCTCATACCCCGACGCGGACGCCGGTCCGGCCGGGCCGCGGTAGGCCGATGGCTCAGAGGTGCTAGAAGCGCTCGCCGCCGACGGCGCGCAGCTTGGCGCGGTCGTGACGGGCGGAGATGCGGCGCACGGTGCCCGAGCGGGTGCGCATGACGAGCGACTCGGTGGTGGCGCCGCCCGCGGAGGGGTAGCGCACACCCTGGAGCACGTCGCCGTCGGTGATGCCGGTGGCGGAGAAGAAGACGTCCTCGCCGGCGACCAGGTCGTCGCGATCGAGCACCCGCTCGAGGTCATAGCCGGCCTCCAGCGCCGCGGTGCGCTCGGTCTCGTCGCGCGGCCACAGGCGCCCCAAGAGCTGACCGCCGAGGCACTTGATTGCGGCGGCGGAGATGACGCCCTCGGGCGTGCCGCCGATGCCCCACAGGAGGTCGACGGGCGAGCGCTCGGTGACGGCGAGCAGCGAGGCGGAGACGTCGCCGTGGGGAATCAGGCGCACGCGCGCGCCGGCCTCGCGCACCTCCTTGATGGCGGCCTCGTGGCGGGGGCGGTCGAGCATCACGACCATGACGTCGCCGATCGGGGTGCCCTTGCGCTCGGCGATCAGCCGCACGGTCTCCGCGAGCGGGCGGTCGAGGTCGAGCAGGTCGGCGACTTCGGGGGAGCCGGCCATCTTCACCATGTAGACGCAGGGCCCGGGGTCGAACATCGCGCCGCGCTCGGAGAGCGCGATGACCGCCAGCGCGGAGGGCATGCCGTGGGCGGCGAGCGTAGTGCCCTCCAGGGGGTCGACCGCGATGTCGACCTCGGGCGGGGAGCCGTCGCCGATGTGCTCGCCGTTGGCGAGCATCGGCGCCTCGTCCTTCTCGCCCTCGCCGATCACGACGACCCCATCCATCTGGACGGACTGCAGCGCGTAGTGCATGCCGTCGACGGCGGCCTGGTCGGCGGCCAGCTTGTCGCCCTTGCCCACGAGCGGGGCGGCGGCGAGCGCGGCGGCCTCGGTGACCCGCACGAGCTCCAGGGCGAGGTTGCGATCGGGACGCTGGTGCGTGGGGTCCGGAGACAAGGACCAAAACGTACACCAAGGCGCCCCCGCGGGGCACTCTCAGAGCGCGGGTCCTCCGCGCAGACTAGGATCGTCGGCGTGAGCGGCACACCGTCCCTCAGTGCTCACGTGCCCGGGTCACTGGAGCGGGCGCTGGAGGCCAAGCTCGCGCAGGCGCGCAAAGAGCGTGTGGCCGAGCGTGTGCGCGCGGGCGACGCGACGCTGTGGGCGCCAGCGGGAACGCCCGAGGTGGCCGACCGGCTGGGGTGGCTGACGATCGCCGAGCGCATGCGCGCCCAGGCGGGCGAGCTGCGCGCGTTCGCCCAGGAGGTGCGCGAGGAGGGAACGCGATACGTGGTGTTGCTCGGCATGGGCGGCAGCTCGCTGGCGGCGGAGACGATGCGCCAAAGCTTCGGCGCGCAGCCCGGCTGGCCGGCGCTGCACGTGCTCGACTCGACCGACGCCGCGACGGTGCTCTCCGTCGAGCGCGCGATCGACCCGGCCAGGACGCTGTTCCTGGTGTCCTCGAAGTCGGGCGGCACGGTGGAGCCACTGTCGATGTTCGCCCACTTCTGGGCGCTCGCACCCGAGGGGGGGCAGTTCGTCGCGATCACCGACCCCGGCTCGGGGCTGGAAGAGCTGGCGCACGCGCACGCCTTCCGCCACGTCTTCGCCGGGGACCCCGACATCGGCGGGCGCTACAGCGCGCTGTCAGCGTTCGGCATGGTGCCGGCAGCCCTCGCGGGATACGACGTCGAGGGTCTTTTGAAAGAGGAGGGGGCGGCCTTGAGGGCCGCCATCGAGGGCCGCGCAGTCAGCGAGCACGGCGACGCGGGCGCGAGCTCGCAGGGCGCCCACGGCGCGGGCTCCTCGAGACCGAACGCAACCAGCGAGCACACGGCGGGAGCGGGTGGGGCTGGCGCTGGCGCAGATGCGGACCCGGCGTGGCTGTGGGTCGGCGCGGCTCTAAGCGCGTGGGCGCAGATGGGGCGCGACAAGCTGACGATTCTCTCCGAGGCGCCGCTCCAGAGCGTGGGGCTGTGGCTGGAGCAGCTGGTGGCGGAGTCGACGGGCAAGCACGGGACGGGCATCCTGCCGGTCGCCGAGGAGCCCCTTGGCGAGCCTGATGAGTACGGCGAGGATCGCGTGTTCCTGTACCTGCCCGACCACGCGCGGCCCGATGAGGCGCGGGCACAGAAGGTGCGCGCACTGGCGCAGGCGGGCCACCCCGTCATAACCCTCCCGACGGCCGGCCCGAGCGACCTGGGGCGCGTGTTCATGCTGGCCGAGCTGGCCGTGGCGGTGGCCGGCTGGGGACTCGGGATCAACCCGTATGACCAACCCAACGTGCAGCAGGCCAAGGACGCGACCAAGCGGGTGCTGGAGCAGTTCGAGCACGAGCAGACGGGGAAGCTGCCCGAGAGCGAGGACGCCGACGAGGCGGCGCTCGCGAAGCTGCTGGGCGAGGCGACGCCGCCGGATTACGTGGCGATCATGGGATACGTGCAGCCCTCAGAGGACTTCGACGCGGCCGTGGCTGAGCTGCGGACGACCATCCGCGCGGCCACGAGGGCGACGACGACGTTCGGGTACGGCCCCCGCTTCCTGCATTCGACGGGCCAGTTCCACAAGGGCGGGCCGCCCGTGGGGAGGTTCCTGCAGCTGCTGCACGATGGCCCCCCGGACGCCGAGATACCGGGCGCGCCGTACACATTCACCACGCTGAAGAACGCCCAGGCGACAGGCGATCTACAGACGCTGCGCGAGTTGAAGCTGCCCGCCGAGCGGGTACGACTGAAGGGAGCAGATCCGGCCGCTGCACTGCGCGAGTTGACCGGACAGATAAACAAGGCCATCGGGCCATGAATCAGGAGGCCGCCGGATCATGAACGTCAAGAGGGCCGTAAGGCCCGGTCAAGGACGCCTGGAGGGCGGCCTGCCCCATCAAAGGGGCTGGCTGGATGCCGGCCCGAGGAGCCACTCATGACGCAGATCGGCTTTGTGGGGCTGGGCAAGATGGGCGGCAATATGGTGCACCGCATCCGCCGCGACTCCGACTGCGAGGTCGTAGCGTTCGACTTCGACAAGAACGCCGTCAAGCAGGCAGTGAAGAACGGCGCCGTCGCCGCCAACTCGCTCGCGGACCTCGTCAAGAAGCTCGACCCTCCGCGCCAGGTGTGGATCATGGTCCCCGCGGGCGAGGCCACACAGCAGACGGTGGACAAGCTCGCCAAGCTGCTCGACCGCGACGATGCGATCGTCGACGGGGGCAACTCCAAGTGGACCGACGACAAGCGCCGCGCGAAGGAGCTGAAGGGCAGCGGCATCCACTACGTGGACGTCGGCACCTCCGGCGGCGTGTGGGGCCTGGAAGTCGGCTACTGCATGATGGTGGGGGGCCCGGCGAAGGCCGTCAAGCGCCTCTCGCCGATACTCGACGTGCTGGCCCCGCCCACCACCGAGGCGAGCCGCGCGTCGATCGGCGAGCGCGGCTGGATTCACTTCGGCCCCTCCGGCGCGGGGCACTACGTGAAGATGGTGCACAACGGCGTCGAGTACGGCCTGATGCAGGCTTACGCGGAGGGCTTTGATCTGTTCGACAAGAGCGAGTACGAGCTCGACAACGCCAAGATCGCCCACCTGTGGGGCCAGGGCTCGGTGGTGCGCTCGTGGCTGTGCGAACTGGCGGCGCGCGCGTTCGAAGAGGACGGCAACGACCTGGGCGCGATCGAGGGCTACACCGCCGACTCGGGCGAGGGCCGCTGGACGATCGAGGACGCCACGGCGCTCGACGTGCCGACACCGGTGATAACCGCCTCGCTCTACGCACGCATGTATTCGCGCGGCAACGGCGACTTCACCCACCGCGTCCTGGCTGCCCTGCGAAACCAGTTCGGCGGCCACGCGGTGAAGAAGCGATGAGCACCGCGCTCACGGAGGAGAACCCCCTCGTGGAGGGCCTGGAGCGCCTGCCGGTACCCCCGACGAGCCTGACGATCTTCGGCGCGACCGGCGACCTGGCCCGCCGCAAGCTGCTGCCGGCGCTCTACAACCTCGCCCACGAGGGCGGCCTGCCCGAGCGCTTTCACCTCATCGGTGTCTCACGGGGCGAGAAGACGGACGAGGAGTACCGCTCCGAATGCAAGGAGGCGATCGTCGCCTTCTCGCGGCGCACGCCCAACGAGGACGTGCTCGAGGCGCTGCTCGCCGATGTGCGCTACGTATCGGGAACCTTCGATGACGCAAACGCCTACGCCGAGCTGCGACGAGCCCTCGAGCGCTTCGACGAGCAGGACGGGGCGGTGCTCAACCGCGCGTTCTACCTCTCTACGGCGCCGAGCTTCTTCCCGGTGATCGTGGAGGCGCTGGGCGAGCAGGGCCTTGCACGGTGCGAGGGGAGCGACGCGCAGGTGCGGGTGATCATCGAGAAGCCCTTCGGTACCTCCCTGGAGGAGGCGCGCGAACTCAACCGTCGCGTGCTGGGCGTGTTCGAGGAGAGCCAGGTGTTCCGCATCGACCACTACCTGGGCAAGGAGACGGTGCAGAACATGCTGGCGTTCCGCTTCGCCAACGGCATGTTCGAGCCGCTGTGGAATCGCAACTACATCGACAGCGTGCAGATCACCGCCGCGGAGGACATCGGCATCGGCACGCGCGCGGGCTACTACGACCACTCCGGTGCGCTGCGCGATTTGATCCAGAATCACATGCTGCAGCTGCTCTGCCACGTGGCGATGGAGCCGCCTGTGGCGTTCACCGCCGAGGAAGTGCGCAACGAGAAGGTGAAGGTGCTGCACGCGATCTCTGCGCCCACGCCCGTGGACGTCGCGGAGATGGCGGTGCGCGCCCAGTACGGACCCGGCCACGCCGGCGGCCAGGACGTGCCCGGATATCTGGAAGAGGACGGCGTGCGCGAGGCCTCCAACACCGAGACCTACGCGGCACTGCGTCTGGAAGTCGACAACTGGCGCTGGGCGGGCGTGCCGTTCTACCTGCGCGCGGGCAAGCGCCTGGCGCGCAAGATCACGGAGATCGCGGTGACGCTCAAGCCCGTCCCTCACCTCGCCTTCAGCCAGGATGGCTCACTCGGGGTAAAGCCCAACCAGCTGGTGCTCACGCTGCAGCCCAACGAGGGCGTGACGCTGCAGCTGGGCGCGAAGATCCCCGGTACGCGCATGCTGATCCGCACGGTGAACATGGAGTTCCTGTATGGCACGTCGTTCCTCTCGCAGTCGCCGGAGGCCTATGAGCGGCTGATCACCGACGCGATGCGCGGCGACCCGACGCTGTTCACGCGCAACGACGAGGTCGAGGCGCAGTGGTGCATCTGCGACCCGATCGTGAGCGTGTGGGAAGACAAGCCCGGTCCGCTGCCGCAGTACGAGGCGGGCTCGCAGGGGCCGGCCGAGGCCGAGGGGCTGCTGTTCGAGGGCCACGGCTGGCGGGCTGTCTGATGCAGCCGCTCGGCGCCCGCGAGGCAATGTGGCGCCTCAAGGCGAAACGCTCCAGGCCGACGTGCGCCGCCGGCGCCGGAAGTGCGACGAAGTGCCCCCGCCCGGAGCCATGCCGGCCGTAAGCGACGCCGTGTGGAACGCGCAGGGTACGACGCCCGACGCGATCGAATCGGCGCTGCGCGGCCTCTTGAAGGAGCGCCACGAGGAGAACGGCGGCTATGCGCCCGCGCGCGTGCTGAACATGGTGGTGTTCGTGGATCGCGAATGGAGTGGGGAGATCGCCAACCGTCTGCGCGGCGTGGGCCGCTATCACGCCTCGCGCCTGGTGGTGCTGTCCTACGATCCCAAACGCGAGCGCTTGGACGCGCGCGCCACCGTGGCCTCCGAGGGCGACCCGGCGCCGGGCGAGCTGGCGCTCTTGCGCGAGACGGTGATCGTGGAGATCGGCCCGGCGCACCTCGACGATCTGCCGACGATCGTGGACCCGCTGGTGGTCAGCGACCTGCCGACGCTCCTGTGGTCCCCGCACGGGCACCCCGAGGCGGTGCAGTCGCTGCTCGGACTGGCCCAGGCGGTGCTGCTGGACTCGATCGACGAGCCGGTGTGGCGCACGGCGGTGGAGCGCGCCGAGCAGCTTTCCCACCAAGCCTATGTGGTCGATCTGGCGTGGCTTCGCTCGATGCCCTGGCGCGAGCGGATCGCGAGCACCTTCGACCCTCCGCGGATGCGCATCGAGGCGGCGCAGATCAGGGCGCTCACTGTGCGCCACCACCCCGAGAGCACCGTTGCGGGGGTGCTGCTCGTGGGTTGGCTGGCCTCGCGCCTGAACTGGCACACCAAGCCCCTGCACAGCGAGGGCAACGCGCTGCGGGGCGTCGCGCACGCCGATCGCCAGGATGTCGCTCTGTGTCTGGAGAGCGCGCCGGAGCTCGAGGTGCGCGGCCTGGAGGGAATCACCCTGCGAACCACCTCCAGGCTCGAGTTGAGCCTCGATCGCGCGCCGGGAGGTCTGCGAACCCATCGCCGCGACGCGAGCGGCGGCGAGCGGGAGTGGACGATCGTGGGCGCCTCACGCGGTGAGGCGGGGGTGCTCGGCGAGGGCATCCGTCAGGCGCTGCTGCGCGACCCCACATATGTGCCGGCGCTGCGCGCGGCGCAGAGGATGCTGCCGTGAGGGTCGCCGAGGGCACACTTGCCGACACAGGTCTCCCCCGCTCCGCGGGCCTCCCCCACGCCCCGGTCCCACCATGCAAGCGGGCAAAAAAGCGATGACGCGCCTCATCACCTTCGCCGACCCCGAGGCCGTCGCGGTGCGGGCCGCCCGCGAAATCGCCCAGCATCTGGAGCGCGCCCGTGAAGAACGCGGCGTCGCGCACCTGGTATTGAGCGGCGGCACCACCCCCGAGCGCTCCTACGAACTGCTGGTGGACGCGTTGGAGGACTGGGAGGGCGTGGAGGTATGGTTCGCCGACGAGCGCTGCGTTGGCCCCGAGCACGAGGACAGCAACTACCGCATGGCGCGCGAGAAGCTGCTGGATCGCATCCCCGTGCCCCCCGAGCGAGTGCATCGCATGGAGGGCGAGCTGGGTCCCGAGCGGGGTGCCGAACTCTATGCGAGGGCGCTGCGCGCGGGAGTGGCGCCGGGCGCCAACCCGGGGCCCACCGACGCCGGCGTCAAGGCCCCGACCACCGGCAATGGCTCTCCGGCATCGGGCGAGACCCTGAGGCCCTCCGCGACTGAGAGCGAACAGGCGCTGCCGGTGCTCGACGTCGTCGTGCTGGGCATCGGCCCCGACGGCCACGTGGCCTCGCTGTTCCCGGAAGCCCCCACCCTCCAGGCTGGAGAGCAGGCTGTGTGCCTGGGCGTGCACGGCTCCCCCAAGCCGCCACCCGAGCGCATCACGCTCAGCCTGGCGGTGCTGCGCGCGGCGCGGCGCTGCCTGCTGCTGGCCACCACCGCGGGTAAGGCGCAGGCGATCGCCGGGGCCCTTGCCGAGCCCACCCCCCACGTCCCTTCGAGCCTGCTGAGGCGCGAGCGGTTGACTGTTATCGTCGATGATGCCGCCTCCCCGCCCGCACCAGTCGAGCGTGAGGATGCGGATTGTGGGAACTTGTAGCCGTAGCGTGTAGCGAGTGAACTGGCTCGGTAGTGGGTACGTATGTCAGTTCAGAGCCGAAGCCGATGCCAGCAACCGTTTCTCAGGAGCCTGCCCTCTTAGGAGCCCCCGGAGCCGCCGAGCTGGCGAGCGCCGGCAGTGTCCTGGCCGCGCTGCAGGCCACGCGCAGACGCACCATCGAGCTGGTGACACACCTCGGCAACGCTGAGTTGGAGCACTCGTACTCGCCGATCATGAGCCCGCTGGTGTGGGATCTCGCCCACATCGCCGCCTACGAGGACCTGTGGCTTGCGCACCGTCACGCCGGCCTCGAGCTGCTGCGGCCCCAGCTGGCGGAGCTCTACGACGCGTTTGAGACCCCCCGTGCGGTGCGCGGCGAGATCGAGCTGCTCGATGCGGCGCAGGCGCGCGAGTACATGCGCGAGGTCAGCGAGCGCACGGCCGCCGCGATCGAGCGCCACGGCGTCGGCGATGGGATCGTCCATGAGATGGTCGTGCGCCACGAGCTGCAGCACACCGAGACTATGCGCCAGACGATGGCGCTCTCCGGGCTGCTGCCCCCCGGGGAGCCTGCCGACTCGCCGATGGAGAGCGAGGAGGGGTGGATCGAGATTCCCGCCGGTCCCTTCGCGATGGGCGCGCCGCCCGAGGGTTTTGCCTATGACAACGAGCGCCCCTGCTTCGCGACCCAGACGCCGGCGTTCGTGATCGCGCGCCGCCCCGTCAGCAAAGCGAGCTGGCTCAGGTTCAGCGAGGGCGGCGGCTATGAGCGGCGCGAGTGGTGGTCGGACGAGGGCTGGGCGTGGAAGGAGGAGTACGACATCACGCATCACCCCGCCGTGGCAGAGGGCCACCAGCACGAGCACGACCGGACGCCCGCGTGTCACGTCAGCTGGTTCGAGGCCGACGCCTTCGCCAGAGCCCACGGGGCCCGGCTTCCCACGGAGGCCGAGTGGGAGAAGGCGGCGACCTGGAAGCAGAGGATCGGTGAGACCGGTCGAGTATGGGAGTGGACCGGCAGCTGGTTCGGCGGCTATCCCGGTTTCAAGGCCTACCCCTATCGCGAGTACTCCGAAGTGTTCTTCGGCCGCGACTACCGCGTGCTGCGCGGCGGCTCCTGGGCGACCAGCCCGCGCGTGGCCACCCCGACGTTCCGCAACTGGGATCTCCCCCAGCGCCGCCAGATCTTCGCCGGCGTGCGACTGGTCAGGGACCTGACCTCGTGAAGCTTTCCTACCAAGACGACCGCCGGGCGCCGGCGGGAAAGGCGTGACCCTATGAACCCGCTCGTCCAGCCCGAGATCCGCATCGACTCCTACCTCGGCGAAGGCGACGAGCGCTCGCTTGCCGACGACGCCCGTGAGGGCCTCACGCGTCCCTTCAAGGAACTGCCGCCCAAGCACTTCTACGACAGCCGCGGCGCGGACCTGTTCGACCAGATCTGCGAGCTGCCCGAGTACTACCCCACGCGCACCGAGCGCGCGATCCTCAACGACACCGCCTCAGAGCTGGCCGCCGTCACCGGCGCGGTGGAGCTGGTCGAGCTGGGCTCGGGCACCGCCGCCAAGACGCGCGTGCTGCTCGACGCGCTGCACGCCGCCGGCACGCTCACCCGCTACGTGCCCGTGGACGTCACCGAGGGCATGGTGCGCGACTGCGCACAGGAGCTGATCGAGGAGTACCCCGGCCTGCAGGTGCACGGCGTGGTGGGCGACTTCGAGCGCCACCTCGACCGCGTCCCCGAGCCCGCGGGCCCACGCATGGTGGTGTTCCTCGGCGGCACCATCGGCAACTTCCCGCCGTCTGAGCGCCGCCGCTTCCTCACCCAGATCGCCGGCCTCCTGGGGCCCGAAGACCACCTGCTGATGGGCACCGACCTCGTCAAGGATCCCGACGTGCTGGAGGCCGCCTACGACGACCGCCAGGGCGTCACGGCCGAGTTCAACCGCAATCTCCTGCACGTCCTCAACCGCGAGCTCGACGCCGACTTCGACCCCGCCGACTTCGAGCACGTCGCCCGCTTCGACGCGGGCAACGAATGGATCGAAATGCGCCTGCGCTCGCGCCGCGAGCACACCGTCACCGTGCGCGCGCTCGATCTGCCCGTCCATTTCGACGCGGGCGAGGAGATGCGCACCGAGATCAGTGCCAAGTTCACGCGCGAGCGCATCGACGAAGACCTCGCCGACGCCGGCCTCGAGCTGGTGCGCTGGCTCACCGACCCCGACGAGCAGTTCGCCCTGACGCTCTCCGCGCCCGCCGGCTGAGCCGGCGGCGCCGGGAGCCAGCCGGCCCGCCGCTACCTGCGGCGTTTCGCCCCTGGCGGAGGCTCAGCGCACCAGTTTCGTTAGTCTCCCGCCCCATGCGCATCGAGGGCAGCTCAGCAATCGTCGTCGGTGGCGCCTCCGGACTGGGCGAGGCCACCGTGCGCCGCCTGCACGACGCGGGCGCCGTGGTGACTGTCGCCGACGTCAACGCCGAGAAGGGCCAGACCCTGAGCGCCGAGCTGGGTGTTGAGTTCCTGACGTGCGACGTGCGCGAGGAGGAGCAGGTGCAGGCTGCCGTCGAGCACGCCGCCGGCGTCGAGGGCGGGCTGCGCATCGCCGTCTGCTGCGCCGGCATCGGCTGGGCGCAGAAGGTTGCCGGCTCCAAGGGCCCGCACCCACTGATGCCCTTCGAGGTCACCGTGCAGATCAATCTGATCGGCACCTTCAACGTGCTGCGCCTGGCGTCAGCCGCGATGATCGCCAACGAGCCCCTGGAGGACGGCGAGCGTGGAGTGTGCATCCACACCGCCTCCATCGCCGCCTTCGACGGACAGGTCGGGCAGATTGCTTATTCGGCCTCAAAGGGCGGCATCGTCGGGATGACCCTTCCCGCCGCCCGCGACCTCGCGCAGTACGGCATCCGCGTCAACACGATCGCCCCCGGCCTGTTCGACACCCCGCTGCTTGCCGCGCTGCCCGAGGAGGCCCGCCAGAAGCTCGGCGCGGGTGTGCCCTTCCCGCAGCGCCTCGGCCAGCCCGCCGAGTACGCGCAGCTCGCCGCCCACATCGTCGAGAACGCCATGCTCAATGGCGAGACGATCAGGTTGGACGGCGCGCTGCGCATGCCTCCGCGCTGAGCCCCGGACAGCAACCGGCGAGTTCTTCGCCTCGACCGACGCTGCGTCGCGCCCGAGCCGAATCGAACAACCCAGCCTTGGCGGGACGCCGCGCGTTTCTTCCCGCTGCGCCCCGCCGCCGCACCACGCGGCCCCCGCGGCCCCCCCTTGTGGGGGCCTTTTCCTTTCCCTTAAGCCAGCCGTTCCACCAGCATCGCCATGCCCATGCCGCCCGCGACGCACATCGACTCGATGCCGTAGGTCACGTCCAGCGTCTCCAGGTCGTTGAGCAGCGTCGTCATGATGCGCGCGCCCGTCATCCCGAAGGGGTGCCCCAGGGCGATCGCGCCGCCGAAGGGGTTCAGCTTGGCCTCGTCGAGGCCCAGCTCCTTAATGCAGGGCACGATCTGCGCGGCGAACGCCTCGTTGATCTCCACCACATCGATGTCGCCGATCGTCATGCCCGTGTTCTTCAGGAGCGCCTGGATCGCGGGGATCGGACCAAGGCCCATCACCTCGGGGCGGATCGCCGCCACCGTCGAGGCCACGATGCGCGCGCGGGGCTTCAGTCCCAGCTCCGCCGCCTTCTCCTGGCTCATCACCAAGAGCGCCGCCGCGCCGTCGTTGAGCGGACACGCGTTGCCGGCCGTCACCGTCCCGTCCTCCTTGAACACGGGCTTCAGCGACGCCAGCTTCTCCATCGTCGTCCCCGGGCGCGGGCCGTCATCCTTGCTCATCACCGTCTCGGGCACGTCGATCTCGTTGCCCTCCTTGTCCGTATCGCGGTGCGCCGGCACCGTCACGGGCACGATCTCCTTGTCGAAGTGCCCGCTCTGCACCGCCTCCACCGCGCGCGTCTGGGAGATTAGTGCCCACGCGTCCTGCTCCTCGCGCGTGACGCCCTTTTCGTCGGCCACGTTCTCCGCGGTCATCCCCATCGGGATATACACATTGCAGATCGACCCCTCCGAGCCGTCGACCCGGGGGTTGAACTCGAACTGGCTTCCTCGCCCCACGCGCGAGACGGCCTCGACGCCTGCGGCGATGTAGGTGTCGCCCTCGCCGGCCTTGATCGCGTGGAAGGCCATCCGCGTGGTCTGCAGCGAGGACGCGCAGAAGCGGTTGACGGTGCAGCCGGGCACGTGGTAGTCGATGCCGGCCAGCAGCGAGGCGATGCGCCCGATGTTGTAGCCCGACTCCCCCTCCCCGTAGCCGCAGCCCATCATCACATCTCCGATCGAGCGCTGATCGACCTGCGGGTTGCGCTCGATCAGCGCGCGCAGCGGGATCGCCGCCAGCTCATCGGCGCGCATGGACTTGAGCGACCCCTTCGCGGCCCGCCCGATGGGCGTGCGTATGGCGTCGACGATTACTGCTTCGGGCATCTGGCTCTCCTTGGTAGGTCTTCGGGGCCGCGAATCCTAGGGCTTATCCCGGTAGTGATGTGGGGCGGGGGTGTGGGTCGGGGTCGGTCGAGTCGGCGCAGTCACTCCTTGGGACCGGACCCGGGCAGCGGCTCCATCGCAACCTTCGCGGCGTGCTCGGTACCCACGAACGGGGCCAGCGCCACGTACGTCGCATAGGCGCCCACGCTCGGCAGCTCCTCCACCCGATCGCGCATGATGCAGCTATACATCAGCTCCGCCAGGCCGCCACCGATCGCCTCGATCGTGATCGCCGGCGGGCGGGGGTGCTCGGAGGTTTCCTCAAACCCGGGCTCCAGTACCGAGAGGTACTCGGTGATCCCCGCGTTCGCGCGCTCCGCCGCGCGCGGCGTGGCGATCAGCATGTGCAGCAGCGCCAGGCGCGCGAACGCCGGCTCGGAGCCGAGGTACGCGAGCAGCGTCGTCACCGCCGCCTTCACGCCCCGCGGCCAGTCCGTCTGCGCCTCGTACGCCCGCTCGACCATCGTCAGGCCGCGCGCATGGCCGACCTCGTAGGTGAACAGAAACGCCTCTTCCTTGCTCTTGAAGTGGTCGTAGAACGTCTGCAGCGACATCGCCGCCTCGCCCGCGATCTTCTCCACCGTCAGGTCCGCATAGCCGCCCGCGGCGGTCAGGTTCGCCACGGCATCCACGATCCGCTCGCGCTGCAGGTGCAGCGTGAAGCTGCGCATCACATTCGGCATTCCTCGCACGAGCCCCAGGTCTCCGCCGGAGCTCGACGCCAGAGATCCCGGCGCCCGCCCACCCAACGCCGGCCCGCCGAGCGTCGCCGCGGGTGCTGTCGCGCTGTCCGGCGCGAACGCCGCGGGCGTCGGGCGAAAGCACGTCACCCAGCGCATCAGGTCGGGCACCAGGCGTCGCAGTTCGGCGCGCTGGCCGTGGCGCACGCGGCTATAAAGAATCCTGTTCAAGCCACCCACCACCGCCCTGACGACCTGCTCGGGCACCGTGCCGTCGTCGGGTCCCTGCTGGAGCATCCCCCGCACGAAGTTGCGGTACTCATCTGCCGCGCGCTCGCGGCGCTCGATGCCCGCGGGACCCGCCGCGACGATCTCCACCATGTTCAGCCGCGCCGCGGCCGGGTTGGCGATCGTCGCCTCGAACAGCGCCCTGATCGCGGCTTCCACGCCCTCCTGCAGCCCTCCCTCGGCCTGCTCGTAAGCGCTGATCGCCCGGCGTCTGCCGTCCTCGGCGATCATGTTGAATGTCGCCAGCAGACAGGCCTGCTTGTTGGGGAAGTGCTCGTAGAAGGTCTTCCGCGACACCCCCGCACGACCCACCACGTCGGAGATCGTCGTCGCGCGATACCCCTTCTCCCCCACGGAGTCGATCATCGCCAGCAAGAGCCTGCGCAACTGATCGGCGGCGACCTGCTCGCGCGGTAGCGCCTGCGAGCCGCGGGGCAGGTTGCGGCGCGCGGGGCGACGGGGAGGTTGGGTTTCGGATGCCATCTGTATAAGGGCCGGGCCACCAGGCTCGCAATCGGCCGTCCGACCGACGATTATCGCTTTATGGCAGGCAGAAAGCGAAGCCGGCCTTGCAAAAACGCGAATCGGCCGATCTATCGCCGGCACAAGCCGCATTCGGCTCGCCATGCCCCGCATTTTGGGGCAATTCCGCCGCTTTCGGTGGCGCCGGGGCCTTCAGTAGGCTATCGTACCGATGGGCGAGTACACTGCTTTTATAGCTGGGTTTCGCATTGGGCCGACCTTGACAAGGCAATAAGAACCTGTTCTTATGACCATATAAAGCTTGAGCGCTGTCTGCTACCCCATTCGGCGGCGCTCAGGGAGCCTCCAGTGTCTTTCCCCATGGGCGCTGGCGGGCCTCTCATCGGGCGCCGTGACCAATCGACCCTGGTCACGGCGCCCTCTTTCGTTCGGGCACCGCCGTCCAACAGTGCCGGCGCCCTGACCGTCCAACAGCGCCAGCGCCCTACAGATCCAACCGGCTCACGCCCAGCTCGTCGAAGCCCACGTGGTGCGCCAGCTCGTGGCGCACCGTGCGCGTGACCTGTTCGCGCAGCAGCCCCGCGTCGTAGCCGAAGTCTCTGCGCAGCGTGTCGCGGAAGATGATGATCCGGTCGTGCGTATCGTCGCGCCGGCCCTGGCTGCCCTGGTAGAGGCCATACGCCCCCGCGCTGCGCCCGCCGTCGGAGACAACCACCGGCACGTGCCGCAGCGCGTTGCGCAGCAGGTCCGGCAGGTCGTCCAGCGCATCGCGCACCAGCTCTTCGAAGTCGCTGTCGTTCAACGGGTCGAGCTCCATGAATTCGCCTTCTTCGGGGTCCGCAGCGAGCCCCTCGCGCGCCAGCTCCTCCGAGCGCAGCACCAGCTCTTCGAACTCGCTCTCCGAGGTGGGATCGCGCCAGTCGGCCAGACGCACCGCCACGAACGCCGCCACCCCCAACACCAGCGCAGCCACCGCCACGCCCAGCGCCACGTCCTCGACCGCCCGCACCGCGCCGATCGTGCTGAAGCCCTGCCCCACCACGACGACCACCAGCCCCAACGAGAGCGCGATCAGCGCCGCCACCCCAACGCGCCGCAGGTGACCGAAATGACCGGGTGCTTTGAATGCGCGCATCGCCGGTCCCGATCGGCTCCCCACGCACCCGTGCTACTTCAACGTTCGGGCGATCACGAGCCGCTGAATCTCGTTCGTGCCCTCATAGATCTGAGTGATCTTCGCGTCGCGCATCATGCGCTCGACGGGGTACTCCTTCACATAGCCATACCCGCCGAGCACCTGCACGGCCTCGACCGTCACCGCCATCGCCGTGTCCGAGGCGAACACCTTCGCCATCGAGGAGTACTGCGCCCGCCGCGAATCGCCCTGGTCGGCCATCGCGCACGCCTTGTAGAGCAGCTCGCGCGCCGCCGCTGTGCGCGTCTGCATGTCGGCGAGCTTGAACTGGATGCCCTGGAACTCGTTGATCGCCTGGCCGAACTGGCGGCGTTCGCGCGCATAGCCCACGGCGTAGTCGGTCGCGCCCTGCGCGATCCCCACGGCCTGCGCGGCGGCACCCAGGCGGGTGCGCTCAAGCGTGCCCAGCGCCACCCGCAGCCCGCGGCCCACCTCGCCGATCACATTCTCGTGGGGTACCCGCACGTCGTCGAAGATCGGCTGTCCGGTGGGGCTCGCGCGGATGCCGAGCTTGTGCTCGAGCTTGCCCACGCTGAAGCCCGGCCGGTCGGCCTCCACGACGAACGCTGTGATCCGCCGGCTCTCACGGTCGGTTACCGCGAAGCAGACGTAGAAGTCCGCCACGCCGAGGTTACTGATCCAGTTCTTCGTGCCGTTGATCACCCACCCGTCGCCGTCTCTGACTGCCGTCGTCTTCATGCCCGCCGGGTCCGACCCGGCCTCGGGCTCAGACAGCGCGAACGCCGGCGACCACTCCCCGCTGGCGCACTTCGGCAGGAAGCGCTCCTTGAGCTCGTCGCTGCCGAACAGCTGCAGCGGTAGCGTGCCGAGCTCCTGCACCATCAGGATCAGCGCGCACGCCGCGTCGACCTTGGCGATCTCCTCGACCGCCATGTTCAGCATCAGCGTGCCCGTCCCCGTGCCCCCGTACTCGATCGGGAAGGGCAGCCCGAGGATGTCCTGCTCGGCGAGCACCCCGCGGATGTCCCAGGGGTATTCGGCCTTCTCGTCGATCTCCGCCGAGCGCGGCGCGATCTTCTCGCGCGCGATCTCGCCGATCGTCTGGCAGAAGTCGAGGTGCTCCTGCGGGATCGTGTAGACGTCGCTCGTGGCCTCCATAGAGGTGATCCTACTAATCGCTAGGCTCCGCCGATGAGCACCCCCGAGATTGGTGTCGATCCAGAGCAGGTCGCGAGCTGGCTCGCCGGGAATCCAGAGGTCCAGGTGATCGACGTGCGCGAGGGCTATGAGCGCGAGGCCGGCCACATCGCCGGCACGCGTCATATCGAGCTTGTGAACCTCACCGCACAGGCGGGTACGATCGAGCGCGAGCGCCCCGTCGTGTTCTACTGCCGCGTCGGCGCCCGCTCGGAGATGGCCGCCCAGGCCTTCCGCGCCTCGGGCTTCCAGGCATACTCGATGCTCGGCGGCCTCGTACGCTGGGCGCAGGAGGAGCGGCCGCTGGAGCCCACCGGCGGACACGTTGCCGATCACTGACCGCTAGCAGCCGCCGCCAATCGAGACGATCGCCGCAGCGAAACGACCCTAAGGAGACAGAGTGGATACCAGCGAGTACCCAGGAGTGACCACAGGCGACGGCTATGCCGTCGGCAACATCGACGACCTCGGCGAGGGCCCCGGCTTCCGCAAGGTCCGCAAGGGCCTCGGCGTCACCGCGTTCGGCATCAACGCGATCGTGATGCCCGCCGGCTATGAAAGCGGGCGCCACTTCCACGACGTCCAGGAGGAGCTCTACTTCGTCCACCGCGGCGCCATCGAGATGGAGTTCGGCGACGGCTCCGTGCACCGTCTGGAGGAGGGCGGCTTCGCGCGCGTGGACGCCGCCACGGTGCGCAAGGTGCGCAACGTCGGCGACGGCGATGCCGTCTACCTCTGTGCGGGTGGCAAGGACGGCTACGTCGGTCGCGACGGGCGCCTTCCCGAGGGCGAGACGCGGGTCGGCGGCGGACCGCCCGGCGTCGCGCACTGAGTACTAGTTCAGCAGCTCTTTGACGTAGCGCTGGTGCAGCTGCCCCAGCGGCGTCTTTTCCGGTTCAAAGCCCACCGCCCTGAACACGTTCCCCGCCAGCGGGGCCCACACCAGCATGAAGAACACGCCGAACGCGAGCGCCGTGGTGCGCAGCGCCCGCGAGCGCGAGAGCGCCGCCAGCGGCAGCACCCACAGCACGTACCACGGCAGCACCCAGCTGAGCGTCAGGAACAGGCCCACCGAGGCCCAGCCGGCGGCGGTCAGCGAGTCTTCTTTACGCCACGCCATCACGCAGGCGCACAGCACCCAGACGAGGAGCACCGCACTGAGTATGTGCAGCAGCGATTCGGTCGCACCGCCCTTCCCGAGCGCCAGTCCAAGCAGGTTGGAGGGGCTCTGCGAGGACACCAAACGACCCTGGGTGCTGAGGTCGGGCAGGTGCAGCCCGAAGGCCATCACGCTCACCGCCGCCAGCACCACGCCCGCCAGCACCATCCCGCCAAGCACCTGAGCCAGGCGTCGGGGATTACGCAGCAGCCCAGCGAGCACCACCGGCAGCAGGATGCCCGCCGAGGCCTTAACCGCGAGGGCGGCCACGAACGCCGAGCCAGCGCCCACGTCGAAGCCCAGGGATCGCTCGGCCTCCCGCCCCCGCAACAGCAGGTAGAAGCCGAGCATGACGAGGAACATCATGATGAAGTCGTTGTGGTCTCCCCCGAGCCCCCACACCAGCACGACGGGGTTCAGGCCGACGAACACGATCGCCTTCACCGGGTCCAGATCGAGCAGGCGTGCGCACTTCCACACGAGCAGCACTGTCCCCAGGCTGGCGGCCATCAGGATCGTCTTGAACGCCCAGAAGGACGCCGCCACACCCAGCGGGACCACCGCGAAGGTGATCAGCGTGAACAGCGGGCCATAGGGGCTCAGCAGGTGGTGCCAGTTGCTCAGGTCGAACGCCGGGTCGTTGTGCGGCTCATAGATCGGGATCGTCGTGTACGGATTGAGATGGTGCACCACCTCCATGCGCGCGTAGTTGACGTAGTTGAAGATGTCCGTCAGCGCCAGCGGCGGCGCGAGGAAGATGATCGCGTGCACCCCCACCACCGCGGCCACCACCCAGCGGACGCCAACGCGCGGGGCGTAGCGCAGACCCGCCAGATAGGCCACGTACATCGTGACCAGACAGACCGTGAAGACCCACTTGAATGCTTCCCCGCCATGCGGGAAGCCCGGCCACAGCCCGCCCAGTGGGCCCGCCAGCCAATTCGGGAAGAAGTGCGCATGCGTCGGCGGGAACGTCGGGCGATCGGCCGCCACCACGACCATCAGCAGGCTGCCCACGACGATCGTCAGCAGCGTCGCCGCGCCGATCGCCGTCGCCCGGCGCGTAGCGGCGGGGGCGTGCTCGCTGGCCTCAGCGCCGTCACTGTCGCGGCTACCCTTTCGCCCGGCGCGGCCGAACCAGTCGCTGGAGCCCGAACGGCCGCCGAGCAGGCGGTCTCTAAGTGGGAGGGCTGTGGCGTCGGTGGACGTAGACATGCTGAGGGCCCGCCCCGTGGGGCGAGCCCTTAATTTAGGGCCTTGGCCCTAAGTTGGTACTAAAGCGACACCCTTTGCCCAAGGCAGGCGCACCTAGCGGCACGCTCGCCCGGGGAGGGAGCGCCGGGACGACTACAGCGGGGTGACGTTGACGGCCTTGGGGCCCTTGTCGCCCTGCTCCGGGTCATAGGAGACCTTGGCGCCCTCCTGCAGCGAGCGGTATCCCTCGCCGTTGATGCCGGTGTGATGCACGAATAGGTCCTTGTCGCCGTCATCGGGAGTGATGAAGCCGAAGCCCTTGTCGTCACTGAACCACTTCACGGTGCCGGTAGGCATGTGATGTTTCCTCCACGGTACGTGCGTGCTGCTGCGCGGAGGACGCTTCTGAGAGCTTCGCCTGCGAGAGCCTGCACTGCTTTTCGCCGACTCTTTTCGCCGGCCAGACGCTCCTGAAGGTAGCAGGTCGTCTCGCCGATGTGTTAGCAAGTGGTATATGAGCTCGCCGCGTGGCACGAGCCAGCCACCGATCCCGCTGAGTCAGCTGCAGCCGGCCGGGGCGCCCGCCACGGCGATGGAGATCGCCGAGGGCTTCGGGCTGCACATCCGTCAGGCAGCGGGAAGCACGGAGGCGGGCGCGACGACAAAGGGCGCGCAGCGGCAGACGAACGCAGGCGCGGCGGCAGAGGATGCTGAGAGCCATACGGATGCCGGGGGTGCCGCCCGGCCGCGTGTACTGCTCAACATGATCAGCACGCTCGACGGCCGCGCCACCCTCGCCGGACGCTCGGGCGCACTCGGCAATGCCGCCGACCGCGAGCTCTTCCACGCCCTGCGCTCGGTCGTCGACGCGGTGCTGGTGGGCGCAGGGACCGCCCGCGCGGAGCACTACGGACGGATTGTGCGCGGGGAGCCCGTGCGCGAGCTGCGCCGCGCGCGCGGACTCGCCGAGGAACCGCTCGCCTGCATTGTCTCCGGGCGCCTCTCACTGGGTCCGCAGATCCCGCTGCTGGCCGACCCCGCCGCACGCGTGGCGATCCTCACGGCCTCGCAGGCAAGCCTGCTCGACTGTGCGGCGCGGATCGAGTACGTGCGCGCCGCGCGCGACGGGCGCCTTGACCTTTCGGCGGCGCTCGGGGAGTTGGCGACGCGCTTCGGCGTCAGTACGGTGCTGTGCGAGGGCGGCCCGCACCTCAACGGACAGCTGCTGGAGGCAGGGCTGGTGGACGAGCTATTCCTCTCGCTCTCCCCGCTTCTCGCGGGGGGTGACGCGAGCGGCGAGGCGCTGCGCATCGTCGCGGGCGTGGATCTCGATCCGCCGGTGGAGCTCGAGCTTTTGGGGGTGCTCGAGAGCGAGTCGCATCTGTTCCTGCGCTACGGCGTGCGCTCTCCCCCGCGCCCCGTCGCTTCGTCGCGTGTAGGCGCTCCATCGCGGCCAGACGCTCCGCGTGCGGACGCTCCTGGGGGAGACGCTCCTGGGACAGACGCCTCGCGCGCGGGCGCGCGCTGAAGCGAACTGCGCTGCGTGACGATCGCGACGTTCAGAACGACGCTATTGGGCACCATCACCGAGCCGCCCTCCGTGACGACGGTCGTGTAGAGGAGTCCCAGCGAGCTCACCACGCCGTCGACCTGCCCGCCGATCTGCCCGCCCTGCAGGAGCACCCGGTCTCCCACCCGGAAGGGCCCCGCGCTGAGCAGCACCGTCCCCGCGAAGACATTGCCAAGCGTCTGCTGGGCGGCAAGGCCGAGTATCACCGCGGTGAACGCGCCACCGAGGAGCAGCGTCGCCGGGTTCACTCCGGCCACATCCAGCGCCACGAGCAGCGCGATGCCTACGGTGACCAGGCGGATCAGGAAGCCCACGGTGCCCGCCGTCGCGGGCTCCATGCGGCGGAAGAGGGCGGGTCCGAGCGAGCGGCCGAAGTCGCGCGCGATCGCCCAGCCGAGGACGAGCAGCGCCACGACGACGATCACCTTCAGCGGTGTTTCGATTTCCTGCAGCGTGGACTTTCCAAACACGCTCTCGCGGTGTTCCCAGAGCACGATGACCCCGATGAACAATGCCGCCAACAGGAGCGCCTCCACGCGCGCGCGCCGTGCGGCGCCGGGGCGCACCTGCTCGATCAGGCCCACCTCCTGCCAGGCCTGGCTGCGCGTCTCGAACATCTTTGGGGGGGTCTTGGGAAGCGGCATATGCACGCTAATGATGGCTCACCCGCATAGAGGGCGGAGCCGAGGAGTCGCGCGCGGCCGCAGACCGGACGAGCCTTCAGTCCACCCGTGAGTGTCGGCGCCGGATCGCCAGGTCAAATGCTGACCTCAAGATCGCCAGGTCAAGTGCTGACCGTTTCAGCCGAGCTGGGGCCGGTGGAGGAGCCCGGGGCGGGCGCCCCGACCGGCGTCGCCTGGAACTTCAACCCCGTCGGCCAGTTGGCGACGCTGAGACTCAGTGACAGGGTGTGCTTTCCGCTGCGCAGCGATCGGTTTGGCGTCTCGGCCACCACGTGCCCGTGCCTTCGCGCGACCAGACGCACATGGGCACGCGCGGTGAGCGTAAAGGTGATGACCAACAGGCGGTGGTGCTCAAGATGGCTGTGGATGTGCAGGACGAGCGGGCGCGCGTGCGTGACACCGGTCGCCGGCGCGGGCGTCTGGATCGGCGGGAGGGTCTGTTCAGCCGGGAGCTGGTTGGCGAGCGAGTCATCTTCAGGTGGTTCGTCAGGGTAGATCACGGGGACGCTGTCGTCGGGGGGGCGGTATGCGATGACGCCGTCGAAGCCGGGGTCCGTGTCGGGTTGCAGATGCGTTTCGCCATCGCTCAGGTGGAAGAGCCAGCCCTCGGTGGTGGCCATCCAGCATTCCTGTGGCGCAGGGCACACGATCGGCCCGGCGCCACCGCGGTTGCCGACCGGCGCGAGCGGATCCAGCGGGCTGGGGAGGCTCTGCGGCGGTTCGACAAGCTTGCCGTCGGCATCGAGCAGCGCCACGGTGGCGTCCCCTTCGAGGCCTGCGAGCGAGAGCCAGGCGTTTTCGTTGCCTGCAGTTGCGCCCGGCACGGGGGCAATCGCCTGTGTGTGGACCGTCAGGCGCGATTCATAGCCGGTAGCCGCAGACCCTGCCAGCAGCGCCCCTCCCGGCAGCGCCGACACACCCTTCAGGGAGGGCGTCACCTGTGTCCACTGCCCTTCGGAATCCTCGTGGAGGATGATCGGCGGGCATCCTTCTGTTTCCCTGCACAATCCTTCGGGGTCGGCGCCGGCCCATAGCTGGGTCGCATTCATTCCAAGCCCCAAGCCGTCTGTGCTCAGGTCAAAGCCGGCGTAGGACTGGGGTAATACTCCCTTCGGGAACTTCGAGGTCGCAGGAAATACGGGCAGCTGAGCATTCTGCTGGAGAGAGTAGGTGTCGACTTCGCAGGATGGGCTTGCGCCGGATCCGCACAACGACGCGTGCCCGGCGCGCGCGATCGAGCGGATCCCCAGAGGTTCGAGCCCCTCCTCGAACAGGCTACCGAACACCAGCATGCCAGTGACATTTCCACCTTCAGGGTCATAGCTGGCGATGACGCCGCTTCCGTTCCAGTGCAGATGGAAGGAGCCCTCGCCGGGAGTCTTGCCCTTGTAGCCGGCAAACCAGCAGTCGTTAGGCGCCAGGCAAGCCGCCGCGTCCATTCTCACATACGATTCCGGTGTACCCAGTGGCATCGCGTAGGAACCCACTACTTCGCCGTTCTGGAAGTGGCACAGAGACACAGATTCCAGTTCTTCGCCGGATGTCGCTTCAGTCGTGATCTGCCCCGCCCGCTGGTCGGAGATCGTCCAGAACTCGTCGGGTCCCGCCCACGCGATCCGGCCGCTGCCTCCCCCGCAAACGCTCGCGAGCTCGTGCCAGTTGACGCCGTTGTAGGCGTAGAGCCCCTTGGGCACGGGGCCTGACCCACCCGTAATCAGCAGCCCGCGATTTGGCGCCCAGAAGCTGATCTGACTCACCGAGCCGAGCGGCACAGGGTAGGGTGCCGCCGGCTGCCCGGAGGGGGGCGGCGGCGCCAGCGCTGGTTCAAAGCGCCACATTGTGCTTGCCTCGGCGTCCGGCCCAAGCGCCAGGAGGAATATCGCGGAGACCACTCCCGCGAGCGCCAGCCGGCCGCAACCCGCAGCAAGCCGGGTAAGACGGGAACCCGTCGCGCCCGCGCAGCCGCGGCGTGTGCCCTTTGCCTGTCCTTGCGTACCGGTTGTCCGTCTTTGCGTATTGAAAGCGATCACATTCACAGGCTCACCTCCGGCTCCCGCGTGCGCGAGAACCCGATCGCGCGCGAGCCAACGCGGGCCGGCTCTTCGCCCTCGTGCGCGTGCCGCCGCGTATGCCTGTCCCCGCGCCGGCCGCGACCACCACAAGCAGCAGCAGCCACGGACCGGGGCCGCCGCCGTGCTCATTCGAGTAGTAGGCGCTGAACTGGCTGTTCCCCGCCAACGACGTGGCCTCCTCCTCTTCGCGTTTGTCCTGCGGCGCCACCGCCGACTGGTAAACCTGCGATGTCCCGCTGGGGGGTATTGGCCTGGCGACCGGCGGCGGCGGAGGTGGCACAATCGCAGGGAGGGGACCGAGCGCGGGGGGCGCCAACGGAACGAAAGGGAACGGCGCCTGGGGAGAGCGCACATTATGGGGAACTGACGGCGAAGGCACGATCGCGACAGGCGGCGCGGGCGGCAGGATGCTGTTCACCTGCGGATTGGCCTGGGGCGGGCTCGCCGGAGCGAGCGGCAATATCGGCAGGCCGGTCTGGAGGGAGGACTCCGCTCGTGGGGGGTTCTTCAGCGGCACGGTACCGCAGGGACGCTCGGCCGAGCCGGCCTGCACGGTGACCGGCTCAGAGTAGGTGAGCCCTCCGGTGGTGATCGAGACGATCGTCGTACCCGGGTTGTAGGCACAGAAGACGCCCGAAAGACCGCGCGGGACCACTTCACCCCTTTCGTTCAGTGGTTCGCCCTTAGCATTTTCGTCAAAGCGCCCGTCGGAGTTCAGTTCGCCTTTTTGGTTCCTCGGTTCGTCGGGGACCGGCAGCCGATTGGCGCCCAGCTCGATCTGGCGGGCTTCAACCGCTCCGGGTTCATGCGCGACAAAGCCGCCGATGTCCGGATTTGATGAGGTATAGGTCACCGCGATCGGTATTTCATTGGCGCAGTCGAGCCCCTGGCAGTTAAAGGGAATTGGGTCGTAGGGAATCGCCCCGAACACGTTCAGCAAGGCGCCACGATTCTCATCGGAGACCGCCACGCCCCCATTCGGGCGGCGGGCTAATCCTTCAAATAACGCCACCTGACTGCGGCGCAGGAGCACGCCGTCGGTCGCATCCAGAGCAAGCTGGGTGGAGTTTGGCTCAAGCGATGCTCGCACGGTCGCTATATTGCCTTCCGCATAAGGAGCGTTTGTGTCGACTTCGACCATCAGAAAACCATTGGCGCCCAGCGAATCTCTGGTGGTCGAACGGGTCGGCGCACCGATGTAGCCGAGGCCGCCAGTGCCATAAGCGGGTATAGGGTGGCTGCCGTTGGGGATTTCCGTGTGCACGTTGTCCAGCGGATAGTCGAACAGATACGCCGAGGCTTTCCCTTTCCGAAGGATTTCTGTGAATTTGGCCGCTTCCGGCGCCTGCTGAGGGTATACGATCGTCTGGTTAGCTTCCTGGGGGAGAGTGAAGTTCAGCGGCGCCCCTCCCACCACGATGGCAGGTTCAGTGTTTTCTTCTGCCCCCTTGAGTTCTTTTTCCAAATATTTCTCTTCTTCTTCTATATTAGGATTCTGATAGTCGATCATAATTACCTTCACCGACTTACTGTTGGGGGCCGAACTCTTCCGCTCGAACGATTTGTGTTCGACTCCTTCGACGGCCATGAAGAGCGGCGATTCGTGGACCACAGGAGGAATCGGACCGCCCGTGTAGAGGAACCCGCCCAGCCCTCCAGGGGCGCCGGTAGCCGTCAGTTCGGCGATTCCCAGTGCATGGGCGAGAGCCTCGGCCGGACCGGGGCTGTCGGCGAGTATGTCCGCACAGTCGCCGCCGTCGACGCACGCGGCGTAACCACCGACCGCAAACGTGACGGCGCCCGGGGTGGTGGGGATCGCCGCCGGAGTAGTGCCGTTTGACGCCGCGGGCGCCGATGGGAAACGCATCGCCGCCGCCGTCTCGAATTCCGCGACGGGCCGAACGCCGGTCGCGTCGTAGGTCTGTCCGCCGACGGCAAGTCCCGTCGTGCCGTCAGGACTCACCACGAGCGCGAGCACGGGATCAGGGCGAATCGGCACGTCGATCGGCCCGTGTTCGCCGTAGTCGACGCCGGGTGCGGGCCGCGCCATGTGCTCCATGTCGCTCCAGCCGGTGGCAGTCTCCTTGAGCAGATAGCCGGTGTTCGGCAGCGGATCCGGCTGCGGCAGCAGCGGAGGAGATCCCGCGGGGGCCGGCGGGGTTATGTCGACCTTGAAGGGTCCTTCTTCCAGCCGTCGTCCTTCTTCGGCACGGAGGTTGGGGTCGAGATATTCGTCGAGGTCGATCGAGGCAAAGGCCCGCACCGAGCCCCCCGGTTCGCGGTAGGCCGCGAGCGCGGAGATGTTGCGCGCCTCGGGCAGCGGCTGGGAGAAGCGCCACGGTCCGCCCGGCCGATCGCGCTCGATCACGACGCCGGGACCCGCTGCGACGGCGCCCCCGTCGGGCAGGCCGGCCACCTTGGAGAGCACGGGCTGACCGGCAAGCGCGGTGACGCCCGGATCGAGATGCCAGCCCGTGCCATCTTCGATCGCCAGCCCACCTGACTCGAACTGCCCGTCGACATACCGAAAAGTGGCCAGCGCCTCGTTTCCCGCGAACGCAACGGACGTGAAGTTGACCGACTGCAGGTCTTCGGGCAGCGGCTGCTGTTCCCAGGTCTTCCCATAGCGAAGCAACACGCCGCCCTTGCCCACGGCATAGCCCAGGTTCGGATCGGTCGCCGAGAAGGCGATTCCCGTCAGACTGCCAACGAAGTTGGGGTCTCTGGCCGGATCCGGCTCCCACAGGCCCGTCGCCGCGCGCCACACCCACATGGCGCCGCTGTCGCCCACGGCGTAGGCCCGTTCTGGTTCCGGCCAGGCCACGCCCCGCAGCGTCGGATGAATCACTTCCCCCGCCGAGTTGTACAGGGCTTCGCTGCTCCAACCCTGGCCGGCGACATAGCGACCGATCTCGCCTTCCACGCCGACGGCGATCGCCTGAGCTCCCGGATCGCCAGGGGCGCTGCCGGGTGCTTGCGCAACGGCTAACAGGGGCCTGCGGAAGGGGACCGGCGTCTCCTGCAAACGATCGCCCTGGGGCTGTGAGGTGACTTCAAGCAACTGCGACTGGCCCTGGAAGTCCGCCGTGCCTCCGGTCTGCCGGGCGACGTCGAGCCATCCCTGCCCGGGTGAGTCGAACACGGCGCTGGACATTCCTGCGGCGGGCGTGGCGGTGAAGCCGCCTTCGCTCCCTCCTGCCGAGAGCTCCAGCAGGTTGCTTTCGCTCGAACGGGCGATTATCCGCGTCCCCGGGTCTTCGGCGGAGCTGCCCGGCCAGGCGAAGCTGCCGTAGGCGCCGGGCAGCGGACCGCCCAGAGACTTCGGACAGCCCGGCCCCGTCGGATAGCACCAGCGCCCGAGCGACTGCGGCGCCGCGGCTCCTTCCGCGGGCGCGACGAGTTCGCTCGCGTAGCCCGCTTCGCCGGCGCCCTGGAGCTCGACCTTGAAGTCCGCCCACACGCCCTGGGTGGTAACGGTCAGCATCTGCGCTTCCGCGCTCAGCGGCGCAAGCGTCGGATGGCCGGCTTCAGGCGGAGGTTCGCCGAGGAACGATTCGCGAATGCGTTCGACCGGCTGCCAGCTGTAGCCCGACGGTTCCACGGCGGATGCGGTGCGCTTGAAGAGCACCAAGCGGCCCGTGCCGTAGGCAGCCAGCAGCCAGCAGTTGTCGGGGGAGCTGGCCAGCGGGCTCGCGCCAGTCGGGCCGCAGGCGATCCGCAGGGGCTTGAAGCGCTTTGGCGATTCGCTTGGTTCCTTCTCTTCTTCCAGTTCCAGTTTCCGCTGGGCTTCCTGTTCTTTCCATTCCTTCTCCTGTTCTTCTGTCAATACGATCGGCTCGGGGCTCTTGGTCCACTCCGACCCGTCGTAGTGCAGCACCTGAAAGCCCGTCGCGCCGCCGGCCTCGGCGAGCAGGATGCCGGTGCGGCCGCTCGTTTCGTCGCTCGCTGCATACGCACCGGATGCGAAGGACGGGGTTTCGGTCTTGCCTTCCGCGACTGGGCCAGCGCTCGTCGTTCCTTCCGCGACAGGGCTGGCGCCTTCCACCCCAGGGCCGGCACCCGTCTTGCCTTCCGCGGTAGGGCCGGCGCTTTTAGACCTCGGGCTGTTGCTTCCCGAGGAAGGGGCCGCTCCTCCTGCGGCCGCCCCTGAACCCGCGAGCGTCGTTGGAGCACCTGCTTCGGGCGCCGGGACCATACGCGGCTGCGAGCCCGGGTCCCGCAGCACGACACCCGTGCCCGAGCGCAGCAGCACGCCGCCACCGCCCGTGACTCGCGCCCCGGCTGCTTCGGCGCTCACCGGGTTTCCTTCGGGTCCGAGCGGAAGTGGCACTACCTGCCATCCGCCTTCTCGGTCGTCGTGCTCGACCAGTTCGCCCTCTCCGAAGGCCCACGCCTCGTCGGGCCCCTCGCCCGGCGAGGCGCCGATCAGCGTCACGCCCATCTTCGGCAGCCCCAGCGTCGGTTCGAGCGCGTCGCCCGCGGTCAAAGGCGTCGCTGCGCCGGCGGCGCGAGCGTCTTCGGGGGCTATCGAAGTCGACGAATGGACGTGGACATAGACGAGCACAGCCAACGCTGTAGCCCCCAGCGCAACCGCCCAGCGCCGGTGTCGCTTAGGACGGTGGAAAATCATTTCCGGCGAGCCGGCCTGTTGACTGCCCGGTGCGCTGTGAGCCGAAGCGTCAGCGGGATTTCACGAATGAGAGTCGCATGCCCGGGGGCGACGAAGGTCACACGCAGGAGGCAGTACAGCCCGCCCCGGCGGTCTAGCAGCGCGCGATAGCGCGCGCCCACCCGCAGGCGCAGCCGGATGTTCGAGGGTCCCTCGGCGACCGCGGCGGCGCTGCCGAGTGTGCGCAGCGGCACGGTCCTCGCGCTGCCCCGGGCACGATCGCCGCCCGCGAGCCCGCTCAGCGTTCGCGCTGCGCTCGCCCGCTTCGCCCTCACACGGCGGCGGCCGGTCGCGCCTGTGGACCGCCTCGCGGTCCCCGTCAGCTGGGCCGCAGCGCCGGCGGCGAGTCTGCCGGCTCCCGGCACCGCCGCTTCGACGATCGCGCTGCCGTCGGCCTGCGCGGTGGCAGTTGCGCTGAGTAGCCATTCGGGCGCCGGCGACGGGCTCTGCGGCGCCGGCTGGATGCTCTGTTCGGCCGGGCGGGCGGTGCTGGGCGACTCGTGGACGAGGTAGACCTCCGACCCTCCTCCAGCGTCGCCGTAGAAGAGGTTCGTCGCTCCCGTTGCGAAGGCCAGCGACAGCCCGTCGGCGGAGAAGGAGACCTGTCCGACTCCGCCGTTGGGCGGTGAGCCTTCGTAGCCGGAGATGATGCGCTGGAGCGTGTCGAGCTGGAGATTGACCTCGTAGGTGTGGTCCCCTTCCGGCGCCGGAGGGCTGATCAGCGTCGGGGATGCGAGCGCAAAGCTCGGTCGTTGGGTGCCGAAGGCGACGCGCGAGCCGTCGGGGGAGATCGAAGCACTCTCGATGTTTGTTTCCGTGAATACGCGCGGCGCGAGGAAGTTGGGGGTCGCGGTCAGCGGAGTAACCTGGGGCGCCACGCTCGGATCGTCGGATATATGGATCGCATATAGGTCCGTCGGGGGAGTAGGGAAGCCAACGAGGAGCCTTCCGAAATACGTCGGCATGTTGAGCGGGGTTGGCACGTCGGCCAACGTCACGGCCGTGTCCCCGTCGCCGCTGAGCATCACCGGCGCCAGGCCATTGGTCCCTCCGAGCGCACCGCCCATTACGGGGAAGACCGTTTCGCCCCCCTGATACGTGTAGGCGTAGAATTCGAACCCCGACCCGGCGAGCAGCCGGCGCGTTACGGACCCTGGCCCAAGACGGCGCCACAGCGGCTCGTCCTCCAGGCTGGGACCGCCGTATCTGCTCATGCCGGCTTCGATTTCGGCGGCCGCGGAGGGAACCTGAGCGGGAACGTTGGTGCCGTACCACGCCACGGCGCTGCCGTCGGCGCTGATCGACGCGGTGACGCCGGGCTCGGCCCCCCCACCCGGCGTGGGCGCGCCCGTGGGGGTGGTGCTCACAACGCTGGTGGCGTCGGTTTCGAGGTCGCGGACCGCGATCTGACTGCCTTCCACGCCCGGCGTGAGGTTGGACGACGAGACGGTGAACACGACCCACTGCCCATCTTCGCTGAGCGCGACTGCGGGGGTCGTTCTGGAACCGTCCTGCGGACACGAGGAATAGGACAGGCCCGTGTGCTGGCCGTCGAGCGCGGACGCGAGGACGTAGGCGGCGTTCGCCGGCCAGGGTTCCTCGCCCGCGGGCCTGCTCGGTTCTTCCAGTTCGGCCACCGGGTCGGGTTCGCGGTCCATGTCGCGCACATAGACCTGAGGACAGCCCGCGCCGGGCTTCGCGGCCGCGGTGAGCACCGCGGTGCTCGTGAACGCGACGTAGCGCCCGTCGGTGCTGATCGACGGGGCGCTCGCATCGCCGCCGGCGACGAGCTCTACATGTCCGCTGGCGATGTCGCGTAGATAGACGCCGGGCACTTCCCCCAGCGAGCCCTGGAAGGCCACATGGCTGGCGTCCTCCGAGAGCGCCGGTTCAGCGGCGTTGTCGAACAGCAGCCGCGCCGTGCCCGACATCAGTTCGGGCTTGCCGAATTCGGCTCGGGCGGGCGTCGCCGGCGCGAGAGCCGCCGCCACCGTCGCCGCCGCGCAGGCGGCCGCCACCCATGACGATCGGCTGAACGGGGAGCTCATCGCACCCTCACGTGCAGGATCACGACCGCGCTGTTGCCGACGCGATCACGCACGCTGACCCTGACGGAGAAACTCCCCGCGTGGCGGTATTCGTGCCTGACGCTCTTCCCTCCGCGGGCGCTGCGCCCATCGCCGAAGGACACTCGCGTGGCGCTTGCATCGACTCCGGAGGCCGCATCGCTGATCGCGATGCGCACACCGCGACCGCGATCGACCAAGCCGAAGCGGACGGCCGGCGGATCGGCGTCCACCTTCAGCTCGCTGGCGGCGCTCATAGTCTGCTGGCCCGCGCCGTCACTCGCCAGCACCTGCACGTGGTGCACGCCATCGCCCAGCCCGGCCCACCGCAGGACGGCCCGCAGGCCCCCCAGCCCGGCCAATCGCCGACGTCCGTCGAGGTAGATGCTGTAGCTGACGCCCGCGACCGCGTCCGGTGATTCCTGCCAGCTGATCACGGCCTGGCTGGGACGCACCCAGCCGATCGGCGTGGTCACCTGGAAGGGCGCCGGTGGGGACTGCACAAAGCCGCCGACGACCTCCGAGCGCCCCGGAGGACCCTGAGTCCAGCCGAGCAGCGCGTCGCCGCGTCCGTCGCCGGCGAGCGAGAGCCCCGCGGCTGGCCCCGCCGCGTTTCCGGCGAGATGTGCGGACTGGTAGGCCCCCTGGCCGTATTCCTCGCGCACATCGACGGTCGGCGAGCTGGACGCCGGGTCGGTCCACGCGGTGGTGCCGCCGCCGGCGGGGTTGACTGTCACGAACGCTCGCCCTGCGCTGGCGCCGATCTGCTGTGGGGAGCCGATCGACCTTTCACCGCCGCTGAGCTCGTCGAGCGCGGCGCCATCCGTCCAGGCCATCAGGAAGTCGCCCTTCGGATCGATGTCGGCGCTGGGGGCCCCCAGCGGGCCTTGCCCGATATCGGCGATCCGCGTGGCGCCCCCCAGCTGCCCGCCGTGGAAGTCGACGACGCTGGGAAGCTGATTCATGTACAACCCGGTCGTGGCAACCGCCGAGCCCGGCTGACCTTCGATGCGGTAGGCGACCCGGGCTTCTCCGGTGGGGCTCACGCTCAGGACCGGCGACCCGGCGTCGGAGGTCACGGAGCGCCCGCCGAGCGTCGCGGGGCTTGCCTGCAGCACGTTGCCGCGCACCGTGCCGAACAGGCGGCGCACCCAGATGCGCGCGGGACCACCGGAGCTTTCGGGCTCCTGCCAGGCCACGACCCCGTTACCCTGCAGGTCGTCGACGCCGATCGCCGGCACGTTTTCGGCGGTCGGCGCGCGGAGCGGAACCTGCCGTGCGCGATCGATCGTGCCGACCGAGCTCCAGAAGAGATAGTCATAGCGCGCGGCGCGCACTTCCATCAGCTGGTCCGAAGAGGGGGGGCAGGACCCCCATTGGACCGCGCCCACCGGATCGTGCAGGTAGTTGCACGCGAACAGGACGACGCGGTAGACGACATAGGCGATGCCGTCGGAGGACATCGACAGCACCGGATCGACCGTGCCGGCATCGCCCGTGTAGGGCTCGCCGACATTCGGGTCGATCACAATCGCCCGCCCGAAAGCGCTCGCGCCGGGCTTCGAGCGAGGCGCCCATCAGCTCGTATTCCGGAACGTCTTCGGGGCTGATGTTGCGCGCCTGCACCCACACCACCAGCAGCCGGCCGCCGTCGCCGGCGGCGATCGCGGGCTGGCTCGCACCGTAGAGGTCGGCGGTGTCAACTTCGACCGGCCGCCCCCAGCTCCCATTCTCGAACTGGACGGCAAACACGTGCGCGATACCGCCAACCTGCTTGCGGTACACGATCCCCCCGGTGCCGTCCGAGGCCATCGCGGTACCGTCGACCTCGAGGATGTTGTTGACCGGTCCGTCGATTGCCGTCGCTGCGTGAATCGCCGCGACGGCAGCTGCGGGGCGAAGCAGGGCACATGGAAGAGCTATCGCGGCGAGCACCGCCAGCGCCACCGTTCGATGTCTGCTGGCGGTGTGTGACTGTGTGAGGCGGTTCACTTCTTGTGTTTGCTCTTGGTCGTCTTGCGCTTTGTCGTCGTGTATGTCTTTTTAGCCTGCTTTTCGCACGCGACACGCTGGCGGTGGGTCTTCTTCTTCTTGCAGAGCGCGAGCGCGCGGGCGAGCTTTTCGCGGACGGTGAGCTTGTGGATGGATGTGGTCTTGGTCTGGGCTGTGGTTGTGGCTGTCGTCGACTTCGATGTGGTTGCCGCGGTTGTCGTCTGCGTGGAGGTCGTAGGGGCTGTGGTCGTCGTGCTGGTCGTGGTCGTGGTATGTGGTTCTTCACTGGCGATGCTGAGAGAGTGTGTTTCCGCGTAGGGATGTTCGAAATAGTCTGTGACGGTGAGCTTGACGTTGTAGTTTCCCGGTTCCGCGTATTCGTGCTGGATCGTGGGTTGGGGAGAGCTTTGGGTCTTGCTGTCGCCGAAGTTCCAGCTGTAGACCCTGATCCCGTCGCCCTGGCCTTCGCAGGTTGAACCGGTCGCATTCAGGGACACTGGCTGACCTGTCGTGGATCCGCTCATGGTGAAGACGGCGTGGCAGGGCTTTGCTTCGGCGACGCGGACGGTCCGCTGCGCATCGAGGACCCCGAAGTCGTTGACGATTTCGAGCGTCGTCGGGAAGGTCCCCGTGTTTTCGTACTTGTGGGTCGTCTGTGCGGGGGCGCCGAGCCACACGCCGCTTTCGATGTGCCATGGGAGGGATTCTGATACCCCTGATTCGAGGCCCCAGTTGTATTCCCAGGCCGCGGCGCCCTGGAGGTTTGCCTCGCCGGCGTTGAATTCAAGCGTGGTGCCCTTTTCGACCGTCACTTCGCCGGTCGCAGGCAACACTTCGGCGGGGTGCGTCGTGTTCGTGATCGAGAACGTTTCCGTAGGCGACGGGAACAGCGGCTGGGGGCATTCTTGGCCCGGCTTGCCGTTCTGTCCCGCGCCGGGCGCGAACTCTAAGACTTCGTCGCCTTCCCCGGACGCGGCGACCGCGCTCCCAGGGCTGATCTTGGTGCTGTTTTCTCTGCTGGTGAGGTCGCTCTGGACGAGTGCGAAGATGGTGCCTTCGCGGCCCGCCGCGAGCGCCGCGAACGAGCCATAGCCATATGTACCTGAATTCTCCCCTCCGGGGCCGCCCTCCAGGTTGCACGGGCCTCCCGATGTCGTGTTCGCGATCATCGCGAGAGAGTGTTCGTGTTCGTCGAACACGCGGATCGCGAGATCGGACGGAGTATGGTCGTAAAGCCATGCAGATTCGGAAAAGTGAGCAACTATGCCCGCGTACACACCGTTGGAAAAATCCGGTGATTCGCCGGAAAGGCCTACCACGCTCGGGCCAAGAACACCCGCACGGAAGGTCGCTCCCGTTTCCGCAACGTTGTGATATTCGCTGTTGTTGCGTCCCTGGTTGGACTTGAAGCCCACCGTCGCGGCGCGGCCACTGTTCGTAGCTTCGCTCGAGGCATCCTGTTCCGCGTCGGCCCACGGCAGGATCGGCCTCGTACCCGACAGGTTTTCGCCAACCCACGCCATATTCGGCTCTTCGTCGGCCTTTAGTCTCTTTTCCTGGGCAGGTCCAAGAACCGCGTCCAGAGACCCGTCCGGGTTGGCGCTCAGCCAGTTCAGGTACGAGGAGGGTTGCCTCCAAGCCTTCGCTGCCGCGTCTTCGGTGCCGGCCGCTTCGTGCCATGCCGAGCCGTCGAGCTCGCCGGCCTTGTGGCTCGTGCCGGCTTCGGTGAAGATCCGCTCGATCACCGGTCCCACACCTGTTTCGGTGCCACCGAGCGCGATATCTGCGCCGACGCTCTTCCCCACCACCGCGAGACTCACACCGTCGATACTCTGTACACCGACGGTGCCGGGCGCATCGGGTCCCACCAGCTCACCCGCGTGCGTGAGGGGGTCTTCCGGGAGCGCGGCGGCACCCGTTTGAAATGCCGTATCGCCCTGGAGCCCGGTTGTCCACACGTCGATCCTGTCCGCCACGGGCTGCAGTTCGCCGAGCGAATCGCCGATCAGGACATACACGCGGCCGTCCTGGGAATCGACCGCGATCGCCGTGGCGTGCAACCCCCGTTCGGCTTCCGAGGACTGCAGCGTAAACGACACCGAAGCCAGCAGAGCGCCCGCGTCGTCGAACTTCTGGATGCGATATTCCGCAGCCAGCGCTCCGGCTTCTTCGGGTTCTCCGTGAAGCGAGTTCATCGCCTGCGGGTTGACGTTTTCAAGGACATAGATCGCGTACCTGTCGTTCCCGGGCGTGGTATCGCTCGTATCGTTCGTATCGACCGCCATCCCTACCGGGTCCACAATCTTCCCCGATTCGAGCATCGGTGTCGTCAGCGCTTCATACGTCGTCCCAGAGCCGTCGGCGAAACCGCCGAAGCGCGCAACCTGCCCGTACGGCAAGACCGACGGCACCGCCGCCGACGCACACCCAGCGCCGCCGGCCAGCATGAGGAAACAGCTCGTCAAGCAAACAACAATCGTACGTCTTGAGGAAGATCTGAAGATTGACATATGGGCCAACCTACGGACGACCCAAAACCCTCGTCAAGCCATTCACCAAATTATCACAAACAAGCACAGCAAGCGGCTTCTATTTATTTTGGGATGGACTCACCCAGCGAATCATTTTACTCCTCTCAAGCTTGGCCCCGCAACCCATGTTTCTCACTCCCGAACAGCCACACAGACAACCGCAGCAGACCGCTGGCGAAGCATTCAGCCCTTCAGAAACGGCGCCCTGGACTTTAACAGCAAGCCCAGGGCGCCCATCAATTATCTTCAATAGCTCTGGCTATACGCTATCCACCTCGGTTTCAACAGCGTTCAACGCTATTTTCTTGATATTTTCGGGCAGCGGCGAATAGAATTCTGGCACACCACTTTCAATCAGCATCTGCCCTTCTTTGAGGACAAACTTCAGGTATTCCTTAGTAGTATTACCCACTTGTTTACCCAGATTGCCATAGCCACCTGTGATTTTGAACTTCGCTTTTGTGTAGTCTTCCCACGCGACATCATATGTGAAGGTACACAGTGGATAGGCTCCAGAGGTCGTTACGTTTGCAAGCTCTACTCCACCCCATACGGGCGGTTTTGCTTTCACTTGAGTTTCGAGTTTGCTCGGTTTGAATGTATATTCTCCGGTCGGGCAGTTACCGATCGTCTTTGCACCAGATGGTTTAACTGGTTCAGCTACTTCGGCCCCACTGACTTCAAGGCCATTGTTCTGCACCTGTCCCCAGAAGGTTTTGTTTTGCCCATTGTTCAACCAGGCTTTGATCCCATTGGCAGGCGCATTCCCGACGTTTACATACCCAACCGCGTTTGCGGTTTCAGCAACTGCCTGCGCCTCGCCATTGCTACCCTTGTTGGCTACTTTCATGCCGCTTCCGTTGACATGTTCGGTTTTGGCTTCCGTTTCAGCTGGCCAATCAGTTTCGTTGTTAATAAATTTTTCTTCCCATACTTTTGATTTTATCTGACTGAGATATTGCTTCGTGGCAAACGAGGTGCCAGAGTTGTCCGACCTCACCTCAACTGTCGCCGTCACGTTACACAATGTTCCTTCAGGTTTGCCGGCGCCGATTTGTTCAGCAAATTCTTTCCACGTAATCTTGTGTCGATAGAATAGATCCAACTCTTGATTGGGAACCTTCCACTTCGCCACTTTTATCTGACATCCGGCCGGAGGATGGAAGATGATCGCAACAGGCGCCGAAAAAACAGGCACCGTAATCGGACTCGTTTCCGCCGCTTCTTTACCCATTTTCACTTTCGCTTCCGTGGGCGGTTCATCCGTGCCAACAAACCCATCCAATTTCACTCCATTGCCCGACTTGGTAGGCGCGAGCACATTCGACCCCTGCATCCCGAACTCTTCGAGGCCCTGCCCGCTCCCCGTTTCGATTGGTTTATTGTATTCGATTGATTTTGAGCCGGTGCAGCCGTTCCCAGGCGCTTTTTCGAATTCCGGTATCAGGGCACGCTGTATAATCGTCTGCAGCGTCGACCCGGACCCCGTGGTCTTGTCGCATTCCACGGCGAAGGCAAATGTCGGCGTCAACATCGCTCCGCCCGCGACCACCAGGCCACAGCAGCAGAGCGCCGCGAGCGCCATGCGCCTCGCGCGTTCATAGATACTCATATGGAAATTCCTTCCGTTATGTTGTGAATTCATCTGCCGCCCAGCGGCCCACTGAGGTTCTCGTCTGAGCGGCCATCTCGATATCTGGGGGACCGATCTATCTGTCTAAGGCTGCCTCCTATCGCCTCCGCAGAGGATCGTTTACCGGGACCACGCGAACAGTAGACCCACCTCTACGCCCCACCCCGAGTGGCTTCACGAGTCGGTCACCCACGCCGGCATACACCCCTCGCTCTCGACAGGTCAACCCCGGATAGCCAGAAGCCTCGCCGGGTCTTACAGGTCGCTACGCTAAGTCGGAGACACACCCGAGCTGTCAACCCACGCCTAGCTTCCAACGGGCAGCGGCTACCCCATCCGCACGTGCCGCGCCCCGACGCTCGGCGCCCGCTGCGCCTCGAATCGATACCCGTAGCCCCTGTGCGTGTGCACATACCGCCACCCGGGCGAGACCTCCATCAGCTTGGCCCGGATTTTGCGCACCGCCGTGTCTAGCGAGCGGCTGCCGCGCGCCATCTCGTAGCCCCACACGTCGCGGTAGAGCCGCTCGCGTCCCAGTGCCTGGCCCTCCTCGCGGGCGAGGCGGAAGAGGATCTCGAACTCCCGGCGGGTCAGTCCAGCCGGGCGCCCCCGCGCATGCACCTCGAACAGGTCAGGGCGCAGTTCCAGCTCACCACCGCGCGCAGCGCGGAACTCGTCGGTGAGCGAGCGCAGACGGTACCCCCGTACGATCGCCTCCAGTCTGGCAACGACCTCCTCGGTGGCGCAGGGTTTGGTGACCCAGTCGTCGACCCCCGCGTGGAGGCTGCGCACGCGCTGCTCCACGGTCGAGCGGTGGGTGCAGACAACCACGGCCAGGTGCGGCACGCGCAGAGGGTGGCGTGTCAGCCAGTCCTCCCAGCGAGGACCCAGGTGGGCGGTGTCGACGAGCACCGCGTGCGGACGCCCGTCGGTGAGCCTCTCTGCGGGGATCGCCCCGGAATGCACGATCAGCGTTCCATCCAGCGGCTCCAGAGATCTCGCGAGCGCCTTCAGGAAGGCGGTGTCGCGATCGATCGTGGCGATTCGCAGGGGCAGCGGAGAGAGCGCCATCGCTCCTCTACGTTCCCCACGTCTCGCACGCTCCCCGCGAAAACCATCGGATGAGCGGTGACCCAGCCATGTCGAGAACTTCGCGCCTAACCGATGATTAGTCTAGTTATTCACAGAATTCTCACAAGCTGACCATTTGCATTGGGCGCGAGTGCCGTACAGGCCCCCTACAGGGCGACCGACCCAAGCGCATCGTGTCCAGCCTCGCACCATCGGCCCGGTGTAGGGCCCAGAAGGACGGACTCGACCATGCTCGGCGTCCTCTACCTCCTGCCCCGCCCTCCCCTATCCTTGGCGCCATGAACCAACGCAAACTGCTCATCGCGGCTTCCACGGCCCTCGGCATCGTTCTGCTGGTGGTGGCCGTCGTCTACTTCGTCACCCCCGAGCACTCGCTGCCGTCGTTCTTCCCCGGCCACGTCTCCGCGGGAGATGCCGAAGCCGACAGCCACCACACCAAGCACGGGATCGCCGCGCTGGTCGTGGCCCTGGCTTGCTTCGCCTTCGCCTGGTTTCAGACCGGCCCGAAGACGAGCTCGGCGGAGTCGAGGGCTTAGGGCGATCCGCTGGCTGAGCGGCGGCTGAGCCAAGCGTTGCGTCGGGGGACGCTCGTATGGTCCGGGTGTGCCACGAATCAGCTCTTTCTACGGAATCACGATCTGGATGTACTGGAACGAGGGCGCTCACGCCCTGCCGCACTTCCACGCCCGCTATGCCGGTCAAGCGGCATCGGTGGATTTCGCCGGCAAGGTGATCGCAGGGTCGCTACCGCCACGTGCGCTCGCGCTGGTGGTCGAATGGACGGCCATTCATCGCGACGAGCTGCTCGCCAACTGGGAGCACGCTCGGCACGAAGAGCCGCTGGAGCAAATCGACTCCCTGTCGTAACATGATGCCTGTGGAACAGCTGCGGGATGTCACGGGTGTCGAGGTCATCGGCGAGCATCGACTGCGCTTGATCTTCGACGACGGAACCGTCGGCGAGGTCGACTTCTCCGAGCGCGAATGGCGCGGTGTTCTTGCGCCGCTACGCGATCCCGACTACTTCGCCCGCGTGACGGTCGACCACGACGCGGGCACCGTCACATGGCCAAACGGCGTCGATATGGCACCCGAGCCCCTGTACGCCGAGGCTCGTCGGAACCTTTCCCGCACCGTCTCCGCGAGATCGTAACCCAGCCCTCGACTCGCAGCCGAACCCGTCGCGGCCCCTGCCCGGCAGCCAAAAGCGAGACCACCGGCTCCCTGGCCGACCGAAGCCGGGAGACACGCGCCTGCGGCGCGAATCCCCGTTTCGACCAGCCGGCCCTCCTCCCTGCCTTAGCCCAGCGCGAAGACCAGCGTGCAGACGGTGCCCAGCACGATGCAGTAAATGCCGAACGGTGTCAGCCGGTTCGTCTCAAACCAGCGCAGCAGAAACTTCACCGCAAGGAACGTCGTAACAGCCGCGCAGAGCCCCGCCACGAGCGCCGGCCCCCGCACGCCGTCGCCCTGCGAGCCGAGCAGTTCCGGCAGTTTCAGCGCCGCTGCCGCGAGGATGATCGGCGTGGCCAACAGGAACGAGTAGCGCGCGGCGTCCTCGTTTGAGAGCCCCACGAGCAGCCCGCCGCCCATCGTGAAGCCCGAGCGCGAGATACCGGGGATGAGCGCGGCGGTCTGCGAGGTCCCCACCGCCGCTGCCTGGCGCCAGCTGAGGTGGGCGATGCGCTCGTCGGCGTCGCCCAGGTAGTCACCCGCGCGCGGCTGGCGGCGGCGCAGGCGCTCGAAGCTCAGCAGCGCCACGCCGTTGACGATCAGGAAGGCCGCGCCGACCTGCGGCGAGGCGAAGAGCGTGCGCAGCGGCTTCTCCAGCAGCAGCCCCAGGATGCCCGCCGGGATCGTCCCCACCACAAGCAGCCACCCCAGGCGCGCGTCGACGTCGTCCGCGCGGATCTCGCGCATCGCCAGCGAGCGCCACAGCCCCTTCACGATCCGCACCCAGTCGCGCCAGAAGAAGCCGAGCAGCACGAGCGCCGTAGCGAGGTGCGTCGCCACCAGGAAGGTCAGGAAGAAGGGGTCGTTCTGGTGGATGTCCCAGCCGGCCAGTTTCGGCAACACCACGGCGTGCCCGAGGCTCGACACGGGAAACGGCTCGGCCACGCCCTGCGTGAGCCCCAGGATCACAGCTTGGAAGTAGGAGATGGGGTGCATCGGCGGGTAGCTTACGGCCTGGGCCCGTGGCGGCGGCGCACGGATGGACGCGCCACCGAGTGTGGGCGGCAGAAAATATTAAGGAGGCGGCCTCTGGCCGCCGAGGGAGCCGCTTGGTGGCGAGTCCGCTGGATCGCCGCACCTACGGGTGCGCGTCGTACACGCTGCTGTCAAATGCCAGCAGACCCGTCGCGCCCGCATAGCCGAGCGGCTGCAGGCCGAACAGGTTCTCGATGCTCCGCAGCAGCGCGTAGTGGTTGTATTCGCCGCTCACGTTCAGCGTTCCGGGCTTGACGTACTTGGAGATCAGCAGCAGACCCACCTTCCCGCCGCCTGGCGGGGCGCCCGCGGCGGTCGTCGTGCTTGGCGTGCTCGTCGTGGGTGTGTTCGTCGTGGGGGTCGGCGATGTGACGGTGCCACTGCTCGGCGTGCTCGCCGTGGCGGGTGTCGTGCTCGACGGGGTGCCCGTCGTGCTCGCCGACGCTGCCGCGAGTGCGGGTGTCGTCGCGGTCGTGGTGGTCGTTGCCGTCGTGGTGGCGCCAGTCGTCGTCGTGCCGCTCGTCGTCCCGCCGCCCGGCAGGTTCGGATACGGAGCCGTCGTGCAGCAGCCGCTCGAATCCGCGCCCGCCCCCGTCTGCGGGGCCTGGTCGAAGGTGATCGCGATCAACCCGCCTTCCTTGTAGGCCGCGGAGGCCTCGATCTCCG
This sequence comes from uncultured Solirubrobacterales bacterium, assembly GCA_963723045.1. Classification (GTDB taxonomy): domain Bacteria; phylum Actinomycetota; class Thermoleophilia; order Solirubrobacterales; family Solirubrobacteraceae; genus Palsa-744. The sequence goes on along the minus strand of CAVROU010000001.1, from coordinate 682,391 downwards.
GCACCACTGTGCGCAGGAACGTTTCGGCCGCCGGGAGTCCCGCGGGCGCGCCGGGAGCACACGGCGCTTCCGATCCGTCGTGGCAGCGGTCGGGCACGACGTAGGCGAGCGTCGGCGTGCCGCGCGCCGTCTTCAGATCCTTTGCGAGCTGCCCCAGCGCCACGTCGTTCTGCGCGCACACGGGGGTGTCGATCACCGAGTGGAAGTACACCCATGGGTTGCGCCACGTCACGTACGCGTCGCCCAGCGTGGGTGCGTCGAAGGGGTCCGCCGTGCCCAACGTCGGATGGCGGCAGGTGGTGGGCTGGCCCGGCCCGCCCGCTTCGATGCCTTCCACGTACGCCTTCCACGTCTTGCCGTCGTCGCTCAGCTGGTTGCCCAGCGTGAGCGTCGCGCGCGGGTACACGCAGCCGCTGCCCAGCACCTGGCCTTCGGCGCCGGTGGTGCCCGGCGCGATGTCGCTGTAGAGCGGGCAGTCGGCGGCCGTCTGCGGCGTCGGCCCCTGGCCGCTGATCAGCGCCACGCCGTTGGCCAGCTCGCCGCCGGCGACCGCATAGTAGTTCTCCAGGAGCTCGCCCTGGCCGGGGAGCGTCTTCGCCAGGTAGGGCGCCGGCGAGCTTGGCCCGAAGGCGGCGGTGGCGCCCTGGTCGGAGAGCACCACCAGGAAGACGTGCTTCACGGGTGGCAGCCCGCCTGCGGGAGTCGGGGGTCCTTCGCCGGCACCGCCCCCCGCGTTCGCCTGGGATTTGGTGGAGCTTTGCGATTCGGTCTCCGTGATCGTCGTCTGCGCCTGCGCGGGCGTCGGCGCTTCGGCCGCCGGCGGCGTCGCGGCTTCGCTCACCGGCGGCGGTTCGGCCGCGGCGGTGGGCTTCGTGGCCGGCCGCACGAGCGCCAGCAGCGTCGGTGCGTCGGCGCCGCTCTGCGCCACGGGGCTGATCGCCGAGCCGACGAGCACGCCGAAGGCGAGCAGCGCCATCACCGCCACCGCCGCGGCGCGGGGAGTGGGCAGCGGCAGGACGCCTGTGCCCTCCCCGGAGTCGGCCTCTTCGGAGCCCAGCTCCTGCGACTCGTCCGGCGCCCCACCGACCGCGATCAGCGCGGCGACGAACGGCGGCAGCGGCCCACGGCGCGCGCCGCACTCCACGCAGTAGCGCTGATCGGCGGCCAGCGGCGCGCCGCACGCCTGGCAGCCCGCGGACGGGTGCGAGCTCGCGGGCTGGTGCGGGCGCCGAGGCGCGCCCGTGGGCTCGGAAGAGGGGTCGCCCATTGTCAGTCGGTAAGTGTCCCTCGCGCGGTCCGGCGCGATGTGTAAACAATGTGAAGAACCTGTTGCGCGGCGATAACGAACTTTTTACATCCCACGCGCGCGTGGAGGACAATACTGCCCGTAACGTCTTCGTTGGCGTCGCTCTTTGGCGTCTGCGCTCTTTTACGGCGTGCTAACAACGTGACCGGTATGGAATCCAGCGTCCCAACCGACGAGCCCCAGCTCACGCCGCCCGCGCCAGGCCTCCCAGCGACCGAGCCGAGCCTCTCCGCCCTGCCGGTGGCGCGCGAGCGCTGCGCGATGTGCGGCGCCACGCTCGCCGCCGACCAGCGCTACTGCGTGGAGTGCGGTCAGCGCTGCGGCCCCTCGCGCGTGCCCTACACAGACGGCCTCGCCCAGCGCGCGCAGTCGACGTCCAGCGCCGAGCCGCGCTCGCCTCGCCGGCGCGCGTCGGTCAACGCGACGCTGATCGCCGGTATCGGCACACTGCTGCTGGCACTCGGAGTGGGCGTCCTGATCGGGCGCCTGGGCGAGAGCTCGACCAGCAAGAGCCCCGCGGTGCAGGTCGTCACTGTCGCCGGCGGCGGCGCGGGTACAGCGGCGGGCGCGGCCGGCACCGGCACCGAATCGCAGACCTCGACCACACCCGCCGGCACGGCGAAGACAGGGGCGGCTGCCGCCGGCGCGGCCGCGGCCGCCGCGAAGGCGAAGGCGGCCAAGCCCGCCGTCCCACCCACGAAGGTCGTGAAGGTCGGCAGCAAGGGCAGCGGCCCCGGCTACCAGCACGGGCACTTCACCGGCAACTTCTTCGGCAACTGAGGGTGAGCGAATGACCAGCGACACCGACACGGCAGGCGCACAAACGACGACCGACCTGACGCGCCGCCGCGACGAGCTCACGGCGCGCATGGCCGAACTGCAGTGGGATCTCGGTGGGCTGCTGTACGAGATGGCGACTCGCAACGCCATCCACGTCGACGTGCTGGTGCGCCGCGCAGCGGTGCTGCAGGAGGTCGACAGCGAGCTCTCCGAGGTCGAGCGCATCCTGCGCATGGAGGAGACCGGCGCCGCCGGCCAGTGCGCCTCCTGCGGCGCGCCGCACTCCAGCGGCGCGGCCTACTGCTGGCAGTGCGGCCAGCCGCTGCTCGAGCAGGTGCCGAGCGCCGCGATCGGCGCCTAGAGCCGCGTGGCTCGCCGCCGACCCAACCTCGCCGCCGACCCAGCCGTTCGCCAACCACCTCGGAGCGAGGCCCCGCCTGAAGCGCGGCGTCGCGCCTCGACGCGCGACGCCGTGTCTCAGCCGAAGCGCCCAGTCACATAGTCCCCCGTGCGGGGGTCGCGCGGGCGGGTGAAGATCGCCGACGTGTCGTCGTGCTCCACCAGCACCCCCGCGCGCCCGCGCGGAGAATCGCCGAGGCTGAAGAACGCCGTGCGATCGGCAATGCGCGCGGCCTGCTGCATGTTGTGCGTGACGATCACGATCGTATAGCGGTGCTTGAGTGTCAGCATCAGCTCCTCGATCGCGCTTGTGGCGACCGGATCGAGCGCCGAGGCCGGCTCATCGAGCAGCAGCACGTCCGGTTCGATCGCGATCGCGCGCGCGATGCACAGCCGCTGCTGCTGCCCACCCGAAAGCCCCAGTGCGGACTGATGCAGACGGTCCTTGACCTCCTCCCACAGCGCCGCGCTGCGCAGCGCGCGCTCGACGCGCTCGTCGAGGTGCGCCCGCAACTTGAGGTTGCGCGGCGCCCAAGCCACATTGTCGTAGATCGACTTGGGGAACGGATTGGGGCGCTGAAAGACCATGCCGATGCGCCTGCGCACCTCCACCGGGTCGACGCCCGCGCCATACACATCGTGGCCGTGGTAAAGGATCTTGCCGTCGATCCGGAAGCCTGCGATGGCGTCGTTCATACGGTTGAGGCTGCGCAAAAACGTGCTCTTGCCACAGCCCGAGGGCCCGATGATCGCGGTGATCAGGTTGCGTTGGATCGGCAGCGTGACGCCGGCTACGGCACAGCTGGCGCCGTAGTAGACGGACACGTCCTTCGCGTCGAAGATGACCTCCCGCATGCGCTCGGCGGGTGTGCGCGTGCGCGCGGCGAGCGTCGCCTCGGCGCCGTCGGCACCGGCACCCGCGACGCTGCTGGCCCCCGTCCACTCGGAAACCTGCGGCTCGGCCTGGATGCGCACACGGCGGCGAGCGGTGCGGCCCGTGTCGACTCTCGCGGGATCGGTGCGCATCGCAGGGTCCGTGCCAGAGGGGTCGATACTGTCGGTCATGTCGGTCATCTCGCCTCTCATCGCGCGGTCCCGGCGTGGCCTCGGTTGAGCAGCATCTTCGCGGCGAGGCTCGTTAGGAGTATGAACACAAGCAGCACCAGTCCGGCGCCCCACGCGCGCGCGAACCCATACGGATCGGCCGCCTCGGAGGCATTGAAGATGTACACGGGGATGTTCGGCAGCGCCTGCCCGAAGATCTGCAGAGACACGTTGTTGCTGAAGATCGAGCAGGTGAAGATCAGCGGCGCCGTCTCGCCCGCCGCGCGCGCCACGGCGAGCACCGCCGCGGTCAGGATGCCCCCGCGTGCCGCCGGCAGCACGATGCCGCGCACGGTGCGCCAGTGGCTCACGCCCAGCGCATCCGCGGCTTCGCGCATCGCGGGCGGCTGCGACAGCAGCACCTCCTGTGTCGCGCGCGCGATCAGCGGCAGCATCACGATCGCCAGCGCGAAGGCGCCCGCGAAACCGCTCTGGTAGTGCCCCACGACCAGCAGGCCGAAGACGAACAGCCCCACAAGGATCGTCGGCAGCCCGTTGAGCAGGTCGAGCGCCAGCCGGATCGCGCCCGCCACGCGCGGCGGTGCGAACTCGGTCAAATAGAGCGCGATCAGAATCCCCACGGGCAGCGCGATCAGGGTGGCGAGCCCCATCAAGATCGCGGTACCGATGATCTCCGGCGCGATCCCGCCACCGGGCGTGTCGGGCAGCACCGGCGGCCCCTTGGTGAAGAATTCGAGGTTCAACGCGCTCGCGCCGCGCGAGGCCACCGAATAGATCACGATCGCCAGCACCGCCACGGCGAGCAGCGCGGCGGCGCTCTGCGCGCCCTCGAACAGCCGGCTGAGGAGTTGGCGGCGGTGCAGGTTGCCCGACGCGCTGAGCGGCCTTGCGGGATCGAGCCCCTCGACGTCGGACATGCCCGAGGGATCAATCCGGTTGTGCTCGGACTCGCCAGGTTCCCCAGGCGTACCCGTGGATGCAAGCACCGGGTCAGACAGCTCACTCATGCGGCGGGCCTGCGAATCGCCTGAATCAGGCTGCTCGCTCATCGCGATATCGCCGTGCGGATCGAGAGGCGGCGGACGATCAGCTGCGCGGCGAGGTTCGCGAGCAGCCCGATCACCAGCAGCAGCACACCGAGGTAGAAGAGCGAGGCGATCTGCAGCTTCGTCGTCGCGCCCTGGTACTGGTCGGCGATGCGGCTCGCGAGCGTGTCGCCCGTTCCGAACAGCGAGGCGTGGATGCCGTTGCCGGCGCCGATCACCTGCGTGACCGCGATCGCCTCGCCCAGCGCGCGCCCAAGCCCGAGGAAGGTGGCCGCGACCAAGCCAGGGCCGGCGGTGGGAAGCATCACGCCGCGCACCATCTCCCAATTCGTGGAGCCCAGCGCCGTAGCGCCTTCGCGCAGCTCGTGCGGGACCGCGAGGAACAGGTCGCGGCTGATCGACGCGATGATCGGCACCACCATGATCGTGAGGATCAGGCTGGCATTGAACAGCCCCGTACCGGTCGTCTGCGGCGCGCCGAAGATCGGCAGGAAGCCAAGCGTGCCGTGCAGGAAGGGCTCCAGGTGCGCTTGCAGGAAGGGCGCGAGCACGACGATGCCCCAGAACCCAAGGATCACGCTCGGAATCGCCGCGAGCATTTCTACAAGCGGCCCAATCGTCGCCCGCACGTGGCGGTGCGCGACCGTGCTGAGGTAGAGCCCGATCGAGATCCCGATCGGCACCGCCAGCAGGAGCGCGCCGAGCGAGGTGACGAGGGTTCCGTACAGCAGCGACCCTGCCCCATAGACGTTGAAGTTGGGCTTCCATTCGCTGCGCGTGAGGAAGCCGAGGCCGAACTGCGACATCGCCAGCCCGGCGCCCGTGATCAGCTGGTAGGCGATCGCGACGATCGCGGCCACCCCGAGCAGCGAGGCGAGCACGCACAGCCCATACAGGCTCGCGTCGCCGATGCGATCGACCGTCCGGCGCCCGCCGCGGCGGGGTCTGCGGGAACGAACGGGCAGCCCGGCCAGGACGCCGGATGATCTCCCACGGTCGCTCATGCGGCGCGCAGCTTAGTCGAGCGACCTCAAGCCCGCCTTGCGTTCACAAGATTTATACATCGTTCTTCACAATTTGTACACATCCGGGCTTAGTCGGGCCATGAGATTACCACGGGAAGCACTCTCACGGGAAGCTGTCCGCGCGGTGAAAGCTGCGTGCGGCCGATAACACGACATTCACCAGGAGGACACTTGATACGCGCAAGAATTCCGATGCTCGTCGCTGCCGCGACGATCGCATGTATGGCAACAGGTCTGATGGCCGGCAGCGCCGCGGCCGCCGGTTCGCTCACCGGTGCAGGCTCGACGCTGGTCGCACCGCTGGAGGCTTACTGGGGTCAGGAATTCCAGCATCTGAACGGCGACACCGTCACCTACGCAGCCGTCGGCTCCGGTGCCGGAATCGCACAGATCGCCGCGCGAACCGTTGACTTCGGCGCATCCGACGCCCCGCTCACGAGCACGCAGGCGGCGGAATGCAAGGAATGCGTTCAGATCCCGTGGGCATTGACGGCCACAGGCGTGGCGTTCCACCTGGAAGGCATCCGCAAGCTCAACCTCACCGGTCCGGTGGTCGCGGAAATCTTCCTCGGCAAGATCACCAACTGGGATGCCCCGCAGATCACCAAGCTCAACAAGGGCACGAGCCTGCCCAACCTGAAGATCACTCCGGTGTTCCGCAGCGACGGCTCGGGCGACACGTACGCCTTCACCGACTACCTCTCGCGGATCAGCCCGACGTGGAAGAGCCAGATCGGTGGCGCCGCCACCACGGTCACCTTCCCGACGGGTGTCGGCGGTAAGGGTAACGCCGGCGTGACGGCCGTCGTCTCTTCGACCAACGGCTCAATCGCCTACATATCCGCCTCCTACATCATCGCCCACCAGCTCGGTGCCGCCGCGATCCAGAACGCGGCCGGGTTCTTCGAGTACCCGAACCTCAGCAACATCGAGCAGGCCGCGCAGGCGGTCAAGTCGGTGCCGGCGAACAATGAAATGCACATCGTCAACCCCACGAAGAAGTTCCGCATCGCCTACCCGATCTCGACGTTCACCTACGTGATCGTGCCGAAGGCTGCCCCGCAGAAGGAACTGCTGGCCAGCTTCATCAACTACGCGTTGACGGCCGGTCAGAAGTTCGGCGCGGCGCTCGACTTCGCGCCGATCCCGAAGGTCGTGCTGAAGGCCAGCCAGAAGTCGGTGAAGTCTCTGTAGCAGTGAGATTGTCCTAGACAGTCAGTCGCCGTGGCAGTCCGCCGCGGCATTCACCAAATGGTGACAGTCGGACCGCACGGGGCCGCGTAGAGTACGGCCCCGTGCGTCCGGCCTCCCTCGTGCGAGTGACGAGCGCCATCGCGCTGCTGTCACTCACCGCCGTCCTCGCCGGCGCTCCGCCACCCACGGCCGGCGCATCTCGCCGCTCGCCGACCGCGTCCGAGCCCTCCCCGGCACAAGCCTCACACGTCCCGCCGTTACTCACATCGGCCGGCTCTCCTCTCCACGCCCCGGCCGGCGATCCAGCCCGCTATGCGGCAGCCCGCCCCCAAAGACCGCTGAAGGCCATCTACGGCCCGCTCACGATGCCCGACGGCTCCTCGGCGTTTCCGGTTTACCACCGGCTCGGGGTGCAGGTGCTCGAGCTCGATCTGGCCTGGGACAGGGTGGCGCCCACCCGTCCGGCCAATCCGTCGGACCCGGGGGATCCGGCCTACCTTTGGCCGCCGGATCTGGACAGCGCGATCGCCCAGGCAGCGCGTTTTCATATCGCCCTCGCGCTGCTGGTGGAAGGTTTTCCCGCTTGGTCAAACGGCGGACGAGGGGAAACGTGGGCGCCCGCCGACCCCCACGACTACGCCGACTTCGTGCAGGCCGCCAGCCGCAGATATCCGAATGTAAGGGACTGGATGATCCTCAACGAGGTCAACAGCACCAGGAACTTCAACCCACTGCCACCAAACTCGCCCACAGCCCCGCGGCGATACGCGCAGTTGCTCGACGACGCCTACGGCGCCCTGAAGTCGGTGAGCCCCGAGAACATGGTGATCGGCGGCATGACCTACTCCGCCGGCGTGATCGATGCACGCGACTATCTCAGCTGGCTGCGCCTTCCCGACGGGAGACCCCCGCGGATGGACTACTACGGTCACAACCCCTATTCGGTGCGCTATCCGGACCTCGCGAAGGGGCCCTTCTCGCCGCTGGTCCGGGACATCGACGACATCGACACCCTTCACGCTCAGCTGACCGGCATCTATCGCCGCTACGGTCCGGTGCCCAAACTGTGGCTCGCGGAGTTCGGCATCAGCGATTCCTCGAACCCCTCCTTCGACTACTACGTGAGTCGCCCGGTGCAGGCCCGCTGGGTGAGCGCCGCCTACAGGCTCGTCGATTCGGTGTCATATGTAGCCGCCCTCGGCTGGTTTGAGCTGCTGGACGAACCCACCACCAGCAGGGGACGCCTGAGCGAGGGGCTGATGACGGCGGGCGGTGCGCCCAAGCCAGCGTTCTACGCCTACGCAGCGGCGCCCTGAGAGCGGCCCCGAGCGCGCCCCCCACGGGCCCGGTGTTTCACACAATCGTCCCTGGATAATCACATGTTTCCAATCTCCCGAGGTGGAGCATGCTCGCATGGATTCCGCCACCCGCCCAGCCAGGCGCTAGCCAGATGCCGCGGGCGCTGCTGCTGTTCGAGCCCCCCGACGGCGGCGCTCCCGAGGTCGTCCTCAACCTGGCGCTCGGCATGGAGCGCCACGGCTGGAGCACACTCGTCGCCGGACCCGAGCGCTCGTCGATCCGCCGGCGCCTGGAGGACGCCTCGGTTGATATCGAGTACCTGTCGATGAGCGATCTGACCCGCGGTTCGCGCTCCCCCCTCGCCGATGCGCGAGCGTTCAGGAGACTCGATGCGCTGCTCGCCCGCGAGCGCTTCGACGTGATCCACTGCCACTCCAGCAAGGCCGGCGTGCTCGGGCGACTGGCGGGCGCCCGCCGAGGAATACCCGTGGTCTACAGCCCCCATTGCTTCGCCTTCCTGCGCGATATGGGCCCGCTGGCGCGCCTCTTGCCAGCGGCCATCGAGCGCGCGCTCGCGCCGCTCACGGCGGCCTACGTGTGCGTGTGCGAGTCCGAGCGGCACGCCGCACTAGGGCTTCCCTTCGTCGCAGCCGATCGCGCCCACTGCGTCTACAACGGTGTCCCTACTCCGCCTCCCGACCACGCCGACCCCGAACGGGCGCTGCTCGACTTCAAAGGCAACGGGCTCCTGATCGGAGCGGTGACGGTCCTGCGCGAGCAGAAGCGCCTGGACATCCTGATCGATGCGATCCCATCCGTCCTTGCACAGATGCCCCGAGCGCGGTTTGCGATCATCGGCAACGGTCCCATGCAAGCCCAACTGGAAGAGCAGGTCGCCGCCGCCGGGCTGGACGAGGACTCGCGGTTCGCCTTCTTCCCCTTCACACCCCCGAGCGGGCGCTACATGGGCGCGCTCGACCTGTACGTGCTCTCCTCGGCGTGGGAGGCGATGCCCGTCGGCGTGCTGGAGGCGCTCTCCTGGGGAGTGCCACAGGTGGTGACAAACGTCGGCGGCACCGCCGAGGCCGTGACCGCGCAGACGGGGCGGCTGGTTGCGCCCAAGCACCCCGCGGCGCTGGCCGACGCGATCCTCACGATGCTCGACTCCCCGCGATTGCGCGCCGACGCGAGCACCGCCTCGCGCGAGCGCCACCGCACGATGTTCGACGTCGAGCGCATGGTGGGCGAGACCGTCGACATCTACCACGCCGTGCACCGCAGCCGCAGCGGGAGCACAGCGCCGAGCCCGGGAGTCCGTGATACCACCCCAGACGCACCGGTCATGGCTCGCCTCGGCTAGAGCCGACGGATAGCCTCCTTCCAGTCGTGTGCGGGATCGCAGGCATCTTCGACCCCCGAGCCACCACGCCCGGGGAGATACTCGTTCGCGACGTCGCGAGCATGGCGTCGACCCTCACCCACAGGGGACCCGACGACGCCGGGGAGTGGACCGACGCACAGGCGGGCATCGCCCTCGGACATCGCCGTCTCGCCGTGCTCGACCCCTCGCGGGCGGGCCACCAGCCGATGATCTCCGCCGATCGACGCCACGTGCTCGTCTACAACGGCGAGATCTACAACTTCACCCGGCTGCGCCCCGAGCTGGAGCGCACGGGCGCCGTCTTCGCCGGGCACGGCGATACGGAGGTGCTGCTGGCGGCGATCGGAGCGTGGGGGGTGGACGAGACGCTCGCTCGCTGCAACGGCATGTTCGCCTTCGCGCTGTGGGACCGTCGCGAGCGGGTGTTGACGCTGGCGCGCGACAGGCTGGGGGAGAAGCCGCTCTACTACGGCCGAGCGGGATCGCACATCGTGTTTGCCTCCGAGCTCGGCGCGATCCGCCGGCACCCCCAACTGCGCGAGCGGGTCGACCGTGCGGCGCTAGCCGCACACCTGCGCTACGGCTACATCCCCGCCCCACACTCGATCCTCGAGGGAGTCGCCAAGCTGGGGCCCGGCGAGCTGCTGAGGATCTCCCCCGACAATTGCGAGCGGCTGCAACCCACACCGTGGTGGTCGCTGTGCGACGCGGCCCGCACCGCCGTGAGCATGCGCCGAGGCGCGGCGCCTCGCGAGGAGTTGCACGAGCTGCTCGGCGACGCCGTGCGCATGCGCCTGGCGAGCGACGTCCCGCTCGGAGCGCTGCTCTCGGGAGGCGTGGATTCCGCGACGCTCGTAGCGCTCATGCAGCACCACGGCGCCGGCACGGTGCGCACCTTCACGGTCGGCTTCGAGGACCCCGCCTTCGACGAGGCCGCCCATGCGGCCGCGATCGCCGCCCACCTGGAAACCGACCACACCGAGCTGCGCATCAGCGGCGCCGACGCGCTCGCCGCCGTGCCCGAACTCGCGGGCGTGTGCGACGAGCCGTTCGCCGACCCGGCGCTCATCCCGACGCTGCTGATCGCCCGTCTGGCCCGCCGTCATGTGACGGTCGCCTTCGCCGGCGACGGCGGCGACGAGCTGTTTCACGGTTACTCCCGCTACCGCTGGGGGGAACGTCTGGATCGGTCTGTCGCGCGGCTGCCACCAGGCGCCCTGCGGAGCCTTGCGGCGGCGACGGGGCGACTTCCCGCGGGCCCGATCAACCGCCTGGGCGCAATCCTGGGCGCAGGGCCCGCGCACGAGCTGATGGGAGACCGCCTGCTCAAGCTCGCCGAGCTGGCCGACGGAGCGCCGCGTCGGGGCGTGCGCGAATCCGATCGCCTGTATGAGCGCCTGGTGGCGTGCTGGCTGGACTCGCCCGTGCTTGATGACTCCGCTACCGGCCCGACGGCGCTGGGCGTCGGCTCCGCCATCAACCCGAAGTTCCAAGCCGCCGCGGACTGCCTGGCCGAGGAGGGTCCCCACGGGCGGATGGCGCTCGCCGACTCCCTCACCTATCTTCCCGACGACATCCTCACGAAGGTCGACAGGGCGACGATGTCGGTGGGCCTGGAGGCGCGGGTGCCGCTGCTCGACCATCGCGTGCTCGAACTGGCGTGGCGCATCGACCCGGCGACCATGCGGGCAGGCGCGTTCGGCAAGGCTCCTCTGCGCGAGATCCTGTACCGCTACGTCCCGCGCGAGCTCGTCGACCGACCCAAGCGCGGTTTCGAAGTGCCGCTGGCCGACTGGCTGCGCGGTCCGCTGAAGCCCTGGGCACAGGACATGCTCGCCCCCGGTCGCCTCGCCGCCGAGGGCTTCTTCGAGCCATCGGTCATCATGCGCCATTGGCGCGAGCACCAGTCCGGCCGGCGCAACTGGCACCGGCGCCTGTGGCCCGTGTTGATGTTCCAGTCCTGGCTCTCCGACTCGCGTGTCTGACACCCAAACCATCCGCCGGCCCGCACTGATTGCCCTCTACGGGCTGGCAATCGCCTGCGCGGCTGCCGGGGCCTGGCTGGCGAGCCTCTCCCCTCTCTACCCCTGGATCCTGCTCGCCGGAGCCCTGCTGGCCTATCTGGTGCTGGCCCGTCCCGACCTCTTCATGCTCGTGCTGATCGCGCTCCTGCCGTGGCAGGGTGCGCTGCGCTTTCCGACCCACAGCATCACGATCGTCAAGCTGGTCGGCGGTCTGCTGTTCATCTCGGTGCTGCTGAGCACGCTGCTGCGCGACAAGCGCCTGCGGTTCACCCCCGTGATCGGCTGGGCGGCGCTGCTCTGCACCGTCGCCACGGTGTCTCTGCTGGCCAGCGGGCTAAGCGGACCGAGCATCACCGAAACGCTGCGCTACTGGACGCTCACCCTGTTCCTGTTCCTCGTCGTGCAGCTGATCGACAATCGCGAGGCGTTCCTGCGCGCGCTGCACGTGCTCGTCATCTCGACGATCGTCGGCGCCGTGTGGGCCTCCGTGCAGTTCCTCGACGGAAGCGTCGCGCGCGCGTCGGGGCCGATCAGCGATCCCAACGACTTCGCCTACCTGCTCGCCGCGGTGCTTCCGTTCGTGGCCTATCTGTTCATGACCGAGCCGCGGCGGCGCTGGCTGTGGGGAACGGGCCTGGTGGCCCTCGCACTGGGCATCCTCGGGTCCTCCTCGCGCGGCGCATTCGTGGCGCTGGCGCTGATGGCGCTATGGGCGATTCTCACCGGGCGCGTGGCGGCTGTGGTGGTCGCCGGTGCGCTCGCGACGGTCGCGCTGATCGCCGTTCTGGCGCTCGGAATCTCCAGCGCCCAGACCTCCCAGAATCTGAAGGTGCGCGAAAACGGCCTCTCGAGCAGCGTGAGCCTGCGCGAGGTCTACTGGTCGGCGGCGCTGCATATGAGCGCCAATCACCCGCTGCTCGGAATCGGCCCTGGGCGCTTTGAAGCGGCGAGTCCCGGCTATGTGCGAAACACCCCCAAGCTGGAGCACGAAATCGCCGTCAACAGCACCTACCTGGGGGTGTTGAGCGAAGACGGCGCCATCGCGCTGCTGATCTTCCTGGGTCTCCTGACGGCCATCTGGCGGCAGATTCTCACCGCCACCGCTGGCCGGGGGCGGCTGGGCGCGTTGCCCGCGAGCGACGCCTCTCGGCATCCACGGGCCCCCGCCAACTGGCTGCGCAGCGCATTCCTCGCCTCCTTCATCGTGGCGATCGCCGGCGCGATCTTCTTCAGCGCCCAACTCAGCACGCCGCTGTGGTTCATCGCGGCATTCGCCTCGGCGCTGGCTTTGCTGCCAGCAGACGAATCGAGTTCAGCGGCTTTCGCCACGGACCAGCCAACAGCGCGCGGCAGACTTGCGGAGGGAGCGCCCCGAGCGCCCGTTCGGGAGCGGTGAAGAGCCACACCGGCACCTCACGTGCCTGGGGTCGAGCCGCCGACGCCTGACGTGCCCGGGGGCGGGCGGCCGACGCTTGACGTGCCCGGGGACAAGTGGCCAACGCCTGACGTGCCCAGGGTCGAGCGGGCACCACCGCACGCACCTCGACGAACCCCACTCCACCAAGCAGCCCCGCCAGCTCGCGGTTGGAGTACTCGTGCAGGTGAAGTCCCGTGGCCGCGGTTGAGAACATCCGCGATATGTCCCACGGACCTGTGAGCGCGTTGGGCGTGACGCACAGATAGCGTCCGCCGGGCGCGAGCACCCGGAACACTTCGCGCAAGTGCTCCACGGCGTCGTGGGGATGGAGATGCTCGATCAGCTGGTTGCTGTAGGCAAGCCCCACCGAGCCGTCGGCCAGCGGCAGCCTCGGGCCATCTGTCAAGCAGATGTGAAGATTTGCCGGCGGGGTCTCACCGCCGGCGATCTCGCTGGCAACGTCTACGGCGTGAACGTCGCCCACCACCCCAGCCAGACGACGGGAGAGCGCCAGGTCGCCAGCGCCCACCTCCAGGAACACAAGGTCGCTCGCCAGCAGCCCCCTGAGGAAGTGCAGCTCCCGATCGACCTGCTCGGAGCGCTCGCTGGATGCGCGCCGGCGCAGCTGAGGATGGTGCGGAACGCGGGTGAACAATTCGTCGTACACCTCCGCGTAGAGCGGCCCGCGCTCGCGCGCCGGGGCCTCGCGCAGGCGCTGTGCCAGGGCCCGCTCGATCGCGTAGTGCTCGCGCAGCTGCGATGCAGCGCGCGTGTCTCCCGTCCAGCGTCGGGCGGCCGCCTCCAGACGGCGATCAGCGAGCGCTGCTGCCATCGACGAATCGTAAGAACAGAGCAAGATCGCACTGTGAACCTTCTGGGATGGGTCTCACCGTGACGCGCTCCTCCTACGGCAGCGGCCTGGGGCACGGTGCATCCAGCTTCATCGCCAACACCCTCCTCGCGCTGATCACAAGCGTGGTCGTGGCGCGCCTGTATGGAGTGAACGTGATCGGGGAGTTCGCGCTCGCGGGAGCCCCCGCCGGCGTGGTATGGCTGCTGTCGACCGTGCGTGAGCAGCCCGCGTTGATGCGCAGGCTCGCCCCGCTCGCCCCGCGCGATCCACTCGTGACGGGACTGTTCGCGGCGGTGCTGAGCTTCTCGACCGCGCTCACTGCGGTCGTCTCGGTGTTCGCCGGCCTGCTCACGTGGGCGCTGTTCGCCGGGCCGATCGGCCACCCGGAGCTGATCATCCCGGCCGAGGCGATGCTCGCGGCATCGCTGCTGTTCGTCAACACCTGCTGGAACTTCGACACGGTTCTCGGCGCCTTCCGCGCCGGGCGGCCGCTGCTGCTGAGCCGGCTGCACCAGGCGCTCCTCTACCTCGCGCTGGCCGTGGGCCTCAGCTTTGCGCTGCCCACCGTGTGGGGGCTGATTCTCGCGTGGTACGCCTCCTGGGCCACCTCGCTGGTGCAGCGGGTGCTGAGCGTCCGCCCCTTCATGCGCCTGCGCGTCGGGCGGGCCGTGCTGCGCGAGGGATTCGCGACACTCCCGCAGCTGCTGCACTTCGGACTGCGACTGACGCCTGGCCTGCTCGCCGAGGGAGTCAGCGAAGAAGCCGGCGTCTGGATCCTCGGCGCGCTCGCGCCCGTCGCGGCGATCGGCGCCTACAGCCGCGCATGGACGATCGCACGGCGCGGGCTGGAGCTCAACTACCGGATCACCGAGATGCTGTTCCCGACACTCGTCGAGCGCCGCATGGTAGAGGACCGAGTTGGCTACGATCGCGCGCTCGTGGACTCGCTGCGCTATGTGGCCGTGGCGATGTTCCTGCCCGCCGCCGTCGCCGCCGGCGCGGCTGCGCCGATCATGAGCATCTACGGACCGGGCTTCGCGGCGGGCGCGGGCGCCTTCGCCTATCTGGTCTTCGTACCGGGGGTCGTCACCCTCTCCGCGGTGCAGTCGCAGGCGCTGTTCGCCGAGAATCGCGGCCTGGGCGCCTCGCTGTATGGCCTCGTGCGCGCGCTGGTGACCCTGCTCGCAGGCGTGCCGCTGGCACGGGCCTACGGCCTCAGCGGGATGGGCGCGGCGATGCTGCTCGGCGCCTGCGCACAGCTGCTGCCGCTCGGCGCGCGCCTGCCGCGGCTGCTGCACGGCAGACTGGCGGATCTCTGGCGCCCGCGCGAGGCCGTCTCGCTGCCGGCTGCGGGCGTGGTGGGCTTCGCGGTCGCCCGCGCACTCTCGGTTGCCCTGACGGGCATATCCGCATTGGCGCTCGCCCCCACACTGGGACTCGCCGCCGCGGGTCTCGTATTCGTGGCGGTGGGCGGTGTGCAGACGCGCGACCGTGAGCGCGCGCGTGTGCTCAGCCGTGCTTTCGGTGCCGCGCCACGCGTCGCGTCGCCGCGCGTCGCGTCGGACACGCAAGGCTCGTCTGGTAGCTCTTGAAGCTCGTGTCCGGGAGCGTCCCCGAGACTTCGAGTCCAAGCGCGGTGTAGGACGGGTGCGTCCCACAGGGCTTGACCGCGGTGAGCGTGACCGCAGCGGACTCGTCATAGAAGGGCGAGACGGTGCAGCTTTCTTCGACGCAGAACTGGAACGTGAAGGTGCCCTGCGCGGTCGCGGTGGGGGCTCCCCAGTTGCTCCAGGTGAGATTGTGCACGGAGAGGTGGCTGTAGTAGCTGTGCGGCTTTATCGCCAGCACGGCGGGCTGGCTTTCGAGGAACACAGCGCTCCCGGCGGTGGGCGTCGAGGACGCACCAGCGGTGGCGATCGGCCCCACGGCCGCCGCCAGCACCAGCAGCACAGCGATCAGCTGAGCATCCTTTCTCATCGGCGTGGCAGCGTAGACCCACCTCGCCCGGAGCTGGTGAAGCAGATGTGAACCGGATCTCTGTCAACTGAATGCGAACAGGACGTGAAAACCATGGGTGGGCACGGTCGTCCCGCGGTGGACTACCCACCGATTTGCACGCCCGCCACCTCAACGATCTGCCCGCGGCCGTCGAGTGCAGTGGTACATGCGCCGCTCATTCGCACTCACCACCTCACTCCTCGTACTCCTGGCGGCGCTCGGCCTCGCGACGATTCAGGCCACAGCCGCGGAGACCGCGGCCGCGGGCCACGTGCGCTATGCGATCCGCCCTGAAGGGGCATGGCCCGACCCCTCGCTGACGGCCACGCGCAGTCGCGTGGTGATCCTGTTGCCGTGGCAGACCGCGCTGCTGCACAAACTCAAGTCCTCCAACCCGAGGCTGATCGTGCTCGAGTACAAGGACCTTGGCAACGCCAGCAGTTACGCTCCCGTCGAAGGCTTCACCGCCGACGGAGTCAGCTACGAACAAGCGCTCTCACACCATCCCGACTGGCTCCTGCGCGACCGCTCCGGGCAGCCCATCCAGTGCAAGGGGTTCCCCTACCTGTGGGCGATGGACATCGGCAACCCGGGCTTTCAGCGAGCCTGGGCGGACGAGGTCGCCGGCGAGCTGCGGACCCAGGGGTGGGATGGGGTCTTCATCGACAATGTGAACCCCACGATCCGCTACTACCACGACCCCGCCGACGTGGCCAAGTATCCAAGCGACGCGGCCTACTCCGCGGCAGTCACCTCCGCGCTGGCGCACATCGTCCCCACGATCCACGCCGCTGGCAAGCTCGCGATGGCCAACATCGGCTCGTGGCCGAGCTACCCCGCCGTGGGCGCACGCTGGCTGCACTACCTCGACGGCGGCATGGACGAGCGCTTCACCAAGTTCACCGCCGCGCGCGGACAGGGGTATCGCTCGACAGGGGAATGGCGCACGGAGCTCTCGATCCTGCAGCAGGCCCAGCGCCAGGGCAAGTGGTTCATAGGCATCGCCCAGTCAAGCGACGGCGACCTCCAGGCCGAGCGCTTCGGGTGGGCCACGATGCTGCTCGGCTCTGGCGGCCATGCCACCTTCGCGCTTCAGAACGACGCCGAATACGGCATCGAAACCTGGTTCTCAGATTACGAAGCGCCGATCGGCCATCCGCTCGCGACCGCCTCCGAGCGGCGTTCGGGGGTCGAGTTGCGCCGCTTCTCCCACGGGCTCGTGCTGGTCAATCCCACCACCGCCACACACACGCTCAAGCTGGGCCGCCGCTACACCGGCGACGGCCTGCACAGAGTCCTCGCCGCCACGCTGGCCCCGCATACCGGGCTGATCCTCGTGCGGGCCTGAACTGGGCGAGGCTCGGGTTGTGAAGAATCCGAGTGACGTCTTCTGCGGGCCGCATGCGTCGCCTAGCATCACGCTCGCCGATGCCCTCCCGCACCTCCCTCACGGCGCTCTTTGCCGCAGCGGTCTTGATGCTCACGCCAATGGCAGCTGCAGACATCGGCCAGAGACATAGTCAACAGCCACTCACCACCGCTGCCCACAGCGCCCGCGCCCACGGACACAGGCGCCACCACGCCCTCCGCCGTCATCCCGCGGCTACTGGCGGCCACGCGCTGAAGATGATCTGGGGACCGCTGACGATGCCCGATGGCTCGTCGGCCTTTCCCACCTACCACCGGCTGGGAGTCCAGGTGCTGGAGTTGCAGCTCAGCTGGCGTGCCAGCGCCTCCACACGTCCAGCCGACCCGAGCAATCCGTCCGATCCCGCCTACAGCTGGTCCGCCACGATGGACCAGGCGGTCAGCGAAGCCGCGCACTACGGCATCGCCCTGGCGGTGATGGTCAAGGAAACCCCCGGCTGGGCCAATGGTGGTCAGGGCCCCTCGTGGGCACCTGACGAAGCGGGCGACTACGCCGCGTTCCTGCAGGCCGCCAGCCGGCGCTACCCCTCGATCCACTACTGGATGATCTGGGGCGAGGTCACCCGCATGGGGAACTTCAACCCGATGCCACCGGAATCGCCCGTCGGGCCACAGCGCTATGCGGTGCTGCTCGACGCGGCCTATGGCGCGCTCAAGGCGGTCAATCCGGCCAACCTGGTGATCGGCGGCATGACCTACACCGTGGGACTGGTCTCACCCAGCAACTACCTGCGCTGGCTGCGCCTGCCCGACGGCTCGCCGCCGCGCATGGACTTCTATGGCGACAACCCCTATTCGACCCGTTACCCCAAGCTTTCGGAGACCCCCTACTCCGCGGGCGTGCGCGATCTCAACGACATCGACACGCTCTACCAGGAACTGCAGGGCGTCTACTCGGGGCACGGTGCGACGCCGAAGCTGTGGCTGTCGGAGTTCTCGATCTCCGACGCTCCCAGCCGCGCGTTCGACTACTACGTCAGCGAACCCATCCAGGCGAGGTGGCTGACGGCCGCGTACAAGCTCGCTGATTCGGTTCCCTACGTCGCCGGCCTGGGGTGGTACGAGTTGATGGACGAGCCCGCCACGGTCGCCGAACACCTCACCGAGGGGCTGCTGAACGCAAGCGGACAGCCCAAGCCGGCGTTCTACGCTTACGCCCGCGTCCCCTGAGCCGGCTGTGAGAGATCGGCCCGATCATGCCGCCGAGGCGATCGTGGACGCCGATCCGCGCGACTGTCGCTCCAAGCATGCACGTACCGGGAGCCGCTATGCGCAGAGATCGACGTAGAGCTCCTCGAACCTGCGCGCCACCCCGGACAGCGAGAAGTCCCGCTGCACTCTCGCGCGCGCCCTGTCGCCCAGCTCGGCGCGAGCCGGAGCGTCCAACTCCAGCAGCCCATGGACCTCGTGCGCCAGGGCGCGCCAGTCGCCGACTGCGACAACCCGCCCGCTGCCCGCGACGATCATCGCGGCGTCGCCGACGTCGGTGGTGACGCAGGGCACGCCGCAGGCCATCGCCTCCCCGAGAACGTTCGGGAAGCCCTCTCCGAACGCGGAGGAGCAGACCAGCACGTCGAGCGCATTGAGCACTCCGCGTGGGTCCTCCACGGGCCCCAGCAGGCTGCAGCGCTCGCCGATCCCGAGCTCCGCGATCTGCCGTGTCAGCTCACCGTTCCCGCCATCCACACCCGGGCCGCACATCACAAAGCGAACGTCCCCACGCGCGCTTGCCAGCTCACCGGCGGCGCGCAGGAAGGTGCGGTGGTCCTTCTGTGGGTCATAACGCCCCACGAGCCCCACCAGTAGCTGCGCCTCCACCCCTAGCGAGCGCCGGCTCTGCACGCGCAGGGCGGTATCGGGGGTGAATCGGGCGAGGTCGAAGCCGTTGGGGATCACCATCATGCGCGCGGGGTCATAGCCGAGCGCGACGTGCATCTCGGCCAGTCGCTCAGAGCAGGACACGACGCGGTCAGGCAGCCATCGCGAGGTGCGAAGGCAGGCGCGCGCGGTCATCCGCGAGCTGCGCTTGCTCAATCGAGGATCGACGCTGCCGCGCAATCCCCACACCACCTTGGCGCGTCCCGTCGCCCGCGCCATCGCCCCGCCGAGGAGATCCGCGTGATACATCCAGGTGTGCACCACATGCGGGCGCCGTGCGGACAGACGCCGCGCGAGTCGCCCCAGCGGACGTGGCTCCAGGCGCCCGCGGGTCATCTGCAGCGCGCTGACGGGGATCCCGAGGCCTGCGATGCGCGGAGCCAGCGGGCCGAGGTCCGACAACGAGATGACGCTCGGCTGAAAGTGAGCGCGATCGCTCGCGCTGAGCAGCTTGTACAGCATCATCTCGGCACCCCCCAGCTCGAGCCCCGCGATGACGTGTGTCACGCGGATCATCGATAGGCGATGACGTCAGGCTCCGAGGCTTGCGGCGGAGCCTGCGGGGCCGGCGTCTCGGGCTCGCGCCGGATGTAGTCCACGAGCAGCGCGCACAGCACCCCGAGCACCAACCCCAGGACGGCCGCCGAGCCGACGATCAGCGGTGGTCGCGGCTGAACCGCCCGCGTCGGCAGCGAAGGTGGAGAGATCACGCTCACAGTGAAGAACGTGTTGCCCCGCATCGAATTCTGGAATACCTGCAGCAGTGCGAGCGTGTCCTGGTAAGCGTCCTGCGCCGAGGTCGATTCCACAGCCAGCGTGATGCTGTCATCGCCGGCCTGGGTGAACGAAGTGGCGGTGCCTCCCAGCGGGCGGCCAAGCAGCTGGCGCGTGGCGGCGACCGTCGCCGCCGAGCGCGCCGTCTCCGCATAGGCGTTGATCAACGCCTGGAGGCTTTCCTGGGCGGGGATGAACGTCAGGCTCTTGCCGAGCACCGGCGTCAGCACCACCTTGGCCTGCGCCTGATAGCGCTTGGTGTGAGTCGCCGCCAGCAACACTCCGACGCCCAACGTCACCGCGAACACCAGCAGCAGCGTGAGATAGCGCCTGCGCAGCAGTCGGCCGATCTCGCGAAGTGTCACCTGGGAGCCCATCGAGCGAACGCAGACTACCGGCTCGATTGAGCCAGCACCTCACGGTAGAGATCGGCCGTGAGCCCCGCCACGACCGAAGGGTGGAATCGCGCCCGTGCCTCACGTCGGGCGTTCGCGGCAAGCGACCGCTCCAATGACGGGTTGGCCAGCACCTCGACGACCGCCGCGGCAAGCGCGTGGGGAGTTGCCTCGCGCGCATACACGCCCGTCTGCCCCTCCACCAACAAGTGGTGCAGTCCCGGGATATCAATCGCACAGAGAGCCAGTCCCGCGGCCATCGCCTGTGCCACGGCGACGGGTGAGCTCTCCTCCTCGGCACAGTGCACATATACCCCCGCCCGCCCGTACTCCTCCAACAGTTGCTCGTGGGAGAGTCCGTGCAGGAAATCGACCTCCCCATCCAGCCTCAGCTCGCGTACGAGCCTCTGAAGACGCACGAGCTGGCGCTCCTCGCCGGCCTCGACATTGCCGACGATCCGAAGGCGAGCGCCCGGCACTCGCTCACGCACGAGCGGCAGCGCCCGCACGATCAGCTCGTGGCGCTTGCGCTCGTTCAGCCAGCCCACGCTCAGCAGGATCGGGGCGAAGGGCCCGCTTCGCTCGAGCGTGAAGAAGGAGGGGTCCACCGGATTGGGGATCTCGTGCAGGCTCGCGCGCGTGCGCGGTTCGATCAGCCTGCGCACGTACGGACTGATCGCCACGACATGCCGCGCCCGAGCCAGACACCAGTCCTCGGTCGCGCTCCACAGCGCCTCGCGCAGGTGCGCGCCGCTGATCGTGCGCGAGCCTTCGGGTGCGCGCTTCTCGCGCTGCAGCATCCCGTGTGGCGTAACCACATGAGGAACCCCGCTGCGCAGCGCGCCGATCGTATAGCCGACCTGCCCATGCGCATGGACGAGTTGTGCGCGGGTCGCGCGGATCTTCTGCCGCACGTACGCCGCGTCGCTCGTCCACGAGGACACCACGTGTGGCAGCCGCCTCGGCGTGCGTCGGTAATGCGCGGTGCAGCCTCCCCACTGACAGCGCCAGCTGCGGGCGGGCGGGGCATGCCAGAAGCGCTCGCAGGCAGCCGTGTGAATCTCGAAGTCGCCCCGCTCGGCGAGGCCGCTCGCCAATTGCCATGTCACCGCCTGGATCCCCCCGACGGTCATCGGCGGGCGCTCGGGGAAATCCCCGGCCAAGAGGACCCGCGCGCGCTCAGGGAAGTCCCCGGCCGAGGCCCGCGCGCGCTCAGGGAAATCCCCGAGCAGGAGAGCCCGCGAGCGCCCACTCATACGGCGAGGAGCTCGGCGGAAGACCCGATCCCACGCTGCTCGATCAACGGCTCGATCAACGACACGCCCCCAGCGCGCAGGGTGCGAGCCAGACCGTCCTCGAAAGCCACCTGCGGCTCCCAATCGAGCAGCCGTCGCGCGCGAGCACGATCGGCGAGGAGGAACGGCCTGTCGACGGCCCGTCGCCGAGCGGCGGTGGAGAGAATCTCGAGCCCGTGTCCCACCAGTCCTTCGAGCACCTCGACGACCTCGGCGACCGAACGACCGACACCACCACCCACATTGATCGTCGTGTGCCCCGGCAGATCCCTCTCCACGGCGGCGAGGATCGCGCGCGCCACGTCATCGACGTACACGTAGTCGCGCACGCTCTGCAGGTTGCCGAGTCGCAAACACCGGCCGCCGCCACGCAGCTCACTGACCAGTCGGGGGATCAGGTGAGGATTGGGGTCATTGGGCCCAATCGTGTTGAACAACCGCAGCACAACCCCGTCCGGACCATCACCGCGCTGGGAGGCAAGCCGGATCAACTGCTCGCCGCTGACCTTGGAGACGCCATACACATCGTCGGGCCCAAGCGCGCAACTCTCCTCCAGCGGCCGCGGCGAGGGGCCGTAGACGGCAGCGGAGGACGCGAACACGAGCTTGGCCACGCCACCGCGCCGCGCCTCCTCGACCACATTCTGGGTTCCGACGACGTTGGTCTGCAGCGTCGCCGCGGGAAAGCGCTCGCACCAGGGGATGAAATGTCTGGCGGCCAGATGCACCACGACGTCGGGCCGCCACTGCGCCAGCGTCGAGCGCACCTGCTTGCGTCGTCTGACGTCCAGCTGCACCCACGGCGATGACCGGGAGCTGGACCCGATGTCCGGCTCCACCCACGGCAACGACCGAGAGCTGGGAGACGGCAGGCGCAGGTCGCTGGACAAGACCTCGTGACCGCCCTCCCGCAGCAGCCGCGCGGTGGCGCTGCCGATCAGTCCGCCCGCCCCCGTCAGCAGCACCCTCACAGGATCGCTGCTCCGATGCGCGGCTCACTCACAGCGCAACCGCCATCTCACCGGCCCGCACGAGCGGCGCGATCCACTCCAGCTCGGCTGCGAGTCCCTCGCGCAGACCCGTTTGCGGCGCGAAGCCCAGCAGCTCCCGCGCGCGCGTCGTGTCGGCGGCGGTGTCGCGCACGTCGCCGTGCTCGCGCGGCACATGGCGCACCTCGAGCAGACGCCCCACGAGCTCCTGAACGAGCTCCAGCGCCGCACGCAGGCTCGTCGGCGAGCCACCGCCAATGTTGAGCACCTCGGCCGGCACGCTCGGCGCGAAGGCAGTCGCGAGCGTCGCCGCGACAACGTCGTCCACATAGGTGAAATCGCGCGTCTGACCCCCGTCGCCGAAGACCTCCACCGGCTCCTCGCGCAGCGCCGCGCGCAGGAAACGGTGAAAGGCCATGTCGGGACGCTGACGAGGGCCGAAGACCGTGAAATACCGCAGGCAGACGATGTCCATGCCGAACTCCGCCCGGTGCAGCCCGCACAGCTGCTCGGCTGCGAGTTTCGTCTGCCCATAGGGCGAGATCGGCCGCGTCGGAGACTCCTCGGTGCTCGGCACCGTCGAACCCGAGCTCCCGTATACCGAGGAGGAGGAGGCGAACACCACCCGCATGCCCTCCCGCTCGCGGGCCGCCTGCAGGATGTGCTGGGTGGCGATGATGTTGTTCTGCACGTACCTGCCGTAGCGCGCGCCCCAGCTGGAGCGCACACCCGGCTCGGCGGCGAGGTGAAAAACAACGTCTGCCGCCTGAACGAACTCCAGCAGATCTCCCCGGCTAAGATCGACCGGGACGAACTCGAAGCTCGCCCACTCGCGCACGTGGCGGAGGTTGGTCAGCTTCTGCGCCCGCCCATAGTTGTCGTTGAAGCAGTCGATTCCCACGACGGAGTGCCCGCCGTCGAGCAGGGCCTCTGTGAGGTGCGAGCCGATGAAGCCCGCACAGCCGGTCACAAGCGCACGCATGCCCATCGCAACGCTAGGCGTGCCCAGTCGGGGGCGTGTGAAGAGCATGTGATTACCACGCGCGCTCGGCAGGACTTCACCCAATGATCACACACGCGCCGCAGCCGGCGGGCGACTATGGCTGCGCCGCAGGCGAAACGACACAACAGGGATGTGAGAAATGTCGGCTTTCCAGACCACAGCTCAGGAGATGCCCCCGGAGAGCGACGTACGGCACGTGCCCCGCACGCGGCCGGTCGCTTGGCCGCGTCGCGCGGGCCGCGTTGGCAAGCCAGAGGCCGCGAGCGTCGGCGCTCGCACAGGCAGCACCGGCACGCCCACGGGCCACATCGGTCTGCGCAAGGGCATCGTTGGTGCGCGCCCCGCACGACCAACACACCCCGCGGCGTTGCGGGCCTTCGACCTGGCCGTCTGCCTGGCCCTGCTGCCATTCGTGCTGCTCGTGGGGGCCGTCACCGCGCTGTTCATCTACGTCGACTCCCCCGGCTCGGTCTTCTACCGCTCAACGCGCGTCGGGCGCGGCGGGCGACCCTTTCAGATGCTCAAATTCCGCAAGATGCGCCGCACCGCCCAAGGCGGTCCGCTGACGATCGGCGAGGACGAGCGCTTCACTCCGATCGGTGGCTTCCTGGCGATGACCAAGCTCGACGAGCTGCCGCAGCTGTGGAATGTGCTGAAGGGCGACATGCGCCTGGTGGGACCCCGCCCGGAGGTGCCCGACTTCGTGGAGCGCTACCGCGCCGAGTACGACGAGATCCTCAGCGTGCTCCCCGGCATCACCGGCCCCGCAGCGGTCGAGTATGCCAGCGAGTCTCACCTGCTCAGCCTGCAGCAGGACCCGGTCAAATTCTACGAGGAGTCGATCATGCCGCGCAAGATCGAGATCGACCAGCGCTACATCCGCACACGCACCCTGCGTGGCGACATCGCGATCCTCGCGCAGACGATCCTCGTTCCGCTCACCAAGGTCGGTGGACGGATGGCCGGCGACCCCCAGGTGCGCCGCATCGAGGTGGGCCTGCTCCTGGGCACCTGCACCGTGCTGATGCTGATCTTCGCGATCGCCAGCAGCGCCGGCGCCTGAGCTCGCACGAGCCACTTCACTCTCTCTTCACACCGCCGGCGCGCCCGGCGAAGAGGATCCCCGTCGTGCGCGTCGCGATGCTGCTGCACAAGTCGGTCGAGTTCGACTCGCGCGTGCGTCGCGAGGCATCCGCGCTCGCCGCCGCCGGCCACGAGGTGATCGTGTTCGAGCTCGCACCGCTGGGCGAGAATGCCGAGAGGAGCGGGCAGACACCCGGTGACCGAGCCGGCGCCGACGGGCAGCACATCCTCGACGGATTCCTCCGCCGCTCGGTGCTCCCCCCCGCGTGGCTGCGCCGGTGGCTGCCCTTTCACCTCTATCGCGCCGCCTTCCTCGGGTGGTTCGTGGCGGGGATCGCGCGCGCACGCCCCGACGTCGTACACGCCCACGACGCCGCGATGCTGCTGCCGGGGATTCTCGGCGCTCGTTTCACCGGGGCTCAGTTGGTGTACGACTCGCACGAGCTGGCCACCTCCGTGCCCTACCGCGAGCGGGCGTGGGCCGCTTTCGTAGCCGGCATCGAGCGCATGACGGTCCCCCACTGCGCAGCCGTCATCACCGTCTCCGAGGGCATCGCACAGCGCCTGCAGGCGCGCTATCGCCTCGCGCGCTCGCCCACCGTGCTGCGCAACGTCAGCGCGCTGGCCCCCGACGGACGCCCCGGCCTGCGCGCCGCGCTGGGGATCGCATCGGACGCACCACTCGTGCTGCACCAGGGCGCACCCGCCCCCGCGCGCGGCTGCGAGGTCCTCGTGAAGGCGCTCACTCACCTGCCCGGAGTGCACCTCGCGTTCCTCGGCGACGGCGAGCCGGGGTATGCCGAAGGGCTGCGCCGCCTCGTCGCTCGGCGCGGCCTCAGCGAGCGCGTGCGGCTATTGCCGAGCGTCGCGCTGGAGGACCTGCTGGCCCACACCGCCGAGGCCGACGTGGGCGTGACGCTGCTGCAGGACACCTGCCTGAACCACCGCCTCGCGCTGCCCAACAAGCTGTTCGAGTACATCGCCGCAGGAATCCCCGTGGTGGCCGCCGACCTACCCGAGACGCACCGATTGGTGGAGGAATACGGGGTGGGCTGGTGCGTCGCGCCCGCCGACCCCGCCGCGGTGGCCGGCGCGCTGCGCGTGGCCCTGCACGACCCCCGTGACCCCGGTCTGCAGGAGCGACTCGCCCGCGCCGGCGAGGAGCTGTGCTGGGAGCGCGAGCAGCAGCGGCTGCTCGCGCTGTACGAGCGGCTGCAAGCGCCCGCGACGCTCAGTGCGTACGCCGGCCCTGCGTCGGACGCGGCGCTCGCGCCCGTCGGACCCCATGCCGATTCAGGGTCGAGCGAGCACCAGGCGATGCGTGCGCAGCAGCGGCACGCGCGCGAGCAGCTCATACATGCCCCCGACACGCCGCGCGAGCGGCGGGGCGAGGGTGAGCGAGCGGACAGTCAGCTCCCCGCCCAGCCCCTCGCGCAGCTCACCGAGCCCCACGCGGCGGGTGTGGCGGTTGGAGGTGGTCAAGCGCGGCTCCCACACCGCCACCACGCCGCCCGCAGCGAGCACGCGCCGCACCTCGCCGAGGGCAGCCCGCACATCCGCGCGTGAGCCCATGGCCGACAGCACCGTGAACAGCAGCACCACCTCGCAGCTCCCGTCGGTGAGCGGCAGCCGGCGCAGGTCGCCCTGCACGACGCGCGCGCCGGGCACGTGCTCGCGGGCGGCCCGCACCCGCTCGGGGAGCAGGTCCACTCCAGCCAGCCGTGCGGGCTCAAGGCCCTCGCGCGCCAGGCGTCCAAGCCACCAGCCGGGCCCACAGCCGGCGTCCAGCACGAGCCCCTCGCCGCCCAACCACGGCCCGGCCAGATCGAACAATGTGCGCAGGACCTCCTCGCGCATCGCCACGTTCCCCACGTTCTCCGCGCTCCAGGCGCGCTGCTTGCGAGCGTCCCGACCGTACCCCGTATAGACCTGCGCGACCCTCTCCCTCTCCTCCTCCAAATCCACCCTCGGCTCCCCTCCCACCAGCGGCCCATGCGTGTGCTGTTGCTCACTCACTACTACCCCCCCGAGGTGGGGGCCGCGCCCGCGCGCATCGCGGCGCTCGCGCGGGGGCTGGCCGATCGGGGCATCGAGGTGACGGTGCACACGGGCTTTCCACACTACCCCTCGGGCACGATCGCAGCGCCCTACCGCAATCGCCCGCTGCGGGTGGAGCACGAGCACGGGGTGAGAGTGCTGCGGAGCCTCGTCTACCCCGTGCCAAACCGCGGCTTCGCGCGACGCCTCGCCAACCACGCGGTATTCGCGGCAGGCGCGCTCGCCACGAGCCTCGCCGCCGGTCCCCAGGACGTGGTGGTGGCGGAGACCCCGCCGCTCTTCACCGCCTGCGCCGGCGTCCTCTACGCAAAGCTCGCACACGCGGCGCTGGCGCTCAACGTGTCCGACCTGTGGCCCGAGAGCGCGATCGAGCTGGGCGCGATCGGCGCCGGGCCGGCGGCCGAGGCGGCGCACGCGCTCGCGCGCCACTGCAACCGCCGCGCCAGGTTGATCGCGGCACCCACGCGGGGGATCGTCGCGAGCCTTGGCGCGCGCGCCGAGGCGCGGGGCAAGGTCGTGCAGGTGCCACCCGCGGTCGACCTCGCCCGCTTCGCCTCGCTCGCGCCGCTTGCCCTCGGCGGCCCCCGCGCCGGCACACCGCTGCGCGTCCTCTACGCGGGCACGCTGGGTATGGCACAGGGTCTCGCCACGCTGCTCGACGCCGCTGCACTCGCGGGGCCGGAGGTGGTGCACGTGAGCATCGCCGGCGACGGACCCGACGCCGGCGAGCTGTGCGCTCAGACCGCCGCGCGGGGACTGCGCCACGTGCGGCTGCTCGGCACCGTCGCACCCGAGCGCGTGCCCGCCCTGTATGCCGACGCCGACGCCGGCGTGGTGCCGTTGCGCGACCGTCCCATCTTCGCCGGCGCGCTACCCACCAAGCTGTTCGAGGTGATGGCCGCCGGGCGGCCCGCCATCGTCGCCGCGCGCGGCGAGGCAGCCGAGCTGGTGCGCGGGAGCGGCGCCGGTCTCGCCGTTTCCCCGGAGGACCCCCACGCGCTCGCCGACGCCTTCCGCCTGCTCCGCGCCTATCCAGACCAGGCCCGCGCGATGGGCGAGCGCGGCCGTCTGCGTGCCCGCGACTTCGACCGCTCCGCCGCGGTCGACCAGTGGGAGGAGCTGCTCAGAGGACTGTCTCAAGGTCTATCGCGGTAGGCACGTGCTGGCCGATCCTCGATCGTCCCTCAGGCCGGCGCCCGGGTGCCCCGGTAACGAGATAAGCCCTCAGGCCGGCGCCCCCGTCGGGCGCCCCCCTGTGTGAGCCAGCTGCCGCAGGCCGACGTCCAATGGATCCCGGGCGAGCGCCTCCCGGTAGTAGATACGCGCTTTGGCGTAGTCCCCCCCGCGCGCCTCGAAGTCTCCAAGCAGCCCCAACGGCACCGCGTTGGTCGGTTCCATGCGCTGCGCCTGCAGCAGCTGCGCGCGCGCAGCCGCGCGCGCACCAACGCTCTCGAGCGCCGACGCCTCCAGATAGTGCGGGTCCACCGACCACGGATCGAAGCTCGCCGCCGAGCGTGCATCGGCCAGCTGCGCCGCCGGGGAATGTCCGGCTTCGTCGCGCGCACGGCGGATGTAGAAATCCGACAGATACAGGCTCGCGGTGAGCGCGATGGCCGCCAGCAGCACACCCGACGCGACCAGCCGCGGCGCGCCCAAACGCGAGCGCGTCAGCGCCGACCTCCATCCGGGCCTCTGCGCGGATCCACCCCCGGGCGTCAGCGCCGACCGCCACCCCTGTGCCGACCTCGGTCGAGCCACACTCTGTGCGCCCTCGTGCAGCAGGGCCGTGCGCGCCAGCAGCGCCACGGCCAACCCCAGGCACAGCACGCCGAGCGCCGTGAGGCCGGGGATGCGCCACATCCAGTCCACGAGCGACTGTCCGATGAACGTGGCACCGGCCGCGCTCAACCCGCACACCTCCCGGCGCGTATCCAGCGGAGCCAGACGCCACCAGCGCCGCAGCGAGCCCACCAGGCCGATCGGGATCAGCGCGAACAGCAAGAGCCCGACCCCACCCAGCTCGCCCCCGATCTGGAACAGCAGGCCGTGGGGGTCGTCGAGGTTGCGGTTGCTCGCGCGCTGCAGGTAGTAGCCGAACTGGTAGGAGCCCTCTCCCACTCCCCCCACGGGATCGGCGGCGAGCTCTTTCAGCGCCACCCGCCACAGGTCATAGCGCTGCCCGCCGGCGGAGGTGTAGCGGGTGGCCGAGGTGCTCGCTGGTCTGCAGGCTCTTAAACTCGCTCCCACTTCACGCGCAGCTCGTGCACGGGGTCCCCATGAACGGCCATCAGTCCTCCCATCAAGCCCGATCGCCACCGCCACCACCAGCGCGACGCGCGCGCCCCGGCGCACCCGCGCCATCTCGGGACTCGTGGCGCGCAGGCCCGCATCGAACACGGCCAGCAGGAACCCCACCGCGACGCCCGCCGCGACCAGCGCCACCAGCGCACGGGCGGCGGTGGCGATATCCGCCGCGCTCACGACCTCCGCGTTGGCCGTGAACGCGTGGTAAGGGCTCAAAAGCCACGGCGCCGCCGCCGCCAGCAGCACAAAGCTGAGCAGCGCCAGCCACGCGCGGCGCACCTGGTCGGGTCCCAGCACGAGCACCACGAGCGCTCCACAGCCGAGTCCGATCAGCACCCCGCGCGACTGCGTGAGGAACGCCAAGCCCAGCATCAGCTCCGCCAGGCCCAGACACACCGCCCTTAGCGCCCGTCCCCGCCCGCGCGTGGCGGCAAGCACGATCAGCGGCCAGTACGCCAGACAGAACAGCAGCGCCGTAGCGTTGCGGTATTCCACCGGCCCATTGAGCCGCCCCGCGAGGAAGATCGCCTGGCCGTCCACAAGCATCCGCCCGAGCGTGTAGAGGCCGATCAGCACGATCCCGCCCACGACGCCGTACACGCCGACCCGCAGCGCGCGCGGGTCGCTGAGGGCCAGCAGCGGCAGCGTGAAGATCGCGGCATACAGCGTCAACTCGCCGGCCCCTTCCAGCGCACCGGCCGGTGAGGCCGCCCAGGTAGCCGACAGCGCGGCCCACGCCGCCAGCCCCCAGACCCCCGCCAGCGAAAGCGCGAGCCAGCGATCGGGCAGCCGCTGCGTGCCACCGCGCACGACCAGCGTAAGCAGCACGACAAGCACGAACAGCGCCGGCGGCGCCCACTGGGCGATCTTGAATGCGCCCGCATAGGCCGTCGCGAGCGTCAGGAGCGCCAACACCAGCACGGTAGGCCCGGCGACGAGCCAGATCGAGATATGGCGCTCACCCTCGTGCGTCGGGACCGCCGGGCGCAGCCCCGCGGCGTCCTCGCGCAAGCCCAAATCGCCCCTGAGGGGGGTCTGCGATCAGCCTGGAGCGGCAACGATTTGGCCACATCGCCGGCAAATGGTTGATCTAGATTCATCGCCATGAGGACTCTCTCGGTCGGCCGCGGGCTGGGTGCGTTGGCGTTGGTGGTCGGCGTTCAGGGCTTGACGATTGGTCTTCAGAGTGGTGTTGCCGCTGGCCAGGTGAGAACCGATCCGCAGGCCGGCAGTCCGGCTGGGGTCATCTACCAGATCCCCCTGGATAGTGGCCGACGCGACGCCGCGCCGGTGTTACCTGTTGGTAGCCGCCACGGCGGCTCCGGTGGCGGCAGCTCGGGCGCCACGAGCGGCGGCGAAGCCCCGACGGGAGGCGCAGGAGGCTCGGCGAGTGGCTCGGGGGCAAGCGGAGCCTCGGGAGCGCAAGCCGGATCCGCCGGCGCCGGTGCGCGCGCCCTGGCTGGCGGTGCGGCCACATCCGGCGCCGCAGGCCAGGGCAACGGCGGCGAGAGCGCCTCTGTGTCCCCGCCCGCCGGGGGCAGGCACCGCGAGCGACCCCTCCTCGATCCACTCCGAAAACGGGTTCGGATCGTCCTCGCAGGTGCCCGGCGTCAGCCCCGCGGCGGCGGGCATCGGCGCGGGCGTGGCCGCCGCTCATACTGCCGGCTCGACGCTCCCCGGCTACCTGCTGATCGTGCTCATCGCGCTGGCGGCGATCGCCGTCGGTCTGCTCGCCAGTCGCACCCGCGGTGAGCCGAAGTAGAGCCCGATGCGCACGCTCCTGCTGGTACGCAACGGAGTGAGCCACGATGCGCGCGTGCTGCGAGCGGCGCGGGTGGCCGAGCGAGCGCTTGGCGCGGACGCGCTCATCGTGGGCGTCGCGACGGCTTCGGCACCCGCAGGTGAGACGACAATCGAGGCCATTCGCGTTCTGCGGCTGTCCACCCGCACGCGCGCGTCCGCGGGCGAGTCCTGGACCGGCGAGTCCGAGACCGCGACACCCGAGACCGGGATCCCGGGCGCCCGGGCTCAACGTGCCGGGCGGTCTCAGCGAGGCGGGGAGTCCCGGCGAGGCGGGTCGAGCACTGGCCGAATGAGCTGGCAGACCCGCGTGCGACGTACGCTCGCCGGCGCCTCCTTCGCGTGGCAGGCCCTGCAGGTGGCCCGCCGCGAGCGCCCCACGCTGGTGCAGGCCAACGACTGGAACACGATGTGGTGCGGCGTGGCGGTCAAGCTCGCCTGTGGCGCGCGTCTGGTCTACGACAGCCACGAGCTGTGGGCCGATCGCAATGGCCGCTGGGAGCGACGCTGGTGGCTGCTGGCAAGCGAGGCGCTGTTCGTGCGCGTGGCCGATGTGGTGACGACGGCCAGCCCGGGCTACGCGGACGCGCTGCGCGCGCGTTATCGAATCAAACGACCGACGGTGATACGCAACATTCCGGACGGCCCCCTCGCCCAGGCTGCACAGCCGCAGACTCCGCCCCTAGCCGTCTATGTGGGGGGGTTGATGCCCGGACGGGGCCTCGAGCAGACGATCGACGCGCTGGCGCTAGCGCCGGGGGTCCGCCTGCGGGCAATCGGACCCGGGGCGCCGGCGTACAGAGCAAGCCTCCTCGAGCGGGCAGAGACCGCGGGCGTCGCGCACCGTATCGAGCTGCACCCTCCCGTGCCCCCGGCCCACGTGTCGGCGGCGCTGGCCGATGCCACCGCGGGGCTGTGCCTGATCCAACCGGTGTGTCGCAGCTACGAGCTGACGCTGCCCAACAAGCTGTTCGAGTACGCCGCCGCCGGCGTGCCGGTGCTGGCCAGCGACCTGCCGACGATCGCCATGGTCGTGCGCACGCAGGGTCTCGGCGAAGTGGTGCACTATGACGATCCACACGGCATCGCCGCGGGCCTGCAGCGATTGATCGAGCCGGCTCGCTGGAGCGAGGCGGCGCGGCGCTCGCACGCATTCGCCCAGGCCAACAACTGGAGCGCGGAGTCGCGGATGCTGGCGAGCATCTACGCGCGGGCGCTGGCGGAGAAGGCGGGATGAGCCCGCGTCTGTCGAGCGGCGCAACGGCGAACGGCCGCGCAAACGCCGAGGCGGATACCCCCTACGAGGGCGCGCTCCAGGGCGTCGGCAACGGCGTGGCGCTCGGCTGGGCGGTGGCCGATCCGACGGCGATGCCCGCGTGCCCGTGTCCCTGGTGGTCGACGGTGAGATCGTTGCCGAGGGGATCGCCGACGTCCCCCGCCCGGACCTTCTCGACGCGGGGCACGGCGATGGCGCACACGGCTTCCTTCTGGCGCTCCCCGACCAGTTGCAGACGCCCGGACGACGCACGGTCGCGGTGCTGGCCGGCGCCGAGCGTGTGCCGCTCGCGGCGACTCCCTCCTTCTGGCAGCAGCCCTCCCCCGACGGCACCTGGAGCGACGTCGTGTTCGTGCCCGGCGGGGCGCTGTCGGCCGGCGTACCGCCGCCACCCGCGGAAGACCGCCGCGCGGTGCTTGCGGCTGGTTGGTTATTGGATTTAAGAGAGGAGGGCCGCGCAGCGCCCGACGAGGACGAAGTGCAGGAGCTGGTGGCGATGCTGCGTACCAACGCACAGACGTGCGCGGAGCTAGGGATCCTCTACATCCCCGCGCTAGTTCCCCGCAAACGCGACGTGATTGCACCCACGCCCTTGCCGGCGCGCGAGTGGGTCGCCCGGCTGAACGCGGGGCTGCGCGACGTCGACGAGGTGGAGTTGGTGGATCTGCTGGGCGTGCTCCGTGACGGAGCCGCGCACCATGGCGGTGCATACCAGCGGACGGACGCCGACTGGAACGACCGCGGCGCCTTCTACGTAGCACGCGCACTGTTGAAGGAGGCCCACCAGCGTATCCCCGCGCTGCAGCCGCCCGCACCTGGCGAGATGCGCATGCGCGCCGTCCCCGAGTATCGCGGAACGCTCGCACAAGCTCCAATACTGGAGCTGCAGGAGGGCGAGCTGCGCCCCAGCGAGACTCCCGTGCAGGCCGAGCCGGCGGTAGCAATCGACCCAACCGCGCTGCGCGCGCTGCGCATGCCGGTCGACCAGGCACTCGCACAGGCCGGGTCGGTGCACCTGCGTGTCTACGCCACCCCCGAGAGCGACGCAGCGATGGGCGTGGCCGTTCTCGGTGATGCTGCCGCCCTGGCGCTGCTGCCGTGGCTGACCGAGAGCGCCGGCCTATGTACGTTCTTCTGGACGCGCGGGCTGCCGATCCTCCAGCTGGAGATCGAGCTGCCGCGGGTCGTCTTTCACCTCATGCGTGAGGCCGACCTCGAGGATCCGTCAACGCGCGAAGCCCACGCCGCCCACATCACCCATGTCGCCGACGCCGCCGACGCGAGACCCCTCGTCTCACCGCAGCCCGCCGAGGAGCCGCAGGCGAACCCCGCGATCCCCTCCGCGGAGGACCGGCAGCCCGCAGCCACACCGCCACCCGCCGCGAGCCCCAACGGATCGCGGCCTCCGGCGACCCGCGATGACCAGCAGCCGTCCGCCGCCCGCCCCAGCTCCGCGCCGCCCAGCAGGCTCGCGCGGTGGGGACCGGCGCTGGTGCTCGCCGCGGGGATCGTCGTGTTCTGCGCGCTGATGCTCTACGACACCAGGAAGCTGGGCTTCTGGCAGGACGAGTGGTCGTTCGTCACCACCCGCCTGAGCTGGAGCCCGGACACCTTCCTGCGCGCCTTCAACCAGCAGCCAATGATGCTCACGGTGCTCGTGTACAAGCTGCTGCTGCCAACGGCGGGGCTCCAGCACACCTGGCCCTATCGGCTGGTGCTCTTCGCGATGCATGGGCTGTGCGTAACGCTGCTGTGGCTGCTGGCGCGCAAGCGCATGGGCGACTGGCTGGCGCTCGTGCCCGCCGCCCTGTTGCTCGTGCTGGGCGCTGCGTGGGAGGACCTCACGCTGGCCCTGCAGGTCAACTATCTCGGTTCGCTGGCAGCTGGCCTGGGGGCGCTGCTGTGCCTGGAACGGCGCGATCGGCGCGGAGATCGGCTCGCGTGCGTCCTGTTGGTCATGGCGTGGATGTGGTCGAGCGTGGGTGTCCCCTTCGCGCTCGGCGTCGCCGTCGAGCTGGCGTGGCGGCGGCGGGACTGGCGCCGCTGGTGGATCGTGGGTGTGCCGCTGGGGCTGTATGCGCTGTGGTATCTGGCCTACGGCTCCAGCACAGCCGAGCTCGTAAATGTGCGGGCGTTCCCCCACTATTTCGTCGCGGGCAGCTCCGCGACGCTCGGGGGCATCATCGGCGTGGAAGCGCTCGGCAAGATCCTGCTGGTGGGGTGCGCCGTGATCGTGGTGCGCCAGCTGCTTAGACCCGAGGGTCTCTCGCCGCGCGCGGCGATGGGACTTGGAGGGTTCCTGGCGTTCTGGCTGGTCACCGATCTCAACCGCGCCCAGTACGGACAGCCCAACGCGTCGCGTTACTTGTACCCCGCGGCGGTATTCGTGCTGATCGTCGGCGTGGCGCTGCTGCGCAGGGTGCGCGAGGCGGAGATCCCCGTGCGCGGCTATCTGCTGATCGGCGCGGCGCTGGCCGGCGTGTGGCTGTCGGGCTACGACCAGCTGCTGACGGCCGCCTACAACCGCGATGTGGTCGACACCGAGGTGAAGGCCGAGCTGGGCGCCGTCGACGTCGGGGGTCCCGCCGTGAGCGGTGCGGTCCTGCCGGACGCCCATCACGCGCCGGTGCTCACGGTGGCGGACTACCGCGGGGCCGAGCGCACGCTGCACTCCCATGCGGGCTTCACGGTGGGCCAGATGCTCTCCGCCGAAGAGCGCTACCGCGAAATGATCGACGAAGACCTCACCACCTGGGAGGGGATCCAGCTCGCGCCCGCGTCGGCGCCGACCAGCGGCGCAACGAGCCACGGGAAGGCCCCGGCACTCAGCGAAGGCGCCGAATCGGTGCTGAGCAGACACGGCGCGTGCGAGGTGCTGGCGCCGCCGACGGGCAAGGCCAACCATGAGCTAGAGATCGCCTCCGGCAACACCCTCCTGATACGCCCGACCAGCGGACGCGCGGAGATCGGCGTCTCGCTGCGGCGCTTCGCCGCGCAGTTCCTCCCCGCGAGCACCGCGACGGTCGGCGCCGGCGAATCCTGGGCGCTGCGACTGCCGGCGGACGACTCGACGCTGCCATGGCGCGTACGGGTGAACTCGGACAGCGCCCTCGGGCTCTGCCAGATTCCGCAAACGGCACCCTCGAAGAGCGGGCCCTGAAAGATCGAGCGAATAGATCGCACCGACTCTGCTTTCACGACCCAAGAACGGGCCGTGAAGATCGAGTGAAACAGATCGCACGGGCCGAGGACCGGCCATATGCTCGTGTCTGCCATGGCAACCACCGCCGCTCCAGCCGCCGCGCCCCGGACCTCCCCCAAGGCCGGGTTCTACCAGCTCGGGGAGGCGCAGATCGCCGAGCTGAAGGACTACATCATCGCCCGCGAGCGATCGCTGGACCGCGACCTCTTGCCCTACGGCGACCCGCGGGGCAAGGACGTGCTGGTGTTCGGCTGCGGCTACGGCAACGAGGTGCTTTGGGCCGCCCGCCACGGCGCGAAGTCGGTCCTCGCGATCGACCTCAGCCCGGGGCTCTCGCCGCAGCCGTTCCAGAGCGCCATGCGCGAGCTGGGGATCGCATACGAGCCCTACGAGTTCCGCCGCCAGAACGTCCACGACACAGCGCTGGGCGCCGAGCGCTATGACCTGATCGTCTCCAACGGCGTGTTCGAGCACGTGCTGGACCTGAAGGGCGTCCTCGGCGCCTTTCGCGAGCTGCTGCGACCGGGGGGCCGCACCGCGATCTTCGCCGACGGGCTGTGGTACTCCTCAATCGGAGGGCACATCGGCGCGGACCCGTGGGCACACCTGTGGCGAGCACCCCGCGAGCTGCACGCCGAGCTCTCGCCCAATCGCTGGAGCGTGTTCTGCGACCAGCTCAACCGCATGACGGTGACCGACTTCCTGCAGGCGGTGCGCAGCACGGGAATGCTCGTGCTGCAGCTGAAGCTCGGAGTCGACCCCAACATCGCGCTCCTGCCGGAGTACCTGCCGAGGATTCGCGAGCGCCTGAGCGTCTCCCCCACCGACCTCTCGATCGTCTCGATCGGCTGTGAGCTGTGCTTCGAGGAGCACCTGTAGCTCGGTGGAGGGCGCCGTGACGGCAGAGCACACAGACAATCTGGCCGTCGCCGGCCCCGCGGCGAGGGAACCAGCGCACGCAGAGGGCACAGACAGCCTGGCTGTCGGCCCCACGGCGAGAGAACCAGCGGACGCCACAGCCGCCTGCCCGATCTGCGGCTCCACCAACCTGGTGGAGTTCGCCGGTCGCACGCGGGCACGCTGCGCGGAGTGCGACGCGCTGGAGCGCCATCGCGCGCTCGCCCGTCAGATGGCCGATCTGCTGCGCGACGGCGCGCAGCGCGCGGCGCTGGAGGTGGGGCCGGCCAGCCCGCGCGTCTTCGGAGGATTCCTGCGCGAGCGCGGATGGCGATACACGTGTGTCGACCAGTCGCGCAGCGGCAATCCCAACGACCCCCGCGCGGTGGGCTTCATCGACCACGAGACCGACCTCTGCGACCTGTCGATGTTTGCCGATGATTCCGTACAGCTGGTGATCGTCCAGCACGTGATCGAGGAGATCCCTGATTACGAGCTGGCGGTCGCCGAGATCGCGCGCGTGCTGACACCGGGGGGGACGGCGCTGCTGGAGATCCCCTTCGACCCGCGGCAGGAGCGCTCCGAGCGCCAACCGCCCAACCACTTCGGCAACGTGTGGCGCTTCGGAGCCGATCTGCCCGACCGTCTGCGGGCGCACTTCTCCGAGGTCGAGCTCGTGGGACTCCAGGAGGCCGCGTACTTCGGCCGGCTGCTGGTATGCCGAGCGCAATAGCGGTCGATCCGACCTCGCAGGAGTACGAGCGCGCCGTGGCGAAGCGGTGGAGCGCCGCCGACAGGACGGTCCGCTCGTTCTGGCAGAGCCCCGTGGTGATGGCCGAGATCAACCGGCGGATAACCGGCGATCCACGCTGCAAGCCCCATGAGTACTTCGTCCGCCGCTACTGCCGCTCCCCGCGCAAACGAGGGTTGAGCCTGGGCTGCGGCGACGGCGGGTTCGAGCGGGAGCTGCTGCGCCTCGGCGCCTGCGAGCACCTGGTGGCCGTGGATCTCTCACCGGAGCGTCTGGAGCGCGCACGAGCCAACACGCCAGCGGAGCTCGCGGGACGGATCGAGTACGTCTGCGCCAATCTCGAGACCTGGGAGCCCGCCGAGGAATTCGATCTCGTGTTCGCCAAGGGCGTGCTGCACCACGTCGACGGCCTGGAGCGGCTGCTGTCGATCGTGGCCGAGACGCTGCCCGAGGAGGGGCTGCTCTATGTGGACGAGTTCGTCGGCCCCAGCCGCTTCCAGTGGAGCGATGCGCAGCTGGCGATCGTCAACCGGCTGCTCGCGCGCCTCTCGGAGGACCTGCGCGCCGACCTCGTGGACCCCGCCCACGGCCCCAAGGCCCCCGCGCGCCGCCCATCGGTCGACGCCATGATCGAGGCCGACCCCAGCGAGGCCGTGCGCAGCGCGGAGCTGAGGGAGCTGCTGCGCGGTCCTCTGGAGCCGCTGGAGGAACGCGAGTGGGGCGGGGCGATCTTCCACCTGCTCTTCAGCCGGATCATGGGCAACTTCACGGACAACGACGATCTGGTGCGCACGATCATGGAGGTCGACGCGATCCTCACCGAGGCGAAGGTGGTGGACTGCGACTGCCTGTTCGGCGTCTACGGACGCCCGGGCGCGAGCGAGCGAGCAGCGCTGGCTCGTGGCGGCCCGACCACAGCGCACCTCCCCGACGGCAGAATCGAGGCCGTCTCCGATGGCCGGCTGATTGGCTGGGCAGTCGACCTCGCCGAGCCCGACCGGCGTCTGAGCCTCGACGTGTTCATCGACAACAAGCTCGTGCGCAAGGTCCTCGCAGACCAACCGCGGGCGGATCTGCTGGCGCGCGGGATCGGCGACGGAGCGCATGGCTTTCGCGTCGAGCTGCCCCGCCACGTGCTGGATGGACGGCGCCACTACGTCGGGGTGGCCGCCCGCGGGGTAGGCTTCGGTCTGCCCGCCGGCGGCAGCTTCGGCGAGCGCTGCGTCTCCGCCCCCGACGGCAGCCGCTTCGAGATGATGCGCCTGGACCCGCTGCCTCCCGATCTCCCCACGCCGAGAGTGCTGGAAGGCGAAGACGGCTGGGCGTTTCTGTGCGACGACGCCAACGGCAACCTGGATCAGCTGCTGGGCGATCTGCGCTTCAGCGAGAGCGATCTGCGCGACTACCGGGAGATACTCGAATTCAACCACCACCGGCTGGAGCGTCTGGGCATACCGTATTTCTTTGCGATCGCGCCCGCCAAGGAGGCGATTCACCCCGAGCGCCTGCCGTCCACCACGCCACCCGTGAACGCTCCCGAGACGGCCCGCCAGTTGCTCGACGCGCTGCGTGACACTCCGGTGCAGACGATCGACCTGCATGCTCCGCTGCGCGAGGCGGCGCTCGCAGGGCAGGACCTCTACTACCGTCGCGACGCACACTGGACCTATGAGGGCGCCCTCCTCGCGACACAGGCGCTGCTGGCGGACATCGGCGACGCCGGCGTCGCGGTGCGCGCCCTAGCCACCGAGAAGCTCGCCTGGCTGGACGAACGTTTCGTCGGCGATCTCGCCGAGAAGCCGACCGTCGCGCTGGTCGAGGGACGCCTCGAGCCCGTCTCGCCGCAGGTGCCCGCGGGCAGCGAAGAGGCCGACCGGCGCCCGGCGCTCGACTCGCTTGGCCTGCGCAAACTCGAAGTCCCCGCGCACCTCGCCGTATCCGAGACGCGCGAGAGCATCGTGCTCGAAAATCATCGCGAGCCGGGCGCACCGCGCGCGATCGTCTACCGCGATTCCTCCGCGCGTTGGATGCTGCCGTTCCTCGCCGCGGCATGCTCGTGGTCGGCGTGGCTGTGGAAGCCGACGCTCGACTTCGAGCTGATCGAACGCGAGCGCCCCGATTTCGTCGTCCAGATCGTGACCGAGCGCTTCCTCCCCCGCGTGCCCTACTGAGACAGGTCCGCCAGGGCGTTGCGCATGAAGCGCTGCAGGCGCTCGTCGGCGTGACCCTCATGGTCCCAGTCGTCGAGGCCCCAGCTGAACTGCAGCGAGCCCGCGGCGAACACGAGCGCACCAGAGGCCGCGCGGTGAGCCAGCACATCGGCGTTTGAGACCTCGTTGTCGTAGTGAAAGAAGACAGTGGCGTTCTTGGGCTCAAAGCCCTCCTGGAGCGCGTCCCACTCGTAGCCGACGAGCCCCTCCAACCGAGTGGGATGCTCGAAGCCTGTGCCCTGCATCCAGGGGTGGGCCAGGCATGCGGGGTCGAGCTCGTAGTGGCGCGGCGGTAGGCCCGCGGGGGTCAACCCATCCTGGTACTGCACACCCCACAGCCTGCACTCCGGGCGCTGGGGGTCGAGGTTGCGAAACAGCTCGGTCTTCAGCGCCCGGTCAGGCTCGGGGTCAAGCGCGCGCCAGCGGTACTCCACCATCGTGCGCTCACCGTCCTCCAGGCGCGTCTGCCAGTAGGCGGTGTTGGCGCCCATGCAGGCGAGATTCGTCCCCTCTGCCAGCGCCGCGTCGAAGGCGTCGCGCATCTCCCTGGTCCAGTACTCGTCGTGCCCGGAGGTCAGCACCAGCCGGTGGCCCGCCAGGCTCCAGGGCTCGCGGTGAGTGTCGATGTCGGTGGTGTAGGCCACCTCGACGCCCTCGCGCTCGAGGAAGCGCAGCAGCTGGTAGTCCCACACGAACGGCCAGCGCGCGTTCAGGTTGGCCGCCTTCCAAGCTGGATAGGGGCGGTCGAAGGTGACCTTGACAGCCGCCTCCTCCTCGGTCGAGTTGGAGGTGTAGAGGCTCTTGGCGCCCCAATTGTTGTACGCCTGAGCGGTCGTCACGGGCTGCTGCACGAGCACCTCCGCGACGCCGCCGAGCGGCGGGCGCACGACGAAGGGAACGAACGCCCCCTGCCCGGCGCGCGGGCCGCTCGTGAGCGTCAGCCGGGCTATGTAGACGCCGCTCACCCAGTCCTCGTCCACCTGGATCGTGTCCGTGATCGGCCAACCCGCCGCGACGATCTGCGGGCCCTGCTCGGGGTCCGGGACCTCGCGCTCGATGCCCTGCAGGTCTCCGCGCGCTGGATGGCGGGCGACAGTCCGCCCGCCCCTGCCCGCGTACCAGCCGAGACGATGAACCGTCACGTGGTAGCGGGCCGCGGGGCGCGTGCTCACGCACAGCTCGAGCCGTCCCCCCGGACGCACCGAGCATTGCGTGGGGTAGCCCTCGATCGCATGCGGCGGAGCGTGCTCGCCCCACCACCGCTCGTCGCCCTCGCGGGCGTTCTCGCACGCGACGGGATTCAACTGGTCTCCCGGGTGCTCACCGCGCCACCGTAAGGCCCGATGGGTGTTGAAATTGTGAAGCAACGGAGATGCGCTCGATCGCGTCGCGAAGAACCCCTTGCGCCGCGCCTGAAGCGAATCGTGAACATGCTGACTAGCGCGCTCGCTGCGACTCGTGAACATGCTGTTACACGCACATTCGCGAGCCATTTCAAGCGGTTTGCCGCGGATACGCTCCGCATGTGGCGCAGTCGGAGCCCCAGTCGCACAAGTTCCTGACCCTGATGGGCGGGCGCTTCACGCGCGACACGGCGATCTACATCGTGGGGGCGCTCGCGGTGGGGCCGTTCAGCCTGATCAGCGTGATGGTCCTCACACGGGTCATGAGCCCCGCCGAATATGGCGAGCTGGCGCTGCTGTTCTTCTTCTCCGGCTATCTGACCATCCTCTACAACACGGGCAGCCTGCACGGGACCTTCATGCTCGTCTACGGCGCCTCCACCGGCGAAGGCGATGACATCGACTCCGACATCAGGCTCTCGCAGACCCCGCGACGCGCGCTGGGCACCGGGATGACGTTGACGCTGATCATCGTCGCAGCCGGCACGCTCGTGTGCTTCATGTTCGCGTCCACGCTCTCGCAGGCGCTGCTGCACAAGCGCACGGGTGCGACTCTGATCTGCTGGGCAGCGGCCTCGGCCGGCGCCGGCTCACTGTGGCGTCTGTCCGTGAACGTCTTTCGCATGGAGCGTCAAGCCGGTCGCTTCGCGGCATTCAACGCAGTGAGGCCGCTGTTCGTCGTCGCCGGCACGGTTCCGCTCGTGGTGCTCGGCTTCGGCGTACAGGGAGCGTTGGTGGGCACCACCCTGGGGACGCTGGCCGCGGTCGCGGTGTGCATCGCGATGGCTCGGCAGAGCTACGCGCTGGCGTTCTCCCTCGCCGACGCCCGCGAGATCGTGCGACGGGGCTCGATGGTCGTGGTGCCCGTGGTCGCGCTGTTTCTCGTGCACAGCGTCGACGTGGTGCTGCTCTCGCGCTTCGCGCCGGCCCACGAGGTCGGTCTCTACCGGGTCGCCAGCCGCTTCGCCGCCGTTCCCTCCTACTTCGCCAGCGCGTTCCTGATGGCCTGGGCCCCGCTCGAGCGGGGCGTCCTGTTCCAGGCGACCTACCGCCACGTCGGTGAGGATCGCGTGCGCGGCGCGATCCTCACCTACTACCTGCTGGGCGGCATGACAATCGTCCTGCTGCTCGACATCGCCGCGCCCGGGCTGATGCTGTTCGTCGGTCCCGAATTCCGCTCCGCGGCGCCGCTGGTCCCGCTGGTGGGGGTTGGCTTTGTCTGCTACGGCCTGTACATGGTGCTGGTGCGCGTGGTCAAGGTGCAGCGACGCATGCTTTTCTACGGCGCCGGGGCGATCCTCGCGATGCTGCTCGACGTCGGCCTGAGCTCCGTCACGATTCCGTGGCTGGGCGCCTACGGCGTGCCGCTCGGGGTGATCGGCGGGGTGCTCACCGCATGCGTCGTCTGGCTCGCTGCGGTGAAGGGCCTGATGAACGCGTCGATCAGCTTCCAGCCCAAGCCGTTGCTCGGCCTGCTCGTCGCGGTCGCGCTCGCCGCCACGATCCAGGTGGTGGGCCTGAACGTGTGGCCCTCCGGGCGCCCTGTGATCCTCGCCCTGGTGGTCGCGAGCTACCTCGGCGCGGTGATCGGGCTCGGCGTCGTGCCCCCCCGGCACCTCAGGCTGCTGGCGCGCTTCGCGCACGCCGCGGTGCGGCGCGGGATGGGCACCGTCGATCCGACCAGGGGTCTCGAGCACCTGGAGCCGGCGCGGCGCAACGTCCTGGCGGCACTCGAGCGCGACGGGATCTCCATCGGCGCACTCGCCAATCGACTTGGCTGGTCAGAGCGCAGGGTGGCAAGCGAATACCTGGCCGCTCTGCGCCAGCTGCTCGGCGGCCAGCCGCCCACCAGCGACGCGTTCGCGTTCGACTCGGGCATGGCCGCCTACCTGCTCTCGAAACAGACCCTCGCCCGGCGCGACATCGTCGGACGCGAGCTGATCGAAGCGGGGGTCGACGCGCTCGAACTGATGGAGCTCGATGAGACCGCCAAGCGCCTGCGCGCGCTGGCCCATGAGGACTGGCCGCCACAGACCGGAAGGGTGTCGGGCGCGGCGTCGAGCACACACACGAGAGAGAGCCACGGGCTGACCGCACGATTGAAGCGTCTGCGACACACGGTTGGCCTTGCGCCCGTCGGCGGTGGCGCCGCCGGGGCTGTCCCATCCCGAGCGCCGATGCCGGCGGGCTTCGTCACAGTCGCGCACGACCTGCGCGACGGGATCATCGAGCACTACGAGCGTTGTGGCAAGCGCCTGGACACACCCGCGGGACTGCGCACGCTCGACACCAACTCGGTGCTCGCGGCCAGCCGCGGCAGGCTGCTGCTGCGGCTGCTCGCCGAACGCGGCATGGGACCGATCGAGGGACTGCGGGTGCTCGACGTGGGCGCCGGCTTCGGCTCGCTCTCGCTCTACTTCGCCCATCTCGGCGCGCGGGTCGTGGCGGTCGACCCCGATGCACAGCGCGCACAGGTGGCGCTCACGATCGCGCGGCGGCGAGGACTCGACCTGAGCGTGTTCGGGGCGAGCGCCCAGTCGCTGCCCTTCCCCGATGCGAGCTTCGATCTGGTCGTCGCCAACAACTCGCTCTGCTACATCGCCCGTCGTGACGAGCATCGCGTGGCGCTGAGCGAGATGCGCCGCGTCCTGCGCCCGGACGGATGGCTGGCGATGCGCAACCCGAACCGTCTGCATCCGCGCGACCAGTTCACCGGACTGCCGCTGCTGGGGCTCCTGCCGGCGTCGCTCGCGCAGCGGGTGACGCGCGCCCTGGGGCGCCACCGCCCCGAGGTGCGCATCCATTCCCCCCAGCGAGCGGCGAGACAGGTGCGCGGCGCCGGCTTCGCGCACGCGCGCTGGCGTGCTCATCGGGGCCGGGGACTGCGTGACAGGTTCGCCGGCCACCACCACGTGCTGGCACAGCGACCCGGAGAGCCCGTCATCCACACTCACCGACGAGGCGCGCCGGCCCTCAGACGCTCGTTCGCCGCGCTCGCGGCCCGCGGCTCCGAATAGGCCAGAGCGCATGAAGATCGAGATCGGCGCAGGCACCAAGCCCACCCCCGGCTATGTCCACGTCGACGCGGTCGCACTGGAGGAGGTCGATGTCGTCGACGACGGCCGCGTGCTGGGGAAATTCGAGGCCGGCGTGGCACAGGAGATCTACTCGCACTGGTTCCTCGAGCACGT
Source organism: uncultured Solirubrobacterales bacterium (assembly GCA_963723045.1). GTDB lineage: Bacteria > Actinomycetota > Thermoleophilia > Solirubrobacterales > Solirubrobacteraceae > Palsa-744. Next base: position 638,667 of record CAVROU010000001.1, on the reverse strand, counting down.
GGCGCGCCACGAGGTCGCGCCGATGCTCGAGAACTGGAAGCGCGTGCTCGCGCCGGGCGGCACGATCCGCGTGGTCACGAACAACCACGAGGCGCACAACCGCTGCCTCTCAGAAGGACAGATCACCTGGCGGGAGTGGTCCTACCTGATCTACGCCGTGGAGAACAAGCGCGGCTACAACGTGTGGGACATCCACAAGTGCGCCTGGAACCAGGAGCTGCTGGCGCAGACGCTTGAGAGCTGCGGCTTCACCGAGGTGACCGTCGAGGCGCAGTGGAAGTGCAGGGAGGACGACGGTCGCCTGAAGTGCCCCGCGCTGATCGCGCAGGGACGCAAGCCGCGATGAGCTCAATCGACACCCACCCGCTGGAGGACGTCGACCCAGCGACCGCGCGCGCACCGGCGACCGCGCGCGGACTAGCGACCGGGCGCGGACCAGCGACCGACGCCTGCTCCACCATCGATGGGCGTCTGGAAGCGGTCGTCGACGGTGTGGCGCTGGGCTGGGTATACGACCGGTCTCATCCCGCCTGCCGGGTGGAGGTGGACGTGCTCGTCGATGGAGAGCGCGTGGCGCGCACCACGGCGGATCTACCGCGAGGGACGCTGCTGCGGGAAGGCATCGGCGACGGCCGTCACGGGTTCTGCGTCGAGCTGCCGGCGCGCCTGCAGGGCGGCGCACATGTCATCGCCGCCGTCCCGCGGACGCACGAGGGGCGGCTGAGGGCATCCACGCCTTTCAAGACGATCGTCTCCACCGCGGCCCCGGAGTGGGCCGGCGCCACCTTCACGCCCGAGGGGAAGTCGGATCCTCCGGGCAGGATCCGTCAGCGACCGAGCACGCAGGCCCAGTTCTCCCGACGCGGCGCCCGCGAGGGCTTCTCGGGTGCGGCGAACGCCGAGACGATCGTGCTCAGCGATCAGGTCACCGTCGAGCGCACGCGCCCTGCGAGCTTCTCGATCCAGCGTGGCGTCGCCGACCCCGAGGGCGAGCGCCGGCGACGCCTGTCCGAGCATGGCGCGGACTATCTCGCCGCGCCACTGTTCGTCTCACGCCTGCCCAACGCGCTGATCGACAGCGGTCGCTTCGTGATCTGCCCCACCGAGCACCAGTACCTGCTCGACTCCTTCAGGCACGCCCGCGGCCTCACCCGGTGGGGCTACACCCACGTCGAGGGCAACGTGTACGAGCGGGACTTCGAGATCGAGGAGCGCGAAGAGCGCGTCGTGGTGCTTGGCGCCCAGGCGAACCTCAACTACTCCCACTGGCTGGTGGAGAGCGTCGTGAGAGCGCTCCTGTTTCGCCCCTTCGACGACGGAAACGTGCTGTATCTGACTCCGCATCTGAAGCCCTGGCAACGCGAAGCGCTGACGCTGGCCGGCGTGCCGGAGGACCGCATCCTGATGATCCCACGGCGCAAGCTGCTGAGATTCCCCGAGATCTATGCCGTCTCACGTGGCTTTTCGGGCATCCCGGCGCTGATTCCCGACGCGGTGTCGGCACTCGCGCAGCTCGCGCGAGCGACCCCTCGCGGTGCGCGCCGACGGGAGGGCGCGGCGCATCGCCGGCGCCTGTTCGTATCGCGCAGTCTGGTGAAGCAGCGGCACATGAGCAACGAGGCCGAGCTCCTCCCGGTCCTTGCGCGACACGGGTTCGAGACCCTGCATCCGCAGACGCTGAGCGTCTCGGAGCAGATCGAGGCGTTCGCCAATGCCGAAGCCGTCGTCGGCAGTTGGGGATCCGGGCTGACCAATCTGATCTTCAGTCCACCGGGCACGATCGTCCTCGAGCTGCAGCCCGAGGAGGTCGACTTTGGCGGCAACGCTTTCGTCTGGAACATCGCCAGCGTCCGCGGTCAGTCCTTCGCGCAGGTGGTATGCCCGATCGCCGAGGGAATGAGGCATCTTCCCCTCGGCGAGCGGGACATGACCGTCGATGTGAGTGAAATCGACGCGCTGCTCGGTCAGCTGCTGGCGATGTAGAGCCCTGAACGAAATCGACGCGCTGCTTGGTCAGCTGCTGGCAGCGTAGAGCCCTGAACGAAATCGACGCGCTGCTCGATCAGCCGGCGTAGAGCCCCGCCAACGCCACCTCGACCAGCTTCGCCGTCACCGCCGCGTCGTGTCGCTGCGCGAGACGCAGCGAGGAGCGAAAGCGCTGGTGCTCGTGCGTGAGGATCCGCGCCAGCTCCTCCGTCTCCCCCGCTCGAACCAGCGTGTGCCTTCCGGCAGGTGCGAGAGCAGCGGCTGGATTCGCGTTGCCGCGACCGGTGTGCCGCAGGCGAGCGCCTCGGTGCAGGGCATCGACCAGCCCTCGCGGTTGGCGTTCTTCACGAACAGCCACGCCCGCTGGTAGAGCGTGCGCATCGCATCCGCCGAGAGGACCTCGTCGAGCACCTCGATCTGCGCCGCCTGCTCCTCCTCGCGGCCCAGCTCGGCGAGGACCTCAAGGCGCGCGGAGTGGAACTCCGCGGGCTTCCACTTCCACGTCTTCACCACCAGGCGCACATCGTCCTGTGCGGTGAACGCCCCGAGATAGGCGCGCAGCGTCTCGCGCCAGTCCTCGCGCGAGGTCTCGCCGCCGAGGTTCTCGTGGACGCTCAGGAACGTGCAGCGCCGCCCGGTGACGGGGTGGTAGGACTCGACGTCGATGCCGAGCGGCACGACCTCGATCGGCGTGCTCACGCCGACGCGCCGCCACACCTCGCGGTTCCACTCGGTGGGGGTGATGAGCAGGTCGAGCCGGTTAAGGATCTCCACCCAGTCGCGCTTTGAGTCGGGCAGCTCCTCCAGCTCGTGCATCGTGATCGCCGCCGAGCGCACCTGGCGCCCGAACTTGATTTTGCCGGGCGGGCAGATGAACAGGGCCAGCTCCATCCCGGGAAACTCCTGGAACTGCACGTCGTGGCCGAGCTCGATCAGCCCGCGCGCGACTGTCGCGGAGACCTGTCCGTAGCCATTGCCCTCCAGCAGGCGCCGGTCGCCGTCGCTGAGCCAGATGCGCATCGCAGCTCAGACCCGCCGCCGGGCGCTCTCGTGCGGACGCCGGGGTCGACCGGCCTGCGGCTCAGGCCGCGACACGCAGCCGCCGGGCATGGCGGGGCTCCTGCACGCGCTCGGCGACGATCGCCAGCAGCTCATCGACGCGGTGCGCGAAGGTGTGCCCGGCGAGCACCGTGGCGCGCCCCAGCTCGCCGCGGCGGCGCAGCTCCACAGGATCGCCGAGCAGTCGCTCGATCAGCTCGTGCAGCTCCTCCGGGGAGCGGTAGACGGCGACCGCCTCGCCGAAGCGCTCGTTCAGGCCGGGGACGTCGTCGCTGAGGACGAGCGTGCCGCAGGCGAGCGCGTCGTAGATGCGGTTTGAGATGTAGCCGTGCTCGCGCATGTCATCCCAGTGGTCGTTCAGCACAATGCCCGCCGAGCCGTAGACGTGGCGCAGCTCGCCGTTGGGCACGTGCTCGCCCACCACGCGCGCAGTGTCGATCAGACCCTCCCAGCCCGAGCCCCAGATCGCCAGGTCGTGCTTCGTCCGCTGCAACTCGGCCGCGATCGGGCGCAGCACGCCGCGCGAGTTGGCGACATAGACCAGCTCATGTGCCGACCCATTGGCCCTCCCGCCACCCGCGACCCCGCCACCGATCGCGTCCTCCATACCGCTCCCGGAATCCTCGCCGGCCCCGGCTTCCTGTGGCTCGGGACGCATCACCCAGGCGTCCGTGGCCTGCTCCAGCACCACCACGGGCGTGCGCGTGCGCTCGCGCAGCTCTTCGGCGAACAGCGGCGAGGCGACCGCCACGAGGTCGTAGCCGTCGCACTCCTCGCCGCTCAGCTCCGCGGGGTGGCTGATCGACCACAGCACGTTGAACTGGCCGGGCTTGGGGTGAAAGCGGGAGAGCCCCTTCAGGTGCACGACGACATCGCAGGTGAGACCGGCCTCGTCCTCCCACTCGTCCAGCGTCTGCACGAGCGCGCGGTGCCCGCGGCGGCGCAGCTCGCGCAGAAGCGACTCGGCGAAGTGCAGGTCCCCCCACAGCGGCGCCACCGCGCGGTTGGGCGCGCCGATCTTCAGCGCGAACGAGAGCCGCTGCTCGTGCTCGATCAGGATCTCGCGCAGGCGCGCCGCGCGGTGGGCGTAGGTGTGGCGCGTGAGCACCGTCTCGCGGTAGCGCGCCGTCAGCTCCTCGCGCCGCGCAGCGTCTCCCAGCAGCTCGTCCAGGCGCGCGCGCAGCGTCTGCGGCGAGTCCCACACGGGGAAGTCCTCGTCGAACAGCTCGCGCACGCCCGCCTCGCAGTTGGTGATCGGCAGCGTGCCGCTGGCCAGCGCGTCGAACACGCGCGCGTTGAGCGCGCCGTAGGGCAGGGTCGGGCCCTGCGTGTCGTCGAGCACGAGCGTGGCGCTCGGATACAGCAGCGCGAGGTCCTCGTAGGGCAGCTCGCCGCGCGCGTGGGGGGCGAACTCGGGGACCTTCTCCCAGTCCTTGCCGTAGATCGCCACGCGCTCGCCCTCGCGCGGGGCGAGCGCGCGCTGGATGTCGCGGTCCTTGCCCCACCAGTTGCCGGTGAACACGTAGTCGGCGACGAAGCGCTCCTCGGATGCGCGCGGGTGAAAGCGCGCCGGGTTGACCGCCAGCGGGAAGCGGATCGTCTGACGCCCGGTGCGCTCTGCGATCAGCTCCGCGGTGCCCCGCGAGGAGGCGAGCAGGATGTCGGCGCGCTCGAACCAGGGCTGCTCCAGCCAGCGCTCGGTCCAGTTGCGGATCCACGCGATCGTGGCGATGTGGTCGGGCACGCGGCGCAGGTCGAAGGGGTCCATCAGCGAGAGCAAGTAGTCGAGGTCGCCGGGCAGCTCATACCACTGCTCGCCCTTGCGCTGGATGTAGGTGACCCGCCAGCCGATGCTCTCCAGCGCGTCGCCGATCTCGTGCCCGGAGTACCAGTCCCCCCAGCCGTCGCTCGCGTCGAGGCTGGTGAGCGTGATCGCCACATGGGCACCCGAGCCGTCGGTCCAGAAGGGATCGAGGCGCAGCTTCGCCAGGCGGTACTCGCGCAGCGTCTGCGGCCCCCAGCATTCCAGGAACAGCCGGCGGTTCTCCAAGCGGTTGAGACGGCGGAAGTCGCTGGAGGCGCGGTTCTGGCTGGAGGACTCGCGGTGCACCAGCACCGAGCGCCCCACGCCGGCGCTCTCGCCGCCGCTGACGAGCAGCTTCAGGCCGAGGTCGACGTCCTCGGTGCCGTAGCGATAGGCCGCGCCGAAGCCGTCCACGCGCTCGAAGGAGTCGCGCGCGATCAGCATGCATGCGGCGGTCACCGCGGGGGCGCGCAGCTCGACCCCGAAGGACCCCTCCCACAGGCTCTCGCCGTCGCCGTGGTTGAAGCCCTTCACCATGTCGTCCTGCCAGCGGAAGCGGATCGCGCGGTGCTGCACGCACGGCTCAGCCGGGGGGCGGTCGAGATCCTCGGGGTGCAGCAGCGTGGCGCCCACGGCGTCCACGCCGTCGCTCTCCAGCGCGCACACCAGCTCCTCGATCCAGCCGTCCTCGAAGGGTTCGACGTCGTTGTTGAGGAACAGCAGCAGCTCGCCCCCGGCGCGCTCGGCGCCGCGCGCGTTGGTCTGCGAGAACGACAGGTTCTCCCCGTTGGCGAGCACCTCGACGGGGAAGGGGGTCTCCAGCGACTCCAGGTAGGCCAGCGTGTCGTCGGAGGAGGCATTGTCGACCACCACCACCTCGAGCTCCGGGTAGCGCGTGTGCTCGATCAGCCCCTGGAATAGGCGCTCGAGGTGGTGGCGACCGTTGCGCGTGGGAACGATCGCGCTCACCGACGGCCAGCGCTCGCGCTCAGGGGGCGGACCGAGGCGCTCGCGCAGCGTGGCCGCCAGCGCGGCGCGACGCCGGGCCAGCTCCTGCTCGTGCTCCTCCGAGAAGCGCAGCTCGCCCGGCGGCTCGCTCGGCGCAGTGACCGGGGCGCTCGCAGCGGCTGCGGCGGGCGCAACAAGCGCCGGCCGCTCCGCGGCGGGCGGCGGCAGCTCATACACGGCGCCCTGAACCCGCTCGATCCGCGTCAGCGCGGCGGCGAGCGCACCCTGGGTGCGCACGGGACGGCGCGCCAGGCGCGAGAGGGTGCGGGTCGTCAGGTGACCCAGACGCCACGCGCGCGAGCCCGCGGCCCGTTCGATGTCCTCGCGCGTGTGGCGCAGCCCGACCGACAACGCGGACACCTCCTGTTCGAGGCGACGCGAGCGCGCGGAGTGCTCGGCTGCCTCGCGCGCGCGGGCGCGCTCTGCGGTGTCGAGCTCCCGGCGCGAGGACTGAAGCTGCGCTTCGGCGCGCTCCAGCTCCCCGCCGAGGCGCTCGATCGACCCCTCCCGCTCGGCGAGGAGGGCCTGCAGCCGCTCCAGCTCGCCACGCAGCACGCCCAACTCGGCCTCTGCGCCATCCGCACGCGCGAGCGCCGCGCGGGTCTGCTCGCGCGCCGCGTCGAGCTCGACGCGAGCCTGCTCACGCGCCTGTACCAGCTCGGCGTCCGCGGCCTCGCGCAGCGCCTGGCGCTCTGCGTCTGAGCGCTCGCGCTCGACCCGCAGGTCGGCAAGCGCTCGCTCGCCCGCTTCCTCCAGGCGCGCGTGGCCCTCGGCGCGCAGGCGCTCGAACTCGGCGACTCCCTCCGCGCGCAGGCGCTCGAGCTGGGTGCGCGTCGCGCGCGAGTGGCGCGCGAGCTGCTCGGTGAGGCGCGCCATCTCGCGCCGCGCGGCGCGCTCCTCGCGGTCGCGGATCGCCAGCTCGCGGCGCAGATGGGCGATACGCTCCTGCGCGTCGGCGGGTGGCTCGTCGATCTCTATGATCGCGCCCGTGCCGGCGGTCTCCAGGGCCATGACGCGGAGCAGTCTAAAGCCGCCACCGAGCAGCGGAAACGTTGATAACCAGGTGATAACCAACAGCTCAGTGCCCATCCGTACGCGTCGGCGCATGAGTCGCACGCTCTCGCGTGCGCGCTGGCGCGAGTACCGCATGCTGCTGCGCATCGCGCTGGAGCAGGGCTATGCGGTGCTGTCGCTGGAGGAGTGGCTGGCCGACCCCACGCTGGCGGCGGACAGACCGCGGCTGCTAGTGCGCCACGACGTCGACCAGCACCCCGCCGCGGCGCTTCGGATGGCCGCGATCGAGGCCGAGCACGGCGTGCTCTCGACGTGGTACTTCCGCTGGCGCACCGCCTCCCCACAGGCGATCGAGACGATCGCCGCAGCCGGTCACGCGGTGGGGCTGCACTATGAGACGCTCACACGCGAGCTGCTGCGCCGCGGCCTCGGCGCTGCGGACGCGCCCTCGCTGATCCCCGAGGCGCGCGAGCTGCTGCGCGCCGAGCTGGCGGCCTTCGCCGCAGCGCTTCGGACCCGCGCGCTCGGCCTGCCCGCACGGCGACACGCGTATGCCGGGCGTGCACAATGGGGCGCTTTTGCTCGGCGAGGAGTGGGCCGACTACGGCCTCCGCTGGGACGCCAACACCGCCATGCGCGAGCACCATCTCGACGTGTGGCTGACCGACCGCAGCGCCGCCGCTGGGGGCTGGAAGGAGGGGCTCGACCCGATCGACCTGCTGGTGGACCGCCGCTCGCCGATCCTCGCCGTGGTGCACCCCAACAACTGGGTCTCGGGACCGGCCCTGTGGTGGGATCGCGTGGCGCTCCGGGGCGCTGCACACCGGCAACGACGAGCCGCCGAGCTGACGGCTGGATCCCACCTACGTCGGCCGCCGGCAATCTCCCATCCAGCCCCGCCGCCGAAGCCCCGGGCAGTCCCGTCCAGTCCCGCCGCCGGACTCCCGGGCGGCCCCCTCAGGCCCGCCGCCAGACCCCCCAGACGTAGTCGGAGGCGAGCGCGCCCGAGTCGGTGAGCAGCGCGTCGACCTCCATCAGCACGCCCACCAGATCGGGGCGCCCGGCGAAGTTGCCCATGATGCGGCTGAAGAGCTGGTGGAAGACAGCGCCGCCGTAGGGGCACACCTCGACCCGCTGGAAGCGCGCGTCGAGCGCAGGCAGGATCTCCTCGCTGCGCACCGCCTCGCGGGGATTGGCGGTGAGCCACGCCGCCGGGTCGGGGCGCTCGACGCTGCGCTTGCGCCGCCCGTCGGTGGCGGCCAGATCGGCGAGCAGTTCGTCGGGCAATTGCGCCAGCAGCCGGTTGATCGCCTGCAGCTGCGCGTCGGTCCACTGAAAGCGCGAGGGGCCCGACGAAGTCCTCCACGAACAGCAGCCCGCCGGGCTCGAGCAGCGCGGCGAGGCGGTCGAGCAACGCCTCCAGGTCCTCGCGACGGTGCAGGAAGCTGCGGCACACGACGGCGCCAAGCGGCTCGGGCGGCTGCCACTGCTCGAGCGCGCCGAGCTGGAAGTGGACGCGATCGCGCAGCGGCTCGGGCACGCGTCCGGCGGCAAAGTCCACGCGCTTCTCGTCGTCGTCGAGCCCCGTGAGGCGCTCGCACGAGCCGGCCTCCACCAGCGCCAGCTCGAGCTTCGCGTCGCTCGCGCGCAGCGAGAGCGCGTGGGGCGCCACGATCGACGGGCCGTGGCGACGCGCGTAGTAGGTCTCGGGACCCAGCTCAGGGTCGCCGGTGATGCGTCGGTTGATGAACGCGCGCGCCACCGGGCTCTGCCAGAAGGCGAGCTGGTTGGGGTTGACGGCCTCCGGGGCGGGCTGCGAGATGGACTTCGCGCCCTGGGTGGAGGGTTCGACCGGAGGGAGCCCGGCCCGGGACGGCGGGGAGTCCGTGCGCGGCAGCGCCCCCACGCGCGCGGCGTGGTCGCGGAGGCGCTCGACGAATGGGCTGGCGTTCATGGTGGCGCTCCTTGGTTGACGATTCAGATTTTGCTTGTCTAGAGGGCGAGAACGCCGCCGGCAGCAGCCCCGGTGGAGATCGAGCGCCGAGCGCCGGACGCGGCCACAGCTTGCGCGAACAGCTCCAGCTGACTGCGCGCGGCGCGCCGGACCGTGAAGCGCTGCGCGTCGCGCAGGCCGGCCTCGCGCAGGCGGCGCAGGCGGGCCGGATCGCGGGCGAGGGTGATTGCCGCGGCAGCGATCTCCCGCGGGCTGTCGCGATCGAGGATCACGGCGTTCTCGGCACGCGCATACTCGTGCACGCCGCCCAGGTCGGGCAGCAGCGGGACGGCGCCGCAGGCCATCGCCTCCAGGCCCGTACGACCGAAGGCCTGGTAGGCGGAGGCGTCGATGAAGATGTCGCAACGCCGCATCAGCTGGGAGACCTCGAGACGGCTGAGCAGACCCAGGTGACTGCCGGGGAGCGCCTCCTCACCAAGCGCCTCGCCGGCGAGCTGCAGAAACGAGTCCTCCTCGCAGCCGAAGGTGGAGACAGCCACCCCCTCGCCCAGCCCCCGGGCGATCACGGCCAGCGCCTGCAGCGTCGCGGCGGGGCGCCGGCGGGGCGTGCGGGGGCGAATCATCGCGGCGATGTGCAGCGGGCCGGGGGACTGCCGGCGACCCCCCGGGTGAAACAGCTGGCGGTCGAGGCTGGGGGCCACCTTGGCGACCGGCACCCCGTGCAGCGCGCGCACGAGCCCGCAGAGCCACTCGGTCTTGGCGAACAGCAGCAGACCCCGGATCGCGCGGTAGGAGAGCAGCGCGCGATCCGAGCGCGAGGAGCCCGGCGCAGCGAACAGCGGCTCATAGTCCTGCACGTAGTAGGCGCACACCGTCCGCGGGCGCTCGCGCACGAGGCGCGCGAGCAGGTCGACCGAGGGGTACTCGGTGGCGACGACCACCTCGGCATCGGCCACGGCGTCCATCGTCGCGGAGTGCGCGCCGCCGGCGGAGGGCACGTCCTCCGCGTAGGTGACGAACAGGTGGTCGTCGTTGCCATACACCGCCGCGGCTGTGTCGAGCGAGTCCTCCGGCACGCACACGCGGCTGCGCGCGCCCAGCTCGCGCAGACCACGGGCCTCCTGGACGAGCGAGTGCGATCCACCGGAGCCCTCCGGCGGCAGACCGGGAAGCAGGTAGGCGACGCTCGGCGGTGTCGATGTCAACCCATGCCCCACGCTCGGGGCACACGGGGAGCCGGCGGGACCCACCTCGTCGAACATCTCCCCCAGGAGCGTGCGGATCGAGGCTTGGGTGGGCTCCTCGGCCAGTGCGGGCACGATCATCCTCATGTGCAGTGCTTCCTCCTCCGCCAGCATGTGGGCAAGCCGGACACAAAGCGGAAGTCAACCGCACCCACCCAAGACCCTGTGAAGAAGCGGTGAAAGGCTACGAAAGACACAATCGCGGCCAGCCGCCGGCCCTACACTGCCGGGTCCCGGGTCCCGGGGGCCGTCTCGCCGCAGCGAACGCGGGGCTTCGGACGACGGGCCGAAGGCCGCCATGCACTGGTTCCTCAAGCTGCTCATCCAACCGCTGCTCGACGCGCTGCGACCGCGGGTGGTGGTCGAGGTGGGCGTCGAGGTGGGCGCCGTCACCGGCCCGTTGCTGGCGTGGGCGCAGGCCAACGGAGCGACGGTGCACGCGATCGACCCCGACCCCACGCTGAACGTGGACCGCCTGCAGGCCGAGTACGGCGAGCAGCTGCGCTTTCACCGCCGCAAGAGCCTGGAGGTGCTCGACGAGATCGCGCACGTGGACCTCGCGCTGATCGACGGCGACCACAACTGGTACACGGTGATCGAGGAGCTGCGCGCGCTGGAGCGCCGCGCGCGCGAGGACGAGCGCGAGGCGCCGGTGGTGCTGGCGCACGACATCGGCTGGCCCTACGGCAGGCGCGACCTCTACTACGACCCGCAGTCGATCCCCGAGGCACACCGCCACCCCCACGCACGGCAGGGGATCAAGCCCAGGCGCGTGGAGCTGGGGCCCGGACTCAACGACCACCTCGAGAACGCGCAGCTGGAGGGCACGCCGGCGAACGGAGTGCTGAGCGCGGTGGAGGACTTCGTGGCCCAGTCGCCCACGCCGTGGCGCATGTGGACCATCCCCGGCCTCAGCGGGATGGCGATCCTCGCGAGCGCACCCACGCTGCAGGCATGCGCGCCGCTGCGCGAGTTGCTGGAGTCGATCGACAGTCCCGCGTTCCTGCGCGCCCACTGCGAGGCGATCGAGCAGGCGCGCATCGACGCCGAGCTCAAGCGCGCGAACATCCAGCGGCGCCTCGCCGAGACGCAGCTCAAGCAGGTCATGCGCTCGCCCGACCCGCGCAAGACGGTGGCGCTGCACCGGCAGGTGCGGGAGTTGACAGAGCGGGTGGCGGAGCTAGAGGAAGGAAATGAGGAGAGGGCCGCGCTCGAGGAGACGATGCGTGTGTTGGATGGCGAGCTGCGACGGTTGACGGACGCCGGGGCCGCAGGTGTGGGGGGCGCGGGCGTAGCACCGAACCCGGATGCGAGCGGGCGTGAGGCGAAGGCGAACAGCGGAAGCCCCTCCCGCGAGGAGCCCGGCGCGCCCGGCACGAGCTCGACCGCTCGGGAGCCGCACGCAAACAGCACGAGCCCGGCTGTCCAGGAACCCGACGCGAGCTCGAGCCCTGCCATTCAAGAGCCAGACACGCGCCCCGAGCAGGAGGCGTGGCGCACGCTGCTCGACCTCTACCTGCCCCTCCTGGAGGGAGCGCTGCCCTGCGACCGCGAGGACGCCCGCGACCCGCTCTCGGCCCCCGCGCCGCTCGACGTGCGCGGCGTGCTCTGCGAGGAGGGCGAGGAGCAGAAGCCGTACGCCCCCAGCGTCGATGTCGTCGTGTGTGTGCACGACGCTCTCCCGCATTTGCGCGAGTGCCTGTGGTCGCTGCTTGCCAAGACCGAGCGGCGGCTGCGGTTGATCGTCGTCGACGACGGCAGCGGCGAGTCCACCGCGAGCTTCCTGCGCGCCTTCGCCGACCGCAACCCCGCGGTCACGCTGATCCGCCGCGCCGAGCCCCCGCACGGCTACACGCTGGCCGCCAACCGCGGATTGGAGGCATCCACGGGTGACTACGTGGTGCTGCTCAACAGCGACACCCTCCCCACCCCCGGCTGGCTGAGCGCGATCCTCGCCGTCGGCGAAGCCCACCCCGAGGTCGGAGTGCTCGGGCCGCTCTCCAACGCCGCCTCGCACCAGTCCGTGCCGTCGGTGAGGGAACACGGCGAATGGGCCACCAACCCTCTTCCCAGCTGGCTCACGGTCGACGGCATGGGTGCGATCCTCACCGCTGCCTCGCCGCGCGCGACCCATCGCGGACCCCCTTGTGGGGTCCTTCTTCCTTTCATCAACGGCTTCTGTTACGCGATCAAGCGTGGCGTGCTCGAGCGCGTGGGACCGCTCGACGGAGAGCGCTTCGCCGACGGGTACTGCGAGGAGAACGACTACTCCCAGCGCGTGCGCGAAGCTGGTTTTCAGCTGGCCGTGGCGGACGACGCGTACGTGCACCATGTCAAGTCCGCCTCCTATGGCGCGCAGGGGCGCGCGCAGCTGGCGCGCGCCAACTACGAGACGTTCCTCGACAAGCACGGTCGCGAGGAGATGCAGGCGCTCATCGCCGCGATGGAGCGCGACGACGCGCTCGCGCCGGTTCGCGCAGCCGTGGCCGAGCGGCTCGTCTCTCCGCGGTCGGTGGCCTCGGCGCTGGGCGGGGCGGGCGGGTCACGGTCAATGCCGCTGCGCGTCGCGTTCCTGCTCCCCGGACTCGCACACGGCGGCTCAGGCGGCTCGCACTCGCTCTACCAAGAGACGCGCGCGCTGCGCAGCCTCGGCGTCCCCGCGCGGATCATGCTTCCGCGCTGGGACATGGCGCGCGCCGAGGCGGTCTACGAGGATGCACAGGAGATCTTCGAGGCATTCGCCGACGAGCAGGACCTCGCCGAGCGCACCGCCGACGCGCACGTGATCTCGGCGACCCACCACAAGTCGGTAGCGCTGCTGGCGGCGATTCGCGAGCGACGCTCGGATTTCCTTGCGGCCTACTACGTGCAGGACTACGAGCCCTTCTTCACCGCCCCCTACATCGCCCAGGAGGCCGTCGCCTCCTACACCGCGCTCCCCGACATGCTCCTGTTCGCCAAGTCGCACTGGCTCTGCAACGTCGTCGCCGAGCGCCACGGGCTGTTCGTGGCGAAGGTCGAGCCGAGCATCGACCGCGAGCTGTTCACGGCGGGCGGGTCCGGGATCGGCGCGTCCAGAGCGGGCGTGTCGGAAACTGGCAGATCCGAAGCGGGCGCATCTGGCGTCGGCATGCCCGGGACCGGCGGATCGCGCTCCGCGCCGCTGCGCGTTGTGGCGATGGTGCGCCCGCGCACCGCCCGCCGCCAGCCGCTGGCCACGATCGCCGTGCTGGACGAGCTGCTGCGGGCCCACCCCGGCGCCGTGCAGGTGAGCACCTTCGGCTGCTACCCCGACGAGCTGCGCGAGCTGCTTGGGGGGAGCGCCTCCGCGCACCCGATCCTCGACTGCCACCTGGGGCTTCTGAGCAGGGCCGAGGTCGCGGAACTGCTGCGCGAATCCGACGTGTTCCTCGACATGTCCGTCTACCAGGCCTTCGGGCGCACCGCGCTGGAGGCGATGGCCTGCGGCGCCACCGCCGTCGTCCCCGCCGTGGGGGGCGTGTGGGAGTTCGTCGAGCAGCGCCACAACGCGCTCGCCGTCGACACGCTCGGCCCCGAGGGCGCGCTGCAGGCGCTCGGCGAGCTGGTCGGCGACCGGGCGCTTTTGGAGCGGCTGAAGGCAGGCGCGCGCGCCACCGCCGCGCGCTACTCCGCGATCCGCGCCGCGCTCTCGGAGTACGTGCTGTTCGAGCGCGCCCACCGCGCGCGCTTCGGTGGGGACGGCGACGCGCTCGCGATGCCCCCCGCGGAGCTCGCGGCGCACGAGTAGAGCCTGTGCCGAGCCGCTTCGTCTACCGCCACGAGGAGCGGCGTCCGCGTGGTTACGAGCCGATCTATCGCTCGTTCGAGCCATCGCTCTACGTGCCCGCGCTTGGGCTGCACGGCTTCCTCAGCCCTCTGCACGAGGACGTGCCCGACGCCGTGGCCGACATCACCGGCAAGCTGATGCCCGGCGACCAGTACAAGCTGTATGAGGCCGCCCACTTCGCGCGAGGGCCGATCCTCGAGGTCGGCCGCCTGCACGGCAAGAGCACCGCCGTCCTCGCGATGGGTCTGCGCGACGGAGGCGGCGAGGGGCCGCTCTACTCGATCGAGCTCAACGACAAGTACGAGCCGATCGCCGAAGCCCACCTGCGCGAGCGCGGCCTGCTGGAGCTGGTCACGCTCGTGCGCGGCGACTCCTCCACGGCGATCGCCGCCCTCCCCGGCCAGTTCGACACCGTGTTCATCGACGGCGACCACTCCTACGAGGGCTTCTCGCGCGACCTGCACGCGCTTGGAGGGCGCATCGCGCCCGGCGGCGTGGCGATGTTCCACGACTGCTTTCACCCCGAGAACGAGACCGGCGCCTACGGCGTCGCGCGCGCGCTGGCCGAGCGCGCGGAGTCGCTCGGCCTCGCCTACCGCGGGCGCTTCGGCGGGATGGCGGTGTACGAGCAATTAGCTATGCTAAATGATAGATAATAGCTTTTTATGCTCTATAGACATCTTTAGAGATAGCTAATTATCTCCATTTGAGGACAAAGTGAGATGCCTTTTGCTATCATTAGCGATATCTAAAGGCGGATCTTGCGTATTTGCTATATTAAAAGATAGCTTATGCGAATCAGCAACACCAGGACCGATAGCGCAGTACTTCAGGAGCTCGGCCAGCGCCTGGCCCACACGCGCCTGGAGCGAAACCTCACGCAGGCTCAGCTCGCACACGAGGCGGGCCTCGCTCCGCTCACGGTCCTGCGCTTGGAGCGCGGCGATGCAGTCAAGCTCACGAGCCTCGTCCGGGTACTGCGCGTCCTGGGCATGCTCGACGCGCTCGACCGCCTGATCCCCGAACCCACACCATCACCGATCGATCTGGTCAAGCTCCAGGGACGCCGACGCCGACGCGCCTCCGGCATCCGAGGGGGTGGGCGCCTCGCGAGAGAGACCGCCCACGCGCCTCCAGGGACCGTGCGCGGTGGCCCACAGACAGGAGCCACCGGAGGGACCCGGCCCACAGGCCGGAGCGCGTGGCGCTGGGGGGATGAACGCGGCGCCGATCCATGAGCACCGTCGCGAGCGTCCGCCTCTGGGGCACGCCGATCGGCGCGGTCTCGCTCGAGGACGACCACCGCGACGCGGTCTTCCAGTACGACCCCGCCTTCCTGCCCAGCGGCGTCGAGGTGGCGCCGCTGACGATGCCGCTCGCGCCGCGGCCCTACGTGTTCGGAAGCCTGAACCCGGACACCTTTCACGGACTGCCCGGCCTGCTTGCCGACTCGCTGCCCGACAAGTTCGGCAACGCCGTGATCGACGCATGGCTCGCCACCCACGGGCGTCGACCGGAGGAGTTCAACGCGGTCGAGCGCCTCTGCTACATCGGCCGGCGAGGGATGGGCGCCCTCGAGTTCGCACCCGCCCGCGGACCGCAGTCATCGCACAGCCGCAACATCAGGATCGACGCGCTCGTCGACCTCGCATCGAAGATCCTCGCCGACCGCGAGAGCTTCGCCACCTCGCTCGCCGACGGGGCCGATCAGGAGGATGCCCTCAGGGACATCCTCACCGTCGGCAGCTCCGCCGGCGGTGCGCGCGCCAAGGCGGTCATCGCCTACAACCCCCAGACCGGGGAGGTGCGCTCCGGGCAGATCGACGCCGGACCCGGCTTCGAGCACTGGATCCTGAAGTTCGACGGGGTCAGCGGCAACCGGGACCGAGACCTGGAAGACCCCCAGGGCTTCGGCGCGATCGAGTACGCCTACTCGCAGATGGCCCGACAAGCCGGGATCGTGATGACCGAATGCCGCATCCTGGAGGAGCACGGCCGCCGGCACTTCATGACCAGGCGCTTCGACCGCACCGACGGCGGCGAGCGGCTGCACATGCAATCGCTCGCCGCGCTCGCCCACTACGACTTCAACGACCCGCTGGCCTACTCCTACGAGCAGGCGTTCGACGTCGTTCGCCGCCTCGGCCTGGACATGGACACGATCGAGCAGCTGTTCCGCCGCATGAGCTTCAACATCGTCGCCCGCAACCAGGACGACCACGTCAAGAACATCGCCTTCCTGATGGATCGCCGGGGTCGCTGGAGACTGTCGCCGGCGTTCGACGTCATCTACGCCTACAACCCCTCCGGGGGTTGGACAAGCCGGCACCAGATGTCGATGAACGGCAGACGCGACGGCTTCACACAGGCCGACTTCCGCGCCTGCGCGGACAATGTGGGAATGAGCCGACGTCGCGCGATGGCGATCCTCTCCGAGGTCCGCGACGCCGTCGCCGCGTGGCCCGAGCTGGGTGAGGGGGCCGGCATCCCCACGCCGCAGATTGATGCCATCGCCGCTGCCCACAGGCTCACGATCCCCGACCGCTGAGCGCCCCACTCGCCTGACGTCCTCGCCTCCCAACTCGCCGGACACCCTCACCCCATTCGCCCGAGTGTACGTCTCCCATGCTCATCCAGCGGGAATCGGCTGCACCGCGTCCAGCTCGTCGGCCAGGCGCTCCCCTTCGATCCCCGCCTCCCGCTGCTCGGCGAGGAACGCCTCGCGCTCCTGCGGCGAGCGCCACGGGCGGCGGAACACCGGCTCGGGGTAGATCTGCTTGTAGAGCGCGCGGTTGCGACGCACCGGACTCCTCGTCGCGCCAGCGGCCGCCCTCGTTGTCGACGAGACCCCCGAGCAGGTACAGCTGCGCCTTGGGCTTCGTCCCATCGGGCAGCACGATCGCCTTGAAGCCATAGCCGGCGCGCTTGATGCGCGTCGTCCACTCGCCGTGCGCGTGCCCCCAGCCGATGAAGCGGCTGTCGAGGTAGCCGACCTCGGCGAGCGCCTTCGCGGAGATCGTCAGCAGCTGCGCGGTCGCCTTCGGGTTGATGTACGGATCCTCGGGCGTGCCCGCGCCGCCGAGGGTCGCGTCGGCGATGCGCGGGTGCAGGTAGGACATGTGGTGCCAGCGCTCGGTCGCGGCCACCCAGTCGACCTCCCACCCGGGCACGTCGGGATACACGTCGTCCTCCATGATCAGGATCGGGTCGCAGCCGAGGCTCGCCAACGCGAACAGGCCGCGGTTCTTGTTGCGCGCCACGCCGTAGTTCTCGCCGGTGACGACGCGCACGCCCCGCTCCCGGCACCACTCCACGGTGCCGTCGCCGCCGCCGTCGTCGGCCACCACCAGCTCGTGCGGCGCCTGCGTGAAGCGCTGCAGGCGCTCCATCAGCGGCTCGAAGCGGTCGCGTCGGCGGTAGGTGACGACCGCTATGCCGAGGCGACTCACCGCGGCGCCTTCGCAGGCAGCTCCGCGGGCAGCGCCAGCACGCGCAGATTGCCGATCGTGGCGACCGTGGCGCCCTCAGCGGAAGGCCCCCGGCGCAGCGCCCCCCGCAGGCGCGAGCGCGCGCAGATGTGCACGCTGCGCACCTGCGACCACTGCGGCGGCGGCGCGTCGGCCCCGCGGGGGATGGCGCGCGCGCTCTCGCGCGGCAGGCTGAAGGAGCGACGCCCGGTTGTGATGACACCCGGCACGAGGTCTATCCAGAACAGCTCTTCCCCGCCTCTGCCGCCCTCATCGACCTCACCTTCGCCAGCCGCCCTCCCGCCAACCGCCCTCCCGCCAACCGCCCTCCCGCCAACCGCTCCCCTACCGCTCGGCCCGCCGCGGAAGATGGCGCGCAGAAGGATGTCCTGCACGCAGTCGCCGGCGTGCACCTCGATGTCGCCAGCGAGGAAGAAGTGACCGGCGTCGGCAGGCCAGTCGAGCGTGTGACCCCGCCACGCCGGCCCCTCGGCGCGCAAGACGATCGGCTCGCGCGCGAGCGTCGTCTCGACGTGCTCGGCGCTGAGTACGGGCAGCGCCGCCGGCAGCCCGTCGCGTTCGCGCACGTCCTCGCGCGCGGCGCCCCTCAGCGGATATCTGGCCCGGAAGGCCTCCGTGTCGCGCCCCGCCTGCGTATGGATCCAGTTGCGCAGCGCATTGTGCGGCGCGGTGACGCCCACGGTGCGCGAGCCGGCGTGGCGGATGTGCGACTCCGGGATGCACAGCGGCGCCATGCCGGCGGCGGCCATCCGCTTGCGCAGGTCGAGATCCTGGCACCACACGAGCATGCTCGGATCGAAGAGCTCGCCCGGCTGCGCGGCCATGCTCTCCAGCAACTCGCGCCGCATCGCAAAGCACCAGGCGGCGAACTCCCAGCGCATGCGCCCCTCGATCGTAAGCGGGAACACGAGCGGCACACCGCCCTCGAGCGCCGCGGCGAGCGGCTCCCACCAGCCGTCGAGCACGCGCACGTCGTCGTTGACTACCACCAGATACTTCCCGCGCGCGGCGCGCAGCGCGGCGTTGACCGGCGCGGTGAACCCCTGCGGCGGGGCGCCGTTGTCGACCACGACGATCTCGTGGGGCGCCCTGATGGTGGCCTGCAGGGCGCGCAGGCACTCGCGCACCTCCGTCGAGGCGGCGTCGAGCGTGGGCAGCACCACCGACACCTCGATCTCCTCCGTGCCCGGTCCACGCCGGCACAGCGGCGCGGGCGTCGGCGAGACGTACGGCGCGCTCGCGATCACCGTGCCGCGGCGCTCCGGCTCGACCCATAGCGCGCTCAGCGCGTTCTCGGCGAGCAGCCCCGGCGTGGGCAGGCAGAGCACCAGCTCGCCCCGCGCCGCCTGCACCCCGGCACGCAGCGCCGGCGCCTCGTCGAGGCGCTCGGGCAGCCGGACGATCCGCACGTCTCCCTCAAGCGCCGCGATCGTCGAGCGCAGCCCTACCGAGGCATTGTCGACAAGCACGACCTCGTGCCGCGGGGATCCCCGTTCGAGATCGCCGATGCTCTCCAGGCAGGCCATCGCCCCCCACGGATCGTCGGCCACCACCACCACGACGCTGGCCTCGATGTCACTCCCGCCTGGCATGGAGGTCGCCAGGTGTGGCCGGGATGGCCGCAGGAGAGTAGAGCCACCATCCGCATCCGCGCCCGGCGGCTCCTCCGCAAGGCTCGCTCGCTCGTCCGCGAGACCCAGCGGCTCCTCCGCGAGGCCTGGCGGCTCGCCCGCGAGGCTCGGCGGCAGCCCGGAAGGGAGCGATGCCCACGCGACCTCGCGGCGCAGCAGCTCTCGCGCCATGCCGTCCAGCGCATCGTTCAGCGCGCCGCCGGCTTCGGCCTCCCCGCGCCCCGCGATTGCCAGCTCCAGCAGCAGATGCAGCGCCTGTGCCCGCGACGACACCGCAGGGTGCTCCACCAACTCGCGCAACGTGCTCGCGTGGTGGCGCAGGTCGCCGTCGATCCATGCACGGACCTCGGCGCGTACCTGCTCGGTGACGCCCTGCCTGCCCACGTTAAGAAAGTCGGCCAGCTCCCCGACGAGCACTTCGCGGTCGCAGAACAGCTCCTCATAGCCGACGACGATGCGTCGCCGCCCGGCGGTGTGCGCGAGCGCACTCGCCATGTAGCGCGTCCACAACGCCACCCCCTCATCAAGTCTGATCCCGTTGCGCTGCTCCAGCGAGCGCGCGCTGTCCAGCGGCCTGCGGTGACAGATCACATAGCGAACGTCGTCCCCAAGCAGCTCCTCCCAAAAGGGCAGCGTCAGCGAGGTGCGGGGGTCCTTGAACCCCCACAGCGATGCGCCGGCAAAGTCGGTGGCGAGCAGCTCGCGCGCCCGTTCGCGCAGATCCTCGAAGCCCCGCGTCCCGCTGCCAGTCCCGCGCCGGGCGCGGTGGCTCAGACCACGACCCCCCCATGCGCTCCAGCAGCTCCTTGTTGATCCGCATGATTGGGCGATGCTCGTAGAACCCCTTTGCGTTCTCGCCCGCGATCGGCGGCAGCAGCGCCTCCTGTGGCCCCAAATCGACCCCCAGCAGTGTCAACAGGCGGGTGATTGCGGAGGTGCCGCTGCGCGCCATCCCCAGCACGAGCACCGCCGATCCCGCTGGAGTGGCTTCGTGGGTCATGCTCGGCACCCTGAGACGATGTGCTCAAAGTTAGGCCACAGCGCGAGGTCGATCTCCGGGAAGCTCTCGCCCAGCCTCTCGACGTCCGGGCGCGTAGGCATCGACCAGCGCACGCCGTGCGTCGGGGTGCAGCGCGGGCTTCTCGGCCTGGCGGTTGGGGTGCGCGTCGAAGTCCGGCTCGAAGCCGCTGTCGCGCACGCCCAGGAAGGCGAAGGTGCGCCGCAGCTGCTCAAGCGGCTCGCACACGCAGCGCTCGTACTGCAGGATCAGCACCCGCGCGCGATCGAAGTGCGCCAGCAGATGGGTGAGCTGAGCGTGGTAGAAGCCGCGCATGAACGCCTCCAGCGGCGCCATCGCGTTGAGCGGCGTGTCGGTGGCGCGGGCGGTGCGGTGGTGGCGCTGCAGACCGGACAGGTAGCGCTCGATCGGGTCGCGCAGGGTCACCAGCAGCTTCGCCTCGGGGGCCGCCGCGACCAGCATCGCGGGCACCCACGGCGCAGCGAGATAGACAGGCGTCCACTCGCCCGTCAACTGCCCCTGCGGCCGCGGGAAGTAAGAATCGTAGGCTGCGGCGTCCGCCGCCGTGAAGGCGCCCGCGTGGAAGCGGTCGAAGTAGTGAAGCTCCTTGCGCGTGGCCGGCGGCGCCTGGATCTGCGGGTGCGCGACGATCAGATCGAACCACCGCGTCGTTCCCGCACGCTGAGCGCCGATGCCAACGAAGTCCGGCGGGCCCGTGCGCCAGCCCGCCGGGCACTGCGGCACGGCCGGCGGCATCATCACGCCCTGATCAGTGGACATTTACCGAGCGCACGTATCCGCGCAGGCCCAATCTGCTCGTGAGCGCCAAGCGCAGGGTGTAAGTGCCTTTGGGGAGACTCCGCAGGTGAAGCGTCGCCGTGGCGCCGTCGTCGTGCACGAAGACACGGGTGCTCGCGAGCACCCGTCCACGGCGCACGAGGCGGAAGCGGACCGCGGCGCGCCCTTGGATCAGCCCTGCCCTGAAGCGGCAGGAGACCACGATCGCGCTGCGCCTGCGCGGCGCGATCGCGCAGGACACGGCCTTGGTCGGGAGAGCCGGGAGGGGTGAAGTCGTCCCGCTGGTCGTGGAGAAGCTCGATGTCGTGGACGAGGCGGTGGATGAGCTGGATGTGGCCGCAGTCGTGCTGGATGCGCTCGCCGAGCTCGTCGTGGTCGTGCTGGATGCGCCGGTCGTGGTCGTGCTGGTGGCGCCCGATTCCCCCGAGGGGCTCACGCTGATGACCTCACCGGTTGTTTCGTCGAGGATCACCTTCGGCGCGCGCGGGTCCGCGGCGTTGAAGTCGAATGCGCTTTCCAGCGTGCCCGCCTGCGCGTCGGAGGAGTCGCCGCCGATGGGTCCCACCTGCCAGTTGTCCTCGATGAAGCGCAGCACCGAGGATTGGTCGGTGACGGCGCCATCGACGTAGTTTTCCCTTGCCCAGGGAGAGATCACGAGCATCGGCAGGCGCGGGCCGTAGCCGCAGCGGTCGGGCTGGTAATTCGCGGGCGGCGGACTTCCCACCACGCCGCACTCGCCTGCGCCGTCGAGCGCATCCTGCGGAGATGCCGAGGGACGCACCAGCGGGGGCATCACGTGGTCATACCAGCCATCGGAATCATCCCACTCGATCACGACCGCCGTGCTCGACCACTCCGGCGACTGCTCGATCGCGTTGATCGTTTCCACGAGGTAGCGCTGTTCGTCCAGCGGATCGGAATAGCCGGGGTGACCGTCCTCGTAGGCCGAGGGCTTGATGAAGGAGACGGCAGGCAGGTTGCCTTCGTCAAGCGCCGTCGTGAAGTAGGTGAGATCGTATTGGTGGTTGGCCTGGTCGCCGCGGCCGATCGCGCCCAGCGAGGTGGGAGGAAGGTGGTGGGGGTTGGCCGTCGAGGCGTAGTACTGAAAAGGCTCGTGGTAGGAGACGTAATCCGAATAGGACTTCGCGTCGCCGATGTTGGCGTGCGCTGCCCTGCATTCCGCGTTCCCGCCGGCGGTCCTGGCCGTGGGAGTGAAGCCGCCCTGAAACCATCCCCACGTGACTTCCTTGACGTCGAGCAAGTTGCCCACGTTCTTGCCGGACATCGAGACCCGAGGCGCTTCCGCGACTCCCCCCGGCAGGCCCTCTTCCCCGCCGCCCACGCAATCGTCGTAGGCCGGGTAGGCGTTGGCGATCAGCGAGCCGTTGGCGATCGCCGAGGTGGGCTTGTTCGAGCTCGCGCCGCCCGTTTCGCCGCTGATGAAGTTCAGGTGCCCGGGTGTGGAAGGCCCGAACTGCGTCTCGAAGGAGTCGTCCTCGAGCGTGTAGTACTGAGCGTAGTTCCACAGCGCCGTTACGGTATTGCCGTCGTAGTAGTCCATCACGGTGGTCTTGTTCTCGCCCGTGGGTCCAGGTTCGGTGCCGATGCATTCCTGGCCGGCGGTGTGCTGAACGAACTGATCCACGAGGCCGCCGTCGTAGGCTTCCTGCTCTTCCTTGTAATGGTGGTCTTGGTCGCACGTCAGCGCCTTTGCCCGGTCCAGGCGTTCGGGGTTGTCCTCGTTGGGGTTGTCCTTCAGCAGCGTTTCGCTCAGGCCGTTGACTCTCGGCGTCCCCGAACGCGGCGTGAACGGCGGCTCGCCGGGCGGGTTGACGGCGTGGGGATAGGTGCCGAAGTAATGGTCGAACGTGGCGTTCTCCTCGAAGATCACCACCAGGTGCTTGATCGGCGTCGTCGTCTGACCGGAGGAGCTGGCCAGCGCGACTGTCAGGCCGAGGACGACGATCGCCCCGAGCACGAGCCCACCGGCTGCGTAAGTGATGATTTTCCGCGGCTTCAAGGGATTCTCTGCACGCTGCGTCACTCGGCGAGGGAGCACCCGATCGCCGACCGTGAAGCATCATGGGTCCAGGCCGGTCCAGTGTTGCGGCGATGTAAAGGACCATCGTGCCGCCTCGGCGAGTCCACCCGGCGGCCTGGAGACGTTCACCCCTCTCGCCGTCTTTTCGGTCGGGGCCGTGTCGGGTCTTGCCGGATAGGCTCTGCGGCCCGTGCCCGCCATCAGAACCGAGCGGCTGCTGTTCCTGCACGTGCCCAAGACCGGTGGTTCATACGTGGCGGGCGCGCTGGAGGCGACCCTCGGTGTGCGCGCGGTCGACTTCTCGGGCAGCGAGGACCCCCGCGAGCGCAGAGGTCACGCGGCGCTGCGTTCGTTCCCGGACAACGAGCTGTTCACGCTCGCGTTCGTACGCCACCCGCTCAGCTGGTACCGCTCCTTCTGGAGCTACCGCATGCGCAGGGGCTGGCGCATGGATCACCCGCTCGACCGCGCCGCCCGCTCGGAGGACTTCAACGAGTTCGTCGCGGGCGTGACGCAGCGCATGCCGGGCTACCTCGGCCTGCTGTTCGGCGAGTTCATCGGGCCGCCCGGGCGCCCGATCGACTTCATCGGACGCTACGAGCGGCTGACCGACGATCTCTGCACGGCGCTGGGACTGGCGGGCGAGACCTTCGACGAGCAGGCGCTGCGCGCGTATCGGCCGGTCAATGCGAGCGACTACGAGCGCCATCCGGTCCACTACGAGCCCGATGCCGCCTGGCGCCTGGCGCTTGCCGAGCGCGAGGTGATCGAGCGCTTCTACTCCGACGATCCGGTGCCAGCCGCGCTGCTGGCAAACGGCTCCTAGACAGAGCGCCTCCTCGTCCTCGCAGCTCGCATGCAGTGGCTCGGCAGGCGATGCAGACGCCCGCGGGCAGGCGCCGCGGCCTTTAACGGCAGCGGCCCGCCGCGCACGAGGCGCGACGGGCCACCGGCAACTGAGATCGCTAATGGATCAGAAGCCGATGCCTGGAGTCACTGCGTTGTTGACGAGCGACTGCATTCCAGTCGGGTAACGCGTGTAGTCGTGCGACTGGATTTCGTTCTGGCCTTCGTTGGTGATGTACTGGAACAGGTCGTGCACCGAGTTGGCCACTTCGTGCGCCGTTTCGGTGTTGCCGAACAGGTGCTTGTTCGAGTAGTGGTGGAACACCAGATCGTACGTCAGCGCGCAGATCGAGTAGTCCGACGGGCTTGCGTCCGCCGAGATGTTCGTATCGGCAGCCTGCAGCCCATACCACGAGTCGGTGTAGGAGTACGGGAAGCCTTCCTCCTTGGGGAGGATCTTCGTCGTCTCGCAGTTGCCGATCGAGGTCGCCGTCTGCACCGGATCGGTGTACGTCTCACCCGAGGTGGCGATGCCGTTGTTCTGCACCTCAGCCCACAGGATCTGGTGTGAGGGGCTGTGCGTGCCACCGGCGCCTGTGCTGAATTCGGTCGTCGTCGCCGCGTTGGTGAAGCCGCCGTTACCTGCTGTGCCGGCGTCCGCCGTGTTGGCGTAGCCGACCGAGCCGGGGTTGGCCGCGGAGTTCTTGACCAGGTTGCCACCGCTGCTGTTCAGGAGTTCTTCGCTGTTTTCGGTCTTCTTGTCGCCTGTGGTCACGTAGCTGCCGGGCCAGGTCGGAGCGTCGGCGGCGAACCCGCCCCACACACCTTCGTTGATCTGAGCCAGATAGCTCTTGAACGCGAACGACGTGCCGGACGAGGTCTGACGGACCTGCTGCTCGATTTCCTGACCGCAGCCGGTTGCACCACCCTGGTCGAGGAACTGACCTGCTGTAGGCGTGCCGCTGGTGATCTTGGTGTAGCCCTCCTGCGAGAAGAACGCGCCCCACGTGTTGATCGCATAGCCGTTCTGGGACTGCACGCCGCCGGGGTTTTCACCGCTGGCCGCCGTCGGACCCTCGAACAGCTGTCCGAGCGTGACGTTGTCGAGGTCGAGCACGCTGCCCGCTTCGATCTTGCAGCCGTGAGGCAGGCTCAGCATCACGGACACGGGCGCCTGTGCGACCGGGATCGTGATCTCGGCCTTCTGGTGGTGCAGCGTGCCGGCCGCCAGCGCCGCCTCGCCCAATTCCACGGCGCTCGGTGCGTCATCGGTGCCGGTGAACCAGTCGAGCACTTCGCCCGCGAGCGTCCTTGATCGCGGATGCCGGGTTCCACGGCAAATGAATCTTCACCGAGGCTGGAAGTGGCCGGAGCTGTTGCCGAACTCCTTCAGGCCCTGGCCGCTCGACGTCGCGGTGTAGGTGATCGTGGATGAGGTGGGCGCGACGAGGCAACTGCTGTGCGCGCCCCACCCTGTGCCGGTCAGGAAGACCGAGTGCTGAGCGGTGCTCTGGAACGAGGAGCCCGATGCGTAGCCCCCTACCCCGCAGTTCACCGCGGCAAGCGCCGTCCCGGCGGAGCCGAGAGCGGCGAATGCGGCTGTGGTGCCGACACACGCCGCCAGGGTGGCGAGGCGCCGACGCTTGTGATGACGGTTCATTCGAACCGAACCTCCTTCACTCCCATACGGGAGATCGATGGACTGTGCCAGGCCACCGTAACCGTCAGTACCGCTCTCGGCAAAGCAAATCACACATTAATTCCATCCCCGAACCCAGTTCGTCACAGCCCGTATCCCACTTTGTCACCAGACAGTAACCATCGTTATCGCTAGTAACATCTCAGGTTGTGATGGAGGCTCAGCCGCCCGCGGAGCGGATGGCGACTCAGCATCTACCATGCCAATAGAGATTCAGTGCCCGCGATGTTTCTTGCTGACGGTCGGCGGCTGTGCGCCGCGGGAACTCTCAGCGTGAGGCCCAGCGTCGTGGTGCCGGGGTCGCCAAGCGAGTCGTGCGCGGCAACGACCACCAGCACCTTCAGGCGCTTGGAGCTCTTCAGCAGCGCCTTGCCCTTCGCCGAGAGACGCACCTTCACCGTCGTGCTGTGTCCCCCGGGAATCGCTGAACGAGGCGTGGCCGAGCAGCAAGCGGCGGCGCGTCCTGTGTGCACGACTTGCCGGCCTTCGCTGCCGTCGCGAAGGCAGCGGCAGTCTCGACGCTGACGGTCCCGGCACACAGCCTGCTTGGTCGCCGGGCAGGCGAGTGTGACGCTCACCACGCCCCCGGCGAAGCGGGCGCGTGGCGAAAGGCGCGTGGGCGTCCGTCTCCGCGAATCGCCGGTATTGGGTAGAGAGCGAAGGGAGCAGGAATGTCATACAGCGGCGCGGTGAGGAGACCGCCGCCTTTGCCGGCTGAGGCGCCACCACCGTTACCGTCTGCGGCGTCGAGGTGACGGACTGATAGGCGCTGTTGGTGACGCGTCAGCGTCACCTGGTAGCTGCCGGCTTCCGCGTATGTGTGGGTAACCACAGGCGGTCTGCGGTTCTTCGTCTTCTTCGCCTCCGTCGCCCCAGTTCCAGTGATAGTTGACGATCTTGCCGACGCCGGGCGTCGAGCCGCTGGCATTGAACTGTCACCTGCTGGCCGCCGGAGGTGGTCACGGTGAAGCGGGGTTCGGGATGGAAGGGCGCCTTGGTGACGATCACGATGCCGGGGTGCGGCGGTTCTAGACACCGTAGTCGGTGCGCATGCGGAAGCGCACCTTGTATTCGCCTGGCCGCGTGTATGTATAGGTGACGCTCGACGGCGGAAAGTAGTAGTGAGTCGGCTGCATTTCATATACCTTCTCAAAGCCGTCGTGAGCCGGCTCCGTCTGTGGGGTCGCCGTCGAGGTCCCATTCGTAGGCGAACGGCTTGCCGCCTTGGCGATTGACGCCGCCGACATGGTGCCCATGTGCTTGACCAAGGCGGCATTGAAGGTGACCTGGGTGCCCGCGGGGACGGTGAGCTTCGTTCTTCGCCGGACCGTGTCGGCTGTCCGTGCCGGCATGGCCATCGTGAACGTCCCGAAAGGTTTCGGGCACACGCAGGCCGGAGCCCGGCGAGCCCGGCACGAGCTCGATTACTTCGCGTCCCTGGCCGCGCGCTTCCGGCTGCCCCGGTCCTCGGACCCCTGTCGAGGACCCAAAGCGTGCCGTCGGCGCCCGCGGCGAGCGCAGCCTCCGAGGCACCGATATTGCAGTGCCCGCCCCTTTCGCTGTTACCGAGCGTGTTGACGATCGTGCGTCCTTGGAGGCCGCTCATCGACCCGTCCGCTTCGGGCTCGAGCAGTCGCACGCCGATGTTGGCTTCGAATTCTTCCGAAGAGCTGTCCCCCGACGTCCAATACTCAGACCCGGGTGGACCGGTGGGGCCGACCTGAAAATCCTCTTGTTCGTGGGAGAAGAACACCCCTGCATAGGGACCGGCGTGGCCGCCCGGCGTGGCGCCTGAGAGCTGGACGACCTGAGAGCCGACGCCCTTCACATCGGAGACGCCGGCTCCGGCGGTTACGAGAAAGGGCGATTCGTCCCCGTAAATCGGCGCCTGGTCGGCGTCTCCGAGAGGAGGCACATCGGCTGGATTGTTCAACACGACAGCTTCGCTGAGGTCTGCCTTGAGCTTCACGACGTACGCTTCTGTCGCGGGAGAGATCGCTGCCGAATCCAGCAGCACGATCAGCGTTCCGTCAGGGTCGGTGGAGATGCCGTGCGGGCCCTCGTGCTGACCGAGCGCCCCGGCCACGCTCGAGCTGGACCAGCGCCCCAGCAGATCTCCGGTCGCAGACGCACCCTGCGGCTGGGTCGCAACCTGCTGAACGATCGTGTCGCCCGGTATCGGTGTCCCGACCCCGAGCCCGTCGAGATTGCTGGCCTCGATCGCGACGGGGTTGTCGACACTGCCTTCGAGCGGGTCCACCGCGATCCCCTGCGGTCCATACAGCGGCGTTTCGCCGGAAAGCAGCTGTTTTTCACTGCTCACAACACCTCCGACCGTCCCCGGACTCCCCGGGACTTCGCTCGCGAGCGGGTCGGGTGGCAGTTGCCCGCCACCCCCCGCTGTGGCCGCGACGAGTCCGCCGGCCTCGGGCGTCGTAGCGCCGGCCTTGGGCGTCGTAGACCAGGCGAGCAGCTCCTGCGCAGCGGTGAAGCTCGGATATGGACTGTGCGACGGCGCCGAGCCCACGACCAGCGCATACAATCGTCTGGCCTTGTGGTCGACCGCGAGGCCCTCGATCGCCGACGCGTTGGCGGCCTTGCCGAACTTGCCGGCGGGTTCGTCGGGCAGCGTGAACATCGTCGCCCCCAGCAGCACGCCCCCGGGGCTGAACTGTTGGATGCGCCAGTCCGTCGGCTTGGCGAGGGCGCTCGATGTGCGGTCGACGACATACACCGTGTTGTCGACCGGATCCACCGCGAAGCCCGTCGGATCGACGAACCTCCCCGGCGTGAGCGGGCCGCTGAACTGCCCGGTGTTGTAAGCGCTGCTGTCGAAGCCGCCGAAGCGGCGCGCTTCTTCGTATTCAAACCCCGGCTCCGCGCCCGCGGATGCAGTCCTCAGCAGCGCGAGGAGCACAACCAGCAGCGCAAAGAGCACAACCAGGAGCGCCGCTCGCGCCGTCGCAACGGCCGGCGCGAGCGCGAACCGCGGCCCAGACGCCATCGTTCAGCCGCCCTCCACGGTGCCGAGGATGTATTCCTGCGGTATCGCGCCGAGGAGGCGGCTGTCCTCCTTGTAGAGCCCGCGGTTGTCGGCTCATCACGTAGTAGTCGCCGGCGGGCACCGTGATCGGCGTGGGGAATTCGCAGCTCAGCCGTTCGTTCTTTTCGCAGGGGATGGTCTGCGGTTCGGACTCCGGCTGGCCGTTGCGGATCACGTGCCCGGCATCGACGGCGATCGCTGTCGCCGGGCAGCCCGACGACGCGCTTGAACGAGATTTCCTTGCTCTTGGTCGTCCCCGGAACGGGTGTGGCGCAGGCACGCCCGCCGGCCATGACGGTGCCGCAGGCCCCTTCTTCCGCGCCGGCGGGGAGGTAGAAGACGACGACTTCGCCGATCTGCGGGTGCGTGCGGGTGGGGTCGTAGTAGATCTTGGTTTCCGGCTGGAAGCTCGGTTCCATCGAGGTGGTGTCGACTTCGTAGGGGATGCCGGTGCTGGCACTGGGGGCGCCAGGGCTGGAGGAGGAGCCGGCGCCGGTCGAGCTCGACCCCGTGCCCGAGCCGGCGGCCCCGGTGCCGGTCGCGACGACGGTCTTGCCGTGGACTCTGGTCCTGGTGTGGGCAGCCGGCCTGCTGCCCGAGTTGCCGTGGCTGGATGCGGGATCGTTGGGGGCACTCCCGACGGCGCCGCCGGTCGCGGTGCTCCCCGCGCCGCTCGCGCCGTTGCCCTGTCCCTGCCCCTGCCCGCTTGCCGCGCCGGTGGTGCTCGCGCTGGTCGTACCCGTCGCGGAGGAGGCGCCGCTCGCCGTGCTCGTACCCGTTGTCGTGGCGCTCGTCCCGGCCACCACGGCGGGGCCGTTGACATCGGCTGCGGCCGTCGTATTGGCGGGATGCGAGCTGCCGCCGCAGCCGGCGACACCCAGGGCGCCCACGCTCACCACCAGCGCCAGTGGGAAAAGCCCGCAGACGCCACGAGCAGAGCGGGAGCGCAGAGCCGCAAACCTTTCATATCCGAGCACCACTGATCTGAGAGTAGGCACGGCCAATGGGGCATGTGTGACCAACTCGTTGTCATCTACCGAGAGCCCTGAAAAATCGCGCAAACCACCATCGACAGCCGCGCCGCCTGGCGCGAGGAGCGCGAAATGGTGACACGAGCAGCGCGAAATGCGCTTATTGGTGTCGATAGCGATTGGCCTGCATCCGCGCGAATACGGGGGTCTGCCGCGTGCGCCGGCCGCGGCTTGAGCGACGAATGCCGGTCCCCGCGCCGGCCGCGATCACGAACAGCGCGAGCAGCGCATAGGGGGGCAGGTACGGGTCTTCGGGGACGTAGAGCGACATGCTGGCGCGCGCGTTCTCGACCGCCTCCTCGTCTTCCTGCTCTTCCTTGGGCGCAGCGGCGGGTACCGACACCGTCGCCGCGCCCGACGGAGGTATCGGGCGCGCCAGGACCGGCGGCGGCGGCAGCACGATCGCGAACAGCGGCGCCGCCAGCAGCGGCCTGAAGAAGAACGGCGGTGGCAGCGGCGCCGGGCGCGGCGGGTTCGGGGGCAGCGAGCTTGACGGGCACGGGCGCCACCGGTGGCGGGGGCGGCGGCACGACGGCGAGCGGCGCCGGCGAGGGCGGCGGAGAGGCCGGAGCGGGCGTCACCGGCGGCGGCGCGGCGGCTGACACCGCCGCAGCGGGCGGGTGCACCAGCGGCACCGTGCCGCACGGCTGCTCGCACGCTGCCGGCCTGCACGGTCACCTGCTCGGAGTAGCTGAGCCCGCCCGTCGCGATCGTCACGGTGGTCGTGCCCCGGGTTGAAGGCGCAGAACAGCCCGGAGTGCGAGTCGGCGACCGGCCTGCCGCTTGGCGCCCTGCAGCACGGCGAGGGGATTGGGGTTGCTCGGTTCCTGCGCGACGAAGTTGCCGATGTCGGCGTTCGAGGAGGTGAAGGTGTATTCGGGCGCGACGAACCGCGAGCAGACCGCTCCGATGCACGTCTCGGGGATCGGCACGTAGGGGTCGGGCGCGATCGTGGAGCTGGTGGATCCCGGGCCGCCGGACAGCTCGAGGCCCGCCGGCGGGGCGCCGCGCGAGCCCCTGGAAGAGCGAGACCGAGCTGCGGCGCAGGAGCGTGCCGCCGGTCGCGTCGAGGCCGAGCTGGGAGATGTTGGGGATCAGCGTCGCGCTGACCGGCGCGCGGTTGGTGGCGGCGTTCGCGCGCGGCGACGTTCGACGCTCACCGTCAGGAAGCCACTGGCGCCGAGGAATTCTTCGGGCGAGACCGGCGGCGGCACGTAGCCGAGCGTGCCGCTGCCGTAGGCGGGGATCGCGCCGGCGCCCGAGCCGATCTGCTCGACGCGATTTTCGCCCGGGCTGTCGAACAGGTACGCCGAGGCGCCGCCGCCGAGCAGCGTGCCGCTCAGCGCGGGGGCGTCCTGACCGTCGTAGTTGGGGGCGCTCGGATCGACGATGTCGGCGCTGCCCATCACGATCGTGACGGTGGGAGTGCGCGCCGCCTGCGCCTGCGCGAGCTGCGCGGCCAGCCATTCCAGCTCGCCCGCGCCCAGCGCGGAGGCCGTGAAGTCGAGCACGATCACGCGCACGTTCCGCCGCTTGCCGGCGCCGGGAATTCGACCGCGTAGGCGCCGCTGCCTGCGGGCGGCTGCGGGCGTGCCCGCCGGCGCGCTGCCGACGGGCGCGTCGCCGCCCATCGCCGCCGCGAAGGTGGCGAGGCTGCCGCTTGCGTCGAGGTCCGAGGGCGAGGGCGTGACGTACACCGGCAGCGCGCCCGCCGCGTCCAGATCGTCGCGGTAGGCCTGCTGCTCGCGCGCGAACGCCGCCCGGCACCTTGCTCAGTTCGTGCGCGGCGCCTTCGGCGACGTGCGCCCCCGTATACAGGAAGGCGCGCAGTTCTTCGTGCTGGGCGTGGATCTGCGCGGCGCGCGCGAGCGCCGAGGACAGCCACGCGTCGGGCCCAATGCCCTCGTTGGCGAGGTTCGCGCACGGCCCCGCGCACTGGGCGTTGCCGCCAACGGCGAACGTGACCTGCCCGCCGGGCACGGACGATCGGCGCGCTGGAGCTCTGCGGCGGGGAGACGTCGCCGCCGAGGCGCAGCGCCGCCGCGCTCTGGCTGGTGAACTGGGCGCCGCCGATCGAGGACTGCTCGACGATCCCGCCCGTCTGCCCGCCGACCGCCCAGCCGCGCGAGCCGTTCGGCGCGACGTCGAGCGCGAGCACCGCGTCGGGCCAGTCGGGCAGGTCGGTGTTGTTGATCGAGGGGGCGTTCGGATACGCCTGCTCCTGCAGGTCCTGCCAGCCGCCTGCGCTCTCGCGCAGCAGATAGCCGCTGACCGGCAGCGGGTCGGGCCCGATCAGCACCCCGGGCTGGCCGAAGCCCGCGGCCGGCGGGCTGTCGATGTTGAGGAAGTCGTCGGTCGAGTTGTTGGGGTTGGAGATGCTGTCGAGGTCGACCGAGACGAGCGCGCGCACGCTCGGCCCTTCGCGGATCGCGGCCAGCGCGGCGATGTTCTGCGCTTCGGGCAGCGGCTCGCTGGAGAAGCGCCAGGGGGCGCTGCGCGGAGTCGCGCTCGATCACCATCCCCGGGCCGGCGGCGACAGCGCCGCCGTCGGGCAGCGCGGCGACCTTGGAGAGCACGCTCGCGCCGTCGGCGATCTTGGGCGGTTCCTTCGAGCCTGAGCTGCTCGCTTCGTGCAGGCCGGCGAGCAGTTCCTGCGCGCCCGTGTCCACCTGCCAGCCGGAGCCCTCCTCTTCGTTGACGAGCAGCCCGCCTACCTCCTTGCCGCCGCATCACCATGCGGTAGGTGGCGAGCGCTTCTTCGCCGGCGAAGGCGACCGAGGTGAAGTCGGCCTGCGCCACTTCCGGCGGGCAGCGTCTGCTGCGTCCAGGTCTTGTCGTAGGCCGAGCAGCGTGCCCTGCTTGCCCACCGCGTAGCCCAGCGCGGGGTTGAGCCGGCGAGAAGGCGATCGCGGTCAGGTTGGCGTGGAAGTCCAGCGGCTTGGCGGGGTCGGGCTCCCACAGCCCCGTGTCCGCGCGCCACAGCCACATCGCGCCGCCGTCGCCGACGGCGTAGGCGCGGCCGGGCTCGGGCCAGGCCACGCCGCGCAGGCGCGGTTCTTCGGGCACGCCGGCGGCGTTGTAGAGGAATTCGGGCGTCCAGCCCTCGCCCGGGAGGTAGCGCGCGACCTGGCCGCGGTCGCCGACCGCGAGCGCCTGCGCGCCGCGGTTCGCCGGGTTCGCTGCCGGGCTGCGCGGCGATCGCCGTCAGCGGGCGGCGGAAGGGCAGCGGCCACGCCTGCGGCGCGACGGAGCGTGGGGCTCGCGGTGACGTGCACGAGCTGCGCGCTGTTGCGCGCCCGGCGGGAGACGGCGGAGATCCAGCCTTCCTGCGGGCGAGAGGAAGGCGGCGTCGAGCGAGGAGTTGCCGCCGGCGCCGACGAGGTACTGGAAGTCGCCGCGAGCCCTGCATGCGCAGCAGCGCGCCGTCTTCCAGCCCGGCGACGATGCGCGTGCCGTCGGCCGGCATTCCCGCCTCCGCCCGCCCAGGCGAAGCTCGTGTAGTTCTTGGCAGCGGCGCGCCGAGCGAGCCCTGGCCGCAGGCGAGCTGCGGAAAGCACCACGTGCCGAGGATCGCGCTCGGCGAGCCGGCGTCGAGCAGCAGCGAGAGGTCGGCTTCTTCGTTGGGCGCGCTCGGCGAGATCAGCTTGGCGTCGACCCACACCCCCTGGTGGTGGCGCTCAGCATCTGCCCGCCGGTGCGCGCGAGCGACCTCGTCGCCGCTCGGCACCCAGCTCGCGGGCTGGCTCTGCACCCACACGGGCGGGCCGGTGGCGGCGGCGGCGCGCTTGAACAGCATCAGCGGTTCGCTCTCGGAGCTGGCCAGCAGCCAGGCGACCGGCGCCGCTTCGCCCGCTGCCGGCGGGGCGGGGCGGCGATCGCCAGCGCCTTCAGTTCGCTCGCGCCGTCGGTGCAGTTGCCGGCCGCTGTACCGGTGCAGATCCGCTCGCGCGTCCACTGCGTGCCGTCGTAGTGCAGCAGCGCGGTCAGTTCGGAGATCGTGCCGGGCACGACCAGCGCGCCGGTGTGCGCGTTCCCGGTGCGCCGTCGGCTCGTCGATCGCCGTGAAGACCGGCGTGCCCTTGGCGGGGATAGAGCGTTTCGTTGGCGTTCGAGCACGCCGCCCGGTTCGCTCTCTGGGCTTGGGGACGGGCGCGGCGGCGAACGCGCCGCGCGCGCCTGTCGCGTCGTGACGACCGTCTGCCGCCTTGCTTCTTCTTCGACTTCGACGCTGCTCTGCAGCGCCATGCCGCCGCGTCGCGTCGACGCTCGGCGTGCCGTCCAGCTGCAACCCTTCGCCTTCTTTGTTCGCCGGCGCCCTGCACCGGCACGACCTGCCAGCCGGCCGCCCCTTCGGCGTGGCGCAGCAGGACCGTCCTGTGGCTGATCTGCTCGCCCACCGGCAGCTCGCCGGCACGACGCCGACTTCGCCCGTCGCCCCAGACGGCGCCGGGCCTCCCCCGCTTCGCCGGGCTGCCCGATTCTTCGTCGGGCGCGGCGCCGACCATGTTCACCGACACGGCGGGCAGACCCGAGTTCCGGCTGGAAGCTCAGCCCGCCCGAGGCCGGGCTGGACGCAGGCGTCGCGCTCACGCCGGCGGCGGCCGTGGCGGAGCTCGCGCCGGCTGGAGCTCGCGCGCCGTCCGGCCTGCGGGGCGAGGTCCAGCGCCGGCGCGAGACCAACGGCAGGCGGCGGCAGATCGACGCCGCCCGGCCGGTCGGGCAGCGCGGCGCTCGTGGGGGTCGCCGGCACGCGCGGCTGGGGCAGCTCCGCCAGGCGCTGCATCAGCGTCTGCCACTGCGCGGGCGTGAGCCCGCCGTCGGTGCCCGCGCCGCGCCGCGGCCCGCCGGCCGGCTGCACGCGCGGGGGCAATGCGCGGCGCCACCGCGCGGCGCGACTGCGCCCGCGGGGCGCCGCGAGTGCGCCCTCGCCGAGGGCCGTCAGCGCGCTCCAGCAGCGCCGGCGGGATGCCCGCCAGCAGCCGCGCGCGCAGCATCACCGATTCGACATACACGCTCGGAGTGGTTGTAGGCGAAGATCGCGCCCGTCGAGGCTCTGCGCGGCGCCGGCGGCGCGCAGGTAGCGCGCCGCGGCGAAGATCGCGTCGGCCGGGTTGTAGGGGTCGCGCACGCCCGCGCCGGTGGCGTCCACGCCGTACTCCGCCCACGTCTGCGGCAGGAACTGCATCCAGCCCTCGGCGCCGGCGCTCGAGACCGACAGGTCGCTGCCGTAGTCGGTCTCGACTTCGTTGATCGCCGCCAGCACCTCCCACGGCACGCCGTAGCGCGCGGCCGCCGACTGGTAGATCGGCAGCAGGAAGGGCGGCACGCGGATAGGTTTCGATGAAGAAGCCCGGCACCTGCCCCGGGCGGGAAGGGGGTGCCCGCGAGCGGGTTGCCCTCCTGCCCGCCGATGCCCGCCGCCGCCAGCGGTTCGGGCGGCAGACCGACGGTCGCCCCGATCGGCGAGGCGCCGGGGATTTCCGCGGCGGACGGCTCCGGCGACCGCGCTACCGCCGGGCCGGCGCCCTTGCGGTGCTTTCCTCGCCGCGCTCGCGCCGCCGCGCGTGTCGCGGATGC
This sequence comes from uncultured Solirubrobacterales bacterium, assembly GCA_963723045.1. Lineage (GTDB taxonomy): Bacteria > Actinomycetota > Thermoleophilia > Solirubrobacterales > Solirubrobacteraceae > Palsa-744. Next base: position 603,618 of record CAVROU010000001.1, on the reverse strand, counting down.
GGTCCGAGGTGACGCGCCTGGCTGCCTGCGGCGTCTGCCCTGCTGACCGACGGCGCTCGTTGCTCTCGGCGAGGCCCGCCGCCTGCCGGGCGACGCAGCTGGCAGTCCCCGGACCTGGAGTTGAGGTCGAGGTTGAGGCTTCGACCGTGGTGGTCGCCGGAGCGGGGATCGAATACAGGCTCGAGGAGGTCGAGGCGGATGTCGAGCCAGGTGAGTCGAGGACGAGGAGGTCGAGGTCGTAGGAGGTCGAGCTGCCGTGCGCCGCTCGACGTCTGGTCGCTCGACGTGTCGCAGTGCGTCGACGTGCTCGTCGCGGAAACCGAGGTGTCGTCGAGGAGGCGCTCGCCCTGGACGCGAGCGCCACGCGCGGCGCCCAGCAGCGGACCAACCCGAGGAGGATCGACAGAGCGCGCAGGACGCGGCTCACCCGGATGTCCCGACGATGCGCGAGGAGATAGACATACATGGAGGTAGGAGGCGCGACCCGAGTCAGGGCCGCGGACGCCTGTAATCTCGCGGCATCGAGTCGCCGGAAGGTGAAGAAGTGGTGACCCTCCGGTGTCTGCGCTCGGCCTGTGAAACTGTGGTGAACCGGTTGCCCACCCTGCCGCGCCCGACCTAGCATGGCCGCATCCGTGTGCCGCCTCTGCATCTCCGCGCGCCGCTCGTGCCCGTGCCTCGCGCTCTCCCTCGCTCTCGCGGGCGGCTGTCTCGGGCGCGGTGAGCGCCGCGCGCGCGCAGCTCGCGCCCGGCAGTCACGATCGACGGCCCCAGCCCCACGATCCTCGACGTCGACGGCGCGGCGATGGCGCCCGACGGCAGCGGCGGCATCCTCTACCGCAAGCTCGCTCGCCGGCCAGGCGCACCTGTTCGTCGCGCGCTTTCAGAACGGCGCCTGGCAGCCCCCGGTGCAGGTCGACGCGGGCCAGCCCTTCAGCGCGAGCTTTCCGGCGATCGCCGCCGGCGACGGCGGACGCCTGCTGGTCGTGTGGGAGGAGCCGTGGGCGGTCGTCAACCAGGTGACGCAGTACGAGCTGATGTCCGCCGAAATCAACCCGGGCGCGACCCAGTTCGGGCCGGCGATCCAGATCGACCCGAAGGACATCGGCGACGGCAGCGCCGCCTACCCCTCGCTGGCGATGGCGCCCAACGGGCAGGCGTACGTCGCCTACCGCGTGGTCGTCGACAACCTCGCTCAACAACCAGACGATCGTCCCCACGCGCCCGGGCGACGAGCTGATCGACGTGCGCGTCGCCCGCTACAACGGCCAGGGTCTGGACTGGACGTCGCTGGGCAACATCAACGACCACCCGCAGCTGACGATGCGCCACCCCGACCGCCGGAAAACGCGCCGCAGATCGGCGTCAGCCTCGCCGGCAACGCCGGTCGTGACCTGGCAGGAGCCCGACGCTTCGGGCGCCGCGCGCATCCTCGCGCGGCGAATCTTCGGCAACCGCCTGGGCACCGCCGTGCTCGACGTCAGCGCCACCGAAGCGCAAACGGGCCAGCCGATCGACGCCGAAGCGGACGCCCCGGCGATCGCCGTGAGCACCTTCGGCGAGGCCAAGATCGCCTACCGCCTGGCTGGCGGCGCCGGGCTCGCCCTATGGCAGCCCGCGCATCCTGCTGAACACGCTGCCCGCCGAAACGGACCCCAGCGGCGCCAAGCTGCAGGGCGCGAAGGTGCTCGCCGCCGGCGCCACGCTCGGCCCGCCCAGCCTCGCGATCGACAGCCAAGCGGCGAACTGCGCGCCGCCTACGCCTCCGGCGGCGCCGCCCAGCTGGTGAGCGGCAGCGACTACGACACCGTTCAGCGCGCCGCTCTCTTCGGCGCGCTCGGCAGCCCCCAGGAGCCGCGTGCGCCACCACCAGCGCACGGGTGCTGACGCAGCATCGACCCCGCCGGCGGCGGCGTCAGCGTATGGCCCGCCGCCGACGGCGCCGGCCTGCCGGCGATCGAGGCGCGCGAGGACTTCCCCGGCGGCGCCTGGCAGTCGGCGCTGCTCGCCGCGCCGATCAGCGGCCCGGTCGGCCCGCCCGGGCTGGGCGGCTCGGGCAATGGCGACGCGCTGATCGCCTTCGTGCAGGGCCCCGCCGAAGCAGCAGCAGGTGATGGCCGCCGTGGCCAAGGCGCCACCCGGGCCAGTTCGAGGCCACCACGCCCGTCGGCTGGGTGCGCGGCAGCGCGGCCACCGTCAGCTGGGAAGCGCCCGCGCGAGGCGTTCGGCGCCACCACCTACTCGGTGCTCGTCGACGGCCGCGTGCGCGCTCCGGACTGCGCGGCGACTGCGCTGCGCCTGGACCCGCGCGCGCTCGGCGACGGCGTGCACCAGGTGCAGGTGCTCGCCACCGACAGCCTCGGGCAGCAGACGATGACGCCGGACGCCACCCTGAAGGTCGACGCCAACCCGCCGGAAGTCACGATCAGGCACGTGGGCGCCGCGCAGCGTGGCCGTGAGGGTCTTCGACCGCGCCTCCGGCGCGGTGGCGGGCGCCACCAGGATCTCCTTCGGCGACGGCGCGCAGCGCCAACCACAGGCTGACCGCGCGCCACACCTACGCGGCCGCCGGGACGTACACGATCACGGTGCGCAGCCGCGACCGGGTCGGCAATATCCTGGATGTCCACTTGAGGGTTCAGGTGTGATGTTGCGGCTGCGGTCGATGCGGCGATCGTCGCGGCCTGCGCGAGGACGGCCGCCAAAGGGACTGCCGACCCGGCCTGCGCCGGGATGGCCGACGAGAGCGCCTGCGCCGGGATGGCCGACGAGAGTGTCCCTCCGCCACTGGCCGCCCTTGCCGCGCTGCTCCTCTGCTGCGGCTCGGCCCAGGCTACCTTCACTCCCTTCGCGCTCGCCTCCGCCAGCCCCGAAAAGGGCCTGGAGGCCGACTTCGCCTACGACCCGGCGATCTCCGCCGACGGCCGCTATGTGGCCTTCACCGGCTCGGTCGCCTCCCAGCAGGGGATCTACCGCAAGGACCTGGCCACCGGCAAGCTCGAACTGGTCGCGGCGGGCGACCACGCGGGCGCGCCCTCGATCAGCGCCAACGGGCAGTACGTGAGCTTCACCAGCGAGCCAGAACCCCGAAACCGGCGCGCCCGAGGACGACCGGGCCTGCAGCTCGGTGTACGTGCGCAACATGCAGGTCGCAGCCCGCACAGAACCGCCGCACCGATCCCGACGAAACCGAACCGTGGCAGCCCGAAGACCACAGCCCGCGACACCGGGACGCCTTTGAACACGCGGCGTTCACGCTCGTCTCGGCAGACAACGGCTCCCCCGCTGAGCCTCACCTACGCGCCCGAAGCCGCCAGTTCCGTGCGGCTCGGCCTCGGCCGCGCGCGTGGCGCTCAGCGCCGACGGGCAGCAGGTGGCGTTCACCGTGCTCAGCCCCTCGAGCCTCACGGGCGCCTGCGAACTCGACGAAGAAACCGACACGCTCGAGCTGCCCCACGCCGCCCTACCAGGTGGCGGTGCGCGACCTGAGGCAGCGAAACCACCACGCTCGTCGAGCTCCACGCTCGCCTCGCAACAGGGCGGCGGACCCCGCAGCCGGTGCCCGGCTGGAGCTGCGCTCGCCGGGCCGACCACCACCGGCACGATCAGCCTGAAGGGCGGCGGCCATGCGCAGTTCGCCGCTCGGCGGCAGCACCGCGGCGATCAGCGCCGACGGCAGCACCGTGGCGTGGATGGGGATCGAAATCGCCGCCCAGGCCCCGGTCGACCAGCCCGCTGCCCAAGGTGCGTCGCCCGAGCCCGGGCCCGTCTACTACCCCGACAGCTACGCCGAACCGCTGTGGCGGCGGATCTCCGAAGGGCCCGCCGCGCCCACGCGCCGGGTGCTCGCCGGCGACGACCCCTCCGCGCCCGAATGCCCGCCGGCCTGCGCGGGCGGCGTGGACCTGGCGTGGGACACGCAGAGCATCGCCGGCAACGAATACACCGGCGCCGCGCCGCAGTACGGCAGCTACACCTCGCAGGCGAGGAGTGCCGACCGGCTTCGCCTCCGGCGCCGGCCTGCGCGACCCGCTGGCTGCGGTGACACCGCAGCTGAGCGACGATGGCATGACCGTGGCGCTGCTCTCCACGCAGCCCAACTACGGCGAAGACCCCAATTTCGGGCTGTTCGACGCGACCAAGCCCCCGCCCGCCAACGCCTTCGTCGTGAACATGGCGCCCGGCCTCACCCGCGCGCAGGCGATCACGCGGCTGACCGACTGGGCCTCGTTGAACTTCAACGACCGCGAACTCGCCTCGCCGGTCGACGAGCATCGCGCTCTCCGGCGACGGCACGCGCGTGGTGTTCACCACCGAGCGGGTCGCCTTCCCGCTGGCCCCGCCGGCGCTGATCACCCCGACGCTCAGCCAGGCCGCCGTGGCGCAGCTGTACGAGGCCAACCTGCGTCGGCGGCACGCTCGCGCTGGTCACTTTCGGCTACGACGGGCAGCCCGCCAACGAAGAAGTCTTCGCGGCCGGCGCTCAGCGAAGACGGACACACGATCGCGCTCGCCTCGGGCGCCACCAACCTCGTCTACGGCGTCGTCAACCAGGGCAGCGACATCTTCACCACCGAAGAGGTCCATTCGCCCGCCGCGCCGGCGCAGCAGAGCATCACGCCCACCCCGCCGTGGCCCGCCGCGGAAGTCCCGTGGAACCTCAGCGCAACCGCCACGCCCTCGCCCGACGGCACGCTTGAGCTGTACGTGTCGGTGCCCGGCGCGGGGCGGCTCAGCGCGAGCGCGGTCAGCGCGGTGGGAGGCGGGCGGCCCGGTCTCATCCAGTCCGCGCGCCCGAGCACGCAAGAGCGCCAAGCCCGCCGCGCAGCGCGCCGAGAAGCGCGGCGCAGGCTGGGCGCGCAACGCGAACGCGCAACGGCAGAGACTCCAAGCGCAGCGCAAGCACGGCAAGGCCCCCGCACCGACAGGCGCGACAGATCGCACGCGCCGCCGCGAACACCGACGGCGCTGAGACGATCGAGCTGCACCTGATCCCCGCCGCGCGCTATGACTCGCTGCTGCAGAGCAGCAGGTACGGGCTGTACACGCACGATCACACTGACGTTCACGGCACCCGGCCACCACGTCCTGCGCGAGACGCTGCGCGCGAGCTTCCCGCGCCGCCCGCCGCTCTACCCGCTCCCCACCGGCCGAGAGCACGACAGGAGCAAGCGCAATGAGAGCGCGCGCACGTGCCGCCGCTCGCCGCGGTGCATGCTCGGCGCTCGCGGCCGTCCTGCTGGCGCTCTGCTGGCGCACGGCGCTGGCCCGCGCCTGCTGCCAGCGGCCGCCGCCCTCGCGGCCGAAGGGCCCGCCCGCGGCCAGCTGGCAGTTCGCACCCGTCAACCCACCGCCTCCGCCACCCGGCACGCCCGAACCGGAACACACCTACCCGGTGCCGCTGGGGCAGATCGGCGACATCTACTTCTGGGCGCCCAACCGCGGCCTGCTGATCACCGGCGGCACCGGCAGCTCCTGCGCGGCCAGCTCGGGGGCCTCGGTGCCGTGCGGCCTGTATGCCTACAACGGGCGCGCGCTGGCACGTGCTCTCGACCGTGTGCGGCGGCGCGCAGGGGCGCATCGCGTGGGCGGGGCCGGATGAGTTCTGGACGATCTCCGACCAGCGGCCCGGCCAGATCGTGACCGCCGAAGCCGAATACGGCCGGGTCTCGCTGTGCCACTTCAAGGAACGGCAAGGTCGTGGGCTCCTACGCGATGCCGCTCAACCAGCCCAACTCCTACCGGCCGATGAATGCCGCCGCGTGCCTCTCCCCGGAAAACTGCTGGTTCGGCGGCGAACTCGGCAACCCGCCCAACACGGGCGCCTTCCACCTGCACTGGGACGGCCACGCGATGACGGTCGTGTACTCGCCCGAGGACCACGAAGTCTTCTCGATGGCGCTGGCCGGCCCGGGCATGCTGTTCGAGAGCGTCTCGCTGAGGGTCGAAGAAGGCGAAGAAATCCACTACGGCAGCGAAGACCCCAGCCACCCCGCGCTGCTGCACCAGATCGACCCGCCCGGCTCGAGCGTCGACTTCCACAACCTGCTGATGCCCAACTCCGGCTGCGCGGCGAGCGAATTCTGCGCGCCGCTGCCCGACTACGGCACCGACGCGGGCGGCCTGCCGGTGGAACCGGCGACGCTGGGGCCGTTCTGGCGCTCGGCAGCGACTACACGCCCTCCCGGAGCAGCCCCGCCCCGCCGCAGCTGTGGGCCGTGGCGGGGCCCTACGAACGCGCCGAAGCCGCCAGCTCGGGCGCGGGCGTCGCGCACCCGCTCGCGCTGCGCTACGCCAGCCGACCCGCTCACCGGCGATACGCGCTGGACGCAGGTGATCGGCAGCGAAGAATTCGGCGGCGGCGACCCCTTCGGCGCCGAAGAAGAGCCGCAGGGAGTCGCGCCCGAACCGGGCGTGCCGGCGGCGTGGATCACGCTGCACACCGAAGACGGCCAGGCGCACGTCGCGCGCGCCAACGCCGAAGGCACAGATCACCGAGCAGCGAAGTGCTCGGCGAAGCGCAGGGCGTCGGGCGGCGCGGCAACGCCGGCCCGATCGCCTGCCCCGCCGCCAACGACTGCTGGCTGGCGACCACCAAGGGCTGGCTGTTTCACTACACCACCGAAAGCGAAGCCGAACCGCAGCTGCCCGAAGACACCGATCCGCAACTTCGCCAGCGCCATCACCTACCGCCCCACCGACGACGGCGTCTTGCAGCTGCCCGCCGACGAACCGCCGCCCGACGACTCGCTCGCCAACCAGGCGCCCGCCGCCCGTCGCTCCGCCGCCCGTGCCGCCGCCGGCCCCCCAGGTCTCTCCAACGCGCCCGGTCGTCGAGGGCGTGCACTCGCACGTGCTCCACGGCGACGAGCTCGAACTGAGCTTCAAGCTCGTCGCCGAAGCGCACGTGCAGCTGATCGCCAAGCGCGGCGGTCACGTCGTGGCCAAGACGCCGCGCGAGACGCTCAAGGCCGGCAAGCGCAAGCTGCTGCTGCGCCTGAACCCGCACCGCTGGCCGAACAAGCTGGCCCTCAACGCAACCGCCGCTGCACCCGCTGACGGTCACCGCCCCGGCGCCGCGGCAAGCTCGGGTGGCGGCCAGAGCCTGACCGCTCCGATCAGCGCCGAAACCGTCTCCACCTGAGTTCAGCCGGGCCGCTCCTCCAGCCGCCGCGCCAGCTCCTTCTCCGTCGATCCCCGCCGTCGGCCTGCTCGGCGAGGAACTCCCGCCGCTCCTCGGCACTCCGCCACGGGCGGCGGAAGACCGGCTCCTCGCGCATGCCCGTGGCCAGCTCGCGGTTGCGCCGCGCCTGAGCGTCGTCGCGGAAGCTCGCCGTCCGCTCGCTCTCCAGGCCCCCGCGGAGATAGAGCTGCGCCTTCGCGCGGCGCCCGTCGGGCAGCTCGATCTCCTGAAAGCCGTAGCCCGCGCGCTTGATCCGCGTGGTCCACTCCGCGTGCTCGTGGCCCCACCCCCGAAAGCGGTGGATCGAGAAAGCCCACCTCCTCCAGCACCCGCGCGGAGACCGACAGGCACTGCGCTGTCGCCGCCGGGTTGACGAACGGATCGGCCGCGGTGCCGGCGCCGCAGACGGTGTGCTTGGCGACCTTGGGATGCGTGGTAGGCGAGGTGCTGCCAGCGGCGCGTGCCCTCGATCCAGTCCGCCTCCCAGCCATGCTCCACCGGGTACACGTCGTCCTCGATCAGCAGCAGCGGATCGCAGCCCTGCGCCGCGAGCGCGAACAGGCCGCGGTTCTTGTTGTGAGCAACGCCGCGGTTGGGGCCCGCTGATGACCGTGTGGCCGTGTGCGCGGCACCACTCGACGCTCCCGTCCTCGCCGCCGTCCTCGGCCACCACGAGGCGATGCGGGCGCCTCGTGAGGCTGTGCGATCGCCGCGAGCAGCCGCCGCAGGCGCTCGGGGCGGCGGTAGGTCACGACCGCGATTCCCAGCTCGGCCGCCGGCCCTCCTTCAGCGTCGGCTGCGCTCGGCCCTCGGCTCCCCCATCATCGCCCCTCCAACAGCGCAAGCGCCATCCGCCGCGCCGCCTCCTGCCACGACGGCATCGCGCGTACGCAGGTGGCGCTGGCCGTTGGTCACCAGGCGCGCGCGCAACTCCGCGTCCTCGAGCAGCGCTCAGCACATTGCGCGCCAGCGCCTCGGGGTCGCGCGGCGCGCTGACAAGCGCGGTGTGCCCGTCGATCGCGTAGTCGCGGCTGCCCTTCGTGTCGGTGCTGGCCAGCGCCGCGCCGCAGGCGATCGCCTCCGCGCCGGTCAACCCGAAGCCCTCCTCCCAGCTGGCCACCACGTGCACGGCGCTCTCCCCAGCAGCGCGGCGACCTCGGGGCGGGTGGGGCTCGGCAGGAACGTCCCGTCCACGGGGGCCGCCGCGACCGATGATCCCCCTCGCCCCCAGCGGCTCGGTCGCCGAACAGCGCCAGCTCGCACGTCGGCGCGCCGCGCACGCACGATCGCCAGCGCCTCCAGCGCATCGTCGAGACCCTTCCAGTCGAGGCGATGGGTCATCAGGCTGACGCGGGCGCACGCTGCGACGGGAGCCACGGGACCCGCAGCGAACACCTCGCGGTCGAGGCCCTGGGGCACGTACGCGCAGGGCACGCCGCGCGCGAGCGCCAGGTCCTGCAGCCAGCGCGCGATCGCCACCGCCTCGCGCGCGCCCGACAGGTTGGCCTCGACCACCGGCGAGCCCGGGGTGCCATAGCCCTGGAAGAGCATCACCGGCCTGCCCACGCGGCGGGCAACTCGAAGAGCGTCGGCGCCGTCGCGCAGATCCGCCGGATACACCAGCACGTCCGCCGGCTCCAGCCCATCGCGATAGGAGCCCTCCAGCCAACGCACCTCGACGTCGGGAATCTCTCGCGAGGGGCGCTCGCGCACCGCCACGCAGACGTCCGCCATACCGGCCAAGTGGCGTGCGAACTGCTCGATCACGTACACCCCGCCGGTCGTGACGCGCTGATGAGGCGCGATGAAGGTCACGCGTGGACGGGCCCGGCCGCCGGGCTGCGCGCAGCCGCTCGCCGCGCCGTGCCAGCTCGCCGGCCTGCTCCACGAAGCGCCGCTCCAGCACCTCCATCTCGTCGTCCGTTCGCCGACCCGGGTGGCGCATTTCCTCCAGCAGCTGCTCCCGCTCGTGTTCGCGTTCGCCGCAACTCCTCTGGAGAAAATGGTGACTCCTCACCCTCGCCTCCGACACGCTGAACGGCAGGCGCCGTCGCGAGCTGGCGCTCCATGCGCTGCTGCGCCCATGCGCGCAGATCGGCGTCGACGTGATCCTCCACGTAATCCACGAGCTCCTGCCTCCCCGGGACGGCCGGCCGCACGTGCACCCCAGCTGTCGGCCAACCGTCGATACTCGGCCTCGACGCGGCGTGCTCCACGGCAGTCCGGCAAAACTCAGCAGCAACTCCAACCAACGCTCCTCGCCGGAGAACAGCGCCTCGTATGGCAGCAACGCGACTCCCGCGGCCCCCCCTGGGGGGCCTCTTCCTCCTTTCCATCCCCAGCCCGCTCCACATCGACCGCCCGCACGGCCGCCAGCGCCTCGTTCCACATCTTCACCGCCAGCCGATAGTCGTTCTCAGCCGGCCACCAGTCCTCGGGGTCCTCCGCGCGCCGCGTGAACGACATCGCCACGGCCAGCGGATCGCGCACCAGCACCGCCACTCGCGCCCGCCGGAAAGCGCGCCAACAGCTGGGGCAGCACGCGCGTATAGAGCGGCACCTTGTCGCCCATCGCTCTCACCGCGCCGCTCTCCCAGCGCGCGCGCAGGCGCGCGTAGAGCAGCTCGCCGCGGATGTCCGTCTCGGCCAGCACCGGCGCGAAGAACTGCGCCGGGGTGAAGTGAAAGGGATCGAGCTGCGCGCGCACGCGCTTGTAGCGCTCGAAGCCGAGCGCCACCCGCGGGTGCTCGTTGAGCAGGAATGCCAGCGCGCTCGTCCCCGAGCGCGGGCAGCCGGCGACGAACAGGTGGTGTTGCTGGCGCTCTGGCATCGCGCGATGCTCGCATCCGCGCCGCCCTTACATCTACTCAGGCGCCGACGTTCACCAGACCTTCACACGGTGGTTGCGGCCTCGTCACAAAAAATGCCCCTTTGCAGGCGAATCCTATTAGTAGAAATGGCCAGTCTCCAGTGTCGATCTGCACTGTCACTCCACAGCCTCCCAGGTCTCGCGGCTGGGCGTGCAGCGCGCCGTGGGCCTCCCCGAGTGCGCAACCCCGCCCGAGGAGGTCTACGAGCTGGCCAAGCGCCGCGGCATGGACTTCGTGACGATCACCGACCACGACACCATCGCGGGCGCACTGGAGATCGCCGACCGTCCCGACGTGTTCGTCTCCGAGGAGCTCACCGCCTCCTTTCGCGGGGAGCCCCAGGCGGTGCACGTGCTCTGTTACGGCATCTCCCCCGAGGACCACGAGTGGCTGCAGGCGCACAGCGGCGACGTCGAGGCCTGCGCGGAGTACCTGCGCGAGCGCGACATCGTCTGCGCGCTCGCCCACCCCTACTACACCGTCGGCGCCCCCCTCACCGTGCGCCACCGCCGCCGCCTGGCCGAACTGTTCGATATCTGGGAGATCCGCAACGGCGCGCGCGCCCGCGAGCTCAACCGGCCCGCCGCGATCTATGTCGCCACGCGCGAGGGCATCGGCATCGGCGGCTCCGACGACCACGCCGGCGTCGACATCGGCCGCACCTGGAGCGAGACCCCTTCGGCGCGCACCCCCGGCGAGCTCCTCGCGCACCTCCGCGCCGGTCGGGTAGCCGCGCGCGGGGATCAGGGCTCGGCGGCCAAGTGGGCGCACTCCGCGATCGCCCTCGCCGCGCGCGCGCTCGGGCGTGGCGTGCGCGACGACCGCTCGCTCGACCCGCGCATGGTCATGCACCTGGTCCAGCGCCTTTTGCGCGAGGGCGACGTCCGTCACGGCGCCACCGGCGAGGATCTCGCGCCCGAGGACGCCCGGCGCCTGCTGCGCACCTGGCTGGCCGCGGTCGAGCTCGACCACCTCGACGAGCGAGGCCTGATCGCCCACATGCAGGAGCCGGACTTCCGCCACGCCGACCTCTACCGGCGCGCCTGCCGCGCCCACGAGCGCAAACTCCGCGCGGCGGTCGGCGCCGTGGTGTCGACTCTTGCGGGCCACCCCAACGCCGCGGACCACAGCGCGGCGCCACGCGCTGTCGATCCGACAGGCGCGACCCGTCAGCTGGGAGCCGCGGATCTGGCGGACGCAGCCGCCGGCATCTTCCAGGGCTGCATCGCCGCGATCCCCTACGCCCCCGCCGCCGCCTTCCTCGGCAACGAGAAGGCCAAGCTCGACTCGCGCGAGGGCGAGACTCCGCGCGTGGCGATCCTCGCCGACGGCATCGGCTCCACCCACGGCGTGACGCGCACGATCGAGGAGCTCCGCCAGCGCGGCGTGCCGGGTTTTGAGATCGAGGTGATCGGCACCGACCCCGAGGTCGACCGACGCCTCTCCGCGGTCGCCGAGGTCGAGGTGCCCTTCTATCCGGGCCTGCGCATCGGCGTGCCCTCGCTCACCGTCGCCGTCGAGACGCTCGCCGAGGGCCGCTTCGACGCAATCCACGTCTGCTCGCCCGGCCCCGTCGGCATCGCCGGCGCGCTCGTCGCCCGCGGGCTGCGGCTGCCGCTCGTGGGCAGCTACCACACCGAGCTCACCGCCTACGCCGCGCTGCGCTCGCAGGACGCCGGCGTCGCGCAAGCGATGGATCTCGCGGTGCGTTCCTTCTATGGCGCCTGTGACCTCGTGCTCTCCCCCTCCCCGGCCTCCGACGAGGCGCTCCGGCAGATCGGCGTGAGCGACGGGCGCACAGCACGCTGGGATCGGGGCGTGGACACCGCGCGCTTCGACCCCTCCCTGCGCGGGCCTGAGGGGTCGAGCGAACCGCACGGCGCCCCGAGCGAACTGCACAGCCGAACGGGCGAGCCGCACAGCGCACCGTCAGAGACGCACGGCTACGGCGCCATCGACGCGCTCAACTCCGGTCTGCACGGCGGCGGCGCCATCAACGTGCTCTACGCCGGGCGCATCACCCGCGAGAAGGGCTCCGAGCTGCTCGCCGACGCTTTCCTGGAGGCCCACCGCCAAGACCCCCGGCTGCACCTGGTCCTTGCCGGAGGCGGACCCGAGCAGGAGCGCCTGCGCGAGCGCCTTGGCCCGCACGCCACCTTCCTCGGCTGGCTCGAGGGACAGGAGCTCGCCCGCGCCTACGCACGCGCCGACATCTTCCTGTTCGCGAGCGCCACCGACACCTTCGGCCAGGTCATCCTCGAGGCGCAGGCCTCCGGTGTCCCGGTGGTGGCCGTCGCCCGCGGCGGCCCCCTCTCGCTCGTACGCGCACGGTGTCAGCGGGCTGCTGTGCGAGCCCGACGCCCACGAGCTCGCCGCGCGCGTGGTGGAGCTCGCGGCGCTCGCCGCTGCTGCGCCGACGCCTGTCCGCCGCCGGTCTTGCCGCCGTGCGCGAGCGCACCTGGGAGAGCGCCCTGGAGCGCCTCGCCGATGGCTACCGGCGAGTCCTCGCGGCCGTCGAGCACGAGGGGGAGCGCCGTGCCGCATAGAGGCACCATCGCCGTCGCGCTGCACGACATCGAGCCGGCCACCTTCGAGCGCTGCGCGCGCATCCGCGACTGGCTCGACGACCACGGCATCGACCGCGTGACGCTGCTCGTGATCCCCGCTCGCGACCTGCATCCCTTGGGAGAGCGCTCGCCGGAGATGATCGAGTGGCTGGCCGAGTGTCGTCGCCGCGGCGACGCTATCGCCCAGCACGGCTTCCAGTACAAGCAACTGCGCCGGCCCTCCGCGACCCGCCGCATGCTGGGCTCCGCCCGCGGCCAGCGCTCGGCCGAGTTCGTCGGACTCGACTGCGAGGAGACCCGCCGCGCCGTCGAGGCCGGCTGGCGCGTGCTCAAGCTCGCCGGCGTCGAGCCCGACGGGTTCGTCGCCCCCGCCTACGCCTACACGCGCGCGCTGCGCGCCACGCTCACCGCGCGCGGCACCCTCAGCGTGGGGTTCCGCTGGTGGGCAGGGCTGCTGCGCTTGCACCGCGCGCTCACCGGGTGGTCGGGCGGTCCCATGGGCGCGTCCGCGAGTGGGGCAGGCGAGAAGTCCCTTCAACTGCTGGCCCCCGCCTGGGACGTGGGCAGCGAAGGCGTCATGCGCCGTGCGCTCTCGCCCTCGCTGATGCGCGCCGGCAGCCTCCTGCCCGGCGAGCACCTGCGCGTCGACCTGCACCCCTCCGACCTCGAGCGCCCCCGACACATGATGGCGCTCGAGCGGGTCCTCGCCCGCGCCGGCGGTCGCCGCACGGCGATCACCTACAGCGAGCTCGCCGCGAGCCTCTGAGCACAGCTCCGCGGGAGTGCGCACCGCCCGGGTGCGCATCCTCCGCCGCTGCGCATATGCTCCCTCAACGGCCGCTTGTTCACGCTGACCACAGCCCTGCTGCTCTGCCTGCTCGGCTTCGTCGTCGGCGTCTTCGGCACGCTCGTCGGCGCGGGTGGCGGGTTCATCCTCACCCCTGTGCTGCTGCTGCTCTACCCCGAAAGCACACCGGGGCTGATCACCGCCATCAGCCTGCTCGTCGTGTTCTTCAACGCCGGCTCGGGCACCGTCGCCTACGCGCGCCAGCGGCGCATCGACTACCGCTCCGGAGCGATCTTCGCCGCCTGCACGCTGCCCGGCTCGGTCGCCGGGGTGATCCTCGCGGGCAAGATCTCCCGCCCCACCTTCGATGTGATCATGGGTGTCTGCCTGGTGGCGCTCTCGGCGTGGCTGCTCACCGGACACAAGGACGCCGGCGAGGGCACCGCCGGCATCGGCGTCCCCCGCGTGCTCACCGACCGCGAGGGCACCACCTATCGCTACCGCGCGCGCACCCGGCTCGGCGCGCTGCTCAGCGTCGGTGTGGGCTTCATCTCGAGCTTCCTCGGCATCGGTGGCGGCGTCGTGCACGTGCCGCTGCTCGTGGGCGTGCTCGGTTTCCCCACCCACATCGCCACCGCGACCTCGCACTTCGTGCTCGCCTTCATGGCCCTCAGCGCCACCATCACACACATCCTCGCCGGCACCTTCAACGACAGCCTCGGCCTGCGCCGCGCCGCGGCGCTGTCGGTCGGTGTGGTCGTCGGCGCCCAGCTCGGCGCGCACTTCTCGCGGCGGATCAGCGGTCAGCGAATTCAGCAGCTGCTCGCCGGCGGCCTGCTCCTGCTCGGGGGTCGGCTGATCCTCAGCGTCGCGCTGTAGGCGTCTTGGGACCCAAACCGGGAACATCCCAGCATGAGCGGCGCAGAGATAGGCCTCGCCCTCTCGGTGTTCCTCGCTTGCACCGTGGAGGCCGTCGAGGCGCTGACGATCGTGCTCGCGGTCGGCGCCACGCGCAGCTGGTCCTCGGCGCTGAGCGGCGTGGGCGCTGCGATGCTCGCGCTCGCCGTGCTCGTCGCGGTGCTCGGTTCAGCCCTCACCTCCCTGCCGATCGACGCGCTGCGCCTGTTCGTGGGCGGTCTTTTGCTGCTCTTCGGCCTGCGCTGGCTGCGCAAGGCGATCCTTCGCTCGGCGGGACTAAAGGCCAAGCACGACGAGCTGGAGACGTTCCGCGAGGAGAGCGAGGCCGCGCGCGCCGCGGGCGCCCGACACCCGGGCTTCGACGGCTACGCCTTCACCGTCTCCTTCAAGGGCGTGCTGCTGGAGGGACTGGAGGTGGTGTTCATCGTCCTCACCTTCGGCGCCAACCAGAACCGCGTCCCGCTGGCCGCGGCCGCCGCGGCGCTCGCGACGCTGATGGTCATCGCGGCGGGTGTCGCGGCGCGAGCGCCGCTGGCGAAGGTGCCCGAGAACACACTGAAGTTCGCGGTCGGCGTGATGCTCACATCCTTCGGGCTATTCTGGAGCGTCGAGGGCCTCGGCGCGAGTTGGCCGGGCGAGGACGCCGCGCTGCTTGCGATCGTCGCGGTGGTCCTGATCGCCTCCAACGCGCTCGTCTGGGCGCTGCGCAGAACTGCCGTCCGAACCCAGCCGCGCTGAATCGCCCGAACCTGCGCCAACCTACCGTTCGAACACGGCCGCGTTGAACGAGCTCACCCCGCTCGCGCCCGCGTAGCCCAGGTGCTTGAAGCCGAACAGGTCCTCGATCGTACGCAGCAGCGAGAAGTGGTTGTAGGGATCCTGGTTGGTGCTCCCCGCCTTTACGAACGGCGAGAGCAGCAGCGCACCGACCTGCCCGCCACCCGACGGTGGCAGCTGGCCACCGCCCGGCAACGGCGCCGGCGCCGGCAGCCCAGGGAAGCGCGGCTGCCCACAGCAGGAGCTCGAGTCGGCTTCCACTCCCGTCGCCGGCGCCTGGTCGACGGTGATCGCCACGAGTCCCCCCTGCTTGTAGGCCTTGGAGGAGAGGATCTGTGGCACCACCTTCCGCAGGAACGCGTCGGCCGGCGCCAACCCAGCCGGCTTGCCGGGCGCGCATGGTGTGGGGCTGCCGTCGTCGCACAGCGAGGGCACGATGTAGGAGAGGGCCGGCGTGCTCTTGACGCTCTTCAGGTCCGTGTTCAGCTGCCCCAGACCCACGTCATTTGCCGCGCACACCGATGGGGAGTCGATCACATCGTGGAAATACATGAAGGGATTGCGGAAGGTCGTGTATTCCTCGCCCGCCAGCGCCTGGTTGGCGGGGATCGAGGCACCGGGCGGCCCCGGCGTCGTGGAGGCCGCCGGCGCCGCGCCGACCGTCGGATCGGCCGCCCCGAGCGCCGGGTGGGCGCAGGCGCCGTTCATCCCCTCCACGTAGGCCCGCCAGGCGAGCTGCTTGGCGGCCAACTGGCTCGCCAGCGTCTCCGTGGACTTCGGATACACACAGCCCGTCCCGGTGACCTGTTCCTCGGCGCCGCTCGTCGCGGGGGCGATGTCGGCGAAAGTCGGGCAGTTTGCGGCGATCTGGGCCGTCGGCCCCTGTCCACTCACCAGCGCGACACCGTTGGCCAGCTCGTCGTGGGCCACCGCGTAGTAGCGCACCAACAGCTCGCCGCGCTTCTCCAGGCTCTGCGCGAGGTACGGCGCCTTGGAGGCGGGCCCGAAGACCGAGGCGTAGGGCTGGTCGGCGAGCACAATCAGAAAGACATGCTTCACCGCCGGCGTGGCCGTGGCCGAGCCTCCACCCGAAGTGCCCCCACCCGCGCCTTCGCCGCCGGCGCCCGAGCCACCCCCACCTCCCGATCCGCCGGACCCCTTGCTGGAGGAGTGAGGCGGCGGGTTCGAGGCCGAGGTACTCGGCGTCGCCGCGGCAGGGCTGGGGGCGGTCGGTTCAGGGGTCGCTTCGGAGCTCACCGGCGGCGCGGATGTGGAGGGCAACGTCGAGGCCCCCCGCGAGGAGGCCACGGCCACGGGCAGCACCAGCCGCAGCGGCGGCTGCGCCGCCGCACTCGGCGTGCCGCTCGTGCTCGATGTGAGATTCCCCACGAGCACCCCAAAGCCCAGGAACGCGGCCACCAGCACGCCGCGCACCCACAGCGCCGGCAGGTCGAAGTCGAGGCGGCTCATCCCCGTCCGCCTTTCTACGTCTCGGATGCAGTCACGGGGTCCATGACCAGCGTGTCCTCGACGTCCGCCTCGCGACCGTTGGACGCCGGCTCGGCGCTGCTCGGAGCACGCTCCATGAGCGTCGCGCCGCACTGCCAGCAGAACAGCGCACCGCGGCTGTGCGGTGCTGCACAGCCGGGGCAGGAGCCCGCGCTCGCTCCCTCCTGGAGGCTCAGCAGGCGCTCGACCTCGGCCAGCTCGGCGTCGCGCTCCTGCAGGAGCGCGGCCCAACGAATGAGCAGATCGAGGCGGAAGTGGTCGCGAATCGCCATCTCGTAGGCGAGCCCACCGAGGTCCCACTGTCCCTCGGCCACCCGATCCGCCAGCTCTTCGCGGCGTCGATGCAAGTCCGAGCCGGGGCGCTCGGGCGGCGGTGGAGTCAGAGGGCTCATCGCGTCAACCGGTGGAGACGACGTTGGGCAGGTTCTTGGACTTCTGCTCGTAGCTCTGCCCGCTGCCGCCTGTGCGCAGGTTGTTGAGCACCGTCGGGGGCGCCGGCTTGCTGGGTGAGGATCCCGTGCCCGCGGGGGTCGACGTCGAGGACGCCCCGGCCTTGTGCGGCGTCGAGGATTTCAGCGGTGTCGAAGTCGTCGCCGCGGGCGTCGTCGGCGTAGTGGAGCTTCCCGCTCCCGGAGAGGCCACACTGATCACCTGAGCGGGGGGCGCGGCTGCCTTGCCCGTCCCCGAACCAGAACGACCGATCAGCACGCCGATGCCCATCGAGAGGAGCAGCACGCCCACGCCGGCGATCACCGCGGTGGGGCCGCCCGAGCGCGCGGGCGCGGGCGCTCCTGGCTCCCCGCCTCCAATCGGTTGCGCAGGGCCAACCTGGCCCGAAGAATCGAGCGGCGCGGCGACGCCCGAGGACAACGCGCTGTCGCGCGAAGAGGCGCCGTCGTGAGAAGAGGCGGAGCCGGCACGCAGGCGATCGAGCAGCGCACTGCCCAGGTGGGCGCGGCGAGTGCCGCACCCCAGGCAGTAGCGCTGATCGGAGGCCATCGGCGCGCCGCAGGTGGAACACGAATCTGGCGCATCCATAGCACTCGATGGTCAAGGCAAGCGGCATTCGCGCGCGTGAAGATGTTGTGAACCGGATACCCACCATCGGGATACTCCGCCAAGTCCACCGCCGGTGTTCACCAATTCTTATCCACTACGTCACCGCGGCTTCACCTCCACGGGACCGACCAGCAGATAGCTTCGCGCGGTCAGTGGACGACCGTGCGCTGCGCTCATATTACGGGGGAAACTCGGTTGGCGAGGCAGTTGCAGACGTGCCCGCGGGGCCGGCGGACACAACCCCGGCGTCGCTCCTCTACGGCAACCTCGAGATCCGCGCGGATGAGATTCAGGCTCTCGTCGACGGGCGGCGCGTAGGGCTGACCGTACGCGAGTTCCAGGTGCTCTGCGTCCTCGCCAAACGCGAGGATCGGGTGGTGCGTCGCGCCGACATCTACAGCCTCGTGTGGGGAGGAGAGATGAAGCACCGCGACCGCTCCGTCGACGTCTTCGTGCGCAAGGTGCGCACAAAGCTCGCGCACGTTGCGCCCGAGTGGGCCTACATCCACACGCACTTCGGCGTGGGCTACCGCTTCGCGGCGACGCCGCCGGCGAACCCCTAAGGGTTATCGCCGGAACACCTCGGCGAGAGGATGCCGAACGCCCGGGAGGCGGTCGGGCGTAACTCTCTGGGCCTGATCGGAAACGCTTCAGAGAATCTTCTGTTTCCGACTGATCGCCTTGGGGAGTCCAAAAAACCGTTGTGGACAAAGGGTTTTTGCTCTGCTGCGGAAAAGGTCTGCGGTCTTCGCGAATGTTTCCAATATTTCGCTTGACGAACGGAGGCGTGAAGAACAGGATGGAGGCGATCCTCAGAGGGAGGACAAGGGCAATCGCAAGCCGCATCAGGCACCGATGCCCTTCAACCGGGGCGCATCACGCGCTCCCCGACTCCATCCATCACAGAGAAGGAGCAAGCATCATGTTCAGAGCAAAGTTGCTGGCGGTCGTCGTCGGCATGCTCGCCACGCTCGCCGTCACGGCGGTACCGGCGTTAGCGGAATTCCAGTCGAACTCAAGCGCCACGAAAGGCCACGTAAGCGTCGGAGCCATCACCATCGAAGGCGGAGGCGCAACGCTCACCTGCACGAGCGCCGCAGGCACCTGGACGATCTACTCAGGAACCGCTCCGGCGACCAAAGGCACACAAGAGAAATTGTTCTTCGAAACGTATGTTGGCTGCAAGACGAAAAGCAGCCTCATCAAAGAAGTGACAGCCGTCGTCGCTCCCTGTAGCCTCGATGTCGAACAAGCGGCAGGCAAAAGCAAAGCAATAGGCTCCATCGTAGGTACCTGTAAGGTCGAAGTTAAAGTCCTCGGCACCTGCACCATCACGGCAGAAGGCAAAAATCTCGAAGAAGTAAATCTCGAAAACGTCGGCGAAAACGACGTGATCACAGCTAATGTCAAAGGCATAACAAGCAAACCCAGTTCGGCTTGCCTGGGCATCAAAGAAACCAAAGAAGCCAAAGAGAAAGCGGTCGCCACCGCCGAAGGGCAAAAATGGGTTTAGGCCGTTGAGGGCCACTCGCTAACCAGTGCGGCTTGGGGCGGCTCCGACGGAGCCGCCCCAACTGCACGTCCTCGATGACCATACGACTCGACAGCCACTCCTCACCACCGGAGCGCGTTGCCCGGCTAGCGCTCCAGCAGGCTCCGGACAGATACTCTCGCCCGACACTCATATCAGCCAATCGCCATCCAATACCAGCAGACGTGCCGGCCAAAGCCCATCTCCGCACGCTACCCCGTCGCCTATGACTCGTCTGGGGGAGACTCAGAAACATTCTCGGTGCTCATCCATCGCCGCCGAGCGGGCGCCGGCTATGCCCAAAAGGCAACTGCGGGAGCGGAGTTTGGGCCATTCCGGCCAAACTTGCACGATTCCGAAAGATGTCTCTGAATATCCGACTTGACCGACCCCCCGTGGCCAGAGACGATCGATGGCGAGCCTCATGGGGAGACTCAGGGCCCTCGCAAACCACACGGCAGCGACTGCCCTTCCACCGGAGCGCCCTCAGCGCTCCCCGACTCCATCCATCACAGAGAAGGAGTACGCATCATGTTCAGAGCAAAGTTGCTGGCGGTCGTCGTCGGCATGCTCTCCACGCTGGCCGTCACGGCGGTACCGGCGTTCGCCGAATTCCAGTCCAATTCGTCGGCAGTAAAAGGCCAAGTCAAAGTCGGAGCCATCACCATCGAAGGTGGAGGCGCGACGCTCACCTGCACTAGCGCCTTAGGCACGTGGACGATCTACTCGGGAAGCGCTCCAGCGACCAAAGGCACACAAGAGAAACTGTTTTTTGAAAAATACGCAGGCTGCAAAACAAAAAGCAGCCTGATCAAAGAAGTCACACCCACTGTTGCTCCCTGCAGTCTTGATATCGAACAAGCGGCAGGCAAAAGTAAAGCGTTAGGCTCCATTGTGGGAACCTGTAAGATCGAAGTGAAAGTTCTTGGCACCTGTACAATCACTGCAGAAGGCAAGAATCTTGAAGAAGTCAATCTCGAAAACGTCGGCGAAAATGACGTGATTAAAGCCAATGTCAGCGGCCTGACAAGCAAACCCAGTTCGGCTTGTCTAGGCATCAAAGAAACCAAAGAAGCAAAAGAGAAAGCCGTTGCCATCGCTGAGGGTCAAAAATGGGTTTAGGCCGCTGACGGCCACTCCCGATAGGTAGCAGTGGGGCGGGCCGATTCGGCCCGCCCCATGCTCGTTCCACCGGAGCCCCGCGCCCCCTCAGCCGTTTTCAGTCGTATTAGCCCCAGGCACCTTGTTGTAGGCGCAGCGGAAGTTCTCCGGCTGCGAGACCGGCTCGACCCGGCGAAGCCGCCCTTGGTGCCGTTGGAATAGACCGTCACGTACTGGAGCGTCGCCGGCTCGGGCACGGCGGGGAGCGGCACCGGATTCGGTTCGCCCGTGCGCGGATTGCCGGTGGAGCCTTCGCTGACGCCCTCAAAGCCCGGCTGCGTCGGAGCCCGCGGCGGTGGTGACGAGCGTGGCGGACATCTCGCGCTGATCCTTCAGGCCCACCGTCGGATCGAGCGGGATCGTTGCGGTGTCCTGGTTGTCGTGGATCGTCGACTCCAGCTTGACGCGCTTGGCGGCGCCGATCAGCTGCGCCGCGGTGGGCAGGTAGCCGCCCGACTTCCACGCACTTCTGGCTGGCCCAGAAGTAGTTGTTGTCACCGATTTCCTGGGTCTTCAGCGGGTAGGGCGACTCTTCCAGGCACCACGTGCCGAGGTCGGCGGTGGTGGGCGGGCAAGCGGAGAGTTCGCTGACCGTCATCCCGCCGACCTTGCTCGCGTTCGGCGACTGTGGGGATCGCCGAGGCGGGGAACTTGCGGTTCTTGCCGAGCAGGAGGATGCCGCCCGCATAGGGCTTCGTGCTCAGATGGTGCCCGTCGAGCATGCCCGAGACGGCGTGCTCGACGGCGTGCCGCGCGGCGTCGGCCAGGCCGGTGGTGGAGAGGACCAGCGCAAGGATCGAGATGACGCAGCGCCGGCGAGGGCAGACCGCGACGGGCGGTGCGTCGCTCTCGGCTCAGTCTGCGCAGCGGATGCGCCCACGACCGCGCCGAGCGATCGACTCTGACCGCGAGGGGCCGCTCGGCCCTCGGCCGCGGGTCGCCGTCTCATCGTTTCCCTGGTGCGCGGGTCGCGCCTCGGGTGAGTCGCGGCGCACGTCGCGCAGATCCTCGAGGGTGGTCTCCTGCACGGTCGAGAGCACCGCCTCGAGCGCCACGCCCGACAGCGTCTCGTGCTCGAGCAGCGAGTTGGCCGTCTCCTCGACGGCCTGCCAGTTGGCGTCGAGGACCGCGCGCGGCGCGCGCCTCGGCGTCGCCGACCAGGCGCTCGACCTCGCGGTCGATCAGATCGAGCGTGGAGGGCCCGACCGAGCCGAGGTCCTGCAGCGAGGCGCCGAGGAACACCTCGCCGCCCTTCTCGCCGATCGTGACCGGCCCGAGCGCCTCGGACATGCCGAAGGAGGTGACCATCGAGCGCGCGAGCGAGGTGGCGGCGTGCAGATCGTCGCTGACGCCCGTGGAGACGTGCCCGAAGGCGATCCGCTCGCCGGCGGCGCCGGCCGCGATCACGATCAGCTGGCGCTGCAGGTCGGGTTCGGCCTGGATCACCTGGTCGCGGTCGGTGAGCATGTGCGCGGCGGTGCCCAGCGTGCGCCCGCGCGCGACGATCGAGAGCTTGCGCGTCGAGGTCTCTTGGCCGAGCGCTTCGGTGACGACGGCGTGGGAGGCCTCGTGGATCGCGATCAGCCAGCGCTCGTCGCGCGTGAGGATGTGCTTCTTGGCCGGTCCGGCGACGACGCGGTCGATCGCCTCCTCCAGCGTCGCCTGGTCGATCTCCGCGCGGCCGTCGCGCACGCTCAGCAGCGCGCCCTCGTTGATCACGTTGGCGAGCTCGGCGCCCGGAGAAGCCGGGGGTCTGGCGGGCGACCTCCTCCAGCGAGGCGTCGCACCCGAGCGGCCGCTTGGCGCCGTGCAGGCGCAGGATCTCAAGGCGCCCGTGCACGTCGGGCACGTCGATCGTGACCTGCCGGTCGAAGCGCCCGGGTCGCAGCAGCGCGGGGTCGAGCACGTCGGGGCGGTTGGTGGCGCCCATCACGACCAGGCCGCCGTCGCCGGAGAAGCCGTCCATCTCGACCAGCAGCGCGTTGAGCGTCTGCTCGCGCTCGTCGTTGCCCTGGCCGATGCCGGCGCCGCGCTTGCGCCCCGCGGCGTCGAACTCGTCGATGAAGATGATCGCGGGGGCCGCCTTGCGCGCCTTGGCGAACAGGTCGCGCACGCGCGCCGCGCCGACGCCCACGAGCGACTCCACGAAGTCCGAGCCCGAGAGCGAGAAGAAGGAGGCGTCGGCCTCGCCCGCGACGGCCTTGGCCAGCAGCGTCTTGCCGGTGCCGGGAGGCCCCACCAGCAGCACGCCCTTGGGCGCCGCGGCGCCCACGTCGCAGGTATTTGTCGCGGTTCGGCGAGGTAGTCGCGGATCTCGCGCAGCTCGGCCACGGCCTCGCCGGCGCCGGCGACGTCGGCGAAGGAGATCGCGTCGGCGGTGCCCTTGCCCTTGCGCTTGCCCTTGCCGGTGAAGCGCGAGAAGCCCGCGATCCCCCCGGCGCCGCCGTCGGCGCCGAGGCGGGTGAACAGCGCGAACAGGCAGACCAGCAGCAGAATCGGGATCAGGAACTGCACGACGATCGTGCGCGGGCCCTTGCCCGACTGCTGGTCGACGGTGACGATCGCACCGCTCTTGGCGAGGCTGGAAGAGCGCCTGGGTCTGCGCGCCGGAGCAGGGGTAAGAGGCCCACACCTGTTCGGCGGGCCCGACGCGGCAGGGCGGCCGCGTCGTGACGGCTGACCCGGCGTCGTGGATGCTGCTGGCGGACTTCCCGTGCGACGTGGACGAAGCAGAAGCCGGGCCTTCGGAAGCACCGCGCGCGTGGTGAGCTCCACGCGGTTGTCGTGGTCGAGCAGCACGGCGAGCGGCGATTTCCTTGTTCTTCGCCAGCGTTTCGACGCTGCTGAGCGGGATCTGCCTGCCGACGCTGCTGGGCCGATCGAGCCCAGCAGCAGCGCGAAGGCGATCGCCAGCCCAAGCGAGGCGAGCGCCAGGAAGGTCGTGAGCGGATCGCGCAGACAGCAGCCGCGACACCCTGCAGAGCGCCTTCGAGCCCCACCAGCACCGGGTTGCGCCGCTGCGCCAGACCCGATCGCACCGCGGGCCTGGTGTGCCCGTGGACGTGGACGCGTTGGCGACGGGCATCTCGCCGGTCGGCTGGGAATCGCTGTGCTGGGGGTCCGTTGTCGGTCATATCTTGTGAGGGCAGGCCGTTGGGCTTGGCGATATCCGCTTCGTCGGCTCATGGCAGGAAGCGGGCAGTGTCACAGCGCCGCGCACGAAAGCAATCCTGTTCACAAATCCGTTACAGAGAGTGTTATCCAGATTTTCTCCAGAGAGACACCTGTCGTTCACCTCGTTCTACGGACGCGCGCAGATCGACACTCGCCGGACCCTCCGGGCCCGCCTCCCGGGCACGCTTCATCCATTCCTTCCCACCCGCTCAGCTTGCACCAAAAGGAGTCCCGCACGTGCGCAGAATCAACCGCTCACTGATCACTTCCCTGCTCGCATCACGCTCGCGCTGGCGAGCACGCCCGCGCTGGCGCAGGCGCGCTCGCTGCTGATCGACGGATCGACCTCCGTGTTCCCGCTGATGAGCCAGCTGGCAGCGGCCTACCACAAGGCGACCCACCAGCCCGACGCCGAACGTCGGCCAGGGCACCTCGGGCGTGGGCATCAGCGACGTGAACGCCGGACGAGTGGACATCGGCGACGTCTCGCGCGACCCGATCCTTGGAGTCGACCCCAAGGGTCTCCGTTCACGAAGATCGCCCGCGACGGTGTGTGCATCATCACCAACCCCGCCAATCCGCTGAGCAATCTCAACCAGCAGCGGTGCAGCAGATCTTCACCGGCCAGGTGCGCAACTGGAGCGAAGTGCCGGGCGCCAGCGTGAGCGGACCGATCGACCTGTTCCAGCGCGTGCCTCTTCCGGTACGCAGGACGCCTTCCAGAACATCTTCCTCGGCGAAAACCTGAAGATCTCCCCCGGCGCCTCCGCCGAGGAATCCAACGGCACGATGCGCCAGGCGATCATCGGCGATAAGGATGCGATCGGCTTCGCCTCCTTCGCCTTCACGCGGGCGACCAACGCGGTCGGCTACCAGGGCATCCCCTGCACGCTGGCCAACGCCAAGTCGCGGCCAATACCAGGGCGTGCGTAACTTCTGGATGGTGACCAAGGGCGATACCCAAGGGCGCGGCGGCCAAGTTCATCGGCTGGATCATCAAGCCGGGCAACAAGACCGTCGAGAAGATCGTCGCCAGCGAGTGGATTCCCGATCCACTAGGCTGAGATGCTCCTAGCCACGGCCATCCACCGATCCCTGGCAGATCGGCTGGGTCTTCGATGAGACCCAGGCTGACCTTCACGCCGAGACGCCGCGCCGAGTTGATACTCGGCGCGGTGGCCGTTGGCGTGCTGGTGTTCGTGGCGGCGATGCTGGTGACGGTGTTCGTCAAGGCGTGGCCGTCGTTCGCGCACAACGGCTACTATCGAATGGTTCTTCCCCGGCGGCGACGTGGGCATGCAGCTGAAGGCGATCATCAACAGCCCTACCGATCCGGCCCACTACGTCTACCACCTGCGCGCGTGGCCGCTGCTCGTGGGACACGCTCCTGACGACCGGGCTTCGCGGTGATCTTCGGCCTGGTGCTCTCGCTGCTGAGCGCGATCTTCATCGTCGAGTTCGCGCCCGCGGCGGTCAGGGGCATGCTGGAGCCGGTGGTGCGCCTGCTGGCGGCGGTGCCGTCGGTGATCTTACGGGCTGATCGGGATCCTGCTGGTGGTGCCGTGGATCAACGAACACCTGATCTCCCAAGGCACGCAAGCAGTCGGTGGCCTACGTGGTGCAGCTCAACGGCGCGGGGTTGCTGGTGGCGAGCCTGATCCTGATGGTGATGATCACGCCGATCATGGTGGCGATCACCGTCAACGCGCTGGCGGCGGTGCCGCGCTCCTGGACGGAGGGCTCGGCGGCGCTGGGGGTCAACCGCTGGCGCACGATGTGGCGCGTGTCGGTGCGCGCCGCGCGCCCGGCGATCGTGGCCGGCGCGGTGCTGGCCACGGCGCGCGCGCTGGGCGAGGCGATCATGCTGGCGATGGTGGGCGGCAGCCGCGCGTTCGCGCCCAACCTGCTCGACGGGATCGACGGCGCTGTATCGAGCCGGTGCGACCGCTGGCGGCGACGATCATCACCTACAAGGATGACCTCTCGGTGGTGCCGCTGAGCAGACGCTGTATGCGATGGCGGCGGTGGTGCTGGTATCGACCGCGCTGCTCTCGCTGGCGGCATGGGCGGTCAAGCAGCCGCTGAAGCGCTACGGGATTCGCACCTGATGGCCGCGGCACCGCAGCTCGCCGGCCCCGCGATGCGTCCCCGCAGGCGCGGACAGGACTCGATCTCCTCGTGGCCGCTGGCCGATCGCATCGGGTATGTGGCGTGCTGGGCAGCGGGCCTGCTGCTGTGCGTGCTGGCGGCCGTCATCGTGGGCGTGATGCTGGTGAAGGGCATCTCCTATCTGCGGCCGGGCCTGCTGCGTGGAACACGCCCAAGCCGGCGGCGAGCAACCAGAATGGCTCGGGCGGCTTTCTGGACCCGATCGAGGGCACGCTGCTGCTGACGGCGATCGGCATCGCGCTCGCGGCGCCGACGGGCGTGGCGGTGGCGGTGTGGCTCACGGAGTACCGCCGCCCGGCGGCGCTGGCGCGCGCGGTGGAGTCGGGGATCGAAATGATCGCGGGCGTGCCGAGCGTGGTGCTGGCGTTCTTCGGGCTGCTTGTGTTCGCGCGCCCGGCGCTGGCGTTCCTCTCGCAGACCTCGGCGGGCGGCGCGGTGTACGGGCGCTCGTTCTTCGCGGCGGGCGCGATGATGTCGCTGCTGGCGCTGCCGCTGGTGGTGGCGGCCACGCGCGAGGGCCTGGCGCAGATCCCGGCGCAGATGCGCGAGGCCTCCTACGCGCTGGGCAAGACCCGCGCGACGACCATCCGCAGAGTGCTGCTGCCTTCGATCCGCCCGAGCATCGCCAGCGGCGCGACGCTGGGCATGGGCAGGCATCATCGGCGACACGGCGATCGTGGTGATCCTGCTGGGCAGCTCGCTGCGCCTGGAAGGCGCGGGCGGCGCGCCGGTGCTCTCGACCTTGCGCGGAACGGGCGGGACGCTGACGAGCTACGTGTTTGAAAACTCGCCGGCGGGCGAAGGCAACGCCCCGCAGAAGGCCTATGCGGCGGCGTTCGTGCTGCTGATGATGGTGGTGGCGCTGAACATGGTGGTGACGCGCCTGACGGGCGGCAGGGGCCGGCGATGACGGATGACGTCGAGGTGGATTCAGCGGACCCACTGATGCCCCCCCGCCAGTGCGCCGGATCGTGGTCGAGCACGAGCCGACGTGGTGGCGCCGCCGCCAAGGTGCGCAGGCTCACCGTGGAGTCGCCCCGCGACGGTGTACGGACCGAATGCGACCAGTCGCGCCCACACCCACACCGACGCATGTCGTCGAGCGGATGCGCATCGAAGACGTGTCGCTCGCCTATGGCAGCACTGGGTGGTGCGCAACGTCACGCTGCCCGTGCGCCAGGGCGAGGTGCTGGCACTGATCGGCGCCAGCGGCAGCGGCAAGACGACGTTGCTGCGCTCGCTGAACCGCCTAACCGAGGTGACCGAAGGGAGCGGCGCGGGCGGGGACGATCGCGCTTGACGGCCAGGAGTGGACGAGCTGGAGGTGACGGCGCTGCGCAGGCGCATATCGATGGTCTTTCAGCAGCCGAACCCCTTCCCGATGAGCATCTTCGAGAACGTGGCGTACGCCCTGCGCGAGGAGCACCGCGGCGCGCGACGCGCGCGCGGTCGGCGTGGGCGCAAGGAGCTGGAACCCGCGGTCGTGGAGGCGCTGCGCCGCGCGGGGCTCTACGAGGAGGTGAAGGCGGACCTCGACCACCCGGCGCTGCGCCTCTCCGGCGGCCAGCAGCAGCGGCTGTGCATCGCGCGCGCGCTGGCGGTGAAACCGGAGGTGCTGCTGCTGGACGAGCCTTGCTCGGCGCTCGACCCCATCTCGACGGCGACGATCGAGGAGCTGATCGTGGGACTGCGCGAGGTGGCGATCGTGATCGTCACGCACAACCTGCAGCAGGCGTTCCGCGTGGCCGACCACGTCGCGTTCATGCACCTCGGCGAGTTGATCGAGTACGGGACCTCGGAGCAGGTGTTCGACCGCCCGCGCGAGCAGCGCACGCGCGAGTACATCAGCGGCGCTTTCGGGTGAGGGCGCACGCGAGGGCAGGAGCGACGCACGTGCGCGGTCATAGGGAAGAAAGAAGGGAAAAGGCCGGCTGGGTCCCGGGTCTGGCGGGACCCCAATCAAAGAGCGGCCGAGTGGGCCGCGCAGTGGCGACCGTCCTCGCGAAGATAACCGCGGCGAGACCCCCAGGCCGCACGGTGGCGACCGTCCTCGCGAAGACGACCGCGGCGAGACCCCCAGGCCGCACGCTGGCGACCGTCCTCGCGAAGACGACCGCGGCGAGACCCCCAGGCCGCACGCTGGCGACCGTCCTCGCGAAGACGACCGCGGCGAGACCCCCAGGCCGCACGGTGGCGACTGGCCTCGCGGTGCTGGCCACCGCAGCCCTGGCGGGCGGCTGTGAGACGAATGCAGAGCGCAGCGCAAAGCTCGAAAAGGAGCGCCTGGCGCATCCGGTGGCGGTGCAGAGGGGGCTGACGATCACCCGGGTAAACCCCGACGTGCGGATCCTGGAAACGGCGAGCGTGCACGACGAAAACGGCACGGCCGTCGTGGTGAGGCTGCGCAATACGTCGACGGCGGCGCTGCGCGACGCGCCGATCGCGATCACACTCGGCGATGCGGCGGGCGCGACGCTCTACCAGAACAACGCGCCGGGGCTGGAACCGGCGCTCACGACCGTGCCGCTGCTGGAGCCAGGCCGGGAGGCGGTGTGGGTGGACGATCAGATCCCCACAACCGCCAAGGCAACCGCCAGGGTGAGCGCTCGGGTTGGGGAGTCGCCGGTCGTGAGCGGCGCTCTGCCTCAGCTGAGCGTGCGGGGGGTGCACACCTTCGAAGATCCCGCCAACGGCGCGGGGGACGAGGGCACCGTGACCAACCACTCGTCGGTGACGCAGCAGAAACTCGTGGTGTACGCCGTCGCGCGGCACGGCGGGCGAGTGATCGCTGCGGGCAGGGCGGTGCTACCGGAAGTGCCGGCCGGCCGGAGCGTGCCCTTTCAGGTGTTCTTCATCGGCAACCCGCTGGGAGCGCAACTGGAAGTGAATGCGCCGGCGACGACGTTCGGCTGGGGGCTGAGGGCCGAGAGCCGATCCCGTCAGGCCCCTGCGTCCCTCCGGGATCGACCCTAGCGCCGGCGCCCGCGCTGCTTGAGCGTGATGCCCTCCAGCACGTGGGCCACCGTCTCACACGCGTCGACGGCGGCCTCCAGCGACTCGAAGATGTCCTTCCAGCGGATCACCACCATCGGGTCGATGCCGCCGACGAACAGCGAGGCGACGGCGTCGCGCTGCAGGCGGTCGCCCTCGTTCTCCAGGCGATGGATCTCGACTAGGTGGGGGGCCAGCTCGGTGCCGGTGCGCAGGCAGCGCAGAGCGCGGGCGATCTGCTCGCCGGCGCCGACGAGCACCTCGGCGAACTCCAGCGACTGCTCCATCGGGGCCTCCACACCGTAGAGCCCCAGCTGCGCGGCCGCCTGCTCGGTGTGGTCGACGATGTCGTCCAGCGCCGTCGCCAGCGCGTATCCATCGCCGGTGTCAAATGGCGCGCTCACGCGCCGCCCGCCCGTGAGGCGGTGGATGATGTCGTGGGTGATGCGGTCGCCCTCCTGCTCGCACACCTTCAGATCGTGCGCGAGGCTCGCGTGCTCGGGGAAGTCGGCGAGCAGATCGCGCAGGAGCAGGCCCGAGCGTTGCACGTTGCGCCCGGCCTCCTCGACGAGGGCCATCAGAATGTCGTCGGAGCCACGGCGCAGGAAGGGCATCGAGCGAGGATATTGACGCCTGCGCGACCGCCCCGCATTTTTCACGACTTTTTCACCTATCGATCACGAGATTGCAACGCCGTACCGGCAGGCAGGATCGATCATGCCGTCGATGGAGGCGTATCGGGACAGCGGCAGCTTTTCGACGGAGGAGCCTCGCGAGGACGGCAGCACGCGCGATGGTGGCGGCGCGCACGACCGCAACGGCACGCCGCACAGCGGCACACGCGAGAGCGGCAGCACGCTTGATGGTGGAGGCGCGCACGACAGCAGCGGCACGCCGTACGACGGGGCACGCGACAACGGCGGCACGCTGTACGCGGGCGAGCTCGAGATCAGGCTCGGCGAGGGACTGGTGCTCGCCACCGGCCGGGCACTGACGCTGTCGGTGCGCGAGTTCGAGCTGCTGGTCGCGATGGCCAAGCGCTCCGGCGCGATAGTCACCCGCGAGGAGCTCTACGGCGCGGTGTGGGGCGCGGAGCTGCGCGTCGGCGACCGCTCGGTGGACGTGTACGTCTCCAAGCTGCGCGGCAAGCTCGAAGCCGCGATGCCCGACCGTCGCTTCATCCACACCCATCCGGGCTTCGGCTACCGCTTCCAGCCCCAGCCTTCACGAAATGTTCACACGCAGGCGGTAGCGCTCTGAGGAGACTGCGCGGAGGCACTCGGCAGGCTGACGTCCCCCTGCCTTGAGAGGGGCGCGGCGCCGGTCCTTGCCGTCAACAACCAGCCAGAGGAGACGCAGTGAACAAGAACAAGGTAGGCGCGACCCTGAGCGCCGCCGCGCTCGCACTCGCCCTTGGCGCGTGCGGTTCGAGCAGCTCCACCACGAGCTCGAGCAGCAGCACGGCCAGTGCATCCGGCACGATCTCCGGCGCGGGCTCGACCTTCGCCGCACCCGTCTACGAGCAGTGGGGCTCCCAGCAGTCGGGGCTCACCGTCAACTACCAGGCCGTCGGCTCGGGTGCCGGCATCACCGCTCTGGTGAGCAAGACGGTCGACTTCGGCGCCTCGGACCCGCCGCTGAAGGCCGCCGAAGAAGCTGCGCTCGCCAAGAACGGCAGCCCGGCGGTGCAGGTGCCGATGTTCCTGGGCGCGATCACAGTCTCCTACAACCTGCCCGGCGTGAAGACCGGCCTGAAGCTCGACGGCACGACCCTCGCGGGCATCTTCCTCGGCAAGATCACCAAGTGGAACGACTCGGCGATCGCCGCGCTGAACCCCGGCGTGACGCTGCCGAGCACCGCGATCACCGTGATCCACCGCTCCGACTCCTCGGGCACGACTGCCGGCTTCACCGGCTTCCTGGCGGCCGTCGACCCCGAATGGGCGAGCAAGGTGGGCTCGGGCAAGGACGTGCAGTGGCCCACGGGCACCGGCGCCAAGGGCAACGCGGGCGTCGCCGGCGCGATCTCCCAGAGCACCGGCGCGGTTGGGTACGTCGAGCAGGCCTACGCGCTGCAGCACAACTTCACCTACGCCAGCGTGAAGAACAAGGCGGGCAATTACATCGCGCCCTCGCTGGCCTCCACGAGCGCGGCCGCGGAAGGCATCGAAGTGCCGGCCAACCTGGGCTTCGCGATCAAGAACCCCTCAGGTGCCCAGGCCTATCCGATCACTTCGCAGACGTTCATCGTGGTCAACAAGGACCTCTGCAAGGCCGGCATCCCCGGCGGCGAATCGGCCGCCAAGGGCGTGAAGGCGTTCCTGGAATACGGGCTCGGCTCCGCCGGCCAGGGCGTGCTGGCACAGGCCGACTACGCGGCGCTGCCGGCGTCGATCCTTGCCAAGTCCAAGGAAGCAGTCGCTGGTCTGCAGTGCAACGGCTCGCCGCTGAGCTGATCGGAATGGCTGCGCCGGGACGACTCTCCAGGCTCGTCCCGGCGCCGGTCCGGACGCAGATGCCGGGACGGCTCTTCGGACGCGTCCCGGCGCCGATCCGGACGCTCACGCCAAGGCCCCTCGACCGACTCGCCTCGGTGTAGGCTCCGGGAGGACCGTGGAGGCTGCGTCGATCACAAGCGGTGGCGGATCGCGACTCGGGCGGTCGCCGCTTGCGCGGCTTCCCGATCGCGCACTGCGCTACGGCCTGACGCTGCTCGCGGCGCTGATCCTCGCGCTGATCGTCTACTTCTTCGTGCGCCTCGTCGGCGAAGCCAGGCCGGCGTTCGCCAAGGAAGGCGTGCTCGGCTTCACCTTCGGCAACGACTGGAACGTCAGCGCCGAACACTTCGGCGCGCTGCCGCTGGTCGTGGGCACGCTGATCACCTCCGCGCTCGCACTCCTGATGGGCGTGCCCGTGGCGGTGGCCACCGCGCTGTACATAACCGAGCTGTGCACGGGCCGCCTGAAGGGGCCGCTCACGATCCTCGTCGAGTTGCTGGCCGCCGTGCCCTCGGTCGTGTACGGGCTATGGGGCATCTTCTTCCTCGCCCCCAAGCTGCAGCCCGCCGAGCAGTGGGTGGCGGACAAGCTCAGCTTCGTCCCCTTCATCGGCGGCGGCGTGGTGACGATCCCCAACTACTTCGTCGCCGGGCTGATCCTCGCGATCATGATCCTGCCGATCGTCAGCGCGATCGCGCGCGAGGTGATGGCCACCGTGCCGCTCGACCACAAGGAGGCGGCGCTCGGGCTGGGGGCCACACGCTGGGAGATGATCCGCATGGCTGTGCTCCCCTACTGCCGCCCCGGCATCGTCGGCGGCGCGATGCTCGGACTGGGCCGCGCGATCGGCGAGACGATCGCCGTGACGCTCGTGATCGGCGACGCACCGCAGCTCAGCGGCCACCTGTTCAGCCAGGGCTACACGCTCGCGGCAGTGATCGCCAACGAGTTCGGCGAGGCCACCGGGCTGCACCGCTCGGCGCTATTCGCCGCGGCGCTCGTGCTGTTCGTGCTGACGCTGTTCGTCAACGCCGTCGCGCGGGTGGTCGTGCTGCGCGCCGCGCGCAGCAGCGCCCAGTCGCGGGGAGACGGCGCCAGGCCGGGCGTGGCCGACGCAGCCGAGGCGGCGGCGTTGGGGGCATGACTGTGGACGCGCACACGCTGACCCGGCGGGGCTCATCGGCTTGGGTCGAGGCGAGCGCTCGGACCTCCGCCGCGGGGAGGGCTCGTCCATGAGTGCAGACGGCGCGGCCCCCAACCGCATCGAGCGCTTCGCGGTCAGCCCGCGGCGCCGGCGCACCGACCGCTTCGCGCGCGGCAGCGTGCTGGCCGGGACCCTGATCGCGCTGGTGCCGCTCGTGCTGGTCCTCTACTACCTGCTGCGCGAAGGCCTCGGCGCGTGGAGCCCCGACTTCTTCACCACCGACCCCACCGGCAACACGTTCTTCAAGAACTCCGACATCGGCGGCATCCGCAGTGCGGTGATCGGCACGATCGAGATGGTCGCGCTCGCCTCGGCGATCGCCGTGCCCGTCGGCATCGGCGTGGCCGTGTGGCTCGTGGAGTACGGCAAGGGCCACTGGTTCGCGCAGCTCGTGCGCTTCTTCGTCGACGTCCTCACTGGCGTGCCCTCGATCGTGTTCGGCCTGTTCATCTACATCGTGCTCGTCGTCGGCACCGGCTTCTCCGGCTACAAGGGCTCCTTCGCGCTGGCGCTCCTGATGCTGCCCGTCGTCACCCGCTCGGCCGAGGTCGTGCTGCTGCTGGTGCCGGGCGCTCTGCGCGAATCCGCCTTGGCGCTTGGCGCCGAGCGCTGGAAGGTGATCTTTCGCGTCGTCCTGCCCACTGCGCTGTCGGGGCTGGTCACCGGTGTGCTGCTCGCCGTGGCGCGCGCCGCGGGCGAGACCGCGCCGCTGCTGTTCACCGCGGGGGCCACCAACAAGCTCGGCTACAACCTCAGCCAGGCGATGAACTCGCTGCCGGTGCAGATCTACACTGACGTCACCTCCCCCACTCAGTCGGTCGTCAATCGGGCGTGGGGCGCGGCGCTGACGCTGGTTGTGCTTATCTTGATCCTGAACCTAGTGGCCCGTCTGGTCTCTCGAAGGAGCCGTCTTGCATGACCCCCGACGCATCGCCGCACACGACAACTGGGGCACCTGAACAGATGCTCCAGCCAGACGCCCCGACACCCGCCCCCGCGAGCACGAGCGACCCGGCACCGGCCACCGTGGCAGGCATCTCAAAGCCCGGCCCGCAGGTGCGCCTGGAGAAGCTGCGCGCCTTCTACGGCTCGGCCGAGCAGGTCAAGGGCATCGACCTTGAGTTCCCCGCCAACCAGGTCACCGCGATCATCGGCCCCTCCGGCTGCGGGAAGTCGACGATGGTGCGCTGCATCAATCGCATGCACGAGGAGATACCCGGGGCACGCGCCGAGGGCAGAGTGCTGCTCGACGAACTCGACCTCTACGACTCCTCCGTCGACGTCATCGCCGTGCGCCGCGCGGTGGGCATGGTCTTCCAGAAGCCCAACCCCTTCCCCACGATGTCCGTATTCGACAACGTCGCCGCCGGCCTGCGCCTCACCGGCGTGGGCCGCGGCGAACTGCGCCCCAAGGTCGAGGCCGCGCTGCGCAGCGCCGGGCTGTGGGGCGAGGTCGCAGACCGCCTCTCCGAGCCCGGCATCGGCCTCTCCGGCGGTCAGCAGCAGCGCCTGTGCATCGCGCGCTCGCTCGCCGTCGATCCCGAGGTGCTACTGATGGACGAGCCCTGCTCGGCGCTCGACCCGATCGCCACGCTGAAGATCGAGGAGCTGATCGCCACACTCAAGCAGCGCGTGACGATCGTGATCGTCACGCACAACATGCAGCAGGCCGCGCGCGTAGCCGACCGCACGGCCTTCATGCTCAGCGGCGAGATGGTGGAGGTCGGGCCGACACAGGAGATCTTCACCGCTCCTTCCGATCCGAGGACAGAGGAATATGTCACCGGCAAGTTCGGCTAGACGGTGGCGCAGCCAGCCGGAGGCTGGCTGGTCGAAACGGGGATTCGCGCCGGAGGCGCGTGTCTCCCGGTTTCGGTCGGGCCCCTCTTTTTCGGGAAAAAGGCTCGGCTGAATGGGACCGTCTTCAGAGGAGGGGTTCGGCCTGGGGCCCGACGCACGCCCGATCGTCTCCAGCGCCCGCCAGCAGGGGCGCGCGCACTTCCAGCAGGAGCTCAAAGAGCTCGAGACCCGCGCCCTGGGCGGCCTGGACCTAATCGTCGAGCAACTCGACCGCGTCCTGGAGGCGCTCGACCACCAGGACGTCGAGCTCGCCCAGATGGTCATCGCGGACGACGATCGCGTCGACGGGCGCTACCTGGAGGTGCACCAGGGCATCCTCTCGCTGCTCGCCCTCCAGGCCCCCGTCGCGGGCGACCTGCGCCTCGTCGCCGCCCTCCTGCACGTCATGAAGTGCGTCGAGCGGATGGGCGACCAGTGCGTGAACATCGCCAAGCTGATCCCCCTCTCAGGCCACGAACCGCCCGTGCGCCGCGAACTGCTCGACACGCTCATGAAGATGGGCGCCCTCGCCCGCTCGGAGGTCACCCAGTCCAAGGCCGCCTTCGCCACCCGCGATGTCGAACTGGCCGAGGACCTTGTGCGCCAGGACCGCGAGATCAATCGCCTCAACCGCGAGATCTTCCGCATGGCGCTGGAGATCGGCGACGACGCCGACATCCGCGAATGGGGCATGCACATGATCCTCGTCGCCCGCGCGCTGGAGCGTGTGGGCGACAATGCGGTCGATATCGGTGAGCAGGTTGCCTTCGTCGTCACCGGCCTGTTCCGCGAGTTCTCGGACTCCTCGCACCCCTCGGGTGTCGGTGGGACCGGCGGCGGGGCTGTCTGAGGGGTCTTGGCGAGGACTCTGCCCGGTTCTGGCCTGCATCCTCGGCTGAGGAGCACCTCGGTCTGCGCGGCGGAGCTCGGATAGGAGGCCCCACAAGACCCGCAACTCTCACGGTGCGTCCCTTTCCGAGCGGACGGCTGCGATCTGGGTTCGGCAATCCAGCTCTCTCGGACTACGCGGCTCCCTCGGCCGCCCTTGTGGCGGCCTTCTCCTCCTTCTCATCCGCGCTAATTGCGAGCCTCTCTGTGAACAAGCTGTGACCTCTGTCGTCAGCGCGAACGTTCCTTGCATACACTTTCGACTCGATGACCGAGAGCGGCACCCGCGCTGAGCAGGGGGGCACACCGGAGGCTCGTGGCGCATCTGCGACGAGCACACCACTCCGTATTGCGGTCCTCGATCGCGACAGCGGCTTCATCCAGGTCCTGAGCAAACGCCTCGACCGCCTCGGCTGGGAGCACCGTGTGCTCGGCTCCCCCGTCCCCGCCGACGCCGTGGTCTCGATGCGCCTCTCCGCCCTCGTCGTCGACCTCGCGATCCTCGGCCCCCAGGCCTGGACGTGGCTTGAGCGCCTCTGCGACGCCCTCCCCGAGCTCGGCATCGTCGTCTGTACGGGGCCCTCGACTGTCGCCCAGCGCGTGCGCGGGCTGCGTCTGGGGGCTGACGACTGGATCACCAAGCCGTGCCATCCCGAGGAGGTCATCGCGCGCGTGCAGTCCGTCGTGCGCCGCCGCCGGCGCTCGGCCAGCCGCGGCGAGGTCAAGCCCGTGCTCGCCGGCGAGGTCGAGATCCGCTCCGACCGCTTCCAGGCGTTCGTCGCCGGCTCCTCGATCGACCTCACCCGCCGCGAGTTCGAGCTGATCGAGCTGCTCGCCTCCGCCGAGGGGCGCGTGCTGGAGCGTGAGGAGATCTACTCGCGCCTGTGGGGCTACGCGATGGTCCGCGGCGACCGCTCCGTCGACGTCTTCGTGCGCAAGCTCCGTCAGAAGCTCGAGAAGGCCTCGCCGCAGTGGCGCTACATCCACACCCACTTCGGCATCGGCTACCGCTTCGCCGCCGAGGCCATCGGCGCCGCGCGCACCGAGGCCGAAGAGGCCTTCGCCGCGGAGTCCCAGGCGCCCGAGGACGCCGCGCAGGCGCTGGACGGCCGTGACGCCGCACTGGATGGCAGCGGCACCCGACTGGACAGTCGCGACGCCTCGCTGGATGGCCGCGACGCCTCGCTGAATGGCCGCGGTGCCGCGCTCGACGGCAGCGGCGCGCTAGACGTCAGCGGTGGCTCTGTCGGCGATCAGCGCCAGCTCGCGCGGACGCAGTAGAACCACCAGCTCGCCTCCTCCGCCCCCCAGTCTCACCACCGCCAGACCGCCCTTCTTCAGATCGATGCTGGCGCCCGTCAGTTCGGCCACGACGCCCGAGAGGTCCGGCTCGTGTCCCACCAGCATCACGTTCCCCTCCGGGTCGGTTCCCGCGAGCGCGTCGAGTGCCTGCCTCGCGTCGAAGCCACCCGCCAATGGCTCATGGGTCGCCAGCAGCGCCTGCCGGTCCTCGCCCCAGCCCTCACTCGCCAGCTCGGCAGTCTGGCGGGCGCGAACCTTCGGGCTCACGAGGATTGCCTCCACGTTCACCTGCAGCCGCCCCAGCGCGATTCCCGCCAGCCGAGCCTGGCGTTCGCCGCGTTCGGTCAGACGGCGCTCTGAGTCCACGCGGGTGCCGTGTGGCTCCGCGTCCGCGTGTC
This sequence comes from uncultured Solirubrobacterales bacterium, assembly GCA_963723045.1. GTDB lineage: Bacteria > Actinomycetota > Thermoleophilia > Solirubrobacterales > Solirubrobacteraceae > Palsa-744. The sequence goes on along the minus strand of CAVROU010000001.1, from coordinate 566,793 downwards.
GTAGCAACCAGAGCTGGCGAGCCATGCCTCAGATCCTCCTCCCCGCAGAGTAGCGCCTGAGCCGCTAGCTTTGTTCGGAATGAGCGACGACGCCGATCGGGATGCCGCGCAGGACTTGGAGCACCCCTCGCTCTACTTCAACCGCGAGCTCTCCTGGCTGGACTTCAACGAACGCGTCCTTCAGCTCGCCGAGGACGAGTCGGTGCCGCTGCTGGAGCGCGTGAAGTACTGCGCCATCTACACCACCAACCTCGACGAGTACTACATGGTGCGCGTCGCCGGCCTCCTCGACCAGATCGAAGCCGGCGTCGAGAACCCCAGCCAGGACGGCCTCACCCCCTCGCAGGCGATCGCCGCGATCAGCGAGCGCGTGCGCGAGCTGGGCGTGCGCCTCACCGACTGCTTCGAAGGGCGCCTGCGCCCCGCGCTGGCCGAGCACGCGATCCGCGTCGTCTCCTTCGAGGAGCTCGACGACGAGCAGCGCGCTTACCTCGCGGGGCGCTTTCAGAAGACGATCTTTCCCGCTCTCACCCCGCTCGCCGTGGCACCCGGGCGCCCCTTCCCTTACATCTCGAACCTCTCCCTCAGCCTGGCCGTGCTGGTGCGCGACCCCTCCACCGACCAGACCGTCTTCGCGCGCGTCAAGGTCCCCACCGAGATCCTCCCGCGCTTCGTCACCGTGCGCGTCGGCGGAGGCACGGGCGGCGCGAGCGCTAGCGGAGCAGGGGGCGGCAGCGGTGGTGGCGGTGGCGCAGCGATCACGCTCGTGGCGCTCGAGGACGTCATCGCCCACCACCTCGACGCGCTCTTCCCGGGGATGGAGATCGTCGACTACGACGTCTTCCGCGTCACCCGCGACGCCGACCTGGAGGTCTCAGACGACGCCGCCGACCTGCTCCAGGCCGTCGAGGACGAGCTGCGCCGCCGGCGTTTCGGCGAAGTCGTGCGCGTGGAGGTCGGCGAGCGCTGCTCGGAGCAGCTGCGCAGTGCGCTCGTGAGCCTCCTGGGGATGGCCGAGGAGGCGATCTACCCCGTCGCCGGCCTACTCGACATGGGCGCGCTATGGCAGATCCTCAAGCTCCCCGGCTTCCTCGAGCTGCGCGACCCACCGATGGTCGGCATCACCCACCCACGTCTGCAGCGCCACGAGGGCGAGCGCCCCGACGTGCTCGGCGCGATGCGCGAGGGCGACCTGCTCGTACACCACCCCTACGACTCCTTTGCCACCTCTGTGGAGCGCTTCGTCGAGCAGGCCGTCGCCGACCCCAACGTGCTCGCCATCAAGCAGACCGTCTACCGCACGAGCGACGACTCTCCCCTGGTCCCCGCGCTGATCGACGCCACCGAGCGCGGCAAGCAGGCCGTCGCGCTGGTCGAGCTCACCGCGCGCTTTGACGAGCGCACGAACATCCAGTGGGCCAAGGCGATGGAGGAGGCCGGCGTGCACGTCGTCTACGGCCAGCCCGCCCTGAAGACCCACGCCAAGTGCGTGCTCGTCGTGCGCCGCGAGGGCGACGGCGTGCGCAACTACGTGCACATCGGCACCGGCAACTACCACTCGACCACCGCGCGCCTGTACACCGACTTCGGGCTGTTCACCACCGACGAGCAGATCGGCGCCGACGTCACCGACATGTTCAACTACCTCACCGGCTACGGGCGCCCGCTGCACTACCGCAAGGTGCTGATCGCCCCCGCCCAGCTGCGCGACGGGCTGCTAGAGCAGATCGAGCGCACCGTCGCCGCCCACTCCGAGGAGCACCCCGCGCGGATCGCGATGAAGATGAATGCGCTCGTCGACGGCCGCTGCATCCGCGCGCTCTACGCCGCCTCCCAGGCGGGCGTGCGGATCGACCTGAACGTGCGTGGCATCTGCTGCCTGCGCCCGGGCCTCCCCGGCATCTCCGAGAACATCCGCGTCGTCTCGATCGTCGGGCGCCTCTTGGAGCACTCGCGTGTCTACTGCTTCGAACGCGGCGGCGAGCACACCGTCTACATCGCCTCCGCCGACCTCATGCCGCGCAACCTCGACCATCGCGTCGAGCTCGCCGTGCCCGTCGAGACCCCCGAGCTGCGCGCCGAGCTGCTCGACGTCCTGGAGCGCGCCTTCGCCGACAACCAGTCCTCCTGGGACCTCGGCCCCGACGGCGTCTGGCGGCGGCGTGCGGCGGGACCCGAGGAGCCCGCGCGCAACCTCCAGCTGGAGCTGATCGAGCTGCACGCCCGCCGCGCCGCCGAGGACCGCCCCGGGGAGCGCGAGGGACTGCTCGTCGAGCCCGCCGGTCGCTCCTCAGCGTCCGCTTGAGCTGAGGCCGCGGCCGCCCGGCGCCCGCTCACTCCACCGCGCCGCGGCCGGCAGCTCGCCAGCGTCTGCTTGAGGTCGTCCACCGACTGATAGTCGAGACCCAGTAGATGGCCGTGGCGATGTCGCACAACCCATCGTGTTATCACCCGGATTCAACGATGCCGTCGTCGAAGCGCCGCTTATCGTCCTATCCGGTTGTCTGCGCGGGCCTCGTGCGGACGCTCGCTCGGCCCTGCGAGCGGGCGTAAGGTGATCGTGGCTGGCGGTTCATCCATGAAGTTCGCTGGTCAATACGTGAGCACTATCACCAGCAACCGCAGGCCAAGAGACCCCGTAACCATCAGTGAATTACCACTAGATGACCTGTGCGTGGTCGCGCGGGGTGACGTGGCGGTGGTTGGTGTCGGGTGTGCGGGGTTGGAGTGTGATGCGTCCGCCGCGTGCGGGTACGATGAATACGTTGCGGTGGGCGACTCGCTCTGGGCGCTGGTGGGTGGGTGCGATGCGGGCGTGGCGGAGGATTGTCCTGAGCACGATTCGCGCCTCGGTGAGGGAGAACGCGGCGCCGATGCACCGTCTGGGTCCGCCGCCGAAAGGGATCCAGGTGTAGGTGCCGGCGCGTGTGTCCAGGAACCGCTCGGGGCGGAAGGTGAGCGGGTCCGGGTAGAGCTCGGGGCGGCGGTGTACGAGCGTTATGTAGGGAACGACCATCGTGCCGCTCGAGATCGTCAGCCCGGGTAGCTCGAACGGCTCGGTTGCGAGTCTTGCGGTGAGCGGGAACGCTGGGCGCAAGCGCATCGCCTCCTTGATCACCGCGTCGAGGTATTCGTCGTCTCCGTCGAGCGCCGCGGTTTGCAGGCGCGCGAGCGCGTCGGAATAGCGGCTGACGCGCTCGAGTATCCACGTCAGGGTGGAAGCGGTCGTGTCGTGGCCACCCAGCAACAGGGTCCGCATCGCGTCGCAGATCTCCTCGTCGCTCATCAGGCGGTCTTGGCTATCGGGTGTGCGCAGGAACATTCCGAGCACGTCCTCGCCATCGAGCTTGCCCTCATTGCGGCGCTGGGCGACCTCTTCCAGCACGATCGCGTCAACCGCGTCGATCGCGCGGCGGACTCGCGGGAACGGTCTGTCCCACCCGTTCTCGCGGCTGGTCGCGATGATCGTCTGCAGGAAGAACCGCCGCGAGTGGCCCTCGGCAAGCAGCGCGAGCGTCGCCGAGCGCAACCGTCCAACGCGCGCTGGGTCGGTGACCCCGAACACGGTGGCCATGATCACCTCAAGGCTGATCGCTTCCATATACGGCTGGGAGGGCGTGGGGTGCCCATAGGGCCAGCGTGCGAGAACCTCTTCGGTCTTGCGCTGCATCGTCTCGTGGTAGCCGCTCAACGCGTCGCCGTGGAACGGGGGGAGCTGCGTGCGCCGCCTGCGCATGTGCTCGGCGCCATCGATGTTCGTGAGTCCCGTAGGGCCGAGGAAGAGATGGTGCGCGGATGCCTTCGCCAGCGCCGCCCCGAGGCGAAGCACGCCGGTGTCGGCTGTGAAGACGCGCTTGATGTCCTCGGGATCGGTCAGGCACAGCCACGGCCCCGTCGCCGGCATCGGCACCAGGAAACGGTCACCGAGCCGCTGGCAATGACGCGCGAACTGCTCCGGGGCCAGCCAATACTGAGCGGCATTGACGACTGCGGGGCGTCGCAGTCGCGGCACGTCGGTGAGCGTTTGGTCCATGAGCCACATCCTCTCTAGTTACTCAGTGCGAAATACAGTAACATAGTATCCAGTGATGGCCATAGTCGAAATCCTCGAGGCGACTCCCGTGGTGGGCGACGACGCGCTCTTTGACCGCGTTGCCGCGGCGGCGCTCGACGAGTTCGCCGAGCACGGCATCCGCCGCACCTCGATGGAAGACATCGCCCGCCGCGCCGGCGTCTCACGAATGACCGTGTTCCGCCGGTTCGCAAGCAAGCAGCGCCTCGTCGAGATCGTCATCGCACGCGAGGTCCGCCGCGGAATGCAAGAGCTCGACCTCCTATGGGAAGGCGCGGAAACGCTGGAGGACCGACTCGTCGCGGGATTCGAGTTCGCCGGGCGCTATGTGAGCGGCCACCCACTATTCGATCGGCTCCTGCGCAGCGAACCCGATGTCCTGCTGCCACCGCTCACCCTCGACGGCGGACCCGTTCTCGAGCTCTACCGATCACTCATCGCGCACCGACTCCAAGCCGAAGCCAACGCCGGTCGCGCCGCAACACCAGACATAGACGGCGTCGCCGACGTGATCGCCCGCCTCGCGATCTCACTGCTACTCACCCGCGATGGGACCATCACACTCGACGACCCAAACTCCGTCCGACGCCTAGTCAACCTCACACTACTCCCCATGCTCAGACCACACTCCGACTAGCGCCGGCTGTACGGAGCGCGCCCCTCTCGCTTTGTTGTGATCCGCGCGTCTCAAGGAGGCCCAGACCATTCCTGTTCAGGACGACGAGCAGCAGTGGGTTCGCCGGAAGCTCTCCGCGATCTACGCCCTCGTGTAGGCACGTCCCAGCGGTGTGGAAGGTCAGGTATAGCGAACAGCCGGAAAGCTGCTCGCTGAGCGTTTCCGGCATCACAGGTTGACCGTCGGGACCGTCACAGCATGGAGGCTTCGCTGGCCTACGCCGTCGACGCGCTCGGCAGCGCCTCCAATGCCTCCTTGAGGTCATCGACCGACTGGTAGTTGAGCCCAAGCAAGTGGTCATGACGATGACGCACCACGCCGCCCTCATCGATCACGATGACCGCACGCTTAGTACCCATACGCCCGTGCGCGCTGTAGGCCTTCGCTACAGCCCCATCTACATCCGCCAGCAGCGGCACCGTCAGATTGTTCTTCTCGATGAACCCCTGGTGGGAGTCGAGATCCTGCGCGCTGATGCCCACCACCGTCGCACCCAACGCCGCAAACGCATCCGGGTGATCACGGTACGAACAAAACTGCGCTTTACAAACCGGCGTGTTGTCGCCCGGGTAGAACAGCAGCACCACCCGCTCGCCGCGATGCTCTGAGAGCTTGAACGGCCCGTCCGTGCCAGGCAGCTCGAAGTCGGGCGCCGACTCACCGACCCTAGGAGTCCTTGCCATTTCGCTTCCTTCCAATTGGGGAAAAATACCGAGGGTCAGGATAACAGCCTAATTTCGATCGTGTATCGGCTATATCCCTGGCTCCAGTCGATGCGATACAACCAACGCACATGCGCCCCGGCCGCCTTTCGCGCCTTGCCGGCGCCCTCGCCCTTTGCACGTTCGTGGGCGCGTGCGGCAGCGGCGCCTCCGCGCCGGCGGTCTCCCCGCCGCCGACGGCCGCCACGCAGAGCATCCCCGCCCCCGCGCGGGGCGCGACCGCGACCGCACGGCTGCTGGACTGGCCCGAGTTCGGCCTCGACCCACAGCGCTCAGACGTGAGTCCGGACTCGACCGGCATCACCGCCGCCAACGTCGCGCACCTGCATCGCCTGCGGATCGCGCTGCCCGGCACCGTCGACTCCTCGCCGATCTACCTGCACGGCGTCACCGTCGCCGGGACCGTGCGCGACGTCGCTCTGCTCACCACCACCTACGGCCGCACGCTTGCGCTGGATGCGAGCGACGGGCGCGTCCTGTGGACGTTTACTCCGCCCGGCTATTCGCGCTGGGCCGGCACCACACAGATCACCACCGCCTCGCCATTGGCCGACCCCGACCGTGAATTCGCTTACGCCGCCTCGCCCGACGGGCTGATCCACAAGCTCTCGCTCGCCGACGGCAGCGAGACCCGCACGGGATCCTGGCCGGTGTCGATCACACGCGACCCCACCCACGAGAAGCTCACCGCCGCGCTGAACATCGAGGGCCCCGACGTGATCGCCTCGACCGGCGGCTACATCGGCGACGCCCCGCCCTATCAGGGCCACGTGGTGCTGATCGACCGCTCCAGCGGCCGCCCGCGGGCGGTGTTCAACACACTCTGCGCGAACCGCCGCACATTGATCGTCCCCAGCAGCTGCCCCGCCAGCGACTCGGCGATCCTCTCGCGCGCGGGCCCCGTCGTCGAGCCCGGCGGGAACATTCTGATCGACACCGGCAACGGTCCCTGGAACGGAGTCACCAACTTCGGCGACAGCGCGATCGAGCTCTCGTTCCCCGCGCTGCGCCTACGCCAAGCCTTCACGCCCGTCAACCAGGCCGAACTGAATGCCACCGACACCGATCTGGGTTCGAGCGCCCCAGTGCTGCTCGGCCACGACCGCGTCTTGGTCGCCGGCAAGGACGGGGTCATGCGCGTGCTCTCGCTCTCGCGACTGGACGGCCGTGGGGTTAAAGCACCGGGAAGCGAGCACCTCGGCGGCGAACTGCAGCGGCTGCCGCTCCCCGGCGGGGGCGAGCTGTTCACCGCGCCCGCCGTGTGGACGCACGGTACGCATATGACCATCTTCGTGGCCGGCGAACATGGCACGGGCGCCTACGCTCTGCTGAGTGGGCGGCTGCACCTGGTATGGCAGAACGGCACGCCCGGCACGAGCCCCGTGCTGGCCGGCGGCCTGCTCTACGTCTATGACCCCTCCGCGGGCGGCATCGACGTCTATCTCCCCCGCTCGCCACGTCCGATCGCGCACCTCGCGGGCGAACCGGGACATTGGAACAGCCCGGTCGCGGTCGACGGCCACGTGCTGGAGCCCGAGGGCAACGCCAATGACCACAGCCTCACCGGGACACTCGACCTGTTTTCGATAGGCGGATAGGCCCCCCGTCCTACCGCGCTAGCCTCGGTGTATGGAGGAGTCTCTCAGTGGCCAGTTGCTGCTGGCCTCACCCGCGCTCCAGGACCCCAACTTCCAGCGCACCGTCGTGCTGATCGGCGCACACTCCGGGGACGGCGCGATGGGCGTGATCCTCAACCGCCCCTCCCAGGTGACCGTGGGCGAAGCCGTACCGCAGCTGGAGCCCGCCGTGGACGACCAGGCCACCGTCTACCTCGGCGGCCCCGTGCAGCCGGACTCGATCGTCATGCTCGGCGAGTTCCTCGACCCCTCCCCGGCGGGTCTTCTCGTGCTCGGGCGGATCGGCTTCCCCGCTCCGGAGGCCGGCATCGAGGAGCTGGCCGAGGCCACCGCGCGTAGGCGCGTGTACGCGGGCTACGCCGGCTGGGGCGAGGGACAGCTCGACGCCGAGATCGAGCAGGGCGACTGGATCGCCCACCCCGCGCGGCCCGACGACATCTTCACCGAGTCCCCCGAGGATCTGTGGGGCGAGGTGCTGGAGCGTAAGGGCGGCAGCTACGCGCTGCTCGCGCGGATGCCGCTGGACCCGAGTGTGAACTGAGACCCGAACCGCGGTTAGCCACAGTCGAAAAAAGTATCTCCCCGTTCTCGCGCCGAGCCTTCTAAGCTCTCAAACCATGCTCAAGCTCGCCCGCTGGTCCACAACGCATCGCCTGTACATCGTCCTCGGCTGGATCGTCCTGCTCGTCGCCGTCAACGTTCTCGCGCAGTCGGCCGGCACGTCCTACTCCAACAACTTCACGCTCCCCAACTCGGACTCCCAGCGCGCCGCGGATCTGCTGCAGAAGAGCTTCCCCGTTCAGGCCGGCGATCGCGACACGATCGTCTTCCGCGTCGCAAACGGCACCGTCACGGATCCCGCCGTGCGCGCGCGCATGGAAAGCACCTTCGCGCAGGTCGCCAAGCTGCCGCACGTCGCGAGCGTCGTCAGCCCCTATTCGCCCGCGGGCGGCGAGGCCATCTCAAAGGACGGGCACATCGCCTTCGCCACCGTGCTGTTCGACGAAAAGGCCAACGAACTGCCCAAGTCCGCCGCCGAAGGAGTCGTGAAGGTCGCCACCGCCGCGCGCCAGCCCGGGCTGCAGGTCGAGCTGGGCGGATTCGCGATCGAGGCCACCCAGCGCGAAGGCTTCGGGCTCTCCACCGCGATCGGCCTGCTCGCGGCGATCGTCGTGCTGCTCATCACCTTCGGCTCGCTCATCGCGATGGGCCTTCCGATCGTCACCGCGCTGTTCGGGCTCGGCACAGGACTCGGGCTGATCGCGCTGTTCACCCACGTCGTCGACACCCCCGACTTCTCCTCCGAGCTCGCCGCGATGATCGGCCTCGGAGTGGGCATCGACTACTCGCTGTTCATCGTCACCCGCTTCCGCGAGGCCTACGCCGGCCCCGGCCCCACCGCTGGCCTCGTGCGCGAGTCCGTCGTGCAGTCGATGGACACCGCCGGACGCGCCGTGCTGTTCGCCGGCTGCACCGTCGTGATCGCGCTGCTCGGCATGATGGTGCTGGGCGTCAGCTTCCTCTACGGCGTCGCCATCTCCGCCTCGATCGGCGTGCTGCTCGTGATGCTCGGCTCGCTCACGCTGCTCCCCGCGCTGCTCACCTTCGCCGGCCCCCGCCTCGTGCGGCCCTCGCGCAGGGCCAGGCGCCGCGGCGAGCACGCCCCGCCCGCCGCCGGCGGCGGCGCATGGCTACGCTGGAGTCGCTTTGTGCAGCACCGCCCCTGGACGATCGCGATCGTCTCCACGCTCGTGATGCTCGCGATCGCCGCCCCCGCCCTCGCCCTGCGCCTGGGCTCAAGCGACGCCGGCAACGACCCCAAGAGCTTCACCGCGCGCCGCGCCTATGACCTGCTCGCCGAGGGCTTCGGCAAGGGCTTCAACGGGCCGCTGCTGGTCGTCGCGCAGAACGGCAGTCCCACCGCCCTGCACCAGCTGCAGGCGGCGCTGGCGAGCGCCCCCAATGTCGTCTCGGTCACGCCGCCCCGCACGAATCCCACCGGCCAGGTGGCCACGCTGTCGGTCTACCCCCACTCCGCGCCGCAGGACTACGCCACCAGCCAGCTCGTCTCCCACCTGCGCGAAGACGTGATCCCCTCGGTGGCTACGCAGAACCACATGCACGTCTACGTCGGCGGCGTCACCGCGGGCTCGGTCGACTTCGCCACCACCCTCGGCCACAAGCTGCCGCTGTTCATCGGCGTCGTCGTGCTGCTCTCCGCGCTGCTCCTGATGATCGTCTTCCGCTCGCTCGTGATCCCCCTGCAGGCCGCCTTCATGAACCTGCTCTCGATCGGCGCCGCGCTCGGCGTGATCGTCGTCGTCTTCCAGTGGGGCTGGCTCGACGGGATCATGGAAATCAGCAAGGGCCCGATCGAGTCCTTCATCCCAGTGATGCTCTTCGCGATCGTCTTCGGGCTCTCGATGGACTACGAGGTCTTTCTCGTCTCGCGCATCCACGAGCAGTGGGCGCGCGGCAGCGACGCAAAGCAGGCCGTCGGCGAGGGTCTCGCGCTCACCGGGCGCGTCGTCACGGCCGCCGCCGCGATCATGATCTGCGTATTCCTATCCTTCATGCTCGGCGAAAACCGCGTCATCAAGGAGTTCGGTCTCAGCCTCGCCTCCGCGGTGTTCCTCGACGCCGTCGTGATCCGCTGCCTCTTACTTCCCGCAGTCCTCACCCTCCTCGGCGAGCGCACCTGGCGGATCCCCGCCTGGCTGGATCGCGCGCTGCCGCACGTGAACATCGAGGGCACGGTGCCAACCATCGCCGTAGCCTCCGGGCCCGAGGGCAATGGACACCTGCCTTCCGAGGAGCACGCAAACGGCGCCGCGGCAAACGGCGGGGATCCCCGCCGAGATGTCCTCAGCGGGAGAGTGGACGACTGAGCCGCATCCCGGGAGGGCCATCGCTCGCCCTCCTGCTCTGCCTCTTCGCATTGCTGCTATGCGGCGTGTCCGGCGCTGCCTGCGCCGTGGCCTCGAGCGCCTCCGCGAGCCACAGCACCTCAGTCCTGCTTGTGTTCTTCGGGCCGGACGCAGGCGCCAATTCCTCTGCGGTTGGCATCGGGGGCGATGAAGCGATCGAGCGCGAACTTGCCTCGCTGCCGACACTCTCGACGGGCCTCCTCAGCGCCACGCAGGGGAGCTACACAACAGCCCAGTTCCTACTCGACATCACGCAGGGAGCAAGGGTGTCCTACTCGTCCTACTCGCCCCAGCACCCGCCCATACTCTCGCTGGCGAGGCACCAGGTCGAACCGTGGTCCCGCGTGCTGGCCCGCGCGCACGGCGCGCCGCAGATCCTCGAACCGGGCCTACTCGCCGCTTCGATCCCGGACGGCGCGGCCTACGTGGGCGTCACCGGGGAAAGCGAGGAGGATGGCGTGGCGGGCGCCGACCGCGCCGGGCACGTGGCGACGGTCTCGCTCGGTTCCGCCGCGACACTTCCGGCGCGAATCGCGCGTCTGCGCTCCCGGAACAGCCTCGTGATCGCCGACCTGCCGGCCGGCCCAACCGGCTACGAGGACCTGCATTCCCTGAGCACCGCGCCTCCACCCAGCGAGCTTCTGATCGTGCTTCCCCGCGCCAGTCCGGCGCCCGGCAACGAACTGCTGTGGGTCGCCCTCGCGGGGCTGGGCGGCGCTCACACGCTCACCTCGCAGACCACCAACCAGCGCGGGATGGTCAGCACTGTCGATCTCGCCCCCACCATCCTCACGCATCTCGGCCTGCCCGTCCCGAGCGGGATGCGCGGCAAGCCGATCGCCCTCGATGGCAGCTTCGACGGCTCATATCTGCGCTCGCTGAGAGCGCGCCTGCTGGTCGTCTACCAGCGGCGGCTGCCCGCGCTGGCGTGCCTGCTCGGCGTGTGGGCGCTCTTGGCACTGGCCCCATCGCTGCTCGGGCTCGACGCCCCCACCCGCCGGCGTGCCCGCGCGTGGGTGGTGCGCGTCGGCGCGCTAGCGCTGCTGTGGACTCCGGTCGCCGAGCTTCTGCCCGCCGCCCTGGAGCCCACCCGCGGCGTCGAATACGGGCTGCTCGTGCTCCTCTGCTTCTCACTCGGCGTGCTCACCGAGCGTCTGGCGCCCTGGCCGCGCGCGCCGCTCGCCCCCGCCGTCGCGGCTGTGCTGGCGCTCACTGTCGACGCGCTCGCGGGCACACAGCTACTCGTGCGCTCGCTGCTCGGCCCCGACCCGGCCCTCGGGGTGCGCTTCTACGGCATCGGCAACGAGCTCAAGTCGGGCCTCGCCGTGCTCGTCTTCGCCGCCGTGGCAGCCGCGCTGTACCCACTCACACGCAGGAGCCCGGGGGGCAGCGGCGCGGCACTTGAAGACGCATCAGCCGAGGTCTCGCCCCGCGACGATGCGGTGCTCGAGAACCACCAGATCTATGAGCCCGCCGCGTTACGTCGGGCCGCCGTGACAATGGCCGTAGCCGGTATCGCGCTGGCGATCGTCGAGGGCTCCGCGCGCATCGGCGCGGGCGTCGGCGGCGTGATCCTCGTCAGCGCCGGCACCGCTGTCGCCACCGTGCTGCTGCTCCCCGGCGCGCTCACGCGCCGCCGCGCGCTCGTCGTGCTCATCAGCCCTGTGGTGGCGCTCGTCGCGCTGGCCGGTATCGACCTGCTCACCGCGCACGGCGGCGGCCACTACACCGGCTCGATCCTGCACGCCCGATCCGCGGATGACATCCGCGACATCATCGTCCGCCGCTACGGCGCCGCCTGGGATGAGCTCAAGCACGGCGCGATGCCGCTCGCCACAGCGCTGGCCCTCGCGGCGGCCTTCCTCGGTGTGCGAAGGCGCGAGCGCCTGCTCGCGCCCGTCGACGGCGATCGGCTCTGGCTGGCCGCGCTCGCCGGCGGGCTCACCGCGGGCGTCGTCGGCGCACTCACCGAGGACTCCGGCCCGGTGCTGCTCGTCGTCGCCGTCTTCGCGCTCGCCTGCCTACTGGGCTATCTGTGGAGCGCCCCACCCGAGCGCCTCACCGCTCCACACACTCCTCACAAGCGCCATGCAGCACGATCTCGTGCTCGGACACCGCCAGGGGCACTTTCGCGCTGAGCTCGTCGATCGCCCGCTCCAGGGCCTCATCGGCGAAGGGCATTACGAGCCCGCAGCTGTCACACACCAGATGATGGTGGTGCTCGGAGTGATCGTGCACGCGCTCGTAGCGCACCATCGCCTGGCCCGTCTCCACGCGCTGCACCAAGCGCAGGCGCTCCAGCTCGTCGAGGATGCGATACACGCTCGCGCGGCTCACCGGCCGCCGGCGTCCGGTCCGCTGGTCGGCCTGTCCCAAGCGGCCTTCCTGCAGCGTGTCCCCCCGCATGGCCTCCTCTCGCGGGGCATCCTCGCGCAACGCATCCTCGATCTCCACCGCTGTCAACGCACAGCTCTGACGATCCAGTAGCTCCAGCAGCGCGCGCCGCGCGCCTCCGCGCTTATGTCCAGCCGCACTCAGCGTCGCCTCGGCGCGCTCCACCCACGTCTCGGTCCTCATGGCACGATGGTAGAGACGCCATAGGTTCCAACCGCGAGCGCCACGATCGCGCTGGAGGGAGGCAGCCCGGGCACCGCATAGCTCAGCGCGAGCCCGCCCCACATCGCCGCCACCCCCAGCCCCCCCGCGAGCGCGATCCCGGCGAAGGGATTGCCCGCCAGCCGGTGCGCCGCCGCGGCCGGCGCGGTCAACAGCCCGAGCAGCAAAAGCGCACCCACCGCCTGCGTCGCCTCGGCGGCGACCACCCCTAGCAGCGCGAGGAACCCAACTCCCAATAGGCGCGTGGGCACGCCGCGCGCACCCGCCACCTCCGGGGAGATCGACGCGAACAGCAGCGGCCGCGCGATCGCCAGTGTGCCCAGCACCGCCCCCAATCCCACCACCGCGGCCAAGCGCGCTTCGCCCGCGCCGAGCCCGAAGATCGAGCCGAACAGCGTGCGCGCGGCCTGGATGCCCGAGCCCCCCGCCGAGCTCATGCTGAAGAGCGTCAGGAAGAACACCCCCAGCGCGAGGATGAACGTGAAGATCGCGCCGATCGCCGTATCGTCGGCCGGCTGCGAGCCCGCCGTCCCGCCACCCCCCGCGAACGAGCGCCGGCCGAGCAGCCCCATCCCGGCACCGACCGCGATCGTGGCCGCGAACAGTCCCACGCGCTCGTCGATGCCCGCCGCCGCGGCCGCGAGCGCCGCCGGGAATGCGACGTGGCTGAGTGCATCCCCGGCGAACACCTGCCCGCGCAGCACCACGAACCAGCCGCTCACCCCGCACGCCAGCGCGATGAACGTGCCCGCCAGCAGGGCGTTGCGCATGAATTCCTGAGAGAGCATCAGGCGCGCCCGCCTGTCGCGGGGACGGAATGATCGCCGTAGATGGGCAGGCCCCGCTCGGAGAGCGCGGAGCATGAGCTCGCGGGCTCTCTCATGCGATCACCCCCTGGGGCGGTGGCTCGGCGAGCGCAGTGCGCTCGGCCGCGGCGCTGCGCCTGTTCCGCAGCTCCATCACGACGCGCACGACCACATACATCCCGAAGGAGATCGCCGTGATGAAGAACCCCGCCGGATACACCGAGAAATAGGCAACGCCGAGGCCCACCCACACCACCGCCAAACCCAACGCGACCGTCAGCGCCAGCCCGAGCCCCGGTCGCGTCGTGATCGCCTGCGCGCTCGCCGCCGGCATCAACAGCAGCGCGAACACCAGCAGCACGCCGGTCACCTGGCTCGTCTCAGCGACCGCGAGGCCGAGCAGCACCAGGAAGAGCACCGACACACCTCGCGCCGGTACTCCGCGCGCGCTCGCCACGTCGGCATCGACGGAGGCGAACAGCAGCGGGCGCCCCAGCGCGAGCAGCCCCGCCAGCGTCGCCACCGCGACAGCCGCAAGCACCAGCACCTGACTGTCGGAGATGCCCACCACCGTCCCGAACAAGAGATTCTCCAGATCGCCCAGCACGCCGCCGTAGAGACTCAGGAACAGATACCCGCAGGCAAGCGCGAGCGCCTGCACACAGCCGATCAGCGCCGACTGCTCACTAAGCGAGCGCCGTCCCGAGCCGGAGAGCCGGCCGATCGCCACGCCGCCGGCGGCGCAGAAGGCGAAATACCCCCACGCGGCCGGCACCCCGATCAGCGCCGCGCCGCTTGCACCAGGGAACGCCATTAGCGACAGCGTGTGCCCCGCGAACGCCTCCCGCCGCAGCACCATGAACCACCCCAACAGCCCCGCCATCACGGCCACGATGCTTCCCGCGAGCAGCGCGTTGACCATGAAGTGGTATTCGAGCACCTCGCTCGCGTCGCGCGCCAGGTTCCAGCTCAGCTGGGGATTTGCCACCTCAGCCGTCATCGCCCGCTCTCGCCGGCTACGACGCCCTCGTCAACGATGCCTTCGGGGCCTGCCCTGGGGCGGCGCGCGGCGCCATGGTGCCGGTGAGCGTCGGGGCTCGGTTCCCGGAGGTCAATGCTCATGTGCATGTCCGTGATCGTGGGCGTGGCGGTCGTGATGGTGCGCCGGTGCCTCCGGCTGCCCCACCACCACCAGGCGCCCGTCGGAGGCCCTCAGCACCTCGACCGGTAGCCCATACAGTCCGCTCAGCGTCTCGCTGGTGATCACCTGCTCCACCGGGCCCTCCACCGCGTGGCCCCCGGCGAGATATATGACCCGGTCGAGGTAGGGCAGCAGCGGGTTGACGTCGTGCGCCACCAGCAGCACCGTCACGCCCGCGCCACGGCAGATGTCGTGCACGAGCGCCGCCACCACCGCCTGGTTGGGCAGATCCAGGCTGTCGAGCGGCTCATCCAGCAGCAGCAGCTTCGGACGGCGCACGAGCGCCTGTGCGATCAGCAGCCGCTGCTGCTCGCCGCCCGAGAGCTCGCCGATCGGGCGTTGCGCGTAGGCGCTCGCGCCGACCATCTCGACCGCCTCGGCGATTCGCTCCCGCACACCCTTGGGGGCTCTCAGCGAAATCCCCCAGCGGTCTCCATCGAGCCCCAACCTGACGATGTCGCTGCCGCGCAGGCGCGTGCCCGAATCGAACGAGCGGCGCTGGGGCAGATACCCGATCGCCCGGTTGGCCTCCCCCGGCGGGCGACCCAACACGCTCATGCGCCCCGCCGCGAGCGGCAAGGCCCCGAGCACCGTCTTCAGCAGCGTCGACTTGCCGGAGCCATTGGCTCCCAATAGAGCGACGAACTCACCGGGCGCCACGCGCATGCCGACATCGCTCCAGATCGTGCGACCCGCAAGACGCACCGTCGCGCCGAGCATTTCCACCGCCGGGGCATCCGGATGCGCTTCCTCAAGCGTGCCGCCTGCGCCCGCCCCCGCGCGGCTCTCACCGTCGGCGGTCCGATCCGCTGCCTGCCGAGACATCCGCCTACCTCCCCGTAGCCTCGTGCAGCGCGCGCGCCAGCTCTTCCAGCTGCGTCACCTGCCACTGCTGAAAGCTGTCCGATGCGGGCGAGAGTGTCTCGGTCACGGTGACGACCGGGATGTGCCGCGTCCTGGCGATTTCGTTCACCCGCTGCACGTCGGGCGTCACGTTCTGGCTGTTGAACACCCACACGGCGATCTGGCGATTCTGCGCCTGGCTGTCCACCGTTTCCTTGTCCTGCGCGCTTACATCCGTGCCCTCGGCGATCGCCTTCGCGAAGCTGTAGGGGGTGGCGAGCTTCAGGTGAAGGTCTTCGCCGAGCGGCTGGAAGATGCTCTCGCTGTAGCCCACCGGCGTCCCCGCATAGCGCGCACGGATTTCCCTGCGCAGTTCCTCATAACGCGCGAGGCCCTGGCTCTCGAATGTCTGCTCTTGGCGGGCGTAGTAGCGCGCCCCCGCCGGGTCGAGCCTGTCGTAGTTGGCCACGATCTGGGCGACCACACGCTGGATGGAGCGAGGCGAGTACCACTGGTGGGGGTTGTCCCCTTCGCTCAGCCCCACCACGGCGCCAACGTTCAGCACCGCCGGCCCGCCCGCGGAGTCGGCCGCGAGCAGTCTGGATGCCCAATTGTCGTAACCGATCCCGTTGACGATCGCCATCTGTGCCGTGGCCATCGTGCGTGCGTCCTGCACGCTCGGCTCGTAGCTATGCGGGTCGGTTGCTGGGTTGACGATGATGCTTTGTACGTTCACGCGCGCCCCGCCCAGCTGCGCGGCGATGCTCCCCCAGAAGTTCTCCGCGGCCACCACCTGCAGCCGCCCCGCCGCGGTCCCCGCGACGCTCTGCGCGCCGCACCCCGCTATCCCCACAGCGCCCAGGATCGCGGCGGCCACCGTCACGACACCGCCCACCCACGGACGCGGACGCTGTGCAGAACCGCGCGCCCTGGTGGAGCGGGAGCTCCAACATAAGCATCGCCGTCGCATACGCCTTGCAACCTATCATAAGACTGAGTCTCGTTCTTACCCCTGGAGGCCTGCACGCGAGCTCACCATCGCCCACCCGCATCGCCGGGCAAGCGCCCTGTTTATTAGGGCGCCGGCGAGGCCTCAGGCGCCTGCGGGGTCTCGCCCTCCGCGAGGTTTCGCCGACGCCCGATCAGCAGCACCGCCAGGATCGCGAGGATCACGATCACGAGGATCCCGCCCGCGATGTAGCGCAGCGTGTGGTGCACCGGCGCGGCCTTGCTCGTGTGCTTCTCGACCTTCACCACCACGCCCTTTGCTTCGAGCGCCGCGGCGATCTGCGGCTCGTTATGCGAGGGGTAGATCGCCAGCACGTGCCGCCCATCGCTCAGCAGCACATGCACCGAGTGGGGCTTCTTGTTGAACGTCGCCGTCTTGATTTCGCCGTGCGCCAGCTGCGCCTGGAAGGTCTGGTAGCTCTCGTGCTGGTAGTGGATGACGGTCGCCGCGTCCACCATCGGCGTCAGGGGAGCGAGCGCCACGAGGCACACCAGCATGCCCGCCGCGACTCTGAGGGATCTGTTCATCGGCGAGACCCTAGCGGCGCAAGAGGACGCATGCGCCGTCCACGCGCCGCGACCCCCGGCGCGTGGAAGACGTCTGCGCTTCAGCGGCTGCCCGTCCGCTCGTCCTCGCGCCGATACCCCAGGCGCGCGGAGACGCGGTCGGCCGTAGCCACCAAGTGGGGTCCGAGGTGCTCCACGAGCTCCTCCAGGGAAATCAGCGAGGAGTGCGCCGTGAGGCTCACCGCGGCGACCACCTCATGGGACTCCGAGCGAACCGCCGCCGCGATCGCATACAGCTCCGGCGCGAGCTCCTGGTCGTTGACCGCAAAGCCCTCCTCGCGGATGTTCTCGAGCTCGGCCCGCAGCTGGGTCTTGCTCGTGATCGTGTTCGGCCCCATGCGCGTCGGCTTGATCTCCGCCAGCAGGCTGCGCTGCTCCTCCTCGGGCAGCGTCGCCAGCAGCAGCTTTCCCATCGCCGTGCAGTAGGCCGGCAGCCGCGAGCCCGGCGTCAGATCGAGGTCCTTGCCCTGCATGCGCCGCGCGCTGCGCACCCGGTCGATATACACGATCTCCGGCCCATCGAGCACAGCCAGGCTCACCGTGTATGAGGACTGGCGGCACAGCTCTTCCAGGTAGGGCCGCGCGTGCTCGCGCAGCGCCGTCGAGTTCAGCGCGCTCATCCCCAGGTCGGTCACCCGCAGACCGAGGCGGTACTTGCGCGCGGCACCCTGTTCCAGATAGCCCAGCGCGACAAGCGTCGACATGTAGCGGTGGGTCGTGCTGCGCCGCATCCCCAGCTCGTCCGCCACGTCGGCGATCCCACGCACCGGCCGCTCTGGGGTGAAGCTCGAGAGGATCGCCAGACCGCGCTCCAGCGACTGGGAGTAGCGCGGTTCGCGCAGGCTCGGGATCGACCACGCCTCGCCCTCCGGCTCCGGCTCGTAGAAACTGACGACATCCGAACTGCTTGCTGGCATGAATCCTCCTGTGGCCTTTGACGTCCCGCCGGCTGGACACAGCCGACTTCTTTGGATAAATGAACGGGTCCGAGGTAGGCCTCAGTTCCCATCCATCCTGGCAGGTACCCGATCCTGACGTATCGAACACGCCGCGACTACTCTCATGAGAGTAAACGTGTTCTAACTATGTGCCTTTGCGCACCGCGCCTGCCCAGGAGCCTCCTCCAGGAACCCGTCCGACCCCAACTTCAAAGACCTATAGGACCCCCAACTGTCGGGAGCACTCGCAGACAGCCCACCCAAAGACCTTCTAACGGGACAGACGCTTACGGCTGCGCAGCACAACCCTCGATCCCGCATGCGGTGTGACCACCACGCTGCGCCAGCGCGCGTGCTCCATGCGCCGGGCCGCCGGGTGCACGGTAACCACGGAGAGCACCGCACGCAAGACAGTCTTCATCTCGAGCATCGCCAGATGTCGCCCCGGGCAGCGTCTGCGCCCACCCCCCCACGGCACCCACGCCGAGGGCGCCGGCTGGGCTTCCAGGAAGCGCTCGGGGCGGAACTCGTGGGGCCGCGGATACAGCTTCGGGTCGTGATGGGTCAGGTACGTGCAACCCAGCAGCCGCGCCGGCGCGCGGCACGTCCACTCGCCGATCTGGATCGGGCGCTCGACCGCCCGGGGGATTGTGAACAGAAACGCCGGCCGATGGCGCAGCACCTCGTTGACCGTGGCCGTCAGATACTCCTCGCCCCCGCCTCCGTCCCCGTCGATCTCGCCGAGCAGCCTGTCCAGTACCGCGGGATTGTGGGCCAGCAGCTGAAAGGCCCACTCGAGCTCGGATGCCGTCGTCTCGTGCCCGCTGACGATCGTCGTCATCACGTTGTCGCGCAGCTGCCGACGAGACAGCGGCGATCCATCGGGGCGACGGGCCGCGAATAACCTCGCCAGCAGACCCTCAGGCTTGGCGCTCTGCT
Organism: uncultured Solirubrobacterales bacterium; assembly: GCA_963723045.1. Lineage (GTDB taxonomy): Bacteria > Actinomycetota > Thermoleophilia > Solirubrobacterales > Solirubrobacteraceae > Palsa-744. The sequence continues at coordinate 547,841 of CAVROU010000001.1, read as the reverse complement.
TCGAGCACTCCTCCAGCAGACCGAAGATCAGCTCGTCCACCTCCGAGCGCTCACGCAGGAATCGCCGCCAGCTCCGTGCTCCGGGTCCGCGGCGCAGAATCGGCTCGCTCAACACGACGCCCGCGGTGATCGACAGCATCGCCCGCAGCCGCTCGGCGAGCGTCCGCAGGCACTCATCCCTGCCCGAGCCGAAGATCGCCTCGAGGACGATCTTCGAGCGTCAACGCGTGCAGACGCGTGTGCAAGGCGATCGGAACCTCGCGCGGCCAGCAGGCCGCCTCGCGCAGCGCGACGCCGCTGATGCGCTCCGCGTGGCGCTCCACCGCGCTTCTGTGAAACGCGGGCGCCACGATCTTGCGGCCCGCAAGGTGCTCCTCGCCGTCGCGCAGCATGAAGGACTCCCCGCCGATCAGCGGTTCGAGCGTCATCCCGCCCTCGCCGGCATGGAGCGTCTCGGCGCCCGCCGCGAAGATCGACCTCAGATCCTCCGGCTCAGACACGAACACAAACGGCGGATAGCCGGTGGCGCGCAGCGTGAAGCGACTTCCATAATGCTCGCGACACCGCTCGAGGAAACCCAGCGGCCACTTCCAGAACGCGAAGGTCTGAAGCGCCGAGGGCAGGCACGATCCAGGGGGCAGCTCCGACTGGCGCCCAAGGCTTCGCCTCCGCCACCCCGGCGCCCCCTGGCGCACCGGGGCCGTCCGCCGTCCGGGCATCGTCCGCCGCGCCTGCATCCTATGCCGCGCGCTGTGCATAGACGATGCGCCAGATCCGCAACACCGGCGCCAACAGCCTCGCGAGCGAGCCACCCGCGCCCACCAGTCGTGCGGTCTCCTCACGCACGAGCCCCGTGCGCACACTGTCCTTCGACAGGTACATCGCCACCGCGCACACCACGAGAACCGCATGGCGGCGACCGCGGCGCAGCCCGCGCACCTCCCGCACGGCGCGAGCCACGATCTCCTCCAGGCGCGCCACTGCCACATCGCGCTCCTGGTAGTAGGCGATGTAGCTGTGCTCGCCGCCGGCCAGATCCTCATCCACGTCGGCATAGCTGTCGAGCATCGCCGTGGCCAGCGACACCCACGGCAGATAGGCGGCCCGCACCCGGGCTACCTCGTGTGCACAGCACGCCGGCTCGGCCGCCAGCGCAAGCAGCACATGGGGAACCAGCGAGGCGCTCGCGGCCGCCGTACGCTCGAACCACCTCGCCCCGGGCCAATCCGAGGACTCCTGCTCAGCCCACGCCTTCAGCTCCTCCTCGCGCCGCAGCGAATCGGGCTCGTGGTTGAGGCTCTGCACCGCGCAACGGGCAGCCTCGGCCAGCATCGGCCCGCGCACCAGCTCGTAGGAGGGCAGCCCGGCGCACGCCTCCCGCACACCAGCGGCGAGCACCCGCAGGTACCCGCCGTCCTGCCCGTGCGGGCTCTCGCGATAGTGGTCGCTCAGCGCCGCATTCGGATCGAGCGCCTCCACGAGCGCCCGATGCAGCCGCTCGCCACTGGCCACACCCGCGCCCGCGCCAGCCGCGCGCTCGCTGACGCCATCCAGGCAGTCCCAGACGGTCTGGTAGGCGACCAGCAGCGCAAGCAGGCGTGGATGGCGGCGGCGAGGCAGCGTCCAAAACAGCGCCGCTCCGTCGGCGTGCGCACGCTTGCGCGCGATCGACGCCAGCGCCTCCGCGCGCAGCGGCGCATCGGGCACGCAGCGCGCGCGTGCGCGCCACTGCTCGATCTCCCCCTGTACAGCGCGCAGGCCCCACAGCAACTCGCGCGTCGCGGCGACCATGAGCGCCCAGATCTGCCTGCTGCACAGCGGCGTAGGGTCCGTGTCCCCGAGAGCCAACGATGTTCTCGCACCTGTCGATCGACGAGCTGTATTCCTACGTCGCCGGATGGGGTCGCACGCCGGCAGCGCGATAGCCCCGCACCGCGATGAAGGCGCCCGCGACCACGAGGACGAACGCCAGGCTCGCGAGCGCAGCCGGAACCCCCACCGACGAGACGACGGGGAAACCTGTGACGGCCAGCAGCGCGTGGCTCTGCAGCAGCTCGCCCAGGATCCCGAAGAGCGCTCCGACCAGACCGCCGGTGCCGAGCAGCAGCCCACTCTCCAGTAACAGCGAGCGCCACAGCCCACCACGCGAGAACCCTTCGAGCTTCATACGTGCCATCTGCGGCCGGCGCTGGGAGATCATCGCGCTCATCGCGATCGCGATCGCCAGCGCGCCCGCGAACAGCACCAGCTTCGCGATCTGGTTGAGCCGCTGTAGGCCCGCGTGGCTAGCCGCCAGCTGATGGGCGTCGCGTTCCCGCGCGCTTTCCACCACCAGTCCCGGGGTGCCCGCGAGCGCGCGCCGGACCTCGCTACGAACCGTTTCCGGGGATGCCCCCGGAGCGAGCATGACGTTGTAGGCGCTCGGGTCGGCGCTCCCCCAGGCGCGTACATAGTCGCCGGAGGAGAGCACGATCGCGCCCGGCGGCCAGCCGAGGTTCGTCGTGAGCGCCGCCACGCGGAAACTCGTCGGATTCGGCGTCGGCAGCGTGAAGCGCTCGCCGATTCGCAGATGCTCCTCGTCGGCCAGCACCTTCGAGACCACCGCCCAGCCGCCTTCGCGCACGCGCGTGCTCGCAAGCTCGAGCCCACCGCCCTCCAGCTGGCTCGGCGGGATCGGGTGCGCGGCGGTGCTCGGCGGCGCAAGCACCCATACGCGGCGGCTCCCATAGTCAAGGAAGCTCGCGCGATAGGAGCCGACGCTCCTCACACCCGCCAGCCGCGCAAGCTTCGGTCCGACGGCGCTGCCGAGCAAAGGTGTGGTGGCGAGCAGGTTCTGCGTGCCCGGCGCCGCGACCCAGATGTCCGACACCGAAGTCACATCGGTGAACAGACCGTCGAGCCCCTGCTGGAGATTATTGACGGCCCCCTGGATAGTGACGCTGGCGAACACCGCGATCGCCCCCGTCGCCGCGATCGCAAGCGCGCGCGTCCGCGTTAGCGGCGAGCGCAGTTCGATCGCCGCCAGCCGAGCCGCTCCCGACATCAGCGGCCGCTGTACCCGCTCGAACACGCCAACAACGGCATCGAGCAGCGTCGGCAGCAGCAGTACCATCGCCACCACCGCGCTGAGGATGCCGAGGATCGCGCCACCCAGGTTGACGCTGCCAGCAAGCAGAACCGCAATCGCGATCGCCAGGCACAGCAGTCCGCCGGCGAGCGTCCAGGATCCCAGCAGTCGCACCGGCCTTCCTCTGGCCTCGGCACGCCAGGGCGAGGAGGCGGAGCCGCGCAGCGGCCGCGCGAAGATGTCCCGCAGCGGTGTCAACACGCCAACGCAGGCCGCCAGCATGCCCGCACCGACCGCGAGCGCAACGCTCTGCCAGGTCACGATCCGCTGCGAGCCCACCGGGAAGGCAAATTCGAGGTAGCCCGGGCTCGAGCGAAACAGCGTCTGCGAGAGCAGCTCGCCCAGCGCCAACCCCACCACAGAGGCCACCACACCGAGCACCAGCGCGTCGAACAACAGCGTCTTGATCGTCATCCAGCGGGTGGCGCCATCGCGGCGCAGATCGCGCACCAGACCTCGGCGCAGCGGAACCGTCAGCAGCATCGCGCAGTAGGCGAACATGAAGCCCACCAGCGCGCTGATCCCCGAGAACAGCGTCGTCGCCTGATCGACCGGTCCGGCGGCCTGTTCGAAGAACATCGCGTCGGAGTCGGCAGGCTCGACGTTCAGGTGGGCGGCCGCGAGCACAGTCAACCCGGCCCGCACCTCGCCTTCGTCACCCGGCCGAGGTTCCACGAAGATCCGCGTGACCCTTCCCCGCAGGCCCGTCAGCTGCTGAGCGTAGGCCAGCGGCGCGAGCGCGATCGGGCTGTCGGCGAGCGCGCCGATCTCACCCGCACCGAGGTCGGCGCCGACCAGAGCCTGGCTCTCATTCGCTCCGATCTGCAGCTCCACCGCCTGCAGCGGGCCCACACCGAGCGCCTGCGCGAGCGGCGTGGGGAGAGCAATCGCGCGCTGACCCGCGAGCGCGGCCCGGCTGACGTGGCGCAGCAGCGAGCCGCCGATCCGCACCGCGCTCGGATCGGTCGCGATCAGATCCACCGACCTCGTGCCCGCCGGACCCACGACGTTGGCGCGCTCCTCGAGTATCGGCACTGCCGCCCGCACACCCGGCAGGCGCATCGCCTGCTCCAACATCCCCGCATCGAATCCCTGCGAATCGCGCGCCACAAGCTGCAGCGTGGACCCACCGATCACCCCACTCGTGAGCTCGCCCACCGACCCGCTGAGACTCGAACCGGCCACCTGCGAGGCGAACAGCAGCGCCACGCCGACCGCGATGCCGAGCACGGCGAACAGCTCCTGCACGAGCACCGTCCGCTCGCGCAGCCGTGCGCGATAGAGGCGTGCAATGCTCGACAGCCTCATCCTCCTGCGTCCGGTGCTCATCCCGCGGCGCCGTTGGGCAGCGAAACTGCACCCACGCGGTCCAGCTCGTAATCCTGCAGCTGCCCGTCGCGCAGCCAGTACGCGCGATCGGCATAGCCCGCGGCCTGCGGATCGTGAGTGACGAGCAGAATCGCGCTCTGGCGCTCGTGGCAGAGCTCCCGCAGCAGCCCCAATACCTCCCGTCCGTTCTCGGTGTCGAGGCTGCCCGTCGGCTCGTCGGCGAGCACCAGCTTGGGATCGGTCGAGAGCGCCCGCGCGATCATCACCCGCTGACGCTCGCCCATCGAGAGCTGATGGGGACGGTGGCGCAAACGCTCGCCCAGTCCCAGGCGCTCCAGCAGCGGCTTGACCTTTCGCTCCGCGCCGCGCGCATCGGTCAGCCACAGCTTCATCGCGGCGTTCTCGATCGCGCGCGCGCCCGGCAGCAGGTCGAGCGACTGGTCCACGTAGCCGAGCTCGCGCAGGCGATAGCGCGCGCCGTCGTCCTCGGAGAGCGAAGAGACCTCGCGCCCGTCCACCAGCACCGAGCCGCTGTCGGGGCGCAAGAGCGCGGCGATCAGCATCAGCAGCGTGCTCTTGCCCGAGCCGCTCGGCCCGTATAGCGCCACCAGCTCACCCCGCTCGATCGACAGCGACACGCCGTCGACAGCGCGCACGGGCTCGCTCTCGCCGATCCGATAGTGCTTGACCAGCTCGCGCAACTCGAGCACGGGTGAGACCATCAGACCAGGCGCTCCCCGTAGCCAAGCTCGTGCAGGTCGAACATCGGTAGGGCCATCAGACCAGGCGCTCCCCGTAGCCAAGCTCGTGCAAGTCGAACATCGGTGAGACCATCAGGCCAGGCGCTCCCTGCTGGAGAGATCGATCACATCCCCACTCCCCTCGGGCGGCGAGGGATCGTTCAGCGGCAGCTGCTCGGCGGGATCGCTGAGCCTGCCCCCGGAGAGCGTGAGCGTGCGGTCCGAGCGCCTTGCCGCCGCGGCGTCGGAGACGGTCATTAGCACGCCGATGCCCGACTCCCGAGCCAGCGAGCGCACGAGACGAGTGAGCTGGTCGGTCTCGCGGATGCCGAGGATCGTCGCCACGTCGTCGACCAGCAGCAGGCGTGGGCTACGCACGATCGCGTGGGCGATGCCCACCAGTCCCCGCTCCCAGTCTGAGAGCGTCTCCCAGCCCTGCTCGGCGCACTCGGGTACCCCCACGCGAGCGAGCGCCTGTTCGGCCCGCGTGTAGGCCGTACGGTCTCCGAGCGCGATCAACAGCGGCAGCGCCACATAGTCCAGCACTCGCAGTCTGGTCTCCGGGCCCCTTGCACCCTGGCCCCATCCGCCTCCCGTGCCGCCTCCCCATCCGCCCTGACCCCAGCCGCCCCCGTCGCTCTGCACCCAGCCGATCTGCTCGCCCAAGAGGCGCGAGAGCTGTGCGTCGGAGAGATCGGGCAGCTCCCAGCCGTCGAAGCTCACCCTCCCTCCATCGGGTTGCTCTACCCCCGCGGCGATCTTCAACAGCGTTGTCTTGCCCGACCCGCGCTGGCCGAGCACCGCCACCATCTCGCCCGCACCGAGACTCAGCGAGGCGTCGATCAGCACGCGCAGCTCGTGGCGACCCCGTCGATAGCTGCGGCTGACCCCGGTGAGCGTCAGCAGCGGCCCCGTCATCGCGCCCTCCAGGCGACTCCTGCGAGGAGACCTCTGGCCTCCTCGCACGACCGTCTCGGCGGCGTGCCGGTCACCGCGCCCTCCAGGCGGCCTGCGCGGCGAGGCGCTCGGCCTCCTCGCGCAGTCCCTCCAGGAACAGCCGCACGTCCTGCAGCCACCTGATCCTTGCATCCCAGAAGCCCGCCTCGGCGTGGTCGACCGCGAGGCCCATCAGCCGCGACCACTCGTGCGGCGCACCGAGTGGCTCGTCCTCGTCGTCCAGTCCGCGCTGGAAATCGCCGAGCATCCGTAGGCACACCATTTCCTCACCCTGGATTATCTCGATCAGCCGCGGCAGCTCGTGCGGCTCGCAGAAGGCGATCCGCAGCTGCAGCTCCTCGCGCACCAGCGGCACCGAGGAGGAGGCCCGCAGCCACTGCCTGAAATAGTCGACGCCCGCGGGAGTAGCCTCGTATTTGATGCGTCGTGAACGCTCGGCGTCGGCGAGCTCAAGCTCCTCACCGCCCACGACGCGGATCAGGCTGTCTTTCTCCAGGCGACCGAGGGCCTTGTAGATGCTGGAGGCGACGAACTGGGCCGAGCCGAAGCGCTCCTTGACACGCTGCTCTAGCTGGTAGCCATACCCCGGGCGCTGGATCACGAGGCCCAGCACCGCCTTCCCAGCCGACATGTCCGATCCCCGCCTGGCGCCCATGCATAAGACGGTACTCAATCGCGGCGCCGGAGCCGGCCTGCATGTGCTCAAGAGACCGGATCTGTCGAGATAGAGCGGCTTTCGACCTATGTGGTCAGTTGTCTGCGTCTCCTACCGTACTCATTTGCGCAGCCGCGCCGCCTTCATGCGATCGGTCTTCCCCAGCACCGCCTTGCGCAGGCGCACGCTCATAGGCGTTACCTCCACGCACTCGTCGTCGCGCACGAACTCCATTGCCTGGTCGAGCGTCAGCTCGCGGTGGGGCACGAGGCGCACGAGCACATCCGAAGTCGAGGAGCGCATGTTCGTCAAATGCTTTTCCTTGCACACGTTCACGTCGAGGTCGTCCGAGCGGACGTTCTCGCCGACGATCATCCCCTCGTACACCTCGGTGCCAGGGGGTATGAAGAGCGTGCCGCGCTCCTGCAGGTTCATCAGCGCGAACTGCGCGGTCTCGCCGCGACGGTCGGACACGAGCACGCCCGTGATGCGCGTGCGCAGCTCTCCCGCCCAGCGCTCCCAGCGGTCGAACACGTGGTGCATCAGGCCCGTGCCGCGCGTCTCGGTGAGGAACTCCGTGCGAAAGCCGATCAGCCCGCGCGCGGGTACGAGGTACTCCATCCGCACCCAGCCCGTACCGTGGTTGGTCATGTGCTCCATGCGCCCCTTGCGCAGCGCGAGCAGCTGCGTGACGACGCCGACGTAGTCCTCGGGCACGTCGATCGCCAGGCGCTCCACCGGCTCGTGGCGGTGGCCGTCGATCTCGCGCTCGAGCACGCGCGGCTGCCCGACGGTCAGCTCAAAGCCCTCGCGGCGCATCATCTCCACGAGGATCGCCAGCTGCAGCTCGCCGCGGCCCTGCACCTCCCAGGCGTCCGGACGCTCGGTGTCGAGCACGCGCAGCGAGACGTTTCCGACCAGCTCCTGATCCAGGCGCGAGCGCACCTGGCGCGCGGTCAGCTTCGAGCCCTCGCGACCCGCGAGCGGCGCGGTGTTGATGCCGATCGTCACCGACAGCGAAGGCTCGTCCACGGAGATGATCGGCAGCGGGCGGGGGTCCTCGAGGTCGGCGAGCGTCTCGCCGATCGTGACCTCCGCGAGGCCCGCCACGGCGATGATCTCCCCCGGGCCGGCCTGCGCCGCCTCGACGCGCTCCAGCGCCTCGGTGACGTAGAGCTCGGAGACCTGCGCGCGCTCGATCGAGCCATCGGAGCGGCACCAGGCGAGCGTCTGGCCCTTGCGGATGTGTCCCTCGCGCACGCGGCAGATCGCCAGACGCCCCACGTAGGGGGAGGCATCGAGGTTCGTCACGAGCGCCTGCAGCGGGTGCTCGGGCTCATACGTGGGCGCCGGGATGTGCTCCAGCAGCAGGTCCAGCAGCGGCGCCAGGTCGGGCGCCAGCGCGTCCGTCACCGACCCCGCGTCCCCGCCCGTCCCGTCCCCACCCGTCACGCCCTCGTCGGGCGTGCCTCCACCCGTCGCGCCCCCGTCCGGCGCGGGCCGGTACTCCAGCGATGCGCGCCCGGCGCGGGCGTTGCAGTAGACGATCGGGAAATCGATCTGGTCCTCCTGCGCGTCGAGGTCGAGGAACAGCTCGTACACCTCATCCACGACCTCCGCCACGCGCGCGTCGGGACGGTCGACCTTGTTGACCACGAGGATCACCGGCAGCCGGGACTCGAGCGCCTTGCGCAGGACGAAGCGCGTCTGCGGCAGCGGCCCCTCGCTGGCATCCACGAGCAGGAGCACGCCGTCGACCATCGTCAGCCCGCGCTCGACCTCGCCGCCGAAGTCCGCGTGCCCGGGGGTGTCGACGATGTTGAGCTTCACCCCCTTGTACTGCAGGGCGGTGTTCTTGGCGAGGATCGTGATGCCCTTCTCGCGCTCGAGGTCCATCGAGTCGAGCACACGGTCGTTCACGTCCTGCCCGGCGCGGAACGCGCCGGACTGCCACAGCATCGCGTCGACGAGCGTCGTCTTGCCGTGGTCGACGTGCGCGATGATCGCCACGTTGCGGATGTCGTTGCGGGGTGTGGGCATGGTCGGATGAACGGGGGGCTGGATACGGACGGGCCGAGCAGGAGGGTGCTGTGTGAAACGTGGCGCAACGGGTGGGCCCGCAGGCAGGCTAGCGTGCTCGGGCGCCGATCAGGTGGGCGCGCCCGGAATTCGTCGCCGGGGACGCCCGTGCGTTCCCTCAGACGGCGACGTAGCGCTTCTTGGTGCGGCGCTCCTCGGGAACGCGCACGACGCCCCAGGCGAGCCCGACGCGCTCCATGCCGCGGATCACGAGCGCGGAGGCGTCGAACTGGCGCCAGCTGAGGCCGTGCTCGGCGGAGGTGGGGAAGGCGTGGTGGTTGTTGTGCCACGCCTCACCGAAGGAGAACGGCGCCAGCCACGCCAGGTTGCGGGAGTGATCGCCGGTGACATAGTCGCGGCGCCCGAAGAAGTGGCAGAGCGAGTTGATCGAGTAGGTCACATGGTGGAGCACGAGCATCCTGATCGCCCCGCCCCACAAAAGGCCGGTGAGCGCCGCGCGCCAGGTCCCGCCGATCAGCCCGCCCAGCGCGAAGGCGGCCACGAGCCCGCCGATCGCCCAGACGAAGAAGGTGCGATCCACGAACGAGACGACGGGGTCGGCCAGCAGATCCGGCGCGTAGCGTTCGCGCGAGCCGCGCTCGGTGTGGATGAACAGCCAGCCCAGGTGCGCGTGGCCGAGGCCGCGCAGGGTGCCGCGCAGACCCTTGGCGTGATCGACGTGGGGGCTGTGGGGGTCGCCCTCACGGTCGGAGAAGGCGTGGTGCTTGCGATGGTCGGACACCCAGGAGATGATCGGCCCCTCGATCGCGGCCGAGCCGAGCACCGCCAGGATCCCCCGCATCGCCGGCGAGGTCTTGAAGGAGCGGTGCGTGAAGAGGCGGTGAAAGCCGACCGTGATGCCCAGGCCCGTGAGCGTGTAGAGAATCGCGAAGACAATCAGGTCCGAGCTGTGCAGAAGACCGTCCCACAACTGCCAGCCGACGAACACCAGCGCGATCATCGGGCCGACCGTGATGAGCCCCGTCAGTGCGCGGTTCAGCAATTCATATTCGGGAGGCTGGACATCGTCTGGTCCAGGACGAGCTTCCAGCGGTCCGCCGGAGACGTAGTTTGTACTCATGGGGCCCACCGCAAACGGTATCAGCGACCGCGGCGCGCGGTGCCGCTCGTGGCCTTCGCCCGCGGGGACCCGCCGGCACTCCGCCCCGAGGAGGAGCTGTAGCCCTTCCAGGCCGACGCACCGCTCTTGCCCGCGGAGCCACCCCCCTTGCGATGGGTGCTCCCGCCGCTGCCGCCGCGCCGCTGCGAGCCCCCGCCCGCCGCGCCGCGTCCACCCGACGCGGGGCGCGTGGTGTCGCTGGAGAACCCGCCTAGCGCAAGCTCGCGGTGCAGGCCGAGCGCGCCCACCATGCCGACCAGCTCGCGCGCCTGGTCCTGCGCGACGAGCGTGAGCCCGACGCCGGAGGCGCCCGCGCGGGCGGTGCGCCCGACGCGGTGCACGTAGTCCTCGCGCGTGGCGGGGATGTCGAAGTTGATCACGTGCGTGATGCCCGCCACGTCGATGCCGCGCGCGGCGACGTCGGTGGCGACAAGCGTGTCGACCTTGCCCGACTCGAAGCTCGCCAGGGCGCGCTCGCGCTGGGCCTGGGACTTGTCGCCGTGCATCGCCACAGCGCGCACTTTGCTGGCGGTGAGCTTCTTGACGAGCCGATCGGCGCCGCGCTTGGTGCGCACGAACACAAGCGTCAGCCCGCGCTCGGCCTCATTCAGCTCGGTGACCAGACGCGCGACCTTGCCCTCGTGCGGGACGGAGAGGAAGCGGTGCTCGACCTGCGCGGTGTGCTCCGCGGAGGCGACGTGCTCGTGGCGGCGCGGGTCGGTGGTGTAGAGCTTCGCCAGACGCCCCACCTCGCCGTCGAGGGTGGCCGAGAACAGCAGCGTCTGGCGCTTGGGCGCCGTCATCTTGACGAGGCGATCGACGACAGGGCGAAAGCCCATGTCGAGCATGCGATCGGCCTCGTCGAGCACGAGCAGGCGCACCTTTGAGAGCGAGACGTCCTTGCGGTCGATCAGGTCGAGTAGCCGCCCGGGGGTCGCCACGAGGATGTGGGCGCGCGCGGCGAGGCGCGCCTGCTTGACGATCCCCGCGCCGCCATAAACCGCGGCGATCGAGAGCGCACGGGCGTGGGCGAGCGGGCGCAGGTCTTCGACGATCTGCAGCGCGAGCTCGCGCGTGGGCGCCAGCACCAAAGCTGAGGGCCGCGCGTCGGAATCGGAGAGCAGTTCGACCAAGGGCACGCCGAAGGCGAGCGTCTTGCCCGAGCCGGTGGGCGACTTGGCGAGCAGGTCGTGCCCGGCGAGGACGTCGGGGATGACCATCTCCTGCACAGCGAACGGTGCGGTGATCTTGCGCTCGGCAAGCTCATTGCAGACGACCTCGGAGATACCGAGATCGGCGAAAGTTTCATGCTTCATGTTGGTGATGCTCCTTGTTATGGCGACCGTCGTGGCCGCGTGCTGCAGAGGGGAGATTCGGCTTACTGACCCCATCCGCGCAGAGCGCCAACAAAGACAAACAAGACAAGAACCTCACGGGCGACCTCGCCGCCCATGGGACGACCGTAGCAGGGTCGGCTGCCCACTACCCGCTCTGCAAGCGAATCGCCCCCTCCACCTCGGCCCCCCGCGCAGTGAGACGCCAGGCGTTGGGCGCGCCCCGGGGGTGGCCCTCGCCGCTGTTCTCGACCAGGCCGAGCGCACACAAGCGCGCGAGCAGCTTTGAGATCTGGCCCTGATCGGCGATGCCCGAGCCCTCGCCGACGACGCGGTTACTCGCGCCGGGGCGCGCGGCGACCGACATGAGCACGCGTACCGTGCGATAGGTCAGGCGCATGTCGAGGCCCTCGAGCGGGTCGCGACGCGGACGGGTTTTGGTTTTAAGGGAGGGAGCCGGTTTGTGCAGCTCCTTCTGTGCTGACGCGGGTCCGAAGTAGGGGAGCACGACGACGCCCATCAGCTCACCGAGCAGCGCGCCGAGCGGGGGCACCGAAGCGCGACTGGCGGCGGACGCGGATACACCACCCGCACCGGACGCCGAGGAGGCAGCCGCCCCAGACGCGTCGCGGTCGAGGATGCGGGCGTGGAGAATCGCGAGCACGGCGCCGACGACGCCCTCCGCCGTCAGCGGTGGCGGCTGCTTGGTGGCGGCGGGAATCTCCTCGCGCGCGCGGTCCACGGCGACGATCAGGGCGGCCACGCATTGTGCGCGGCGCTCAAGCGCGGCGTCGCCGACGCCGAGCGCCTCGACCACGCACAGGCGCCCGAGGCCGGGCTCCTCGTCGAGGAAGCCAAGCAGCGCGGCGAGAGCGGCGCGAATCCGCTCGCGCCAGCGGCCCGCGCCTTCGTATGCGGGCAGCACCATCGCGCTGGCCTGCGCGATCGCTTCGTCAAGCGCGGTGAGAAGGCACGCCTCGCGGTCCTCGAACTGCTCGTAGAACGTGCGCCTGGAGATGCCAGCGCGGGCGACGATGTGCGCGACCGTGACGTTGGCCGCGCCCTTGTCGGTGGCGACCTGCACAACCGCACCGAGAATCCTAGCGCGCTGGATCTCCGCCACACCGCCCGGAATGAGAGCCTGACGGCCGCGGCCGGGACGCTTGCGCGCCCCGGCTCGCCCGCCGTTGGAGGACATCGCGCCAGCCCTCACTTCCCGGAGCGGAGGCTGCCCTTCTTGGCCTTCGCTCTCCGGTGCTTTTTGCCGTACGCCCTCTGGGTGGCCTTGGCCTTCTTCTTCGGCTTCGGGCACCCAGTGACCGCTATCTTCGCGTTCTGCTTCACCACCGCACCGTTCTGGCCCGTGATCGTGAACGGCATCGTCAGGGCCTGGCCACACATGTCGCCCTTCGCCTTCGCCGGGACGACCGCCGCCAGACCGGAGTGCGGACCCTCCGGGAGAGACAACGTGAACGAGCTGATCGGTACGTCGGGGACCATCGCGAAATCGCTTGAGGTGATGCCCTTCTTGATGCTGATGCTGCCCGTCAGGTCGACCGTGACGCCTTCGGCCTGCAGGATCGCCACGACATCCGGGAACGCCGCGCCACCATGAGACACCAGGTACACCGGGCCGACAACCGCACTCGCCAACACCGGGGTCACGGCAGTCGCCGTCCCGATGTCCGAGCCCACAGGGCACGACGCCGGGTTCGCCGCGAACGTTGCTTGCGGACACGCCTGCTGAATCGTCGTGAGCCGCGCCGGCAACTGCTTGGGCAAAACGACACCCACCGAATGGACGTTGGCGTCGCCTGCGGGGAACTTCCCCTTCACCGTCAGGCTCGCCCCGCTCTGCTTGCTCGTCTTCGCCTGTGTGGAGACCGCGAACGACGGTTTGAACGGCAGCCCCGCACAGCCCGCGACCGCGAACGGACTGGACACCGATGCTGTGGCGCCCTGTGCCGCCGTGACCGTCCCCGTGACCTGCTGCTGAGCACAGTTGGTCGGGTTGAAGATGAACCCTGAACGGTCGACCGTCACGTTCACGGTCTGCACCCGCAACGGAACACCGTCAAGGATCTGCGGCAACGGGTCGCTCGTGACTGTGATCGCACTCGTCGTGGGGTTCACGTGGATCGCCGCACGAACAACGACGTTCCCGAGGTTGAACGGTCCAGCGACGGCCGGGACGACGATGCTCAACCCAAACGGAGCCCCCTTGTACGGGCCCGTCAAATACACCCGGCCTTCCGTCCAGAACGGGTGCGACCCAGCGCCCGCAGCGGCGTGAGCAACACCAATCTGGCTCCCAGCGCCACACGCGCCCTGTGCGGCCTGCGGTTCGCTACACAACGACACGCTCTTCAACAAACCCAACAGGCCGGGCGGGAGCTGCACACTCACACCCGACAGGTCCTGTTCACGATCATGCCGGGAGACCGTCAACGTGAATGGGCTGAACCCACCCGCCGCCGACGTCACAGTGCCCGCATTGAACTCAGGCGCAAACGGCATACCAGCCGGGCACGCCCCACCGTTGCCATCCCAGTCCACATTGAACGAGCTGAACGGTGACGCATCGGGTGTCGCAGGACTACTCCACGGCACCAGATCACTCGTCGTGGCAACCGTCCCGCAGGTCTGGGGGTTCGCCAACGGCGCCCTCGGACCACCCTTGAGCTGCAACCTCACATTCCCGATTGGCTGCTGCAACAACCCTTCGAAATGTGCAGTCAACCGGCCAGTCCCCGGGTCCACAGACACAGTACCCGGGAACTTCAACGACGCACCCGGGATACCCACCTGCATGAACATCCGCAGCATCCGACCATCCCGCGCGTCTTCTTCAGTACACGGCACAGGACTCCCGCACAACGGAGCACCCAAAAACACCTGGCCAGTCACCGGTTCAGACAAGATCGGGGTACTCGCCGTGACCGTCGCGACCTGCGACGCGGCCGGACACCCAGACGGTTCGGTCGATTCCAATGCAAACTGCGCATCGCTGCACGCCCCCAGACCATCCGCCGCCGATGGCGAGATCGACACACCTTCAGGCAACGTCACCGACGCACTCTTCAAATCTGGAGACCCCAACAGGGGCGCGACATTACCCGCCTGCGGCAACCGCAGATCCACCGTATAACCCGCCGGCTCATCCGCTTGCGTCACATCCGGCGAGACTTCCAAACCCGGATTGAACTGCAACATGTCACAACCCGTAACACTCGGATACGCAAGCGAGGTCTTTTCAACGGTATCCCCCGGGTTCACCCACGAGTCTGCCGTCATCCGCAAAGACAACGCCGACGCCGGAGCGCCACAATCCGTCGGGTTACGGAAGAACGCCGCCGGCGCATTCCCAGCCCCATCCGCTTCGGCGGGGTCGCCAAAGAACGTCAGCGACGTTCCATTGACCTGATATCCATGGTAGGAGTGAGGGATGTTGGGCGCCGTCACACGCACCCGGTAGCCTTCGGAGGTCCACACCACGCTCGCATACACAATGACCTCTGCGCTGATGAACTTGAACCCGAAGACAGCCGGATAACCATTCTCCGGGACCATGTTGTAGAGATTCGACAGCTGTCCACGTACCTGCTGGCCGCTGTATTCCTCGATCCCGTACCTGCTCACGACGACTGTACCTATCTGGCTTGCGGCAGGACACAGAGCTTCCCTGCCCAGGTCTGCCTCCGGGCACTGCGGCGTTGCCTGCGGGTCGCCGATCTGCCCCAACGGCAGATCGAACGTGTACGTCTTGGGCTCCTGCACCGTCACATCCGCCCGCAGTGGGTCGTTCAATTCTCCCGATGGTCGCAGGATGGTGTTCGGGTCCACGGTCACCGTCACCGAGTTCGGGTGATCTCCAGCCTGAGTGTCGAGGCTCCCATCGAGCGCGTTCGCAGTCATGCTGAGATCCTGGATCCCGAATGCCGTCGGTTCCCCGTTCAACGTGTTCGCGACCGTCGTCGGTTCTTCCGTTGAGGCAACGCCACCGCCACCGCCTTCCACTTCGGCGCGATTCGTGACGCTCGCCGTGCCACTGGCGCTGAGCGTCACGTGGATCATCACATGGATCACATCGCCCGCGGGAACCGGTTCATCATCCGTGCACTGCAACGGCGAGAGGGTACACACGACCCCCACCGCACTTTCAGATTCGTCGCGTTCGCTCTGCAGATCATGGCCGATGATGCTCTTCGCCACGACACCCGCGGGCAGCGTGTCCTTGATCACGACCGGCGTGCCGTCTGACGCAGCGCCGCCGGCATTCCGAACCAGCAACGAGTAGGCGTCGCATACTTCTCTCGTTTCGCAGCGTGCGTTGTCGCCCGCGGAGAGGTTGGTCGGCTCCGCCAGCGAGCTGACCACCCACCCCGGAGCAGCCGTCGCGGCCAACGCAGAGGACGAGCCCGTGAGCAACGCGAGCAGCGTCGCGAACACTCCAAACAACGCGAGGCGCCCCAAACGGCGCGAATGTGAGCAAGACAACATTACTTACCCCCCCTTCTCGACGACTTGGCCTTGCCATTCCGCGCGCGCGCGGAACTGCGCCTGCCCTTGACCTTCCCCTTCTTCTTCCTCTTCTTCTTCTTGGGCTTCACATGCGCCTTCTTGGGCTTGCTCTTGGCCACCACCGTCGGAGCGACCACGAGATTGCCGCCCGCGACAGTCGTCGCGCTGCCAGCTGCCGGCGCCGCGAACGGCGCGCTCAACGACCCCTGGCACGCATCGCCCACACACTCGGCCGGCGGGTGCGATTCGGCGAACCCACCGTCCACACGAGCGTCATACCACGCCGTCTGACTGTCGGCCTCCTGCGACACCAGCCCACCGAGCGAGCGCAAGAACACATCGTCTCCCGACGCACCGAAGTCAATCAGCCGCGAGTCTTCTTCAAACGGCTGCAGACCTGTACCGAAAGCCGCATATTCCGAAGCGAGGTCGGCGCCCGGCGAGATCAAGTAGACATTGCCTTCACGATACTCGTACACGTTCTGGCTGCCGACTACCGACTGCGGCGTCAGCGCATTGCGGCTCTCGAACACCACTCTCCCGTCTTCCGCCACCGAGGACGAGGCCGCTTCGGTATTCGTCTTCAAAAAACCTCCACTGAAGATTGGTGAAACGATCTTGGGGACGTATTCGCCGTTTGTCGTGTTGCCGTCCTGGTTGTATCCGTCGGGGAACCCCTGAGTCTTCTGCCCAGCGGAAACTCGCGCCAGGCTCCCTGTCTGAGCGTCGTACTCAAACAGCTGCGGCACGGTGCTTATGTCTTCAGAGCCCGTGAGATCCCTGTTGCTCAGAAAGACCAGAAAGCGGCCATTCGGGGAGACATCGACCGGCCGCCGGTCCACCTGTCCGGCTCCGACACGTTGCGCTTCCGATGCGACGCTTTCCCCTTCGGCAACGAATTCCGCCTGCGACGCAAGCGTGGCTACGAATACCGTGCGACCACTGACGGCGTCGTACAAATACAGGTTGAACCCACCACTTTCCGCGACTTCCCCGCGACCGTTCGGGGTCGTCGTCAGTACGCCGCGCGCGACGAAATAGACATGCGAGCCGTCCTCGGTAATCCGGCTCACACCGGCCACTTCGGCCCCCGAGCCCGGCGTCGGATCGGTTGCGTCGCCGCGGGAGATCTGAATCAGCTTTGTCACGCCCGATTCGCCGAGTTCCTCCTCATACAGGTCGCTCGTCGTATCTCCGTCGCCGTCGAGCAGCGGCTGCGTGGTTGTGAAGAACGCCTTCGAACCATCCTCCGAAGCTCCCTGGAAGATACCCGGCTTGCGATCTTCTTCGGTGTTTTGATCCGTAGCGCACGTACCTGTGCATTCACGGCCCGGTGTCGTGAGCGACGGCTCGGAAATCGCGACCGTTCGCGACCGGTCCACCCGCGCATAGATTTCGTTCACCATCGGAGATGAGCATTGCTGTTCTTCGTTGAGCGCCGTGAAGTACACAACCTTGCCATCCGCGGAGATCGCGTTGTACGCGCTGCCTCTCCTGCCTCCCCCAAGCTCTGCGCCGCATTCGCTGATTAGTTCTGCTGCTACGTTAATATGCGGCGACCCAGCCAGCACCCCCGCGTTCTTGACGGCAACGAGCACCGGTTCCTGATTACCTGTCCCCGCATATTCATATAGAGAGCTGTATTCGGACCGCGTCTTGTCGCCTGGCCATAGCTGTCCGCTCCGGGATTCACGGCTGAAGACGAGGTTCGCGAGATCGTCCGAGTACCCTTCCGCCTGGAATTCCCGTTGTGCGCCGGGAGGGGATTCCGGGCCGACCGCGACGAACCTACCCTTCCCATCCGGTCCCTGTTCACGGATCACCAGCCTATACGTCACATTGCCAAAGAGTTCTTCATTGAGGCCCGACTGATTGCTGACGTCCCAAAGCGTGTGACTCAAATCGGTGCTCGTGCCCATATAGTTCGCGTTCGTGAACTGCGAAGCCGGCGGGTTCAGAGGTTCGGCCACCCAACCGGACGGTGTGCGCGAGAACTTGTACATCGCCGCAATGGATATGTTGAGATTTTCTTCGTCGTTTTCCGTACCGGCGAAACCCCCATAGCTGGAGTCGATCAGATCGTTCCCATCGGGTGATATCGCGAGCGCATTCTGCCCAAGCTTCTCGCCTGCCTTGTACGGAGGCGAGACCATCTCATACGCGCGACAGTCCGGCATAAACGCCTTGAACCCCGACGAGGCTTCCGTTTCCCCCGGACAGCTCACCTGATTCGCGTCGCCCGCGGCGACAGCCTGCGCGACCGAACCCAACGACACACCAAAGACGCCAACCACAAGCCAGACCAGCAGCGACCACCTCATCACAGCCTCCCCTCCTCGGATACGGAGGGGCCAGCCCCTCGCCGAAATGACAAAGAACCAGCAAACCCACGCAGACCAACTGCCCCACCAGAGAACCCACCACGACCCGAAAGAGCCGAAAGAGAGACAACGATGCTGACGCATCTAGCTACGGTCCCCGAAAGGGCCGTAGGATCGCCTGCCGCGCCGTGCGCGGTGTAGTCAAAAGCGCTCATCGCTCATCTCTCATCTCTCCCCAGGACGATCAAGTCCCTCTCCCAACGTCCTCGTCAACGCTGAAGTCCGAACCCGATGGGCGAACCCCAACCAGACCTATGACCTCAGGCGACCACTAGCGGGAACCTGACGTCAACCATCTTAGACAGAAACGTCGATGGAAGTCAACCCCTAGTCGAAAGACTCCGATCCAGGAGCCGAACGAGAACTGGCGTCGAACCCGCGAAGGCGCGGAGTGGGCCCCTACGCGAGCGTGCCTGCCGGGGCGACCCAGCTGCTCTCGAACACCAAGTCGGTGTGCTTGGCGATCAGGTCGTAGTCGCCGTCATAGTGCAGCACGCCCGCACGCTCCTCGTGCGCGCAGGCGGCGATGATCAGATCGGTCGGCGAGAGACGGTGGTGGCCAATCTTGGCCAGCTTGCCTTGCGCTTCGATCGCCAGCTTTTCGACCCTGTGGGTGATATCTGCTTGGGGCAGCAGCGTGAGGCGCCGCATGATGTTCTCGTGTTCGACGTCCGACTGTGCCGAGAATCCCGCCTCCAGCAGAAACGGGAGGCAGACGCTGAGCTGCGCCGACTCCATTGCGGCGCTCAGCCAGTCGCGCACGGATGGCTCCCGGCGTCGCGACCACACGGAGTTGTCGAGCAGGAGCACGCTGGGGCCCATGGCCCTTACTCCTCGTAGTTAGCGATCAGCCCAAGGTGCTTGACTTCTTCAGCCGCCTTCAGATCGAGCCGTGAGGTGCCCTCCCGAATCTCACGTGCGAGCCACTCCCGCGCCTCCCGCGCCGCGTCACTCTCCCTGCGCAGCCGCTCCGCCTTCGCCTGCG
Organism: uncultured Solirubrobacterales bacterium; assembly: GCA_963723045.1. Classification (GTDB taxonomy): domain Bacteria; phylum Actinomycetota; class Thermoleophilia; order Solirubrobacterales; family Solirubrobacteraceae; genus Palsa-744. Next base: position 528,613 of record CAVROU010000001.1, on the reverse strand, counting down.
CCCCCAGGATCACCAGTTCGGCGAAGTCGATCCGATCTTCACGCACCCAGGGGGAGTTCTCCCGCATCTGCGCCCGCAGCTCGTCCAGAGCCTCATTTACAGGCGGTGTTTCGGTGATCGTATGGCGGGGGCGAGTGGTCGGCATGGAGCGTAGTGTAGCACGGTGCGACACCGTACTTGCAAGCGGGGTTCCCGGCGACCGTTGAGTCCTCAGTCCAGGCTCGCCATCACGTGCTTGATGACCGTGTAGTCCTCCAGCGAATACACACTCAAATCCTTGCCATACCCCGACTCCTTGAACCCTCCGTGCGGCATCTCTGAGACGAGCGGGATGTGATCGTTGATCCAGACACAGCCGAAGCGCAGGGCCTTCGATACACGCAAAGCGCGCCCTATATCCCTAGTCCATACAGAGGAAGCGAGACCATATCTTGTGGCGTTGGCCCACTCCAACGCCTGTTTCTCACTGCTAAAGCGCTGAACGGTGACGACGGGGCCGAAGATCTCGCGCTGGATCATCTCGTCCTCCTGCTTGAGCCCCGCGACAACCGTCGGCTCCAGGTAGAACCCCGGGCGCTCGGGCTCGTGCCCGCCGGTCACCACCTCCGCGTGGGCGGGGCGGCGCTCCAGAAATCCCTCCACGCGCTCGCGCTGGCGCTGAGAGTTGACTGGGCCGAGCGTCGTCTCGGGCGCGAGCGTGTCGCCTATTACCAATCCCTGCGCCTGGCCGGCGAGGCCGGAGACGACCTCGTCGTAGACGCCCTCCGCGGCCAGCACGCGCGTCGCGGCGGTGCAGTCCTGGCCGGCGTTGTAGTAGGCGGTGCCCGCGATCGTCTCCAGCGCGGCCTCCATGCCAACGTCGTCGAAGACGATCACGGGCGCCTTGCCCCCCAGCTCCAGGTGCACGCGCTTGAGCGAGTCCGCCGCGACGCGCGCGATGTGCTTGCCCGTGTCGACCGAGCCGGTCAGCGAAACCATGTCCACCTCGGGGTGCGTAATCAGCGCCTCGCCCGTGGGCTGCCCGTGGCCCATCACTACGTTCAGCACGCCCTTGGGCAGCACGTCGGCGGCCAGCTCGGCGAAGCGCACCGTCGTGAGCGGGGTCGTCTCCGCGGGCTTGAGCACGATCGTGCACCCCGCCGCGAGCGCGGGGCCGATCTTCCAGATCGCCATCATCAGCGGGTAGTTCCATGGCGTGATCTGGCCCACCACGCCGACCGCTTCGCGGCGCACCCACGAAGTGTGCCCCTCCATGTACTCGCCGGCCGCGCGTCCCTCCAAACAGCGCGCGGCGCCGGCGAAGAAGCGCAGGTTGTCGGCCATCACTGGCAACTCATCGTTCGCGACGGCGGCGAGCGGCTTGCCCGCGTTTAGCGCCTCCGCGCGCGCGAGGTAGTCGGCGTGCTCTTCCACGAGGTCCGCGAGCGCCAGGAGGGCGGTCGCGCGCGTTGCCGGCGTCGCGGTCGACCAGCCCTCAAACGCGCGGCGCGCGGCGCGCACCGCTCGGTCCACGTCCACAGGGGTCGACAGCGGCGCGCGCACCAGCTCCTCGCCGGTGGCGGGGTTGAGGATCGACTCGTGCTCGCCGTCAGAGGCGACGGAGGCCCCGTCGATGAAGTTGCACAGTGACTTGGTCGCGGTCGCCATCGTTTCTCCTCGGGTCAATTTTAGGAGGACCCCACAAGGGGGTCCGAGAGGGCCGCGTTGTGAGGGTGAACTGAATTGCCGTTAACGGATGTGGTCAGGAAGCGGGCGCCCCCACGGTGAATCCCAGCGCATGCGCCACAGCCGAATTCGCGACCTCGCCCCCGCGCACATTCACCCCGAGCGCGAGGCCGGGGTGGCGGGCGATCGCCTCGTCCACGCCGTGGTCGGCCAGCTCCAAGACGTATGGGAGCGTCGCGTTGGTGAGCGCATAGGTCGAGGTGATCGGCACCGCGCCGGGCATATTCGTCACGCAGTAGTGGGTAATCCCCTCCTCCTCGAACGTCGGTTCTGTGTGCGTCGTCGGGCGCGAGGTCTCAAAGCAGCCGCCCTGGTCGATCGAAACGTCGACGAGCACCGCGTGGCGCTTCATCAGCTGCAGCTGCTCGCGGCGGATCACCCACGGCGCGCGCGCGCCGTGGATCAGCACCGCGCCGATCACAAGGTCGGCCTGAGGCAGCATCTCTTCGACCGCCAGCGTCGAGGAGTACACCGTCGACGCGCGCCCCGCAAACGCTACTTCCAGCTCGCGCAGGCGGTCGATCGAGCGGTCGAACACGAACACGTCCGCCTGCATCCCGATCGCGATCGTCGCCGCGTTCATCCCCACCACGCCGCCGCCGATCACGAGCACCGTCGCCGCCGCTACGCCCGGCACGCCCCCGAGCAGGATGCCCGCGTCCGCCCATCGGCTTCTCCAGCATGAACGCGCCCGCCTGCGTGGCGATCTTGCCCGCCACCTCGCTCATCGGCGCGAGCAGCGGCAGGCGACCCTGCGCGTCCTCGACCGTCTCGTAGGCGATGCACGTCGCGCCGCTCTGGCGCAGCGCCTCGGTCAGCGAGGGCAGCGCGGCGAGGTGCAGGTAGGTGAACAGGATCTGCTCCTCGCGCAGCAGCCCCACCTCGTCGAGCTGGGGCTCCTTCACCTTCAGCACGATCTCCGCCTCGCCCCACACGGCCTCGGCGTCGGGGAGGATGTGCGCGCCCTGCGCGAGCAGCGTCTCGTCGGGCAGCGCGCTCCCCTCGCCCGCACCCGCCTGGATCAGCACTTCGTGCCCGCGTGCCGTCAGCTCGCGCACGCCGGCGGGGGTGATCGCGATGCGGTACTCGTCGGGCTTTATCTCGCTCGGTACGCCGATTCTCACAGCGCCCCCCTTGGTGACGACTCGGTTGACACTTCACGCTTCATGGTTCACACCATCGTGGCAGTTCGTTCGGCTCCCGCGTGTTTTCGGCAATCCCGTCGTTCACGAGCAACGCGGCCCCCGCGGACCCCCTTGTGGGGTCCTTCTCCTTATCGCCGGCCGTCCTCATCGCGACAGCTCCCGTCCCCTGAGCGCGAGCCAGAACTCGATGCGGTCGCGCGCGTTTGAGAAATCGCGGCCCGTCAGCTGCTCCACGCGGCGGATGCGGTAGCGCAGGGTGTGGCGGTGGCAGTACAGCGCGCTTGCCGCCTTCTCCCAGTGGCCGTTGTGTTCGATGAACACGTCCAGCGAGCGCAGCAGCTCATCGCCGTAGTCGCCCTCGCCCTGCTCCACCGGCCCGAGCACTCCCCGGCAGTAGGAGATCAGCGCGTCGTCGTCCTGCAGCGAGAGCAAGAGCTGAAACGCGCCCAAGTCGCGGTGCGAGGCCACCTCGGGTGCCGTGCCGTTCTGCAACCGCGCTGCCTCAAGCGCACAGCGCGCCTCGTGGAAGCTCAGGCGCAGGCTGTGCGTCGGTGCGCTGCGGCTGGCCGATGCGCGCACCTCGCCGCCGGCGCTCGACTCCAGTTCCGCGCGTGCCTGGCGCGCGATCTCCATCGGGTCGACGCTCGCGCCGTCGATCACTGCGCACAACAGCCCCGCGCGCGTCGCCACCAAGCCGTGGACTTCCGCGCGCTGCAGCGCCCGCTCCAGCACCGGCGCCTGCGCGTCGGGGTCGCGCAGCGCGAAGGCCAGCACGGCGGCATCTTCGCCGATGCCGAAGGGCTGTAGGCGCGCCTGCAGCTCCTCGGGGTGCAGCCTTCCCGTCAGCGCCTCCGCGAGCACATCGCCCGCGAGGCGGCGCTCGGTGTCGCGTTCGATACGCATGTGCATCAGCTCCAGCGCCACCACGGTCACCGCCTGGCGCAGTATCAGGCGCTCGAAGTCGCCCAGCTCGCCCTTCACGCTTGCGCCTATCAACCACGCGTGGGGCGCCGCGCGGTCGCGCGCCACGACAGGGAGGGCCAGCACCGCGCCGCGCCAGCGCGGCAGGCGCGGCTCGAAGGGGGTCGCCCCGCCCACGGCCGCCGCGGTGGGTCCGCTCGCGCCCGCTCCGGCGGCGGCGAGGACGGGCCTGCCGCGCGCGCCGGCCGGTTGGCTTGCCTGACGCACCTCGCGCGCGATCGCCTGGCGCTCTGAGTCGCTGAGCGGCCGTACATGCGCGTGCCACGCCAGCTCCTCGCCGTGCGCGTCGAGCACGCCCACCACGCCGCCGATCGCGCCGGCCGTCGCGCGCACCACCTCGGTGAGGCCGCGCTGCTCCAGTACCAGGCGCTCCAGGCGCTCCTGGATCGCCATCGAGCGGCGCAAGGTCTCGAACTGCTGGCCCGCCAGGTGCGCGAACGCGCGCTCTGTGACGGCGATGAACGGCAGCTCATACGGCACCTCGAAGACGGGGAACTGGAGCTTGCGCGCCTCGGTCAGGAGCGCCGGGGGGATCTTCTCGTGGACGAACCCCGTGCCGAACCCCACCCCTGCGATGCCGCGCTCCTTCAGGAGCTGTACGAACTCGCGCTGCGCCTTGGGCTTGTCGAGCTGCAGGCCGGTGCTCAGCAGCAGCTCGCCCCCGCTCAGCCAGGGGGTGGGGTCGGTCAGCTCAGTCGAGTGCACCCAGCGCACGCGCGCCCCGGCCGCCTCGTGGCCGGCGGCCAGGTCGAGGCCCAGCTCGTCAAGCAGGCTCTCGACCGTCAGCTCCATAGGCGGGAGCACCTCTTTTAAGTCGACGGCCGCTCGGGTGACGGGACCAACGACCGCCTGGATGGCCGGACCGATCGAGGCTCCGGCTGAGCCTATCGACGTTTTCGATTTGTAAAGGCGTGTGGTGTGAGTGTCTTTTTTTTTAAAACTTGGTTGCAATGGTATTTACCTTGTATATGCGATAGCAACCACGTTTGCTTTTTAGTGACTCACCACACGCTCCCACGCCTCGGTGAGCGTGGGCCGCAGGATCGCCTCGATTTCCTCGAACTGCTCGCTGTCGGCGATCAGCGGCGGCGAGAGCTGCACGATCGGGTCGCCGCGGTCGTCCGTGCGACAGATCAGCCCGCGCTCGTACAGCCTGTGCGAGAGGAAGTCGCGCAGCAGCACCTCCGCCTCCTCGGGGCTGAACGTCTGCTTGGTCTCCTTGTCTTTGACGAGCTCGATCGCATGGAAGTAGCCCGCGCCGCGCACATCGCCCACGATCGGCAGGTCGCGCAGGCTCTCCAGCATCGCGCGGAACTCGCCTTCGCGGTCGAGCACGTGCTGGGGCAGCTGCTCGCGCTCGAGCACGTCGATGTTCGTCATCGCCGTCGCGCACGCCATCGGGTGTCCGCCGAACGTGAAGCCGTGCACGAACGTCTCCGTGCCGTGCAGGAACGGCTCGGCCACCCTGTCGCTCGTGATGACCGCGCCCATCGGCGCGTACGCCGAGGTGATGCCCTTTGCCGTCGTCACCATGTCCGGCTGGTAGCCGAAGCGCTCGCAGCCGAACATATACCCCAGACGCCCCCACGCGCAGATCACCTCGTCGGAGATCAGCAGCACGTTGTGGCGGTCGCAGATCTCGCGCACGCGCTGGAAGTAGCCCTCCTGCGGCACGAAGCAGCCGCCTCCGTTCTGCACCGGCTCGAGGATCACTGCCGCGACCGTGTCGGGGCCCTCAAACTGGATGGCCTCCTCGATCGAATCTGCCGCCCACAGCGGATCGCGGTCCTCCCGCCAGCGGTAGCTGTTCGTGTTGGGCACGTGATGACCGCCGGGCGTCAGCGGCTCGAACGGCTCGCGCAGCGGTGGCAGCCCGGTGGCGGTGAGCGCTCCCATCGAGGTGCCGTGATAAGCGAGATGGCGCGAGACGAGCTTGTGCTTGCGCGGCGACCCCATCGCCGCGTGGTAGCTCTTTGCGAGCTTCCACGCGCTCTCGACCGCCTCCGAGCCGCCGCTCGACGAAGAACACGCGATTCAGGTCCCCCGGCGCGAGCGCCGCGATGCGCGCCGCCAGTTCGATCGACGGCGGGTGCGCATAGCTCCAGTTCGTATAGAACCCCAGCTCCTTTGCCTGGCGCGCCGCCGCCTCCCCCAGCTCAGCGCGGCCGTGGCCGATGTTCACGCAGTACAAGGCGCTCAGACCATCGAGGTAGCGCTTGCCGTGCTGGTCGTACACGTAGCACCCCTCCCCGCGCACGATCACCGGCACCTCGTGCTCCGCATAGGCGCCCATCCGCGTGAAGTGCATCCACAGGTGGCGCTTGGCCAGCTCCTGCAAGTCGCCCCCCGTCACCGTCGTCGTTGGTCCGGTCGTCAGGTTGGTCGCCATCGTCGTTCTCCTCTTGCGAATCCGCGAATCGCTAGACGCTCAGGACAACCGTAGCGCGGCGCTGTGTGTTGCTCAAGGCGCCTTGCGTTCAAGACGCCTCGGAGTCCTTATACAAGATGTATAAGCTAGGGAGCAGATTTTGGGGATCGCGCCCGTTGGCTGACGTCCGGCAAGGACGTAACGTTTGCCACGACCTTTCCGAGAGGAGCCTCGATGGCCAGTCTGAGCGTCCCCGCAGCAGGTGCCCCGCAGCCAGAGAGCGAGGGCGTGATGGACAAGGGCCTGAAGAAGAACGCGATCGGCTACCTCTCGAACATCGTGATCGGGGTCGCGTCCACGGCACCGGCCTACTCCCTGGCGGCGACACTGGGGTTCATCGTCGCCGTCAAGGGGGTGGGGGTCCACGCCCCCGCGGTGATGCTCGTCGCGTTCCTCCCGATGCTGCTTGTCGCGGCCGCCTACAAGTACTTCAACCGCGCCGACCCCGACGCAGGCACGTCGTTCGCGTGGCTCACGCGCACGTTCGGCCCGATCACGGGCTGGATGAACGGCTGGGCGATCTTCCTCTCCGACGTGATCGTGATGGCCTCGCTGTCGGCGATCGCGGCGATCTACACCTACAAGCTCTTCGGCTTCACCGAACTCGGCGAATCCAAGGCGGCGATCATCGCCGCCGCCGTGCTGTGGATCGCGATCATGACCTGGATCTGCTACCGCGGCATCGAGCTGTCCGCGCGCATCCAGCAGTTCCTGCTCAGCGCCGAGGTCCTCATCCTCGGGCTGTTCTCGGTGGTCGCGTTCGTGAAGGTCTACGGCAGCCACCCACCGGCCGGCTCGATCAAGCCCTCGCTGTCGTGGTTCAACCCCTTCGCGATGAGCTTCGGCGACCTCGTCGTAGCGCTGCTGCTCGCCGTCTTCATCTACTGGGGCTGGGACTCCGGCGTTGCCGTCAACGAGGAGTCCGAGGACCCCGCGGAGGGCCCCGGCAAGGCCGCCGTCGTCTCCACGATCCTGCTCGTGCTGATCTACGTCGTTGTCACGGCCGCCGCGCAGTCCTTCCACGGAACGGGCTTCCTCACCAACGAAGCCAACCAGGAAGACGTCCTCAACGCGCTCGGCAGCGGCGTGCTCGGTACCGGCCTCGACAAGCTCTTGATTATCGCCGTGCTCACCTCCGCCTCGGCCTCGACGCAGACGACGATCCTGCCGACCGCCCGCACCACCCTGTCGATGGCGCACTGGAAGGCGGTCACCGCGCTGCTCTCGCGCGTGCACAAGCGCTACCTCACGCCGACCGTCTCCACGCTCGGCTTCGGCCTGCTCTCGATCATCGTCACAGTCGTACTGCTGCTGCTCTCAAACAGCGTGCTGGAAGACTCGCTCCTCGCGATCGGCTTCCCGATCTGCTTCTACTACGGCTTCACCGGCGTCGCCTGCGGCTGGTACTTCCGCCACGACCTGATGGAAAGCGCGCGCAACTTCCTGCTGCTCGGCCTCGGCCCACTGGTCGGTGGACTGATGCTGTTCGGGATCGGGGTGAAGGCGGCGATCTTTTACGGCCATTCCGAAAACGTCTCTTCGCCGCCAATCCTCGGCATCACGCTGCCGCTGTGGATGGGCATCGGCGGCATGGTGCTCGGCTTCGTGGTGATGCTCTTCTCGCGACCCTTCTTCAAGGAGTTCTTTGCGCGTAAGACCGAAACCGCGCCGCGGGGACTGCTGGAGCAGCCGCCGCCGACCGGGCCCGTGCCCGAGCGCGTGGATTTCTAAAGCTGGGGGCCGCCTGCCGTGGAGGCACGGAGCTGCGCGCGGACGGGAGGCCGCGCGCAACTCCTAATCGTCGCGCTGGCCGTGCGGCGAGCCCAGCTCGGCCAGGCGCTCGAGGAACGGCACCGGTGGGAACGCCTCGGGGCCGAGCACGCCCTTGCCCCGCCAGGCGCCCTCGTTCAGCAGCTCGAGCGCGACGACGGGGTTGATCGCGGTCTGCCACACGACCGCCTGCGAGCCGTACTCGCGCATTGTCTGCTCGTTGTCGACCACGTGGTAGAGGTACGTCGAGCGCGGCTTTCCGTCCTTTCCCGTGCCCGTCACCCACGTGCCCGCGCACGTGCGCCCCGTCATCCGCTCGCCGAGCGTGGCTGGGTCGGGCAGCGCGGCGGCGACAACGTCGCGTGGTGAGACCTTCGCGCCGCGCACCTGCAGCGGCTCGGTCGAGTCGAGGCCCAGCTTGTGCAGCGTACGCAGCACCGCGATGAACTCCTCGCCGAGGCCGTACTTGAAGGTCACGCGCTCGCAGGGCACCCAGCGGGGGATCAGCACGACCTCCTCGTGCTCGACGTTCACGCACTCCACCCGGCCGATGCCCTCGGGGAACTCGAACACCTCGGGCTCTGAGAAGGGCGGCGTGGTGTAGAAGCCACGCTCGCGCTCCCAGATCAGCGGCGGGTTCAGGCACTCCTCGATCGTCGTCCAGATCGAGAAGGTCGGCGCGAAGTCATAGCCCTCGACGACGAGGTCCGCGCCGTCGCGCACGCCCGCTTCGGAGATCTGCGAGAACAGCTCGTCGGCGGCGTAGCGCGCGAAGATGTCCGACAGCCCCGGCTCGACGCCCATGCCCACAAGCGCGAGCACGCCCGCCTGCTCCCACGCCTCGTGGCGCGCGAGCTGATACTCGCCGAGCATCGTTCCGGGCAGCTCGTGCGGGCGCGTCGGGTGGGGCTTTGAAAGCGTCATCGCCATGTCCACGTAGGTGGTGCGCGCCTGCAGGCACGCGTCGAAGATCGGTCTGACGAAGCGCGGGTCGGTGGCGTTCAAGACCGCGTCGGGCTTCACGCGCTCGATCAGCGCCACGAGCGAGTCCGTATCCGACGCGTCGACCTGCTCGGCGGAGAAGCGCCCCGCCTCTCCCAGCTTGGCCACCGCCGCGTGCGCCCGCGCGGGCGAAAGGTCGGCGAGCGTCACCCGCTCGAACGCCGGCCGCCGCTGCGCGATGGCGGCGAAGGCCGCACCGACACCGCCCGCGCCGACCACGAGTACGCGCATACGTGCAGTGTTGCGCAAATCGGTCTCTCGGAAAGTCTGACGTTCACGGGCCCACTGTGCCGCAATGGCGCAGGCGCCTCACATATGCTGCGCGCTTCGATGGCGACTGCGCTCCTCGACACGCCGGCGTCCTCCCCTGCCGCTAAAGAACCCGCTCGCTGGCCCGCGTCTCCCAAGCTGGGCGCGCGCGAGGTCGCCTTGGCGTGCCTCGGCGGACTCCTGCTGGCGATGCTCGCGACGTGGCCGCTCGTGCTGCATATGGGCAGCCGCATCTCCCCCGACCTCGGGGACCCCGTGCGCACTGCGTGGGAGATCGCCTGGGTGGGCCACGCGATGCTGCACAACCCCGGCACGCTGTTCGACTCAAACGCCTTCTACCCGCATCCCCTGAGCCTCGCCTTCTCGGACTCGCTGCTCGGCTACGGCCCCTCCGCGTTCTTCGGCTCGGGCACCGTCGCGGCGCTTGTCCGTTACAACCTGCTGTACCTGTTCGCCTGGTCGCTGGCCTTCGTCGGCGCCTACCTGCTGGCCCGCGAGCTGGGCGTTGGGCGCATGGCCGCCGGCGCCGCGGGCGTGGCGTTCGCCTACGCGCCCTACCGCGTCACCGAGGCGGGCCACCTGCACGTGATCTCAAGCGGCGGCATCCCGCTGGCGCTGTTCCTGCTGTTGCGCGGATACCGCCGCTCCTCGCGCGGTCTCGTCGTGGCGGGGTGGCTCGTGGCGGCCTGGCAGATCAGCCTCGGCTTCACACTCGGCCTGCAGTTCGCCTACCTGCTGCTCGTGCTGGCGGTGATCGTCGCCTGGTGCTGGTGGCGGGACAGGCGCGAGGCGGCCTCCCTCTCAACCGAGCCGGCCGAGGGCACCGCATCTGGACCAACGGCTAGGAACGCGGAGTCGACCGAGATATCTCCGGAAAGCTCAACCGCCGGCGCCCGCACGCGAAGGCTCCCAGCCATCTCGCGCCAAATTGTCACGGTCACGCTCGCCGCTATGGCGGTTGTTGGCCTCGTCACTGTCTACCAGGCGCGGCCCTACCTGAAGGTGGCCAACGAGTACCCCACCGCCAAGCGGACGCTGCGCGAAGTGAAGACCTACTCCTCCGGGCCCGCGGCGTTCCTGGCGGCATCGAGCGAGAACCGCGTCTGGAGCTCGGCCACCGCATGGGCGCGCGAAGACGTGCACTCCAAGAACGAGAGCGTGCTGTTCCCGGGACTGGCGATCTTCGTGCTCGCGCTGATCGGGCTGTGCACGGGGCTGTACACGCGACGATTGCGCTGGGGCCTGGCGACGGGCGTGGTGGTCGTCTCGATACTCGCTCTCGGCATGGGGCTGACGGGCGCGGGGTACCCCTACCGCCTGCTCTACAACTACGCCCCCGGCTGGGACGGGGTGCGCGTCCCCGGCAGGATCTTCACGCTGGCGACGCTGTTCCTAGCGCTGCTCGCGGGCGCGGGCGCGCAGTGGCTTTTGACAAAGGCGCGCGAGCACGGCGGCCACGTCTCGGCCTTCTGGCGCGACGCGCTCCCCGCGCTCGTCGGTGGCGTGCTGATCGTGGGGCTGCTCGGCGAGGGCGCCGGCCACATGGCCACGCCGGTCGTCCCCCAGCCCGCGCGCGCGGAGATCGGGCTGCCCGGGCCGATCCTCGACCTGCCCACCGACGGCGCCTCAGACCGTGTGGCGCAGTACTTCTCGGTCGACGGCTTCCCCAAGATCGCCAACGGCAACTCGACCTTCGACATCCCCGCGATGGACGACCTGCGCGGCGGCGTGAATGGCTTCCCCGACAAAGCGAGCATCGAGAAGCTGCGCTTCTATGGCATCCGCACGGTCGTGCTGCATACGAAGCTGCCCAAGCTGCCCGGACTGCATGGCTACGCGGTGTCTGAGCCACCCGACCCCGCAGCCGCCGCCGAAAAGCCGGTGAAGGGGCTCGGTGTCACGCGCCGGCGGGTCGGCGACGTCGTGATCTACGAGATCGGCCCCGGGCCGGCCGTGCTGCACGGGCACGATTGACGTGAGCACGCTCGACCCCTCGACAGCCGGGGACGCCGCGACCACAGGCACCGGCGAGGCACAGATAGCAGGTGAAGACGTCGGCCGGCACCCCGCCGCACCCATCGATCGACCGATCCCGAGGCGCCGTGCCGTGCGCGGCGGGCGCGTCACCAAGCGCCGCCTGGCACTCGCGGCGATCCTGCTCGTGGGCCTTTCCTACGCGACGATCATCCAGAGCTTCTCCTGGAACCAGACCTCCCACTACGACCTAATCCGCGCGCTGAACCAGGATCAGACGACGATCGACCAGTACCAGGAAAACACGGGTGACAAGGCCTTCTACAAGGGTCATTTCTACTCCGCCCGCGCCCCCGGATTGGCGCTGTTCGCGCTGCCCTTCTACGACACGCTGAACTTCCTCGACGCCGACGCCCTCGCCCGCAGCTCAGAAGCCCAGCGCGGCGACGACGAGATGATCTACTTCATCGGCCTGTGGGCCAACGTCTTGCCCGGCCTGCTGCTGCTGCTGCTCGTGTGGCGCATGGCCGACCGCTTCGAGCCCGGCTACGGTGCCGCGGCGGCGGTGACGCTCGGGCTCGGCACGCTCGTGCTGCCACTCTCGACGCTGCTGTTCTCCCACGTGTTCTCAGCCTTCCTCGGCTTCCTGGCGTTCACGCTGATGCTCAGGGAGCGCGACGGACCCGCGAGTCCGCTGCTACTCGCGGGCGCGGGCCTCGCGATGGGCTACGCGGTGGCCTCGGAGTACCCGCTGTTCTTCGTGGGCGCGGTGCTCGGCCTGTACCTGCTCTCGCGCCGCGACGCGCTCACCGTGCGCGGCGTGACAACGCGCGCGGGGGCGTACATCGTGGGCGGGCTGGTAGGCATCGTTCCGCTGCTTCTCTACAACCACTACGCCTTTCACTCTTGGACGCATCTCGCCTACTCGAGCATCCCCCGCCAGCAGCAGGGCTTCTTCGGGATCGGCGCCCCAAGCCTGCCGGTGCTCGCGACGCTGCTGTTCGACTCGCGCGGCCTCCTGACGCTCTCGCCCGTGCTCGCGCTGGGGGGCCTCGGAACGATCGTCCTCTACAACCGCGGCAAGCGCGCCGAGGCGCTCACGATCGGCGGCGTGTGCCTGTGCTACGTCGGCTACAACTCCGGCTACTACCTCCCCTTTGGCGGCGGCTTCATGGGACCGCGCTTTCTGACGACGATGCTGCCGTTCCTTGCTATGCCACTCGGGATCGCATACAAGCGCTGGCCCGGCCCCACGATCGCGCTCGCCGCGGTGTCGATCACGACGACGGTGATCGCCACGATCACCCACCCGCTCACCGGCTACGAGACCGAGACGGTCGTCTGGGCGCGCTACCTGCGCCAGGGGCTCTTCCAACCGACGATCGCCAGCGCCGTCGGCCTCGGGCGCAGTTGGGGCGGTATCTGGCCTTTCTTCCTCGCAGCGGGCGGCGCGATTGTGCTTGCGGCGCTCGCCACCCCACGCGTCAGGCTCACGCGCGACTCGCTGCTTGTGGGTTTGGCGTTGTTAGTGGGCTGGGCGCTGTTCGCGGCGCTCGCGCCGACGGTGCTGGGGATCGATCACCGCGGGCTGCTGAGCATCGTTGGCGCCGGGGACCACACCGCGCTGAGCACGATCGCGCACCCGACCTTCAGCGACTACCCGTTGAAGGTGCTCGCGCCATTGGCGGCGCTTGTCGGACTCCTTGCGCTGGGAGGCACCTCTCTATTCAAGAGCAGATCTGCAGCCCGCTTAAGAACGGAAGCCGCTCGCTCGTAGCACCGCCAGCGGACTGTGCCATCCCCTGTGCGGGCTACGGTGCGCATATGAACGAGAAGAAACTGCTCGTACGGCTCGCGCGCGGTGCCGTGACGAACGTCGCCTTCGCCGATCTGCTGCGCCTCGCCGAGGGTCTCGGCTTCGAGCGGCGACGGATCAGTGGCAGCCACCACATCCTCGCCCATCCCGATATCTCCGAGTTAATCAACCTCCAGGATGTACGAGGGCAGGCCAAGCCCTACCAGATCCGCCAGCTCATGCGGCTGGTCGAGCGCTACGATCTACGCTTGGGCGAGCAATGAGCGACTACCACATAAACGTCTTCTACAGCGACGACGACCAGGGCTACATCGCAGACATCCCGGACCTCGAGGCATGCTCGGCGTTCGGCACGAGCCCGGAGGCGGCCCTCGCGGAGGTGGAGCGCGCCAAGGAGGCATGGTTGGTATCCGCGCGCGAGGCTGGGCGTCCGATCCCCGAGCCCCGTTACAGGCCGGCGATCTACGCCCGGTAGGAACAATGTGCGCAGACTTGCGATCGCTTGGAGGCGACCTACGCGAGGCGCGTATCACGGCGTCCTACCGCACGGCCTACATGACTCCCGTCACAGAGGACGAGCAGATGGTGCTCGACGCGGCCTTGGCAGTTGCGGCCGACGCCGAGTGGCGCGAACCTCAGTGACTCGAAGATCCGCACGTTCCCGCACCCTGAGGCGTGCAGCGCGCGGCAGACGATGAGGTACGCCGCTCGCGGGCGGTGATGGGCATCGGTGAGGCCCGCGTCGAAGCGGGTCTCGGCGTTGCCGCCAGACCAGTCGTAGATGTACAGCCGCGTGATGCGCGAGCTGATGCCCGCAAGCGAGAACATGTAGGACACAGCGCTCGCCGCACGGCGCAGGCCGGCGCCGTGGGCGTTGGGGAAAGCGCCACCGAATTGCACGATCCCGCCCGTCTCGGTCAGCCACACGTCGCCCGGCACCGCGGCGAGCACGTCACGCGTGCGGCTGCTGGAGCGGCGGTTGGTGTCGGAGTAGTTATGCAGCCCCCAAATGTTCGGCATCACCGTATGCAGCACCGCGATCTCGTGCTTGAATTCGGCGATGTAGTTGAGCGTCGGCTGGATGTTCTGCGCGTCCAGCACGTCCAGACCGACGACCGTGCAACCGCGACAGACGTCCCTCAGCGCCCGGTAGTACTGCGCAGATTGCACCGCTGAGGGGCTCGCGAGCAGGTGCGGGATGTAGCCGCGATTGGCCTCGTCCCACGGCTGGTACTGGCGCACGTGCGGGAACAGCTTGATGAAGCGCGCCACATCGCGCTGATAGGTCGCGACACTCGGCATCCGCGTCGGCGTGTACTCGGAGTGGTAGAACGCCACCAGCACCTGCTGGTGCTCGAGTTCGGCGGTGTGTATCCAGGTGAGTGCATTGTCCTTGTAATACGAGCGCACCGCGGCGTCGTAAGGGACGATGTAGCGCGTGATCTTCGTGTGCAGCCGCTGCCAGTTGGGGTCGCTGAACATCTCCGTCTGCTCGTCGCCGATGCCCGTCAGGAAGTGCGTGCGGCTGGCGTGAGCGACGACACGACGCTTGGCCTGAGCGGCGACACCCACGGAGGCAAGCAGCGCGCCACCGAGCAGACAGCAGCTGAGCAGCAGGATCGCCACCGCACGGGGGCGACGAGCACGGAGCTGGCGAGGCACGCCACGTGGACGGCGGGGACTCCGCGGACGGGAATGATCGGGAGCGCGCGCGGCATCTCGGGAAGCGGAGGGAGCGTTTGTGGGCATGTTCATCGGAACAGCTTACGAGGCGGAGGGTTGCGCCCGTCGCAGTGCAATCAACCATCCAGCCGCCCTGGGCTCGACGGCGAACGCTCCGGACTCGCCGGCGAATCCTCGCGCGCGGATGACTTGCGCAGAGTGGGATCGGCGACGATCCGAATGTCCACACCCGGCAGTCCACGCAGCAGGCGAGTCAGCAGCGAGGAGTCCGAGAGCGAGGAGACCAGGCGACGCAGCCCGTGGCGAGCGAGGGGCGCGCCCATCAGGACGTACGTGGCGCCCAGCTCCCGTGCCAGTTCGATCGCGACCTTGGCGACGTCTTCGCTCTCCTCGACGTGCAGACGCAGCCCCAGCACCGCGACGAGGCGACGCAGCGCCTCCAGCTCCCGCCGATCCTCCGGGCTTGGCTCACGCCCCGGCGGACGCACCACCAGCACGTCAAGCTCCGCATCCAGGCGCTGGGCCGAGCGCCACGCGCGACGCACGATCCGCTGCGAATCGGTCTTCAGCCTGACCAGCACGAGCAGGCGCTCGGCGATCGCCTGCGGAGCCCGCTCCTCGGGGAGATCCTCACGCCGACCCACCTGTGGCCTGGGCGCCAGGCGTTTGACCTCGACCCCCTCGGCCACCTGGCGCAGCGCGGTCTCGCGCAGCGCCGCGAGGTTCTCGATCTTGAAGAAATTGTTCAGCGCCGCCGGCACCCGCTCGGCGGGGTAGACCTTGCCCGCCTGCAGCCGCCCGATCAGCGCCTCCGGGGTCAGGTCGATCAGCACCACCTCATCCGCCTGCGCAAGCACCGCGTCGGGGATCGTCTCGCGCACGCGCGTTCCCGTCAGCTGGGTCACCTGATCGTTGAGGCTCTCCAGGTGCTGCACGTTGACGGTCGAGTACACGTCGATGCCGGCGTCGAGCACATCCTGCACGTCCTCGTAGCGCTTCTCGTGCTCAAGGCCCGGCGCGTTGCTGTGCGCCAGCTCGTCGATCAGGCACAGCTCCGGTTCGCGCGCGAGGACCGCCGGCAGGTTCATCTCTTCCAGGGGCGCATTGCGGTAGTACACGCGCCTGCGGGGCACCATCTCCAGGCCCTCTGCGAGCACCTCCGTCTCCGCGCGCCCGTGGGGCTCCAGGTACCCCACCACCACGTCGCGCCCGGCCTCCGCTTCGGCCTGGCCCTCCTGCAGCATCCGGTAGGTCTTGCCGACCCCGGCAGCCATCCCGATGAAGACCTTCAGATGACCGCGGGCGTCAGGCACCCAACAGATTGTGAATGATCAGGTCGATCAACTTGATCCCGATGAACGGCGCGATGATCCCGCCTAGCCCGTAGATCAACAGGTTGCGCCGCAGCAGCGCGCTTGCACCGATCGGCCGGTAGCGCACCCCGCGCAGCGACAACGGGATCAGCAGCGGGATCACCAGCGCGTTGAAGATGATCGCCGAGACAATCGCCGACTGGGGCGTGCCGAGGTTCATGATGTTCAGCACGCTCAATGGCCCATTGCCGCCTGAGCTCGTGGCGTACGTGGTGATGAACACCGCCGGCAGGATCGCGAAGTACTTCGCCACGTCGTTGGCGATCGAGAAGGTCGTCAGCGCGCCGCGCGTGATCAACAGCTGCTTGCCCACCTCGACGATCTCGATCAGCTTCGTCGGGTTGCTGTCGAGGTCGACCATGTTGCCCGCCTCGCGCGCCGCCTGCGTGCCCGTGTTCATCGCCACACCCACGTCCGCCTGCGCGAGCGCCGGGGCGTCGTTGGTGCCATCGCCCGTCATCGCCACCAGACGCCCGTCCGCCTGCTGTTCCTTGATCAGCGCCAGCTTGCGCTCGGGAGTCGCTTCGGCGAGGAAGTCATCCACGCCGGACTCCTCGGCGATCTTCGCCGCCGTGAGGCGGTTGTCGCCGGTCACCATCACCGTCTTGATCCCCATCGCGCGCAGCTGGTCGAAGCGGACCTTCATGCCCTCCTTGATCGTGTCCTTCAGGTACACCACGCCCAATACCTGGTTATCGCGCGCCACCGCTAGCGGCGTGCCGCCCTCGCGGCCGATGCGATCGAGCTGACCCTGCAGCTCCGGCGGCGCCTGGCCGCCCTCCTTCTCGATGAACTGGATGATCGCGTCGCCCGCCCCCTTGCGCAGCTGTGAGCCGTAGTAGTCCACGCCGCTCATGCGCGTCTGCGCGGTGAACGGCACGAAGCTCGCATCCGTGCTCGTCAGGTCGTGCTCACGGATCCCATACTGCTTGGCCAGCACCACGATCGAGCGCCCCTCGGGGGTCTCGTCCGCCAGCGAGGACAGCTGCGCCGCCTCGGCCAGCTCGGCCTCGCTGACGCCCGGCATTGGGATGAACTCGCTGGCCAGGCGGTTGCCAATCGTGATCGTCCCTGTCTTGTCGAGCAGGAGCACATCCACGTCGCCCGAAGCCTCTACCGCGCGACCGCTCAGCGCCAACACGTTGCGGCGCACGAGGCGATCCATGCCCGCGATGCCAATCGCGGAGAGCAGCGCGCCGATGGTGGTCGGGATCAGCGCCACGAGCAGCGCGATCAGCGTCGTCTCAGAGATCGCCGTGCCCGCGAACAGGCCGAAGGGCCGCAGTGTCGCCACCACGATCATGAAGATCAGCGTCAGCGCCGCCAGCAGGATGTTCAGCGCGATCTCGTTCGGCGTCTTACGACGCTCGGCCCCCTCGACCAGCGCGATCATGCGATCCAGGAACGAGTGCCCGGGCTCCTGCGTGATTTCCACCACGATCTCATCCGAGGTCACGCGCGTGCCGCCGGTGACCGCGCTGCGATCACCGCCCGACTCGCGGATCACCGGCGCACTCTCGCCCGTAATCGCCGACTCGTCCACGGTCGCGATGCCCTTCGTCACGGTCCCGTCGCCGGGGATCAGCTCACCCGCTGTCACGATCACCGTGTCTCCGCGCGTGAGCTCCGAGGCGGCCTTCGTGGTCCCGTCGAGCATCTTCGCCACGGTCTCCTTGCGCATGTTGCGCAGCGTGTCGGCCTGCGCGCGCCCGCGACCCTCGGCGAATGCCTCCGCCATGTTCGCGAACACCACCGTCAGCCACAGCCATACGGCGATCGTCAGCGTGTACCAAGCGGGCTCGCCTGTGCCCGTCTGGGTATGCCCGCCGCCGAGCGGCTTGCCGCCGAACACCTGGATCAGCCACGTGATGGTGGTAATAACCGAGCCGATCTCCACCACGAACATCACCGGGTTGTGAATCTGCACGCGCGGGTCGAGCTTCTTGACACTGTCCACGAGCGCGCGCACCGCGATGTCGCGCTGGAACAGCGAGATCGCCTGGCGCTCGTGGCGCTCTGGGGTTGCCGGCTGTGTCGACATCTAGCGTGCTCCTTTCTGCGTGCGTTCGTGGTTCGAGTGCGCGAGGCGCGACGAGGGGTTTGGATGCCGGGACATCAGCGTGTCCCTCCTGTGAGACGGTCGAGCGCCAGGTTCAACTCGAGTACGTTCACACCAGGCTCGCCGGAGAAGCCGAGGCCGCGTCCAGACGTGTTCTGAGCGATCAGCTTATTCACTGTCGCAAGCGCCAGCCGGCGCACGGCCGCGATGCGATATGCCTGGATGTGCGCGTTCGCTTCGGAGATTTCCGGGTCGAGGTTCGAGCCCGAGGTGTTGATCGCGTCCACCGGTATCCTCGCCGCCGTCAGGCCAGGGTCGTATTCCTGCTTGTTCGGCGCCGTATTCAGTTCGAGGTAGGACTTGATGTTTTCTTCGTCCGCTTCCTTCGTCCGGGTACTGTTGGGCCCACGGTTGGAGAAGGTGCTCGCGGCCGCGTTATACGCGCCGCCTTCGGTCGCCGAGGGGCGCGACTGGAAGTAGCGCGGGTCCGCTTCGGTGACGAGTTCTTCTTCCTTTTCCTCGGGCTTGCCGTTCTTGCCGATCACTGGCGAGGCGAAGCTCTGCCCGATGATCTTCGATCCGACGAGCCTGCCGTTCACGTACACCTTCTGCCCATTCGCGTTGCCAGAGAAGGCCACCTGGCTGACGCCCGTGATAAACAGCGGGTACACCAGCCCGAGCAGCACGGTGAATACGACGATGCCGATCAGTGAGTTTATGATGTCGCGGCGCATATCAGTAGAGGTGTCGATTCATCTCAGTAGAGGTGCCCGGTCAGGCCCTGCACGATCGGGCCGAGCAGCAGTGCGGGGAAGAAGGTCAGCGCGCCCACGAGGACGATCACGCCGATCAGCAGCACCACGAACGTCGGGTTGTCGGTGCGCATCGTGCCCAGCCCGGCAGGCGTCACGCGCTTGCCCGCCAAGGCGCCGGCTACGGCTAGCGCGAACAGGATCGGTGCGTAGCGCGCGAACAGCATGTCGAAGCCGCCGAGCAGGTTCGCGAAGGTGATGCCGTGCGAGCCCACGTTGCCGGCATTGGGCTGGACGAACCCCGTGTAGCCCGCGAACGCCGAGCCGTTGTTGTTCGCCTGCGACAAATAGGCATAGAAAGTCTCGGAGAAGCCCTGCGGCGTGTTGCCGCCCGACTTGGACAGCGCCACTTCGGCGATCGACGCGCGCCCGGCCTTGCTCGCGGTCGCCAGCGCCGTGCAGAACAGCGCCGCCAGCGGGGTGATCAAGATGCCCAGCCCTGCCAGCTTTATCTCCCTTGCCTCCAACTTCTTGCCGAGCCACTCCGGTGTGCGTCCCACCATCAGGCCACCGATGAACACCGCCAGCAGCACATACAGCAGGATCGAGTAGAGCCCCGTGCCCACACCGCCGAAGATCACCTCGCTGGCGGACAGGTTCGCGAACGGCACCGCGCCGCCGATGCCTGTGAAGGACTCCAGCGCGCTGTTCACCGCGCCGCACGAGGTCACGGTCGTGACGACGTCGAACAGCGCGCTTCCGGCGATTCCGAAGCGCTGCTCCTTGCCTTCCATGTTGCCGCCCGCCGAGCCCGCGATCGCCTGCGTGTGCAACCCCGCGGCGTGCTGCGCCGGCGAGCCGTGCGCCTCGGCGATATAGGCAACCGTCACCGCGCCGAGGAACATCACCATCATCGTCGCGTAGATCGCAAAGCCCTGACGGCGGTTGCCCGTCATGCGCCCATAGGCGAACACCAGCGCCGCCGGGATGAGCAGCACCAGCAGCATCTCGAAGAAATTGGTGAACTGCGTCGGGTTCTCGAATGGGTGCGCCGAGTTGGTGTTGAAGAAGCCGCCCCCGTTCGTGCCGAGCTCCTTGATCGCCTCCTGGGAGGCGACGGGGCCCATCGCGATCGTCTGTGTCAGGCCCGTGATCGTGTGAGCCGTGAGGTAGGTCGAGAAGTTCTGGATCACACCCTGCGATACGAGCACGATCGCCGCGAACACCGACAGCGGCGCCAGCACATACAGGATCGTGCGCACCAGGTCCTGCCAGAAGTTGCCGATCGAGTTGCCCGTGCGCCCGACAATGCCGCGGATCAATGCCACCGCGACGACGATCCCGATGCCCGCCGACAGCCAGTTCTGCACCGTCAGCCCGATCATCTGGCTGAGATAGGTCATCGTCGTCTCGCCGCCGTAGTACTGCCAGTTGGTGTTCGTCATGAACGAGGACACCGTGTTGAACGTCACGTTCCAGGGGGCGCTGTGGTAACCGAGCGGGTTCAGCGCGTGCGGCACATAGAAGGCGTTCTGTGTGCGCAGGATCAGATACAGCAGCAGCCACCCCGCGAGCGAGAAGATCAACAGACTCTTCGCGTATGACTTCCAGTCCTGCTCGCGCCTGGGGTCCACGCGCAGCACCCGATAGAGCAGCCGCTCGAACCAGCCGACCACCGGTGTCAGGAAAACTCGCTCGCCGGTATATACGTTGGCCATGTAGCGGCCGAGGGGCAGCGCCAGCGCGGTGAGGATCACCGCGAAGAGCATGATCGTGAGCCAGCCGGTGAAGGTCATTGCGGGTGAGCCTTCATTTCAGTGAACCTCACAGCTTCTCTCCGCGGATCAGCGCGTAGAAGAGATATCCGACGATCAACACCGTCACCACCAAGCCAAAGAAGTCGGCGGCGCTCACGCGTGCCCTCCGGGTATGTGCGCGATGAACGCGCCCACCGGCAGCGCTACCTTCACACCCGCCAGAGACGCGCTCATACCCTGTCGATCCCCTCGACCAGCAGGAGCAGCAGGGCGAACATCACGATTCCGAGTGCTACCGCGAGAATGTCCATGCCCACACTATGGGCGCCCGCGCATCACGGCCGCGTGACGATCTGCCTGCGCGGTATAACGATTTCGTTACGCTCGTTGCCCCGGCGGCGCCGGTGGCACACGTCCTGCGTAATTCACCGCACAACGCGACCCTCGCGGACCCCCTTGTGGGGTCCTTTTAAAGAAAAACGGTACCCCACGCCAGGATCGGTGACGATGTACCGCGGCCGACCCCTCCGGCTCGATCTTCGCGCGCAGTCGCGCGATGTGCGTGCGCAGCGGCTGGATGTCGTCCACGTACTCCGGACCCCATACCTCGCTCAAGAGCGCCCGGTGTGTCATCAACCGCCCGCGATTGCGCACGAGCATGCGCAGCAGGTCGAACTCGATCGGGGTGAGATGCACGGGCTCGCCGTCGCGTTTCACCGTGCGCGCCGCCAGGTCCACCTCCAGGCCCTCCACGCTCACCGCGGGCTCCTCCTCGGATCGCCCGGCGCGGCGCAGCGCCGCCTGTAGACGCGCCACCAGCTCGCGCGCACCGAACGGCTTGGTGATGTAGTCGTCCGCGCCGGCCTCCAGCGCGCGAACCTTCTGGTCCTCGTCGCCCACCGCGCTCAACACGAGGATCGGCATCTCACTCCACTTACGCAGCTCGCGTGTCACCTCAACCCCGTCGCCATCGGGGAGCACCAGGTCGACGATCGCCGCCTGCGGCGGGCGCACCGCCGCGCGGTCGAGGGCTTCGCTGGCGGTTTCCGCGGGCACCACCTCGAAGCCCGCCTCGCGCAGCACCACCTTGAGCGCCCGCAGGATCTGGCTCTCGTCGTCGACCACCAGCACGCGCGGCGCATCGGAGCTCATGGCGCGATGTCCGGTCCCGCCTCAACGTGGGCCTCGGCGCCCGCTCGCCCTTGGCCTGCTGTGCCACGAGCGGCAGCTCGAACACGAACGTCGCCCCCTGCCCCGGCAGCGACTCCACGTGCAGCTCGCCCGCCGTTGGCCTCCGTGAAGCCACGCGCGATCGCCAGCCCGAGGCCCGAGCCGCGGTGCCCGCCGCCCGCCGTCCCCGCGCGGTAGAACGGCTCGAACACCCGCTCCAGCTGCGCCGGCGGGATGCCCGGCCCGCGGTCCACCACGCGTACGATCAGCTTCCCCTCGCCCCCGCCGATGTTGCGCACCGCCCGCGCGCGCTGACCGACACCGGGTGCCCGCCCGAGTGCCTGCGCGCGTTCTCCAGCACATTCACGATCGCCCGCTCCAGCTGCGTCGGATCGGCCAGCACGAGCGGCAGCTCGCGGTCGATCGACAGCGTCCACTCGCCCTCGCGCGCCGCCGAGCTCGTCCAGCGCCGCCCGCACCACCTCTTCGATCGACGTCCACTCGCGCCGCGGCTCCGCCGCCCCCGCCTCCAGGCGTGAGAGGTCGAGCAGGTTGTCCACCAGCCGCGCCAGCCTTTTCGTCTCCTCGAGGATCACCCCAGCCAACTCCGCTCGCTCCCCCGGCTCGAGGCCATCCAGCGCGAGCGCCTCGCCCGCGGTGGCGATCGCCGTCAGCGGCGAGCGCAGGTCGTGCGAGACCGCACGCAACAGCGCCGTCTTGACCACGTCCGCGCGACGCAGCGCCGCCGTCTCCACCACCTCGCCCTGCAGCCCCTCGCGCTCCAGCGCCGCGCTGAGCAGCGCCTCAAGCGCCGGCACCACGCGCTCCTGCAGGCGCCGCAGATCGCGCTCGGGCGTCCCCGCGGGCACGACCAGCGTCCCCAGACGGCTCGCGCCCTCGCGCAGCGCGAACGCCACGTGGCGCTCGTCCCCGTCCACCGCCTCCAGCTCGATCGCCGCGCTGGAGCAGCTCAAGCGCATGCGCCAGGCGCGCGGCCGCCGTCGGCAGCGCCTCGCTCAGGCGGTTACCGCGCAACAGCAGCCGTGCCATCTCCGCCGCCAGATCGGCCTCGCGCCGGCGCTCCTCCGCCTCGCGCGCCCGCGCCGCGTGTCACCTCCGCCACCGAGCTCGCCAGCCCCGCCGCCACGACGAACGCCACCAGCGCCACCCAGTTGCTGGAGTCGCTGATCGTCAGATTCCCCACGGGCGGCAGGTGAAAGAAGTTGAACGCCACCGCGCTCATCAGCGCCGTCGCCAGCCCCAGCCACGCGCCCCACGTCGCCGACACCAGCAGCACCGCCAGCAGGTACACCACGCCCAGCGACACCACCGGCGCGATCTGCTTCAGCGGGTAGACGATCAGCGTGCACACCGCCACCAGGGCGACCGCCACCACCACTCCCGCGCGCGCTGGGCGGCGGGTCGGGGGACAGCAGGAAGCCGAACGGCCACGGCACGCTGGGAGCGTAAAGCACTCGCTAGCGCTCAAACGAACGCGGAGAAGTACTCTTTGTCTGCGTCTCTGCTCGGCCCGCGACCGATACCCCAAGGATGGAGCGAAGCCTGCGGCCCATGCGCACGATACTCAGAGCACTCATCGCGCCGAGCGTGCTGCTCGGTGTGACGTCGACCCTGGCCTCGGCGCAGGCGGCACCAGTTAGCGCCAGCTACACCGCAAAGGCCGTGTGCGCGGCACCCGCGCCCGGGCATGCGAGCTGTTTGGCGCTGCGACTCGTGCCGAGCTCCGGGGGCTCGGCGGCGAGCACGCGCGCACAGAGCACCCAGCGCCTCTCACGGCCTGAGACGTCCCCCACCGCAACCTCCCCGGCGAGCGTCAAGCCGGTGTCGCCAGCCGAACTGCACAGCGCCTATGGGTTCCCGCTCGCAAGCGCCGAACCGCAGACGATCGCGCTGGTCGACGCCTACAACGACCCCGACGCCAATGCCGACCTCGAAGTCTTCGACGAACAGTTCGGACTCCCCCCCTGCACCGAAGCCGAAGGCTGCTTCACCAAGGTCAACGAGCAGGGCCAGAGCGCGCCGCTCCCCGTCGCCAGCGGCGAATGGTCGGTCGAGATCGCCACCGATGTCGAGATCGCTCACTCCATCTGCCAGAACTGCCACATCGTGCTCGTGGAGGCCTCCTCCGACGGATTCCCCGATCTGGAGAGCGCCGAGAACACCGCCGCCACGATCATCGCCGCGGCCTCCAAGCCGGGCAAGCTCGAAGGCGAGATCTCGAACTCCTGGGGCGGCGAAGAACCCTCAGCAGAAGACGCTGCCTTCAATCATCCTGGCATCGTCATCACTGCTTCCGCCGGCGACAGCGGCTACCGCAACTGGACTGAATACGGCGAACGCGAAAAGGAAGGCTCGGGCTATTTCGATGGGCCCGACTACCCGGCCGCCTCGCCTGACGTGATTGCTGTCGGCGGTACCAGCCTGAAGGTGCATCCCGCGGGGGAATGGGAATCGGAGAAGGTCTGGAACGACTCCAGCGGCGCCGGCGGAGGAGGCTGCACCTCGGCGGCGTTCACCGCTCCCTCCTGGCAGTCCCAGGTACCCGACTGGTCGACCGTTGGCTGTGGCTCCAGTAGGGCAGTCGCCGACGTCTCGGCCGATGCCGACCCCGACACGGGCGTGGAAGTCTATGACTCCGTTCCCGAATCCGAAGGCAAGACGGGCGAACCGGCACCCGAATGGCTGGTGATCGGCGGCACCAGCGTGGCCTCGCCGATCATCGCCTCGGCCTTTGCGCTCGCCGGCGGCGCGCAGGGCGTCGCCTACCCGGCCGCCACGCTCTACGCCCACCTGGGCTCGACCGGCTTGCACGACATCGTCAAGGGCGGCAATGGTGAATGCGACGACGTCTACCCAGTGCGAGCGGGAGGGTGCAGCGGCTCGCTCAACTCGCCGCTGGACTGCGGCGAGGGTGCTTTGATCTGCAATGCCGCCGCCGGCTACGACGGACCCACCGGTGTGGGCACCCCAGACGGCCTCAGCGCCTTCCAGCCCGTTCCCGGCGAGATCGGCGGTCCGGGAGGAAGCTCCAGTTCGGGCGGCGGCTCCGGTGGTGGATCGGGCCCAGGCGGCGGCTCGGGCCCAGGTGGGGGCTCGGGCGGCAACCAGGGCTCCGGCGGCGCTTCCGGTGAAGGTTCGGGCGGTTCGGGCGCCGGCACCACCGGCGGCTCGACCGGCTCGACCGGCTCGGGCGGCGGCCACGGGCGGACCGGCCACCCCCGGCACGAGCGTGAAGTCCACGACGAGCGGCGCCGTGAAGCTCACCCACCTGTCGCTCACCCTCGGCGCCGTGGCGGCGCTCAATCGTGGCCGGGCAGCGCTGTCCCGGGTTGCCTTCACGTTCACCCTCAGCACGGCCGCCAGGGTGCGTATAACGCTGGCCCGGCGCGTGCGCGTTCATGGGCGCTGGGTCTGGAGCACGCTGGCGGGCGCCGACTCGCTGAGCGCGCGCGCCGGCGTCGATCGCGCGCGCCTCTCCGGCCGCGGCACGCTCGCACCGGGCCTCTACCGACTGACGCTCACGCCGGCGCACGGCGTCGCGCGCTCGATTGAGATTTCGATCGGCTGACGCCCCCGATCCGTCCGGCCCATGGCCCAGGATGCCTGACCCTCTGGCACCCGCGACGACGACATCACTGCGCGCCTGGCAGCGGCGCACGCTCGAGGCGCTCGAGCGCTGGGAGGGCGACCCCTTCCTCGTCTCGGCGGCCCCCGGCGCCGGCAAGACGCGCCCGGCGCTGGAGCTCGCGCGCAGGCTGCTCGCCGAGGGCGCCGTGCGGCGCGTGGCCGTGCTGTGCCCCACCACACCGCTCACGCGCCAGTGGGCCGCTGCCGCCGCGGCACTCGGGGTGCAACTCGTCCCCGACGCCGAGCGCCCCAGCCCGCCGCGAGGCTTTCACGGCGTGGCCGTGACATACGCGCGCATCGCCTCGGACCCGCGCGCCTGGGCCGCCGGCGTAGACGCGCAGACGCTGGTGGTCGCCGACGAGGCCCACCACCTCGGCGAGGACCTCGCCTGGGGCGCTGGCTTCCAGCGCGCCTTCTCCGCCTCGCCGCGCTGGCTGTTGCTCTCGGGCACCCCGTTTCGCTCCGACGCCACGCCGATCCCCGGCGTGCGCTACGACGCCGACGGGCTGGCGGTACCCGACATCTCCTACACCTACGCGCAGGCGGTCAGCGACGGCATCTGCCGGCCCGTTGCGTTCGTGACCTTCGACGGCGCGCTGTCGTGGCGCAGCGGCGATGACGTGGTGGAGTCGACCTTCGAGACCGTCCTTACCGCGCGTGAGGCCGGGCGGCGCTATCGCACGGCGATCTCAACCGAGCTCCCCGACGGGCTGCCGCGCATCCTGCGCGAGGCCGACGGACGCCTGCGCGCGCTGCGCGCGGAGGGCCATCGCGACGCCGGCGGCCTGGTCGTGGCGGCCGACTCCGCCCACGCGCGCCAGATCGCCAAGCTGCTGACGCAAGCCACGGGCCGCGCGCCGCTGGTGGTGCTGCATACCGAGGCCCGCGCGGCCGCCAAGCTTGCCGCGTTCACCGACTCACGCGAGCCCTGGATCGTGGCGGTAAACATGGTCTCCGAGGGCGTCGACATCCCCCGCCTGCGCGTCGGCGTGTACGCGACGGCCGCCAAGACGCCGCTCGTCTTCCGCCAGATCGTGGGGCGCTTCGTGCGCACGATCCGCGGCCAGGCGCCCGCGCCGAGCTGGCTGTACCTGCCGGCGGACCCGCTCCTGCGCCGCCACGCCTCCGAGGTCGAGAGCGAGCTGCGCCACGCGCTGCGCCGTCCCGAGGAGGAGAGCCAGGAGGAGGAGCGCGCCGAGCGCCGCCGCACCGAGCCCTCGCCGAGCGCCGAGTTCGTGCCTCTGAGCGCCGAGTTCGCACCGCAGATGACGCTCTTCGGGCCGAGCCCGGCGATGGCACCGGGTCTGGCCGGCGCCGGCGACTCGGCCGTTGGCTCAACCGCTAAGCGTCGATCGACTACTCCACCCGCCCCCGAGCCGGCGCCGATGGCGGCCTTCGAGCGTCGCGCGCACCTGCGCGCCGAGCGCAGCCGCCTGGTCGCGGACCTGCACCGCCTCGACGGGCGCAGCCACCGCGAGATCAACTCCTGGCTCAACCGCGAGGTGGGCATCGCGCGTGTCGACGACGCCACCATCGATCAGCTGGAGCGCTCGGTCAAGCGGCTTGTCAAGGAGCTCACGCGGAAGAGTGGCGCCCGCTCGGCGCCGCCCCGTGCGCAACTTGCTCGCCGCGCGGGGTAAGCACCCAGGCGTTCGCGGCGCCGCGACCAGAGCTGCCGCCAACTCCCGCCCCGCGGTTGGCGATCAGCCCCAGGCCCTCCAGGCGGCTGAGCAGCCGCGAGATCTGGCCCTGATCGACGACGCCGGCCTGGTCGGCCACCTCACGGTTGCTGGCACCCGGATGCTCGCCGATCGACTGCAGCACGAGCGCCGTGCGGTAGGTCAGCCGCATGCCCAGCTCGCCGGCGAGGGCGCTCGCCAACTCGCCCTCGGCGTCTGGCATCTCCTCAGCGGAGGAGGCTCGAACTGAGACCCCCCGCCCCATCGAGCGGCGCGGCGTCGGGCGGTTGAGCTCCCTGCCGGCCTTCGCGGCACCCACGTAGGGCAGCAGGATCAGGCTCATCAGCGGCCCCCGCAGATCGCTGAGCGGCGCCGGCTGCGACCGCCCCCCGGCGGCGAGCAGACGCGTGTGGATCACGGCGAGCACCGCGCCGACCACGCCCTCGGCGGCCATCTCGGGCGGTTCGGTTCGACAGGATGCCTCCAGACGCCCGCGGTCGACGTATTCGCAGAGCACTTCGATTGCCTCCATGCGCCGCCGCAGCACCGCCTCGCCCGTGCCGAGCGCGTACACGATGCCCAGACGCGCGAGCGCCGGCTCGGCATCGAGCAGCGCGAGCAGCGCCGCTAGCGCGGCACGCACGCCGTCCTGCCAGCGCGACTCGTGACTGTAGGCTGCATACATCTCGGCGCCGGCGAGACGCAGGCACCAGTCGAAGGCATCTAGCAGAGCCTCGTCGAGATCGGAGTACAGCTCCTGGAAGGCGCGCCGGGGGACACCAGCCCTGGCGAGGACGTCGGCAACGGCGATCCCGTGCGGATCGTCCCGTTCTGCCATCTCCTGCGCGACCGCCCTCACGATCCGCGCCCGCTGAAGCTCCTCGCCCATGACCCCTCACTCGACCGGACCGACGATCAGGCGGCCTCGAACGACAATCGGGCGGCCCCGAATCGCGCCGCTCCCTCGCCACTTGATCTTTGCAATAGAAAGCATATTCCCAGTGTCCAGCCAAGACTGCAAGGACGATGGCAGGCCAAAAAAGAGGAGCCGTGGCCTGGGGGGAACAGGCCACGGCTCCGGTCTCGAGAGACCTCCGGCGCAAAGGGGGGGCTGTGCGACCAGACGGTCCCCTGAGGCGCTACCCGGAGAGTTGAGGGGCGGTAGCGCTCCAGTTGGTTTGGCCGGCGTCCGTGCCGGCCGGATATGTACACAACCGGTAATAAAGCATACCCCTGCGAGCTTGTCAAGAGGGACCGTTTGGGTGATATACGTGCCAAACCCCCGGTAGACCCCCATTTACCAGTAGATTCCACGTATTTTCTGCCCTTCAGGGCGCACGGTTAACCGCTATGTCCAATCTTCAGCCTTCTTTTCAGCGGCCTCGTCAAAGCGGTGCTGTACAGTGACGTTACAGATGGCGCGCCGCTCCTCTCAACCCACTCCCTCTCGCTCTTCCGGAGCCCCTGTGGGCACCCAGCGCGAGCGCCTGCTGGACGGCATGGCCAGCTCGGTGGCACGCCGCGGCTACGCGGAGGCGACAGTCGCCGAAGCGATCGCCCACGCGGGCGTCTCGCGGAGCACCTTCTACGAGCACTTCGCCGGCAAGGAAGAGTGCTTTCTGGCCGCCTTTCGCGAACTGGCGCCGGTGCTCGCCGGGGAACTGGTCGAGGCCGTGCGCGACGTGCCCTGGCAGCAGAAGCAGCGCGCGATGCTCAGCGTCGTGCTCGACCCAGACCGCAGCGAGACCGCGATGCACTGGCGCCTGTTGCTGACACAGGCGCGCGCCGGGGAGCCGCGCATCCGCGCCGAGCGCGACCTGTTCGCGGCCAACCTCGAGCAGGCATTCGAGCTGCTGCTCGACGCCCCGCCCGAGGGGGCACCGACGCTCGACATCCCGCCCAAAGCGCTGCTCGGTGGCGTGCGCAGCGTGATCTCCACCCGCCGCTACACCCTCGCGCCGGGCGACGAGGACCAGCTGCTGGACGACCTGGAGACGTGGACGGGCGCCTACGCGGTGCCCGCCGGCTACGCGCGGCGCGAGGCGGCGGCGTGGGCAGAGTTGGGACGGAGGCTGTGCGAGTCGGGCAGCGAGGACGCGCCGCCGGACGAGGGCGAGGAGCGAAGCGGGGGCGCCACGTCAGTCGCGGAGGACGGTAGGTACGCACAGCGCGCCGCACACGACGGGGCGGGCCAGCGACCTCGCCTTCCCCGCGGGCGCAATCGCCTGCCGGCGAACGTCGTGGCGAGCGAGTATCACGCGCGCATCGTCGAGGCGACCGCGCGCGTCGTGCGCGCCAAGGGATACCCGGCGAGCACGATCGCCGACATCGTCGCGGCCGCGGGCACCTCGCGCGGGGTGTTCTACAGCCAGTTCCAGAACAAGCAGGAGGCCTTCCTGGCGGCCCAGACGGTCGCGCTCCAGCAGGGCCTCACCACGGGCCTCGGCGGCATTCTTCACCGGGCGCGGCTGGCCCGAACAGGTGTGGAACGGCCTCGATGCGCTGTTCGGCTACCTGGCGGCGCGACCCGACGTGGCGCACCTGATGCTGATCGAGCCCTACGCGGCCGGGCGCGCGGCGCAGGAGCGGATCATGGACACGATGCGTACGCTGAGCCTGTTCCTCGAGGAGGGCTATCACCGCGGGACGCGCGCCGAGCGGCTGCCCCGCACCTGCTCGGACGCGATCGCGGGGGCGATCCACGAGCTGCTCTACGACGCCACCGAGCACGATCGTGTGCCCGAGCTGCGCGAACTCCTGCCTCAGGCGGTTTACGTCGCGGTGGGCCCCTTCCTCGGGCCGGTGAAGGCTCGCGCGGCGGTGGACGAGCTGACAGAGGCGGCTGCAAGTGGGGCTGCACCGGTTGGCTCCGCGGCCCACCCCGGCTAGCTTTGGCAGGCCGCGAAGCGCCTGCACATGAGCCATTTTCATCGCCACCGACGACGCCAACTCCCACGACCCGGCCTCACGCGCACGGCACGTGCCCGGCGTCCCGCACGGGACCGTACGGCGCTCGGCATCGTCCTTGCCCTCGCGGCGATCGCGCTCGGCGCTGCCGCGCTCGCGGTCGCCTCGGCGGGCGCGAGCTCCTCGGGGAGCCTCGAAGGCCGCATCGCCGCCTCGCAGGCGCGCGGCGGCGAACTGAATTCGGGCATCCACGCCGACAGCGGCAAGATCGAGGGTTTCCAGGGGAGCATCGACGACCTGCAGACACGGCTCAGCGCGCTTGAAGGCAGCCTCGCGATCGAGCAGGCGCAACTGGCGAAGCTGAAGAGCCAGCTGGCGGCGGCGCGCAAGCAGCTGGCGGCGCTGCAGGTGCAGCTCGCGCGCGACAAGCAGGCGCTCGTGGCCCAGGTGGTGGCCTCCTATGAGGCGCCGCCGCCGAGCATCGTCACGGTGATCATGGAGGCGCACGGCTTCGCCGACTTGATCGAGCGCTTCGAAGACCTGCGCGACATCTCGCGCGAGAACGCCCAGGCGACGACGCTGGTGGCCAACGAGGACAGGGCCGTGGCCGTGCAGACGGCGCAGCTCACAGACCTGGAGGCGCGCCAGCAGCGCGCGACGGGCGCGATGACGGTGCAGCGCGACGAGGTCGCCCAGCTGCACCTGGGGCTGGTGGACGACCAGCTGCGCTACATCCGCGCGCGGGACGCCAAGAGCACGGAGCTGAGCACGCTAAGAAGCCATCAGCAGTCCCTCGAACACGAACTGTTCACGATCCAGTCCCACGAACTCGCGGCAGCGGGCAACGCGCTCGCCTACACCGGCCCGATCGGCCCGGTCTCGGCGGCGCCCGAAGGCGAAGACGGCTTCTTCCAGGCGCCCGGCACGAACTACAGCGTCGGCGTCGAGCCGACCCTCGTGGAGCGCCTGAATACGCTCGGCAAGGCTCTGCACCTGCACCTGATCGGCGTCTCGGGCTATCGCACGCCCCAGCACTCCGTCGAGGTGGGCGGCTTCGCCAACGACCCCCACACCCGCGGCGAAGCCTCAGACACGCCCGGCGTCGAGGGTGTGCCCGAGGCGACGCTAAACCGCTTCGGCCTCACGCGGCCGTTCCCGGGCGCGGCGGAGGCGGACCACATCCAGCTGCTCGGCAGCGCGCGCTGAGGAGAGGATTTTTACGCCTTGATGACGGTGATCGACGAGAACGCGGAGAAGTCCTCGTCCTGCGTGACGACGGCGACGCCGTAGCGCAGGGCGCTCGCCGCGATCCAGGCGTCGTGGCGGCGCAGCTTGCGACCGGCCTCGAGCTCGTGGGCAGCGACACGGGCAAAGCACGAAGCGACCTCGGCATCGATGGGCAGCAGCGGATAGGCGGCCCGTACCCGCGCGAGGGTGGCTAGGCGCTTGGCGCGTGTGTCGGTGTCCTTGGCGCGAAGCACGCCCAGCTCCAGCTCCGCGGCGGTGACGACCGAGACCGCTATCTCCTCAGGCAGCTCACCGAGAGTGCGTCCTGTCTCCTGCGCGACGAAGACCGAGGTATCGGCGATCGCGCGTCTCACGCGTCTTCGAGGAGCGCGCCCCGGACATCGGCGAGATCGGCCAGCAGCCCAGCGTCGGAGGGCGCGTCACGAGCGATCTCCCTGAGCACCTCCGAGGACACCCACGGATCGCGCTGTCCGATGTGAGGCACGATGTCGGCAACGGGGTCGCGATTGACCGTGAGCGTCACCCGCTCGCCCGAGCGCACGGCCGCAACGACAGCGGCGGTGCTGTTGCGCAGATCGCGGACGGAGACCTCTTGCGACATGTGCACAACCGTAGCACACATGCGCTACGCGCCCGACTCAGGCCTGCTGGATCGTCGTTAGCCGCGACGGCAACTGCTGGGGCAATGCCACCGCGATGCTGCCGATGTTTGCCCGCGCCCCACTGGGGTAGCAGCTCAGCTCACGCCAGCAGCCGAAAGCGAACCCCGAGCGCACGGTAGGTGCGCGACGCGCGCGCGTCGCGTGAGACGAGCTCGAAGATCGTGCTCTAGCGCGGTCAACGCGATCAGCCCGTCGTAGGCCGAGCCACCGCCGATGCCCGCCGCAGCCAGCCACTTCGGGGACTCGGCATAGGCGTCCGCGGCGAGCGTGACGTGCGCCGCCGGAAGCCTTGCCTTGAGCATCGCGGCGGCCACAACCACATCGGCCCTGTGTGGCGGCGGCAGCCTGGTGAGGACGCTGTAGGTCTCGAGCGCCGTGTGGGCGATCGTGACGGTGCAGGCGCTCAACGCGTCTGATGCGGCTTCGTGCGCGTCGTGATCGGCGAGCAGCGCCGCCAACGCGACGCTCGTATCGGGGGCCACGCTCACCGGCGCTCGCGCACCGCTTCGAGCACCCCTCGCAGCTCGGCGTCGCCGATTGGCGTGCCCGTCGGCGCGAAGCGCGGCCCGTGGGGCCCATCGATCACCGCCGGCGACTCGTGCGGAACGGACAGCTCCAGATGTCCGTCCACGACATCGATCTCCAGCGGTGTCTCAGGCGATATCCCCAGCTGATCGCGCAAGGGCTTGGGCACCACCACACGCCCCGCCCTGTCGATTGACACATGCATGGCAGAAGAATACCATGGCGATGGTATCGGCCACCAGCCGCTCCCACTGACGTCACATGAGTCCGATTTGACAGACGCTAAACTCCGAGTTAGCAGGAGAGATATTCCCGTGAACCCCGCGGGCGGCTGCACAGCTTCCCCCCACACGTCATAGCTCGCCCCGCCAGAGGACGCCGCCGCAAGCGCCGCGTACAGGTCGGCGTGAGACTTGCTACCAGGGCGCCCGGAGGTCTTCGAACATCGGGAAGTGGCGCACGTTGAGCGTCCATAGCTCCAGTCCGTTGACGAGCGCCGAGGCGGCGATGCAGTAGTCCACGGCGTCGATCCCCGAGTGGCCGCGCGCGTGGCGCCGCGCCAGCACATCGGCCTGTTCGGCGACCGCCGTGTCGACGGGCAGCCAGCGCAGCGCCCCGACGAGCGCGTCGGTGGCGCGTCGCTCTGCCGGGCGCATGCCGATCGAGAGCTCGATTCGGGTGAGCATAGAGGCCGCCACGACCTCCTCGCGCTCGAACGCCGAGCGCAACAGCTCGCGCGCGGGCGGCACTCCCCGTAGATAATCGATGAGCACCGAGGTGTCGGCGAGCGCACTCAACTTGCCGGACGAAGCCTGCGGGCCGTGCCCGAGCGAACCCGCTCCACGAACTCGGCGCCACCCTCGTCTCGACCTTTCCACCCACCGAAGGCGCTGTCCAGCAGCCGCAGCCGATCGGGCTGGGACACCGCCTCATAATGCTCGTCGAGCGCACGGCGGACGAGCTCGGCCAGCGAATGACCGCTCCGGGCGGAGTCGTCGCGCAGGCGCAAGTACTGGGCGTCGGTCAGAGTGATCTGGGTGCGGCGCATGGTGATGTAAGCCTACATCATGCGGAGGACACGCCTTTGGGTGTGCTTCTTGACGGCCTGTTTCTTGGCCTTGGGGCACCCGGTGACCTGGATCTTGACGTTCTGCTTGGTTTGTGCGCCGTTCTGGCCGCCAACGGTGAAGGGCATGCTCAGCGTCGTGCCGCAGAGGCTGCCCTTCGCCTTGGGGAGTAGGACCGCGGCGAGCCCGGAGTGGGGTCCCTCGGGCAGCGTCAGTGTGAACGTGGTGATCGGCGCGTCGGGGATCGTGGCGAACGTGCTGCTCGTGATGCCCTTCTTGATGCTGATGCTGCCCGTCACCTCGAGCGTGACGCCTTCGCCCTGCAGCACCATCACAACATCCGGGAACGCAGCGCCACCATGAGACACCAGATACACCGGGCCCGTGACCGGAGTCGCAAGGATCGGCGTGCTGGCGGTCGCGGTCCCGATATTCGAGCCCACGGGGCACGATGCGGGGTTCGCCTGGAATACGGCCGCCAAGCAGGCCTGCTGAATCGTCGTCAACCGCGCCGGCAGCTGCTTGGGGAGGACGACCGCGACGCTGTGGAGGTTCGCCTCGCCCGTGGGGAACGATCCCTTGACGACGAGGCTGGCGCCCTGCTTCTTGCTCGTCGCGGCCTGGGTGGAGACCTTGAAGACGGGCTTGAACTGGAGCGTCGCGCAGTTCGCAGCCTGGAAACGCGACGACACGTTCCCCGTAGCACCCTGGGTACTCGTTAGGACCCCACCCACAGTCAACGGTTCGCAGTCTGTGGGGTTGAACATGAACCCGGGCCGGTCGATACTGACGTTCACCTGGCGAACCTGCAGCGGGATGCCCTGCAGGATCGTGGGCAGCGGATCGCTCGCGACTGTGATCTGCGCGGTAACCGGGTCCACGTTCACAGCGGCCCGCACGACGACATTCCCGAGATTGAACGGCCCAGCCACCGCCGGCACCACGATGCTCAGCCCGAACGGCGCGCCCTTATACGGCCCAGTCAAAAAGACCTGGCCACCCTGCACCCAGAACGGAGCCGGGCCGACACCCGCAGCAGCCGACGCACGCCCGATCAGGCTCCCCACGGGACACGTGCCCTGCGCCGCCTGCGGTTCGCCGCAATGCTCCACACCCTTCAGGATCGCGGAGACCCCCGGGGGAGTCGTCACGCGCACACCACCCAACGCCTGATCCTGGTCCTGGCGGGAGACCGACACATCCAGCGGACTGAACGCACCGGCCTGGTTACTCACCGTACCCGCCGTAAACCCTGGTGCGAAGCCCTGCGGGCCACACGCGGTGCCGTTCGCACCCGAGGTGATGTTGAAGCTGGCGGAGGGGAACGCGTCCGCTCCTTCGGGGGTGCTCCACGGCGTCCAATCGGTGCCAACCGTGAACGTCCCGCATGCAGGTGGGGTCGCGAGCGCCGCCTGCGGACCCCCGAAGAAATGGACCTTCACATCTTCAAAGGGAAGCTGCGGGGTTTCACTGAAGCGCGCCACCAGCCGGCCCGTCGCCGGGTCCGCTTCGATATGACCCGCGACCTTCAGCACCACGCCACTCACCGGGTCATCGACCGCGAGATACACCGCCAGCAACGACCCAAACGGATTATCCCCCGGCGAGGCGACATACACCCCACCACGAACGGGATGGTCCAGCAACGGCGTATCGATCTCAACCGACCCGACCTTCGAGGAGTCAGGGCACCCGGCCGGCCCAGATCCATGCAAATCCACCTCTGCGGAGGAGCACCCCGTCAATCCTCCCGCGGCCGACGGGTTCACCACCACACCTTCCGGGAGCGTCACGACAACGTTCTTCAGGTCGGCCTGGGCCAGCCCCACAGGGTTTTCTTCCTGCGGAACATGCAGATCGACACGCACACCCGTCGCGGAACTCGCACTCGTGCTTTCCGGCTGCACGCTTATACGTGGGGTGAACCGCAACACGGCGCAGTTTGTCGTGCCCGGCATCTCGGCGTGGGCTTCCGCGAACTCGCCGGGCGCGTTATAGGAGTCGGCCAACACGTTCGTCGTCAGGTTCCCACCCGGGCAAGAGGTAGGGGCCCTCACGAATGCCTTCGGCGGTTCGCCAGACCCACAACCCACCTCATAGACTCCGATTGCGCCTGTTCCCGTCTCGCCGGGCGGACAGATCCGCTGCGAGTCGTGCGCCGGATCGGCCGGCACCCCCCAAACCGACACCGAAACCCTCCTAACAACACCAATGCTGGGGATATTCAGGGCGTCCGCGCTCAATCCATACCCTTCGCCGGTACGCACACTGAAATCGATCGTCGCGCTCTGACCCGCGTTGACTTCTGCGCTGGCGAACTCGGCCGCGACACCCTTCCCGGGCACAACGTTATACAGCGGCAGCCAATGGCCAACCAAGTGGCCTTCGAAGTGGCCTCCGACGTTTTCGAGGTAGACGTGCATCACGCCGACCTGGGTGCCGGGACCGCATCTCGCACCGTTTAGGCCTTTGGCGGCCATCACGGTGCACTTCGCGGCGGCTGTCGGGTTGCCGCCCAAACCCACCGGCAGCTGGACGCGCACATCCTTCAGACTCCCGCTCGCCGGCGAGAAGCCTTTTCCGGATGTCGTTGAGTTGAACGCGATGTTCGTCGTCAGTTCGTACGGGTGACCACCGGCCTGGGTATACGGGGCGCCTCCCACGTCGAACATGCCGGCTTCGAAGGGCGGAGCAAGACCGAACGTCGCAAGCGTCCCGCCGACAGCCGCTTCACCAGCTTCGTTCACAGTCACGAACCGATAGTCATAGCCAGTATCCACAGCAAGCCCAGACAACTGAACGATTACGTTTTGCCCTTCGGAGGAGGAGTCGATCGACGCCGGCGTACACGGAACCGAAGACGCGCCCGCGAAGCCCGACGCGGCGAATTCCGCTTCGGCCACGTATTGAAGCACGCAGGTCGTCGCACCGTTCAGGCTGGGCAGCCCCATCCTGGGGTCGATCCGCGCCTTGATCATCGCGGTATGTGGGCCCGCCAGGACGAGCTGCGATTCAACCCCAGCCACCGGCACCGTCGTAACTGTGTGATCGGTACCGGATGTCTTGCCGCGAGAGTTTTCGGCGACCACACGGTAATGGTAGGTCGTGCCGATCTTCAGACCCGCGATCTGCTGGCCGACCGCCACCGGCGCCTGGCCTTCGCCGATGTCCACCGCCGGGACCGGCACACTCGCACCGTAGGATGTTGTTTCACCGTACTGAAATTCGTAGTGGGTGTCGTGGCCATTCGGGTCGACCTGCGCTTCGAGCGTCGCTCCTGTCCGCGTGACCCCCGATGTCGTCTCCCCGGCGATCGTCGGCGGGCCCGGGGTAGCGAACGTCTCTTCCGCGGGGGCTTCGCTATAGCTGACATGGTTATTGGCGCCGGCCGCCGCGAGACGGTAATGGTAGGTAGTACTAGGCGCCAAGCCGCCGATCGTTGCCGAGACGCTCTGGGCGGACGCGTACGGCGTTGCCGGCGCACAGTCGGCCATCACGGCATTGGCGAACTGCGACGTTTCGAACTGCGCTTGCGTGACATATTCGAATTCGCATTTCGTGACTTCTGTGCCGCCGTGAGCCGTATCCGGCGATACTTCGCCGTGAAACACCGCCGTCGTTTCTTCGACACCGGTAGCGGCAGCTAGCGTGACAGTCGGCACGGCGATGTCCGGCCCGAAGATCGAGACCGATTCGAGCCCAAATTCCGCGCCATAGACCTTGCCGCCCACACCCACAGCAAGAGTACTGACATTGTGGTTTTCACCATTGGCTTTGCTAATGAACGTGCTCTCCAGCAGACCCGACGGTTCGTACTCGTCTATCCGCCCGACACCTGCCCCTTCGGCGCTGTTGTCCTGAGCATAGAGAGCTCCCGTCGCGGGGTCAATCGCGACCCCTCGCGGTTCACTCGAGTCGACCACGGTGAACGCGCCGCCACTGTCCTTCACAACATCGACGCCACCGGAGAAGATGTTGCCACCGTTGACGATATAGAGAGCGCCGCTCGGCGCGACCGCCAGCTTCGTCGGATTGGTGATGTCCGGCCCGGTAATTTCTTCGATGAATTCACCTTTCGACCCGAACTCGTCGACTGCATTGTGGGCGGCATCGGCGACGAACAGATCGCCCGCGGCGTCGACAACCGCTGCAATTGGTTCGAAGCCGCCCACATTAGTCGCACTGCCAGCCGCCCCGTTGCACTCGTCTTTTTGTTCTTCGCTGGAAACGGGTGCCTTGGCCGTGATCTGACAGACGAATTTACCGGTGTCGTCGAACTTGTCGACGACACCGTGTTCGATGTCGGCGACGTAGAGGTCGCCCTTGTTGACGCTACCAGAGCTGTCGACCGCGATCCCGGAGAACGTGAACGTGTTGGAGTCAAAAAAGCCAAACGAACCTGCCGGAGTTTCCGTGCCGGTGATCGTTGCCAACGGTTCGCCCGTCCCACTGAACTTGACGATGCTCGCCGGAAACATGGCCGTGTAGGCGTCGCCGTTGCTCGGCCCGCCTGAGCGATCCGCAGCGATATCCACGGGATTCCCTTCGACTTTGAAGGACCCGACTTCTTCATGCACGACCTTGGCCGAGGCCACCGACCCACCGAGACAGAACACGAGGACCAGAGCACAGAAACATGTCGCGGGAAACGCCCGCCGCGTGCGCGCATTCACTTGGCACCTCCAAGGCTACGGGTGGATAGTTTGGCGTGATGAGACGCAGGCTGCTTCGGCCCGTACTTCCGCGCCGCCTGCCGTTCGCACTGCGCTCGCCTTCGCTTGTTCGTTCGGCGCTTACACGCCTTCAGCGCACGCGAAAGCATCTGCTCGCGAGTCAGCCCTTTGGCTCTACCTCGCGTTTGCGCAAAGGGCGGGGTCGGCGCGACGTTACCCGACCCAGCCAACGCGGCACTCGCCGGCGTCGAGAACACCGGGACACCCGGAGACGAAGCTCTACAACCACCACCTTCGCATTCCGACGGAGCGGGTTCGGCGAAACCGCCTTCACGACGCGCGTCATACAGACTCACGGCGTCGCTCGCATCGCCCGAGAACAGACGCTGCCTGGTCGTGAAGAACACATCCCTTCCGTCTGCGCTCGCATCCTGGAAGGTCGCGGCTTCAGTGCTGGTCCCACTGGAAATGAGATGCACAAGGCCTCCGCGGTATTCATAGACATCGCTCACCCCATTGACGTCATCGGGCACAAGCGCGTCCGGCGATTCGAAGAACACACTCCCGTCGTCCACCACGTTCTTGTTGAGATAGCCAGGTCCCGCCCTGTCTTGATGGGGCACGGGGTATCCGAGGGAGTTGGGCCCGGCCGGCGGCGAGCCCCAATGGCACGAGACGCACGTGGGCTTTGACGCGCCCACTTCGTAAAGGAAGACCTCGCGACAGAGACCCGACGGCGACCCGTTTTCGACGTTTGAGCAGGCCGACGGCTGCGCCGGCGTGTTGTCATAGCCGACGATCGCTTGCGCTTCGATAGAGGTGAAGACAATCAGCCTGCCGTCCGGCGACACTCTGGAGTGCAGAAATTCCGTGCGCCAATCGAGTTCGTCTTCCTGCGCGTTCAAAGTCGCTATATACCGCGTCTCGCGCTTACCACCGCTTTCATCGGCCACAAACAGGTTGGGGCGCCCAACCTTCACGCCAGCAGCGCCGAGCGCTCCTTCGGCGGCGAAGTACAGGTCGTAGGAGCCGTCTGGTCGCTCGCCGAAGCCGCTGTAACCGAGCACATTCACGTCGGCTTCGCCGCCGGTCAGGTCGACGAGCCTACCCGTGAGCACTTCATACTCGTAAAGATTCTCGCCGCTCCCGGCTTGCGTGTCGCTCGTCAACTGCGCAGCGGACGAGTCCATGAAGAACACCTTCGTCCCCGCGGTGTTCGCGGTGAGAAAGGTTCCGCCGCCGCCCGAGCCACCCGCCTGCGAGGCGTCCACCTGGATCGTGCACGCATGTTCGCCGCTGACGCATTCCGCCGCGCCAAGCGCGCCGTGCTGCGGTTCGCGTTCCGCACGCAGACGCACGTAAAGGTTGCCTTCTGAGACGAAGAACACCCGCGACCCATCCACGGACACAGCATTCGCGGAGGCCGCCCCAACTCTTATGTTGTCTCCTTCGGCTCCCCCTGGTCCATCGACCAGGTTCCCGACTGTCGGCTGCCCGTCTGGTAGGAACGTTACGAGGTATACTTCACCGTTGAACCACTCGTACAGATCGGCGCCGACGGGAGCTTCTTCGGTGAGTTGGGCATTCTCTTCGAACACTATGTGGCTCAATTCATCGTGTTCTTCGGTGGAGGCATCCGCGAACACCGCACTTGCCGGTGCGACGCCTGTACGCGTGCGGTTGACCAGTCGCCATGCCGCCGGTCCTTCTTCGCCGATGTCGGCCACGAAGAGGTTCTGAGAGCCTTCGGGTTCGCTCTGCCAACCAGCCGGTTCGCTGACCAAGGAGGGTTCGTTGTGCCCCACACACGCTTCTTCGCCGTTGCCGGCGAGGCTGGCCGACAAGAGGCCGTCGCTGAGGACACCCCGCGCGAGGTTGGGCGAGAAGAACATGGACGGCTTGCAGTTGAGGTTTCCGGCCGCTTCCGGCGACTGCGGCGGCGTGACTCCGACGGTCGACCACCCATCCGCCCCTCGCCGCGACACGTACTCTTCACCGCCTACTTGTCCGGCCATATCGCGCGGCGGAATGTGAGACACCCACGCCATCGCCCCGCCCCCCACCGCCGCCTGCCCGTTATTCGGCCACGTATCCGGAGGACTCACGAGCTCATAGGCGCGACACGCGCCAAGATACGTGGAGCCCTGTTCGACACGACGCGCTTCGTTGGGGCATTCCGCAGCCCGAGCACCCTGCGCGCCCACGAGTACCCCCAGGACGCCGAGCGCCACGAGGACCAGCAAAGCCCCGATCCGCGGGCCCACCCCACCGTGCCCGCCGCTACCGATCGCCTGGTGCCCGCCGGTTCCCTCACTGGTGCTCGTCATGCCGCCTTCCCCTCCCCGTCGCTTGTATGAATGCGGATCGTCTGCGCGACCCTGTGCCCCGTCGGCGTGAGCGTCCACGCGTTTGCTTCTCCCTTGGTGTGCCCCTCACCGCTGTTGGCGGCGAGCCCCAGGCGCTCAAGGCGCGCGAGGAGCTTCGAAATCTGTCCCTGATCGGCAACCCCCGCGCGCTCCCCGACACCACGGTTAGAGACCCCAGGCTCCGCGGCGATGACTTCCAAGACCCGCACGGTGCGGTAGGTGAGACGCATCGGGATACTCGCCAACGGATCGCCGAGTTCGCCCTCACCGGCGCTCGCGCTCTTCGCGAGCTTCGTCACCGCGGAGTTCGCTGGCGGCGCCACCTTCGCGGCGCGTGTCTGCTCCCTGCGCGCTGCCGGCAAACCCAAATACGGCAGCACGATCATCCCCATCAGATCGCCCATCAAACCCGTCAGCGGCCTGCGGTCATTGCGCAACAGCCGCGAGTAGACAAGCGCGAACCCCGCGCCGACCAAACCCTCCGCTGTCGATGGCGGACACTCTCGCGCCCGCGGGTTCTCCTGGCGGCCCTCGTCGACCACGCCCGCCAAGCCGCTGAGGATCTCTTCCCTACGCTCCAACACGCGCTGCGAACCACGCAACGCCTGGACCACACACACCCGTGCGAGGACCGGCTCGCGGTCAAAGAACGACAGCACGGCCCACAACCCGCCGCGCACCCGCTCACGCCACGCCAACCCATCGAGGTCTGCCGCGGCGACCTCAGCGCGAACGCTCTCGACAACGCTCTCCAGCGCCGCGAGGAGACATTCCTCGCGGTTGGCGAACAGTTCATAGAACGTCCGCCGCGAAACCCTGGCGCGGTGCGTGATATGCGCGACCGTCGCCTGCGAATAACCCAGCTCCTCGACAGTCCGCACCGCGGCCGCCAACAACCTGGAGCGCTGGATATCCGCGACATGCGGATGCGGGATCCCCTCCCCGCCCACCGGCACACCCGGGGTCCGCGCGGCCTTCGACCCACGCCCCGCGGACCCCCGCCCGGCACCGTCGGACACCTGCCCGGCGATCCTCGCGCGTGCACCCGTGCGAGACGCCATCAGACGGCCCTCCCACACAGGGCATGGCCCGAAGGCCGACCGGAACTAGCCCTTAGAGAGCTGGACCCCGGCCAAGAGAGAGAGAGAGAGAGAGAGAGAGATGCTTCAGAGACGCTGAAGCATCTAGTTACGGCCCCCAACGGGGTCACAACCAGTCCCGGCACGCCTGTCGAAAACGACCTCACGCGAAACACATCTCCCTCATCACTCGGCCCGGCACCTCTCCCAAAACAATCCCCTGCAAGCTTGCAATCGATCCAGAAGACCCATCCCAAACCAAACCTATTTACGCCGGCAACCCCAACGGGGAAACCAAGACAAGGACACTATACACACAGCGCTGCTCCGATTGCAACCCCCAAAAAGAAACGCCTTGTATAAGCAACGACAAACAACCTCATGCCACGCTTCGATCCCACGCACTGCGCGACCCATCGCGGCGGCCGGAGGCCGCCTCTTCCCTTCCCCTACGACAGCCGGCGCGCGGTGCGCCTAATTCGTCGCGGGCGCCGCGGGCAACTCGGCGGGGGCGCCGAACTGCGCCAGACATTCGGGCAGCGCGACGCTGCCGTCCGCGCGCTGGCCGTTCTCCAGCAGCGCGATCAGCGTGCGCCCCACCGCGACGGCGGTGCCGTTGAGCGTGTGCAGCGTCTCGGTGCGCTTCTCACCGCGCACGCGAATCTCAAGGCGCCGCGCCTGGTAGTCGGTCGTGTTCGAGCACGAGGTCAGCTCGCGATAGCGCCCATAGCTGGGGATCCAGGCCTCGCAGTCGTACTTCTTGGCAGCCGAGTTGCCGAGGTCTGAGACGGCGATGTTGACGACGCGGTAGGGCAGCCCGAGCGCCTGCAGGATCTCCTCCTCGATCGCGAGGATGCGCTCATGCTCGGCCGTCGAGTCCTCGGGCGCGACGAAGCTGAACATCTCGACCTTGTCGAACTGGTGCACGCGGAAGATGCCGCGCGTGTCCTTGCCGGCGGCGCCGGCCTCGCGGCGGAAGCAGGGCGAGAAGCCGGCGTAGCGCAGCGGCAGGCGCTCGGCGGCGAGGATCTCCTCGGCGTGCAGCGAGGCGAGCGCGACCTCGGAGGTGCCGACGAGGTAGAGCTCGTCCTCGGGCAGGCTGTAGATCTGCTGCTCGGTGTCGGGCAGGAAGCCCGTCCCGTAGAGCGCCTTCTCGCGCACGAGCACGGGCGGAATGACCGGCTCGAAGCCGTGGCCGCGCAAGAGCTCGAGCACCCAGCGCACGAGCGCGAGCTCCAGCATGACCAGATCGCCCTTTAGGTAGGCAAAGCGCGCGCCCGAGAGCGCGGCGGCGCGGTCCATGTCGATCCGCGGGCCTGCCAGCTCCAGGTGGTCGCGGGGCTCGAAGGCCGGCTGCTCGACCTCGCCGACGACGCGCACCAGCTCGTCCTCGGGTCCCGGCGCGGCCGTCGGATCGGGCAGGTTCGGCAGCGGCGCGAGCGCGTGCTGCAAGGCCTCCTGCGCGACGCGCGCGCGCTCGGCGTGCTCCTTGACGCGCGCGCTCAGCTCCTTTACCTCGGCGAGCGCCTGCTTGTGCGTGGCGTCCTCACCCGCCCGCTGGGCCTCGGCAATCTGCGCGGAGTAGGTCTTCTGCTTGGCGCGCAGCTGCTCGGCCTCGGCGGTCGCCGCGCGCCATTCGCGGTCGAGCTCGAGGATCGCGTCGATCGCCGCCGGCAGATCCGCCGCGCGCCGCGCGAGCGCGGCCTTGACGGCGTCGGGGTCCTCGCGGATCAGCTTGATGTCGAGCACCGGGGAGAGACTATCCGTCACTATCCGTCAGAGGCCCCGCGCTTCGGTCGCGCTCCGCCCATCGATCCGGCCGGGGACGGGCCCGCCCGCCCGCCCGCCTACTTCGTGGAGAGCGTGATGTTCGTCGTGGGCACCTTCGGCGCCTGCAGGCCCGAGTACTGGGCGAGGAACGCGGCGACTTCCTTGGCGTCGTCGCCGAGGACGATGTTCTCGGGCATGATCGCGCCCGAGAAGCCGCCGTTGCGGATCGCGAACAGGACCTGTTCCTCGTTCTCCTTGCGTACGTTGAAGTTGGGGCCGTTGGTGCGCAGGCGGTCCTTGATGCTGCTCGCGGAGCCCTGCGCGCCGACGACCGACAGCGTGTGGCAGCCGGAGCAGTGGTCGCGGAACAGCACGGCCCCGCGGTAGTAGGGGCTCTGGCTGGAAAGCGAGATCGTCTGCGATCCGCACCCCCCGGCGAGCGCCGCGGCGGCGAGCAGCGGCACGGCGCCGGCGATGATCTTCAAAGGAGCCGTCATGCGCGGCGGAATATATAGCCCGGCTGCCCCCCACTGCGCTGCGCTTGAACGAACGAAAAAGGAGAAGGGCCCCACAAGGGGGCCCGCGGGGGCCGCGAAGTGGGGGACTGTGCGCCGCGGCCGCTGCGCGGCGTCAGGGCCTCAAAACCCATGCGCCGTTTCGGCCGCG
Source organism: uncultured Solirubrobacterales bacterium (assembly GCA_963723045.1). GTDB lineage: Bacteria > Actinomycetota > Thermoleophilia > Solirubrobacterales > Solirubrobacteraceae > Palsa-744. Next base: position 484,418 of record CAVROU010000001.1, on the reverse strand, counting down.
CGCAGCGCGAGGAACACGACGACCAGCGCCGAGAGCGTCATCACGCCCATCTCGCGCCTGACGATCGCCGCGACCACCTCGTGCTGCTCGGCCTCGGGCAGCAGGCCGACCGCCTGGGCGTCGGGCAGCTCGCGCTGGTCGAGGATCGTCTGCGCGGAGACGACGCGCAGCTGCTCGGCGACGAAGCCGACGGCGAGCGGCAGCAGCGCGTAGAGGTAGAAGAGGCTTTCCGTGGGATTCTTCCCCAGCACCGCGAGCACGCCGACGCCGAGGGCGTAGAGGAGCGCTGCAACCTGCCCCACGCGCAGCGCGATCCAGAAGGCGCGACTCGCTTCGTGGCGGTACCAGCGCCAGGCCCCCAGCAACATCGGTACGGCGTTGAGAGCGGCCAGCGCAAGCGCGCCGGCGACGACGGCGTTGTTCACCCTCTCGCGCCGATCGTCACTATGTAACAGTCTGCCACAAGCGGTGATATAACAGCGCGGGTGCTCCGCTCATACCTCCCCGCGATCGTCTTCCTGCTGCTTGGCGGCGCCGTGGGTGGAGCATTCGCCGCGCTGAACTCCTTCCTCGGCCCGCGCCGGGCGGTGCAGCGCAAGCAGGATCCGTACGAGTGCGGGCTGCCCTCGGAGGTCAAGCGCGAGATGCGCTTCGGGATCAGCTTCTACCTGATCGCGATGCTGTTCATCCTGTTCGACATCGAGGTCGTGTTCCTCTACCCGATCGCGGTCGAGCTGCGCGCCTACGGCGGCTATGCGCTGGCCGAGACCGTCACATTCATCGCGCTGCTGGCCGTGGCCCTCGTGTATGTGTGGCGCCGGGGGGCACTGGAGTGGAGATAGAGCGCTCGAGCGCCCACCAGCTGCTGCGCGGCGGCCCGGCCGACGGGCGTAACCTGCCGGCCCACCTGGAGGGGACAGAGCTCGAACGGCACGTCGAAGAACGCGTGCTCACCACCACGCTCGACAAGGCGGTGGCGTGGGCGCGCTCGAACTCGTTCTTCCCGCTCGGCTTCGGACTGGCGTGCTGCGCGATGGAGCAGTTCCACGCCGCCGGGCCGCGCACGGACATCGCGCGCTTCGGCTTCGAGGCGTTCCGTGCCTCCCCGCGCCAGGCCGACCTGATCATCCTCGCCGGGCGCGTGTCGATCAAGATGGCGCCGATCATCCGTCGCCTGTATGACCAGATGCTCGAGCCCAAGTGGGCGATCTCGATGGGCGCCTGCTGCAGCTCGATGGGCGTGTTCAACAACTACGCGCTCGTGCCGGCGGACAAGTTCCTGCCCGTCGACGTGCACGTACCCGGCTGCCCGCCGCGACCGGAGGCGCTGATGCACGGGATCCTCAAGCTGCGCGAGCTCGTCCAGGACGACCGCAAGGAGGGCTGGCGCGAGCGCTACGACGCCGTGGGTACCGAGGAGATCGTCCCCGGTGCCGCGTCAAGCGTCCCCGGTGCCGCGCCGAGCACCGCGCCGGACGGCGCCGCGAGCGCAGGCGAACCCCGCGCGAGCGGCCCTGAGGCAAACGCGCCCCGCGCGGGAGCCCCCGGTGCCTGACGCGACCGGGTTGGAGCTGATCGCCCAGGAGCTGCGCGAGGCCGAGGGCGTGGGTGACGAGGGAGTGCTCGGCACGCTGTTCTTCCGCGAGCGCGCGACGCTCAGCGTCGCGCCCGCTGCGATCGGAGCCGTGCTGGAGCACCTGCGCGGCAAGGGCTATGCCTTCCTGGCGAGCGTGCACGGCGTCGACCACTACCCCGAGGAGCCGCGCCTGGGCGTGGTGTACGAGCTGCTCGACATGAACCGCGTGGACCGCCTGACCGTGAAGGTGCGCGTCCCCGTCGACGCCCCCGCGGTGCCATCGGTGACGCCGGCGTGGCCGACGGCCGACCACCAGGAGCGCGAGGTGTATGACATGTTCGGCGTGGTCTTCGAGGGCCACCCCGACCTGCGGCGCATCCTGATGCCCGAGGACTACGAGGGGCACCCCCAGCGCCGCGACTTCCCCGTCGGCGGCGAACCGGTGATCTTCACCTACAACGACCCCGTGCCCAGTACGAGGCCCGTGCCGTGAGCAGGGTCTCGGAGTACCGCAAGCAGGAGGAGAGCATCACGCTCTCCCCCGTGCAGGAGCAGATCGGCGCCGCCGCCGGCGATCGCACCCAGGAGCTGTTGACGCTCAACTTCGGCCCCCACCACCCGGCCACGCACGGGGTGCTGCGGCTGCTCGTGACGCTCGAAGCGGAGATCGTGCGCGACATCAAGCCGGTCATCGGCTACGTGCACACGGGGATCGAGAAGACGGCCGAGGACAAGGCCTACTGGAAGGTGATCCCGATCGTCGAGCGGATGGACTACCTCTCCTACTACTTCAACTCGATGGCCTACGTCGGCGCGGTCGAGGCACTCCTGGAGGTCGAGGTCCCGCGCCGCGCGCAGTACTTGCGCGTGATCCACCTCGAGCTCAACCGCATCGCCTCGCACCTGATCTGGCTGGGCACGAGCGCGCTCGACCTCGGCGCTGTGTCGATCTTCCTCTACTGCCTGCGCGAGCGCGAACTGATCCTCGACCTGTTCGAGATGTCATCCGGCGCGCGGATGCACACGCGCTACTTCCAGGTGGGCGGCGTGATGGAGGACATCCCCTCAGGCTTCGCCGCCAAGCTGAGGGAGTTCCTGAAGGTGATGCCCGAGCGCGCGGACGAGTACGGCGCGATCCTAAACTCGAACGAGATCGTGCTGCGGCGCCTGCGCGGCACCTGCCCCCTGGACGCCGAGACGCTGCTCGGGCTGGGCGTTACCGGCCCGCTCCTGCGGGCCGCCGGAAATCCGTGGGATCTGCGCAAGGCGGCTCCTTACTCCTCCTATGAGGACTTCGACTTCAAGATCCCGGTCGGGACTGTGGGCGACAACTACGACCGCTTCGCCGTTCGTCTGGCGGAGATCTACGAGTCGGTGAAGATTGTCGCGCAGGCGATCGACGGGCTGCCCGAGGGCCCGCACATCACCGAGGACCGCAAGGTCGCGCTGCCCCCGCGCCACGAGCTGGCGACCTCGATGGAGGCGCTGATCCACCACTTCAAGCTCGTCACCGAGGGCTTCCGCGTGCCGCCCGGCGAGGTGTACTACCCAATCGAGTCACCGCGCGGCGAGCTCGGCTGCTACGTGCGCTCCGACGGCAGCTCAAAGCCCGCAAGGGTGCACATGCGCGACCCGAGCTTCGTCAACCTGCAGGCGCTTGGACCGATGGCGCGAGGCAGCTACATCGCCGACATGATCGCCACGACGGCGATGCTGGACCCGATTCTCGGAGGGATCGACCGGTGAGCACTGTCCGCCGCTACGCCCACGGCTCGCGCGTGCCTGGCTGGGACGAACCGGCCGATCTGACAAAGGACCCCGCGCCCGTCCCGGATCCCGCCACGACGCCCGTGCCCGACGAGCTGCGGGCGGAGATAGAGGAGCACATGGCGCTCTACCCGGACAGCCGCTCGGCCGCGCTGCCCGCGCTTGAGGCGGCGCAGCGCGTGCACGGCTGGTGCTCTCCGGAGGCGATCGAGCAGGTTGCCTGTGTGATGCGCCTGACGCCCGCGTACCTGGCGGCGGTGGCGACGTTCTACGACATGCTCGATACCACACCGGTGGGCAGGCACAGCGTCTACGTGTGCACCAACATCAGCTGCTCGCTGTGCGGCGCGGACGAGCTGTATGAGGCGGTGTGCGCCGCTGCGGGCGAGGACCCTGAATTCAACGTGCGCGCGTTCGAGTGCCTGGGCGCATGCGACCTCGCGCCGATGGCCTCCGTGGACGGCGTGTACGTGGGGCCGCTGACCATCGAAGACGTCCCCCAGCTGCTGGCGGACATCCGCAAGGGCGGGCCGGTGCTGCCCGACAAGCAGCTGGCGCGGCGCCTAGTGGCCGACCCGCACGCCAACTCGCAGGCGTTCCCCGAGCACCCCGTGCAGGAGGGCTGCTGAGATGGTTACGCACGATACGACGGGCTGCCGAGCGATGACCCCGCGAACGACGGAGGGCTGCTGAGCATGGCTGCCGCGAGCCCGATGCTGCTGTTCACCGACATCGACGAGCCGGGGCTCAACACGCTGGAGGTCTACCAGCGGCGCGGCGGCTACGAGTCGCTGCGCAAGGCGCTACAGATGCCGCCCGAGGCGGTGCTGAACGAGCTGGAAGCCTCCGGCCTGCGCGGGCGCGGCGGGGCGGGGTTCCAGATGGGCAAGAAGGTCTCGTTCCTGCCCAAGGGCGGCATGGACAAGTACCTCGTGTGCAACGCAGATGAGTCCGAGCCAGGGACGTTCAAGGACCGCGAGCTGATGCAGAAGTCGCCGCACATGCTGATCGAGGGGATCGTGATCGCCTCCTACGCGGCGGGCGCGAACCGCTCGTTCATCTACATTCGCGGCGAGTATGTGCTGCAGGCCGACATGCTCGACGCGGCGCTGCACGAAGCGCGCGAGGCCGGCTACATCGGCGAGAACATCCTGGGCTCAGGCCACGACCTCTCGCTCGTGGTGCACCGCGGGGCGGGCGCATACATCTGCGGCGAGGAGACCGGCCTGCTCGACTCACTGGAGGGCAAGCGCGGCAACCCGCGCCTGAAGCCCCCGTTCCCGGCCAACCAGGGCCTCTACCAGGGGCCAACGCTGATCAACAACGTCGAGACGCTCTGCACCGTGCCGAGCATCATGCGCATGGGCGGCGCCGAGTACGCCAAGCTCGGAGTAGAGACCTCCACGGGCACGAAGCTCGTGAGCGTCTCCGGCCACGTGCAGAAGCCGGGCAACTACGAGATTGAGCTCGGCATCCCCTCCCGCGAGATTATCTACGGCCTCGCCGGCGGCCCGCCGGAGGGGAGGGATGTCAAGTGCTGGTTCCCCGGCGGCTCCTCCTCGCCTGTGCTGACGGGCGCGGACCTCGACGTGCCCTACGACTTCGACTCGCTCGCCAAGGCCGGCACGATGCTCGGCTCGGGCGCGATCATCGTCGTGGACGACTCGACGCCGATCCTCGACGTGGCGCTGAAGGTCGCGAAGTTCTACCGTCACGAGTCCTGCGGCAAGTGCACCCCCTGCCGCGAGGGCACCAACTGGACGGTGAAGATGCTCGAGCGCATCGAGCTCGGCGAGGCCACGCCGATGGATCTGGAGATAATGGCCAGCGTGCAGGAGCACATCATGGGGAACTGCCTATGCGTGCTCGGCGACGCGATGGCGATGCCGATCGGCTCGATGATCGCGAAGTTCAAGGAGGAGTTCGAAGAACACATGGACAGCCGACGCCTGGCGGGAGTGGTCTGATGCCAAGGTCGACGCCCAATGGGAGCGGTCCCCTGCCAAGGTCGTTTAAAGCGAAGGGCCAAAGGCCCGAAGCGGTCACGGGCGCCCGGAGGGCGACCGACCCCATCAAAACGCGGGCCAGGATGGCCCGCGGAGGTGACCATTTCGATGCCTAGGCCCGAACCGCGAGTAATTAATTTCACGATCGACGGCCTCGAGGTGCAGGCCCCCGAGAACTCAATGCTCGTCGACGCCGCCAAGCACGGCGACGTGGAGATTCCGGTCTTCTGTTACGAGCCCAAGCTCGGCCAGCCCGTCGGCGCGTGCCGCATGTGCCTGGTGGAAATCGAGGGGATCCCCAAGCTGCAGACGGGCTGCTCGACACCGGTGAAGGACGGCATGGTTGTGCACACCCAGACCGCCCGAGTGAAGGAGGCCCAGAACGCGGTGGTGGAGTTCCTGCTCATCAACCACCCGCTCGACTGCCCCGTGTGCGATAAGGGCGGTGAGTGCCCTTTGCAGGACATCACCTTCGGCTGGGGCAAGGGCACCTCGCGGTTCATCGAGCCCAAGCGCCATTTCGTGAAGCCGCTGGCGCTCTCGCCCACGATTGCGATCGACCGGGAGCGCTGCATCCTTTGCTACCGCTGCGTGCGCTTCTCGCAGGAGATCAGCGAGGACCATCAGCTGGTGCTGCTGGAGCGCGGCGCGCACTCATATGTATCGACGTTCGACGGGCACCCCTACGTGGCGCCGTTCAGCGGCAACATCGTGGAGCTGTGCCCGGTGGGCGCGCTGACCTCGCAGCCCTACCGCTTCCGCGCGCGCCCGTGGGACATCGAGGATTCGGCGTCCGTGTGCACGCTGTGCCCGGCGCAGTGCAACGTGCGCCTGACGGTGCGCGACGAGCGGGTGCTGCGCGTCCTTTCGCGCGAACACAAGGAGGTGGACGACGGCTGGCTGTGCGACCGCGGGCGCTTCGCCTACCCGCACCTCGGCGGCGATGAGCGCATCACCGAGCCCCTGCTGCGCGACGGCGGCGAGCTGCGCCCCGTCAGCTGGGAGCGCGCGCTGGAAGAGGCCGCGGCGGGGCTGCGGCGCGCAGGTTCGCGCACCGGCGCGCTGGCCGGCGGCGGCGCCACGAACGAGGAGGGCTTGCTACTTAGCCAGCTCATGCGCGAGGGCCTCGGTTCCCCGCACCTGGACTCGCGCGTGGCGGGCACACTGCCGCTGGAGCTGCACCGCGCGCTGGGCGCCCCGGCGCTGCAGGCGAAGGTGAGCGACCTCGAGTTCGCGCACACCGTGCTGCTGCTCGACTGCGAACCGGTTGCTGACGCAGCGATCCTCGACCTGCGTATCCGCAAGGGCGTGCGCCGCCACGGCATGAAGCTCGTGCACGCCAGCGCAGCCGACCTGCTGGACACAAGCGCCGCCGGCAAGCTGGCCAAGACGCTCGCCGCCGCGGGCGAGGAGGTCGTGGTGCTATGGCACGAACGCCTCACTGCAGGCCCCGACGGCGAGCGCGCCGCGCAGGCGCTGCTCGACCTGGCGGCGACGCTGTCGCTGGCCGAGATCGACGGCGCAGGGTTGATGGAAATCCCCGCGCACGCCAACGGTCGCGGGCTGCGCGAGGCGGGCGTACTGCCCAACGCGGGCCCAGGGCTGAGCGACATCGCGCAGGAGGGCCTCGACGCCCACGGGATCGCTGCCGCGCTGGCGGAGGGCGAGCTGAGCGCGGTGTATCTGCTCAACACCGACCCGCTGGAGGAGCCCTTGGCCCAGCCGGATTGGGAGCAGATGCACTCCGCGTGGGCGCGAAACGTCTCAAGCGCGGGAGCCCGAGCTGAGGCGTGGGAGCAGCACCAGGCACTCTGGTCGAGGGCGCTGGAGCGGGCAAGTACTGTCGTGGCACACGCGATGTTCCTCACCCAAAATCTGCGCGATCACGCAGATGTGGTCTTCCCGGCACAGGCCTACGCGGAGAAGAAGGGCACGATCGTGCACCCCAGCGGCCTCGTCCAGCGCCTGCGCCCGGCCGTCGCCCAGCTGGGGGCGACGCGCGCGGAGTCCGAGGTGCTGAGCGATCTGGCCGCGGCGCTGAGCGGCCTCGCCGTGGCGGTAAGCGCATGATCGCCATTGTCGGCTACTACGAAACCTGGTGGATCCAGATCCTCAAGGCGATTGTCATCTTCGCCGTGGCGCTGCAGCTCGTCCCGGTGGTGCTGATCGCCGAGCGCAAGCTGCTGGGGCGCTTCCAGTCGCGCTATGGCCCCAACCGCGTCGGCCCCTACGGCGCGCTGCAGCCGCTGGCGGACATCCTCAAGCTGCTGACCAAGGAGCAGTTTCGCCCGCGGACCTCAATCGGTTTCCTGTTCGTGCTGGCGCCGGTGATCTCGATCCTCACGGCGGTGGCGGCGTTCGCGATCATCCCCTTCGGCGATGTGCAGGACATCTTCGGCACACCCGTGGGGCTGTATGGGATCGACGTGTCGATCGGCCCGCTGTACCTGTTCGCGCTGGGCGCGATCGCCTTTTACGGAATCATGCTCGGCGGCTGGTCATCCGGCTCGAAGTACTCGTTCCTCGGCGCGATGCGCGGCGCGGCGCAGCTGATCTCCTACGAGGTCTCCCAGGGGCTGGCGCTGGTGGGCGTGATCTTCACCGCGCAGACACTCTCGCTCGTGGGGATCGTGCACGCCCAGGAAGGCATGTGGTACATCGTGCCGCAGTTCTTCGGCTTCTTGATCTTCCTGACGGCGAGCTTCGCGGAGACCAACCGCGCTCCGTTCGACCTGACCGAGGCCGACGCGGAGCTCGTGGGCGGCTACAACACCGAGTACGGTGGCGGGCGCTTCGCGAGCTACTACTTCGCCGAGTACCTGAACGTGCTGGTGGTTAGCGGCATCGTCACGACCGTGTTCCTCGGCGGGTGGCTACTGCCGTTCGGCATCCACCCGCCCGGCTGGGTCGACCCGTTCGTGGTGCTGTTCAAGATGGGATTGATCACCTTCCTGTTCATCTGGGTGCGCGCGACGCTGCCGCGCCTGCGCTACGACCAGCTGATGAGCTTCGGCTGGAAGGTGCTGCTGCCACTGGCGACACTCAACGCGCTCGTGACCGCAGTGCTCGTGGTGGTGACGCACTGATGTGGGCCACACTCAACCCGTTCCCAGCCAATGATCCGCTTCCAACCAACGTGCCCGTGGGGGTGAGCCGCTGATGTGGAGTCCAGGCGATGACATCGTCGAGGTCCAGCGCACCCCCGCGCCGGGCCCGACACGCAGCACATGGCGCACGTTCGTGGAGACGCTGCGCGGGCTTGCGACGACGTTCGGCCGCTTCACCGAAAAGCCCGTCACGGTGCAGTACCCCGAGCAGAAGACGCCCGTGTACCCGCGCTTTCGCGGGCGCCACAAGCTGCACCGCTTCGAGGACACGCACCTGGAGAAGTGCGTGGGCTGCTCGCTGTGCGCCGCCGCCTGCCCCGCGGACTGCATCCGCGTGGTGGCGGCAGAGAACACGCCGGAGAACCGCGTCTCCGCCGGCGAGCGCTACGCGGCGGTATACGAGATCAACCTCTCGCGCTGCATCTTCTGCGGCTACTGCGAGGTGGCCTGCCCGTTCGATGCGATCACGATGGGCCACGACTATGAGCTCTCCGACTACAGCCGCTCGGACCTGATCTTCACCAAGGAGATGCTGCTCGCCGAGCCGCTGGAGCGCACGCCCCTGAGGAATGAGGGGGAGTAGGAGAGAGATGCCGCGCCGCGCCGCCAGCCATCCTGCCCCCCGCTCGCGCGAGGATTGCCGGACATGAGCACCCTCCTGTTCTTCATCGCCGCGATCGGCGCAATCTCCGGCGCGATCGGCGTGGTGATGCTGCGCGACGCGTTCTTCAGCGTGCTGGCGCTCGTCGGCCACCTGATCTCCCTCGCCGTGCTGTTCCTGCTCTTGCGCGCGGAGTTCGTCGCCGCCGTGCAGGTCGTCGTGTACGCCGGCGCGGTGATGGTGCTGTACGTGTTCGTCGTCGCCTACGTGGGCAGCGAAAGCGACTCGCTCGGCTCGGGCCTGCGCGGTCCGGGCGGCGCGAGCATGCGTCTCGGCGGCACGGTGCTCGGGGCGGCGCTGCTCGTGGAGCTGTTGATCGCGCTGCTGGGCACAGGCCTGGAGGCAGTCGACGGCTACGGGGCGCCTTACGCGCCGGGGCCACGCACGTACGGCACCCCCGCCTACATCGGCCAGCTGCTGCTCACGCGCTTTCTGCTGGCATTCGAGGTCGCCTCGTTCCTGCTCGTGATCGCCGCAGTCGGCGCGGTCGTGCTGGCGCGGCGACGCGGCGGCCTGGAGGATGAGGAGCGACGGCTGACCCCGATGGACCTGCTGCGCCCGCGCGGCACTGGCACGATGGCCGAGGGCGTCGGTGGGCTACCCTTCGAGCTCGCGCACGCCGCGGACAGCAACGGCGAGCCGGGCAAGAACGGCGAGCGCGAGGAGGAGCGCCCCAAGGTCGGGGCCGGCTCGACAGCGGAGGGTGGCTGGTGAGCGACCTGCGCCCCAACCCCGTGCGCCCCAACGCCGCTTCCGATGCAGGAGAGAACCGGTGAGCATCGCCTGGTACCTCGCCGTCTCGGCGATCGTCTTCAGCCTGGGCGCCGTCGGCGTGATGGTCAGACGCAACCCGCTCGTCGTGCTCCTGTGTCTGGAGCTGATGCTCAACGGCGGAAACCTTGCGCTGATCTCGTTCGCGCGCATGTGGGGCAACGGCGACGGTCAGATCCTCGCGCTCGTGGTGATGACGGTCGCGGCGTGCGAGGTGTGCATCGGGCTCGGCATGATCGTGGCGATCTACCGCCGCAACCTGCCGATAGACGTCGACGAGCTAAGAGAGCTTCAGGGATGACCCTGAGCGGCCCCAGCCTTCGCCTGACGGCGTCCTCAGTTGCCCCTGTGCCACCAGCACAGGGACTCCCTGCGTCCTTGTCAGCCTCGACTGGGACCGCTCAGGAGGCGCAGACGTGAGCGCTACCACCTACGGCTGGCTCGTGCTGGCCTTCCCGCTGCTCGGCACGCTCGTGATCGGCCTCGGCTACCGCGTGCTTCCTGGCCGCACCGCCGGCTGGATCGGGACGGGTGCGATCTTCCTGGCGTTCCTCGCCGCGCTGGGTGCGCTGGCGAAGATCCAGAGCGTCGCGCCCGCCCAGCGCGAGATGACCTCGTCGCTGTGGAACTACGCCAACACGGTCGGCGTGGACGCGCAGCTGGGGATCCTGGTCGACCCACTGTCGGTGTTCATGATCCTGATCGTCAGCGGCGTCTCGACGATGATCCACCTGTACTCGATCTCATACATGGACAAGGATCGGGGCTTCAACCGCTACTTCGCCTACCTCAACTTCTTCGTGTTCTCGATGCTGCTGCTGGTGCTGGCGGGGAACTTCCTGCTGCTGATCGTCGGCTGGGCGTTCGTGGGCGCCGCCTCCTATCTCTTGATCAGCTTCTGGTACCGCCGCACGACGGCCACGCGCGCGGGGATCAAGGCGTTCGTGATCAACGTCGTCGGCGACGTGGGGCTCGTGCTGGGGACGTACTTCATCTTCAAGCACACGGGGACGCTCGACTTCCTGAAGACCTTCCAGCGCGCGCCGCACGTGTTCTCCAGCGGCGAAGGCGACATCGTCGCGGGGTGCCTGCTGCTGCTGGTGGGGGCGTTTGCGAAGAGCGCGCAGATCCCCCTGCACACGTGGTTGCCCGACGCGATGGAGGGCCCGACGCCCGTATCGGCGCTGATCCACGCGGCGACGATGGTGACGGCGGGGGTGTACCTGATCGCGCGTATGCACACGCTGTTTGAACTGGCCCCCGCGGCGCAGGACACGGGCGCGGTGATCGGCGCGCTGACGCTGTTCATCGCGGGCACGATCGGGCTCGTGCAGACCGACATCAAGCGCGTGATCGCCTACTCGACGATGTCGCAGATCGGCTACATGATCATGGGCGTCTCGGTGGGCGCCTATGCGGCTGGGCTGTTCCACCTGATGACGCACGCGTTCTTCAAGGCGCTGCTGTTCATGGGCGCGGGGTCGATCATCGGCGCGATGGGGGGCGAGCAGTCACTGAACCGGATGGGCGGCTTTCGCAAGGCGATGCCGTTCACGTTCGCTTGCTTTCTGATCGGCGGCCTCGCGCTGTCGGGGATCCCACCGTTCTCCGGCTTCTTCAGCAAGGACGAGATCTTGCTCGTGACGGGCGAGCGCGGCGGCTGGCATTGGGCGCTGTACGTGATCGGCTACATCGGCGCGTTCCTCACCGCCGTGTACACGTTCCGGATGATCTTCCGCGCCTTCTACGGCGACCCCGTGCCCGAGGCGCGCGAGCTGGAAGGCGGCCACCTGCATCACGCAGAGCAGCCCACGAACCCCGCCACCGGCGAGGTGGAGGATCTCGACGTTGGTTTCCCCGGCCCCACGCACGTGATTGCCGAGCGGGAGTGGCCGATGAAGATCGCGATGAGCGTGCTCGCGGTGGGCGCGATCGGCGCGGGCCTTTTGCAGATCCCGGAAGTGGACTTCGTGATCGACGACTTCCTGCGCCCCACGTTCGCAACCTCACCGCTGTATGAACCGCACACCAAGGACGGCCTGCTCGTGTTCGGCCTGACGCTCGGCACTCTCCTCGGGCTGGCGGGCATCGCGCTCGCCTACCGCATCTGGGTGAAGCGTCCGGGTCTGTCCGCCGCCCTGCAGGAGCGTTGGCACGCGGTGTACGAGCTGCTGTTCCACAAGTGGTGGTTCGACGAGGCGATCGACACCCTCGTGGTGCGCCCGATGGCCGCGGCGGGCCGCTTCGCCGCCGGCACCTTCGAGCGCGTGGTGATCGAGGGCGCGCTCATCGACGGCACCGTAGGCATCGTGCGCGCGGGATCGGCCGCCGTGCGCGCCGTGCAGAGCGGGCTGCTGCGCTACTACGCGGCGCTCTTGATGCTCGGCGTGGCAGCCGTGGGCCTCTACTTCCTACTCCAGTCGTGATCTGATGCCGCCCTCGGTTCTCATATCGACGCCTCCTACTCCAGCCCTGGCCTGACTTGATGCCCCTCTCTGTCCTCATATGGGTGCCCGCAGTGTGCGGCCTGCTGGGAGCGCTGGCAGCCCTCGCGGGGGGACGCGGGCAGGTCGCACCCACGACCGCCAACGGCGGCATCACGGACGACGTGACGCCGGGCCCCGGCGACACCTCCCCCCTGCGCTTCCGCGGCGGCGTGCCCGGCGTACTGGCGCTGATTGGCTCCCTGCTCGCCCTCGCCCTCGCGATCGGCTACATCGCGGACTTCAAGTCTGGCGCAGGCCTGCAGCACGTGACCGACATGGTGTGGATCTCGACGCTGGGCATCCACTACAAGCTTGGCATCGACGGGCTGAACGTGATGCTGATCGGGCTGACGACGCTGCTGTTCGCGATCGCGACGCTGGCGGCGAACCTGCGCGAATGGGATCGGCCGAGGCTCTTCTACTTCTTCTTCATGCTCGCCGAGTCGGCCGTGCTTGGGGCGTTCCTGGCGCAGGATCTGGCGCTGTTCGTGGCGTTCTTCGACCTGATGCTGATCCCCTTCTACTTCATGATCGGAATGTGGGGCCAGGGCCCAGACCGGGTGCGCGCCACGATCAAGCTCGTGATCTACACCCTGGTGGGCTCGCTGTTGATGCTCGCCGCGGCGATCGCGACGGGCGTGCTGGCTTCAGAACAGAATGGCGCGCCGCTGACGTTCGTCCTCTCGAACCTGCACGCGCTGCCACTGAGCACGGGCTCGCAGGAGTGGATCTTCCTGTTCTTCGCGGCCGCGTTCCTCGTAAAGATGCCGGCGTTCCCGCTGCACGGCTGGATGCCCGACGGCTACCGGGCGATGCCGATCGAGGTGCTGATGGTGTTCTCGGGTGTGCTCTCGAAGGTCGGCGCGTACGGCTTCCTGCGCATCGCGCTGCCGCTGTTCCCGCAGGCGGCGGCGCACTTCCAGACGCTGATGCTGCTGATCGCGCTGGCCTCGATCGTGTACGGGTCGGCGGTGGCGTTCACCCAGACCGACGCGCGCCTGATCGCCGGATACTCGTCGGTCGCGCAGATGGGCTTCATCACGCTCGGTATCTTCGCCCTGAACGCCGACGGCGCTCAGGGGGCGCTGCTGCAGATGTTCAACCACGGGCTGGTGGTGGCGCCGCTGCTGTTCATCGTCGCGCTGCTCGCGCGCCGCGCGGGGGGCTCGGAAGACGTGCGCGACATGGGCGGCATCGCCTTCCGCGCGCCGGTGCTCGCTGCCTTGTTCCTGATCGTGGCGCTGGCGACGCTGGCGATGCCGGGATCCTCCAACTTCGTGGGCGAGTTCCTGATCCTGCTGGGCGTGTTCAACACGAAGCTCGCGATCGCCGTGATCGCCTTCAGCGGTGTGGCGATGGCGAGCGTATACGCACTGCGGCTGTTCATCCGCGCGATGCACAATCGCGCGGGCAAGGATGTGGAGTCGCGTGACATCGGCGTGTGGGACGGCCTTGTGCTGGTGCCGGTGGTCGCAGTGATCCTGTTCCTGGCGCTCGACCCGCAGGTGGCGCTGCACCGCAGCGAAGACTCGGTGAAGGCGGCTGTGGCTCAGGCGCACGTGGCGCTCAATCCCCCAACCACAGTGGCGCAGAGTGGGGTGGGATATGGCGCGATCCCGAGCGAAGCGACCGGAGAAGGGCGTGGCAACTCCGAAGACTACGCAGTACATGGCACCCCGAGGAGATCTGGCGAATGACCCCCTTGCTCGCCACCCTCAAGGGCCCGCACGTCGACTTCGCGGGCCTCTCCCCCGTGCTGGCGCTGCTCGGCGGCGCGATCGTGGTGCTGCTCGTCGGCCTGCTCGGCTCCCGCCGCGCGCGCACGCAGGTGGTGCCCGTGCTGAGCCTCGTCGTCCTCGCCGCAGCGCTGGGGCTGAGCATCTGGCAGTACGGCGAAGCCAAGCCGCTCGTCGCGCGCGCGCTGCGCCTGGACGAGCTGTCGATGACGCTCAACCTGATCCTGATCAGCGGCGGCATCGCGACCGTGCTGCTGGCCTGGCGTTCGTTGGCGGCACGCGAAGCAGGACACGGCGAGTTCCACGCGCTGCTCTTGACCTCGATCGGCGGCATGTCGCTGTTGGCCGCGGCGCAGAACATCGTGATGCTGTTCGTGGGCATCGAGCTCCTGTCGATCCCCCTATACGTGCTGTGCGCCACCGAAATGCGCCGCGAGCACTCGCTGGAGTCGGGCCTGAAGTACCTCATCATCGGGTCGGTCGGCTCGGCGACGCTGCTGTATGGGCTGGCGCTGATCTACGGCGCCACCGGCTCCACCGACTTCGTGGCGATCTCCTACGCGATCGCCAACGACGCTCCACATGGGGTCGGAGCGGGCCTCGGCAACGACGTGCTGCTGCTCACGGGCGTCGCGCTGTCGGTGGTGGGCCTCTGCTTCAAGGCATCGATCGCGCCCTTCCACCAGTGGACGCCGGACGTGTACGAGGGCGCCCCGACTCCCGTCACGGCGTTCATGGCGGTCGCCACAAAGGTCGCGGCGTTCGGCGCGTTCCTGCGCCTGTTCGACGTGGCGCTGATCGAAACCCAGCACAGCTGGGGACCGGCGCTGGCGGTGCTCGCAGCAGTGAGCATCGTCGTCGGCAACGTCGGCGCACTCGGCCAGTCCTCGCTGAAGCGCATGCTCGCCTACTCCTCGGTCGCCCAGGCCGGCTACATCCTCGCCGGCGTCGTCGTCTCCAGCCAGCTGGGCGTGAGCGCGACTGTCTTCTACCTGGCGGTGTATCTGCCAATGAACATGGCGGCCTTCGCGGTGATCCTCGCGCGCG
Organism: uncultured Solirubrobacterales bacterium; assembly: GCA_963723045.1. Taxonomy (GTDB): domain Bacteria; phylum Actinomycetota; class Thermoleophilia; order Solirubrobacterales; family Solirubrobacteraceae; genus Palsa-744. The sequence continues at coordinate 469,261 of CAVROU010000001.1, read as the reverse complement.
AGCGCGAAACGACGCTCGGCGACTCGATCCAGTCGGTCGCGGGCCTCGGGCGCGAGCGTCCGTGGCTGGCGTGGCCGCTGACGATCTCGATGCTCGCCCTCGCCGGAATCCCCGCAACCGCGGGCTTCATGGGCAAGTTCTATTTGATCGATGCGGCCGTCTCCGGCAACTACACCTGGCTGGGCGTGGCGATCGTGATCGGCTCGATGATCTCCCTCGGCTACTACCTGCCGGTGATCGCGGCGATGTGGATGCGCGAGGCGCCGGTCGCCCTGCCCGCCCTGGCCGGCGGCTCACCGGAGCTGGAGGAGCAGCCCACGCCCGCAACGACCCGCGGCCCGCAGCCCGAGGTCGTGTTCGTGGCGGTCCTCGCGGGCGCGGCAACCCTCTTCTTCGGCATCATCCCCCAGCCGCTGTTCAACCTCGTGCACGGCGCGGGCAGCGCGCTGGGCCTGCTCTGAGCCATGGCTTCCGACTGTCCGATGGCCTAACATCGGACCATGGCGTCGGCGCCGGAAAACAAGAAGCCAAGAGGCCCCTGGACACCAGAGGAGATCGCTCGCGAGGAGGCTGTTACGCGCGCACGCGTGATGGAAGACCACAAGCGTGGCGCTACGGTCAACCTCGAAGAGGCCGCGGCCCTCACCAGGACGGCGAACATCATCGCCGACGCGTTCAAGCATGTCCGAGGCGCTTGACCCTCTGCCGCTGCTGCGCTTCCTGCATGAACGGGGCGTAGAGCACGTGATCATCGGCGGTGTCGCCGTCAATGCCCACGGCCTCATCAGACCCTCGAAAGACCTCGACATCGTGCCCAACCCAAGTGACGAGAATCTCAGTCGGCTTGCCACAGCACTTGCGGAACTGAACGCCATGAACGCCGATGCCGGAGACTTCGACGACGGCGAGTTTCCGTTCGATCCGACCTCGGTCGAGGATCTCAGACAGGGCGGCAACTTTCGCTTGGTCACCGATCGCGGCAGGCTCGACCTTTTGCAGTGGATCGCCGGCATCGACGGAGACGACCCCTATTCCAAGCTGGCCTCACGTGCGATCGAAGCGAGGCCCGCCGATGTACCCATGAAGATCTGCAGCCTCGCGCACCTGCGTGCCATGAAGCAGGCAGCGGGCAGGCCACGTGACCTTGAAGACCTCCAGTATCTTCCGGACGCACAGGACAACTGAGCTGAGCACGCGGGCGACCTGACTACACTCGCCCGCTCGCGCGAGCAGCGGCTTCGGCCTCCTGCAGCTGACGCTCGATCAGATCGAGACCCGCGTCCCAGAAGCCGGGGTCGGCGAGATCCACGCCGACGATCGCACCCAGCTCCTCAGGCGAGCGCGAGCCGCCTGCGGCCAGCATCTCCAGGTAGCGCGGCACGAAGTCCGCGCCCTGCTGCTCATAGCGCTGGTACACCGACAGCGCCAAGAGCTGGCCGTACGCGTAGGCATAGACGTAGCCAGGGGTGTTGATGAAGTGGGGGATGTAGCTCCACCAGGTGCGGTACCCCTCGGTGATCTCCACGGAGTCGCCCAGCATCTCCTCCTGGCTCTCGGCCCACAGCTCGCCCAGACGCTGCACCGACAGCTCGCCCTGCTCGCGCCGCGCGGTGTGCGCGAGATCCTCGAAGTGATTCATCGCGACCTGGCGGAACACGGTGGCGATCGCGCCCTCCAGGTTCTCCGCCAGCAGCGCAAGGCGCGACTCGGGCGAGCTGTCCTCTTCCAGGAGGCGCCCGAACACGATTGTCTCGCCGAACACCGAGGCGGTCTCGGCGAGGGTCAGCGGCGTGCCCTGATGGAAGATCCCCTGACGCGCCGCCAGCGCGAAGTGCACGCCGTGGCCGAGCTCGTGTGCGAGCGTCAGCACATCGCGCCGGCGCGCGGTGTAGTTGAGCATCACATACGGGTGGACCGCCGGTGTGGCGCTCGCGCAGAACGCCCCGCCGCGCTTGCCCGGACGCACGGGCGCGTCGATCCAGCGCTCGTCGTAGAAGCGCCCCACCAGCTCGCCCAGCTCGGGGGAGAACGAGGCGTAGCAGTCGCGCACCAGCTCACATGCCTGCGCATAGGTGAAGCTCACGTCGTCCTGCGTCACCGCCGCCATGCGGTCGTAGTCGGTGATTCGCTCCACGCCGAGCAGCCGCGCCTTCAGGCGGTACCAGCGCTGGGGGAGCTCGTAACGGGCGCGCACCGCTGAGATCAGCGCCTGCACCGACTCGTCGCTGGCCTCGTTGGCGAGATTGCGCGCCGCCAGCCAGCTGGGGTAGCGGCGCAGACGGTCGTCGGTGGCCTTGTCGGCGAGCAGCGTGTTGAACACATACCCACGTGTGCGTAGTCCGGGCGCGAGCGCCGCCGTGACGGCCTCAGCCGCGGTGCGCCGCAGCTCGCGGTCGGGCAGCGCAAGGCGACTCAGCGCGACGTCCAGGGCGGCCAACTGGGTCCCGTCGCCGCCCGAGGCGCCGGGCTCGCCGGCAGTGGCCGAGCTGTCCGCGTCTCCCGGGCCAGCTGGCAGCTCCACCTCGATCGCCGAGGTCAGCTCCTCGAACAGCCTGGCCCAAGCACCTGAGCCAGTGACGGACTTCTCGGCCAGCACCTTCTCCTCGGGCTCGCTCAAGAGGTGCTCGCGGTAGCGGCGCACGTTCTCCAGGTGGTGGCGCGCAAAATCGAGCTCCTCCCCCGTCACCAACCGCTGCGCGTCGGCATCGCTCAGCGCGGCCCACTCCAAATCAAAAAAAAGCAGCTTCGTCTCGATCGACGTTCCCCGCTCCTGCACGCGCTGCAACAGTGCACCCCGGGACGGATCGGCCGTGTCGGTCGAGAAGCGCAGCGCGGCATACGTCCCCGCGCGGCTGACGAGGTCGTGGATCGCCGCCAGCTCCGTCATCGCCTGCGCAAGGGCCCCCCCGTCGAGCTCGCCCAGCTTGCCCGCGTAGCGCGCAGCGAACGCCTCCGCGCGGGCGAGCGCGTCGTCGAGCTGGCGCTCCACCCCCGCCTCGCCCTCGCCGTCGACGAGCGGGTCGAGGTCCCAGGCGGCCTGCTCCAGCTCGGGGTCTGTGGGCTCGGAAGTCGTAGTGGCCATCGGCACAGCTTACGTGTCAGGCATCCATCGTCTGCGTGCGCCACGCGCCAAGCGCGAGGAACACCGCCAGCCAGGCCACGAGGACGACGACCGCCAAGCCCTGGGATAACGCAATGGTCGCACCGCGACCGCCTTCGACATGTATGGGACTGAAATGGAGCACTGCCTGGCTGAGCACAGCCTTGCGCGCGCTGCCGAGCACGCTGATGTGAGCTATCAGCGGACTCGCCACGATCTGCCATGCGATCAGAGCGATGATCGCCGTGGGCTTGGATGTCGTCAACGAAGCGAACCCGACGGCAACCACACACAACATTCCGGTGCTGAGCAGCGTGAAGCCCAATCCGTTGAGAATCAGCGCGGCGTCCGGGGTCGGAAGATTCGACGCGAACGCAAAACTCGCCAGCAGGATCAGTGCGTAGGCGGCGATCATCACAGACCAGCACAGGGCCAGCGCAGCGGGCACACGGGAGGCGAACAGCTCCACGCGAGAGCGTCCGGTCACAACCAGGTCGCGAAAGACACCCGCGGAGACATCCAACGTGCCGGACTCCACGCCAACCAGGATGGCTGCAAGCGGGCCGAACAGCAGTGCCAGAATGCGCAGGCCGTCAATGTAGCCGGCGGTCCCACCAGCCGGCAGTTCGTGGCTTGGATCGGAGGAGTGCAGGATGATCCTCGCGACGAAGAGGATCAGCAGTGGCACCAGTACGAGACTGAGCACCCAGATCATGTTGCCGCGTCGCCTGCGTAGCTTGAGGAAGTCCGCGCCCGTCATCTGAGCCGCAACGGTTGCGTTCACGCTCTCACCTCCTCAGACGAGCCGGCGGGCTTCTCATCCAATCGTGCAGTGATCTCCAAGAAGCGCTGCTCGAGGCTGTGGCGCACTGGCTCCAGGCGCATGACCGCCAGCCCTGCGCCAACGAGCCGCGCATTGACCAGCGCTGCGCTCTCCGGCGCGCCACTGAGCACCACCCGCAGCCCCTCGTCTGAACGCACGGCTTCACGCACCAGCTCGCTTCCTTCGAGCGTCGTCAATGCCTGATCAACGTCGTCGACGCCCACGATCAGCTCGTGGCGAGCACCACCCTCGCCACCCTGCGCCAGCTCTGCGATCGGACCCTGCGTGACCACCTTGCCGCGATCCACGATCGCAGCCGCGTCACACGTCTTTTCGACCTCGTCAAGTAGATGCGAGGAAAGAAAGACGGTCCGCCCTTCCTGCTCCACCATCTCGCGAATCATCAGCCGGAACTCCTGAATACCTCCCGGATCCAGACCGTTGGTGGGCTCATCCAGAATCAGCAGCAGTGGATCGGCCAGCAGGCAACGCGCCACGCCAAGTCGCTGACGCATGCCCAGTGAGTAGCTCTTGACCTTGTCGTCTGCGCGTTCGCTCAGACCGACTCGCGCGAGCGCGGGTCCAATGCGCGCGTGTGTCTCCGGCCCCCGCACCGCTGCGACGATGCCCAGGTTCTCCTTGCCTGAAAGCTGCGGGTGAAAACGCGGCTCCTCGACGATCGCACCGACACGCGCCAATGCCTCGGCGCGCTCGACGGGCACCGGGTGACCAAGCACGTGCATGTTCCCTGCCGTCGCACGAGTGAGACCCAGCAACATGCGGATCAGCGTCGTCTTGCCAGCGCCATTGGGTCCCAGAAAGCCGAAGGCACATCCGCGTGGCACCTGCAGGTCGACACCATCGACGGCATTACGCGCGCCGAAGCGCTTCGTGAGACCGGTGGTCTCGATCGCGGGGCCGTCTGCCATCGCGGGCCAGCGTACTACCACCGAGTGACGACCCGCATCAGTACATCTGCGCAGCCGGTCGCTCCGCTCAATCCTCCTGCGCCTGCAGCTCCTTGATGCGCCCCTCCAACTGGGCCATCACGTCGGGGTCGCGCAGCGTCGTCACGTCGCCCAGCGCGCGACCCTCCGCGACGTCGCGCAACAGTCGCCGCATGATCTTGCCCGAGCGCGTCTTGGGCAGGTCCTCGGCCCAGATGATGCGCTTGGGCCGCGCGAACTTGCCGATCCGCTCGGCCACCGTCTCGCGGATGCCCTGCACCATCTCCTCGTCCTCCGCCGCGCCCGTCTGCAGCGTCACGAAGGCGACGATCGCCTGGCCGGAGTCCTCGTCGTGCTGGCCGATCACCGCCGCCTCGGCCACCTCGGGGTGCGCCACGATCGCCGACTCGACCTCCGCCGTGGAGAGCCTGTGCCCGGAGACGTTCACCACGTCGTCGATGCGCCCGATGACCCACAGGTAGCCGTCCTCATCGCGCCGCGCCGCGTCGCCCACGAGGTAGGTCTCCGGCCCGAAGCGGCTGAAATAGGTCTGGATGTAGCGCTCGTCCTCCTTGTAGAGCGTGCGCAGCATCGAGGGCCACGGATGCGTGAGCACCAGGAGCCCCTGGCCTTCCTCCAGCGGCTCGCCGCTCGACTCAGCCAGCACCTGCGCCTGCACGCCCGGGAACGGCCGCGTGGCCGAGCCGGGCTTGGTCGAGGTGATGCCCGGCAGCGGCGTGATCATGATCGCCCCTGTCTCCGTCTGCCACCACGTGTCGACGATCGGGCAGCGTTCGCCCCCGATCACCTTGTGGTACCACAGCCACGCCTTGGGGTTTATCGGCTCGCCCACGCTCCCGAGCAGCCGCAGTGAGCTGAGATCGTGCGCCGCGGGGTACTGCGCGCCCCACTTGATGCACGCGCGGATCGCCGTCGGCGCGCAGTAGAGGATCGTGACGCCGTAGCGCTCCACGAGCTCCCACCAGATGCCCTTGTGCGGGTAGTCGGGTGCGCCCTCCCACATCACCGACGTCGCGCCGTTGCACAGCGGCCCGTAGACGATGTAGGAGTGCCCCGTCACCCACCCCACGTCCGCCGCGCACCAGTACACGTCCGACTCCGGCTTCAGATCGAACACGTAGCGGTGCGTCGCCGACACACCTGTCAAATAGCCGCCGGTCGTGTGCAGGATGCCCTTGGGCTTGGCCGTCGAGCCGGAAGTGTAGAGGATGTACAGCGGGTGCTCTGCGTCCAGAGGCTCCGCCGGGCACTCCGCTTCGGCGGCATCCATGATGTCTTCGTAGTAGACGTCGCGCCCCTCTTTCATCTCACACTGCACGCCCTTGCTGCGCACGACGATGATCCTCTGCAGCGTCTCCAGGTCGCCCATCACCTCGTCCACTCGATCCTTCACGGGCGCCGTCTTCCCCTTGCGCGCGGCCCCGTCGACCGTGACTAGCACACGAGCCTCGGAGAACTCCATGCGCTCGCGCACCGCCTCCGCGCTGAAGCCGCCGAAGACCACGTTGTGCGGGGCGCCGATGCGTGCGCAGGCGAGCATCGCCACGACCACCTCGGGGATCATCGGCAGGTAGATCCCCACCACGTCGCCCTTGCGCACACCCTGGTCCTTCAGCGCATTGGCGAAACGCTGCACCTCCGCCAGGAGCTCGGCATAGGTGATATCGCGCTCCTCCCCATCCTCGCCGCGCCAGTGCAGCGCCACGCGAGCACCCAGCCCGGCCTCCACGTGGCGGTCCAGGCAGTTGTAGGAGACGTTCAGCTCACCGCCCTGGAACCACTTGTAGAAAGGTGGGTTGGAATCGTCCAGCACCGTCTCCCACGGCTTGAACCAGTGCAGCGCCCGCGCCTGCTCGGCCCACCACGCCTGCGGGTCGCGCGCGGCCTCCGCATAAACGTCCGGGTCGTTCAGCAGAGCCTGCGCGCGGAACTCCGCAGGCGGATCGAAGCGCTGCACATCGAGCAGCCTCCCGAGCTCGTGGTCGAGCTCCTCGCCGGCGCCGCCGTTTGAGGCCGCCCCATCGCCGGCGCCGGCAGTTGACTTGGGTTCGCTTGCCATCTCAGACCTTTCTCGAAACTCCTCGCTCATCGGCGCCGCATCCGCTCATGACACGGTCGCGGCGCCTCACTTCGACCTTTGACTCCTCAGCGCCGCTCGGCGTTGTCCAGCGGCATGATCGGTAGGACGGTGCGTCCGAACGTCGAGTTTGTCACAACCGCAAACGACGCATACCACGCGGCGGCGGCCGTGGCGAGACCGACGTACCCGCCCCAGTGTGTGACGGTCGTGTGCGGGCCAACAGCGCCGATCGCCAGCAACACGAAGGTCGCGGTCAGCAACACGAACACCGCCAGCACGGCCGCACTCACGCGCAGTGCCGCGACCGTCATGTAGGCGGTGAAGATCGCCCACGCCCACAGGTACACACCGACGGCGTGCCCAACGTTGCCGCCGATCTGCTTGGCATAGAACACCTCGAGCGACCAGAAGGAGATCCAGAACGCTCCGTATGAGCAGAACGCGACGGCCCCGAAGGTATTGCCCGTGCGGAACTCCCAGATGCCCGCTACGAGCTGCACGATGCCGCCGTAAGCCAGCGCCAGACCGAGCACCACCGGAGTGCCCTTTTCGGAAACCAGGTTGGCGTTGAACATCGACAGCACGAACGTCGTCATCGCGAAAGCCGCGAGCCCGAGCGGCGCCGGGTTGGCGGGCGCCCACGAGCTCGCTCGCGCACTCTCGTCGCGCACGGGCTCGCGCGGACGGATCGACTGCGGGGAGTCGGGACGGTGAATGGATGCTGCCTCCATGGGACCCTCCTTCGCGCCGCCCCAATGCCAGGCGGCATCGAGATACACCGGTGACCTTACCGGCTCGATTGAGAGCGGGGAACAGTGGAGAGCACCGTTACCCTCTCCTCTTGAGATTATTCCCTGAGGAGGGGTTGCTCAATCATCGGCGGGTCGTGCCGCTGAGTCGTGGGCGAGTCGGGCGCCGACGCCAACGCCGCCTGGGGCATCGCAACGGGAGCGCGGCTCAGGCCAGGCTCAAGACGCCGGGCGCTTGCGCCGGCGCCGGCTGGATGGCCTCACCGGCGCGGCGGGCGCCGGGGCCACATCGGCTCCCGCGAGCGCGGGCTTGCCCCTGCCGCGACGCTCCGCGGAGGAGGGCCACGGCATCGCCTCGCCCGCGGCCCAGGCAGGCGGATCGGGCGCGCGGCCCATGAACATCATTCCAACCGCCACCAGCCAGAAGGCCGGGATCACCTCCTGCACGATCCCGAACAGCACTCCGAGCGGGGTGAAGGCGAGCACGGCCGCGAAAATCCCGAGGATCATCATCCACTGCGCGAGCAGCCCGCTGCGCCCGGCGCCCAGCGCGACGACGATCATGCCCACGGTCAGGCTGAGCCCCGCGAACAGGCCGAGGTACTGCGTGATCTGCAGCCCCGCCCCCTGGATCAGCGCCTGGTCGGCCGCGTGCGCGCTGAAGTCGTGACCCGTCACGAAGCTGTGCGCCGTGAGGACCTGCACGATCGGCCGGACCGTGAAGACCAACGCCATGCCGATCCCGCCGACGAGCACTGTCGGACGCGCCACCTGGGCGGTCCGCGGCCTGCGGAAGCGCACCGCGCCGAGCAGGAAGAGCAGCACGAGCGTGAGCGCGAGCACCGCCACCGTCTGCAGCAGCCCGCCGACGATCAGGTAGAAGGCGTGATGGTTGATGAACGCGACCTCCGCCGCCCGCGGACTGACCGGCGGATTGGGCACTCCACGTAGCGCCGGCGCTACCCCCTGCAGCAGCCCCACGGTGGGTAGCGTCTTCAGCGTCGTCGTGAGGACGATCCCGCTCAGCAGGTAGAGCACGCCGGCCGCGGCGGCCGGCACCCCGAGGCGAGCGCGCCGCTCGCTCTCCAGCGCGACCCGCGCGGCGATTTCCGCGCGGTCATGCCCGGGGCCGCCATTCTTCGCCGCCTCGCTCTCGCTCTCCTTGGCCATGGAGAGGGCAGTCTATGAGTTCGTCGCTACGATGAGCTTCATGGAAAGCGGCGATCTGGGCGATCTGTTCGGGGATCCCGAGGAGCTTCAGCGGCGACTGGCCGAGTTCGCCTCTCAGATGCAGGGCCAGCAGCGCCTCGCATGGGCCGACAACGCGATCAAGCTGGCCGTCGACATGACCGTCGCGGCGGTCAACCGCATCAACGTGCAGGGCAGCGCCGAGGCCCAGGCAGAACAGATCCGCTCGGTGATCGCCGTCGTCTTCCCCGAGGCCGTCACGCTCGTGCGCGAGGCGCGCGAGGGGCTTCAGTAGGCGACGCCTCCTCGGGCAGCACGCCCTCGCGCTCTTCGCGGCGCTCGGCCTCACGCGAGTCCCTGCCGGCGGCGATCACCTCGCCGAAGGAGCGGAAGCGGAAGATGAATACCACCGCCCCCAACCCCACAAGCGCCGTGAAGACGGCGATCGCGATCTGCTGGCCCACCGAGTAGGCCGCGACCACGGCTGTGGGAGCGGTCGTCGCGAAGACCTTCACCAAGAGCGCCTGCTGCACACCGGCCCCGCCGGGCGTCAGCGGCACCGCGCCCGCGACCTGGTTGACGGCGAACACGAGCAGCACATTCTGCACCGAGGCCCCCACGCGGAAGGCTTCGAGCAGAAACCAGAAGGCCGCGAAGCGGCACACCCACCCCGCGGCCTGCAGCGCCGCCACTTCGCGCAGATAGCGCGGCCGGTCGGTCAGGATTGTCACGCCCTGGCGCACGCGTGCCCAGAAGGCCTTCGCGCGCACCGAGAGCACCGCGAAGGCCACCAGCCCCGCCACCGCCAGCGCCGTGAGGAGGAACAGCGTGAAGCGAAAGTGCGCCGCCAGGTAGGAGATGTCGAAGGAGTTCAGCTTGGAGAAGTCCGGCGGCTTGGGGAACACGCCCTGGGTGAACGCGAAGATCAGCACCACCACTCCCACGGCGATGTCGAAGACCGACTCCACGAAGAACGCCGCCGCCACCGTCGGATAGGTCGAGCCCGGGATCGAGCTGCGCGCGAGGAACAACTTGATGATGTCCCCCCCACGCGCGGGGACCACGTTGTTGAAGCCCACCGCCGCGAAATACGCGCCCCAGATGCGCCGCCACTGAAAGCTCACCGCCGGGTAGGCGGCGCGCAGGCTGTTGAAGAACGCGCGCGAGCGCAGCGTCAGATTCAGGCCGAAAAAGACCAGGCCCAGCACCAGCGCACCCCAGTGGACGGCAGCAAGGTCGGAGAAGAACTGCCCTACCGCTTCGAAGAAGGCGTTCAGGCTGTCAGCGATCGAGGTCGAGGCGGTTACCGCGGGCATCGCTCAAGCGTACGGCGAGCGCACGCGGACCTTCTAGATGTCGTCGTCGTCCTCGTCCAGCCCCTCCTCGGGCTCGTCCAGGTCGAACTCCTCGTCCTCGGTCCCGAACTCCTCGTCCTCCGCGTCCTCCGCATCGTCCCAGTCCGCCTCGTCGAATTCGCGCTCAGGACTCTCAAGGATCGTGCTCAACGGCATTTCGGCTCCTTTCGTGTGGCTTGCAAACGCTCTACCCGTTCCCCGCGAGCGCGCGCATCATAGTGTCGCCGCCACCCCAAGGGACGGCCGCATAACAGGTCCCTCACACTGCTGGAAGATGGCGCGCGCTGACGTCGCCTCCGCGGTGGGGCGGGTGGCAGGTCCCTGGGGGCGCTACAACTGAGTGATGGCAGACCGCCTCACCGTCGCCGTCACGGGACCCACGGGCGAGATCGGCCAGGCGGTGATCGCAGCGCTTGAGCGATCGCGCGAGGTGGGACGCATCCTCGGCATGGCGCGACGCCCCTTCGACCCCGCCGAGCGGGGCTTCAAGAAGCTCTCCTACCGGCGCGGCGACGTGCTCGACCGCGCGGCGGTCGCCGACCTGGTGAAGGAAGCCGATGTCGTCGTGCACCTCGCCTTCATCATCATGGGCGGAGCTAAGGAGAGCCGCGAGGTCAACCTGGAGGGCTCGCGCAACGTGTTCGCGGCCACCGTCGCGGCGGACGCCAAGCGACTGATCTACGCGTCCTCGGTGGCCGCCTATGGCTTCCACGGCGAGAACCCCCAGCCGCTCACCGAGGAGGTGTCGGCACGCGGCAGCAGCGGCCATTACTACTCGGCCCAGAAGGCCGAGGTCGAGGAGCTGCTGGCGCAGACGCTGAAGGACAGCGCGACCGCGGCATATGTCTTTCGGCCCTGCATCGTCGCCGGGCGCGACGCGCCGCTGCTGATCGACAGCCTCCCCTACACGCAGATCTCCGAGCGCCTGCCCCGGGCCGTACTGAACCTGCTCGACGGCGTGCCGATCCTCAAGCCTGTGCTGCCCGACCCCGGCACGCCCTTCCAGCTGGTCCACCACGACGACGTCGCCACGGCGATGCGCGCGGCGGTGCTGGGGCGCGGCACACCCGGCGTCTACAACCTCGCCGCGCCCGGCCAGCTCACGGTCACGGCGCTCGCCCGCGAGCTCGGCTGGTACTCGATCCCCGTGCCCGAGCTGGCCGTCGACGCGGTAGCGGAGATGGTCGGGCGCCTGGGCTTCCTCCCAGCGCAGGCCCAGTGGGTCACCGTCTTTCGCGAGCCCGTCCTGATGGACACCGCCAAGGCGCGGCGCGAGCTGAGCTGGCGGCCCAAGCACGACGCGCTGCAGACGCTGCGCGAGACGATCGTGAGCGCGCGGCTGGAGCGATTCATCCGCTGAGAGCCAGCTTGCACTCGTTCACCGAGAGCCAGTCGCGCCACCACGAGCGCCGGACGGCAACGAAGGTGCGGGCCCCGAGGATGCCGCTCCGCGAAGACATCGGCCGCATCCAGACGTGCACCCATTTGAAAGACCCTCCTAGCGGTGGGCAGCAAGCAGCGCGGCCGCGAGCACGACCATCGCAAGCGACATTGCCGCCAATGCCCCGTCGAGCGGCGCGAGCAGGCCGGCGAGCGTGAGCGGCTCGGTGCTGCCGTCGGAAAGCGCGCGCATCCCGCTGACCGCCGCCGTACGGCGGCGCAGCTCACGCGCAGGGGTGCTCAGTCGTCGCTGGGCGACGCTCATCGCCAGGCAGCCCGCACTTACGAGCAGACCCGTGAGTGAGACGCTCAGAGTATTGACGAAGTAGCCCGTGAATGCAGGGAATGCACCCCAGCCGATCGCGAACCACAGATCGCTGTGGAAGCGGGCGCCCCACAGCTCAAGGTTATAGGCGAGCAGAAACAGTCCACCAACGACGACCAGCGGCGCCAGCAGCACAGACACCGTGAGGATGCCCGCGACGCCGATCGCCAGGGCACCCCCGAGACTCAGCACAGCCAGGGTAACGAGCGTCCCGTCCGAAAGTCCCGTACGCAGCGGTCGGTCGTGGAGCTCGTCGAGCGCATGTGCGGCCACACCCACAGCAAGGCCAAACGCCGCCAGACCCCACAGCAGGCGATTGACATACACGTGTGGAGCAAGGGCCGCCCCGATCGCAAAATAGCTCAGGTGCCAGGCGGTGTAGGGCGGGTGCAGCAGCGTCAGCATGTCCCGCCAGCCACCGCCGGCGAGCGCGTAGAAGGCTGGACGCTCAGGCTTGGCTGCCATCGCGGGAGGAGCGCGTGGCTGACATCACGATGCCACCGCCGAGGCTCATGCGCCGGACCATGATGTCCTCCAGGCCCGCCTCGCGCCAATATCCGACGATCCGCTCCAGCGGATGGCGCTCGTAGAAGCCGGCGATGCTGGGGCCGAGGAATCGACCCACCTCGCCCCACTCGCGCGAGACCATCCGACCCAGCAGCGGCAGCCCGACGGCCGTGTAGAAGCGCCACGCCAGCCGCGCGAGACGGCCTGGCGGAACGGCGAACTCCAGGTAGCCGACGCGACCGCCGGGCGCCACCACGCGCGCCAGCTCGCGCATCGTGGCTCGTGGGTCGTCGACATAGCGCAGCAGGTAGGTGAAGGTGAGCGCCGTGAAGCTCCCATCCGCGAAGGGCAGCTCCTCGGCCTGCCCTTCGACCAGCTCCATGCGGTCGCCGAGCGCCGGCTGGGCCGCGAAGCGCGCGCGAGCGCCGGCCAGCATCTCGGCGCTCTGGTCGAGTGCCACGACGGTGCAGCCGCTGCGCTTCAGCAGCTCGGCGGCGACCATCCCCGTTCCCGTGGCGACATCGAGGATCCGATCTCCCGCCGCCGGCGCCACCGCGTCCACGAGTGCCCGGCGCCAGCGCGGGTCCTGCCCGAAGCTGAGCACCGTGGCCACCCGGTCATAGCGGCGGGGCAGACCGCGGAACAGCTCCAGTGCCTGGCGCTTACGCGGTGAAGCCTGGCCCTGCGCCGCGCTGGGGACCTCAAGGCTCATTCCTCCTCAGAGGCTAGCGTCCCCGTCAGGACAACTTGCCTTGCCTCGCCTCGCCAGAACAACTTGCCTCGCAATGGTTACGCTTTGGCTCATGTCCAGCCGCGAGTCACGGTGGTCGCTGCGCTCGGAGGAATCCTTCCTCAGCATCGCCTCCAAGGGTTCGGTGCTGTCGATCGGCTCGGTGGGATCGGCGCTCTCCATCGGCAGCATCGGCTCATTCGGCTCCGTGCTCTCGGTGGGCTCATTCCTGAGCGCTGGATCGCTGCTCTCGGGTACCTCGCTGCTGTCGATCCTCTCCTGGCACTCGCGACGAGGGATACTCGCGGGAGGCGAATCCGCCCCCCGCGCCGCGGCTGACTGACATCGACGACGGACCCCGAGTCAAACCGGCCCGCGCGTCGAGAAGTTGACGACACGGCGGCGCCGCTCAAGGGGCGCGGCGCCGCGCGCGTCGATTCTGCCCAGCTGTCCCTCCTTTCTCCGATTGCGCTCCTGCTGCGCAATCCAGAGTCGAATCTTGCGCTCCACCGGTCGGGCGTCTCCGTTCATCGGTCCTAGCCTTCCTCGAAGGAGCACGGGTGGTCGGTCGCCTTCCGCGTCTTCGAATGCTCGAAGCCGGTCCCGGCCGTGCGCAGCGGGTTGCCCTGCAGACGCACGAGGCGATAGCGCCGCACCTTTGGTCGCGGCCCCGCCGGTCGAATCTCTGGCATCAACAGCAAACGTGATCTTGGGGGCTGTGGGGTCATGGCAGCAATATCGCCCCTCAACGTCGCCGGCACATTGGACGGCGGTCCCAAATGCGAGAAGGTCTCCTCGACACGCGGTCCAAGCGCGGTAGCTTTAGCTGCGTGGCCAGCGTGTCGGCGAGCAACCTGATCGACAGAGGACAGGCGCTCGCCGCCCGGGCCCGCGCGCGGGGAGAAGCCGCCGCCCAGCGCGTGGAGGAGCTGCGCCCCCGGATACCCGCGCTCGACGCCGCCCTGACCGCCGGCCAGCGCGATCGCCACCGCGGGGGGAGCGTGCTCGCCGGAGCGCTCGCGTTCAGGCTGTTCGTGCCGCTGTTGCCGTTCGCGCTGCTGATCGTCGCGATCCTCGGCTACGCCACCACCGAGGATGCGAGTGCGCCCACGTCGATCGCGCACAGCCTGGATATGCGCGATGCGACACTGACCACCATCGCCGACTCGGCGAGGCTGTCGAGCGGGGACCGCCTGGGCGTGATCGTGTTCGGTCTGGTCGCCCTGCTCGTGGCGTCCGTCTCGGCGGTCCGCGCGCTGCGGGCGATCCACGCGCTGGCGTGGGGGCTGCCCTGGGGCGCTTCCCGCGGACACTGGGAGCCGCACTCGCGTTCATCGGATGGGCGGCGGTGTTCTTCGGGCTCTGGGCGCTGGGCGGCTGGGCACGCACGACGCTTGGACCAGCGGGCATACCGCTGACCGTCGCTCTGCTCGTGGGCTTCTTCGCGTTGTGGATTGCGGTTTCGATGATGCTCCCGCACCCGCCCGGGCTCTCCTGGCGGGCGTTCGTCCCCGGTTCGGTGCTCGTGGCGCTCGGGATGGAGGGGATTCATCTGGCCACAGTTCTCTACATCTCGCACAAGGCCGAACAAGTCTCAGCGTCATACGGAGCGCTCGGAATCTCGCTCGTGCTCCTGCTGTGGCTCTACCTCCTGGGGCGCCTGATCGTTGCCTCGGCGTTCCTGAATGCGACCGTCTGGGAGAGTCACCAGGCCAAGGCCTGACGAGAGCGCAGAACGCCCGCGTGTATGCTCAACCGATGAAGACTCGCGTCGTCGTCTTGGGGGCGGGCTTCGGCGGTCTCGAGCTGGCGAGCACATGCTCGGAGGCGCTCGGCGATGACGTCGAGGTGACTCTGATCGACAAGAGCGACTCGTTCGTCTTCGGGTACTCCAAGCTCGACGTGCTGTTCGGCAGGACCACGCTCGACGCCGTGCGTCTGCCCTACGGCAAGATCGCCAAGCCCGGTGTGCGCTTCCTGCGCGAGAGGATCACCGCGATCGATCCCGATGCCCGGCGCGTGAGCACCGACGCGGGCGTGCACGAGGCCGACGTCCTCGTCGTGGCGCTGGGCGCCGATTACGACCTCGACGCCACGCCGGGCCTGGCCGAGGGCGGCAACGACTTCTACTCGATCGCCGGCGCGCAGCGGTTGAGCGAGCTGCTGCCGAAGTTCTCGCGAGGTCGGGCTCTGATCGGCGTCTGCGGCGCACCCTTCAAGTGCCCTCCGGCGCCGAGCGAGACCGCGCTGCTGCTGCACGACTACCTCTCGACGCGGGGCGTGCGCGGCGACTGCGAGATCACCTTCACGATCCCGCTCGGGAGCCCGGTTCCTCCCTCGCCTGACACCTCACTGGCGCTGGAAGCGGCCTTCGCCGAGCGCGACATACGGTTCGTCTCCGGCCGTCGCGTGAGCTCGCTCGACCCCGCACGCCGGGTGGCCGTGTACGACGACGGCAGCGAGCTGCCCTACGACCTGTTCCTTGGTGTCCCCAAGCACCGCGCCCCCGACGTGGTGATCGAGAGCGGCATGACCGAGGACGGCTACATACCCGTGGACTCGAAGACCCTGCAGACGCGTTTTCCCGACATCTACGCGGTCGGCGACGTGACCACCGCCGGGGTCCCGAAGGCAGGGGTGTTTGCCGAGGGAGCCGCGCGTGTCGTCGCCGCATCGCTGATCGCGCGCATCCGGGGCGGCGAGCAGCCGGCTCCATATGACGGACGCGGTATCTGTTACATCGAGTTCGGCGCCGGGCGCATCGGTCGCGTGGAAGTCGACTTCCTCTCCGGGCCCAAGCCGACCGGCTCCTTCGGCGAGCCCTCCGACGCGCTCGCGGCTGACAAGCGGGACTTCGGCGCAAGCCGCCGGGCACGCTGGTTCGGCCTCTGAGCGACTTCGCAACCGACGATCAGGTCAGCCACGCGGACAGCCCCTCGAGCGCGCCGGGGACCACGTAGTAGTAGGCCCACAGTCCCGTCCGCTCCGAGTCGACTATCCCCGCGTCGCGCAGCTTCTTCAGGTGGTGAGAGAGGGTGGACTGAGAGATGTCGAACAGCGGCACCAGCTCGCACACGCAGACCTTTCCGGCGTGCTTGCGCAGCACGTCCACCAACTGCAGGCGGATCGGATCGCCGAGGGCCTTGGCCACCTCGGCCATTCGCAACGCGTCCTCGCGCTGCACGTCGGGGTAGACGACGGGCTCGCAGCAGCGCTCGCCGGCCGCGCGCTTCTGCTTGGGCGCCAACTCCAGATCGACGGACATCGATCTACTTATATCAATAAGACTCATCTCTATCGATGTAATACGATTCCGGCGCCATGCCCGCGACATGTCCAGCGCCGCCCCGCGTCCGCCAACCGGAAACCGAGCCGCCGACTCGCGTCCACCGACCGAGAACCAAGCGCAGGCACCCATGAGCCCTGAGAGCTCAAGCGCCGATGACCCGAGCGTCGGCCAGGGGGGACCGGGCGCGCGTCCGGGCCTCGCCCGTCGCTCGCTGATGGAGGGCATCGGCACCTTCGCGCTCGTGACCGCCGGGTGTGGAGCGATCGTGACGAACGCCACGCACCCCGGCTCGCTTGGCGGCGTCGGGGTGAGTCTCGTGTTCGGGCTCGTGATCATGGCGATGATCTATGCGGGCGGCCATCTCTGCGGCGCGCACTACAATCCGAGTGTCACCGTCGCGTTCACGCTCGGCCGACACTTCCCCGTGCGCGACGCGCTGGCCTACGTCGCGGCCCAACTGACAGGAGCGACCACGGCGGCGCTGCTGCTGCTCGCGGCGTGGCCAAGCAAGCCAGCCCACCTCGGTGCCACCGTCCCGAGCGTGGGCGACGGGACCGCACTGGCCTACGAGGTTGTCCTGACCGCTTTCCTGATGTTCGTCATCACGGCCGTCGCTACCGACACACGTGCGGTCGGTGCCGCCGCCGCAATCGCCATCGGCGGCACGGTGGGTCTCGATGCGCTGTTCGGCGGCCCGATCACCGGCGCGTCGATGAACCCCGCGCGTTCCTTCGGCCCCGCCCTTGCCTCCGGTACGTGGGGAAGCTTCTGGGTCTATGTCGCCGGGCCGCTCATCGGCGCCGCCATAGGTGTGTTTGCCTATGCGCTGGTAAGCGGCCCAAAGCCACTGGCTCCCTCCATCGCCCACCCCGACGAGGAGGTCGCGCACGATGGCGTGTGTGCTGTTCGTCTGCCTGCATAACGCCGGGCGCTCACAGATGAGCCAGGCACTGTTCGAGCGGGCCGCCGCCCCACGCCACACCGCGCTCTCGGCCGGCACGACGCCCGCCGAGCAGGTCCATCCCGAGGTGGTCGAGGTGATGCGCAAGCTCGGCATAGACCTGTCCGAGCGTCGACCTCGACTGCTCACACCCGAGCTCGCCCGTCAGGCAGACGTCCTCGTCACGATGGGCTGCGGCGACGCCTGCCCCGTCATCCCCGGCAAGCGCTACATCGACTGGAACCTCCCCGATCCGAAGGGCCGCCCACTTGAGGAGGTCAGAGCCACGCGCGAGGAGATTCAGGGGCTGGTCACTGCTCTGGTCGCAGAGCTGGATCTGGACGACGGGCTTGGCGACCCAGCGCATCGCACCGACGATTGAGCGCCAGGCTCGATGTCAGCGCCAGCGATGATGGGGTCCTCCCACCATTGTGATCCCGCCCTGCGCCTGCGAGTCTCGTTGATACACACAGAGCAGAGAACAAGGAGGAATCATGCTTACCGCCTCTTCGCAGGCGATACGTCACACAGGCGATGGTGGGCGTCTGAAAGTTTCAACGCCACAGAGTCTTCGCCTACTGCTGGTCGATGATCACCCAGCCGTACGCGTGGGGCTTCAGCGGGTGCTCGAAGACGAGACCGGCCTTGAGGTGGTGGCCGCGTGCGCGACGGGCGAGAGCGCCGTCTCCCGGGCGGAGGCCACCGAAATCGATGTGGCCGTCGTGGATTATCACCTCGGGGGCCGCAACGGCCTTTGGGTCACTCGCAAGCTCAAGCGGCTACCTCGGGCACCTCGCGTGATCATCTTCTCCGCATTCGCCAACGACCATCTGGCGGCAAACTGCATCGTCGCCGGCGCGGATGCCATTTTGAGCAAGGGAAGCCTCGGCTCGGAGCTGTGTGACGTGATCCGCACTGTGGCGCACGGCGCGCGCGCCTTACCGCGCGTGTCCCAGCCGATGGCCGATATGTTGCGTCGTCGGCTTGACGATAGAGAGCAGCAGATCTTCGGGATGTTGCTGGCGGGCATATCGCGCCTGGATATCGCGCGCACGCTGGACATCTCGCTGGTCGAACTGGAGCCTTGTGAAACCGCGATGCTGAACAAGCTCGAGGCGCTTCCAGGAGAGACGGTCGACCCCGCCGGCGGACGAGTCGACCTTGACAGACTGCTTCCACTTGGTCCCCGGTATCGCCGCACGAGACGGAGAAGCTGAGGCATTCTCGAGGCAGGACATCGTTGCGCGCAAGAATGACCTCATGAGCTCATTGAGCCGAGATCGCTTCAATCGCCGATCTCGCCCGACTCGCTACCGGTCGCTTCGCCAGCGGCTCGTCATGACTAACGCCGCGCTGCTCCTCGCGGCATGCTTTTTGACGGTGCTGGTCCTGGCGCCCGGAAAGCTCTCCTCGTTCGCGGTCGACGAGGCGATCGTCATTCTGGTTGCGCTCGGCTTGGTGACGCTGATCAACGTGGCCGTCGTGCATCGCTTTCTTGCGCCGCTGCAGGCGTTGACCGCACTCGCTCGGGTGATCGACCTGGACGAGCCCGGGCAGAGAATTCGCGATGCGCGGCCCACGTCCGAGACGGGCGAGCTCGCGGTTACCTTCAACGAGATGCTCGAGCGACTGGAGTTGGAGCGACGTGAGGCAGCGCGCCGGGTTCTCGCCGCACACGAGTCCGAGCGGCTGCGCATCGCCCGGGAGTTGCACGACGAGGTCGGCCAGACATTGACCGCCGTGCTACTCCAGCTGAGCCGAGTGGAGGCTCACCTGCCGGAGGATCTGAAGGGAGAGCTGAGCGAAGCGCAGGAGGCGGCGCGCACGAGCCTCGAGGATGTCAGGCGCATCGCAACCGACCTGCGACCCGAGGCGCTCGGTGATCTCGGACTCGCCAGTGCTCTGGCGGCACTCGGCGAGGGATTCGGCCGACGTATCGGGCTGCGCGTGGACCGCCAGATCCACACGCCCATGCCACGACTCGACAACGAAGAGGAACTCGTGCTCTACCGAGTCGCCCAGGAGGCCTTGACGAATGTCGCACGCCATTCCGGCGCCGACACCGCCAAGCTGACTGTCGAGAGTGACGCCGATCGGCTCACGCTCACCGTACGAGATCACGGCCGCGGCCTCCCGAAGGGGCCCATGGGATCCGGGAACGGCATTCGCGGAATGCGAGAACGAGCTGACCTGATCGGAGCCGGCTTGAGGATTGATACGCCAATCGACGGACCCGGCACCGAGCTGCGTCTCGAACTGCCGCTGAACGGCAATCAATGCCACGCCTGAAGACGAGGATCCTGCTCGCCGACGACCATGCCCTGGTCCGTCGCGGGCTGCGCCTCATCCTCGATGCCCAGCCCGATCTCGAAGTGCGCGCCGAAGCCAGCGACGGCGCCGAGGCCGTACAGCTCGCGTTGAACGCCGACGTCGACCTGGCGATCCTCGATATCTCGATGCCGCGGATGACCGGACTGCAGGCCGCAAGAGAGCTTCAACAGCGCCGCCCCGACCTGCGGATTCTCATCCTCTCGATGCACGAGAGCGAGCAGTATCTGTATGAGGCCCTCAAGGTGGGAGCATCGGGCTATGTCGTCAAGAGGGCTGCCGACCACGACCTCGTGGATGCCTGCCGAGCCGCGATCCGAGGCGAGCCATTTCTCTACCCCGACGCAGTCGCCGGGCTTATGGGCGACCATCTACGACGCGCGCGCGACGGCGAGGAGGTACGCGACCCGCTGACGCCACGGGAGACCGAAGTGATCAAGCTCGTCGCGGAGAGCTACACCAACCGTCAGATCGCACAGGCGCTGGTGATCAGCGAGAATACGGTCGAGCGCCACCGCGCGAACATCCTCGAAAAGCTCGGCCTGCACGACCGGGTCGAGTTGGCCCGCTACGCGATCCGAAACGGACTCATCGAAGCGTGATCGAGCGCGATGCAGACCCCGTTCGCGGCGAGAAGGGCTCACAACAACCCGATGGCCATGGCCAGAAGGACGCACAGCCAGACGAGAAGGGCTCACAGCCAAGCGATATGAGTCCACAGCGGGACGAGAAGAGCTCACGGCCGGAGAAGGTCAGCGACGAGCTTCAGCGCTGGCTCGCCGGCGACGGCGCGAAGACGGTGGGGAGCCTCGTCGAGCTCTTCGGGGAGCGGAGCTTCGCGATCCTGTTCATCGTCCTTCTCGGCGTCCCCGCGCTTCCGCTGCCCACCGGAGGCGCAACGCACGTCTTCGAGATCATCGCCGTGCTTCTCGCGCTCGAGCTGGTCGTCGGCCGCAGCGAGATATGGCTGCCCGAGCGCTGGCGTGGGCTGGAGCTCGCGGGCGAGAAGCAGCAGCGATTTATCACGAGCCTCATCGGGGTCATCCGCTGGCTCGAGCGTCTCTCGCGGCCTCGCCTGCGAATCGCATTCCGTCATCGCCTGAGCAGCATCGTGTTCGGGCTGCTGGTTGTCGTGGGATCCACTGGCGCCTTCCTCGCTCCTCCATTCACTGGATTGGACACACTGCCGGCCCTCGGCACGGTTCTGCTCTCGCTCGGCGTCCTACTCGAGGACTTCCTGATCGTCGCCTTCGCGCTCCTCGTCGGTGCAGCCGGGATCACGCTCGAGGTCGCGCTCGGCCACGCTGCGATCAACAGCCTGAGAGCCATCGTCTGATATCGGGCAATCCAACACGATCAAGCTGCTTCGAGCTGGAGCGTGGCCCAGGACTCTCTAGGCGCGTGCGTTAGCGGTAACGATCCAGGTGGATGCGGGCGCGCACCTCTCGCCCCCTCCCCGCAGAGGGATTCCTGGACGTCGGGCACGCAGAACATCCTCGACGCCGGCTGGGTGAACGATGCGCTGGACTCAGTCCGGCAGCGCCTTCTTCTGGGCCAGATTCTGCCAGTCGTGCAGGAAGATTTCCTGGAAGTACTCCGCAGCCGCCGTGCTCTCGATGATGACGCCGGCGTCGCGGTTGTAGAGCGTCCCGTCCGTCGACCAGTTCTGGCTGCTGACGAGCACCTTCTTGGCGTCGACGAGGATGCCCTTGTTGTGAACGTTGCCCTGGATCTTCACGCTGTCGACGACATCCAGGCCCCGTTCTTGGAGCTGCTCCAGGTAGCCGACCTTCTCGAACTCGCTCATGATGATCCGCACATCCACGCCGGCTTTCTGACGTGCGATGACGGCGTCGACGAGATCGAGAAAGGCCTGAGAGGTCGCATTAGCTTCTCTTGGCAGCTCGATGTACTGGTACTGCATGTAGAGCGTCTGATCGGCACTGCCGATCAGATCCTTGATGGCGCTCGTGTAGACACCTGGATCGGGAGTCAGCAGCGGTGTGATACGCACGGAGTCGGTGACCTGCTTGGCTTGGAAGAACCGCTTGAAGGCCTTCGTCTTCTTGCCTGGGCCCGTGGGCGGAGTGGGGGGCGGCCCCGCAGGTGCCGTGCTGTTGTTGGCCGCCGCGACCGACAGGTCGTTGAGGATGTAACGCTCGAAGACCTCGGCGAGCTGCTCGTTCTCGATAACGACATGCCAGTCCCGGTCGCATTCCCTGGCCTTCTGGGCGTCTGCCGCGCTGGAGCTCGGGTTGATAGCTGGCTGATTGGAGTTGTTCCAGTTCCCGCTGGAGAGCCAGAACACCGAGCCGTCGCGCACCGCGACCTTGATGTGGTAGGAGGTCGGGTAGATCCAGGCCGTGGCCTGGGGATCGGGTCTTGTGAGCGCCCACGCTTGGTCAAAGCTCCCACCGAGTCGTTCAGTCAGGTCCAAGACGGTCTGTGCGTCTGTCTGATCGGCCGTCGGATTGGTCGCCGGGTGATCGAGCACGAGCTTGAGCTCCTTGCCGACCATCGCCTGGGCCACGGCTTCCTCGACGTGGCGTGCGGTGAAGTCATACAGGCCGACGACGAGGGACGCATTCGTCGCTCCCAGGAACCCGTCCAGCGTGCTCCAACCGCTATCGGGGCTCGCGCTCAGAAGCATCGTCACCTCGCCTTCGAATGCCTTCAGCTCCGCTCCCGCGGGAGCGGAGTATTCAAGGTGGGGCTTGACTATCGAGGCGAGCTGTGCGTGTGCGGAGGCGGCCAACGCCGGCCGCGCGCCCGACGGCACGCGCTCTTCGCGGAAATGCGGCACTGCGCCCGTGTCTGGAGTCAGGCGGAGCCTCGCCGAGTAGATCTGCGGGTCATCCAGCTCCTCACGCTTCTCCTTCGTGGCCTGTCGCACATCGACGGGCACGCCTCCGAGGCTGCCTGGCAGCATCGTTCCCCTGGGGGGCAAGGGAATCTTCTGGTGGACCGTTACTACGATCGCCGGCTGCTTCGTGAGCCAGTTGTTCTTGACCTTGAACCCGGGTCTGACCGAGAGAACGCCTGGCTTGTCGAACTTCGCGAGGTTGCGATCGATGATCGTGCCGATCTCAGCCGTTCCAGTCGCCACAGCAAGCTCCTCGTTCCGTTGGCCCGAACAGCGCCCAAAACTAGCAGATGGAATCCGCTGGAGTAAGCCCGTTTTGCGTGCAGTCCGACGAAGGCCAGGCGAGGTCGCGCGTGAGCATCAGCGCACTGGTATTTGGTCGGCTCTATCCATAGCGCAGCGACTGCGTTAGGGTCACTCCCATGGGCAGAGCAACTGGTGTCGGGGCACGTGGGAATCCGCTTGAGGGACTCGTCCTGCGAGACCAGGAAGGAGCCGAGGTCCAGCTGGACGAGCTGTGGCGTGAGCGCGCCGCGGCGCTCGTCTTCTTGAGGCATTACCTGTGTGTGCAGTGCCGCGTCGGCGCGATGGAGCTCGAGCGCGACCGCCATCTGCTCCCACCCGAGCCGAACATATGGCTCGTAGGGATGGGCACGCCCGCTCAGGCGCGTGCGTTCAGGCAGCAGACCGGGGTGAATTTCCCGGTTCTGTTATCCCCCGATCTCCAAGCCTACGAAGCGATGGATCTACCGCGCGGCTCATTGCGTCAGGTCTTCGGTCTCGCCGCGCAGCGCGTAGCGCGCCGGCGCGCCAGGGGCGATGGCCTTGATCGCCAAGCCCAGGGCGGCAACCGCCCCAAGGCCCGACCCGAACAGGACTGGCATCAGCTCGGCGGCGCTTTCGTGTTCGCGCCCGGCGGCGGGATCGTGTGGAGCCATCGCGCGCACCACGCCGGTGATGACGCCGACCACGCCCTGCTCGCAGAGGCACTACGGCGTGCCGAGAACCCAGCGCACCGATCGCCGCCGGGCACGGCCGGGGGCTGACGGCACGCACATAGGCCCGCGGCCGGCGCCCTCTATTCGCCGGTGCAGATGTTTAGCGGCTCCTGCGCCTCATGGGAAGCTTGCGCATACGGTGGTCCTGTGCCAGGGTTGCCTGGTGACTGATGTGACCGCTGTCGCAGTTGCGGCCATTTCCGCCGGCGCAGCCTTGGGTGGCGCTTGGCTGCAGGCCCACGCGAGCACATGGGTGAATGCTGAGACACGTCGAAACGAGAGGAAGCAGACCTACGCGACCGCAATTGATCTCCTCACGGACTATGGCTGGCGAACGCAATATGAGCCCGGCTACAGAGCCAACATCGTGCAGGAGTTCACGATCCCGTTCATCCACGCGGCCAACCGGGTTCGGCTGTATTGCAGTCCTGCATCGATCGCCGCGATGGACAAGCTACAGGAGGCTTTTGCATCTCTGAACAAAGCCCACACCGACCAGGAGTTGAGAAAAGCCGAAGCTTGCATCGCTCACGCCCATGACATGTTCGTCGACGCGGCACGAGACGATGTTGGGCCGCGCAGACAGGACAGGTTGGCCAGTGAGACCTTTCGCCCCGGTGCCGGACCGCCAGCCTAAGATGGCCTCGCCGATCAACCGAGCAGCCGCAGCAGTTCCTCGCGATCGGGACCCGGCAGCACCATGCGCTCGTGCTCGCCCGCCAGCTCGAGGATGCGCTCGGGCACGCCGTCCCGCGCGAATGTCTCACTCAACGGCGTCAGGCAGCCGCGGGATTCCAGGAAGGCCTCTGAAGAGCTCGGGATCGTGCAGCATCGCCGTGAGCAGCGCTCCCCGCAGTACCTGCGACGAGTCGCTCGGCGGCGGGGGCTCCAGCCCGTTGCGCAGCGCCTCGATTTCACTCAGCCGGCTGCGATCCTCCGCGACGGTCTCCCGATACCAGGGGGTCAGCTTCGCCTCGGTGACCGCATCCCACGCCTGCGCGAACTCCAGTGGATCCTCCAGGTGCGAGCTGACCACCTCGCGCAGACACTGCGCGTGCATCAAGCCCGAGCGATATCCCGCGACCGAGTGAGGGGTTCGTGCACGCCCAGGCGTCGCCCAGCAGCGCGATGCCGGTGAGCAGGGGCCGCCCGTCGCGCCTCGGACGGCGGTAGCGGTCGATCACCCCGCCCATCGCCTCGAGGTCGCCGATCGGCTCGCCCTCCAGCCAGTGCGCATGCAGCGGGACACGCCTCGCATGACGGCGCTCCACAGGTCGGGGTCGCGCATCCGCTTCAGCGGCTGGTCCCCGCTGGAGGTGACGACGGTCACCGCCCACGTGCCGTTGTCCGAAGGGAGAGTCAGGATCGAGAAGGTCCCCATCGGCGCCAGCAGAGGGCCAAAGGGCTGCGGCGTCGTACCGTCCGCCGAGCGGAAGAACCGGCCGTAGTAGATGAACCCGGAATCCTCGGACTCCTCGTGCAGAGGCCCGATGTTCGCCTCGCGGCACCAGCGCGGCAGCTGCGAGCGCCGGCCCATCGCGTCCACCACGAGGTCGGCGTGCAGCGTCTCGCCCGACTCAAGGCGCACGCCGGTCACGTGCGGCGTCCCGTCGCCGACCCGCATGCGTCAGCTCCTTCACAGCGGCGCCTCGGCGCACCTCCACGCCCGGCTCGCCCTCCGCCGCCTCTCCCAGAACCTGCTCGAAGACCGGGCGGCGAGCGGTGTATGTCACGAACCGCTCATCGCCGGCCCGCGGACCGCCTTCGGCCAGGTTGGGGGGCATCAGCCCGAGCACGTCCAGGCGCATGGCGCCCGCCGAGACGAGCGCCGCAAAGACGTCGGGGAGCTCCTCGCTCCAGCACCATGCGACCACGCGGGCTGCAGGAAGTGGGCCATGCGAAACTGAGTCACGCCATCGCGTGACCACTTCTCCCACGCCTCCTCGACAGACCCGGGCACGGGATCCGCGTCGCGCTCGAGCACCGTTACCTCGTGCCCGTCGCGCGCCAGCATCACCCCAGACGCCAGCCCGCATACTCCGCCGCCCAAGACCACGATCCTGGCCATCCGCAGCTCAGCCCCCCACCGCACTGCCCCGCCCACGAAGCTCACCGTGCTGACGGGCGCGGGCCGACTCAAGACCGAAGCAGCTCACGCGGGCAGGAACTCCACCAGCAGCCGGTTCACCGCATCCGGCGCCTCGATCTGCATCCAGTGTCCCGGACCGTCGAGGCGCTCGTAGCGCCACGGGCCGGTGACGTGCCCCGCAGAGCGGGTCATCTGACCCTCGCCGAGCGCGAAATCCCCCGAACTCCACATGCCCATGGTCGGGGCCACGATCGGCGGTGGCTGTAAACCGGCGAGCAGAAAGCGCTCGGGGGGGATGTTCGCCCGGTAGTAGTTCAGACCAGGACTCAGCGAGCCGTTCGCCTCCAGTTCGGCGATCACCGCATCCGTGTCGGGATGCCGGCCCCAGGCACGAAGGTTGGCCCAGTCATTGCCCGACAGCCACCGCTCGGCGACTCCGACGAACTGGAACAGGAGCATGTACCAGGACTTTTCGTGCTGCTCGAAGCCCTCCGTGAAAAACGTCGCCGGATGCCCGACGGACATCGCGACGAGATGGTCGACGCGCCCGGCCGCCATCAGCGCGGTGGCCCACGCCACGCCGGCTCCCCAGTCATGGCCAACCACATGGGCTCGATCGACGCCCGCCGCGTCCATCACGGCCAGCACGTCTCCGACAAGCAGGTCCATCGTGTAGGCATCCACCTCCGCCGGCTTATCCGAGCGACCATAGCCACGCAGGTCGGGGACGATGACCTTGAACCCCGCCTCCGCCAGCGCCGGGACCTGGTGGCGCCACAGCCGCCCCGAGTCTGGGAACCCGTGCAGCAACACCACCGGGCGACCCTCGCCGGTCACCTCGTACTCGATACCCACACCACCAACGTCCACGCGCACGGTGGCCACACTCTACCGCTCGGCTTGCCAATCACGCATCCTCGCGCCCAGTGCGAGCCTTGACGTGGCTGGCGCACTTTGGGGAGCCTCGCCGGGAAGGAATCCCGTGAGGGCGGAGTCATACACGAAGCGCGTGCCGGGGCTGGCCGTGCGTTGATCGCTGCCGCAGAGTCGACGAAGGGATCGCGAGATTCCGGTCGGAGCGGGGCCGCGCGCAGGGAAGCTGTCTTGTCCGATAACCCGATCCACAGGAGACACCCAAGTGCCTAGAACGTCGATCCTTGCTCTCGCCGGTGTTGCGCTCGTCCTCGCGGGCTGCGGCAGTTCCAGCAGCACCAGCAGCTCGTCCAGCACGTCGGCCGACCCAAGTGCCGCGGCCACGACCTCGAGCGCAAGCTCTTCTCCTTTTCTGGCGAATCTGACGAGTGTCAGCAAGGTCGCCTCGACGGTCCCGGCCAACGGCGATGTGAATCCCTACGGCATCGTGTTCGTTCCCACCAGCGTGGGCAAGCTCCAGGCGGGTCAGATGCTGATAAGCAACTTCAACGCCAAGGAAAGCGCGGCGGAGAACGGCCAGGGCACCGGCACGACGATCGTGCAGGCCTCGACAGCCGGGAAGGTCTCGCTGTTTGCGAGGGTCGATGCCAAGACGCTCCCCGGCTCATGTCCAGGCGGCGTCGGACTGACGACGGCGATTGACACCCTGCCGGGCGGCTACGTCGTCGTGGGCAGCCTGCCAACGACCAACGGCAAGACGGCGACCGCTAAGTACGGCTGCCTGATTGTGCTCGACAGCGAAGGCAAGGCGGTCGAGACGATCGCCAGCAAGAACATCCAGGGTCCCTGGGACTCGACCGCCAAGAGCGAAGGCTCCAAGACCAGCCTGTTCGTCAGCAACGCGCTCAATGGCGGTGCCGCGAAGGGTGTCCACACGATCGACAACTCGACCGTGCTGCGGATCGAACTGGAATCCGGCGAAGGACAGACGCCGAAGGTGCTGAGCGAAACGGTGATCGCCAATGGCATCCCCTGGGTCAATTCAGCGGAAGCCCTCGTGCTCGGCCCGACCGGACTGGCACTCGCCTCCGACGGGACGCTGTATGTGGCCTCGACCGACGGCAACAAGATCTTCGCGATCTCTGAAGCAATGACACGCACGACACCCGCCGCGAAAGGCGGGACCGTCCTCACCGAAGGCGACCACCTCAAGGAACCGCTCGGTATGGTGCTCGCACCGAACGGCAACATCATCACGAGCAACGGTGGCGATGGCAACATGGTCGAAACCACACCCGCCGGCCAGCAGGTCGCCGTGCAGAGCGCCGACAAGAAGACCGGAGCCGGATCGCTGTTCGGCCTGGCCATAGCCCCAGAAGGCAATGGCATCTACTTCGTAGACGACGGCGAAAACACGCTCAACCTGCTGCACGAAGGCCAGCCAGACCCCGCCGCCGGCTCCTCCACGCCGACCCAGAGCTCCACGACCGCTGCCGCTTCTGCACCGGCAGGCGCGGCAGAAAACCTGAGCCTCGAAGCAAACGCCGAAGGCCAGCTCAAGTACAACGAGACGTCACTGACCGCAAAGGCCGGAAAAGTCTCGATCGACTTCACCAACATGGCGTCGGTGGGCCACAACGTCACGGTCGAATCCGCGTCGGGTGAAAAGGTGGGAGCGACACCGACCTTTCAGGGCGGCTCAAAGAGCCTGAGCTTGAACCTGAAGCCGGGAACCTACAAGTTCTTCTGCTCGGTGCCCGGACACCGTATGGCCGGGATGGAAGGCACCCTCACCGTCAAGTAGCAGACGTCTAGTTGTTGTGCCCGGTGACGTCCCGAACGCGGTGGATGGGTGGGCGGTTGCCGAGCGCTGAGTGGGTGCGCTGCTCGTTGTAGTGGCGGACCCAGTGTGGCAGTGCTGCGTGGCGCGCGTCGCTTGAGGCGTATTGCAGGGCGTAGGCCCACTCGCGTTGCAGGGTCTGCTGGTAGCGCTCGACTTTCCCGTTGGTGCGGGGCGTGTACGGCCGGGTGCGCAGATGGCGGACCTGGCGGCGGTGCAGCAGCTCGCGTAGCGTCTTGTTGTGGATGTAGGTGAACGCGTTATCGGTCATCAGCCGCTCGGTGACGATCCCGTGCTCCAGGAACCAGTCCAGTGCGCGGCGGGTGAACGCGGTCACGGTCGGGGCTTTCTCGTCGTTGTGGATCTCCGAGTACGCCAGGCGTGAACAGTCATCGATGATCGAGTGCACGTACTCCCAGCCGACGCGGCGGGAGCGCCGGGTGCGATCCCCTGTCAGCGCGTGCCCGGGCTCGGTGAACTTCCCGAGCTTCTTGACGTCCATATGCAGCAGGTTCCCGGGGCACGGCCACTCGTAGCGCACGACCCCAGGGCGCTCGGATGGCTCCCGCCGCGAGCAGCCCCCGCGTCGCAGGACCTGGTGGACGGTCGAGTGGGGTCGCCCGATCAGCATCGCGATCGTCCTGGGACTCCAGCCCGTCCGCTGCCGCAACTCACAGATGCGCTGCTCCTCATCGACAGGGCACCGAGAGGGAGAACGGCGAGGGCGGCTGGAGCGCTCCGTCAGGCACGCCAGCGACTCACGCTCAGCAGGGGTCGCTGCACGCCAGCGGCGTACCCACTCCCACACCGTGGACTTCGACACGTTCCCCCACGCTCCAGCCTGCGCGAAGGACATCCCGTCATCAACGACACGACGAACGACCATCTCCCGCCCACGCGGAGTCATGCGGGCTCTATGGTGCGGCATTCCGGGCCTCCCTTGAGGTGGTGAGCTTTGACACCCACAGCCTCTCGGTAGGCCCGGACCTACCTACACCCCGTTCTGAACGTCACCGGGCACAACACCTAGACCGCGGCCCCGCCCCTGGCTTTCCTTCCAGCGGGGAAGGAACAAGCCAGAGGCGGAGACCACTGGGCTCACCCCCTGGCTTTCCTTCCAGCGGAGAGGAACACGCCAGCACCGGAGAGGCGTCTAACCACTGGGCTCGCCCCTGGCTTTCCTTCCAGCGAGGAAGGAACACGCCAGGGGCGGAGTCTTTCTCAACACCAGAGGTAGTCCCTCAAAGCCTCACGCCCGCAAGCAAGGAGTGGATACATGCGCCACGTACTCAAGCTGTCCCTACCGGCAATCGCCGCGTCGCTCCTGATCGCCGCATGCGGCAGCAGCTCATCAAGCAATACGACCAGCTCAGCGGCCAGCACACAGCCCGCCGCGCAGACGAGCACCAGCTCATCCAGCCCGGCCGTGAAGACGGCCTCCAACTCGCTCGGCACGATCCTGGTGGACAACCAGGGGATGACGCTGTACCACCTCAGCGGCGAGCAGAACGGCAAATTCATCTGCACCAGCACGGCCTGCATCGGTGTCTGGCATCCGCTGATCGCGCCGTCCAGCGGCACTTCGAGCGGCGAAGTCGGCTCACTCGGAACCGTGAAGCGCCCCGACGGGACTGTGCAGGTCACTTACAAGGGCACGCCGCTCTACACATTCACGGGTGACCAGCAGGCCGGTGAAACCAAAGGTCAGGGGATCAAGGACGTAGGTACCTGGAGCGCCGTCACGGCCAGCACCAGCACCCCGCCGAGCACAGGCGGCTCCTCGGAACCGGAAAAGTCCAGCGGCGGTGGCTCTGGCGGCGGCAGCTACGGCTACTGAGTCGTCCTGTGGATGCACGCCATCCTGTGGATGCACGCAGCGCGCGGGGGGATGACACGCCGCCCCCGCGCGCTGGTCGTGGGCTGTTTGTGCACGGTTGCGCTCGGCGGATGCGGAAGCCAAGCCGGTAAGCCGCCCAGCACGCAACGTGCCGAGCGGGCAGCGATCGAGCACTACGTCGGCGAGGTCGAGCCGATCAGGCTCGCGGTCAACAAGCTCCTGGGTGGGGCCGACCCGATCCTTGAGGCGTTCCGCGACCGGCGCATCGCGCCCCGCGAGGCCGCCCGGCGCATGGGCCAACTGGAGCTGCAGTTTGCGGCCTATGCGGTCGATATCGCGGCAGTCGATCCGCCAGCCGCCCAGCTACGTGCTCTGAACGCCGGCTACGCCAACACCTACGTGTTCGAGGATGCCTACCTGAGCGCGCTCGTGGCCGGCCTCGCCGACAGCGAACTCAGCAACCTGCCCAATACGCAGGCGGCGCAGCGCGCGGCGATCATCCGCTGGCGCATTGGCCTGAGCGTCCTCGCGCGGACCGCCGACGCGCCGCTGCCAGCCGACGTCCAGCAGGCGGGCCGCGGTGAGATCGCACCGTCTCCCAACGGCAGCTAGACGTAGAACCTGAGCACGTTGTTCATCCGGTCCTGCAGCTGGACATGGCGCGCGACAGCACCCCGGCGTTTGAGCTGCCTGTATGGGCCATGCCACGGACACCGCGAAGCGCGGCGGGAAGGATCCCAGCGCGCGGGAGTCTTTAGGGGACGACGGGCCCGAGATGGCGCTTGGTGCGCCGCACTGCGCCCAGCGACCGCAATGGACGTCCAGCACGAGAAAGGTGGGTTCACGATGAGACTGCGCACGTTTTTGCCTCTTGCCCTCGCGGCGCTGCTGGGGGCGGCGGTCGCCGTGCTGCCCGCGCTCGCCGCCGCCCCGTCCGAAACGAAGCTCGAAGTCAACGAGAACTGCGTCGAGCCCGCCTGGCCGTGCTGGGCGACCCCCGGCTCGGCGTCACCCGCGAGCAAGATCACGATCGCTCCCGGTGGCAAAGTCAAGTTCGTCGACCACGCGACTACCGCGGCGACCGTCTCGTGGACGGGCTCTGCGCCAGCGTGCTCCGGTATACCCGCGAGCGCCACGACCGCGTGGGAAGGCACGTGCAAGTTCGAACAGGAAGGAACTTACAAGTTCGAAAGCTCGACCCTCTTCAACGACGGAATCATCAACTACACCAAATACGAAATCGTCGTCCAAAGCGCCGGCACCGGCACAACGTCAACCACGTCAACCACGACGACCACAACCATGACACCGACGACGACCACAACGACAACCATCCCCACGACGACATCGTCGACGCCCATGCCCACGGCCACGACCTCCACCCAGCCCTCCAGCGGCCGGGCCACGGGAACTGCGGCCTCCACGCCTGGGGCGACGGAAACGCCTCGCGCGCCAGCCCCGAGCCACCCCCTCGCGACGCTCGCGCTGGCAAACGCTCAGCACGGTGACGCTGTACATGGCACGGTCCAGATCCCCGCCGCCGACGGTGGCGCACGCCTGGAAGTCGAACTGCTCACCCAGGGCGCCTCGCCGGCAAAGGTCAAACGACCTGGCAGCTCCCGCGTCGGGCGACTCGTCCGCTCCTCGGTGCCCGCCGGCACGGCCTCCTTCACGGTCTCGCTCGACACGCAGGCCAAGCGCGCTCTACGCCGCCACCATAAGCTGACGCTCACCGTGAAGGTCGTGCTCACACCCAAGCATGGTGCGGCGCTGACCATCACCCGAAGCCTGGGCCTACGATGAGGCCGCGCACGCTATTGCTTCCCCTCCTTGCAACGCTGGTCGGAGCGACGGTGGCCGTACTCCCCGCGCTCGCTGCCGCGCCGTCCGAAGCGAAGCTCGAAGTCAACGAAAACTGCGTCGAGCCCGCCTGGCCATGCTGGGCGACCCCCGGCTCGGGGGCAAACCCGACACCCGCGAGCAAGATCACGATCGCCGCCGGCGACGAAGTCAAGTTCGCCGACCACGCGAACACCGCGGCAGCGGTTGTATGGACGAGCTCTCCGCCGGCGTGCTCCGGTGTACCCACGAGCGCCATGACCGCATGGGAAGGCGCGTGCAAGTTCGAACAGCCAGGGACCTACAAGTTCGAAAGCTCGACCCTCTTTGACGAGGGGGGGGCCTTGGACTACACCAAATACGAAATCGTCGTCGAAGGCGCCAGCACCGGCACAACTCCCACAACGACTACCACCACCACACCGACGACCACGACGACCGCCCCGACAACCCCGAGCGAACCAAGCCACGGCTCGCCTCTGGAAGGAGGATCAAAGGCGCTCGAGCTCACCGGCAGCCAGCGCGGAGCGACAGTGCACGGGGCGATCCAGGTGTCCCAGGCAGGCGCGGGCGGCCGCTTGGAAGTCGCCCTATTTGCCGCCGGCGCCTCGCTCGCCAAGACCGGACACCATGCACCAGTGCGCGTCGGGCGACTGGTGCACTCGTCGCTGCAGGCGGGGAGCGTGCACTTCTCCGTGCCCCTGAACGCCAAGGGCAAGGCCGCGCTGCGCCGTCACCGGCGCCTGACGCTGACGGTGAAGCTCACACTCACCACTCTACACGGCACAGCGGAGACGGCCACCCGCAGCGTCGCCCTACACGCCTGAGGCGCTGGCCTAAAGTCAGGCGTCCCGTGGCATTCATCCCGTCCGGGTGACGCGGCGGCGGGCGCGAGACTCGGGTCTCACCCCTTTGGGTGTAGGGTTTCCCAGGCTCCCAATGGAGGAGGTTGGTCGTGTCTGAGGAGCATGTGGTGCAGGAGGAGGCTCCCGGTCTCGGGCTTCTCAGTCCGCGTCGCCGGCATCTGCTCGAGCTGGAGTTCGGCGACCGCAAGGACTTTGACGATCCCCGTCTGGAGTGGCGCAGGCTTTTCTCCGAGCTGTTGGGGACGTTCATGTTGGTGTTGGTTGCTGCGGGCGGAGGGATCTTGCACGGCAAGGGCGAAATCGGTCTTCCAGCCGCCGTCGTCGCGCCCGGCTTGATGGTGTTGGGGGTCATTCTGTTCATGGGCGCGATCTCTGGTGCCCATCTGAACCCCGCGGTCTCGCTCGCCTTTGCGTTGCGCGGGGACTTCCCGTGGAAGCGGCTCCCCGGGTACGTCATCGTCCAGCTGATCGGCGCGACGCTGGCCTGCTTGTTCCTGTTCGCGGTGTTCGGCAACATCCAGCACCTCGGCGCAACGCTCCCTGGCCCTGGCTATGCGAACTGGCAGGCGCTGCTGATGGAGATGGTCCTCACCGCGACCCTCGTCAGCGTGATCTTGGGGACCGCGTCCTCCGCGCAGAACGTCGGCGCGATCGCCGCGCTCGGCGTCGGTGGGTACATAGCGCTCGCCGGGCTGTGGTCGGCACCCGTGAGCGGCACCTCGATGAACCCCGCGCGCTCCTTCGGCCCGGCGCTCGTGAGCGGTGACTTCACGAGCTACTGGGTGTATGTCGCGGGGCCGATCGCGGGGGCGCTGATCGCGGTCGGCTGCGCCTACGTGCTGCGGGGACGCGGCGGTGGCGAGTCCGGCTACACCGCCGGCTCCGGCAGACTGGACAGGTCCGAGTGGAGCGAGCGGGAGCGCCTCTCACGACAGGCCGAGCGCGACGCAGCGACCTCTCCCGCCACCACCGACACCGACACGCGAAGGAGCGACCCGTGACTGACCCACTCGCGAGCTGGAACGAGAGCCCGCCAAGCAGGTGATCGTTGACTTCCTGACATCGGCAACCCAGCCGGGTCCGGGGTTTGTCGCGGTGGCCGACCGGATCGCGACGTTCGATAACGACGAGACGTTGTGGGTGGAGCAGCCCCTGCCACCGCGGTTTGATTTCGTATTCCGCAAGTGGGCCGCGGAGATGAAGCAGGACTCCTCGCTTGAAAGCCAGCAGCCGTTGTACGTCGACTTGGTCTACGAGCAGCCGAAGGCCTTTTCGTAAGGCAGGTCCGTTTGAAGGAGAAGTACCCCGTTGGGCTTTCGTACGCTCCTTCCCATTTTGCGGGTTCGTACCCGTGTGCGGGTGTTGATCACCGCTCGCCCGTGGATCACGAGCGACACATCCACAAGTTCCCCGATGCGAGGCTGATGTTCATGCGCGTGCACTTCGATCGCTTCTGTGTAGCAGTGCCTGCTCGCATCG
This sequence comes from uncultured Solirubrobacterales bacterium, assembly GCA_963723045.1. Taxonomy (GTDB): domain Bacteria; phylum Actinomycetota; class Thermoleophilia; order Solirubrobacterales; family Solirubrobacteraceae; genus Palsa-744. The sequence continues at coordinate 434,755 of CAVROU010000001.1, read as the reverse complement.
TCGCCCATTCTTTCGGTGGCGCCTTCTTCATGGACGCGATCTACCGAGAGATACGCCGCGAACAGACGCGGGCCGCCTTCTTCTTCTCCTTCGAGCTTTCCCCGCGGAGCAAAGGGCAACGCTCGATTGAGCCGGAAATAAGAGACGAATCCGGAATTCGGCTTGCCATCCGCCGCCATCTGTCGTGTGATCGTAAGGTCCTCGAACATATAGCTCGACGCGGGCTGCGCACTCAACCTCACCGATTCCTGCTCCGACGGGTGACGAGGGCTGATCTTCAGCTTGACGCCCAGCACACGGTCGATTCGGAGGATCAGCGAGGGTTCGCGCGTCGTGCTCGTTCCGGGGAGAGCTTCGCTTCCAAGCGGCGCCCGCGGTCGTCCACCGATCGTGAGCCGCACGCCCCCGCAACCGTGGGGATCGATCGTCGCGACCGCCGAGGGGCTCGCCCTGTCTGGCTGGTAGAACGCGAGCCGGACACGGATACCGGGGTCATCCGGGCAGCTCCTGACGCCCGGCTGAGCCGCGGGCAGCGAATTGAGCAGAGCGACGACCCGTTCGATCCGCTGCGCGGAAGCGACGCCGAACGGCCGCTGAGGAGCGAGATTGCCTTTCAACGAGCTGGTTACGCTGACGCTGAGGTGGCGCGCGCCCGCGGGAATCCACTCCGATGCCAGGCGCGGCGTCACCCACACCACCTGTGCATCCACGCGAAGCCCCGTCGACCCGTGCGGCAGCTGCGTCGCTGTGAGGACGAGCCACCGCGTGCTCAGCACGCCCGCAACCGTCGGCCACGCAAACGTCACCGATTCAAAAGTCGTGGACTCACGACTGCCGCCGCTACCCGAAGAAATCAGCGCTGACCCATTCGGAGGATGGCCACGAACGTAGGCCATCACTTCTGCGCGCGAGCCGGGCACTGCCCACCACGCAGGCGCCTCGACGACGTTTGGGGTATCCGGGCCACCGGCACCCGCCTGCGCAAGCAAGCCTTCATCGCCCGCGGGTTCGCTCGAGGACTCCGTCGCGCCCGCGGGCAACGACACCTCACCGAGCAGAGCCACAGCGTTCGCGCGCGCGGCGGCCTGATTAGCCGCCGCGCTTTCCGATGCCGCGACTGCACTCACCGTCCGAGTGCCGTGCGCGCTGACAGTGCCCATGATCGCGATCAGCACCGCAGCGACCCCAGCCCCACACGTCAATCCGCCGAGCATGTCGCGGATACGCGCCATCAGCTCAGTGTTGCAGGACGCCTGGCCCGGACGGCGCAGTCCTCACCCTTCGAGAACGTCGAGCTTCCGGGAACCTGACCTTCGTCCGGAGCGAGCGCGGGTCCTGGGTGTTGAGACGCCTGCTCTCGGCGGCGGGGCCATCGGCTCACACATGGTGGCCCATAGCTGTACCGTGGATCGAGATGGAATCCCCGGATCGTCGTGGTATCGGCGGTAGATCCCGTCCGTGAGCGGGGTATGAGTCCCAACCAGTGGAGGTGGCAGATGGCCGAATTCAGACCGCCGGCAGAGGGAATTGTGCTGACCCACTTCATCGTCTCGGACGACGTCGAGCGCTCTCGGCGCTTCTACACCGAGGTACTCGGCGGCAGGGTGGTCCGCTCCGGGGAACCAGCAAATGTCGAACTGGCCAACAGCTGGATCGTCATCAATTCCGGCGGAGGCCCGACCGACGACAAGCCGGCGGTCACGCTGGAGACGCCACGGGATCCCGACCGGGTCAGCAGCTTCCTCAATATCCGGGTCAGGGACATCGAGGCCGTATACGCCGAGTGGAGTGCCCGTGGTGCTCAATTCCTGACGCCGCCGAAGCAGCACGCATACGAGATCCGTTGCTATATCCGCGATCCCGACGGTCATCTGATCGAGGTGGGGCAAACCACGGACCCCGAGGGGGACTGGACCCCCCCTCAGTGGCTGTCGAGTACGGCCGGCGAGGAGCCCGCGTGAATGCTGAGCTCAGCAGCGAGTCCAGCACGACACCTATACGACCGGCGGCCCAGCCTCCTCGAGCGCCTGCAACACCAGCTCGTCATGCTCGGCCGGTCTGACCTTGCGCAGCACCTGGGCGACGCGCCCGTCGCTGTCGGGTGGTGCGCTCGTTGCCCATGTACGTACCAGACAAAATCCGCCCTGCAGGTTATGCCGGGCTGCATGTCGCCCCGGTGTATGTTCAGTGTCTACCGAACCTGAGGAGGTTCCCATGCATGTAAGGGTTGTGCGGTTCACCGACGTGAATGCTGAGCGGATGGAGGGGTTGCTGGCGCGCATCAAGGAGTCCGACGGGCCGCCGCCCGGAGTGCCCACCACGGGCTTGAAGGTGCTGTTCGACGAAGCACACGGCACAGCGGTGGTTCTCCAGGAGTTTGCGACGGCTGAGGACATGAGCGCCGGCGCTCGCGTGTTCAGCGCGATGGATGCCTCGGAGACCCCGGGCGCTCGCGCTTCCGTGGACATGTGCGAGTTAAAGCTCGAGCTCGAGGCCTGACGCACTCTGGCAGACCGCACTACGCGGTCGACTATACGACCGGCGGCCCAACCTCAGCCAGCGCCCGCAGGACCAGGTCGTCGTGCGTCGCCGGTTTGACCTTGCGCAGCACCTGGGCGACGCGCCCGTCGCTGTCGATCACGAAGGTGGTGCGCTCGTTGCCCATGTACGTCCGGCCATACATCGACTTCTCGACCCACACGCCGTAAGAGTCGGCCACGCGATGGCCCTCGTCGGCGAGCAGCGCGAAGTTCAACCCCTCCTTCTCGTGGAACTTCTTGACCTTCGCGACCGGATCGGGGGAGATGCCGAGCACGACCGCACCTGCCTTGGCGTAGTCGGCGTGGTGGTCGCGCACGCCGCACGCCTGCGTGGTGCAGCCCGGGGTAGCCGCCTTGGGATAGAAGTAGACGACCACCGGCTGCCCGCGGAAGTCGGATAGCTTCACAACCCGCCCGTCCTGGTCGGGCAGCTCGAAGTCGGGGGCCTCCTCGCCGGACTCGATCATGCGCTCGCCGCTGCCCGAGTCATGCGCCTGGCTCGGTCATGCGCCCGCGGACGCCTGCGTCGGCGCGATGACGACGCCCATGTCCCCATAGGGAATGCGCTTGCGACGCACGATGCCAGCGAGTGTGCCGAGGGCCTTCGTGATCTTGGTCGCGAAGCCGTACTTGGCGATGACTCGCTCGCGGATCTCCTCGAGCTCGCCGCCGCTGACGATGCGCGCGGTGGCGTCGAGGACGACAGAGCCCTGCTTGACGCGACCGCGCGCGTCGCAGGGCTGCACCGTGACCCGCGTGGTGTGAGCGAGGCGCTTGGCCTTGCCCGAGCCCGAGCTGGTCCAGAATCCGACCGTCTCCTCGTCGAGCTTGACCACCCACACGGGCGTGGACACCGGTGTTCCGTCACGACGGAAGGTGGTCAGCAGCATGTACTTCTCGTCGCTCAGAGCCACGGCGGGAGAGTACTACTTCAAAAGCCGCGAAAGCCGGCGATCCTTCAGCACCCGACCATCCGTCTGGCATGTCGGGCAGTAGGCGATCACGTAGTCCTCGAAATGGACCGCCCGCAGCGTCGTGGCGCAGCGTGGGCAGGGCTCACCCTCGTGGCGGTGCACCCGCAGCGGCATCGGCAGCTTGTCGGGAATCGGCAGCCTGACCACCTGCTCGTAGCGCGCCAGCGCCTCACCCAAGACCTCCACAATCGTCGCCCGCAGCCGCTCGCGCTCCTCCTCGTCCAGATCCCCGCCGCGCTTGTAGGGCGAGAGTCGCGCGCGCCACAGGATCTCATCGACCCACGAGCGCCCGATCCCGGCGATCGTGCGCTGGTCGCGCAGCTGCTTGTGCAGCGGTCGCGCACCCGCCAGCAGATCCTGCAGCGGCGGCGGATCGGGCCAGGCCTCGGGCCCCAGGGTGGCCAGGACCTCCTCCGCGTCCAGCTCGTCCTCGCGCAGCAGCTTGACCCAGGCGGCCTGGCGCGTGCCGAACTCGCGCAGACGCAGCTCGCGGCCAATCGTGCCCGGCCCTGTGGGGTCCTCCAGGCGCACGAGCAGCCGCGAGGTGCGGTCGCGCGGACCCGCGCGCTTGTCATAGAGCTGCAGACGTCCCGCCGACATCAGATGGATCAGCAGCACCAGCTCGCCGCTCACGTGCACGAGCAGATGCTTCCCCCGGCGCCCCACCGCCACGATCTCCCTGCCCGCCAGCTCCGAGAGCGGCGGATCGAAGCTCTTCAGCGCGTTGATCCCCGGCGCGAGCGCCGACTCGATGCGCGCGCCGCGCAGCGCCTCGTCCAGGCGCCGTGCGGTGATCTCGACCTCGGGCAGCTCCGGCATCGCCCCTTCATCGTAGGGCGGGTCAAGCCGGCGACAACAATAGGGGTGCGGCGCGACCCGGGAGGATCCGGAGAAGACGCTCCCGGATCCTCCCCGCGAACGCCTACGAGGCGTGGATCGGCGGCCCTTCGTACTTCACGCCCGCCGGGCTCGCCCAGCGCACGCGCCACTCGCTGCCCTGCACGCTTGAGTGAAGGGCCCATTCGCCCAGGGCGCCGGTGTGCACGTGCGCGAGCACCCGCCACTTGTGCGAGCCGCGCGGCAGGACCATCACCGTCGCGGTGCTCGGCACGAGCGCCGGGCGGATCAATCCCCACAGCGAATAGGAGTGTCCGGCGCGGGCCACCACCAGCGGCAGCGGCCAGCCGTAATAGAGCGGCTTGGGCGCGCCCGTCACATACTCGAGGCCGGTCTGGAAGCGCACCACCCCGCCGTGCACGCTCGAACCGGGCGCCCCACCGAGCGGGTCGTCGCGCAGCAGGTACTGCGAGAAGGCCAAGACGCGCGGGTTCGACCACGCGATGCGCTCGGCCTCGGCGTCGAATTCGGCCTGCTTTGCGACCGAGACGCCGAGGAAGCGATTGGGCTTGCTCTGCACTCCGAACTCCGTCAGGTACACGGGCATGCCCGCCTTGATCGCGCCCGCCCGCGCGGCGAGGTCGAGCGCGTGCGTGAGCCGCGAGAGCACCCCGATGGTCACGTTGTCCGCGCCCGCCGGCTTGGAGTAGGGGCCCGAGGGGAGCGTGTAGGCGTGGTGCGCATAGCCGTACGCCGGCAGCGCGCCGCACGAGCCCGACTTGCGGTAGTGCGCGTTCAGGCACAGCACCCCGCGCAGGAACGCCAGCGGCGCCACGTCGTGCAGGGGCCCTTCGCGGCGCGTCACCGTGTCGGAGCCCGTGGGTGCCGTTTCGCCCATCAGCACCTTCGGGTGGGCGATGCCCGCGGCCTGCAGGCCGTTGTAGCCGGCCTGGAACAGCGCGCGGTAGATGCGCGGCGAGGCGGGCTGGCCGTTGGAGGCGAACTGGGGCTGCAGGAAGGCCGGGTGGTTGGGCTCGTTCCAGATCGAGAACAGCGACACCTGCGAGCCGAACTGCCGACCGACGGCGATCATGAACTGTTCGAAGTCGCTCGCGTCGGGGTGGGTGATGTAGTCGCGGCGGGTCGACGTCGCCCAGCGCGGCACCGGCGAGGTGACCGTCAGCAGCACCTTCAGGCCCAGATGCTGGGCTTCGGCCATCAGCGGCAGGTATTCCCCCCAGTGGTAGCTGGCCGGGTTGGTCGCGTCGAACACCGGCTTGGTCGCGCTCGTAGCTTCGGGCGCGACTTCGCGCCAGTAGAGCTCCACACGCAGCGCGCGCACCCCCAGGTGCTGCATGCTCGCCAGCGCCTTCGGGCGAGTCTTCGCATTCAACAGCTGCGAGGAGTCCTCGAAGTAGACCGTCTCGCCGCGGGACGCCGCCGCCTGGCCGGCGGCCACGGCGCCAAGCGCCGAGCAGGCGAGAAGGGCGCAGAGAAGTATGCGGATACGCGGCATCAGGCAGGGCTCCAGTCTGTCGGGGGCGTGCGGTGGCGCGGACGTGCTCGCGGTGGCACCCAGTCGCCACCGGCGAACGGGCACGAGGTGCGCCAGACGCTTAGACACGCTATCGCAGAGGAGGTTGCGCTCGCGCCGTGGAAAATTCCGCAGGAAATCGCCCGCGCATTGGGGTAGGTTGGCCAACGTGAGCGCCCCCTCAGCCCCGGATGACATCGTCGCGACGCATGCAGAGGCGCGGGCCAACGCCCGCCCGCCGCTGCTCGTGCTGGAGCCGCTGCGCGCGTTCCTCGACGCCCACTCGCTCGGCGCGGGCGCGATCGAGGCGAGCCCGATCGGCGAGGGGCACTCCAACGTCACCTACCTGCTGCGCCGCGAGGACGGCAGCGAGATGGTGCTGCGCCGCCCACCCCGCCCCCCGCTGCCGCCCAGCGCGCACGACGTGCTGCGCGAGGCGCGCCTGCTGGGCGCGCTTGAGCCCACACCGGCCCGGGTGCCGGCGGTATTGGCGGTCTGCCCTGAGGAGGCCGTGATTGGGAGCCCTTTTTATTTAATGGAGAGGGTCGCGGGTGAGGTGATCGTCTCGACCGTGCCGGCAGAGCTCGACTCGCCTGGTGAGCGAAGGCGGATCGCGCACGAGCTGATCGACGCGCTCGTGGAGATCCACGCCGTCGACTGGGCCGCCGCGGGGCTCGAGGGCTTCGGCAAGCCCACCGGCTACCTCGAGCGCCAGCTGCGGCGCTTCGGCGGGCTGTGGGAGCACAACCGCACGCGCGAGATCCCCGAGGTGGAGCGCGTGCGCGAGTGGCTCACCACGAACCTCCCCGACTCCGGCCCCGCGACGATCGTCCACGGCGACTACCGCCTAGGTAACACCATGTACGCGGGGCAGGCGCCCGCCCGCCTGGTGACGGTGCTCGACTGGGAGATGGCCACGATCGGCGACCCCCTCGCCGACCTCGGCTACCTGTGCATGATGTGGACCGAGGGCGGCGACCCCAAGGGCGGCATGCGCGAGTACCTCGGCGCGGTCACCCGCGCCGACGGCTTCCCCACGCGCGGGGAACTGATCGGACTCTACGAGGAGCGCTCGGGGCGCTCGATGCGCGACCTACGCTGGTACACCACGCTGGCCATCTGGAAGAGTGCGGTGTTCATGGAGGGCAACTACAAGCGCGCCGTCGCCGGCACCACCGACGACCCCTATCTGAAGCAGTTCGGCGCGGGCGTCGTGGAACTCGCGCGCCAGGCCGAGGGGGTGGCTTATGGCAGCTGAGCCCGCGGCTGCGGAGACGACGGACGAGCCCGCCCGGCCGCGAACCGGCCTCCTGATCGACTGGGGCGGCGTGCTCACGACCAACCTCTTCGCCTCCTTCCACGCCTACTGCGTACAGGCCGAGATCGACACCCAGGAGCTCGTCACCCGCTTTCGCGGGGACCCCGAGCTGCGCGAGGCGCTGATCGAGCTCGAGAAGGGCCTCATCGACGAGGCCGGCTTTGAGCTGCGTTTCGCCGCCGCGCTGGGAGTCGAGCCCGAAGGCCTCGTCGACGGGCTCTTCGCCGGAGTGGGGCCCGATCTGGCGATGGTCGAAGCGGTCCGCCGTGCGCGCCAGGCGGGCGTGCGCACCGCGCTCGTCTCCAACTCCTGGGGCACCCATCGCTACCCGCACGAGCTCTTCGACGAGCTCTTCGACGGGGTCGTCATCTCCGGTGAGGAGGGCATCCGCAAGCCCTCGCGGCGTATGTACGAACTGGGGGCCGAGCGCGCCGGAGTGGCCGTCGCGGAGTGCGTCTACGTGGACGATCTGCCCTTCAATCTGAAGCCCGCCGAGGAGCTGGGCATGGCCGTCGTGCACCACACCGCCGCCGAGACCACCGTGCCGGAGCTCGAACGCCTGCTCGGCATCCCGCTCGGCCCCGACGCCGCCTGAGCCCCCCGCGCGTCGCCAGGGCGCAGCCCTCCACCTCGCGGCGGTCCCCCACTCAGCGGCTCCCGCCGGACCCCCTTGTGGGGTCCTTCTTAATAAACGCCAGCGCGGCCCACGCTGGCGTCGGTCAGTCGCGCTTGCCGCGGCCGTACATCAGCTTCAGCATCCTCCCCAGGCGCTTGGTGCCCCGGCGCGTGTAGGGGAAGTAGTGCAGCTCGCGCTTGAGCGCCAGCCGCGGCGTGACGAGGATCGACTGCTGGGTGGCGAACTTGCGGATGCCCCCCGCCCCGTGGCGCGTGCCGAGGCCCGACTCCTTGTGCCCGCCCATCGGCAGCTCGAGCGCCGTGTAGTTGATGATCGCGTCGTTCACGCACACCGCGCCCGCATCCACGCGCCGCGCGACCTCCTCGCCGCGCGCGGTGTCGCGGCTGAACACGCTCGCGCCCAGGCCATAGGGGGAGTCGTTGGCCAGGCGCACCGCCTCGTCCGCATCGGCGACCTTCATGATCGGCAAGGTCGGTCCGAACGTCTCCTCGGTCATCGCCTTCATCGTGTGGTCCACGTCCACGAGCACCGTCGGCTCGAAGTAGTGCCCGCCACCCTGCCCACGGTGCCCTCCGGTGAGCGCCCGCGCGCCCTTCGCCAGGGCGTCGTTGACGTGGTCTTCGACGATGTCCACCTGCGGCGGGAACGTCATCGCGCCGACCTCCACCGTGCCCGGGCCGCCATCGGGGCTGCCCTGGCGTAGCGCCCTGACCTTGGTGGCGACCTTGTTCACGAACTCGTCGTACACCGGCGCCTCCACATACACGCGCTCCACCGAGATGCACGTCTGCCCGGAGTTCTGCATCGAGTAGTACGTCGCCACATTCGCCGCCCGCTCTAGATCGGCGTCGGCGAGCACGATCATCGGGTCCTTGCCGCCCAGCTCCAGCGAGCTGGGGATCAGGCGGCCGGCCGCCGCTTCGGCGACCTTGCGCCCCGTGCGCGTCGAGCCCGTGAACATGATCATGTCCACCTCCTCGATCAGCGCCGCCCCGGTGCCGCCGCGGCCGGTCGCGACCTGGAAAACATCCGCCGGCACCCCGCACTCGCTCAGCCCCTCGGCCAGCAGCAGCGAGGTCAGCGGCGTCACCTCCGAGGGCTTGAGGATCACCGCGTTGCCCGCCGCCAGCGCGGGGATGCAGTCGCCGAAAGAGTTCGTCAGCGGGTAGTTCCAGGGGCCAATCACGCCGATCAGCCCGCGCGGCTCGTAACGCACGATCAGCTTCTTGCCCTTCACGAGCAGGTTGCTGGAGCGCACGCGCTCGTCCGCCAGGTACTCCCCGGCGTGCTTGGCCCAGAACCCGAACGCCGCGCCGCCATAGGAGATCTCCGCGAGCTGCGCGTCCTCGAAGGTCTTGCCCGTCTCCGAGACGATCGTCGTGGCGATGCGCTCCGCGTTGTCCATCACCCACTTCTGCATCCTCAGCAGCACGCGCGCACGACCGTCGAAGCCGTAGGCCGCCCACGCGGGCTGCGCCGCGCGCGCACGGCGCGCCATGTCCGCCACCGCTGCCGCGTCGAGGTCGGGCACCGTCGCGACGATCGCCCCCGTCGCAGGGTTTTCCACGGGGATCTCCGCGCCGGCGTGCGTCGCCGCGCCGTTCTGGGTCTGCGCTGGATGCTGCTCGACTGTGGCCATTCGGACCTCCCCGGTCTTCGCTCGTTCGCTCGTGACGTTACTCGTAACGAAACAGGCTACACCCGTTTGGCCTCCTGGCCAGTCAAATTCCGACTCATTTCTCGGACAGGCTTGGCGGGCGCGGCGGCGAGGCGCTACTCGGACAGCTCGACGGTGGCGATCCCCACCGGCTCCTTGGGCTTGTCGCCGCCGCCGGTCTTCACGCCCTCGAGGCTGTCAACCACATCCATGCCCTCGGTGACCTGGCCGAACACGGTGTGCTTGCCGTCCAGCCACGGGCAGCTCTCGGCGGTAACGATGAAGAACTGCGACCCGTTCGTGTTGGGTCCCGCGTTGGCCATCGCCAGCGCCCCGCGCACGATCTTGTGGTCGTTGAACTCGTCCTCGAACGTATACCCCGGGCCGCCAGTGCCGGTGCCCTGCGGGCAGCCGCCCTGGATCATGAAGTCCTTGATGATGCGGTGGAACAGCAGTCCGTCGTAGAACCCGTCGGCCGCTAGCTTGCGAAAGTTCTCGACCGTCTTGGGCGCGTCCTCGTCGAAGAGCTCGAAGACGATGGCGCCCTCGGTGGTCTGCATGGTGGCTGTCGACACGGCTGGTTCTCCTCTGGTCGCTGGAATGGCGAGGCGCACGATAGCGAGCGCGGGAGAGACGACAGTGGGGCGCGGCGACGGCGGTGCCCCGGAAGGCTCAGGAGCCGACGCGCTCCAGGCGCAGCTCGCGGCCCTTCACGGTGTGCCCGTCCAGCGCGGCGATTACGCGATCGGCCTCGGCGGCCGGGACGGAGACGAAGGAGAAGCGCTCCAGCACAAGCACGTCGCGCACCGCCTCCCCATCGAGTCCCGCGGCCGAGGTGAGCGCACCGACGATGTCCGCCACGCGCACCCCCGCCGCGCGACCGCCACCGACCATCAGCTTCACATAGGGCTCTTCGCCGTTGCGCGAGATGTGCGGCTTGGAGTGCCGGCGCGGGCGCTCGCTGACCGGCGTCGGCGCCCCCACGACACCCTGCTGCCACGGTTCGATCGAGGTGCCGATATGGCGCTCGATCGCCTCCAGCTCGCGCTTCTGGCGCGCCTCGACGAACGTGATCGCGCGCCCGGAGCGCCCCACGCGCCCGGTGCGCCCGATGCGGTGCACGTAGGTGTCGGGCGAGGTCGGCACGTCGTAGTTGATCACGTGCGTCACCGTGGAGATGTCGAGGCCGCGCGCGGCCACGTCGGTGGCCACGAGGATCGGCACGCGCCCGCCCTTGAAGGCCAGCATCACGCCGTCGCGCGAGCCCTGGCTCATGTCGCCGTGCAGAGCCCTGACGTTCATGCCCCGGTCGCGCAGCGTCTTAAACAGCTGGTCGCAGCGAATCTTCGTGCGCACGAAGACGATCGTCTGGTTGACATCCTCGTCGCGCGCCCCCGCCCCCACCTCGGCGCGCAGCACCTCCACGAGCTTGTCGGGCTTCTCGCGCGTCTCCACCGGCAGCTGGAACTGCGCGACGGTTTCGATCGTGAGCGTCTCCGCTTTGACCTTGATCGTCACCGGTTCATACAGGTACCCATCGGCGAGCTTGCGGATCGGCGGCGGCATCGTCGCGCTGAACAGCGCCGTCTGGCGACCGGAGGGGGTCATCGAAAGGATCCGCTCGACGTCCTCCAGGAACCCCAGGTCGAGCATCTCATCAGCCTCGTCGAGCACCATGAAGCGGCAGTCGTGCAGCACCAGCGAATGGCGTGAGATCAGGTCGAGCACCCTGCCGACGGTCCCCACGACGATGTGCCCGCCAGCGCGCAGCTGCGCCTGCTGGGTGCGAATCGGCGCCCCGCCGAACACGGCGACCACGTCCACGCCGCTGTGCGCGCCGTACGTGCGCAGCGCCTGCGTCACCTGGATGCAAAGCTCGCGCGTGGGCGTCAGCACGAGCGCCTGCACCTCGCGCACCTCCGGGTCGATGTACTGCACAATCGGCAACCCGAAGGCCGCCGTCTTGCCCGTGCCCGTCTGCGCCTGGCCGATTACGTCGCGCCCTTCCAAGAGCGGCGGGATCGCCTGCTCCTGGATCGGCGAGGGCGACTCATAGCCCACGTCGCGCAGCGCGTGCAGGGTCTGCTCGGAGAGGCCGAGCTCGGCGAAAGTCTTGCTCACGGGCAGCAGCTTACGCGGTACGGCTTGTCAAGCCGTTGGATCCAGCAACAACTTGCCCACGCTCCGCCGCTCGCGCATGTCGATCTGGGCCTGGGCGGCCTCGGCCAGAGGGTAGGTGTGGCCGATGACCGCACGCAGCTCCCCGCGCGCCGCCAGCGTGAACAGCTCGGCCAGCGGCTGCACCCACATACTCTGCGCCCGCTCCAGGCAATGAAACAGGTAGAAGCCGATCACTGAGCGCGAATGGCGCAACAACGAGCCCGTCCTTACGGTGTTGGGCTCCTGCGAGGCGATCCCGCAGACCACCAGTCGCCCGAAGTGCGCGAGCGCGCGGTAGGAGGCGTCGAACACCTCTCCCCCGGCCATCTCGAAGACGACATCGACCTCCGCGCCGCCGTTGGCCTCCAGCAGGCGCTCAGTCAGCCCCTCGGCCGGGTCGGAGTCGATCGCCACATCCGCCCCGAGCTCCAGCGCCAGCGCGCGCTTGTCCTCGCTGGAGGCCACCGCGATCACACGCCCCGCGCCGAGCGGGCGTCCGAGCTGGACCGCGAGCGAGCCCACGCCGCCGGCGGCGGCGTGCACGACGACGCTCTCGCCCTGCGCGACCCGACCCGCGGTGCGGTACAGGTGCCAGGCGGTCAGCCCCTGCACCATCAGCGCAAGCGCGGCGCCATCGTCGAGGTCATCGGGCAGCGGCACGACGAGATCGGCGGGAGCAACGGCGTACTCGGCATAGGCTCCGCTGGGCGTCAGCGCTATGACGCGCTCGCCGGTGTCCTCTCGCACGCCCGCCACCTCGCGGCCCGGAACCAGCGGCAGGGTGGCCTTCTGCACGTAGGAGTTCGTGCGCGTGTGCACGTCCGCGAAGTTCATCCCCGCGCGACTCACGCGGATCAGCACCTCATCAGGTGCGGGCTCGGGAACGGGCAGCTCGACCAGCTCGAGCACCTCTGGGCCGCCGAACTCGTTCATCTGGATCGCTCGCATCGCTGTGAGGCTATAGGGTCCCGGCCATGTCAATCACAGTTGTGGGATCGATCGCATATGACACAGTCACGACGCCCTTCGGCGAGCGCGACCGGATGCTGGGCGGCGCCGCCGTGCACTTCGCGCTGGCGGCCTCGTTCTTCGAGGAAGTGCGCGTGGTCGGTCCCGTGGGTGAGGATTTCGGCGAGCACGAGCTCGACGTGATGCGCCACCGCGGCGTGGACATCTCCGACGTGGAGCGCATCGCGGGCGGCAAGACGTTCTTCTGGCGCGGCAAGTACGGCTGGGACCTCAACTCGCGCGAGACGCTCGACACGCAGCTGGGCGTGTTCGAGGGCTTTCAGCCCAAGCTCTCGCAGGCCTCCAAGGAAAGCGACGTGCTGTTCCTGGCGAACATCCAGCCCGACCTGCAGCGCGAAGTGCGCGCCCAGCTCCCCCATGCGCGCTTCGTGGCGCTGGACTCGATGAACCTGTGGATCGAAGCGGCGCGGGACTCGCTGGTGAAGGCGATCAAGCAGTGCGACTGCCTGATCCTCAACGACTCCGAGCTGCGCCAGCTGACGGGCAAGGCCAGTCTGTACTCCGCGGCGAAGGAGATCCTCGACTGGGACCCGCCCCACCCCCGCGTGATCGTCGCCAAGCAGGGCGAGTACGGCGCCGCGCTCGTCACTAGCGAGGGCTTCTTCTCGCTGCCCGCCTTTCCGCTGGAGCGTGTGGTGGACCCCACCGGCGCCGGCGACACCTTCGCCGGCGGCTTTGTGGGCTACCTGGCGGCTCACTCCGACCAGGACTTCTCCGAGGACCTGCTGCGCCAGGCGATGGCCCACGGCACCGCGCTCGCCTCCTTCAACGTCGAAGAGTTCGGCACCGACCGCATCGAGAAGCTCTCCGGCGGCGAGATCGTCGCGCGGGTGCGCCAGCTGCGTGAGTTCACGCAGTTCTCCGCGGCGGCGCTGCCGCTGCGCGACTGACGCTGCGCGACTGAACCGTCCTAGACTGGGCGCAGTCCCTCGGAGGAGAGTGCGTTGACCGCCGCTCGCGATGGCACCATCGCGCCCAATCCCGCAGTGAAGATCCCAGACCCGCCGGCGCGGAGGCTGATCTTCGCGGGGCTGCTGCTGGTGATGCTGCTGGCGGCGCTCGATCAGACGATCGTCGCAACAGCGCTGCCGACGATCGTCGGCGACCTCGGCGGACTGAGCCACATCTCGTGGGTCGTCTCGGCGTACCTGCTCGCACAGACGGCCGTCACGCCCCTCTACGGGAAGCTCGGGGACATGTACGGGCGCAAGATCGTGCTGCAGGCGGGGCTCGTCGTGTTCCTATTCGGCTCCGCGCTGTGCGGCCTGAGCCAGAGCCTCGACGAGCTGATCGCCTTCCGTGCGCTGCAGGGACTCGGCGGCGGTGGTCTGATGGTCAGCGCGCAGGCCGCCATCGGTGACGTCGTCCCGCCCCGTGAACGGGGCCGCTACACAGGGCTGTTCGGCGCGGTGTTCGGGCTGGCGAGCATCGCCGGACCGCTGCTCGGCGGATTCCTGACCGGCAACTTCAGTTGGCGCTGGATCTTCTATGTGAACCTGCCGCTCGGAGCGCTCGCCTTCTTCGTGCTGGCCGCCACGCTGCCCGCCGCCGTCGAGCGCGTGCACCATGTGGTGGACTACCTCGGAACCATCCTGCTCGCCGCGGGTCTGAGCGCGATCGTGCTCGCGACCTCGCTGGGAGGCACCTCCTACGCCTGGGGTTCCACGTTGATCGTGTGCCTCGGCGTCGCCGGAGTACTGCTGCTCGCCGCGTTCGCGCTCGCCGAGCGCCGCGCCCAAGAGCCGATTCTGCCGCCGAGGCTGCTCGCCAACCGTGTTTTCCTCGTCACCGGCGCGATCGGCTTCGTGGTCGGTTTCGCGCTGTTCGGCGCGGTCACCTACCTGCCCCTGTTCCTGCAGGTCGTCAAGGGCGCAAGCCCCACCGGCTCGGGGCTCCAGCTGGTGCCGCTGATGGGAGGCCTTTTGATCACCTCGATCGCCTCCGGGCAGGTGATCACGCGCACGGGCCACTACAAGCCCTTCCCGATCGCCGGCACGGCGGTGATGGCGCTGGGGCTGTATCTGCTCTCGACGATGGACCCCGCGAGCAGCCGCGTCTCGATCTCACTGTTCATGTTCGTGCTCGGCCTCGGGCTGGGAATGGTCATGCAGGTGCTGGTGCTCGCCGTGCAGAACGCGGTCGACTACGCCGACCTCGGGGTCGCCACCTCCGGCGCCACCCTGTTTCGCTCGATCGGTGGATCGCTCGGCACCGCGGCGCTCGGCGCGGTCTTCGCCAACCGGCTCGGCAGTGAGCTCAAAAGCGTCTTCCCTGCGGGGGCGTTGGGCCACGCCAACATCGCCGGCCAGGTGAACCCCAAGGAGATCGCCGCGTCTTCCGCCGGCGCTGCGCGTGGGCTATCTGCATGCTTTCACGAACTCGCTGAGCACGGTCTTCCTGACGGCCTCCGCGATCGCGCTTGGCGCGTTCGCGTTCTCATGGTTCCTGCGCGAGCTGCCGCTGCGCGAGACGGTGGCGACCGACGACATGGGAGATACCTTCGCCACCCCGCGGGACACCGCCTCGCTGACGGTGGTCATCAACTACGTCGGTCGGCTGGACCATCGCGAGGGCGCGCGCGAGATCGTGCGGCGCGTGGCGCTGCGTGCGGGCGTCGACCTCGACCCGACGGCCTGTTGGCTGCTGGCAAGGCTGAGCGGGGACGGGGACGCGCCACCGCGCCTCGAGGACCTCGCCCACCGCGCGCGTGTGGACGTCGCAACGCTCACCCACGCCAGAGACTGCCTGCTCGATCGGGAACTCGTCGCCTTGGACACGTCGGACACGGGCTCTCCGCACACTTGCGAGTTGACCCCCGCGGGCCACGCCACTCTGGAACTCCTCATCCAGACGGGCGAGCGGCGCTTGGCCGACCTGCTCGCGGACTGGCGCCCCGACGAGAACGAAGACGTCGCCCGTCTGATCGTCAACCTCGCGCGCGAGTTCTCCGTCGACACCTCGGCGCTGCGAGGACGCATCGGGGCGCCTGCCCCAGCTTGATCTGGCTCGCGAGACGGGCTCCATCCTGACCAGGGCCGGCAGCCCTTGCCTCTCCAGGGTTTCCGGTATACCCTGGAGAGGAGTGGATGCCTGGACCTTCATCTGGCTGATGGTGTTCCTGAAGATCCCTATCGTGGCGCTGTTCCTGCTGGTGCGATGGGCGATCCGCCAGGAACCGTTAATAGATCCCGCCCACCCCGCGACCGATGAGGACGGCGGTATCTCTGTCGATCCACGCGGCCCACGCCACCCGAGCCATCCGCGTCCACGCCTGCCGCGCAGCCCACGCCGCGGTCCACACCGTGGACTGCCTGCGCCCTCGGCGCCGCAGCGCGTTCGTGCGGTAGTCGCACACGCACGCCTGACCGAGCGCACGCACGCCTGAGCGCTCCGCGCCTGAGCCGCCCGCGGCACGACCCAGTTCAGCCCGACTGGCACAACGGCACACTCGA
Source organism: uncultured Solirubrobacterales bacterium (assembly GCA_963723045.1). Taxonomy (GTDB): domain Bacteria; phylum Actinomycetota; class Thermoleophilia; order Solirubrobacterales; family Solirubrobacteraceae; genus Palsa-744. The sequence continues at coordinate 418,617 of CAVROU010000001.1, read as the reverse complement.
AGTACGGCTGCAACCAGGCCCGGCGACGAGAGTCGCTACGGTGTAGCCAGGACCCGCCGACAGGCCCGGACAGGAGAACATATGAGCACCGATACGCAGACGGGCGCACATGGGGAGGCCGTGAAGCAGGGCTCCAACGGCGCCGGCCAGAGTGAGACGCTGAGCGTCACCGACAACCGCACGGGGCGCACATACGAGCTGCCGATCACCGACGGCACCGTGCGCGCGATGGACCTGCGCCAGATCAAGGTCCAGGAGAGCGACTTCGGGCTGATGGCGTACGACCCGGCCTACACCAACACGGCGAGCTGCCGCAGCGCGATCACCTACATCGACGGCGACGCGGGCATCCTCGAACACCGCGGCTACTCGATCGAGCAGCTGTGCGAGCACTCCACCTACCTCGAGGTGGCCTACCTCTTGATCCACGGCGAGCTGCCCACGAGGGCGCAGCTCGATGAGTGGGTCTACGAGATCACGATCCACACGTTCGTGCACGAGAACGTGAAGGACTTCATGCAGGGCTTCCGCTACGACGCCAACCCGATGGGCATGCTGGTGGCCTCGGTGGGCGCGCTGTCGACGTTCTACCCCGACGCGAACCAGATCCATGACGAGCAGGTGCGGGCGATCCAGATCATCCGCCTGCTCGCCAAGATGCCGACGCTGGCGGCGTTCGCGTTCCGCCACAACATGGGCCAGCCCTATGTGTACCCCGACAACGACCTGCAGTACGCGGGCAACTTCCTGGGGATGATGTACAAGATGACCGAGCTCAAGTACGAGCCCGATCCGCGCCTGCAGCGCGCGCTGGATGTGCTGTTCATCCTGCACGCCGACCACGAGCAGAACGCCTCCACGAGCGCGGTGCGCTCGGTGGGCTCGACGCAGGTGGACCCCTACTCGGCGGTCGCGGCGGGCGTAGCGGCGCTGTATGGGCCGCTGCACGGCGGCGCCAACGAGCAGGCGCTGCGGATGCTGCAGCGGATCGAGTCGGTAGAGAACATCCCCGGCTTCCTTGAGGGCGTGAAGGCCGGTAAGGAGCGCCTGATGGGCTTCGGGCACCGTGTCTACAAGAACTACGACCCCCGCGCGCGGATCATCCGCAAGCACCTCGACGCAGTGTTCGAGGTGCGCGGCAAGAGCCCGCTGCTGGACATCGCCACCGAGCTTGAGAAGCGGGCGCTCGACGACGAGTACTTCACCTCGCGCAAGCTCTACCCGAACGTCGACTTCTACTCGGGCCTGATCTACGAGGCGCTCGGCCTGCCCGTGGCGATGTTCCCGGTGATGTTCGCGATCGGCCGCACCTCGGGCTGGATCGCACAGTGGCTGGAGATGGTCAAAGACTCCGAGCAGAAGATCGCCCGCCCGCGCCAGATCTATACGGGCGAGCGCGAGCGCACGTACGTGCCGCTGGAGCAGCGCGGGTAGTAGGCGGATCCCCCGCCCGCTTGCCATCATCGGGCGATGAACGGGAAGTGGCTGCTCACGGTGCGCGACGGCCCGCGCGTGGGGCATCGGCGCTTTGAGAGCCTCGCTGAGACGGTCGAGGCGATGGAGCGCGAGCTGGACGAGCTGATCCCGACGGCCAAACGACGCGCCGTACAGCTCCCGGGCAGGCGCTTCGACGCCGCGCGTCAGGTGGCGGTACGCGCCGAGGTGGCGGGCCCCGGCGGGTGGGGAAACCGCCCGCGCGGCGGCGTGGACATGCGCGGGGACGGCTCGGTCGAGGCATACACCGGGCGATTGAGGCGCAAGCTGGTGGAGCTGCGGGCGGGCGAGAGTGCCTATGAGGGGCTGCGGCGGGCGTTGGAGGGACAGGCAGCCTGAGACCAAGCTCGGACCTTCGCTGTAACTCCAAATTTTTGGAGAAATTTGGAGTTACTTGGAGTTGGCTTGGAGTTCACTCACTGAAGCGGTCCTCGAGACGGGCGCCGCCTCCTACAGCACCAGCGTGGCCCCATGCAGGCGCAGCCACTCACGATCTTCGGCGTAGCGCGGCCAGTGGCGCTCGACGAGCGCCCAGAAGCGCTGTGAGTGGTCGAGCACCTGCAGGTGGCAGACCTCGTGCCAGACGACGTAGTCGAGCACGCTCTCAGGCGCGAGCAGAAGGCGCCAGTTGAAGGACATGCGCCCAGTGGCCGAGCAGGAGGCCCAGCGGGTGCGCTGCGCGCGGATCGTCAGGTCGCCATAGGGAGTCCCGGCCAGCGCCGAGGCGCGGTCGAGGCGCGGGGCGATCTCCAGGCGCGCGCGGCGCCGGTACCAGCGCTCCAACGCGGGGCGGGCGTCACCGTCGGGCACGAGCAGGCGCGGGCCCTCGCGGTGCACACGGCTGCGACCGGGCTGGGGCTGCAGTTGTAGGACGGCGCCCAGATAGGGCACGGTGGCACCCCGTGCGGCGACCCTGTCCAGCACACCCTGGGCCTCGGAGAGGCGGCGTTCGATCCAGGGGCGCAGCTCGATGACGGCTGCCGCGGCGGCGCGCTCGGGGGCGCGGGAGGGAAGCACGACCTCGACGCCCGAATGCGCGTGCACGTTGACGCGCACGCGTCGCGCGCGGGCACTACGACGGATGGTGTAGGGAATGTCGGGGATGATGTGATGATGATGAACCAATCCAAGGTCAGACTTCCGCGCGAGGTGAGGCCGCCCTACGAGGTGTACCTCAACGGCGTGGCGCAGCAGCTGGGGCGGGACTACGAGGTGCGCGAGGGCGTGCTCGTGTTCGGGCAAGATCTGCGCAAGGACAAGATCAGCGGCTGGCGCTGGCTGCTGGGGGCTTGGGGCGTGGGAACCTACCGCCAGAACGACTCGGTGGACGTGCGCTATGCGGCAGCCGACGGCTCGCCGCGCGTGGCCGAGGGCTTGGAGATCGAGCCTGCGTAGATAGCGTTCTCCCAAGGCCGAGCGAGCTTCAAGGCAGAGAGGATTGCGCGGGTGGCGGGCGAGCGGTTGAGCGTGTAGAAGTGGACGCCGGGCGCGCCGGCGGCCAGGAGCTCGGCGCACTGCAGGGTGGCGTAGGCGACGCCAAAGTCACGCACGGCCTCCTCGGGCTGGTCGCGGCGGGCGTGCAGCTCGCGGCGCAGACCCTCCGGGATGGAGGCGCCGCACATCTTCGTCATGCGCTCCAGCTGGCCGATCTGGGTGATGGGGAGGATGCCCGGGACGATCGGCACCTCGATCCCTGCGGCGCGCGCGCGGGCGAGGAAGTCGAAGTAGAGGGAGTTGTCGAAGAAGAGCTGGGTGATGAGGAAGTCAACGCCGGCGGCGACCTTCTCGGCGAGATGTTCGAGGTCGGCCTCGGGGGAGACGGCGTGGATATGGGTCTCGGGGAAGCAGGCGGCACCGACCGCGAAGGGATAGTCGGCGGCGATCAGCGAGACGAGCTCGCTGGAGTACTCCAGACCGCCGTCGGTCTTGCGCCAAACCTCCTCGCCGGCGGGCGGGTCGCCGCGCAGGGCGAGCACGTTGTCGATCCCCGCGGCTGACATCTCATCCAGCGTGGAGCGCAGCTCGGCGGTGGTGGCGCCGACGCAGGTGAAGTGCGCCATCGCCTCCAGGCCATAGTCGCGTTTGATAGCGCGCACGATCTCGATCGTCTTGGCGCGCGTGGAGCCCCCGGCGCCGTAGGTGACGGACACGAACGAGGGCCCCAGCTCGCGTAGCTCGCCCAGCGCGGTGTAGAGATTCTGCTCGCCCGCCTCGGTCTTGGGCGGGAAGAACTCGAAGGAGAAGACGGGGCCGGGCGCGGCCAATAACTCATCGATACGCATGAGCAAATGGTATTTGTTTTGAAGAGCTCCGCCCCGGAGGGGCTCCGCCATGGTGCCGCGTGGCGCACGGTGAGCTGGATTGCCGAACCCGAATCGAAGCTCGACGCGAACGCGGGAACCGGCCCACGGATCCTTGCGAAGCCTGCGCTCAGACGGCTCGCCAGAGCTCCGCCCCGGAGGGGCTCCGCCATGGTGCCGCGTGGCGCACGGTGAGCTGGATTGCCGAACCCGAATCGAAGCTCGACGCGAACGCGGGAACCGGCCCGCGGATCCTTGCGAAGCCTGCGCTCAGACGGCTCGCCAGAGCTCCGCCTCGCCCTCGCCGGGACTCCTGGTCGCACGTCCCGTGACCTCGAGGTGCAGGAGGAACGAGAGCGTCTCCGTAATGAGCCACTGCGCCGTCATCGCGGAGAGACGCACGTCGTCATAGATCTCGGGCACGATCTCAAAAGCCGTGCGCGGCTCGCCGCCCGAGATCGCGCCCAAAACGCGCTCGGTGCGCGAATGCACGAGGTCGCGGTTGCCTTCGATGTGGGCGTGCACATCGGTGAAGGTGCGCCCGTGGCCCGGCAGGCACAGGCGTGCGCCGAGACGCTCGACGACGTCAAGGGAGTGCACAAATTCCCCCACGGGGTCGGGCGAGTAGCCGTAGTCGAAGAACAGCGAGATGCGCCCCAGGAGATGGTCGCCGGAGATCAAAAGGCGCCGCTCGGGCTGAAACAGGCAGACGTGCGAGGGGGCGTGGCCGGGGGTCTCGTGCACAGTCCAGGCGCCCAGGTCGGTGGCGATGGTGACGCCGGGCAAGAGCTCGCGGTCGGGCTCGATCACGGCGGCGATGCCGGAGTCGTGATCCTTGCGCTGCTCGGCATAGCGACGCAGCGGCTCCTCGGGCACACCGCTCTGGCGGGCGATCTCCAGGCGCTGTGCGAGGGCAGCGTCGCCATCGGTGGCCCACTGGGTCATGTGCTCGTAGCCGGGGTGCATCCACAGCTCGCAGCCCGCCCGTTCGACGATCGTGGCGGCCTGGCCGTAGTGATCTGAATGGGCGTGCGTGCAGACGACCAGGCGCACGTCCTCGATGCGCAGGTCGCACATCTCAAGCGCCCGTTCGAGGTGGCCCACGGAGCCGGGCTGGTGCATGCCGGTGTCGAACAGCACGACACCGTCGCCGGCAGCGACGGCCCAGGCGTTGCAGTGGGGAACGCCGGGCCAGGGAAGGGGCAGGCGCAGGCGAAAGACGCCCGGGACGATCCGTTCGCCGCGTCCCAGCTCGTGCTTGTGGATCGTCTCGGCCACCGCCGCAGAGCCTATTGGGTCCCGCGCAAGCTCTCGGCCAGGCCCCGCGGCGCGCGCCACCTCTCCAGCTCGATTGCCCGCTGCCGCGTCCAGGCGTTGGCCGGTGCCCCAACCCGCCTCAGGCCGTACTCGCGCCGGACCGCCGAACGGCCTAGAGGGTGGCGCAGCCGGCCGTCAGGCCGGCGAGCCGGGCCCCTCTTTTCCTGTCACACTTGACTGCATCGCTTCACATAAGGAGGCAGACATGGCCGACGAGACAGGCTCCAGCACCGCCTCCAAGGTGCAGGAGGCAGCCGCGAACATCCACCAGAGCACCCGCCCAGCAGGCCGGCGCATCACGCGCGAGCCGGCCGGCGAAGCGGAGACGGTGGCACGGGCATACTTCGAGGCGATCGGCGCGCGCGACCTCGACGGCGCGGTGAGGATGTGGGCGCAGGGTGGACGCGAGAACGTACGCGGCCAGGTCGACGTCAGGGCCCCCGAGGGCGTGCGGGAGTTCATCGGGGAGATGATGGATGCGCTGCCCGATCTGCACTTCGAGGTCGTTGCAACCACCACGGAGGGCGAGCGCTGCGGCGTGCAGTGGCGCCTCACGGGCACCTTCGCTGGCCCCGGCGGATTCAGCGGGATCGCCCCCACGGGCCACCCGATCGCATTGGAGGGCTTCGATCTGCTGACGGTGCGCGATGGCCTGATCCAGGGCAACGAAGCCTTCACCGACACGATGAGCTTCCCCCGCCAGATCGGCATGATGCCGCCGCTCGGCTCGACCGCCGAGCAGCAGATGATGAGGGCGTTCAACGTCAAGACCCGCCTCACGGGACCCTCCGAGGCCAAGCTCGTGGCCGAGGGCGTGTGGGTCGTGCAGGGCCATCCCGGGCGCTGCAACGTGTATCTGATCGAGGACGAGGGCGGCGTGACACTGTACGACGCGGGCGCACGCACGATGGTGCGCACGGTCGCAAGCGCCGCCGCCAAGCTCGGCGGGATCCGCCGCGTGGTGCTCGGCCACGGGCACACCGACCACCGCGGCACCGCGCCGGCGCTCGGCGCGCCCGTGTACTGCCACGCCGAGGAGGTGCAGGACGCCGAGGGCAGCGGCGGCTTTCGCTACTGGCCCGAGGGCCTCGCTGGGCTGCCGACCCCCCAGCGCCAGATCCACCGGCTGATGCACCGCATGGCGTGGGACGGCGGGCCGGTGGAGATCGCCGGCACCCTGGCGGAGGGCGACGAGGTAGCGGGCTTCCGCGTGGTGCACCTCCCCGGCCACGCCCCCGGCCTGATCGGGCTGTGGCGCGAGTCCGATCGCCTCGCGCTGGTGAGCGACTGTTTCTACACCCTGGAAATGTGGGGCCGCAGCTGCCCGCCGCACGTGCCCGATGCGGTCTACAACTACGACACCGAGCAGGCACGCGCGAGCATCCGCAAGCTGGCGGCACTGGAGCCCGCGGCGGCGTGGCCTGGTCACGCCAAGCCGCTGACGGGCGACGTGCGGAGCCAGCTCGAACGGGCCGCAACGGCCTGAGGACCGTGGGCAAGAAGCCCAAGAAGCTCAGCGCCCCGAACTGCGATTACACCGACACCGAGGGCAACGTGCTGACGCTGCGCGGCTCGCTGACGCCGGCCACTCGCGCTCAGTACACCGAGGTGCTGGGCGGCAATCCGCTCTCACGCGAGGACGCTTGGCATCGTGCGGTGGAGTTCCTGTTCGAGCGGCTGGCCGTGCGCTGGGAGATAGCCGGGGTGCCAATCAAGCGCCAGCGCGAGCTGCTGCAGCGCTTTCGCGTCGCCAGCCCAGAGGAGCGTGCCTGGATCAGAGTGGTGCTGCGAGAACACTGCGAAGAGCACTTCCCTGACGTGCAGGCGCCCTGACGGCCGAATGCCGGCGCAAGCCAGCGTCCTCGCTCGCTCGCGTGCTAAGCACGCCACGCTCACTGCGTCCTTGCCTTGCTTGGCCTTCGGCCGTCAGTCAGTCACCCAGCAGTTCCAGCCGCACCCCGTGTGAGCTGCCGGCGGCCAGGAAACGTGCCGTGGCGGGATTGAGTGCGAATTCGAGTATCTCGCCGCCTTCACAGCGCACGTCCAGACGACGCCCCCCCTCGCGCACGGCGACGATCGTCGCCACCTCAAAGCCCCCGCCGAAGTGGGCCACGCGTGCCCGTGCACCGGGCGTGGGCATGGGTCTGGAGGGACCGAGCATGACCAGGATGGTAGGCGCAGAGCCAACCCGCGAGGACCGCACGGCATATCGGCGGCGGTCGCGTACGATCCCCTCCATGCGCCGCACGAAGATCGTCGCCACCATCGGACCGGCCTCGCGCGAGCCGGAGACGCTGTTGCGCATGGTCAACGCCGGTATGGACGTGGCGCGCCTGAACTACTCGCACGGGACGCTGGATGAGCACGCCGAGACGGTCAGGCGCGTGCGCGACGCCGCCGGACGTGCGGGGCGCCCGGTGGCGATCCTGCAGGACCTGCCCGGCCCCAAGCTGCGCATCGGCCCGCTGCGCGAGGACGTCGTGGAGCTGAAGCCCGGCGACCATGTGGTGTTCACCTGCGGAGGCGACGTGGTGGAAGGCGATGCCGGCCACATGACCATCTCCTGGGCTGGACTGCCCGAGGCGCTCGAGCCGGGGGCGGTGCTGTATCTGGCCGACGGCTCAGTGCGCCTGCGCGTCGCCGCCGTGCGCATCGGCGAGCGCGAGGTCGAGGCCGAGGTCGAGGTGGGCGGCGCGGTGGCCTCGCGCCAGGGCGTCAACATCCCCGGCCCCGCCGACGGGCTGCCATCGGTGCCTGAGGAGGACCTCGAGCTGTTGCGCCACGGCGAGTCGATCGGCGTGGACATGGTGGCGCTCTCGTTCGTGCGCCGCCCCGAGGACGTCGAGGAGGTCCGCGACCACACGCGCCTACCTTTGATCGCGAAGATGGAGAAGCCCCAGGCGGTGGAGCGCGCCGAGGAGATCCTCAAGGCCGCCGACTGCGTGATGGTCGCGCGCGGAGACCTCGGCATCGAGCTGCCGATCGAGCAGGTGCCGATCGTGCAGAAGCAGCTGCTGCGCCTCGCCGGGCACCTCGCGCGCCCCTCGATCACGGCGACGCAGATGCTCGACTCGATGGTCACCTCCTCGCGGCCCACCCGCGCGGAGGTCGCCGATGTGGCGAACGCGATCCTCGACGGCACTGACGCAGTGATGCTCTCCCAGGAGACGGCCGTGGGCGCCTACCCGGTGGAGGCGATCGCAATGATGGCTGCCGTGGCCGAGCACGCCGAGGCGGTCGCGCCGTATGAAGAGTGGAACGCCTCGCGCGTGCGCCGCCTGCATACCGACCCCGCCTACACACTCGCCCACACCCTGTGCGTGGCGGCGCGCGAGCTGCGCCTGGACGCACTGGTGGTCCCGACGCTCTCAGGGCGCTCCGCGCGCCTGGTCTCCGCTCACCGCCCCAAGGTCCCCATCTACGCGCTCTCGCCGGGCCGCGAGACGGTGCGCCGCTGCGGACTGATGTGGGGCGTGCAGGCCGCCTCGATGCCCCGCCACGAGACCACAGAGGAGCTGATCGCCGACGCCGCCCGGCGCGTGGTCGAGCTCGGCTGGTGCGAGCCCGGGCAGCGCGTGGGCATCACCGCGGGGCTGCCCTCGGGGCGTCCGGGGACGACCAGTTTGGTCCAGATCCAGGTGGTGTAAGGCACGCGCCGCGAGCCCTGGCGCCGCATGTGGATCCGGGTGATGTCACGCACCATCGCTGGGCCGGCACAAACGAACCGTCACATCGCCGGTCACCAGAGGCCGCTTCACAGCCCACGCAAGTGGAGCGACCTCCGGGCGCCGCTCAGAAGCCGGTGTTCGTCTTGACGCGCTTGCGATCGTGCTCGTGCAGGGAGCCCTTTACGTTGAGCGCCTTACACGCCGCGGCGATGTCGTCGCCGAGCGTGGTCGCCAGCGAATGGCTAAGCGTCTCCTTGACGAGGATGCGCATGATCTTGACGTGTTCGGCGTTGGGCGGCAGGGTGTAGGCGGGGACCATCCAGCCGCGCTCGGCCGCCAGCTGAGCGGAGACGTCGAACTCGTCGTATGCCTGCTCGCCGGTGAGTTTGAAGGCGATCAGCGGCAGCTGCTCATCCTCCTCGCCCCCGATCAATTCGAACTCGCCGATCTCAGCGATCTGCTTGGCGAGCTGGCGCGCGTTGTACTTCATCGTCTCCATGATGTAGCGATAGCCGTCGTGGCCGAAGCGGATGAGGTTGTAGTACTGCGCGAGCACCATCGCCGAGCCGGTGGAGAAGTTCAGCGTGAAGGTGGCGTCCCGCTTGCCGAGATAGTTCTCGTAGAAGATCAGGTCCTCGGGCAGATCGGCGGTTTCCCTGAACACCAACCACCCGATCCCGGGGTACACGAGGCCGAACTTGTGCCCCGAGACGTTGATCGAGCGGACCTGCTCGAGGCGGAAGTCCCACTCAGAGTCGGGGTAGAGGAACGGCCAGACGAAGCCGCCGCTGGCCGCGTCGACGTGCAAAGGCACGTCGAGACCGCGCTCGTTCTTGAGCGAGACGAGGTAGTCGTTGATCCCCCTGATGTCGTCGGCATGACCGGTGAAGGTCGTGCCAAGCACCGCCGCGACGCCGATCGTGTTCTCGTCGATGTGCGGCTCGACGTCCTCGGGCCCGATCGTGTACTTGTCCGGCTTCAGCGCAACGATGCGAGGTTCGACGTCGAAGTAGCGGCAGAACTTCTCCCACACGACGTGCACGTCCCCGCCGAAGACGAGGTTGGGCCGCTCGATCGACTTGCCGGCCGCTTCCCGGCGCGCCCGCCACTTCCACTTCAGCGACAGCGCGCCCAGCATGATCGCCTCCGAGGATCCCTGCGTGCGTGCGCCGGTCGTCTCGCCCGGCGCGTTGAAGAGGTGAGCGAGCATCCGGATGCAGCGCTGCTCGATCTCCGCCGACTGCGGATACTCGGCGTGATCGATGAAGTTCACGCGCAGCGCTTCCTGGATCACGCGCTCGGCCTCGGGCTCCATCCAGGTGGTCACGAACGTCGCCAGATTGCGCGCCGGCAGACCATCGAGCACCATTTCCTCGCCGATCAGGCGCATCGCTTCCTGGGCGGACATGCCCATCTTGGGGAGCTTGTCGTCCGGGGCGGGCTCCAGCAGAAAGCGGTTGCCACACAGGCCCTCGAGGGCCTCGATCTGCTCACTGGTGAGCTCGGGGCGATGCGGATGGGGCGGCATAGATACCTCCATTGATGCCGCCAGGGCCCGTGGGCGGGCCGGGGCGGCGGATCGTCGGCCGAAGCGCACACGGGATGAACGCCGAGCAGGCGATTATATGCGCGACCCGCCGTTACGCAGAGACCGCGGCCGCCGCAGCGACCTGCCGCTATGCAGAGACCGCAGCAACCTGCCGCTATGCAGAGATCGCAGCGACCGGCGACTACGCAGAGACGCAGCGGGCGACCCTACGCAGGGACAGTGACTACCCGCCGTCAGGCAGAGGCAGAGGCAGAGGCAGTGGCGGGCGGTTGCAGCTCGACGGGCGAGCCGCGCTCCTCGGCCGCCGCCTCGGGCATCAGCGCGAGTGCCCCAATCAGAAAGCACAGCCCGCCGAGCGCCGTGCCGCCGTTGGCGATGCGGGCGCTGATCGGCTCGCCGCTTGAGGGCTCCAGCAGCGAGGCGATCGCCGCCGCGCCGAACGCGATCGAACCAAGCAGGTTGAGCGCGACGATTCGCCACGACAGCGAGCGGCAACGCAGGCAGACCCAGCGATGGCAGACCTCTGCATAGGCGAGCTCGCTGGAGAGCAGAAAGCAGATCGACCCGAGGGCGTCCGGAGCCCACACGCGGCGATTGCTCTGGCCCGTGCTGAGCCCGTGTTTCATCGCCGCGAATGTGCTGAGGTTGAAGAAGACGGTCCCGACCAGCTGCACCGCCGCGGCCAGCCAGTCGATCCGCCGCGGTTCCCAGGAGGCCGGCCGCCAGCGGCGCCTCGCCCGCCACGAGACCGCGCTCGACGTTGACCGCCTCGGAGTACTGCAGGTAGGAGGCGCAGGTGAAGAAGATCGAGCCGACGAAGAACGTCACCCCGATCGCCGGACGAGAGCTCGAGGCCCACTGCGAGGCCAGGGCCGCCACCGGGAAGCACAGCGACCCGAGCGCGAACAGCACGCTCATCCACCAGCCGCGGCGGCGCGGGCGCCACCACACCGGTTCTGTCCCATCGCTAGCACCGGCGCCCGTGGGTGACCCAGCGCTCGCGGAGGCCCCCACAGGTGGCCCGGCGCCTCGCTTGCGGTGAGCGCGCGAGCGCCAGCGCACCTCCGTGCCGTCGGGTCGGCGCAGGATCTCGCTCGTCACGAACGGCCCCGGGCCGTCCGCGCCGACCCGCTCCCACCCCTCCGGCAGCTCGACGTAGCCGCTCACGATCGGCTGACGCCGGACGCGTACGACTCTATTTCAGGACTGGCGCTCATCGTCGGCGGAGGTGGGCAGTCTATGGCGTCGCGATACGCCTCCGCCCATGCGATCGCGATAAGCCTCCGCCTATGCGCATACCGGTGAGCTGCACCAGGCGATAGCCTGAGCCATCGCGCTCGCCATCTCACTCCGGAAAGGAAGTCAGCGATGACCGATGGCTATGACCAGCCGGGTTCTCCGCCCCCAGGCGGCACTCCACCCTCAGGCGGCGCACCCCCAGGGGGCGGCGGTGGTTATCCGCCTCCGCCCGGCGGGAGTCCACCTCCCCCCGGCGGCCCTCAGGACCGTGGCCAGGGTCCCTACGATCCATCGTCGCAGGGCGGCGCTTTGCCTCCTGGGGACGGGCGCTCCGGCGCCAGCGGGCTGGCGATCGCCGGTGGCGCGGCGCTGGTGGTCGTGGTGATCGTGGTCGTCATTCTGCTGGTATCCAACAGCGGCTCCAAGACCACATCCACCGTCACCAACCAGTCGCTCAGCATTGCTCACACGACAACCGTCGCGCCGCCACCCACCACCGTTACACACCAGACGACGGTTACGGCACCGACAACGACCGTGACCACGTCCACCACCAAGACAACGACCCTCACCACACCCTCGTCGACCACACCGACGGCCACGACCGCCAAACCGTCGACCACCGACACCGCCCCAACTCCCGTCCCCTGAGCCAAGCCGCACCTGATGGTCGTCCTTTACCGCTGACGGTGGTCCTTGACCGCTGACGGTGGTCCTTGACCGCTGATGGTGATCCTTGACCGGCTAGGACGTTGCGACGGCACCGCCCTGGGCGTAGAACTCGGCCTCCTGGCGGCCCAGCTCGGTGACGGGCTCATCGCCATACATCCACTCGCGCGCGACGCGATGCCAGTTGCCGCTGGCGTGCAGCTGGGAGAGCACGGCCAGCGTGAGCATCTCCATGCGCCGACCGAAGAGGTGCTCGGGCTGCATATCCTGGTGGCGCATCTCACGGAAGTAGCTCGAGCGGGGGTCTGAGCTTTCGATCATCACCTGCGTGGCGATCTCAGGGGTCAGCTCCACCACTTCGTCGGCCGTCGTGTACCACCAGATCGCGGCGTTGACGAAAGCGAGCAGGTTCTCGGGGTCCACACGATCGGGGTCGGGCAAAAACCCTGACCCCGCCAGCAGCCGGTGCAGCGTGGCGGCGTCGCCCTCGGCCACCGCGCGCTGGCAAGCCAGCTCAAGCTCCACTGCCTCGGGCTCCATGCGCTTGAACAGGCCAAAGTCCAGGAACGCCACGCGTCCGTCGGCGAGCAAGATGAAGTTGCCCGGATGCGGGTCGCCGGAGAACTGGCGGTGGCGGTACAGGCACCCCAGAAAGAAGCGGAACACGATCTCGCCGATCCGGTCGCGCTGCTCGGCCGGATACTCCTTGAACTCCTCAAACCCCACGCCGCTGACGTACTCGCTCACCAGCACCCGCTCGCGCGAGAGCTCTGACACCACCTCCGGCACGACGATGAAGGGGTGCCCGCGGTAGATGCGCGCCAGCGCGCGCTGGTTCTGGGCCTCCAGCTCGTAGTCCAGCTCCTCGGCGATCCGCTCCTGGATCTCCTGCCCCAGCGCCTTCACGTTCAGCCCCGGCGTCATCCGCTTGAGCAGGCGCATGATCATGTCCAGGTTCTGCATGTCCGCCCGCACGGCCGCCGCCACGCCGGGGTACTGCACCTTGACCGCCACCTCGCGTCCATCCTCGGCGAGCGTTGCGCGGTACACCTGCCCGATCGAGGCCGCCGCGATCGGCTCCTCATCGAACTCCGCGAACACCTTGGAGATGGGTTCTTCCAGGTCGTCTTCGATCACCTTGCGCATCTGCTTGAACGACACGGTGGGCGCCGCGTCGCGCAGCTTCGCGAGCTCCGCCTGGAACTCCTCGCGGTGCTCCTCGGGCACCAGCCCCACATCGAGGAAGCTCATCACCTGGCCGAGCTTCATCGCCGCGCCCTTCATCGTCCCGAGCGCCGCCACGATCTGCTTGGCCGTCTGCAGCTGGCGGCGTGCCAGCGCCTCTTCGGCCCCCTGCTCGTTGCGAGTCACGTTGGCCGCGCGCGTGCCGAACTGCTTCACGGCCTCGCTCGCCGCGAGCCTCCCCACGGTCGCCGTGCGCCGCACCCGGCCGGTGGGAATGCTGTCGCTGTGCTTCTCGCTGCTCTTCTTGTTCTCGCGGGCCACGCTGTGATGTTAGGCCGCGCGGTGAACCTGCGACCCGGGCACGATGTCATCCGACCCATCGGCCCAGCGCACCCATGCCTTGCTGCCGCCGTCGTAGTCCTCGCCCAGCAGGATCAGCGTCGCCGGCTCGCCCAGCGCCGTGCAGGCCTCCGTGCCCTCCGGGTCCAGACCGCGCCAGATGCGGATGAAGGAGTTGTGCTCCCACTCGCGCGCAACCGTCGTCGACTCGGAGTGGCCGGGGTGGATCACGGTGTCGTGGGGCAGCTCCATCAGCGTCCCCATAATCGAGTCGCGCAGGTCGGTGTAGGTGGTGTGGCCCGGCGCCCGCACCCCGCCCACCGAGCCGCGGAAAAGCGTGTCCCCGGTGAACACCACCGCGTCGCCCCCCACGAACCCGCCGGGCACCGTGGTCGAGGTGTGGCGTCCACTGCCCTGGGGCAGACCCACGAGGAACGACAGCATCCCCGCGCTGTGCCCGGGCGTGCGCAGCGGGCGCACCTCCAGCGCGCCGAAGCTCAACGTCTCGCCGGCCTCGACCTCACCGGTTGCCACACCCTCCTCCACGCCGCCCTCCAGCAGCTCGCGCTCCAGCGGCTGGATCAGCACCTCAAGCCCCGGCCAGCGCTTGCGCAGCGCCCCAGCCTCGCTGACGTGGTCGAAGTGATGGTGGGTCAGCAGTACATGCGTCGGAGCCAGCTCCAGGCGCTCCGCGGCCTTGTTCAGGCCGTCGACGGGGCCACCCGCGTCGATGAAGAAAGCGGGTCCACCTTCGCCGTCGGCGACGAGATAGGTGTTCGAGAGGAACTGCGGATGCATCGCCCGCTCCACGATCATGCGGCCATACTTGCATGTAGCCCGTCTTTTGGAGTGGCGGCTGGGGCTGAGAGAAGATCTTCGTGGCCTCATCCAACAGGCCGAGCTGAACCTCCACGACCTTCGCGGCCGAACTCGGTCAATTAGACTTCCAGCGCATGGCCCTCATCCACACCTGCTACCGCATCACCGACATCGATCGCTCGGTCGCCTTTTACGAGGCCCTCGGCTTCGAGGAGGTCGCGCGCATGCCGATCCGCGACGAGGCCGTCAACGTCTTCATGAACCAGCCCGGCGACGGCGACATGCCGCGCCTGGAGCTGACCTACAACTTCGGCGTGGAGTCCTACGAGTTGGGGACCGCCTACGGCCATATCGCGATCACCTCCGACGACCTCGACGGCACGCTCGCGCGCCTCGCCGAGCAGGGCATCGAGCCCGAGCGCCCGCCTTACTCCGTGCGCGAGGGCGGCTCACGGCTTTGCTTTGTGCGCGATCCGGATGGCTATCGCGTCGAGGTCCTTGAGATGTCGTAGTTTTGACAGAAAGGTTGACGCTAACGCATCCAGATCATTGGACAGGCTTGGGACTGCTCCCAAAGAGTCACCGTGTCGTTCAGCGTGTGCTACAGTCTGGCGCACAATGGCTGCCATACACCCAACACCCGCAGCTGAGACGGTGGGAGTCCGCGAGCTGCGCCAGAATCTGAGCCGCTACATAAAGCGCGTCAAGGAGGGCGAGACGCTGAGGGTCACAGAGCATGGTCACGAGGTCGCGAGACTCATGCCGTCACACCCGGATGTGCATCCTGGCTACCTGGAGCTCGCCGAGAAGTACGGTGCAACGATCCCGAAGGGCGACTTGGTGGAGACCGTCAAACGTCTGCGAACGGAAGGCCGTCTCGGATCGGGCATGCCCGCTGGTACTACAGATGCCATCCTCGCTGAGGGTCGTCGCGAGCGCATCTGAGAGATGACCACAGTCTATGTCGACACAAGCGCGCTTGGGCGTATGCTGCTCGACGAACCCGACGCGACAGCGATCGAAGATAGCCTCCGTGCTTACGACAGGCGGGTAGCCAGCCGCCTGCTGCGGGTGGAGTTGCGGCGGGTGGGCCTTCGCACGAACTTGCTTGATGGAGTCGGAGAGCTTCTGGCGGAAGTAGCGCTGATCCCCTTTGACGAGTCGATTCTCACGGCGGCAGAGACAGTTCCTCCGTCAACCATCGCAACGCTGGACGCAATCCACCTCGCCACCGCCGTGCGCCTCGCCAAGGCAGGCGAGCTTGACGCGCTGATGACTTACGACAAGCAACTGATCACAGGTGCAAAGCAGCACGGCATCGCGGTGCTGTCTCCAAGCTGATGGCACACCGGCCTGAGTTCACGGCCTCGGTCACCTTGGCGCGTGTATGAGTTGCAAACCGTACGGTAGCTCGATGGCTATCGCGTCGAGATACTGGAGATGTAGGGAAAACGCCGGACCGACTGCCACGATCGTGCGGTCATGCCTGCGACTCAGAAGGAATGGATCAAGCGCCTCCAGCGGGAGGGCTGGACTCTCGACCGTGGCGGCAAGCACCAGGCCAAGATGACGAAGCCCGGATACAGGCCGATTACGCTTCCCGAGAACAAGCGGCGCGCATACTCGAAGGGCTTCGAGGCACAGCTGCGGCGCGAGGCAGGTCTCGAGGACAAGCGCAGTTGAGCCGATATCCTTTAAGGGAGAGCACGATGCCTGAGCCTCAGCAACTGCATGTCAACGTACGACTCGAGGATGGGTCGCTATGGGCTACTGTGGATGAGCACCCTGGCGTGTTCGCCACGGGCGACAACTTGGACGAGCTGCGGGAGAGCCTCCAGGAAGGAATCGCACTTGCCCTCGCCGGCCCAGGGGAGACGCCACCAACCGTGACGCTGGCGCCCCTGCACCCGGAGCCGGTCGCGACGACCGCAAGCGCCGAACTCGTGTACGCCTAAACGCCATCAGGCGCGTCAGCGATGAGTTGCAAACCGTACGGTAGCTCGATGGATACCGCATCGAGATCAACGGCCAGACGTAACCGTCCTGGCGCCGCTAGCCTCGCCTGAATGGAACTCGGCCTAGCCAGCTTCGCCGACGTAGCCCCCGGTGCCGACCCGGCGCGCGTGGCGCAGCGTCTGAGCGATCTCCTGGAGGAGATCGTGCTCGCGGATGAGTTCGGGCTGGAAGTGTTCGGTGTGGGTGAGCACCACCGCCCCGACTACGCCGTCTCCTCGCCCCCGGTGGTGCTCGCGGCGGCGGCGGCACGCACCAAGCGCATCCGCCTGAGCAGCGCGGTCACCGTGCTTTCCTCGGCCGACCCTGTGAAGGTGTTCCAGGACTTCGCCACGCTCGACCTGATCTCGGGCGGGCGCGCGGAGGTGATGGCCGGGCGCGGGTCGTTCACCGAGTCCTTCCCGCTCTTCGGCCTCGACCTGGAGGACTACGACGACCTGTTCGCCGAGAAGCTCTCGCTGCTGCTTGCACTGCGCGAGTCAGAGCGCGTCACCTGGTCGGGGCGCCACCGAGCGGCGCTGCAGGACGCCGGAGTCTTCCCGCGCCCGCTGCAGCAGCCGCTGCCGGTGTGGATCGCCGTCGGCGGCTCGCCGGGATCGATCGTGCGCGCGGGCACCCTCGGGTTGCCCCTGATGCTCGCGATCATCGGCGGCGCCCCCGCGCGCTTTGCGCCGCTGATCGACCTCTACCGCGAGGCCGTCCGCAAGGGGCAAGCCGACGGGGACAGCTTCGATGCCACCGAGGTCGCCGTCGGCATCAACTCCCACACCTATGTCGCCGCCACCAGCCAGCAGGCGGCCAACGAGTTCTTCCCGGCGTATGCGCCGATGATGAACCGCATCGGGCGCGAGCGCGGGTGGCTGCCGCTAAACGCGCGAGCAGTTCGACCGGGCCTGTGGCCCCGACGGTCACCTGCTGGTGGGCAGCCCCCAGCAGGTGACCGAGAAGATCCTCGCCGAGCACGAGCTGTTCGGCCACGACCGCTTCCTCGCGCACATCAGCGTCGGCACCCTGCCTCACGAGCACGCCATGCGCGCCACCGAGCTGTTCGCCACGGACGTCGCGCCGGCGGTGCGCAAAGCGCTGCGCCAGGGCGGCAGCAGTGCGGCCACTCCTGCAGGCGCTCGCGATGCTCCCGGTGCCGGCGCGTCCGAGAGCGCCGGCACCTCCTAGAGGCGTTACACCGCGGCCGTGACCGTCCGCCGCTCCTCCACTCCGTCGAGCAGCGTCCAGTTGCCTTCCAGCGCAGCCTCCGCGCGAGCCAGCATCCGCTCGCCGTCGCTCGCGTCGGCCAGCTGCGAGATCAGCTCACGCGCCTGACGCACGTGCTCGACGTCGAGCGTGGCGTGCAGCTTGAAATAGCCGAGTCCCGGCGAGTCCTCGCTGAGTCCGTAGTGCGTCGTGAGACCGGCCTGCTTGGTCGTGGAGATCGCCGGCTGGGAGGCCTCGACGGTGTAGAGCACCGCCAGATGCTCAAGCAGGTCCATGCCGGCGGTCCAACTGGCGACGCACTCGCGCGTCTGCTCAAGCGGCTCCGCGAGCTCGCCCGCATCAACCGCGCCCACAGCTCGGGCGAAGTCATCCCACAGCTCGACGTGGGCGGCCTCCTCCTCGGCATGGCGCGCGAGGGCGGGCCCATGCTCCGGGCCGGCCTTCACGGCCGCCAGGTGGGAGGCGTCGGCGATCGCCACCACCGCATGGCGGTACTCACCGGCGTAGAAGCCCAGCTCGCCGGGCGTCAGCTCGCCGGCGCTCCAGCGCTCGTAGAACGGGTGCTCGAGCACGTTGATGCGCCTGCGCGCCGCGTCGAGAAGGTCAAAGATCTCCATTGGGGTCCCCCTTTGTGGGCTCGTGGTGCGGGCATCGTACGCCCCGCGACGGCTGACCATCGGTCCTGTTCGCCCCGACCGCCGCCCCGTGAGTCACAAACCGATCCCAGACGCCCGGTCCAGCTACCGTCCGGCCTGGGACCGTCCGGCCTGGGACCGCCGACCACCCGACGGCGCTACCCTCCCCTTAGCCATGGCGGACACCGGCAAGATCGCCAAGAACCTGGAGCGCTTCGCGCAGGCCGTGGCCGCGCATGACCGCGAGAACCCCACGCACACCGCCTATGGCATCGGCCTGGCCCACTTCGACATGGAGCGCCTGGGCCTGGAGGAAGGCGAGCAGATCCTGCCGGGCATCGTCATCCAGGCCGACACGGGTGTCACAGGCAACTTTCGCGTGCTCTGCGACGGCGAGCACGACCAGGAGCTGACCGAGGCCGAGGAGCAGGCGGTCGAGGCGATCGCCACCGAGTCACTGCCGATGGTCACGCCCGGCGTGTCTCCGTTTCAGCCGTTCGAGCGGTAGTCGATACGCATCCCCGCGACGCGGGGCTCCTTGCCGGCATCTGCTCGGCCGAGGACTGCCTCGGTGCCCGACGGTCGAGATCGATCTGCTCGCGGCCGAGGACCGCTTCAGTACCCGACGGTCGAGGCCGGCAGGCCCGCTCGCGTGGCGATCATCGCCACGAGCCGTTCGATCGTCGGGCAGGCGATGCCGTGGCGCGCACCCGCACGCAGCACCGCGCCGGGGATCGCGTCGAGCTCAGGGGCGCGCCCGGCGGCGATGTCGCGCTGCATCGAGCTGCCCAGCGTGGCGTGCGCGTCGGTGAGCTCGCGCAGCGCGTCGGCCGGGGCGATCTCGGCGCCCTCGGCGCGCGCCACCGCACAGCCCTCCTCGATCGCCCCCACGAGCTCTGCGCGCAGCTCGGGTGTCGAGCGGATCTCGCCGAGCAGGCAGTCGAAGGCGCTGGTGGTGCAGGCGAGTGCATTGAGACGCACGAGCTTCGACCACAGCACCTGCGCCTCAGAGTCATGCACGCGCGCCGGGATGCCCGCGTCGGAGAGTCTCTGCGCGAGCTCCTGCATCGGCCCGCGCGCCGCTGGATAACCGCTAGCCATGTCCACGCGCAGAAAGGGGCTGGAGTGCACCACCACACCCGGCTCGGGTCGGTCGGCTTCCACCCGGATCGTCCCCGCCACGACCGAGTCCGGCACGAAGCGCTCCCGCAGCACCGCCACGTGGTCGAGGCCATTGAGCAGGGGAAGCACCAACGTCGGCGCCACCGCGACTCGCTCCAGCGCAGCGGCAAGTCCGGTGGCCTTGGTGGCCACCACAAGCACGTCCACCGGCTCTTCCAGCCGCGCCGTCACGCGGGGCTGGGTGACAAACTCGCCCAGCCGCACGCTGCTCACGCGCAGGCCACGGTCCTCGATCGCACGGGCGGTCGACTCCCGAGCGACGACGATCACGGGAACGCCCGCGCGAGCGAGCGCGCCAGCCACCAGTCCGCCCACGCCCCCGGGTCCCAGCACGGCGAGCGTCATAGGGGATCGACCAGCACGCCGGGGTTCATGATGCCCTGCGGATCGACCGCCGCCTTGGCTCCGCGCAGCGCCGCCGCGAACGGCTCGGGACGCTGTGCGTCATACCACGGCCGGTGGTCACGCCCGACGGCATGGTGGTGGGTGATGGTGCCACCCTCCCTGACGATCGCCTCGGAGACCGCGCGCTTGATGGTCCACCACTGATCGACCTCCTCGCCACGGAGCGCCTGCGCCAGCACCGTGTAGTAGGGCGCGGGGCCGTCCGGGTAGACGTGGGTGAAGCGGCACGTCACCTGCCCCTCTCCGCAGACCTCGCGCAGAGTCTCCTCGGCCGCCGCCAGCACCCGCTCGTGGAAGACCGGAAAACGCTCCCACGTGATGGCCGTCTCGAACGTCTCGCTGAGCACACCCATCGCCACGAGCAGGTCGCGCATATATGGAGCGCCGATGAACGCGCCGCGCCAGGAGCCGACGGCGTCGCTCCCACCGTCACTTCCGCCGCCACGCTCCCGAACCTCCCCACCGTGCTCCCGGCAGATCTCGAGCGCCCGCTCCATCGCGCTGTCGACCGCGTGGTCGGCTGACTCGAAGCCGACCACCAGCAGCGCAGAGGAGCCGTCGCCGGCCATCGTCGTGCGCGTCTCGCGCGCATCCAGGAGGCGACAGTTGGAGGGATGCAAGCCCGACTGGCTGAGCGCGCGCACGCAGTCCACTCCATGCTGGAAACGCTGGAAGCAAACTCCGGCGGCGCGCCGCCGGGTGGGACGCGGCAGCACGCGCAGCCACGCCTCGGTGATCACGCCGAACGTGCCCTCCGAGCCCGCCATGAGCCGATCCGGGCTGGGTCCAGCACCCGAGCCCGGCAGGCGGCGTGACTCCCAGACGCCGGCGGGAGTGATCGCGCGCACCGACTCCACCATGTCCTCGATGTGCGTCCACAGCGTCGCGAAGTGGCCGGCGGCCCTTGTCGCGATCCAGCCGCCGAGCGTCGAGTACTCGAAGGACTGGGGAAAGTGCCGCAGCGTCAGACCGTGCTGGCCGAGCTGCGCCTCGAGCGCCGGACCAGTTGCACCACCCTGGATGCGCGCCGCGCGCGAGACCGGGTCGACCTCCAGCACGCGATCGAGCGCGCGCAGGTCGACGCTGACGACGCCATGGCACCAGGAGGGCACCTCGGGGCGCACACCCCCCACGACGCTTGTGCCTCCGCCGAAGGGGATCGCCGCGACGCGCTCGGCCGAGCACCACTCAAGCACACGTTCGATCTCAGCCTCGTTGCGTGGACGGGCGACGAAGTCCGGTGGATGGTCAAAGACACCGCGAAAGCCCTGAACGACGTCGACGTAGGACTTGCCTAGCGCGTGCGAGGCGCGCTCGTGCGCCTCGGCGGCGCAGAAGCCGGCGAGCGCCGCGGGCGCCACCACGCGCGGTGGTCGCAACTCCACGGCGGTCAACGGCACCGGGTCCTCGACCTCCGGGGTGCCCAGCCCCAGATGCGAGGACAACTCGACAGCTGCCGCCTGTGCCTGCGCGGGCGTGGGCTGCTGGTCCTCGAAGCCCCACCCCCAATGCTTGTGGCGACGCGTCACGCGCGCGAGTCTATGCTCACTAGCCTTAGTCGCATGTCCACCACGCCCAGCATCCCAGCCACAGAGCAGCCCGAGATCCTCGCACGCGGCCCGTGGCCGCTGGAGAACGTGACGGCGAACTGGCGAGAGGACACCTTCGAGCCCCCCGCGGTTCACTCCCAGGCGGCGGACGCCGCGATCGAGGCGCTGCGCGAGCGAGGGTCCCCCAGTCACGACGGCATCTCCGCGCGACTGGTGGGCTACCGCGAAGGCCCCGTGGGCATCGAGCTCGAGCTGCAGCCGCTGCGCTGGGCGCTGCGGCTGGTCGAGGGCGACGCCTCGCAGAGCGTGGCAGCACTGTGCATCACACGCGCAGCCGACGGACGCTGGCTGGCGGGACGCCGCGCGCCGTGGCTGTCCTCGTGGGCCGGGCGCTGGGCGCTGGGCGCGGGCGGCGCGGTGGACCTCGGCGAGAACCCCGCCGACACACTGGCGCGCGAGCTGTGGGAGGAGTGGTCGGTGACACCCCAGGAGGTACGTGGAGAGGCGCTGATCCGCCTGCCGCGCGGACTGGTGATGTTCGTCGGACAAGCCTGGCTACCCGCAGGAGCCGAGGTGGTGCGCGACCCCGAGCACGACGCCCACGCGTGGTGGCCCAGCGCGATTGACCAATGGCCCGAGGAGGCCGGCGAGAGCCTGCGGCGAATGGCGCACTGGCTGACGGAATGAGCGTGGGAGGCGCACTCCCCGATGGCAAGCTCGCGGCTCTCAGAACCGGCGGACTGACGACACCGGGCAGCGGCTCGCCAAAGGCGTTCACCCGCCTGAAGTGGACCTCGTTCACTCATTCGTGCATCTACCTGGGACTGCTGGTGTGCGCGTTTGCGATCGGCAAGCCCCAGCCGGAGACATTCGTGCTGGGGATGAGCCACGGCGTGCTGTGGATCGGCATGTCGCTCGCCTGCATCGCGGCGGCGCGCCTGCGCATCGTCTCGCTGCGCCTGGCCGTGGCGGTGGCGGTACTCGGCGGGATCGGCCCGTTCTTCGGCAGCTACGAGTTCGTACGCGAGCAGCGGCGGCGAATCCGACCGGCGACGATCCGACCAGCGGGGTCCGCCGAGCAGGAACGCTAGAGTAAAAGTCACAGATGGCCACGGGGACCACGACCGCAGAGACGATCGATGTCGTGACACCGGCTGCAGGAGAGTCGGTCACCGAGGGAACCATCCTCGAATGGCGTGTCAAGGTCGGCGACACGATCAAGGTCGACGACACGATCGTCGAGATATCCACCGACAAGGTCGATGTCGAGCTGCCCTCGCCCGCCACCGGCACGGTAGTCGAGATTCTTGCCGAGGAGGGGGACACGGTGACCGTCGGGCAGGTGATCGCGCGCTTGGCCGCGGAGGGCGCGGCGGGTACAAACGGCGCACCGCCGACGTCGACGGCTGAGAGCGAGAACGGCAATGTTGACGAGCAGCCGCAGGCCTCGTCGTCTTCCCAGGCAAACGGTGCCAAGATCTCACCGGTGGCGGCCCGCGTCGCCGCGGTGGAGGGTGTCGACCTCGAAGGCATCTCGGGGAGCGGTCCCGCCGGGCGCATCTTAAAGGCCGATGTTCTGTCCGCCGGCGCCAATGGAGCCGCCACGGCCGAGAAGCCCCCCGGCGCGCAGCCGATCAAGGGCGGCGCCGCGGTGCTGGCGCGCTATATGGACGAGTCGCGCGCGATCCCTACGGCGACGAGCTTCCGCACACTGACAGTCACCTTCCTGGACGCCCGCCGGCGCGAGCTGAAGGCGGCCGGGCTAAAGGTGTCCTTCACCCATCTGATCGCCTACGCAATCGCGCGCGCGGCCGACGACATGGCGGTGATGGCCCACCACTTCACCGAGATCGACGGCAAGCCCCATCGCGTGGACGACGGCCAGGTGAACCTCGGGCTGGCGGTCGATGTGGAGAAGAAGGATGGCACGCGCACGCTGATGGTGCCCGTGATCCGCAACGCTGGACGGCTGCCGTTCGGCGACTTCCTCGCGGCGTATGACGCGCTGGTCGAGAAGGCGCGCACGAACACACTCAGCGCGGACGACCTGCAGGGTGCGAACGTGACGCTCACCAACCCCGGCGGCCTGGGTACGGTCGCGTCGGTGCCGCGCCTGATGGTCGGTCAGGGGACGATCGTGGCCACCGGCTCGATCGCCTACCCCGTGGGGCTGGGCAACATTGGCTCGATGATTGGTGCGGAGAAGGTCATGACGATGACCTCCACCTACGACCACCGCATCATCCAGGGGGCCGAGTCGGGGAGGTTCCTCGCGCGCGTGGAGGAATACCTGCACGGTGAGCGCGCCTTCTACGAGGGCGTCTTCGCCTCACTCGGCGTCGAGCTCGGACCCGCACCGGCGCTCCCCGCCCCCGCCGCGGCCGCTGCCGCCGCGCGCGAGGAGCCTCGCCAGGCGCCCGACGAGGACCTGCTGCAGGCGGTGCAGGCCGCGACGGCACTCCTGAAAGCTTTCCGCACCCACGGCCACCTGGCGGCGCGCCTTGACCCACTCGGCGTGGAGCCTCCGGGCGACCCCACGCTCGACCCCGAGCCGCTGGGCTTGACGCCGCAGCTGATGGCGCAGATCCCGGCCAAGATCCTGCGCATGTACGTGCCGGGGGCGACGCTCGCCGACGCGCTGCCGCACCTGCGCGAAACCTACTGCGGGACGATCGCGTATGAGATCGAGCACATCGCCTCCCATCGCCAGCGCGTGTGGCTGCGCGAGCAGATCGAGTCGGGCACCTTCCGCCAGCCGCTGACGACCGACGAGCAGCAGACGCTGCTCAAGCGCCTGATCGAGGTGGACGCGCTGGAGCGCTTCATGCACAAGGCCTACCTCGGCCAGCATCAGTTCTCGATCGAGGGCCTCGACATGACGGTTCCGATGCTCGACGAGCTGATCCAGCTCTCGGCGCTGCACGGCGGGCGCGAGGTCGTGATCGGGATGGCCCACCGCGGACGCCTGAACGTCCTGGCACACAACCTGGGGCGCTCCTACGACACGATCTTCGCCGAGTTCGAGGGCGCCTCGACGCTGGAGGCGGTCACGACAATCCCGCAGGGCGGCACGGGCGACGTCAAGTACCACCACGGCACCCAGGGCGACTACACGCTGCCCGACGGCGGCACGATCAAGGTCAACCTGGAGTCCAACCCCAGCCACCTCGAGTACGTCTCGGCGGTGGTCGTAGGCGCCACACGCGCCGCGCAGACCACGCGCCAGGGTCCGCACGCCCACCAGGACACCAATGCGGCCGTGCCGATCGCGATCCACGGCGATGCCTCGTTCCCCGCGCAGGGGGTGGTGGCCGAGACGCTCAACCTGCAGGCGCTCGACGGCTACAAGGTAGGCGGCACGGTGCACGTCATCACCAACAACCAGATCGGCTTCACGACCGACCCCGACGACGCGCGCTCCACGCGCTGGGCCTCGGACCTCGCGAAGGGCTTTGACGTGCCGATCATCCACGTCAACGCCGACGACGTCGCGGCCTGCATGAGCGCGGTGCGCCTCGCGTTCGCCTTCCGTCAGGAGTTCGGCCACGACGTGCTGATCGACCTGATCGGCTACCGGCGCTTCGGTCACAACGAGTCTGATGAGCCCGCCTACACCCAGCCGGAGATGTACGCCAAGGTGAAGACCAAGAAGCGCGTCTCGGAGCTGTGGGCCGAGCGCCTGATCGCCGACGGGGTGGTGAGCAAGGAGCAGGTCGACCAGCTCGCGCAGAGCGTCTGGGACAACCTCACGCTGCTGCACCAGCGCCTGAAGAGCAAGATCGCGGCGGCCGCCGAGCACGATGGCGAGCAGCCCACGGGCGAACACCAGCTCGACCGCACGCAGAGCCCGGACGTCAGCACCGACGTGCCCGCCGCGCGCCTGCGCGCGCTGGGCGAAGAGCTGCTGCGCGCGCCCGAGGGCTTCACCGTGCACCCCAAGCTCGTAAAGCAGCTCGAGCGCCGGCGCGAGGCGCTCAACTACGACGCCGCGCCGACCGCAGCGGGCGCCTCGAGCGCCGCCGCGGACGGCACCGGCTCCTCGACCCCTGACACCTCGTCCGCCTCCGGCGTCCCTGCACCGATTGCGTCGCCCACGCCGGGCGTCGACTGGGCGCACGCCGAGGCACTGGCGTTCGCGTCGCTCCTAACCGAGGGCACCCCCATCCGCCTCACCGGCCAGGACACCGAGCGCGGCACCTTCAGCCAGCGCCACATGGTCCTGCACGACGCGAAGACCGGTCAGACGATCTGCCCGATCCAGAGCCTCACCGAAGCGCTGGCGCCGCTGGAGCTGCACAACAGCCCGCTCTCCGAGCTCGCCTGCATGGGCTTCGAGTACGGCTACAGCCAGGAAGCGCCGGAGACGCTCGTGCTGTGGGAGGCGCAGTTCGGCGACTTCGTCAACAGCGCACAGGTGATCGTCGATCAGTTCATCGTCTCGGGGCTTGCCAAGTGGGGGCAGACATCGCGCCTGACGCTGCTCCTGCCCCACGGCTATGAGGGCTCTGGACCCGAGCACTCCTCTGCGCGCCTGGAGCGCTTCCTCGCGCTTGCCGCCGAGGGCAACATCCGCGTGGCGAACCTCACCACCCCGGCCCAGTACTTCCACCTGCTGCGCCGCCAGGCGCGGATCGCCAAGGAGCGCCCGCTGGTGATCATGACCCCCAAGTCGCTACTGCGCCTGCCCCAGGCGAGCAGCCGGCTGACCGACCTCGCCGAGGAGACGCGCTTTCAGCCGGTGCTAGCCGAGCCCGGCGTGGACCCCGAGAAGGTCACCCGCCTGGTGCTCTGCACAGGCAAGATCTACTACGACCTCGTCGGCCACTCCCAGCGCCCCGCCAACGAGAACCTCGCGGTGGGGCGCATCGAGCTGCTCTACCCCTTCCCCGAAGGCCAGGTTCTGCAGATGATCAAGAGCTACCCCAATCTGCGCGAAGTGGTGTGGGTGCAGGAGGAGCCGCGCAATATGGGCGCCCGCGCGCACATGTTCCCCCGCCTGATGCAGATCATGCCCGAGGAGATGCACTTCGGCTACATCGGCCGCCCCGAGCGCGCCAGCCCGGGCGAGGGCTACCCGGCCGCGCACGCCGCCGAACAGAGCCGCATCGTCAGCACCGCGCTTGACCCGAGCGTGCCGATCTCCCAGTACCCCCGCAAGGCGCCGGGACAGCGCTGAGCGATGCTCTGGCGGCGCTTCAAGCGCGTCTTCAGCCAGTGGCGGCGCAGGCGTCGCGCGCGGCGCCGCTGAGGCCACCTAAGGCGGTCAGCCGACCGATTCGGACGCTCGCGCTCCCCGACAGTTCGGACGCTTGCTCCCCGACGGTGGACGCTCGCGCTCAGGTAGTGTCAGGCGGATGAAGACTGCCAACCTCCACACAAGCCCGTCGCACGAGATGGAGATCGGGCATCTGAAGGCGACCTGGCGCGACCTCGGGCGCGAGGTCGGCACGCGCACCGTCGGGTCTGCGCCGCATCGAGGTGGCCCCGGAGCACTTCTCGACTCCCGCGCACGACCACGGCGCCGACGAGGAGATCTTCTTCGTGCTCGGCGGCGCCGGGGTGCTGTGGCAGGACGGCAAGACCCACGCCGTCGCGGCCGGCGACTGCATCGTGCACCGCCCCAAGCGCGGCGCTCACACCCTGTGCGCGGGCACCGAGGGACTCGACGTGCTCGTCTTCGGCCAGCGGTGTGACCCGGCACTGACCGCCCTCCCCCGCGCCGGAGTAGCGTGGTCGTTTCCTCGCTGGGTCGGGCTCGCCGAGGGCGACTCGCCTTTCGCGCGCGAGGCGGCGGCCGGCCCACCCGAATGTCCGCCGCCTGAGGCCGAGCGCCCGCGCAACGTGGTCGCACTGGCCGATGTGCCCGCGATCCTCGGCGGGCGCGCCCGCCGACTCGGCCAGGCCGCCGGTGCCACGGCGACGGGCCTCAACCACGTCGTGCTCGCAGCCGGCGGACAGGGCGCGCCGGCGCACTGTCACTCGCTGGAGGAGGAGCTGTTCGTGGCGCTCGACGGCAGTGGCGTCCTGGAGCTGTGGGAGCGCGGCGCGGAGAACCCCGAGGAGCATCCGCTGGGCCCCGGCGACGTGGTCTCGCGCCCGGCGGGCACAGGCGTCGCGCACGCGCTGCGCCCGGGCCCCGAGGGCCTCACATATCTCGCCTATGGCACCCGCGAGCACGCCGACATGTGCTTCTACCCGCAGTCCGGCCGGGTCTCGCTGCGGGGACTGGGCATCGCGCTGCGCTCGCCCGAGATCGAGCACCTGCCGAACCTTTAAGCGTCCCAAAGGACAATTCTCTCCTGGTCAGTCGCCGGCCAGGACCCCACCGGCACGCAGCAGCGAGGAGAAGTGGCCCTCGATCAGCATGCCCGGAGCGCGGCATCGGCCCGAGCGCGGCACCGCAGCGTCTAGCGCCCCCGCCACACCGGCTCGCGCTTCTCCTTGAAGGCGCTCGCGCCCTCCTTGGCGTCCTCTGAGGCGAACACCGGGCCAGAGATCGCGCCCTGCTGCTCCCACATCTCCGCGGCGGACCAGTCGTACTGCTCCTGCAGGATGCGCTTGGAGGCGATCAGCGCGAGCGGCCCGCTCTTGGCCAGGCGGCCCGCCAACTCCAGCGCGCCCTGCACCGCCTCGCCGGGCTCGGCGAGGTGGTTGACGACGCCCCACTCGTGAAAGCGCTCGGCTGGCTGAAGGTCGCCGGTCAGCGCCAACTCCATCACCGCGTGGTAGGGCATCCGCCGCGGCAGGCGCAGCAGCGCGCCGCCCGCCGCCACCAGCGAGCGTCGGGCCTCGGGGATGCCCATCTTGGCGCCCTTGGCAGCCACGATCAGATCGCAGGCGAGGGCGATCTCCATGCCGCCCGCAACCGCGAATCCCTCGATCGCGGCGATCAGCGGCTTGGCGGCGGAGCGCTGGGCGATGCCCGCGAAGCCGCGATCGCCAAACCAGGGGGACTCGCCCTTGACGAACGCCCCCAGGTCCATGCCGGCGCAGAAGAAGCCCCCCGCGCCGGTGAGCACGCCGACCGACAGCGCCTCGTCGCCGTCGAGCTCCTCAAGCGCCCCCGCGATGCCGGCGGCGACGGCGGCGTTGACCGCGTTGCGCACCTCGGGGCGATTGATGGTGATCAGCAGTACGTTCTCGCGGCGCTCTGTGAGCACGGCGGCCAGCTCGGCGCTCGTGCTCTCGGGTGTGGCTGTGGTGGAGGCGGTCTCGTTGGTCATCCCCGCAGACTACCTCGCCATTGCGGGCCGAGCGACTCGATCGCCGGGCCCCAACCCGCTCGCCGGGGTCGCAACCAGCGCGGCTCAACCCGCTCGCCGGGGTCGTAACCAACGCGGTTCAGGCCGCAAACAGCGTCAGCTCGGGCTCGCGCTCGCCGCGCAGCACTTCGAGGTCGACCTCCACGCAGTCGATCCCCCGCGCCTGCGCGAGCACGCGCGCCTGCGGCTTGATCCGCTGCGCCGCCAGCACCCCGCGACAGGAGCCGAGCGCAGGGTCCAGGCGGATGCGCTCCAGGTAGCGCGTGAGCTGCTCCACGGCATCGATCGTGCCCATGCGCTTGATCTCCACCGCGATCCACTCGTCCTCGCCGTCGCGGCACATCAGGTCGACGGGGCCGATGTCCGTGGGCCACTCGCGACGCACGAGTCGAAAGCCCTCGCCACACCATTGCGGCTGTGCAGCGAGCAGTTCCTGCAGTTCGCGCTCCAGGCCCTCCTTCTCCAGCGAGACGAGCACGTCTAGCTCGTGCTCGATGTCCGAGAGCACCTCGTGCAGCACGATCTCTACACGATCCTCCTGTTTGTGTCTGCGCACGACCAGGCGCGCAGGGGCGTCCTCTGCGGCGGCCTCCTCTTCGAGCACCGTGGGCGGCGTCATCCAGTTGAGCGGCTTGACGTTGGGCCCGCCGCCGTCGGCCCACACCATGAAGGTGCCGTCGGCCTTGAACATCAACAGCCGCACCGCCTCGGGTAGCACGGTGGTGACACGGCCGATGTAGGAGACCTCGCAGCGGGCGACGATCAGACGCACTCAGCGGACCGTATCCGCTGCGTCGGATTACTCAGCGGCGGTGCAGCAGCAGCGGCGGCGGCGGCGGCGGCGGCGGCGGGCGCAACGGGCTCCGCGGCAGGCACAGACGGTGCGGCCACCTGGAGCGGAGCGTCACCGGCCTGCTCTGCTCGTGCTCGTGAACCCCATCCACCTTCTCGGTCAGAGAGCGCGGAACTCACGCATGCCGGTTCCCAACGAACGCGCCATCACGGGCAGACGCTTGGGACCCAGCACGAGCAACGCGATCAGGCCGAGGAATATGAGATGAAGTGGATTGTCGAGTCCGAGCATGTTCAGTTCTACGGGCAGACCCGCGGAACGGATCACTCGGCGGCGGGTGGCGGAGGCTGCTCCTCCTCAGCCTCTCCGCTCATCGCCTCGCGGAACTCGCGCATGCCCTTTCCGAGCGCGCGGGCCATTTCGGGCAGGCGCTTGGGGCCGAGCACCACCAGGGCGACCGCTGCGATGAAGATCAGATGGACTGGATTCTCGATGCCCATGCGCCTTACTCAGGCTAGCGCGACCGTCGCGACCTGGCGCGAATGTACCCACGGATGTGCACAGTGGCGTGCGTCGCCGGCGGAAAGAGGGAGCGAGTCCAGCGGAAAGACAGACGGAGGTCGATCCCTCCGGAGCGCGGCCTAGAGTGCCTTCGTGGCCTCGGACCCCTCCGCGCAGCCCTCTAGCCAAGCCACGCCCCCCGGCCGCACCTACCCGCCACCGGGGGACCCAGAGGCGTTCTGGCCGGCGCAGGCCACGATCCTCGCGGCGATCGCGCTGCAGCTGCTGCTGCCGAGCCGCCTCACGGTGGGGCCTGCCTGGCTGATTCCCGCGCTGGAGGGGGCGCTGCTGCTGGGGATGTTCATGGCCACGCCCAACCAGCTCGAGCACGAGCACCCGCGGCGCCGGCGCGTGGCGCTTGGGTTGACGGCGTTCGTGAGCGTCGCGAACATCTATTCGCTGGCGGCGCTCACGCACTTCCTGCTGCACAGCAACGTCAACAACGGGCGCGAGCTGATCACCGCCGGCGTGCTGATCTGGCTGACGAACTTCCTGATCTTCGCGCTGTGGTACTGGGAGACCGACCGCGGCGGGCCGGGCCGCCGCGCAGCTGGCCATGACCGCCCGCCCGACTTTCTCTTCCCGCAGATGCAGGACGACCGCATCGAGCCGCGCAACTGGCGGCCGAAGTTCATCGACTACCTGTACGTGTCGCTGACCAACGCCACCGCCTTCTCTCCCACGGACACGATGCCGCTGACGCCGATGGCCAAGAGCATCATGGGCGTGCAGTCGCTCGTCTCGCTGGTCACCATCGGGCTGATCGTCTCGCGCGCGGTGAACATCCTGAGCTGATCCATGCCACCTGGGGAGGCAGGTGTAAGAACTCCGGGCAGGTGGGTTCCCCAGTCCCTTGCTCCGCCGGGGTGCCGCGCCGCGAGCGCCCGACTCCAAGCGGCACCACGCGCTGCCAGGAGCTCAAGTCCGATCGGTGTGCGCTTGCAGCCAGCCCACGAAGTAGTCCTCGCTCATCGTCCTGGCCGCCAGAGATCTGAATGTACGATCGATTTCCACGGGAGTTGTGGAGATGCGATAGCCATGTTCTTCGAGGTATAGATCCATCAGCATGAGCGCGACCCGCTTGTTTCCGTCGGGCAGAGGATGATTGCGCACGATTCGCGAGGCCAGAACGGCCGCGCGTTGGAGCGGATGTTCATAGAAGTCGTGCCCACCGAAGCTGGCAAACGGCGCCATGAGGGCAGATTCCGCGAGGGGAACCTTGGTGACGAGCGCCAGCCTGGCGGCATCGATGCCAAGCACTGCTTCTGCAGCTAAGAGGAAGTCCTCGATCCCGACCACGAAGTACCACGGTATCAAGATATGAATAATCTGTCAACACGGTTGGAAGCATACAGGTTGACAGGTATGTCGATATGTGCAAAGATTGAGGAGTCCCGCCTGTACTCAAGCGAATCGAGGAACGACCATGAGAGCTTTGAGCTTGCGTCTGCCAGACGAGCAAGCTAAGGCGCTTGACGCCTTGGCGATGGCTGACGAGACATCGGTCTCGGAGGTCATCCGTGAGGCGATCGCGGAGCGCATCGAGAAGCGCCGCGCAGATAAGGGGTTTCAGGATCGACTTAGGCGTGCCGTTGAGCGCAACAAGGAAGCCCTGGACCTACTCGCCAAGTAGAGCATCTCTATGACTGGACCCTCGCTGGTGACTAGCTGGTCGAGGGCCCAGTCACTAGAGCTGATATGGACGTAGGTTTGTCAAGTGCCCAGCACCGGGTGCCCGCGGCGGGGGCGGGCATCTTGGTCGGTCAAGGGGGCGGCGGGCCTGGCGGGTGCGCGACGCGCGGTCAGGCTGATATGCGCGGGTTGGGTATCGCAGGACCGGGTTTCGTCGTGAGAGCCCGCGTTCTAGGATCGAGCGTGGCCTCCGTTGTGGGGGTTGCTCATAGCTCAATCGCGGGTGCTCTCGCGCGTGGTGGCCAGGTTGTTCCCGCCGTCTCCTTGACCGACGTGGTGCAGGGTGGGTCAGTCGGCGTTGGCGATCGCCCAGCAGAACCCGGCGAGTTCGCGGGCGACAGCGACCGCGACGATCGTGCGTCGCTTACCGCGTTCTGAGTCCAGGCGTCGCCACGTGCGGTGAAGGCGCTGCTGGGTCTTCCAGGAGAGCGCGATCACGTGCTGGCTCTGACCGTCTTGGCGGCGGTGCAGCGTGAGTCCTTTCGCTGGCTTGCGCCGGTAGTGCCACGCGGCCTCGACGAGCAGCCGGCGGGCGTGACGGGACCCGGACTTCGTGATCGCGCCCTGGCGGCGCTGCTCGCCGCTTGAGTTCTCCGAGGGTACGACCCCGAGGAAGCTCATCAGCTGCCCCGCCCGCTGGAAGCGCTCCCAGTCGCCGATCTCCGCGCACAACCCGACCGCGGTGAGCGTGTTGATGCCGCGCAGACAGCGCAACCTGGCGACGGTCTGCGCCCACGGGGAGTCGCCCACCAGCTCACCGATGGCGCCCTCCAGCGCGTCGCGGCGCACGAGGAGCGCATCGATCGCACCGAGATAGTCAAGCAGCGTGACCTGCGCACCACGGTCGGGGAACTCCAGGCGTCCGGGCCACTGCCGGTGAGCGACACTCCAGTTCCGTCCCGGTCCAGCGAACGCGATGTCGTGGCGCAACAGCAGTTTGCTCAAACGGTGACGGGCGCGCATCAGATCACCACGGACGTCCTCGCGCGCCCTCACCAGGTCACGCAGCGCCTCCTCCTCGGTGCCCGGAACCCTCACCGGGCAAAGACCATCGACCATCAACAGCCGCACCAGGCGCTCCGCGTCACGCCGGTCGGTCTTCACCCGATCCTGGGCGGGCCGCTCGATCTTTCCCGGCGCCGCGACCACACACTGAACACCCGCGTCCCTGAGTGCCCGCGCGAGCGTGAACCCCGTCGGCCCGGCCTCATACGCCACCCGCACCGGGCCCGGAAGACCAGCACAGAACTCGACCACCTCACCAGTCCTACCCGGCAAGCGACGCGAACACAGCTCCCCGGTCTCCCGGTCCGCTGTCACCGCGACCACCTTCGCCACGTGCACGTCCAACCCGACAAAACTCCTAACCTGCGCCATGGTCGGCACCTCCATGATTGCGGTCGGCGCCCAGGCCAATCCTGGACGCTCAACCCGCGCACCTCATGCGCGGGTGCCGACCCTCACACCACCAGCAGACGGAGAGAACGGCCGTCCATATGGCCTAGACAGCCGCGACCCTGGGCTCCAGCGCCAGCGCCTGCACGAGCAGGTCTCTCACCTCAGCGCCGCGCGCCGAGTGACAGCGCGCGCTCGAATGCCTGCAGGGCCCCCTCGCGGTCGAGCAGGCTAGGCGCAGGCGGCCCAGGCGCTCCCACGCGCCGGCGTCCTGCGGCCCGCGCTCGGCCGCGCGCTGCGCTGCTTCCTCGGCGAGGTCGGTCGCGCCGATGTCTTCGTAGATGCGCGCCGCGAAGCGGTGGGGCGCGGGGCGCTCGCCGTCCACGCGCGCCCAGTCGCGCACCGAGCGCGCCGCCGCCTCGAGGTTGCCCGCCTGCCAGAAGGCGAGCGTCATCAGGCGCAGCACCCCCACGTTGCGCGGCTCGGCGTCGCGCGCGTAGACGAGGCGCTGCGCCGCGAGCTCGTACTCGCCTTCGGCCATCGCGCGCTGCGCGGCGGTCATGAAGCGCTCCACGCGCTCCTCCGCGGGGTCGGGCTTTGAGAAGTCCACGAAGCGCATGCTCCCCGCAGGCACCGTGCGCACGCCGTGGCTGAACTTCACGCTCGCCCACTGCTGGTCGACTTCGGCGCGATCCTCCTCGCCGTTCTCGCCCCCGCCCATGCCCGTGCCGCCGCCCGTGAAGTAGATCCCCGCCACCGTCCCCACGCCCCACTCGGGGTAGGAGATGCAGCGCGCGTAGCGGTGCACCACCGAGTGGTCGGGCACGCGGCTGCCGAAGGGGTCGTGCTGGGCGCGCTCGGTGGCCTCTTCGCGCGCGCGCTGCTCGGCTTCGTAGGCGCGGCGTCCCGCCTCCTCGCGCGCGCGGCGCGCCGCCGCCGCGCTGACCCGCACCGCGTTGGCGCTCACGCGCCCCCCGCGCGAGCCCTCCGCCAGGCGCTCCAGCTGGTCGGCCGCCTCGTTGATCGCCTTCAGGTGGCGCTCGTGCTCGAACTGTCTCCCGCTCGGCGCCACATCGGGGTGCCAGCGCTTGGCCATTCGCCTGCGCGCCAGCTGCACTTCGCGCTTGTCGAAGGGCGCCTCCAGCTCCAGCAGGAGCAACTGCTGCTCTATGTCCAAGATGCCTGCGGGCATTCCCTGTTTACGTTATCGCCCAGTTGCTCTCGGTACGCAGGCCAGCGGACATTTCCTCGATTCCCGTGCTCTTGACCTGTTCGGCCTCGTCCGCATCCTCCGGCCACTTCGCCTCGACTCGCCACGCGAACGCCTCGCTGGACGGCCTTGTGCCGTCCCTCTTAAATGCTGTTCGCACGCCCGCGGCGGCCGCCGCGCGGGCCGAGCGCCTATCCTGGCCGCTCATGTCCTCCCAGTACGTCTTCACGATGCACCGCCTCTCCAAGCTGCACCCGCCCGAGAAGACGGTGCTGAGCGACATCACGCTCGCTTTCTACCCCGGCGCGAAGATCGGCGTGCTCGGCTACAACGGCGCCGGCAAGTCCACGCTCCTGCGCATCATGGCCGGCCTGGATGAGGAGTACCGCGGCGAGGCCGCCCTCGCGCCCGGCGCCACCGTGGGGATGCTCGAGCAGGAGCCCCACCTGGACGAGTCCAAGGACGTGCGCGGCAATGTCGAGGACGGCGTCGCCAAGACCAAGGCGCTGCTCGACCGCTTCAACGAGCTCGCCGCCAACTACTCCGACGATACGGCCGAGGAGTTCGGCGACATTCAGGCGCGCATCGAAGCCGCCGACGCCTGGAACCTCGACACCAAGCTCGACTACGCGATGGACGCGCTGCGCCTGCCCCCACCCGATGCCGCCGTGGACAAGCTCTCCGGCGGCGAGCGCCGACGCGTGGCGCTCTGCCGGCTGCTGCTGCGCGCACCCGACCTTTTGCTGCTCGACGAGCCCACCAACCACCTCGACGCCGAGTCCGTCGCGTGGCTCGAGCAGCACCTCGCCGAGTACAAGGGCACGATCGTCGCCGTCACCCACGACCGCTACTTCCTCGACAACGTCGCCGGCTGGATCCTCGAGCTCGACCGCGGCCGGGGCATCCCCTACGAAGGCAACTACTCCTCCTGGCTGGAGCAGAAGCAGGCGCGCCTGGCCCAGGAAGAGCGCTCGGAGAAGGGCCGCCAGCGCACGATCGCCGCCGAGCTCGAATGGGTGCGCACGAACCCCAAGGGTCGGCGCACGAAGTCCAAGGCCCGCCTCGCGCGCTACGAGGAGCTCGTCGCCGAAGAGCGCGCCGTGAAGCTCGACGAGGTCCAGATCCACATTCCCCCCGGCCCGCGCCTGGGCGCACAGGTGCTCACCGCCAAGGACCTCCGCAAGGGCTACGGCGAGCGCCTTCTGATCGAGGATCTGAGCTTCGACCTGCCGCGCGCCGGCATCGTCGGCGTGATCGGCGCCAACGGCGCCGGCAAGACGACCCTCTTCCGCATGCTCACCGGCGAGGACTCCCCCGACGCCGGCACGCTCGCGCTCGGCGACTCCGTGCAGCTCGCCTACGTCGACCAGTCGCGCGACGCCCTCGACCCCGCCAAGACCGTCTGGGAGGAGATCTCCGACGGCCTCGACCAGCTCAAGGTCGGCGAGCGCGTCGTCAACTCGCGCCAGTACGTCGCCGGCTTCAACTTCAAGGGCTCCTCCCAGCAGGCCCGCATCGGCTCGCTCTCCGGCGGCGAGCGCAACCGCGTGCACCTCGCCAAGCTACTGCGCTCCGGCGGCAACCTGCTGCTGCTCGACGAGCCTACGAACGACCTCGACGTCGACACCCTGCGCGCGCTCGAGGACGCCCTGCTCGGCTTCCCCGGCTGCGCCATGGTGATCTCCCACGACCGCTGGTTCCTCGACCGCGTCGCCACGCACGTGCTGGCGTTCGAGGGCGACTCCCAGGTCGTCTGGTTCGAAGGTAACTTCGAGGCCTACGAGGAGCACCGCCGGGCGCGCCTCGGCGCCGCCGCGGACCGGCCGCACCGCATCACCTACAAGCGGCTTGTGCGGGGTTGATCTCGCGGCCACTCGATGCTGTATGCTGCGCTGTATGGCAGCGACGCGTACACAGGTCTACCTGACAGAAGAGCAGCGTCGTCAAATCGAGGACCTGCGCGCCAGCGATGGGCGCACCCTCGCCGAAGTCGTCCGCGCTGCGCTGGATGAATACCTCACCACCCACCGTCCTCAAATCACCGCCGAGGCACTGGCCGAAAGGCAGCGCGTCCTGAACGAGACATTCGGGTCGATGCCAGACCTCGAGGTACCGCCGCGCGAGGAGTGGGATCGCTTCGATCTGGACTGGAACCGCATTGAGCGCGCTCCTTCTGGACAGTGACGTCCTGATCGATCATCTGCGCGGACACCGTCGGCTGGACCTTGCCGACCCCACGCTGAAGATCTCAGTCGTCACGCGCTGCGAGCTGTTCGCCGGACGCCATGTCGACGAGCCGCACCTTCGTCAGACACTGAGCCTGCTCGACGAGATCGCAGTGGACGGCCGTATCGCGGAATCGGCGGGCCGCATTCGCCGCACTACGCAATTGAACGTCCCCGACGCCCTGATCGCCGCCACGGCCCTGGAGCACGCCGCAACGCTCATGACTCGCAACAAACGCCACTTCGAGTTGGTGAAGGGTCTGGAGCTGCGCATTCCGCCGAACTGATCCGCATCAGGGTCTTCCCGCCGGCCTGGCCGCGCAGCCAGTATCCTCGCCTCGCATGAATACCGTGTTCGACCGCGACACCGCCGTCCACCGCCTCGACCCGGCAGGCGGCACCAATGGGAGACAGCCGACGGTTTCCTACGAGGCCGACATCGCCCCCGGCTGGCGCGCCGGGCGCGGACCGCACGGGGGCTATCTCGCCGCGATGCTTCTGCGCGCATTGACTGAGACCGTCGACGATCCCACGCGCACGCCGCGCTCGCTCACGGTCCACTATCCCTCCTCGCCCGCTCCGGGACCGGTCGCGATCGACGTCACAGTGGAGCGTCAGGGACGTTCGCTCACAACGCTCTCCGCGCGCCTCACCCAGAACGGCAAGGTGATGGCGCTCGCGCTGGCGGCCTTTTCCACGCCCTGGCGGGCGCCCGAGGCCGACGCGCTGCCGATGCCCGACGTCGCCGGTCCGGATCTGGAGCGCCGCGACACCCCGCGCCTGTTCAAGGGCGCCCCCGAGTTCACCAAGCAGCTCGTCATGCAGGCACGCGTGGGGGCGATGCCCTTCGTCGGCGCCGAGCACCCGATGGAACTGGGCGGCTGGATCGCACTGCCCGAGCCCAGGCCGCTCGACCCGCTCTCGCTCGCGCTGTTCGCCGACGCCTGGTTCCCACCTTCGTTCATCGCTCTCTCCGAGCCCGCGGTCAGTCCAACGGTGGATCTCACGATCCATTTCCGCCAGTCCCCGCCGGCGCAGGAGGGGGCGCTGGACGGCATCTGCCTGTCGATCTTCAACACCCGCCTCTTGCACGAGGGCTTCTTCGAGGAGGACGGCGTCATCTGGGCGCCCGACGGCTCCGTGCTCGCCCAGTCGCGCCAGCTCGGCATCATCATGCCGACGGACAACCCCGTGCTCGTGCTCGATCGCAGCGACTCCCGCGAGGACACCGCCGACACGAACGCCGCCACCGCGCGCACCCGCGTCGCCGCGGGCGAGACCACGGCACGCGACAGCGCTTCCACAGATTCTTAGTAGTCGCTAATCTGTTGCGGAAGTTCCCTGCGGCGACTCACAGAGAGGATCACAAGCCATGCCCGATTACACCGTCAAGAGCATCGACGAGATGGAGGGCGCCTTCGGCGGCGGCCTCAAGAAGGCCCGCGCCGAGCTGGGCGTCACCTCCTTCGGCATGCAGGTCGTGGACCTGCCACCGAGCTACAGCGACTATCCCGAGCACGATCACGCCGAGTCCGCCCAGGAGGAGGTCTTCGCGGTGCTCCGCGGCTCCGGCTGGTTTGACGTGGAAGGCGAGCGCGTCGAGGTCAACCCCGAGGTGATCATCCGCGTCGGCGCCGCCGCCAAGCGCAAGGTCTACGCCGGCCCCGAGGGTCTGCGCATGCTCGCACTCGGCGGCACGCCCGGGTCGGCCTACGAGATCGTCGAGTTCACCGAGCTCGCCACGGCGTAGGGCCGCTCGGCCCGACCGCGGCTGCGTGTGGGCTACGCTTCGCGCAGCCGCGATCAGCGTGCCAACGACGTCTCGCCATCCAGCGCCAGCGCCGCCTGGGCGATCAAGCGCGCGCAGGCGTGGACGTCGCTGAGCGCCACCGTCTCCACCGGAGAGTGCATGTAGCGCAGCGGGATCGACACCAGCGCCGTCGGCACCCCGCCGCGGCTGAGGTGCACCGCGTCCGCGTCGGTCCCCGTCGCGCGGCCGGAGGCCTCCACTGTGAAGGGAATCTTCTCGCGCTCCGCTGTCTCATAAAGCAACTCGCACAGTGCGGGGTTGAGCGTCGAGCCGCGCGTCAACACCGGCCCGGAGCCAAGCTCGTGCTTGCCCGCCTCCTTGACGTCGATCCCGGGCGCGTCGGTGGCGTGCGTCACGTCGACCACGATCGCCGCATCGGGTTCGAGCGAGAAGGCGCTCGTGCGCGAGCCCCCGAAGGTGATCTCCTCCTGTGCCGCCGCCACCGCCACGAGCTCCCATGGCGCACCTCCCGCCTTCGCTACCAGACGGGCGGCCTCGAGCGCCACGAACGAGCCCAGGCGGTTGTCGAGCGCACGCGAGGCCACCCGGCCGTTTGGCAGCTCCAGCGGATCGCCAGCAATCACCGCCACGTCGCCGATGCGCACCAGCTCGCGCGCCTGCTTGCCGTCCTTGGCGCCTACGTCGATGTGCAGGTCGCGCACCTCAGCCACCTTCTTGCGCTCCTCATCGCGCAGCAGGTGGATCGGCTTCTTGCCGATCACCCCCGCCACCTCGCCCCCGCGCGTGGCGAGCACCACGCGCTGGCCCACCAGAATCTGCGCGTCCCACCCGCCGACCGGCCCGAACCACAGGTAGCCCTCGTCGTCGATGTGCGTGACGATCAGCCCGATCTCGTCGATGTGGCCCATCACCATCAGCCGCCGGGCCGAGGACTGCTCGCCGTGGCGCGAGGCCACGCGCGCGGTGGGAGTGCCCATCGTGTCGGTGCTCACTGCCGCGAACTTCTCCGCCGCCTTGCGCCACACGGCCGCGGGGGCCGTCTCATAGCCCGAAGGACCGCGTGCGTTCAGCAGGTCGCGCAAAATGACTGGGAATCCGGCCGCCCTCCCCCGCCCACCCTCGCTCTTGCTCACGACGCCAGCATTTCACGCAGAACGTACTGCAGGATGCCACCGTGGCGGTAGTAGCTCTGCTCCTTGGGAGTGTCGATGCGCACCGTCACCGCGAACTCCTTCTCGCCGGCGTGCACCGTCACCTCGCGCGGTACCTCCTCGCCGCCGGCCACACCGGCGATCGAGAATGTCTCGTGGCCGGTCAAGCCCAGCGAGGCCACCGAGTCACCCGACTTGAACTGCAGCGGCAGCACTCCCATTCCCACCAGATTGGAGCGATGAATGCGCTCGAAGCTCTCCGCGATCACCGCCCTAACGCCCAGCAACCGGGTGCCCTTGGCGGCCCAATCACGCGATGAGCCCGAGCCATACTCCTTGCCCGCCAGCACAACCAGCGGCACGCCCTCCCGCGCATAGCGCATCGCGGCGTCGTAGATGGACATCGCCTCTTCGTCGGGCAGATGCAGCGTGGCCCCGCCTTCGGTCCCGGGCGCCAGCATGTTCTTGAGGCGGATGTTGGCGAAGGTGCCGCGCATCATCACCTCGTGGTTGCCCCGCCGCGAGCCGTAGCTGTTGAAGTCCCGCGGCGGCACGCCGTGCTCCTGCAGGTA
Source organism: uncultured Solirubrobacterales bacterium (assembly GCA_963723045.1). Taxonomy (GTDB): domain Bacteria; phylum Actinomycetota; class Thermoleophilia; order Solirubrobacterales; family Solirubrobacteraceae; genus Palsa-744. Next base: position 378,409 of record CAVROU010000001.1, on the reverse strand, counting down.
AAGCCCCGCGGGGCTGTCGCGCTTGATCGACCCGGCCGGGGAGATGTGATCGGTCGTGACACTGTCTCCCAAAAGCGCCAGCACGCGCGCGCCCTCGATGTCACGCACAGGCTCGGGCTCGCGCTGCAGATCGTTGAAGTAGGGCGGCAGGCGCACGTAGGTGGAGTCCTCCTGCCAGGCGAAGCGCTCGCCCGTGGGGACCTCCAGCCCGTTCCAGCGCTCATCGCCCGCGAACACCTCGCCGTAGCTCTTGCGGAACATGTCCGAGCGCACGGCCTGCTCGATCGTCTGGGCCACCTCGCGCTCGTTCGGCCAGATGTCGCGCAGGTACACGTCCGTGCCCTGCTCGTCCTGGCCAAGTGGGTCCTCGACGATGTCGATGTCCATCGTCCCCGCCAGCGCGTAGGCCACGCACAGGGGCGGGGAGGCGAGGTAGTTCATCTTCACGTCCGGGTTGATGCGCCCCTCGAAGTTGCGATTGCCCGACAGCACGCTCACGACCGCCAGATCCTCGTCGCCGACGACCTTCGAGACCTCCTCAGGCAGCGGCCCCGAGTTGCCGATGCAAGTCGTGCAGCCGTACCCCACGAGGTTGAACCCGAGCGCCTCCAGCGACTCTGTCAGCCCCGCGCGGTCGAGGTATTCGCTCACCACCTTCGAGCCGGGCGCCAGCGAAGTCTTCACCCAGGGCTTGCTCTTCAGCCCGCGCTCAAGCGCATTGCGCGCGAGGATGCCCGCGCCCACCATCACCGACGGGTTGGAGGTGTTCGTGCAGCTCGTGATCGCCGCGATCACCACGTGTCCGTGGTCGAGGCTCGTCTGCGTGCCGTCGGCGAGCGTCACGGGGACCTTCGTCCCAACGGCCGGGTGTCCCGGGGCGCCGTTGGATGGCGGATCGGAGGCCGGATAGGAGTCCTCGCCGTTGACCCGCACGTAGTCGCCCAGCGCGCGACGGAAGGCATGCTGGGCGTCGCTCAGCGACACGCGGTCCTGAGGACGCTTGGGACCGGCGATGCTCGGCACCACTTCATCGAGGTCGAGCTCGATCAGATCCGAGAAGGTCGGCTCGGGCGAGTCCTCGTCGTGCCATAGCCCCTGCTCGCGCGCATAAGCCTCGACCAGCGCGATCCGCTCCGGCGGGCGTCCTGAGAACTCGAGGTAGCGCAGCGTCTCGGCGTCGATCGGGAAGATCGCGCAGGTCGAACCGAACTCGGGGGACATGTTGCCGATCGTCGCCCGGTCGGCCAGCGGCAGGCCCGCGAGGCCCGCGCCGTAGAACTCCACGAACTTGCCCACCACGCCGCGCTCGCGCAACATCTGCGTGACCGTCAGCACGAGATCGGTGGCCGTGGCGCCCTCGGGCAGCGCGCCGTGCAGCCTGAAGCCCAGCACCTGCGGGATCAGCATCGACATCGGCTGGCCGAGCATCGCCGCCTCGGCCTCGATCCCCCCCACACCCCAACCGAGCACGCCGAGGCCGTTGACCATCGTCGTATGCGAGTCGGTCCCCACGAGCGTGTCGGGGTAGGCCTGGGGTGGGTGGGATTCAGATCCCTCGTTCGCGAACACCACGCGCGCCAGGTACTCGAGGTTGACCTGATGCACGATCCCCGTGTCGGGCGGGACCACCTTGAAGTTGTCAAACCCCTCCTGACCCCAGCGCAGGAACGCATAGCGCTCCTGGTTTCGCTCGAACTCCCGCTCCGCATTGACGCGAAAGGCGTCGCGCGTGCCGAACGCGTCGACCTGCACCGAGTGGTCGATCACGAGCTCGGCGGGCACCAGCGGGTTGATCCGATCCGGATCGCCGCCCATCTGCGCCATCGCGTCGCGCATCGCCGCCAGGTCGACCACCGCGGGGACGCCGGTGAAGTCCTGCATCAGCACCCGTGCGGGGGAGAAGGCGATCTCCTTGCTCGGCTCCGCCTTGGCGTCCCAGCTCGCGAGCGCCTCCACGTCCTTGGCGCCGACGGCCCCGTTGCCCTCGGTGCGCAGCAGATTCTCGAGCAGCACCTTCAACGAGAACGGCAGCCGCGCCACGTCGAAGCGCCGCTGCAGGGCGTCGAGGCGGAATATCTCGTACTCGCACCCGCCTACGCCGAGCGTGTCCTTTGCGCCAAAGCTGTCGTGCGACATGGGCTTCTCCTGAGATCTGCGGTGTGTGGGCGTCACCCCCAGTCTCTCAAAGCGCAGCCCGGAACACCGGCAGACCCAGCCTCGGAACTTTACCACAAGGGCCGTGTAGTACAAGGCCTTTGTAGTGCAAGACCTTTGTAGTATTCTCGGGATGTGGCGCTTCTGAAGCTGATCGATCGGGAACGCGAGCAGGCGAGCTTGGCCATAGCGTGGAAGCAGGCGCAGAGCGGAGTCCCTCAGCTCGCCGTCGTGTGGGGCAGACGCCGTGTGGGCAAGACCTTTCTGCTGTCTCACTTCGTCCAAGGCCGACGAGCAGTGTTCTTCGGTGCCACTCAGCAGGCGCAGAGCGTCGAGCTTGCTCGCCTGGCAGACGCGGTGCGTCGGGATCTCGGCGACCAAGCGGCCGATCTCGCGGGGGGTCGCTTTTCGAGCTGGGAGGCAGCGCTGCGCTTCTTCGCGGCGCTCGCGACCGATGAGCCTCTGGCGGTGGTGCTCGACGAGGTGCCCTATCTCACCCGCTCGACTCCGGGACTGGCGAGCATCGTGCAGGCGGTATGGGATCACATCTCCGCCCACACCAAGCTGATGCTCGTGCTTACCGGATCGGCGATCGGCATGATGGAGGCGATGGTCGGCGCCGGTGGAGCGCTGCGAGGCCGCCCGACGCTTACACTCCGACTCGGCCCGCTCGATCCGCTCGACGCCCGAGCTTTTCTACCTCGCCTGGAGGAGGCGGCGTTCCTCGAAGCGTACGCCGCGTGCGGCGGCTATCCGCTGCATCTGCGCGACTGGGATCAGGACGCCTCAACCGAGACCAATCTGATCCGCCTAGGTGGTACGCCGGGCGGAATCCTGCTCGAGGACGCCTCCGGGATGCTCGCCGAGGAGCTGCCCCACGACAGCGGGTATCCACGTGTCCTGGCGGCCATCGGCCGTGGCAGAACACGCTTTGGAGAGATCGCCGCGGAGAGCGACCAGCGGATCGAGCGCCCGTTGGAGATCCTGGCACGAGCTGGTCTCATCGCCAAGGTGCTGCCCGTCGGCGCACCCAGGGGCGCGCGCGCGAACTATGAGATCGCCGACTCCTACCTGGCCTTCTGGTTCGGCGTGCTCTACTCGGAAATTCCGCAGATCGAAGCCGGCCAAGGCAAAGCCGTGATCCGCCGCAAGACACCCGAGTGGCAACGGCATCTCGGCGCGGTCTTCGAGGAGGCCGCGAGAGCCCACGCCGGGAGGCTCGTGCGGCGAGGTGAGCTGCCCGGAGACCTCGTGGTGGGCCGCTGGTGGACCGTACGCGGAGAGCCATGCGAGATCGATGTGCTGGGGCTGGGGGACAGCGGGACCGTCCTGCTCGGCGAGGCCCGCTGGCAAGCTCGACCGCTTGGCCGTCGCGAGCTGGCTCGCCTGCGGGAGAAGGCCATACGAGTCCCTCGCCCCGTGGCCGAGCCGATCTTCGCCCTGTGGGGACGAGGCGGCGTGGAGGACGCCGTCTCGCGCGAAGGCGCTCTCGGCTTCTCGGTGCAGGACGTGCTTGCTCGGTGAGGCCCGCTTCACACTGAGCGCGTGACGCGGCCCTTGCCGTTGCGCTTGCCGTGCAGGAGCGCGGCGTCGCAGGCGTCGAGCAGCTCGTCGGTGCTCATCGGCTCGCGCCACTGGGCCACGCCGATCGAGGCGGACACGCCGGGCACGACATCGAAGGAGGCCACGCCCAGCATCCGCTCGCGCGCGCGCTCGGCAGCGATCGCCGCACGCTCGAGGTCGGCCGCGGCGAGGATCACGACGAACTCGTCGCCGCCATAGCGCGCGACGCGGTCAAAGGCGCGGAACTCCCCCATCAGCGCGTGCGCGACCCCGCGCAGCACCGCGTCTCCCGCGGAGTGCCCATGGCGGTCGTTTACCTGCTTGAAGTTGTCGAGGTCGATCAGGATGCACGACAGCTGCCCGCCCGTGCGGGTAGCGCGGGCGATCTCTTCGTCCAGACGCCGGCGCATCGCGCGGTGGTTCATGCAGTCGGTCACGGGGTCGGTGCCGGCCTCCGCGCGTGCGCGCAGCAGCGCCAGCGCCGTGGCCGCCTGGTCGACAAGCGTCGCCGCCCGCTGGACGGCGTGCCCATCGAAGGGCTCGGGCCGGCGGCGCGTGAGGATCGCCACCGCCTCGACCTCGCCGCGCAGGGCGAGCGGCAGCAGCAGCGCACCTGCCACCTCGCCGGAGACCGCCAGGCGCGGCACGCTGGCGGCCAGCTCGCGTGCGCCGGTTACGAGGACACTTTGCGCGGTACTTGCAACCCAAGTGACGCCCGCGGGACGCTCGCTGTGGGGGACGCGATAGCTGAGGCGCCCCTCGCCGCCGAACAGGTAGACCGCCACCTCGTCTTCGTCCTCGCCGTCGCACAGACGGTGCACCTGCACCTCGTCGCAGCCCAGCTCGGCGAACAGCTCGCCGGCCAGCACACGGAAGACCTCCTGGGGTTCGCGCGCGCTATCTGCCAGGCGCGTCAGACGCCGCACGCCCGCCAGCAGCGGGTCGGTGCGCTCGTGGGTGTCCGTACCCGAGCTCGCCATCCCACACAATGTATGGGATGGCGCGGCTCGATGGGACTGACCGGGAATGAAGAGGGGCCCAGCTCGTCGGCCTCCGGCCGACTGCGCCACCCTCTATCCCCGGAAAGTCACGGTCGCATAGGTAACCGAGGAGGAGCCCTTGGAGGGGATGAACCCGACGCGGACCTTGACCTTGAGGTTGTGGTTGCTGCGCGCCAGCGCCTGCACGCCCCCGTTCGTGAGCGGCACCTTCAGCGTGATCTTCTGTGTCTTGGAGGGGTGGACATAGGTCGTCTTCAGGTTGCTGCCGCTGCCGCTCACGCGCCCCTTGGAGGGGGCCTGGACGGTCAGGATCGCCATGTGGTTGGAGGTCTTGTGCGAGGTGACCTTGACGGCACAGCCCGAGACGACGATCGGCGTCTTCTGCTTGATCACCGTCCCGCTCTGGGCGGTGATCGTGGTGGGCATCGTCAGGGCGCTCGCGCAGAGGTTGCCGTTCGCCGCGAGCGCCGAGTTGGGGCCCGTGGGCAGGTTCAGTTCGAACGCCGACACCGGCACGTCGGGAATCGCGGCAAAGGTCGAAGTCGTGACGCCCTTGACGATATTGGTGTTTCCGACGAGGATCGTCTCCACGCCGTCGCTGCCGTTGAGCACCAGGTCGAGATCCGGGAACGCCGCGCCGCCGTGGGAGACGAAGAACGCGGGACCGGTCAGCTTGACCGGGAGCACCGGGGTCGTGACCGTCGCCCCGCCCACGCGCGAGTTCGACGGACAGGCGAACGGGTTGGCGTTGAAGACGGCCGCGGGGCAGGCGTGCTGCAGCGTGGTCAGGCGCGAGGGCAGCTGCTTGGGCAGCTGCGCGACGACCGAGCGGATGTTGGCCTGCACTCCGGTCGGGTAGCCGATCTTTACGCCGAGCGCCGCGCCGATGTGCTTGGAGGTCTTCGCGTTCGAGGAGGCCGTGAACTTCGGCTTGAACGAGAGCGCACTGCAGCCCGTCACCTGGAACGCCGTGGAGAGGCTCTGCTGAGCGCCGAATGTCGAGGTGAGCGCGCTTTCGGTCGTGAGCACGCCACAGTTGGTCGGGTTGACGAGGAAGCCCTGGCGGTTGATCGCCACGGCGAGCTTCTTCAGGCGCAGCGGCACGCCCTTGACGATCGTCGGCAGCTGGCTTGAGACGGTGACGCGCGCGGTGAACGGATTGACCGTCAGCCCGGCGCGCACGACGACCTCGCCGAAGTTGAACGGCCCTGTAGCCGCGGAGATCTCGACCGTCATACCGTAGGGCGCGCCGCCGACCGGGCCGGTGAGGAAGACCGGGCCGGAGAACTGCACGGGCGTCGGACCGGAGCCGACCTGCGTGACGGCCGTGCCGATCTCACTGGCGAACGGGCATTCCCCACGCGCCGCTTGCGGTTCGGGGCACAGCGGGACAGAGGGGATCAGGCCGACAAGACCCGCGGGCAGCGTGGTCGCGACCTTCGAGAGGTACTGCTGCCCGTCGCCGCGTTCCATGTTGAGCGTGAACGAGCTCTGCGCGCCGGCCGTGTTGGGGTTGTTCTGCGTGTTCTGGCTCAGCGAGAAGGGCAGCGGCGAGGAGCAGCTGCCACCGTTGTTGTTGCTGTCGACCGTGAAGGCGCTGGTCGACGACACCGCGGCGGGCGTGCCCGTGAAGGGAGTGAGGCTCGCGCTGGTCGTCGCGGCGCCGCAGGAGAGCGGGTTGGCCAGCGGCGCGAGCGGCCCGCCCGTGAACTTCAAGATCAGGTCGCTGAAGGGCTGTTCGGGGTTTTCGGTGAACGTCGCCGTCAGGCGCCCCGTCGTTTCGTTGGGCACGATCTGGCCCTGCAGGCGCACGGAGACGCCGTAGCGGGTGGATTCCGCAAGGCGGGTGGATTCCGCAAGCAGATAGACCGTGAACGGAGGGCCGGTGATCGCGCCGCCGCCTTCGGGGCCGCCCAGGTACATCGCTCCGGTGAGCGATCCGGGGGGCAGACCAGGCACGTTCAGCGTCGCTTCGGCGACCTTCGAACCGGCCGGACAGGTCACGGGTTCTCTGGTGTGGATGCCGATCTGCTTGGGCGTGCAGGCTTCGAGACCATGCGCCGCCGAGGGATTGAGCGTCATGCCTTCGGGCAAAAGCACGCTCGCGGTCTTCAACTGCGCGGAGTCCAGTCCAGCGGGATTGGGATCGTGCGGCAGCACCAGTTCGGTAGTCGCGCCGTCGGGCGCGTCGGACTGGGTCGTTTCGGGCGCGAGCGAGAACGTGGGTGCGAATGGGACCAGCGCGAAGGGGGGCAGGCCGTTACAGCCTTCGGTGCCCACCGGCACGGTGTATGTGCTCGTCTTCTTCACCCCTTCGTAGGATTCGCCGCTCCAGCCGGTGGTGGTCGCGGGGCCGGCTCCCAGGCAGCTGCTGGGGATGGTGAGGAACGCACCGTTGACGAGCGGGCCGTTGTTGCCGAAGAAGGTGAGCCGCGAATCGAGCAGCCCCGGGTTGATGTTGTGGATTTCAAAGAGGTCGTGATAGTCGCTGGCCCATTCGACGTGCCCCTCGACGAAGGTGTGCACGACGAGCAGGTGGCCCGGCGGCAGTGGCGGTTCGGAAACGCCAACCACCAGCGCGACGCCGAAGTACGAGGACATCCCGGTGGGCTGTTCGAGGTTGTAGACCTTGCCCGAGAGCGGTACATCGGCGAACACGCCGGGGGCGACTTCGAGCACTGTGGTGACTTCGTTCTTACCGATCACGGTGCTTCCGGCGCCGCTTTCTGCGCAATTTGGTTCCAGGAAGATGTGCTTGACCGGTTCCACTTCGGTGGAGGTGAAGTTCGCGACCGAGCACTTGGCGACGGCCTCGGGGTTGGTGCTCACGCCGGGAGCGACGTCGATGCGGAGGTTCTTGAGGTTCCCGTTGGGGACGGTCACGCCCGCCAGGGGGCCAGATTCTTCCTTGTGACGGGCCAGCTTGAAGTCGGTGACTCCGAAGGGAGGGTGCCCCGCAGCCTGCGTATATGCCTGCGCTTCGGCATTCGTCTTTTCTTCCGCCGGCGTCGCGGCCTTGTTGCAGACTTCGACCTTGCAGTTCGCCGCGTAGAAGCTTTCCGCGCCGAATTCCGGCGCAGCCTGGGCGGCAGACACCGGTACTGCCAAAACAGCGCCTACAAGCAGCGCGAGAAACGAAACGCGAGCGGGGGACCTCATTACCAACCTCCCTATTGGACAGAAGGTCTCTACCCGCTTTGCGAGAGTTCTAACCGATGCAAGCGATCTGTCACGGCGAACGTGCCGTGCGGCGTGAGGGGACGCCGTAACCAGCCACGAGCTCTTGGAAGAGAGGGAGGCCTCGCCTCTATTCTAGCCGCTCGCGATCGTGAAATGGAGCGTGCTTGCCTTCGAACTCCGACCTGAGGCCCCCGCGGAGATAAGGAGCGTGTAGTCGCCAGATGAGAGCTTCTTGTGCCTGGAGACGTAACCCTCGAAGCTCACCTGGTTAGGACCCATGCGTGCAGGCAGCTTCAGGATGCCTGCTACCGAAGCGCGGGTACAGCGGCGCTCGTTGTCTTTTCTGGCCCGTGGGCCGCACGTCCTTGCGACCTTATGTCCATTGGCCTTCTTGACGAACGTGAACGTCAAGCTCGCCGGCTCGTTGAGGCTGAAGGAGAAGGTCGTGCCAATCGGGAGTCTTCCCCTGCCGGAGCTGATCCGCGCGAGCGCGCGCCCCTCGCGCCAGCGCTTGGCCGACTCCTTGACGGCCGTCAGGAGGGGTGCGGTCGCGATCGGGGGCGTTATGGGGGACGCCTGCCTCGGCGCGAAGGTCGCGGACACCGACTGGTCGGAGGTCATCGCGAGTGTGCAACTGCTGCTGCCGCCGCATGCGCCGCCCCACCCAGCGAACATGGACCCGGCGCTTGGTGCGGCGGTCAGGGTCACTTCGTTTCCAGCGGGATATCCCAAGGAGCACGGTCCCCCGGATCCGTAGGCGAGGCCGAATGTATCGGAACACGCAACCTCGATCAGCGGCTGCGGCTCGATCACTCCCGGCACGATATGGGAGCAATTGACGAACGGGCATTTGATCGGTGTGCTCGTGACGGTTCCCAGCCCGGTGCCCAGCAGCGACGCCGACAGAGTGTGGGTTTGAATGCCGATACCGACACGGCCGGCCAGATCTCCGATCACGCACAGCGACGTCGATGCACAGGACACCGAGCCCAGCATGCCGCCACCCTCCGGACCTTCGTCCCTGATCCATGAATTCGTCGCACCCATCGGATCTGCGGAGACCCAGACGCCCGCATTGGTGTCACGCGGAATCGCCACGCACAGAGATATCGAGGAGCACGAGATTCCGCCGCTGGCGTCCACCCCTTCAGCTCTCACCCAGGTCCCTGCACCGCCTGTGGGATCGGTCGAGACGAAGACCCCTCCGATGCTTCCCGCCACACAAAGCCCCGGCACACATGAGATGCTGAAGAGGCGCGCACTCCCGGCCACGTTGGTCGAGCTCCATGCCCCCGCACCCCCTGTTGGATCGGTCGAGATCAACACATTGCCACGCTCATCAACGGCGGCGCAAAGTGTGGAGGATGCGCACGACACGTCGTTGAGTTCCAATTCGCCGTCGATATCTGCCGACCTCCATGCGCTTGCCCCACCTGTGGGATTGGTCGATGTAAGCACGTCGCCGCGCTTGTCGACGGCTACGCACAGCGTTCCTGAGACGCACGACACACCGCTGATGTCAGCTTCGCTATCCAGTTTGGTGAGCACCCATGCCCCCGCACTTCCTGTTGGTTCTGTTGAGGTTATGATGTTTCGCCCTTCAGTAACTCCAACGCAAAGAGACCCAGAGGTACACGAGAGAGCGGATCCTTCTCCATTAGCGGTACCTCCTACATACGTGGTCTTCCAATCGTTGCCCACAGTAGGGTCGGTCGTGGTAAGCACATTGCCTGCACCGTCCATGGCAACACACAGCGAAGTCGAGGCACATGACATGTCGCACAGCCCATTCGAGTTGCAAGTGCGTCCTTCCGGCGCGGAAGGCGACGTGCTGGAATCCACCAGCATCGCCCCCGACCAGAAGAGCGGTGAATTGGCAGCCGTGGCTCGCTGAGCCGATCCACCGGCCAGCGCCAAGGAAGCCACCACGAGAAGCGTCAGTCGCTGTCTGCGCCGAACACTTACTCGACGCAGCCTACCGGCCCAGTTAGGATATTGTTGGAATTCTTGCCGAGTGATCAAAGCCCGATAGATCATACATGAAGAGCTGAAATGGCGTCACCTCGCAGCCTACTTCGCAGTGTAGTAATCCCCTATACGATCGTTGTTTAGGATCATTCGGAAGTGCCAAATGCGGCGCTGGTGAAGACCTTCTGCACACGGAAAGCAGTGGCAGCAGCTCGGCATTCTGCTCGGCCACGGCGTGACGGAGCAGTTCCCGCTCATCCTGAGTAAGCGTTGTCATGACGAGGCATCCGAACTCACAGGATCATGAGGCGGAGATCTCCAGGAGCGAGCACACGCTGTATACGACCCGAATAATGGAGTTTCCCCGCTTTGACGGGAATTCCATTATTATGCAATCTTACTGCATGGGCGGTGACTTGATCACATCATCGAATTCGTTTGCAAGCCGCAAGGCGTCTTTAGGCTCTTGTCCAAGCCTAATAGGAAACTCCCAAGCTTCAACGTCCCTGCCGCTTGCGAGGTCCTTTAGGGCGCGGCTTATAGCTCCGAGCTGAGCGTGGGTTAGCTGCACGGTCATTTCGGGCGAACCCTCCGAGAGATCGCCTGCTTCGGCGGGCCAGATGCTTCGGTGCTTATCAATGAGTTCGTCGTGTAGTGGCAGCAAAAAGGATCGCCGGCACCCCAGCCGGCGTTCGAGTTCAGCTTCAGTGATATGTATCCCATTTATGAACTCATTGAGGACATTACTCAGCAGCGTGGCCTCCAGACTATTAAGAGATAGGGTCGACATGTGTGAATTACTCGATAACAATCTCATCTTACTTCAGTGTCTTTTCAAAGTAGATTTTGCCGGTTTCTGGCTTAAATACTGTGCCGCCATCTGGTGACGATGGATCTACAACCACCAGTGTATTAGTCTCCTCATCGTAGTATGCGGTTCGACCATTTTCCAGCTCGCGTGCTCGCGTCGCATTTTCGAGCGTATCTTTGATTATTTCTTCAAGCTCCTCGGGCGTCTCGGCTCCAAATTCGCCCGCGTGTTTTCCGAATGCGTGCCCGTTAGCGATCTGATTGGCTTGGCAGTCGGTGTGCTCTTGCTCGTGTTCCTTTAGCTCTTGTTCACCTTCATCGTTGCCGGCTTCTTCACCGGCGATTGAGTTAGCGAGTGATATCCCCACGGCGACGCCAGCGGCCGCTGTGGCTCCCGCCGCTGCGCCACATGTGCCAATGTCGAGTCCCGGTATCTCAACCGTGGCGCCACACACGGCGTCGGCGCCACCAGCGCCACCGGCCACCGGCGTCCACAGGAGTCCGATGGCGTCTTCGCGGTTCACCGGGTCATCGCCAGCGTAGACGTAGGGCACACCCGAGATCGCCTCCGCTGGATCCATGCTCAGAAACTGGGCAGTGGCAGGATCGTAGACTCGGGCGCGAAGGTAGATGAGCCCCGTGTCGCTGCTGGTGTACTGTCCGTCATAACCGAGCGGCGTCGTAGCGGTGCCCGTAAAGCCCGTCACGCCCCCGTAGGGTCCGTAGGTGAATGTGGCTTCTTTGGCTCCGGTGGAGCTGGTCAGGAGGCGTGTGCTGCCTTGCTGGTCGTGATGTAGATAGAGCACGGTGCCACCGCTTGAGATTTGCTCGACGGGGCCTTCGGGTCCGTATATGAAGCTGTTTGTGCCGTTGCTGAGCAGGGACGGTATGCCGTTTTCGGATGCTTCCCAGGCTAGGTAGTGTGTGGTTCCGTTGAGTGTTTCGATGGTGCGTAGCCCGTCGCCGTTGTATGCGTAGGTGTCTTCGATCTTTGGTTTGCCTTCGCCTTCGGGTCGTGCGACGGCGGTTAGGTTTTGGGCTTGGTTGTAGGTGTAGGTGGTTGCGGGGCCTGTTGCGGGGGTGGTTTTGGTGCGTTCCCCGGTTTCGGCGTAGGTGTAGTTGGTGGTGCCGGCCTTTTCTAGCTGGTTTGCTTCGTTGAAGGTTTGGGTGGTGGCGCCTAGTTTGGTGGGGTTGTTGGCGGCGTCGTAGTGGTATTCGGTGGCGCCGTTGTTGGTGAGGCGGTTGTTTTCGTCGAGGGTGGAGACGGTTGTTTCTTCTCCGGGGAGACCGTGTTGGGTGGTGGAGATGACCTGGCCGTCGCTGTCGTGGTTGTAGGCGAGGGACGCGAGGGTTTCGCTGCCCTTCTTCATTTCTATCGCGGTCGGCTGGTCAGCGTTGTTCAGGGTGGTCTTGTCTTCCTCGCTTGTGCCACTCGGGAACGTCGTGGTCGTTGGCGCGGAGTCTGTGTTCCAGGCGTAAGTGATAGTGTTGCCGAGCCAGTCGATCGTCTTTTCCAGGCGGCCTGCGGTGTCGTATTTACGTTCGACGGTGTGGGTGTTGGGGTAGGTGAGCTTGGCTAGCTCGTTGGCGAGGTCCCATTCGTAGCTTGTGGATTCGCTGTGGCCATTGGTGATTTTGGTGGGGCGCTCCAGCTGGTCGCGTTCGTAGATTGTGGTGCCCGAACCGTCGATCATCTTGGTGCGCTGGCCGTCCTGGTCGTATTCATAGCTGACAGCGTGCATCCCACCTTCTGAGTAGGTTATTTCGGTGAGGTGATTGGCGGGATCGTACTTCATTGTAATGGTGCGGTATACAGGGTCGGTGAGTTTTTCGAGGTTCCCCGCCTTGTCATATTCCTTGGTCGTCTTGTGGGTGAGCGGGTCGATTTCTTCTGTGACCTGCTCGAGGACGTTGCGGATGTACCGGGTCTTGTGGTTGTTGCCGTCGATCTGGGCGGTGATCTGCCCAGCGCCGTCCCATTCGGCTTCGGTGCTGTCGCCGTTGGCTTCTTCGGTCTTGGTCAGCTCGTTATCGGCGTTGCGGGTGTACTTCGTCTTGTTGCCGTTCGCGTCGGTGATGCTTTCAGGGTTGCCGTCGCCGTCGTAGGCAAGTTCGGTTTTACGGGCGCGCAAGAACACCGTGGAGGTGGCGGAGTCGCTTGTCGCCGAGCCAGCCGTGTTCGTCGCTGTTACCGCGATGCGGAGCGTGTGCTTGTAGTCCGCGGAACCTGGCGTGTACGTCGCGGCGGTCGCACCGGAGATGCTTGTGCACGCGGCGCCGGCGGGGTTGCAGCGTTCCCATTGGTAGGTGTAGGTCGGGTTGGGGGACGCCGACCATGTGCCGGTGCTCGCGCTGAGGGTCTGCCCTGCGATGACCTCATCACTTAGGGCGGGGGCGGCGAGGTTGCGTGGGATGCCTGGGGGTGCCCACTTCTGGATGCGGTTGTTGACGGCGTCGGCGATGAACAGTTCGCTTGAGGAGTTGAACGCCAGCCCTTCGGGTTCTGAGAACTGCCCCACACCATTGCCGAGGGTCCCGAACGCGGAGAGGAATTCGCTGAAGCTTGAGGTCCACTCCTGGATACGGTTGTTGGCGGTGTCGGCGATGAAGAGCTTGCCGCTTGGGCTGAACGCGATCCCTCCGGGGTACTCGTACTGGCCGATCGCGGTGCCCACGCTCCCTGACTTGCTGGAGTAGACGCCCGATTCTGAGAACGTCTCGACGCGCCCGTGGTTGGCGTCCCCTACGTAGACGGTGCCACTGTGGATCGCTAGGTAGGACGGTCCGCTGAACTGTCCGTTGCCCGACCCGGCTTCACCGAACTTCGATAGGTATGTGCCATTTTCTCCAAATACCTCGACGCGAGAGTTACCCCAGTCGGTCACGAACACGTGGCCGCTCGCGCCGATCGCAATGTTCTCCGCTTCCTTGAACTGTCCGTTGCCCGTCCCTTCTGTGCCCCACGCGCGTACCCATTCCCCCGTTTCGTTGAGCTCCTGCACACGGTTGTTGTTCTGGTCTGTGATGTAGACGTTGCCTGTGCTCTGGTTGATCGCGATACCGACCGGCTCGTGGTATTCGCCGTGGCCGGTCCCTTCCTTGCCGTACGTCGCGAGCAGCGTACCCGAGGAGGAGTACTTCTCGATGTTGTTAGCCCAAGCATTGGCGACCCACACGTTGCCATGAGGGTCGACCGCGACACCGCTGGGATGGTGCAGAGCGGACCCAAACGACGAGACGTACGCGAGCGGCGCGACCGCAGAGACCACCGTGGTCGTCGCGCTCGTGCTCGACGCAGACCCATAAGAGTTGCTCGCACTCACAATGACGCGGAGCGTATCCTTCAGGTCGGCCGTGACGACAGTGTGCGTGGAAGCGGTGGCGCCCGTGATGTTCGCGCATTCCGCGCCCAGAGCGTTGCAGCGCTGCCACTGGTAGCTGTAGGACAGTGAGGGGATGCCGCTCCACACCCCGACAGCGGCTGTCAGCGTCACGCCTTCGACGGGGGCGCCGACGACACTCGCTGCCGTGACGTTCACGGGCTTGGCGGTCTCGTTCAGTTCCGGTTCGATGATCGCCGTGGGGCGGCCTTGCTGGTCGCGTTCGATCGTCGTCGTGAACGCTGCCGGTTCGCCGCCAGATGCGTTGCCGCGGGGGCTGACCGTCTTGGTCTCCTGCGAGTCTTCGTTGAACGTCCACGTCCGCTTGTCGCCAAGCGGGTCGCTTTCGGCGGTCTTATCGCCGTAGGTGTCGTGTTCGTAGCGCCACGTCCGCGTCAGCGGGTCTGTATAGCTTTCCAGTTCCCCCTTTGACGTCCACCTGTATTCATAGACCTGTGTCGTTTCGTGCGGCGCCGGACGCGAGACCTTCGTCGGGTTGCCATGCGCTTCGCGTTCGACCGTCGTCTTCTCCCCCGTCGGGGACGTTTGGGAGACCACGTCGTGGGAGTGATCGTATTCCCACTTCGTTTCGTCGCCGTCAGCGTTCTTTTCGCTCGTGCGATTCCCTTCAGAGTCATAGCCGTATTCGGTCGAGTGATGATTCCCGTCGGCGGAGAGCGTCGTGTAGCCGCCAGTGTTGTATTCCCACGATTCGCTTGTCGCGAGCGACGTGCCGTACCCGCGTGTGACCTGTGCTGGCTCCCCGGCGGGCGTGAACTGCTCCAGCGTCACCGCCCCGGTCGCCCTGTTCGTGACCTTCGTCTGCAACGTTTCATAGACGAACGCGAGCTTATGGGTCAGCGGGTCGGTCTGTTCGTCGACCTGATGATTCGCATTGTACTTATTGACCGTCTTCCCCCCGCGCCCGTCGGTCATTTCGGTGAGCTGGTGAGACCCGTCGACCTTGAAGTGCCAGCGCGGCGTTTCTTCTCCGGGTAGCGTGACGGTCGCGAGCGTTTCGTTTTCATACGTGTACTTCGCCTTGTGGCCCATCGGATCGCTGACCCATTCCACAAAACCTTCCGAATTGTAGGCGAACGTGAGCTTACGCCCTGCAGGGTCCGTCACGGTTTCCAACAGCCCACTCGACACACCATAAGCGAGCCTCGTTTCGTTGCCATCACGGTCAGTGATGCTTTCAAGGCGCCCCGTCGACCCAGAAAACTTGTACCGCGCCTGGTCCGGTAGCGTCAGCGTGTAGCCCGCTTCCACCGACCCAGAGAGCTTGTCCTGGCACGACCCCGGAGCCGTGAAGGACCCCCCGCTTTCTGCGAACGACACCGTCGCACCACCCCCCGTCGCGAGCAACACGAGATGCAACGACGGTTCAAGAACCAGACGATCCGCGAACGAACTACTCCATCCAACCCCGAAGATGCCCTTCACACCCGCCACAGCAGCCTGCGAACTATACGTACGCGTCAGGTTCAGCCCGACACCAAGGCCACCGACCGAGAGATCAGTCTGCGTCTCCGTCAGACCCCCAGTCGCGCACGCAACCGGATCACCGGAATGGCAGCGATTCTGCCCAAGTTCAAGCGGCGATTCACCAGGCATGATCGGGCTCGATACCACCCCTCCTTCAAGACCCGGCAGCAGACTATCCTGCAAAGCGTAAGCGATCTCCAACTCATCAGGCAACGGCGCGACATGAGCGTTCGAGAGCGCCGTCGCTTCCCTGTGTTCACTAAAACCATAGGACGGCTCACTGATATTTTCGCCCGTCACCTTCGTATAGCCACTCGGCACATGGCTACCGAGGCCCGACGCTGGGAAAGCCAGTTCACTAGTTGAGTTTTCCCGCCCGGAGACGTTGACATACAAGCCGATCGTTTCATCGTGTTCGCCTTCCGGCACAACTTCACAATTCGGGTAGGGGCTATCCAACACGCAGTTCATCGGCACGTGTCGTTCACCGTTTGAGTAACCGCCTGTCCTGTCGGTTTCGATGTTCGAATCCCATCTTTCGCTTATCGGATCCCACGTTTCCGTCGTCAGTTCGACTGACTGCCCAGCCTCGGCGCATATTTCACTTTCACTAGTACCGGCGGCGTACGAGATCGAGCTGCACCGGAGAAGATGGGAAATGACCTCGAATTCGCTAGCAGACCACTTCCAATGATGCTTGGTCGTATGTCCTGGCGGTCCGCCGTATTCCTTCATGCCTTCCAAGTGTTCTGCGCCCCACGGTGGCAGAGTGAACATTCGTTCAACGCTGGGCGCAATCGTGATTACCGGCGCATAACGCGTACCCCCCAATAGCTCCTTTTCGAGAATCCCGCCGAACAACGCTTCCGCTCGCTTCGTGATGATCCCCTTTTCTTCCACCGTCCGCATGTAGCCTTCGCCAACTTCACGTTCTCCACCATTCGCATAGGGCTTGCCTGTACGCAGCCGCCTCATGATCCCTTCCGCGGCTTCTGCTTCACCCGAGGAGATACCCGTGACTTCACTACCGCTCGCACGACCCGGAATCAAATCGAATTCCTCAGCATGCCAAACCCTATCAAACGTTTCCTTTTCAGCAGCCGAATACACCCTCACAACACGACCAAACCCATAAAGCGTCCACGAATGATCCGGATTTTCGACCAACCCACCACCAGACGGTTCCCCAGACAAAGTACGAGCATACGCCGGAGCAACAGACACCACCAACACCACCAAAAAAACACCAACCACCAAAAACACGCGACCCCGCGACATACAGCACTCCTCTGGTTATGAGCAGGTTGGGACTAGGTTGGGACTGACAGTCCCTAAAGCAGCAACCCTAGAACGAGTCTATATTCGGGACAAGACGTGTTTCTTGCGTTTGAGCAGCTAGCAGACAGCTGCGAATATGCGGAAGGGCGAAACGTCAAGCCCGCGCGCCAACCTCCGCGAGCGCCCTCACCACCGCAACAGCATCAAGCCCACGGTGATCCCGGGCCCGATCGTGACCATCAAACCCCATTCCCCCGGCTCGGGGGCGCGCTCGTCGATCGTCTGCTTGAGCACGTACAGAATCGAGGGCGTACCGACATTCCCGTGGTTGGCCAAAACGTCGTAGGAGATGCCAACCTGCTCGTCATCCAGCGCAAGGGCAGCCTGGACGCTCTCGATGATGCGCCGGCCGCCGGGGTGCACGAGCCAATGGTCGATCGCGGCGCGCTCCAGGCCCTGGGCCTCCAGGAAGTCATCCGCCAATGCCTGCAGCCCCGCGCCGGCACGGTCGGGGAGATCGCGGTCGAGGTGCAGGTAGGAGTCCTCGGCGCCCAGCTCCAGCTTGACGGCGCCGAGCGAGCTGCCGATCTGGTGAACCTTCGAGGCGACGATCTGCGGTCCCTCCGCATCGGATGATCCATCGAGCAGCGCCGCGGCGCAGCCGTCGCCGAAGATCGAGGAGCCCACGACCTTTGCGCGGGGGTCCTCCGCGGAGGACCGCATCAGGATGCCGGCCATGCTCTCCGCTCCCACCACGAGCCCCTTGCGCCCGGGGTGGTCGCGCATCGACTGCGAGACGAGGCGCATCAGCGGAACGGCCGACGCGCAGCCGACACCGAGCACGTGGTACTTGTCGGTGGCGGGATCCATCCCATAGTGGTCGACCAGGCGGTGCGCAAGCGTGGGGCCGCCGAGCGAATAGAGCGTGGCGGTCACCACCGTGCCAATCTCCAGCGGGTCGACTTCGAGACGGTCGACGGCCTGCACGGCGTAGCCGAACAGCTCCTCCTCGATCTGCGCGGTGCGGCCCTGCAGCGTCGTGGCGAGCGAGGCGTCGCTGAAGTTCAGGTGGCGGCGCTGGACTCCGCAGCGGCTGAAGATGCGCTCGGCGAACTCGTCGCCCTTCATCTCGAGCATCTCAAGAACCTCGTCTTGGGAGAAGGACATCTCGGCGTCGGCCAGCTGCACGCCGCTGATGCGCGGGCCGCGACAGCGCGTCGCGCTCGCGTGTGAGCGTCGTAGGATGGGCCAAGCGTTGTGCCAAGGGCGAGACGATACCGGAGTAACCCGCAGACTCGCGCAAAGGAGCGCTGCGGGACAACAAAAAAGGAGGCTGGATGAAGGTCATAGGCGCAGGTCTGCCGCGCACGGGCACGCTTACACAGAAGGTGGCGCTCGAGATGCTGGGACTGGGGCCCTGCTACCACTGGGTGGACGTGCTGGCCGACCTCGATCGGTGGCGCAGTGGCAGCGCGCGATAGACGGCGAAGAGCCCTGGCGGGAGATCTTCGAGGCCGGCGGCTTCCACTCCACGGTGGACTGGCCCGGCGGCTACTTCTACAAGGAGCTGATGGAGCACTATCCGGAGGCGAAGGTGCTGCTCAGCGTGCGCGACGCCCGCGGCGTGGGAGCGCAGCTTCCGCGAGACGATCTGGAATATGGGCCACGGCGAGTCGCTGCTGCGGCTGCTCTCCAGCGCCCGCGCGCAGGTGGACCCGCGCTGGCGCGACTACCTGGCGCTCGTGGAGCGGATGTTCTGGGGGCCGCAGGGCACTTTCGCCGCCGGTCACGCCACGCCCGCGGAGCTGATCGCAGAGCTTGAGCGCCACAACGCGGAGGTCAAGGACACCGTCCCGGCTGAGCGACTGCTGGTGTGGCAGGTCGAGCGAAGGGTGGGAGCCGCTGTGCGACTTCCTGGAGGTGCCCGTGCCGGCGCAGCCGCTGCCGCACGTCAACGACCGCGAGACGTTCCTCGGGCGGGTGGCCGACGGAGCCATCGCAACCGTCACGGCGTGGCGCGAGGAGCAGCTTGCGGGCTGATCAAACAAAGAGGGGGCCCGGCTAACCGGCCTGACGGCCGGCCACCTGCCTGCCTGTGCCCTTTGGGTGCGCCACCCTCTTCTAACCCTTGATCGCGGGCGAGGTGCCGAGCACCGCGCCCGAGCCGTCGAGCGCCTGCACCGCCACGTAGGGGGCCGCAGTGGCGAGATGGATGGTCGTCTCGAAGCCCACCTTCGTGGCGCTGGCCGCCGGGATGAGGGTGGTGGGCGAGGAGCCCGCGAGCACCCGCCAGGAGACGACCGCGGTGGCGCCGTTCCAGCTCGCCTCCACGTCGAGCCCGCCGCCGGAGGGCTGCGCGGCGACCGAGGGAGCGCTGGTCGGCTGACCCGTCCAGGGAGAAAGGTAGGAGCGGAAATCCTGCACGTTGCGCCCGAGCGTGGCGTCCAGCAGGACCTGCCCGGAGGAGGAGTACTCGGTGAGGTTGGGCAGCCGCCCGTAGCCCATCAGCCAGTTCCCGCCGGGGAGGCTGAACAGGTTGCCCTGGCTTTCGGCGAGGAGCGTGTGCGCGGGGTTGGTGAACGCCTTCACCAGCGTGACCGTGTGGGTGGACAGTGTTGGGGTCCAGCAGCAGGCCGCGCGTCTGCTTTTCCTTCTGCGGATCGGCGGCGTTGTCGAACACCGAGACGAGCCCGCCGGGCTGGAACTCGGCGTCGTGCTGCCAGTAGAAGTTCGTGCCCGAGCCAGCGTGGAAGCTCGAATGGGGCCCACCCAGGCGCCAGCGAAAGCCGCCGGAGTGCATGTCCACGTCATACAACGTCCAGCTGTTGCGCGCGGAGAGCAGCACGTCACCTGAGGAGCCGGGGTCGATCGAGTTGATGTGAATGTAATCCCATGGATAGGACGAGCGCTGCGGCGGGTTGAACGAATCGCCCAGGGGGATGTGCCCGAGTGCGTGCCACTCCCACATCACGAGCCCCGTCTTGATATCCACCTGCTGCACGATCGAGTCGAGCAGGATGCCACTGGCCGAGCCGTGCGAGGAGGCGAGGTTCATGTGAATCGGGTCGAACGCGTCCACCCAGGCGGTGCCCTGCGGCGTGAGACGAATCTCGTGCAGGTCGGCGTGGTAGCCGTTGCCCGCACGAATGCTCGCGAGCGGCTGATAGGAGGTCGAATAGATCACGTCTTCACCCTGACCGAAGCCGACCTGCAGGACGCGGCCCTGCCACCACACGAGCGCGGGGTGTCCCTGGTAGGACTCGACCTGGAAGTTGGTCGCGACCTCGTGGGCTGGGAGCGGGTGAAACCACACCAGATTGCCGAGTTGGTCATAGATCGCGGGCCCTGGCGCGCCCGTCCCCTGGTAGGGGGCAAGGAACAGATCGCCGCTCGCAGCGCCGGGCTGAGGCGGAACGGTGACACGAAGCGTCGAGGGGGCGAGCGAAGGGGCGGAGAGGAAATGCTCGACTTCGCGCGAGGAGCCGGGGACGTTGGGGAATTCACTGCGACTCACACTCGCCTGGTGAGCGACGGTGAACGTCGTGGTGGCACTCTGCGCGGGGCCGCTCGCAGATTGCACCTGCGCGCTGACGGTGACACGCTCGCCCTGCACGAAGGGATGGCTGGGCAGAAAGCTCGCGCCGGTGCCCGTCGAGTAGGCCTCGATCCGCCCCGTGTGGGCACCCGAGCGCGAGCCGCGCGCGGAGACCGAAAGCACGCGCAGGCCCGTTTCGCCGAGGAAAGAGACCTGGGTCGCGGGCGAGGCGTCGGGGGTGCCCGGCAGCGGTGAGACCGTCACCGGATTAGCCGCCGCGGCGGCGACCGACGCGCGCACGTCAAACGCGGAGGGCGCGACGGCCTGCGAGGAGGAGCCGCCGCACGCGGAGAGCAGCGCGACTGCCGCGAGGCAGCCCAGCAATCCAACCGATCGACCCCTGCCTGCGCCCATCAACCCCGCTCTCCCGCCTCGATGACGACGGGAATCGTAAAGCAGCCGCTCACCGGCCAGCGCCGCTCGTCGGAGAGTCGGAAGTGCACGATCGCAGGCGCCCGCGCGGGGACCGCCGGACGTGGTGGGGCGGGCGCGGGATATTTAGGAGGAGAGGGGGCCGCGTCGTGGGGGGCCGGCGGGCTCGCCGCACCCGGGGCGGGGGGCGGAGCGGACGCAGGGGCCGCTGGGGGCGCGGCGACTGGCAGTGGATGCACCGTCGCACCCGCTGGCGGTGCCGGAGCGGGAGCAGGCGGAGCACCTGGCCGCACGCGCGGGATGAAACGGAAGGCGGTGGCCGCGCCGATGGCGGCAAAGCCCGCGGAGATCAGGAAGGCAAGGCGGAAGCCATTGGTGAGCGCCACCAGCGGCGGCTGATAGTCGCTGGAGATCAGGTGCGCGGTGTACTGGGTGCCCAGCGAGGTCAGCAACGCCAGACCGAGCGCGCCGCCCATCTGGCGCGAGGTGTTGAGGAGGCCCGAGGCAAGGCCGGCCTCGCTCGGCGCCACGCCGGCGGTGGCGGCGATCGTGGCGGGGACGAACGCGAGGCCCACGCCGATCGACGCGAGCAGGCCGGGGAGCAGCAGATCCTGGCCATAGCCGCCGTCGACGGTGATGCGCGCGAACAGCGCCAGACCGGCTGCCATCGACGTGAGACCCACGCCCAGCACGGGGCCGGCGCCGTAGCGCCCCACGAGGCGCCCCGCGCGCGTGGCACAGACCATGATCGTCAGCGCCATCGGCAGGAACGCGAGACCGGCGCCGATCGGGGTCATGTGCAGCACGAGCTGCAGGTAGAGCGAGAGGAAGTACCACATCGGGAACAGTGCGGCGCTGAACGTCAGCACGATCAGATTTGGAGATGCGCAGCAGGCGGATCGAGAACGCGCGCAGCGGCACGAGCGGCGCGGCGGCGAAGCGCGCCTCGATCACCACGAACGACACCAGCAGCACGAGCCCGAGCGCGATCGGGCCGAGTGCTTCCGCCGAGCCCCAGCCGTCGGCGCCGGCGCTGACGATCCCGTATACAAGCGCGAGCAGCCCGCCGGTGATCGACAGCGCGCCGGCGAGGTCGAACGCGCCGGCGCCCTCGCGGCGGCGTTCGGCGACGGCGACGCTCGCCACCATTGCCGCGGCGATCCCGATCGGGATGTTGATCAGCAGGATCCAGCGCCAGCCCAGCGTCTGCGTGATCACCCCACCCGCGAGCACGCCCGCGGCGCCGCCGGCGCCGCTCATCGCGCCCCACAGCCCGATCGCGCGCAGCCGTTCGGGGCCGGGGGCGTAGGAGGAGTTGATGATCGCCAGCGAGGCGGGCGCCATGATCGCGCCGCCGAGGCCCTGCAGCGCGCGCGCGCCAATCAGCATCTCCTGACTCTGGGCCACGCCGCCGGCGAGTGAGGCGAAGGCGAACAGCAGGAAGCCGGTTATGAACACGCGCCGCTGGCCGAACAGGTCGGCGGCGCGACCGCCGAGCATCAGGAAGCCGGCGAAGGTGACCGTGTAGGCGTTGACGATCCACTGCAGGTCGATCGCCGAGAAGCCGAGCGCCGCGCGGATCGAGGGCAGCGCGACGTTGACGATCGACACGTCGAGGATGACCATGAACTGCGCGGTGCAGCACACCGCTCAGCAGCAGGCGCGTGGCGCGCGCGCGGCGGGCGCCTCGCTCGGTACGACCTCGCATGGGAGTGCGATGGTGACATCTCAGTGGCGGACGGGCGGGATCGCGGTCTGCGGTGCGTCATCGGCGTTCGGCGCATCGAGATGAGCGACAGTCATGAGTGATGCCGGCGCACGCTGTGTCCAGCAGGAGACTCACCCCGCAGGGGGGCCGCCGGTGGCGGGGTGACCGCCACGGTGGTCGAGGTGCCGAGCAGTTCGCCGGACGCGCCGAGCGCCTGCACCGACACGTAGGTGTAGCGCTCGGGCAGCGTCAGTGAGCTCTCGAAGCCGCTGTCGGGCATCGTCTCGATCGGCTTCAGCGAATCCGACCCTTCGTTGGTGGCGAGCACCCTCCAGGAGGCCACGTCGGTGGCGCCGTTCCAGCTGGCGAACACCGCCGTGGAGTCGCCGGTCGAAAGCACCTTCGCGCTCACCGCGGGGGGCGTCAGCGGGTGCCCGCTCCAGGGGAAGCGGAAGGCACGATAGGAGGACATCCCCGGCGGCAAGTGCGCGTCGAATAGCAGCGAGCCGTTCTTATCGAACTCGCTGATCTCCGGCACCGCGCCCCAGCCGATCACGGAGCTCTTCGTCGGGCAGCGTCTGGTTATCGCCCTGCGAGTCGGCCAGCAGCGCGCTCGGGTGGGTGTCCACGCGCGCCAGCGTCGCCCGGCGGTGGGTCAGGTCGAGCGCCACGCGCACGCCGCGCGACTGGTAGTGGATGCGCGGGTTGGAGCCGTCGTCGAAGAAGGTCACGCTGCCGTCGCTCAGCATCCGCGCGTCGTGCTGCCACGCCGTTTCGGTGCCGGGCCCCATATTGAAGCTGCTGTCGGTCCCCCCCAGGCGCCAGAGGATCTGTCCGGTGCCCTGCTGCAGCTGATAGGCCGCCCACGTGGAGCGCCCGGAGATCAGGAGGTTGCCGCTTGGCTCGGGGTCGATCGAGTTCAGGTGGAAGTAGTCCCACGGCACCGGCTTTTCCTGCGAGGGAACCGTCGCGTGGGACTCGCTCACGCCGATGTGGTCGAGGCTGTGCCATTCCCAGCGCACGAGCCCCGTCTTCATGTCGACCTCCTGCACGGCGGTGTCTACGATCGTGCCGTTGCGCGGCCCGTTCACCGGCGTCAGGTCGCAGCGGATCGGGTTGTAAACGGTGATGTAGGCGATCTCGTTGCCCGCCAGCTGGAAGTCGTGCAGGTCGGCCTGGAAGCCGTTGCCCGCGCGCACACGCGCAACCGTCTGGTAGTCGCTGTTCATCACAAGGTCTTCGCCCTCGCCGAAGCCGAGCGAGAGCACGCGCCCCTGCCACCAGGTGAGATCCCGCTGGCCTTCGTAGCTCTGCATGCTGAGGTTCTCCGCGTTCAGGCCACCCGAGAGCTGGTCAAACCACAACAGGCGCCCCTGCGGCGTGTAGATCAGCGGGCCGAACTGCCCCGGCCCCGGCCCGACGGTCGTAAGGATGTCGCCCGAGACGGGGTCGCGATCGGGCACGGTGACGGACAGAATCGGCGCCTGCGCGCCGGGATCGGAGACGAAGCTCTGGTAATCCGCGGCCGGCGCAGGGGGGTTGGGGAACTCGGGGATCGAGTCGGTCGGGTAGGGCGTGGCGACGTGGAAGCTGTAGCTCACCTGCTGGCCCCCCGAGGCGCCCTGCAGGACCGCGCTGACGACTACGCGCTCGCCTTCCTGGAAGGGTTCGTTGGGCACGAAGGAGCCGCCGTCGCCCTGGAAGTAGCCATACAGGTGGCCGTAGTGGTAGCCGCTGCGCGAGCCCACCACCGAGACGTCCTGGATGTTCGTCACGGGCGTGCCGAGGAAGCTGATCTGGGTATGGGGGTTCGCGGTGTCGGTCTCCGGCTCGGGCGAGACGTCCACCGTGGTGCCAACCAGCCGTGCGGAGTGAGCGAGCGTCGTCGGCAGACACACCGGCGAGGGCCCGCTCGGGCCGACCGCCGAGCGCGCGCCCGAGAAGGTGCCCGAGCCGAGCACGAGCGCCACCACGACCCACGCGATGATCGCGAGCGGGACGATCACGAGGCCCAGCTTGAGGTTTCTGAAGATGCTCATCGGTTAGTCGCGAGGCTCGATTTCGGATACCACGGAGGCCCAACGTCCCAGCATTCCCCCCGCTCCGGTGTCACGAAACCCGCGCGCTCCGGTATCGCGAAAGCTCCCGTTCGGTCTCACGAAAGGCCACGGAGGGGCGCTACACCGCCACGGAGGCATCGTGGAGCGGGCCGAGGTTCGGTTCGCGCTCGTGCAGCCCGAACGCAAGGAAGCGGCTAAAGAGACGGTGCTCGGGGCCGTGGAAGTCGGCCGAGCCGGTGCTCAGCAGCCCGAGCTCCGCGCAGCGGTCGGCCAGCAGCCGCGTCTGCGGGCCGTCGTGGGCGACGTAGAAGCACTCCACTCCATCCAGGCCGAGCGTGCGGAAGCGATCGATGCACGCCAGCACCTCCTCGGGCGAGTCGATGTCCCAGAAGGGATGCGCCCACACCGCCACGCCCCCCGCGTCGTGCACCCACTGAATCGCCTCCCCCACGGTCGGCTCTGTGCGCCCGGAGTACGCCGGCGCACCCGGGATCAGATAGGCGGGCAGGAACGAGGCCACGTTGTCGTGGCCTTCCTCCGCCAGTCGCGCGGTGTTCGCCGGATGCGAGAGCACCGCCGCCGAGAGGTGGGGCCGGCCGAGCGGCTTGCCCGCCGCAAGGCGCGCGTCAAGTGGCGCCTGGTCGATCTCGAAACCCAGCTCGCGCAAAAGATCGGCCATGCGCTCGGCACGCCGCTCGCGGTCGCCGCGCGCGCCGGCTAGTCGCTCGCGCAGCAGCGCGTCGCGGTGGTCGATGCCGTAGCCGAGCACGTGCAGGTCTTCATACGCGCCGTCCACCGAGGAGATCTCCGCGGCAGGTACCAACTCGATGCCGTGAGTCTTCGCGCTGGCAAGCGCCTCCTCGATACCGTCGACGGTGTCGTGGTCGGTCAGCGCCAGCAGCTCCACGCCCGCGCGTGCGGCGTGCTCGATCACGCCGGCGACGGGGAGTTCTCCGTCGGAGTACAGCGAATGGCACTGCAGATCGAATACCGGCCAGGGCGGGGACATACTGATGAAAGCGATCTTATAGGGCCGCCCTCGTCGACCCATCCGCTACCGACGGCCGTCCAGCGCGAGGGTGGCTCACTCGCGGTGGCGCTCTCCGATCGCCTGGCGATCGCGACCGGCGCGGACGGCACCCGGCGAACCGCTCATCACCCCGGGCGCTCCCGCCGCGCTTGACCGCGCTCGCGGATCGCCCGGGGCATGGGCAGGTGCGACGGCACTACTGGTAGGTCACCGCCGGGGGCGTGCCTTCGGCGCTGCCCGAGTGCGTGCCCGAGCCGGAGCCCGATCCCGATCCCGACCCCGAGCCGGAGCCCATGTTCGGGCAGGGGTGCGACGAGGACCCCGAGCCGCTTGGCGGGGTGCCCGTGCCCGGCGTCGTGCCGGTGCCGGGCGTCGTGCTCGTACCCGGGCTGGGAGTGGTGCTCGTACCCGTGCTCGGCGTCGTACTCGTGCTCGCGGCGTTCGACTGCGTGACCGCGCTCGTCGTGCCCGCCGCGCTGCCCGACCCGCTCGAGGTGCCGCTCGACGCCGCCGAGGCGCCGGAGATTCCGGCGAGCACACCTCCCGCGCCGAGTACCCCGGTGACGAGCACTGCCCTGATCTTGTTTGCCCGCTTCATTGGACTGGACCTCCTGGTCGTGGGGTTCGCGTGATTGCCAGTCCATCGTGCGACGGCTCGCTAAGGCTCGCCCTCGGTCTGTGTAGGAGGTGTGTAGGAGCCGCGCGACCCCCTCTCCTTAATATTTTTCTTTCTGCCAACCGACCCACACAGCGCTCGGTCAGGGCACCGGCGCCGGGGAGAAGAGGTCCAGCGGCGCGCCGAAGCTCACGCGCAGCAGCCCCCCGCCGCCGGGCGCATTCTCGGCCTTCGCGTATCCGCCAGCGCTCTCCGCCGCCTGGCGCACGATCGCCAGCCCCAGTCCCGACCCCGGCAGCGAGCGGGCGCTCTGCGCGCGGTAGAAGCGGTCGAACACGTGGGGCACGTCCGCCGGCTGGAAGCCGGGCCCGTGGTCGCGCACCGTCAGCTCTCCCCCGTGCAGCTCCACCTCCACGAGGCCCCCGGCGGGGCTCCACTTGCAGGCGTTCTCGAGCAGGTTGCTCACCGCGCGGCCGATCGTCTGGGCATCGCCGCTCAGCAGCGTCGGCTCAAAGCGCGTACGCCAGCGCACGTCGCTGCGCCGCCGCGCGCGCTCCATCGCCTCCTCCACGACCCGATCGAGGCGCACTTCGTCGGTGGCCGGCCGGGCCGAGGAGCTGCCGCGAGCCAGCTCCACCACGTCGCCAACCAGCGCCGTCAGCTCGTCGAGCTCGCTCACGATGTCGCGCCGCAGGCTCTCCTGCTCATGCGCCGGCAGCCGATCGGCTTCGCCCAGCACCTGGATGTTCACCCGCAGGCTCGCGATCGGCGTGCGCAGCTCATGGCTCGCATCGGCGATCAGGTGCCGCTGCGCCTCCACCGAGCGCTCCAGCGCATCGAGCGTCGCGTTGAAGCTCGCCGCCAGCCGTGCGATCTCGTCGTGACCAGGCGCTTCCAGGCGCTGGGATAGGTCGAGGCTGCCCGTCAGCGTCTCCGCGCGCCTGGTGAAGCGCGTCACCGGCGCCAGCGCCGTGCGCGCCACCAGCGCCCCTAGCAGCGCCGCCAGCGCGATCCCCGCCACCCCCACGACGACGAGCAGCACGAGCAGATTGCTCAGCTCGCTGTTCACCTCGCTCAGCGGCAACGCCACCATCACCGCGCCGCGCGCGCCCGTGCCCTGTGTGAGCACGCGCAGGTGGGTACCGTGCACGATCCTGTCGCTCAGCGTGCTCCCCTGGCCCCTGCGGGCAATCTGCCTGTCGCGGGGTGTCGGCGCGATCTGCGAGGCGTTCTGCCCGCCCGGCACCTGCACTTCGCCGCCCGGCGTCAGGAACTGCACATACCCGCCCGCGCCGCCGAAGGGGGCCGGCTGGATCGTGGTCGGGAGCCCGACGCCCGGCGGCGGTGGACCGCCGGGCGCCGGACCGTCGTTGTCGCCGTCGGGTAGCGGCGGCGGCGCAGCGTTGGGATGCGGCGCAGTGGCATTACGGGGCGGACCACCAGGGCCCACGTCAAGAGCCGCCCCCGCCCCGGCCGCTCCCACTGCGGACGGTGGAGGCGGGGGCGTAGCGAACGCCTGTGCACGCCGGTGCAGCGACTTGTCGATTTCCCCGCGCAGGTCCGCGCGCACCGCGAAATACAGCCCTAGCGCCACGCCCAGCACCGCCAGCGCCACCGACAGGCTCGCCAGCGCCGCGATGCGCACGCGCAGGCTCATGGCTCCTTCCGACTCGATACCGGCCCGGGGTCGCAGCCGGGGCATCCGCGCAAGCTCATGGCTCGCGCAGCACGTACCCCACGCCGCGCACCGTGTGGATCAGATCCTCCGCGCCGGCATCCTTGAGCTTGCGCCGCAGGTACCCGATGTATACGCGCAGCGCGTTCGAAGTCGGCCCGAAGTCATACCCCCACACGCGCTCGTAGATGACGCTGTGCGCCAGCACGTGCAGCGGATTCGCGAGCAGCAGCTCCAGCAGCTGGTACTCGGTGCGCGTGAGCTCCACGAAGTTCTCCCCCACTATCGCGCCGTGACGGGTGTCGTCGAGGCTGACCCCCGCGAAGGACAGCTCCTGCGCCGGCGCCTCCTGCTCGCCGTGCCCCGGCTCGGGCCCCGTGCGCCGCAAGAGCGCCCGCAGCCGCGCCTTCAGCTCGCCCACGTCGAACGGCTTGACCATGTAGTCGTCGGCGCCCATGTCGAGACCGTCGATGCGATCGGCTACCGCGTCGCGCGCCGTCAGGATCAGGATCGGTACGCGATTCTCGAGCTGGCGCAGGCGGCGGCAGACCTCCAGCCCGTCGACACCCGGCATGCCCACGTCGAGCACCACCGCATCGGGCACGCTCTCGGCCACCATGTCCAGGCACTGCGTCCCGTCCTCGGCCAGCTCCACCTCATACCCGCCCAGCGTGAGCGCGCGGCGCAGCGCCTCGCGCACCGCACGGTCGTCATCCACTACAAGAATCCTCACAGACCTCATATTGTCGTATGCGTGCGTATCGCAACGCTAGCCGCCGTCGTGGCCCTCTTGACGATGGCCTGCACCACGCTCGGCGCGAGTGCCGCGGCCGCCGCAAATTCGCTCCCGGGCGCAAACTCTCTTTCCCCCGCTGAGCAGTCGCTGCTGAATGGCGTGCAGACCGGCCAGGCGACACTCTTTCACCGGTTCGACAGCGGCCTCACTAGCGCATTCGGCGCCGGCGCGAGCGGATCGCCAAGCTTCCGCCGGGGTCAGCAGAGCTTTCTGGCCGCCATGCAGGGTGCCGCGCGGGTGTTCCTTGCCGGCGGCAGCGACGCGGCCTTCTCGGGGAGCGTGACACGGGCCGCCGGCGCCTGGCAGCGACGCGCCGGCGCGCTCGGAAGCAGGGCGCCCGCCGCGAGCGCCTTCATCGAGTCGACGCTCGCTGCCGAGGTCGCACTCTGGAGCGACCTCGCCCGCGCGACGCGCCCCTACGGCGGCCCCACCTTCAGCTCACATACCTTCCAGGCAACTCTGTCGGGCGCGCAGAGCGCTTTCGCGAAGGCCTTCCGGCGGGCCGTCGGTGCGCTGCTCACCGACGCCCACGCCGGGCACACCGGCCGAGCCGCCATGCTGAGGCTTCTCGGCGTGGGCATTCGCGGCTTCCTCGCCGGCGTGCAGGCGGGCGCCAGGGGGTTCCTGCCGGGCGAGGCGGCCCCCAACCAGCCGGGTCCCGCACCAGGCCCGTCCTCCGGCACGCCGGTGCCCACGCCTGCGCCCTCCAGCGCACCGGAAACCCCAGCCACGCCCATGGCGACCCATCTCACGCTGCAGTGCCCCCCGAGCGCCCACCTGAGCGAAGTCCTGAAGATCTCCGGCACGCTCAGCCCGGCGCCGGCCGGCGCGAGCGTGCAGCTGCTCTACGAGCCTCCCCCCTCGGGCACCGGCACCCCGCCGCCGTCGATCCCCCGGCAGGTGAGCATCGCGGCCGGCGGCGAATTCAGCGACGCCTCCGTGACCCCTGAAGAAGTGGGTGGCGGCCAGGCGGGTGAACTGCAGGGCATCTGGATGGTCCGCGCCACCTACCCCGGCACGCCGCTCTACAGCGAACCAATCCCGCAGCTCTGCGAAATCTCCGTCACGCACTGACGGATGTCCAGCGCCCGCGGGCGAATGTCCAACCGCCGTCCATACCGGCCGCGCGCCGCGACGCCGAGACTGTGGAAGCTGTTTGACCTGCGTCCCCGAGCAGCGACCCGAGTGAGGTGAGAATCCCATGCGACCCCTATCCCGTCAGATCCTTGCCCTTGGAGGCGGCGGCTTCTCGATGGAGAAGGACGGCTCGCTGCTCGATGACTACGTACTGTCCCTGGCCCCGGCCAAACGCCCGCGCGTCTGCTTCCTTCCCACCGCATCGGGCGACGCAGACCATTACGTGGTGCGCTTCTACCGCCGCTTCTCCTCGGAATGCGAGGCAAGCCATGTCTCGCTGTTTCGCCGCGACCAGGGCACCGGCGGCGTCGAGGAGGACATCGCCGCACACCTGCTGGCGCAGGACGTGATCTATGTCGGGGGCGGCAATGTCGTGAGCATGCTCGGCGTGTGGCGCGCCCACGGACTCGACGACGTTCTGACGCGAGCCTGGCGCGAGGGCGTGATCCTCTGCGGACCCTCTGCGGGCTCGCTCTGCTGGTTCAGCGAGGCCCTCTCGGCCTTCCACGGCGCCCCCCGGCGCGTGCGCGGGCTGGGCCTGCTGCCCTACTCCAACTGCGTTCACTACGACGCCGAGCCCGAGCGCCGCGCCGAGTATCACCGCTTCGTCGGCGACGGCATGCGCGCCGGTTTCGCCGCCGACGACGGCGCTCTGCTGCACTTTCGCGGGCGCCAGCTGGAGCGGGTCGTCTGCTCACGCCCGACCGCCCGCGCCTATCGCGTCGAGCCGCTGCGCGACGGCGTGCTGGAGGCGCCGCTGGAGACCTTCTACCTGGGCGCACGCGCCACCCTGCCCGAGTCGCTTGCGTTCGCGTCCGCTTCAGTGTCGGCATCAGCCGCCGCGTGAGCCTACCGGCGCCGGGCGATCGCACGCACGTGCCCGCGGCGAGTGAGGCAGGGCGACGCGAGGCCTCAGCGACCGGCGAGGCGCGGCGCACGATCTTTGCGATGGGCGGCGGAGGCTTCACGATGGAGCCCTCCAACCCGCTGCTCGACGACTTCGTGGTGAGCCTGGCGCCGGCGCGCGAGCCGCGCATCCTGTTCCTGCCGACCGCCTCCGGCGACACCAGCGCGCAGATCAACGCCTTTCAGGCGCGCTTCGCCGGGCGCGCCTGCATACCCGAACACCTCTCGCTGTTCCGTCTGCGCGACGCTGAGCGCACGCTAGAGGAGACCGTGCTCGGCCAGGACGTGATCTATGTCGGTGGTGGCTCGATGCGCAACCTGCTCGCCCTCTGGCGTGCGCACGGACTCGACAGCCTGCTGATCGAGGCCTGGCGTTCAGGCACGATCCTCGCCGGCCTCAGCGCCGGGGCGATGTGCTGGTTTGAGGGCGGCGTCACCTGCTCCAGCGGGCCGCCCGAACCGCTCGGCGGACTGGGGCTGCTGAATGGCTCGCTCACCGTCCACGCCGACGGCGAGCCCGAGCGACTGCCCGTATGGCTGGCGGCGGTGCGCTCCGGTGCTCTACCCGGCGGCTGGGCGGTGGACGATGGCGTCGGACTGCTGTTCGAGGACGAGGGTCTGGTGCGCATCGTCAGCTCACGCCCCGGCGCGAGCGCCGAGCGCGTCGATGCGATCGCGGGCGAGCTCGTGCGCCGCCGTTTGCTGCCAGAGCTGCTGGGGGCCGACGAGCAGACGACCGCCCCGTCTTCGCAGAGCGACATCCAGGAGCTGCGCGACGTGCAACGGCTGCGTCGCGGCACCGGCGCCGGCGGCGAGCTCAGAGATCGTTGAACTGACTCCAGCGTGGGCGGCAGTCGGATGGGCCATGGCGCGGCGCGCCGGCGAGGCGCTCAGAAGGTCCTAGAGATCGTCAAGACCACCCGGCACACGCGCGAGCGTCTCCTCGAGCGTCAGCTCCGGTGCTCCGCGCGCGCGGCGGTAGCGATTCTGGGCAGCCAGCATCTGTGCGATGTCGCTGCGCTCGAGCCTCGCTTCGGTCTCCGAGGAGCGTGTCGGCGTCCAATCGAGCAGCTCCTCATTGCCCCCCTGGTAGAAGTACGCGCCGAAGATCCCCAGCCCGATCATAAGCAGCGGCATGCCCAGGATGACCACGTAGAAGAGCACTCCGCTCGCGCCCCCTCAGGCCCCCGCCGGCGCCGGGCGGGTCTTGGGGCGCGCCCGCGGAGCGCGCTTGGACGCACTGGCGGCGGAGGAGCTCTCCTTCGAGGCCTTCGCCGAGCCCTCGCCGGCGGTGGGTCCCTCGCCGAGCCTCTCGATCGCGGCGTGCAGCTCCGCTATCTGAGCCACCAGCTGTGCCTTGATCTGTTCGAGCTCCTCGACGTCGAGCAGCCGCGGGCCCACGTCGGACGCCGCCTTCGGCGTCTTGCGCGCCAGCGCCGGGCGTCGTGCGGCCAGCTCCCCGAGCGTCAGCTCCAGCGCGGCGATCTGAGTGTGCAGCCGCCGGCGCCGTGCTGTCTGCTCGTCGGGGGTCTGCGTGCCGGAGCCCGTCGGTTCGACATACAGCGCCGCTGCCACGTCGCGCGGGTCCACACCCGTGGCTCGGGCTTCCTGAGCGGCGAGCGCGGCGATCGAGCCCACCGCCGAGGGCGTGGCGGGCAGATCGGCGACGAATGTCCCAGACCCCTGCTGACTGTCGATGATCCCCTCGTGCTCCAGGCGCTGGTACACCGTGCGGACGGTGTTCGCATTGATGCCGAGCGCCACGGCGAGGTCGCGCAGCGCCGGCAGTCGCTGGCCGGGAGCGAATCTGCCATCGCGAATGCGCGTCCTCAGCGCCCACGCCAGCTGGACCCCAATCGGAACCTCGGCATCGCGGTCGAGGACGAGGTCAATGAGGCCATCGGTCACCTCTTCAGATTAGCTCGCCGCGACGCTCTTGGATAGTGTGCTGTCGAACTAGTAGTTTCCCCTGGCGAACGACCGCCGCAGATGAAAGACCCGCCGGCGCCGTGGGAACGACGAGCGGGGAAATGCTGCCCCGGCTTCGTGTGAGTCGCGACTCAGTCGATCAACCGGCCTTCGAGCCGGTGTATCGCCAGGCGCCACATCAGCAGAGCGAACGCGACCAGCACCGCCACGTGGCCGAGATCCGCCGGGCCCAGCAGTCCGAACACCGCGTCGCGCACCAGCTGCACACAGTGGTAGAGCGGGTTGACCTCGGCGATCGCCCGCAGCACCGGGGGCAGAGCCGTGACCGGAAAGAAGGTGCCGGCGACGAGGAACATCGGCGTGAGCACCGCCGAGGTGACGTAGTTGAAGTTGTCGATCGTCTTGGCCACGGCGGCGATGAGCACGCCGAAGCAGGCGAAGCCGAAGCCCGTCAGCAGGCCGATGAACGGCACCAGCAGCATGCCCCAGCTCGGCGAGAGCCCGAACGGGATGCCTACCAAGAGCGGCGCCATGCCATACACGCCGGCGCGGATTGAGATCCACAGCACCTCGGCGGTGATCAGCTCCTCGACGTCCAGCGGCGTGGCGAGCATCGCGTCGTAGGTGCGCTGGAACTGCCAGCGCACGAACGTATTGAACATGCCCGGAAAGGCCGAGGAGAAGAGCACCGCGGTGGCGACGACGCCCGTGGCGACGTACTGCACATAGTCGTAGTGCTGGACGTGGGACACCAGCGAGCCGAAGCCCAGCCCGAACGCGAGCAGGTAGATGGTGGGCTGTACGACCGAGGAGAATGTCGTCGCGCGCCAGTAGCGCCCGAAGATCACCACGTCGCGGCTCATCACGGCCACGAGCGCCGCCGGTTCCAGACGACGCACGGTGCGCTGCGGGGTCGGACGCCGGGGCGCCTGGGCCGAGCGGGCGACCGGGTCCAAGTTCCCGGAGACAGTGCTCATACGCTTTGCTCCCGAGGGTCAGCCAGACCGACGGACGAGTCCACCTCGCGAAATGCAGCTCTCATTCGATCTGCTCCCCGGTGAGGGCCACGAACGCGTCCTCGAGGTTCGCCGGCCTGTGCACGCCCGCGGGCGCGTCGCCATCGAGGGACTCAGCGCGCATGATCGCGATCGCCGCGCCACTGCGACGGTGCGCCCAGCCGCGCTCGTCGGCCAGCGTGACGACGTCGGCGAGCTCAGCCGCGGGCCCGTACACCTCGAGCACCTGCTCACCGGCGTGCGCGCGCACCAGCTCGGCGGGCGTGCCCTGCGCGATCACCTGTCCGTGGGACATCACCGCGACGATATCGGCGAGCCGCTCGGCCTCCTCGATGTAGTGGGTTGACATCAGCACCGTCACCCCGTCGGCGCGCAGCGCGTCGATCAGCGACCACAGCTCCTGGCGCACCTGAGGATCGAGGCCGACGGTGGGCTCGTCGAGCAGCACGAGCCGCGGGCGGTGGATCAGCCCGCGCGCCACCAGCAGGCGCCTTCGCATGCCGCCCGAGAGCTCTCTGACGA
This sequence comes from uncultured Solirubrobacterales bacterium, assembly GCA_963723045.1. Lineage (GTDB taxonomy): Bacteria > Actinomycetota > Thermoleophilia > Solirubrobacterales > Solirubrobacteraceae > Palsa-744. The sequence continues at coordinate 344,225 of CAVROU010000001.1, read as the reverse complement.
TCGTGTCCGCGCGTGGGGTGAGGTTGGCGATCTCCAGGGCCCTGTCCACCGCCGCCGCGCGTTCCTCAGCCGGCACGCGGTACAGGCGCGCGAAGACAGTGAGGATCTGCCGGCACGTGAGCTCGACGTCGAGGTTGTCCAGCTGGGGCACCACCCCCATCGCCATCCGTGCCTGCTTGGATTCGCGCGGCAGCTCATACCCCAGCAGCTCGATCTCCCCCGCATCCGCCAGCGCCTGCGCGGTGAGCAGGCGCATCGTGGTCGACTTGCCCGCGCCGTTGGGGCCGAGCAGGCCGAAGCAGATGCCCGTCGGCACCTGCAGGTTCAGGCCATCCACGGCGGTGATCGCGCCAAAGCGCTTCACCACGCCCCTCAGGGATATCGCCGGTGCATCCATCGCGCCGGGATGCTCTCAGACCGCCGGCGCATGTGCACCCATCCTGTTGCCGAGACCTCAGGAATGCCCGGGAGAGTCAGCGCACGTGCACCGCCCTGCTGCCGAGACCCCGGGAATGCCCCCGACAGGTAGGCTCCCGGTGAAACTGGGGCGCGGGAGTGGCAATTGAGCGGAGGGTCCGCGTCCGCTCGACACGAAGGGAAACCCGAGATGAGACTGATAGGCGCCGGTCTGCCGCGCACCGCGACATTGACCCAGAAGACCGCCCTGGAGATGCTGGGAGTCGGACCGTGCTACCACATGGTGAACGTGCTTGGCGACCTCGACCAGGTGCCGCTCTGGATGGCGGCCCTGCGGGGAGAGGCACAGTGGGATCGGATCTTCGACGGCTTCCAGTCGACCGTCGACTGGCCCGGAGGCTTCTTCTACAAGGAGCTGATGGAGGTCTACCCCGACGCGGTGATTCTGCTGAGCGTGCGCGACCCCCAGGCCTGGGCGAAGAGCGCGCACGACACGGTCTGGAGCGTGCGCTACGGCGAGTCGCTGATGCGCCTTCTCTCCAGCGCCTGGGGCAAGGTCGACCCTCAGTGGCAGGGCTTCCTTGAGATGGTCGACGGCCTGCTGTGGAAGGACAACGGAACGCTCGCCAAGAGCCACGAGACCGTGGAGCAGCTGGCCGACGGCATGGTCGCCTTCAACGATGAGGTCAAGCGCACGGTCCCCTCCGAGCGCCTTTTGGTGTGGGAACCCAAGGACGGCTGGGAGCCGCTATGCAAGGCGCTCGACGTGGCGATCCCCAGCGAGCCCGTGCCGCATGTCAACGACAGCGAGGAGTTCGTCGCCAGGGTGATCGACGGCGCGCTCGGCGGCCTGCAAGCCTGGCAGAAGCAGCGCGACGCCGTGGCCTCGCACTGAGGGAGCGCGACGAAAGCGCTCCCTCAGGCCGAGCTTTCGTGCGTCAGGGGATTGGCACCGTCACGTCGCCCTGATTTTCAAGCAGCTGCCCCCAGGTCGCGAACTTCATGCAGAAGCGTCCGCCAAGACCGAACTGTGTGCCCCAGCTGTTCCAGAACCAGACCAGTTCCTTTTCCGCGTCGATGCCGTCGGCGACGATCTCATGGCCGCCTCGCACGGTGGCGCTGGTGGGGAGCTCGACCAGACCCGTGGTCGGGTCGGGTGTGTCGAAGCTCGTGTACCAGCTGATCCCAGTGATGACCGGGCGCACCACCAGCGCCTCCAGGGCATGCTGCAGACCGAAGGCATGCTTGTAGGAGGAGATCAGGCCCATCTGCTTGGCCGCCTTGCACACCATTAGTCCGCTACCGCCCGGGTCGTTGGGCGGATAGGGATTGCCCTCCAGGCTCGTCTCCGATTCGTAGAGGTGCACAGCCTGCGCCTCCTCCAGCGGCGTGCTTGCGGTGAAATCCGGAGCCGAGTCCAGCGCGCCACAGAGAGCGTTGGCGGTACACGATCCGATTTCGCCCTGGTTCAGCGGCAGTCCGGTGGCCTGGTGTGTGACGCTCACGACCTGTGGAGCGCGCTCGGCGGAGAATTCACGTGAGCGGGGGTCGTGCTCGACGTGTCTGCCCAGGCGCTTGCCTGGGAGGTGCTGCTCGGGCAGGTGAACCTTGGTGACGTCGTCCTGGGCCATGAGGATCCTCGCGTGTTCGGGGTTGGGCCCGCCGGCCGGCGGGCTGGCGTAGTTCTACATGCCGTGATCGTTGCTGTCAATTGACATTTCGGCCATGCAGAGCAAAGCACCTCCGAAGCGATCCGCCTGCGCCTTCGCAAGCGCTCTGCTCGCCAGACCTACGCGGTCCCTACGGCCACTCTTTCGCCGCACCTTCGCCGTTTTGCTAGGCGACCTGTGCGGCCATCTGCTCGCTCGCTATGTCCAAAACCATGTCGGCCTCCTGCGGCTGAGAGGCCGCGGGCGGGCGCAGCACGACGAAGGCGGCGATGATCCCCAGCGCGACGAACACCGAGGCGACCGCATAGGCCAGGTGATAGCCGCCCGTCAGCGCACTGGCCAGCGAATTGCCATCGGCGCTCAACGTCTTGGTGTGGTCGGCCGCGATCGTCCCCAGCGTCGCCAGGCCGATCGCACCGAACAGCTGAACCGAGACGTTGATGATTCCCGAGGCCAGGCCCGCATCGCGCGGGGGTGCGTCGGCCATGCCGATCATCAGCAGCGGCAGGAAGGACGCGCCCGCGCCGAGACCGAGCGCCAGGAAGGCGAAGAACAGTCCCGGGAAGTAGCTCGCGTGAACCCCCTGAAAGGCCAGCAGCACCAGTCCGATCACAATGCCGAGGAGCCCGGCCGCCAGCGTCTGCACCGAGCCGAAGCGACCCACCGCACGCGCCGATATGCCCAACGACATCGCCGCGATGGCGATCGTCAGGGGCATGAACGCAAGGCCCGTATCGATCGCGTCATAGCCCAGCACGCGCTCCAGGTACAGCGCGCCGAGGAAGAACGCCGAGAACATGCCGGTGACGAGCAGCCCGCGCACGAGACTCGAGCCCATCAGCATGCGCAGGCGCAGGATCCGCAGCGGCATGATCGGATTGGCCACGCGCGCCTCGAGCGCCAAAAAGCTGGCCAGCAACACAACCGAGGCGCCGGCCGCGGCGAGCGTACGCGCCGAGAGCAGGCCGTATTCGGTCGACTTGACGATCGCGAACGCGCCCGACATCGTCGCGAGCGTGATCAGGGCCGACCCCAGGATGTCGACGCCACCGGCCAGGCCGATGCCCTCGTTCTCCTCGATCAGCATCCAGCCGAGCACCAGCGCAAACACGCCGATGGGCACATTGACGAAGAAGATCCAGTGCCAGCTCAGCGACTGCGTGAGCGCACCGCCGGCGAGCAGGCCGATCGAGCCGCCCCCGGCGGACACGAACGCGTACACACCCATCGCCTTGGCCTGCTCGGCCCGCTCTGGGAACTCGGTGACGATGATCGCGAGGATCACGCTCGAGGCGATCGCGCCGCCGACCCCCTGGAGCAGGCGGGCGCCGATCAGCATCGTCTGGCCACTCGCTAGACCGCACAGGATCGAGGCCGCCACGAACAGCACAAGCCCACTGAGGAAGACCTTCTTGCGGCCCACTAGATCGCCGAACCTCCCGGCCAGCAGCAGGAAGCCGCCGAAGGTGATCAGATAGCCGTCGATCACCCACGTGAGGTTCGCCTGCGTGAAGTGAAGGTCGCGCTGGATGGCGGGTAGGGCGACATTGACGATCGTCGCATCGAGGACCATCATCAGCTGGCCGAGGCAGAGGACGCCCAGCGCGATCCAGCGGCGGCGCTCCCGCTTGTGTGCGGCGTCCTTGGCGGCGCGATTCTCATGCGCGCGATTCTCGCCGGCGCCGTACTCGTCGGCCCCATGCTCGCCGGCGTTAGTCTCGATCCTGCGGAGGACCGCGTCCTCGTCGGCGCTTGCCTGCGGCCTCTCCTGGTGTATCGATGTGGTGGCGATGTCGGTGCTCATCCAATGCTCCTTCCGGTGTGCGATGAGAACACCATAGCATGGATCATCACTGATACAGGTATCATCGTTTTACACGTGATGGTTGCTGCTGCATGATATAATCCTGGCGTTATGACCGAAGAGGCTCGCTCCTGCGCTCCCAATTCGATGGTCCTGCTGACCCGCCTCGCCAAGCAGGTCTACAGGCGCAGCAACGAGGAGCTTCTGGGAATGCACCTGCGCCTGCTGATGGCACTCAGCTACGTGCGCGACCACGACAACGCCCCCCAGCAGGAGCTCGCGGAGGCGCTGTGCATGGACGCCAACAACGTCGTGCTGCTGCTTAACGAGCTCGAGGACCTGGGGTTTGTCGCTCGCCGTCGCGACCCCCATGATCGCCGGCGCCATCTGGTCGAGCTGACCAAGGAGGGACTCGGCGCACTCCTCAGCGCCGAGCGCGCACAGGAAACGATCGAGGATGACGTTCTGCGGGCACTCGACGCGAACGAACGGGCGACCCTGTGGCGACTGCTCACTCGTGCCCTGCAGGGGGCCGAGCCCGCGGCACACGAGCGGGACGCCGCCGCGGACACGGCGGTTAGCGCGGCAGTCTCGACGTAGGACAGGGCACGCGAAACGCCCCGCCGTCGTTGCTCCCGACGATCGGCTACCCGCCGCTCTTCATCTTCTTCCACTCGGCCTTGTGCTCACGCTTGGCCGCCTGGTAGTCGAGTAGCGCCTGCGGCGAGTCGACGTCCCCAAGCGTGGGGTGCGGCGGCACAAGTTCACCAGCCACCTTTACGCCGTAGCGCTTGGCGAGCACGGCGCCCACTGACTTGACCTTCATCTCCCCGAATCCGGGGAGCTCCGCCAGATTGCCGCGCAGCTCACCGGAATCGGCCGCGTCGGTCCAGACGCGGGCCGCGTCACCGCCATAGCGATCCTCGATGTGCATGGCCAGGTCGTGCACGCGCTTGGCCATCGAGCCGGGGTAGCGATGGATCGCCGGCTTCTCTCTGAACACCGGCTCCAGATCCGCCTGGACGAGCGTCGCCGCGTCGAACGCGCCGAGGCGCTCTCTCAACGCGAGCGGCCCGACGAATGCCTTTTGAACCGTGACCTGCTGATCCAAGACGAACCCGACCAGCAGGGCCAGCGGATCGGAGGCGATCATGGCATTGGCCTCGTCGGAGTCCGTGAAGTAGAGGCGGTCCGGCACTTGACTAAATCCTATCCGCAGCTTATGCGCGCCGCGATCACAGCCGAATCCCGTCGATCAAACGCAGTCTGATCGCACGACATGAGCGGATCTGCCTTGGTTGCTTACTCGGACCTGCTGTGGTTTGCTTACTCGTACGACGGCCCAACTCCAGCGGTCGTTTTCGATGCAGGCAGGAGGAGGTAGCAATGAGTGCGGAGATCGACGAGGCGAAGCTCGAAGCCTTCATGGGACAGGCGGTGACCGACATGGGCGCGATCATCAGCGCGCCGCTGATGATCATCGGCGAGAAGCTCGGTCTGTACAAGGCTATGGCTCACGCCGGGCCATTGACCTCACAGGAGGTCGCCGAGCGCTCTGGCGCGGCTGAGCGTTACGTTCGCGAGTGGCTGGGAAACCAGGCCGCCGGCGGCTACGTCACCTATGACCCCGAGAGCAAGCGCTACACGCTGCCGGACGAGCACGCGCTTGCGCTGGCCGACGAGGACAGCCCGTTCTACATTCTGGGCGTCTATGACTTGATCGCATCCTTGTATGCCGACGAGGACAAGATCGTCGAGGCATTTCGCAGCGGCGATGGGATGGGCTGGCACGAGCACGACCACCGCCTGTTCCGGGGAACCGAGCGGTTCTTCCGGCCCGGCTACCGCGCCAACCTCGTCGCCGAGTGGATCCCCGCTCTGGATGACGTGCAGGAGAAGCTCGAACGGGGCGCCAAAGTCGCCGATATCGGCTGCGGGCATGGAGCCTCGACGGTCATCATGGCGGCGGCCTTCCCAAACTCCCAGTTCTTTGGCTTCGACTACCACGACGCCTCGATTGAGCGCGCGCGAGAGGCTGCCAAGGAAGCCGGCGTCGAGGATCGCACCACATTCGCCGTGGCCTCCGCCAAGGACTATCCGGGCAACGACTACGACCTGGTCTGCGTGTTCGACTGCCTGCACGACATGGGCGACCCGGTCGGCGCTGCCACACATGTCCGGGAAACACTGGACGCCAACGGCACCTGGATGATCGTCGAGCCGTTTGCGGGCGATCGAGTCGAGGAGAACCTCAACCCAGTTGGGCGCGTCTTCTATGGCGCTTCGACCGTCATCTGCACGCCCGCCTCGCTCGCCCAGGAGGTGGGCCTCGCGCTGGGAGCGCAGGCAGGGGAGGCGCGCCTGACTGAGGTACTCAAGGACGGCGGATTCACGCGCGTTCGCCGTGCGGCCGAGACGCCGTTCAACCTGATCCTCGAGGCACGCCCGTAGTGGTGGCGTCGTAGAAAGAAAACCAGACGAGCCACGAAGGACCACAATCTTGGATGCGCTGCGCGCCGAGCTCGGCCGGCTGGCGGCGGAGGCGATCGGCGACGCAGATTGTTGATCGGGGTCAATCCGGTCGCGGCTGGGCGGCGTCGAGGTCTTCCAGGTCGACGAGGTCACGTGGACGGCCGACAGCCCGCTTCATCCTCCGAAGGTGCTCAAGCGCGCATATTGCGATTGTCACGTCGGCCAGTTCGACGTCAATCACGAGCCCAACGCCAAGCCACCGATGACGACAATGCGAACTTCAGCCTGGATGAGGCAAACGAGCAGCTCGTCGAATGACGGGGCACTCAACGGGCACGCCGTGCAGAGTCGCGCAACTCGAACAGCTTCCGGGTCAGCGAGATTGTCTCCTTGAGGTTCACGACGAGTGGCCGCTGTCCGTCCGCCCGCAGACGCAACCGCCGCACGCGCTCCCCCTCCAAGTCATGCAACTGCTGCTTGGTTCGCTCCGGCATCGATGTAAACACTATCGAGACGTTCGCTGGCGATCAGGGAAGAGGAGCAGCTCGCAAGGGAGCGTTGACTGCCCATCCGGCGGGGACGGGGAGATCGGGACGACCTGCGAACCCCGAGATGTCCTTGGACCGCCTTCTTGAGCATCTCATGGAGCCAGTCGGTCGGCGAGCGCGGCGACGAGCGGTGGAAGCTATCGAGGATGCTGATGGCCGAGTTGCACGTCGGTGATGCCGAGCGAGCGTACGATGACGGGATGACCGGCTCGGGACATAGCGAAGCATCTGAGGACGCGAACGTCGCCGCGCCATCCTCCCAAACAGACCCGGCGCTGACAGAACGCCTTTTCCAGGCACGGCTTGCCGAGCATGTGTCTGCTCGCGACGAGATGATCAGTTCTATCAGCAATCAGCATCTCGCCCTGACGTTCGGGACGGCGTCGATCGTGGGTGTTTTTGTCGCTGGCTTCTTGACGTGGAAGCAGCCGGCAAATCCGGCCGTCTTCTTTGCCATCCCACTGCTTAGCGCGTGGGTCCTCGCAATGTGGGTTGCGGAGGTTGTACGAATGTTACGTGCAGTCGAGTTCTGCCGTGAACAGGCGTGCATCATCAACGAGTCGATCCACGCACCTGGGCTTCGATGGGAGGCATCGCGAGATCGAGCAGCATGGAGGACGATCACATGGACCTATATATCTGTCCCCACCGTCTTGTCGCTTTCCTACCTGGCTGGACTGGCATTGGGGCTTGTCACGATAAGACTGCCGGTGCTGCCAACCGTTGGGATCGCTGTGACTTCGGTGCTCATGCTTGCGGCGGTTCTCGGCGCCAGCTTCTGGATCTTCTTGAAGTGGATCGATCCCCCCTCGCGAGTTGGGATGCCGGATGTCCTCCCCGCATTGGTTAGGAAACGGACGTCGCAGGGAACTGTTGAGCATCCGCCGGACACGCCGGGAACATCCGCACCAAAGAGCTGACGGAAAACCTCTGGGTCTGGCGCCGAGAACCTACTTGCGATGTAGACCCCCCGGCCCGGAGCAGAGTCTGAGGCCGCTACGAGGGGTGTGGTTGCGGCTCATAGTGGACTGATGTCTCGGGAGATACTGGGCACACCATGGGTCCCTCGCAGGCGCACATTTGATCAGCAACGGGCGCGGCATCTGCTCAGCGGTCGGGGGGAGACGCGCTCGCCGACATCAACGATGCTGTTGCGGGATCAGCCAAGCGCAAACCTGCCCGAGAGCTTCGCTACGGTTTCGGCATGGTTGCGCAGGACATCATCGAGGCCGCAGGCCAGACCCTGGCGGCCGTCGCAGCCGATCCGATCAAGATCGCGCTCTTCGGCTCGCGTGCCCGCGGTGACGCTGGCCCGGATAGCGACTTCGACTTCCTGGTCGTGGAGCGCGACCCTCAGGATCGTCACGCCGAGATGGTGCGTCTCGGTCGAGCGCTCCGCCCGCTTGGGATGCCGTTCGACGTCGTTGTAGTCAGCGAGCGCTACGCCGATGATTGGGGAGGCGTGGAGGGCTCGATGGTGCACGCCGCCCTGACCGAGGGTCGAGTGCTGCATGCCGCAGCATGACCGCCTCGATCTGGCCCGTGTTCTGCTCGCCAGAGCAATAGATGATGAGACGCTCATCCGGAAGGTCGCCCCGGACACGGACATCGCTGACGCAATCGTCGGCTTCCACGCGCAACAGGCCGCCGAGAAGCTGATCAGGCGGTCCTCGCAGTACGCGGCGTGGCATTCATGAAGAGCCACGCGCTGAGCTACCTCAGTAAGACCTGATTCCATGAAGAAGTGCCTGAGGGTTCGGACATGGTCCAAACGGTCGTGTCCCATTGGTCGGCCCGTTTTGAAGGGGTCCCTGTTGGTGGTCCGGGGTTTATGCGTGGTCTGGTTGGTTGTGGTTGGTTTCTTTCCCTGCGTATTCGGCGGGTGTGAGGCCGCCGAGGGCTGAGTGTGGCCTGTAGGTGTTGTACTGGATGCGCCAGTCCTCGATGATGACCTTCGCCTCGGTGAGGCAGGCGAACTCTTCGATGTTCAGCAGCTCGTCGCGGAGGCGGCCGTTGAAGGACTCCACGAATGGGTTCTCCCACGGGCTGCCGGGCTCGATATAGGCGGTGCGGGTTCCGGTGAGGCGGCAGTAGTCCCGCAGCGTCCAGGCGATCATCTCGGGGCCGTTGTCAGCCCGGAGGTAGGTGGGGGCGCCGCGATCGGCGACGAGCTGTTCGAGGATGGTGATGACGTCCTCGGCGGTGCAGTTGCGCGCGACCCTGATCGCCAACGCCTCGCGGGTGTACTCGTCGACGATGTTGCAGAGCTTGATCCTGCGCCGGTCAGAGGTCTCATCGAACTGGAAGTCAAAGGCCCACACCTCGTTCGGCCCGCTCGCCCGTAGACGCGCCGTCTGCCCCGTCCCAAGGCGGCGGCGCTTACGTGTCTTCACGGGCCGCCGTAGCCCCTCCTGGCGCCAGACCCGGCGGGTCCGCTTGCGGTTGATGCTCCAGCCCTCCCGCAGCAGGATCGTGTGCGCGGTCTTCCACCCCCACCTCGGGTGATCCCCCGCGATCTCCCGCAGCCGGCCCGCCAAACGCTCATCCTCACTGCGTGGCGGCAGTGGCTGTTTGCGTTGCGTGGAGCGGTGTTGCCCCGCGACACGGCACGCCCTGCGCTCTGAGACCCCGAAGCGCTCCTGCAGGGTACCGACGGCCCTACGCCGGCGCCCCGGGGTCAAAAGTTTCCCTCCGCCAGCTCCTTGAGCATGTCGATATCCAGCGCCTGCTCCGCGACGAGCTTCTTCAACCGCTGGTTCTCACCCTCCAAGTGCTTCAGGCGCTTGGCTTCATCAGCCTTCATCCCGCCATACTGCGCGCGCCAACGATTGAACGTCGACTCCGTGACCTCGAGATGCCGCAGCACCTCGGCGAGATCCTGCCCCTCGTTCAACAGCCGCTCGCCCTCACGGATCTTCCGAACAGCCTGCTCCGGCGTGTGCCTATGCCGCTTCATGGTCGTATTCATCCTCTCATCCCATCAACGGGACATGACGAACACACAAGCAACCCGGATCACTTCACGGGGACCCCGTCAGTTTCGCCTTCGCAGAGCCAGGAAACGACCAAAAATCGTTGGGGACGGAGAGGGGGGATTCGAACCCCCGATGGAGTTTGACCCCCATACTCGCCTAGCGGTCCGGACTGTCGCCGTTTGCTGCAGCCTGTCTCGAGATCGCGCTGGATCGGCATTTCCCCCCGCCCGAGCCAGGGACCCTGCTGCTCTCCGCTGCCGTCTGTTGCTTCCACATCATTTCCACGGCCAAGCGTCAGGATCGGTTCCCCCACAATACGTCTCCTACTACCGAAAAGGAGAAGCGGCCCGGTAATCTGGGACCGACGAGGAGCACCAAGCTAGGCCGCGATCGGCACCTCTGAACCTCACTGCACCGGCTAGCTGTAGTTCCTAAGTACGTTCGTCAGTAGTCATCCGCTTCCGGTTCTAGCGCTCTGCGCGACATTCCAGTCGTCTGCTCACATGCGCACTAACGCCTTCTTCTGTCGTCAGATGATGGCGCGGATGCGACCGGCGGGTGCAGTGATGAGCGCGTATCCGCCCACGGCCACGTCGAGCCGAATAGTGAGTCGTCCATCAGTGTCTACGTGCGTGACGATCCCCGGCGTGATCGTACCGGCCGGCACGAGACCTCCCGGTATCTCCATTTCGGACACGTCGACCTGAACTCGCTGTCCGACCTGCGGTCTCAATCCTGAGGGACCTGACATGCCTTAGGTACCCCGCTCGTCGATTGAAACGTTGACTGTACGCCTGACGCTTGCTCGAGCGGCGGGGTTCTTCAGCCGGTCGCGCAGCGACGGCGCGCCGTCCGGGGCACTGAGCATAAGCTCATCGAATGCTCTGGCCTCCGCCTCGAGGAGCGCGGCGAGATCCTCTCCCCGTTCGACTGCGGGCTTGACGAGCTCCAGATTCCAGCTCTCTTGCAGTTCTAGCTCCTGCAGAACGGCGGCGGAGACTTCGTGGAGGCGTTCTAGGGGGATGACCGCTCGGCTGTGATTGTGGATATAGCGCTGCTGAAGGAGCACTATGCCCTGATCGGAGAGCATCGCGATCCGGCTGTCCAGCACTAGGAGCTCCGAGGAGATCGTCGCCGGCTCCTCGAGCTTTGCGGCACGAGAGCGCTCCTCATGCGGATCCAGAAGAGGTAGCGGCATCACCCGATACTGGCCGGTCCCCCAATCCGCAAGCGGGACGCTCTGGTACTCGCAGACGGGCACGACTGTGATCCTCGGGCGCAGCCGAGGCCCGTTGCGCATCGCGCAGGGATGGCTGATCACCATCGCGTCGCTGCGCCCATCCACACCCGGTATCTCAACCCCACAAAAGACGTCGCCCTGACAGATCGGTCGGTAAGGGTCCACCTCGCCCGCACGGGCGAGATATAGGTCATCCTCGGAGTCCGGCAAGTCGAGCAACGAGCACGCCTAGGATTGCTTGCGCATCACGACCGATGGCTGACCGTCAGAAGCCTCCACGACGTCGTAGCGGTCGTCCGTCGGGTACTTGGTGCGCCACTGCGGATCCAGTGCGGAGAGGACCTCGTGAGGCGTGTAGCGCAGGCCCGCGAGGTCCAGCAATAGCTGGTAACGGCCCATCGCATACAGGTCTGCGGGGATCAGCGTCGACTCGTCTGATATCCGCATCTCAAGCCACGATGCCTGGTCGCACACGGCAGGAGAGCTCGTCTGAAGCGTTTCAAGGAACGCGACGAGCCTCGCTATGCCACGGCGATTCTCAGGCGTCACGGTCTCTCCGCGGCGCCACTTACGGATCGAGGTCTGGCTGACGCCAAGGAGCTTGCCCGTAAGGGTCCACGACAAGCCCCACGCACGGGCGAGCTCGGCAAGCAGCGCGACGGGGTCGCGCTGACCGAGCTCTGTGGTGCGCTCGTCTAGGACCTGTGTCTGCAGGGTGCCGTGGAGGCCCTCGGCGTCCTGCCCGACGATGCGAACCTCATCGCGGACCTTCCCAACCCTGCGGACAAGTCCGTCGACCGTCGCCTCTGAGGTCGACGTGGGAGGTTCGGCGATCGTTCCGGTGCCGCTTCCCGTGGGCTCGGGTGTCATGCTCGCTCCTCTCTGAATCTCTCACGCAGCCGGTCGGTGATGACGGTCTCGAATAGTCGATGGATCGGTTCTCTGAGCTCGGAGGTCGTCCGTATTATCGCCTCGATCGAGAAGGCCGGGAGCTCCTCATCGCCAGAGTTCTCCCAGTAGCTGTCCAGGTCGATCAGGAAGGAGGGATCAGTATCGCTCGTGCGGGTGCGCAGGGGGCCCTCAAGGTTCACGACACGTCCCGCGAATAGCCCGTAGCGCATCAGGACGCTGTGATGAGGAGTCGTCGCGTACTGCACCTCGCCGCCGAGCCTCTCAACGCTCATGTCCTCGGTGGCGAGCGTGGCGGCTGCGATCAGCGAGCTATCCACGAGGCCCTCCCAGTCCGCGACCACCGCCGAGCTCCCGTAGACACGGATTTCGTTGATGTATCGCAGGCCGATGCGCGTGAAGCCAGCTATCTCCTGCGCAGGCAGGGCAGCGAGGATTTCGCGTAGCAGCTCGCAGAAGTCCTCGAAGCATCGGTAGCTGGTGTTCTCAACCACGATCGCCTCCGCGCCCACCACTACGCTGTGGGTGCGACCACGGTCGAGCATCCGCAAGGGCTGTTGCGCTTGAAGCATTGGCGAGCCGATACCCACCTGAAGCCCGGGCTGTGGCTGCGTGAGGGGGAACCTTCCGCGTAGTTGCTCCCATACCTGGGTCTGGGCAGCTTTGTCGGCCAAGCGCAGGGAGTGCGGGATGCGCAGCTCGAACGCTACGACCTCGAGCGGAGGGTTGGGGTAGATCTCTTTCGCGTGACTAGACATGAAGGGCAAATAAGAAGCGATACTGATACCGAAACTGACTCAGACACTATCGTACGAACCATAACGCTCAGCTAAGATACGGGCGTCTGGTTGCACGCCCGCCCGCCAACGCCCAGGAACTACCGGCCGCGAACTTCGCGGAGTCTGCCTGGATTGGAATCCTCCGTCGAGGGTGCGTGCCCATGCTCGAACCCGACCCCGATGACCCACGCTCCACGTTCGGCGCCAACCTCAGAGCAGCCCGCGAACACGCCGGACTCACACAAGAAGCCCTCGGCCACCGCGCCGACTTCCATCCCACCGAGGTTACGCGGATCGAGAAGGGCCGCCGCAACCCCGGCCTGCTCACGATCGTCAAGCTCGCCAAGGCGCTCTACATACCCGCGGGCGACCTGCTCGCCGGTCTGTAATCGCCAGTCTCGGCCCCTGACGAGGTCGTCGCTTCCAAAACGCTTCCATACGGCGCTCGTGGGCAGACTGCGGGGGCGAGAACCGATCACACCGTCCTCGCCAGAAGCCCCGTGTTTACAGGCCCTCAGCGGGGACGGAGAGGGGGGGATTCGAACCCCCGATGGAGTTTAACCCCCATACTCGCTTAGCAGGCGAGTGCCTTCAGCCACTCGGCCACCTCTCCCCGAGAGAGCGGAGAGCCAGTGTAGAGCCTTTCCGCCTGCTCGTGTCGCTTGCGGTTGCCGTCGGCGAGCGCGTAGCATTGGCGGGCCGGGCCGCCGCGGCGGCCGTACCTGGAAGGGTGGCAGAGCGGTTGAATGCGGCGGTCTTGAAAACCGTTGACGGCGGCAACCTCGTCCGGGGGTTCGAATCCCCCCCCTTCCGCTCCCGATCTCAAGCTCGAACGAGTACGGGCGCCCAAACACGCGTCCGGCTGTCGCTCCCGACTCAAGGCTCGAACGGGCACGAGCCTTAAACACGCGTCTGGGCGTCGCTCCCGATCCAGGACTCGGAGAGGCACGAACGCCGAGATGCGCATCTGGCTATCAAGCCGGAAGCAACTCGGTCCGATGATTCGGAGGATGCCATCGGCGCTGCTAACCACAACCCCGCGATCGGGCGGGCGCTGGATCGATCACCTGCTGGACGGGGTCCGCGACCTGGAGAGTCTGCGTGCGGGGCACCCGATGATGGACGCCGTGATCGAGGAGATCGACGGGCGCATGATCCGCGTCGGTGAGCACTGGCTGGCGGACTTCGCCTCCTGCAACTACCTCGGTTTCGACCTGGACCGCGAGATCATCGAGTCGGTGCCGCCCTACCTGGATGCGTGGGGCACGCATCCGAGCTGGTCGCGCCTGCTCGGCAGCCCCGTCCTCTACGAGCAGATCGAGACTCGCCTGAGCGAGCTCTTGGGCTGCGAGGACTCGCTCGTGCTGCCCACGATCACGCACATCCACGCCTCGGTGATCCCGATACTGGCGGCCTCGGGGACGATCTTCCTGGACGCGCGCGCACACAAGACGATCTACGACGGCTGCCAGGTGGCGCGCTCGCGCGGCGCCGCGGTGCGGCGCTTTCGCTTCGAGGACCCCACCCACCTCGACGAGCTGCTCACGGCCGACAGCGACCGCGTGCGACTGGTGTGCATGGACGGCGTCAACAGCATGACCGGCAACCCGCCCGACCTGCGCGCCTTCGCGGAGGTGACCCGCCGCCACGGGGCGCTCCTATACGTCGACGATGCGCACGGCTTCGGCCTGGTCGGCGAGCGGACCTCGGCAGAGCCATGCGCATACGGCAGCCGTGGCAACAGCATCGTGCGCCACTTCGGCGAGAGCTATGAGGATCTGGTGCTGGTCGGCGGCTTCTCCAAGGCCTACTCCTCGCTGCTGGCATTCATCGCGTGCCCCACCGAGATCAAGAACCTGCTGAAGGTGGCGGCGCCCCCATACCTCTACTCCGGCCCCTCCCCCGTGGCGTCGCTGGCGACGGTGCTGAGCGGCTTCGATGTCAACGAGAAGCGCGGCGATGCGCTGCGCGGGGTCGTTCACCGCCACACGGTGCGCGTGCTGGAGGCGCTGAAGGCGCTCGACGTGCACACGCCCAACCGCTCGGAGCTGCCGATCGTCGAGATCCCGCTGCGCGACCACGAGCGCATCGGCGCCGTCGGCGAGCTGCTGTTCGAACGGGGCGTGTACGTGACGCTGGCCGCCTACCCGCTGGTGCCCAAGGCCGAGGTGGGCTTTCGCGTGCAGCTGACGGCGGCGAACACCGATACCGAAGTCGACACGCTGATCGCAACCGTCACGGAGCTGGCCGAGCAGGGAGAGCTTCAATCCGCCACCGCGCCAAGGACGGCGGAGGTGAGCTGATGAGCCGCCGCCCACCGGTGCAGCTAGGTGTGGCAATCGAGCGCCGCCCGCGGGTGCAGCTATGGCAGGGCTATCTCGCGTTCGCCGCCATGGGGGCGTTCCTGTATCTGCTGGTGCCGCCGCTGAAGGGGAACGCGGCGTTCTTCAACCTGCTGGGACTGACGAGCTGGATCGCGGTGATCGTCGGCATCCGCCGCAACCGGCCCAGCTACTCGCTGCCGTGGTGGCTGTTCGTGGTGGGGCTGTTCCTCTACTGGCTCGGCGACGTCTATACCTACAGCTACCCCAAGTACATCCTCCACGCCGAAGTCCCGTTCCCCTCGATCGGCGACGCGATCTACCTGACGGTGTACCTCGCGCTGATGCTGGGGCTGCTGCTGCTCGTGCGCAGGCGCAACCCGCAGCGCAGCCGCAACACGCTGATCGACGCGGCGATCCTGACGCTCGGGCTGTCGCTGCTCTCGTGGGTGCTGCTGATCGCGCCGTACTTGCACGACGGCACGATGAGCCTGCTGCCCAAGCTCGTGTCGGTGGCCTACCCGCTCGGGGACATCGTCCTGCTCGCGGCGGCGATCCGCCTGATACTCGACAGCGGGCTGCGGCGACCGTCGTTCTACCTGTTGTGCGCAAGCGTCGTCTCGCTGCTGGTGACGGACTTCGTCTACGGAGTGATGACGCTCGACAACGCCTTTCACCACCAGCTGCTGCTCGACCTCGGCTGGTTCTCCTATCAGGTGCTGTGGGGCGCCGCCGCGCTGCACCCCTCGATGGTCGAGCTGCAGGAGCCAGCGGGTCCGCCTGAGGCGAAGCTGACGCCGCTGCGCCTGAGCCTGCTGACCGGCGCCTCGCTGATCGCGCCCGTGTGCATCCTGCTGAAGGAGCTGCGCCGCGGAGACCTGGACCTGATCGTGATCATCTGCGCGTCGGTCGTGCTGTTCGGCTTCGTGGTGATGCGCATGGTCGGACTGGTGCGCCAGCAGGAGCGCTCGGTGGCTCGCGAGCGGCTGCTCAGCTCGTGCGGCGCGGCGCTCGTGTCGTGCGCGACGCGCGAGGAGATGCAGAAGGCCGCCGCTGAAGGTGCTGGCGCCGATCCTGGAGGGCGCGGGCGCGGGGGTGCTGTGCCTGGTGCAGACGCCCTCACGCTCCTCCTCCTCGGCGGAGATGCTCGCCGCGGTGGCTCGCAGCGACAACCCGCGCTGGCCTTCGCGCGAGCTGCCAGAGCACATGGGCGAGCGGCTGCTGCGGCTCGCCGGCGAGGGCAGCTACCGCGACATGCGCCTGGACACGGCGCTGCTCGTCGCCCTCGATCTGCCACGCGAGTGGATCTGCGGGCTGGTGCTGCCGCTGCCGGTGCGCGATGGCGTGCTCGGCCTGCTGCTGGTGGCACGACCGACCGCCGCC
Source organism: uncultured Solirubrobacterales bacterium (assembly GCA_963723045.1). Classification (GTDB taxonomy): domain Bacteria; phylum Actinomycetota; class Thermoleophilia; order Solirubrobacterales; family Solirubrobacteraceae; genus Palsa-744. The sequence continues at coordinate 327,707 of CAVROU010000001.1, read as the reverse complement.
CCGCGCGAGACACGGGGTGCGCTCGTGGCGCTGGCCACGCAGTTGGCGCTTGCGCTGGAGGGCGCGCGGCTGACCGAGTCCGTGCACCTGCAGCGCAGCGAGGCACGCTTTGCCTCGCTGGTACAAAACTCCAGCGACCTGATCACGGTGGTGGGCTCGGACGCGACGATCACCTACCAGAGCCCCTCCTCCGAGCACGTACTCGGGTACCCGCCGCAGGAGCTTCTGGGCACGCGCTTCGATCGCCTGGTGGCGCCCGATGACGCCGGGCACCTGCTGCGCCTGTTGGCCGATGGCGCGGCCTACGCGCGCCGCGACGGCGAGGTGATCGAGTGCACGCTGCGCCACCGCGACGGGGGCATGCGCCAATTCGAGGTGCTGCACACGAACCTGCTCGGCGACGAGCACGTACAGGGGATCGTGCTGAACGCGCGCGACATCTCCGAGCGCAAGGCCTTCGAGGAGCAGTTGGCTCACCAGGCCTTCCACGACCCCGTCACCAACCTGCCCAACCGCGCGCTGTTCGTCGAGCGGGTGCGCCACGCGATCAGCCATGTGCGGCGCGAGCGCGGGGGGCTCGGCGTGATCTTCCTCGATATCGACGACTTCAAGACGATCAACGACAGCCTCGGCCACGGCGCCGGCGACACGGCGCTGATCGACGTAGCCAAGCGCCTGTCGAGCAGCATCCGCGCGAGTGACACGGCGGCGCGCTTCGGCGGGGACGAGTTCGTGGTGCTGCTCGAGGACCTTGAGGACACCGAGACGGCCGTGGAAGTGGCCGAGCGGATCCTCGAGGATCTGCGCCAGCCGCTGATGGTCGCCGGCAAGGAGCTGGCGGTGAGGGGAAGCATCGGCATCTCGATCCTCGACGACTCCTCGACGGCCACCGCGGATGAGCTGATCCGCGACGCGGACGCCGCCATGTACATCGCCAAGCGCGACGGCAAGGGCGGCTACCGACTGTTTGAGCCGGAGATGCACGCGGGCGTGCTCGCGCGCCTGGAGCTGCGCGCGGACTTGCAGCGGGCGCTGGAGCAGAGCCAGTTCGAACTGCACTACCAGCCGATCGTGCGCCTGATGAACAGTCAGGTCGCAGGGATGGAGGCGCTGTTGCGCTGGCGCCATCCCGAGCGCGGGTTGGTGGTGCCGGGCGACTTCATCCCCTTCGCCGAGGAGACGGGGCTGATCGTGCCGATCGGGCGCTGGGTTCTGCGTGAGGCCTGTCGCCAAGCGGTGGCGATCCAGCGCCAGTGGGACGAGGATCCGCCGCTCTACATGTGCGTGAACCTGTCGGTCAAGCAGCTGCAGCACAGCGACGTGATCGCCGACGTGAGCGATGCGCTCGCCGAGTCGGGCCTCGAGCCCGGGCTGTTGACGCTGGAGATCACCGAGTCGATGCTGATCGACGACCCGGAGATCGCCGTGGTGAAGCTCACCGAGCTGCGCTCGCTGGGCGTGCGCATCGCGATGGACGACTTCGGCACCGGCTACAGCTCGCTCAGCTACCTGAGCCGCTTCCCCGTGGACGTGATCAAGATGGACCGCTCGTTCCTGCGCCCGGAGAGCACGCCGGAGGCGATCGACCTGTCGAGCGCCGTGGTGGCACTCGGCAGCTCACTTGCGCTGGAGGTGGTTGCGGAGGGGATCGAACTGGACGAGCAGCTCAACCGCCTGCGCGACCTCGGCTGCGAGCTCGGGCAGGGCTTTCACTTCGCCCACCCGATGGAGTCCGAGCGGATGCTGAACTACCTGGAGGGCGCCTCTCTGCTGGCGGCCGCCAAGCAGACCGTCGAGCCGGCGCCCGCCGCGCCCGATGGCCCTTAGGCCCCCGCAGCCGCGAGAGGAGTCTGCGATGAGAGGCGCGGTTGACGAGGTGCCCACATGAAAGGCGCCGACGGGGTGCCCACGCGCGCCACCCACGCCACCTACGAAAGCCGCCACCCGCTGGCCCGCCCCGCTAACCATCCGCGTGTACCACCATCGCCGCGCACACCCGTCTCTCCACCCATCCGTCCCGGGCCACGGGAGCTCCTGGCGAACCGAGACTTCCGGCTGCTGTTCATAGGCAGGTGCGTATCGCTGCTCGGCGACGGAGCGTTCCTGGTGGCGGTGGCGTGGCAGGCGTACACCCTCTCGAACGCCCCCACCGCGCTGTCGCTGATCGGGATCGCGATGACGGTGCCGCTGATCACGCTGCTGCTGGTGGGGGGTGTGGTGAGCGATCGCCACGATCGCCGCCGGGTGATGCTGCTGGCCGATCTGGTGCGCGCGGCGCTCTTGGGGGTGATGGGGGCGCTCGCGCTCGCCGGCGTCCTGCGGCTGTGGCAGATGATGGTGATCGTCGCCATCTACGGCGGCGCGCAGGCGTTCTTTGACCCGGCGAGCGACGCGATCGTGCCCGAGCTGATGCCGGCGGAGCAGCTGGGAGAGGCGAATGCGCTCGACCAGTTCGTGCGCCCGCTCGCGCTGCGCCTGGCGGGACCGGCGCTCGGTGGGGTGCTGGTCGGCGTGTTCGGGCCCGGGTCCGCTTTTCTGGCGGACGGCGCCACATTCGTTGCGAGCGCCGTGGCGCTGTGGGCGATGTCCTCGCACGTGCGCAGCGCGCGCGAGCCCGAGGAGGCCACGGCCATCGCCGTGGCCGGGCGCGAGCTGGGTGAGGGTTGGAGCTACGTGCGCCGGCACGTGTGGCTGTGGGGGACGTTCGCGTGCGCGGGCGTGGCATATCTGCTGTTCATGGGGCCCTCGGAGGTGCTTTTGCCGTTCATGGTCAAGCACGAGCTGGGCGGCACGGGCTTGCAGCTGGGTCTGGTGCTGGGCGCGGGGGGCCTCGGCTCGGTGGCGTGCGCGATGGCGATGAGCCGCAGCGGACTGCCTCGGCGCGGGATGACGTTCATCTTCCTGGTGTGGACTCTGGCGACGCTGGCGGTGGCGGGCTACGGGCTGGCGACGGCGATCTGGCAGCTGATGCTGGCGAGCCTGGCGTTCAACCTGCTGGAGACGGCGGGAACGATCGTGTGGGCGACGACCAAGCAGCGCCATGTTCCCGGACACCTGCTCGGCCGGGTGTCGAGCCTCGACTGGCTGATCTCGATCGGGCTGCTGCCGGTGTCACTCGCCCTGACGGGGCCGCTGAGCGTGGTGCTCGGCGTGCGGGGGACGCTGATCGGGGCGGGCCTGCTGGGGGCCGCGGCGACGCTCGGGGGGCTGGCGCTGCCGGGGATGCGAAAGGTGGACTACGTCTGGGGTGGGCCGGCGGGCGGCTCTGCGGGCGGCGCGATGGGGGGCTCGGCGGCGCTGACGGCGAACACGATGTGAGCGCGTGCGACGGCGAGGAAGGAGTGACTCTCCAGCGGGCCCCCGTCGAGCGGCTCGACGGTCGCCTCGGTGAGCGTCAGGAAGTCGCGCTCGGAGGCGTTGAGGACATCTGAGATACGGCTACGGTAGCCGTCGCGCGCGAGCGTCATCAGACCTTCGATGCGGTGCCGCGAGGTCTCCACGCGGACGCGCTCCTGGCGGAAATCGAGGTGCTCGCCCGCGGCGCCCTGCACGTCCGCGGGGGCACTGCCGGTGGCGTCGGTGGAGCTCACGCGGTCATTATCGCCTGACTGACCCGACCGCGTGAGCTCGTGTGTCTTAGGGGACGACGATCGTGAAGGCGTAGCCGCTTGTCAGCGTGGTGGTGCCCGGCGCGAAGGTGTCCACCTCGAAGGCGCTCACGGCGCAGTGGGGGTGCTGGGCGTTGACCGCGATCACACCGGGAGCCCCGCCCGCGGAGTAGGAGACCTCAGGCGAGACGGACACTGTCTCGGCAGCGGCGTTGACAGGCGCGGCGGGAGTGACGCAGTAGACGCCGATGGCGGGCTCGGAGATCCCCACGATGTTGACGGTGACGGCGGGGATCACGATGGCCTGGGTGGTGGAGGTGGGCTGCACGAGACCATAGGCACGGGCGGTGCCGGCGGGGCCCTGCGGGCCGGCGGGTCCGGTCAGACCGGTGGCGCCCTTGGCGCCGGTCGCGCCCCTGGAGCCAGTCGGGCCTCTGGAGCCGGTAGCACCCTTCGACCCGGGGACACCGGTGAAGCCGCGCGGTCCCTGAGGTCCACGCGGCCCGCGCAGGAGGCACTCGCGCACGTGGTGGCGCCCAGAGAGCACCGTCACGCAGTTGCTCGCGCGGGCGTCATGGGCGGAGGCGCCCAGGAGACTCGTGCCGGCAAGAGCCGGTACGGCGACGGTCATGGCGCCCACGACGGCTGGAGTGGCCAGCAGCATGAGCAGGCGGGGGTGCGTGCGGCGGCGCGAGGAGCGCGAAGAGCGGTGCATCAGATGGTCCCTTTCCGTAGGTGGCTCTCAAAAGAACACCCGATGGGCCTCAGCGGAGCGGTCAAGGCCCCGGTCGGTCCCGCGGATCTCAAGCCCGATCGGGCTCTGCGCGCCTGAGCCCAACCCAAACCCGACGGCGCCCGAGCTTCAGGCCACGTTCTGCGGCACGCGCGCGGGCAGCCCGGCGCGCACGGCGGGACCGGGGGCCACACCGAGCGAGTCGGCGGGGGCGTTGCGCTCCTCGCGGACGATGTAGAGCGGGCGGTGCTTGACCTCGTCGTAGATGCGCCCGACGTACTCGCCGATCACACCGATGGCGATCAGCTGGACGCCGCCGAGCAGGAGGATGGCGATCGTGATCGAGCCGAAGCCGGGCAGGTAGGAGTCGACGAGGCGCAGCCCGATGACGACGGGGATCGCGATGAAGGCGACGCCGGCGGAGAGCATCCCCACGTAGGTGGCGAGCTGCAGCGGGAGGTGCGAGAAGGAGGTGATGGCGTCGAGCGAGAAGCGAAGCATGCGCCGCAGCGTGTACTTGGTCTCGCCGGCGTTGCGGGCGTCGCGCTCGTAGGGGACGGCGGTCTGGGTGAAGCCGACCCAGACGGTCATGCCGCGCAGAAAGCGCGAGCGCTCGGTCATCGCTAGCAGGGCGTCGAGCGCGCGGCGGTCGAGCAGGCGAAAGTCGCCGGAGTTGGGCTCGAGGTTTACCTGGGCGAGCTTGTCGAAGAGTTTGTAGAACCACGAGGCGGTGGCGAGCTTGAAGGCGGTCTCGCCCTCGCGCTGCTTGCGCACGGCGTAGACGACGTCGGCACCGGACTGCCACTGCTCGACCATCGTGGGGATCAGCTCGGGGGGGTCCTGCAGATCGGCGTCGATCATCGCCACGACGTCCCCCACGGCGTGCTCGAGGCCAGCGGTTAGCGCGGCCTGGTGGCCGAAGTTGCGCGAGAGGTGGACGACGCGCACGCGAGGATCGGCGTCGGCGAGGCGGTCGAGCAGCGGGCCGGTGCCGTCGGAGGAGCCGTCGTTGACGAGGATGAGCTCGAAGGCGTAGTCGGCGACGGCGGCGCAGGTGCGCGTGACGAACAGCTCAACGAGGGCCTCCTCGTTATAGATGGGCGCGACCACGCTGAGTAGCGTGGGGGAGCGCTGCGAGGAGGCCGACAGGGGAGCGGGGATCGAAGCCGACATTGGTGCCTTCCGAAGCTGGTTAAGGTGTCCTACGTGAGAAGACTAGAGAACCTTCCCGCGCTGGCGCGTAATCCGAGCATGCCCGTGGTCGTGCAGTTCGTCAAGTTCGGCATCGTCGGTGTCAGCAATACGCTGCTGTTCTTCGCGGTGTACACGCTGCTGCTGAAACTGGGCGTGTGGTACCTGGCGGCCTCGGGCATCGGCTTCATCGTGGGAGCGGTCAACGGGTTCTTGCTGAACCGCCGCTGGACGTTCGCGGGTCACGTCGGTGACGCGCTGACGCCGGTGCGCTGGACGGTCGTTCAGGGGTGCGGACTGCTGCTGAACCTTGCGCTGGTGGCAGCCTGCGTAGAGGTGCTCGGCTTGGACAAGTTCATCGGCCAGGCAATCGCGATCGTGGTGGTGGTGGTGGTCACGTTCTTGGCCAACCGCGCCTGGACCTTCCGCACGCACCCCGCACAGGTGGGCTCCGGGTGAGAAGATTTTAATTTAGAGAGGGGCCGCGCTCAGCGGAACAACGCCAGCAGCGAGAGCCCCGCCGGAATCCGAACCCCGCGCCCGATCAATGCCGCCTCGACGTTCAGGGGTTGCTCCAGCAGCCAGTTCAGGGGCGCCGGTGGGATCCATAGATCTAGGCTCGACTCCTTCGCGGAGCGATTCAGCGGCTGCACCGCGCGCAGCGCGATCGCCACAGGCAAGAGCAGTGAGTTGAAGTGGCTCGTCCGCGTGCACGTCCAGCCGGCACTCTCGGCAGCCTCAACGAGGGTGCGACGCGAGTAGCGGCGATGGTGGTGGTTGATCTCGTCGTGGCGGCTCCACAGACCCTGGTAGGCCGGAACGGTCACGAGCAGCGCGCCGCCGGGAGCCACAACGCGGCGCAGCTCGGCCAGCGCGGCGCGGTCGTCTTCAAGGTGCTCGATCACGTCGAGGCTGACGGCAAACTCGAAGGAGTCCTCGGCGAAGGGCATCTCCAGTACAGAGCCTTCGACCACGTCGCCCACCTGGCGCTCGCGGGCGACGTCGACGCTCGTGGCCGACAGCTCGATGCCCGTCACGGTGCCGTAGCGGGCGAGCTCGACCATGTTGCGCCCGCTGCCGCAGCCGGCGTCGAGGATGCGAGCGCCCTGCGCGAGCCCGAGGTGCGAGAGCACCATCTCAAGCACGTTGCGCCGCCCCCGGTACCACCAGTGGCGGTCCTCGGCGCGGTGGGTCTGCAGCTCGAAGTCGGCGTCCACGGACCTGCATCTTTCACAACTAGTCGGTCACACGCGGTGCGACCCCTGTGCACCCACCTTTCGTTCCTCCCGCACCCGCGACTTCCATCCCCCGTGCATCCCGCCTTTCTTCATCTCCCTTGACAAAATTCTTGGCTTGCCTAAAATAGGCTCATGGCTTCACAAGACTTCACGCGGTCGCAGGCCGTGGAGGACTACTGCAAGGCCGTCTTCACGCTCGAACGGCGCCACGAGGCGCCCGTGTCGACCAATGCGCTGGCCGAGCGCCTGGAGATCACGCCCGGGTCGGTCTCCTCGATGCTGCGTCGCCTGGACGAGCTGGAGCTGACAGTGCACGTGCCCTACCGCGGGGTCACGCTCACCGACAAGGGCCGCCGGGTGGCCCTCGAGGTGATCCGCCACCATCGCCTGCTGGAGCTGTTCCTGGCCGAGACCCTGCAGATGCCCTGGGACCGGGTTCACGCCGAGGCGGAGGTTCTCGAGCATGTGCTATCCGACGAGCTCGAGGCGCTGATCGCCGCGAAGCTCGGCCACCCCACCGCCGACCCTCACGGCGACCCGATTCCCAACGCTGACCTCGAGCTCTCAGAGCCCGACACCCGCCCGCTCGACTCGCTGCAGGCCGGCGACGAGGGTGCATTCGTGCGGGTCTCCGACGCCGACCCCGCGATGCTCAGGTATCTAGCCGAGCAGGGGATCTCCCCCGGCGCGCACCTGCGGGTGCTCGAGCGCCAGCCCTTCGGCGGGCCGCTGCTGGTGCGCTTCGGCGAACAGGAGCACTCACTCGGGGGGCAGCTCGCGCATGCGATGCGTGTGGAACTGAACGTGCGGGAGCCGGTTGCATGACTCCCCCCGCCCGTCCCCCGGCCCCAGCGCTGGAAGGTGCCGGCGCGGGACTCTCCAGCGGATCGGCCACGCCTGCCGCGGCGCTTGCGGCCATCCCGGGGGCCCTTCCGGGCGCGCTGCCCGTCCCCTCCGCGCTCGAAGCCCTGCTCGCACGGGGCCGGGTGCGCGCCACGCTGGCGATGCTCGGCCCGGCGTTCGTCGCGGCGATCGCCTACGTGGACCCGGGCAACTTCGCCACCAACATCCAGGGCGGCGCGCAGTTTGGCTACCTGCTCTTGTGGGTCGTGCTGGCGGCGAACCTGATGGCAATGCTGATCCAGTACCTCTCCGCGAAGCTCGGCATCGTCACCGACCGCAGCCTCCCCGAGCTGTTCCGCCAGCGTTACTCCAAGCGCCTGTCGCGGGGCATGTGGATACAGGCGGAGGTGATGGCGATGGCCACCGACGTGGCCGAGTTCGTCGGCGCGGCGCTCGGGCTGAACCTCCTCTTCGGTGTGCCCATGCTCCCCGCGGGCATCATCACCGGCTTCATCGCCTTCGCGATTCTCGGCCTGCAGGCGCGCGGCTACCGTCGCTTCGAGCTCGTTGTCACGGCGCTGCTCGGCGTGATCTTCCTGGGCTTTCTATATGAGACCTTGAAGATCGGCCCCTCCGCGCGGGAGTCGCTGGGCGGGCTTGTCCCGCACCTCGCAGGCTCCGGCAGCCTGTACTTGGCGGTGGGCATCATCGGTGCGACCGTGATGCCGCACGTGATCTACCTGCACTCGGCGCTCACCAACGGGCGCACGCCCGTGCGCGACGACGCCGAGCGCGCGCGTGTGCTGCGTTTCGAGCGCCTGGACGTCGTGATCGCGCTAGGGCTCGCCGGTCTAGTCAACCTCGCGATGCTCGCGGTCGCCGCCAAGCTGTTTCACACGAGCGGCCACACCCAGGTCTCGACGATCACCCAGGCCCACGCCGGCTTCGCCCAGCTCGTGGGCGGGGGCGGCGCGCTGGCCTTCTCGGTGGCGCTGCTCGCCTCGGGCACCTCCGCCTCGAGTGTCGGCACCTACGCCGGCCAGCTCGTGATGCGCGGCTTCGTGGGCTTCAACATCCCGCTCGTCGCGCGGCGCCTGATCACGATGACCCCGGCGATCGTGGTGCTCGCGATCGGCCTCGGGCCGACCGACGTGCTCGTCTTCAGCCAGGTGGTGCTCTCCTTCGGCATCCCCCTCGCACTGATCCCGCTGGTGCTGCTCACGAGCCGGCGCGAGGTGATGGGGGTGCACGTCAACCGCCGCGCTACCACCCTCACAGCGTGGGCGCTCGTGGCGCTGATCACCGCGCTGAATGCCTTCCTGATCTACCAGGCGCTATAGACAGGTCGCCGGCTTCGCCGCCGCGCGCATCCGCACTTGGCGCCACCGCCTTCAGCCGGAGTCTCGGCTCGGCAGCAGTCCAGCTCGTACCCGGCTCGCGCCGGGCTCCCCAGGCTCAGACGCTCGTGGGCGGGCGCCGGGAGAGGTCTTCCCTGTTCTGCAGGTACTCGCCGCGCACCTGGATGGCGATGTAGACGACGATGACATTCACGACTATGCCGATCCCGATGAAGGTTGCGATCAGGCCGATGTCCTTGGAGACGGCTGCGCTGGCGGCGAGGAGGAGCACGCGCGTACCCTACCAACGCCTTGCCCTGCCGGTGTCGTAGCCTGTGGTGGCCGCTCGGAGCCCCCGCCTGAGCCTCGAACTCGGAGTGGGGACGTCAAGAGCATCGCAGTGCCCGGAGAGGTGCCGGAGCGGTTGAACGGGCGCGACTGGAAATCGCGTAACGGGGGAAACCTCGTTCGGGGGTTCGAATCCCCCCCTCTCCGTCCCCGTCTTTTGTGAGGCGTATTTGGCTTCCCAAGCTGAATGCCGCCCGCCGATGGGACATGGGTGCTTGTGCTTCCTGCGAACCCAGCAAGACAGCGACTTGGGTCGGTATGGTTCGTTGTGTGCCTGAGCAGCTTGATCTGACGATCGTCTACGAGCCCGGCGAGGAGGGGTGGATCATCGCGTCGATTCCCGAGGTAGCCGGCGTCTTCAGCCAGGGACGTACGCAAGCGGAAGCGCGTGCGAACGTCATCGACGCGCTCCGGCTCATGCTCTCTCCGGAGCCCGGTGACGCCGATGACCGGCGTGAGCGCGAGGCACTGCACCTGACGATCGCTGCATGAAGCGGCGCGAGCTTGAGCGCCATCTTCGCGCTCAAGGCTGCCGTCAGGTTGACGAGGGCGGAGACCACGCTCGCTGGGTCGGCCCCAAGGAGCGCGCTCGGTGGTACCGCGTCATCGGGAGATCGATTTCGGGCTGGCCCGCAAGATCTGTCGCCAGCTGGAGATCACGCCTCCGGCAGGGCCGCGCTGAGATACAGCAACGCAACCTGCGGAGCTGTGTGCCAGCTTGCCCCTGTCAGTCCTCCCAATCCTTCGTGCTCCTGCCTCTAGAAAAGCCCCAATACCATACGGTGAGCAGGACGAGCACAAGGATCACGAAGCTCGAAGCCGCGATTCGCATCCCTGAGACGGGTGCCCAACGAGCTCAAGCACAAACCCTGCCACGCTGACCGTGGTCGCGAGCGCCAGGAAGAAGGCCGACCAGAACGGCGGTGGCCACCCTCTGTGCATCAGATGGTGGCCTCACGAGCGTAATCGACGCCGCCTATCAGCCGCCTCAGCTGTCCGGCGCTCAGGATCTGTCCGACGCCTGAACGCCTCGGCGGCCCCCTTGCGCGCCGCCGGGCGCACTGGCTCCAGCAGGGTCACCATCAAACCCTCGAGCTCGGCTTCAGCATTTGCAAAACCGTCCCGATCTCCCTGTCCCCGCCAGATGGGGAATCTGTCGTTAGGCGTCGTAGGGCAGGATGGTGAAAGCTCCGCCTTGAAGTGGTGTGACGGCACGGAAATGCCGTTCGTCGAAGCTGACGATTCGACTGGTCTCGTAGCGCTGTGCGAGTGCGATCACAGCGCAGTCAGCGAGACCCAGTTCGAGGTCCGCATAGCGTGCATCGAGTTCGCCAATCGTCGCGTAGTCCTGGCGCTCCAGGCAGGCTACGTCGAACCGCCCGGCAGCCAGGTCTCGCAGAAAAGCCACCCTGGCGGCACGACCGAAGCGCTCACCCAGCATATAGTCGATCTCCGCGGTCACTGGCGCTGGAATGACAAGAGCGCCGGGCTCGGTGCGCAGCACATCCAGGATTGCGGTCCTTCGTGGCTCGTCTGGCTGCGAGAGGGCCACAAGCGGCGCCGCATCGATGATGAAGGTCACCGACCGAAGCCCTTGAGCAGATCTTCCTCTGGTACTTGGGAGATAGGACGGGGGTCGTTGTCGATCCGATTGAAGCCCGCCGCCAAAGCGAAGTCTCGATCCGAGGATGGCTTGGGCCGGTAGGTGGCGACTGCCTCGCGCAGCACCTCTGCCTGCGATCGGCCCTCCTCGCGAGCCAAGCGGGCGAGGCGCCGAGCCTGCTCGTCATCGAGATAGACACTGGTCTTTCGCACGCTTGCCAGTATAGGGTATCGAGTAGGGTATGAAGTACGAACTCTCGCCCTGAGAACCAGCGTCGAGGTTCGCATTTTGCGGCCGATCTCCCCGTGCAGGCCTGAAGACAGGACGAGACCATCGGCGCCTCTGGCAACGAAAGCGACGCCGTCTACCTTGAGGCTACGGCTGCTTCTTGGTGGCTTCGAGCATCATCCAGGACGACACCATGACCCATAGGGCAAAGGCGATAAAGACCATCCAAAAGGTCAGCACGCCGTCCCAGCCAAAGGCACCGTGCGTGACGTACAAAGTAGGCGCGCCGAGAAGCCTCAAGACTACGCCCGGCGATCTTTCCGGAGCGGGACCTGCACCTTCAGCCGCAGACACTTGTCGGCATCGATGGGAAACACACGCTGACAGACAACTGTCTCTCTGTATGATGTGGACTGTATGACTCTCTGGAAATACACAACCAAGTCATCCTGCCGTGGCGTGCTCGCGATGGGCCTCCTGGCGGCCGTCATCTGCCTCGCCACGACCTCGATCGCGATCGGCTCGGCGGGGGCGTCGAGGGCGCGTGCAACAACCGCCGCCGCGGAAGACCGGGCGAGCCTCGTGCCAGCGCATGCGGCGAGGCTGCTGGTGATCGACGACACCGCGCACATGACGATCACCAACCCGAGCAGCGCTAGCGCGACGCTCGTAGAGGAAGGCAGGGCCACTGGCTCGCTCGCGGGTACCGTGCGCGCGCGGCTGACGGTTGGCGCGAACTCGGTGACGGCCGGCTTCACGATCTACCTGAATGGCGGGACGATCTCTGGACACAGCACGGCGCATCTGAACCCCGGCAAGGGGGAATACGCGAGCTTCGGCGGCTCGCTCGGGGTCAGTCACGGCAGCGGCCGCTACGCGCATGCCTCCGGCGGCGGCGCGCTGTATGGGACGATCAACCGCAACACCGACAACGCCACCGTGCAGGTGGTTGGGAACCTGCACTACTAGGCCAAAGGCCGCGGAACCCTTGCGGGCACGCCTCCGAAGAGCGATGCACCGGCCCACCTCGCGACGCTCCCGCACTTGCGTCCGCGGCGCACTCGCGGGCGCGCTGCTGGCGTTGGCCTGCCTGGCCATCCCCGCCGGCGCGGGCGCCTCGGAGACGGCGAGCCTCGCGACGAGCTTCTCGCCAGACCGCCCCGGCGCGAGCACGACGATCACCTTCGGCTTCCTGATCCGCAGCCCCAAGGGACAGGTGCCCTCGCAGCTGCGTAACCTCGACCTGCACCTGCCCGCGGGGATCGGTCTCGCGCGCAATACGCTCGGGCAGGCGGTCTGCGAACCGATCGACCTCTATGTGAACGGCCCCGAAGGGTGCCCCGAGAACTCTCGCCTGGGATTCGGCTCGGCGACCGCCGAGGTCCCCTACGGACCGGAGGTCGTCTCCGAGAATGCCCACGTGTATGCCTATCGCGGCGAATCCGAAGGCGAACACACCACCGTGCTGTTCTTCGCCGAGGGCTGGGAACCGGTGTTCGCCGACCTCGTCTTCCCCGGCCGTCTGCTGGAAGACAGCGGCGCCTTTAGCGGACAGATCGACACCGAAGTGCCGATCGTCCCCTCGCTGCCCGGGGGCCCCGACGTCTCGGTCGTGCGCCTGAGCTCGAGCTTCGGCCCCGAAGGCCTCACCTACCACCGCCAGGTCGGGGGCCGCGAGATCGCGTTCAAACCACGCGGCGTCAGCGTCCCACTGAGCTGCCCCCACGGCGGATACCCATTCGCCGCTGACTTCACCTTCCAGGACGGCACCCACCTCACGGCCCACACCACCGCGCCGTGCCCCCACCGCGGGGGGCGGCGGCGCGAGCGGGCTACCCCTTGATCGCCTTGGAGGTGCCCAGCACGGCGCCGTTCGCCGCCAGCGCCTGCACCGCCACGTAGCTCTCCGCCCCGGGCGTCAGCAGCGTGGTCTCAAAGCCCCCGCGCGGCGCGCTGGCGACCGGGGCGAGCGTCCTTGTCGAGCTCCCTCCCAGCACGCGCCAGGAGGCGACCTGGGTGGCGCCGTTCCAGCTGGCGTACACGTCGAGCTGTCCGGAGGCGCCCGAGGCGCTCGACGCCGGGGCCACGGCGATCGCGGGGGCTTCGCTGGGGAAGCCCACCCAGGGGAAGCGATAGCCACGGTAGGACTGCTCGACGGAGGGCATGTGCGCGTCGAACAGCAGCCGCCCCGAGACGGAGAATTCGGAGAAGTAGGAAATGGGCCCCCAGCCAAGGAAGAAGTTGCCCCCGGGCAGCAGCTGCATGTTGCCCTGGCTGCCCGCCGAGAACGGCTGTGGATGGGTGAACTGAGTCACCACGGTGTCGGTGCCCGTCTGCGAGTTGACGCTCAGGAGCAGTCCGCGCGACTGGGCGTGCACCTTCGGCACGCCGCCGTTGTCGAACACGCTGATCTGGCCGTCGGGCAGCAGCGCGGCGTCGTGCTGGTAGGCCGTGGCGGCGCCGTGGCCGACCTTCACCGTCGATGCCTTGCCGCCGATACGCGCCACCACCTTCAGGCTTGCCGCCGCCAGCTCGTACAGCGTCGAGGTGTTGCGCGCCGACAGCAGCACGGTGCCGTCGGCGTGCAGATCGACGGAATTCAGATGGAAGTAGTCATAGGGCCACTGTGCGTCGGCGGGCGAGGGCGCGGCGTAGGAGTCGGCCAGGGCGACGTGATCGACCGAGTGCCACTCGCGCCGCACGAGCCCCGTGCGCAGGTCCAGTTCCTGGAAGACCGCGTCGGTGACCGCGCCGTCGGCGGGACCGTGCACCGCGGCGAGGTCGCAGCCAATGGGGTTGAACACCGTCAAGAGCGCCGTGTTCTGCGGGGTGAGGTGGAAGTCGTGCAGATCGGCCACATAGCCGTTGCCGGCGCGCAGGACCGTCTGGTGGTAGGAGCTGGAGGCGATCACCTCGACGCCCTCGCCGAAGCCCTGCGCGGGGATGTAGCCCTGCCACCAGGTCAGCACGGGCTGGCCGAAGTAGCTCTGCACCTGCAGGTTGGTCGCCTCGGTGCCATATGGCAGCGGATCGTCCCAGACGACCTGACCGGAGTCGTCGAAGACCATCGGACCGTCCTGCCCCGGTCCGGAGTAGGGGGTCGACATCACATAGCCCGGCGCCACGGCGGGCGAGGCGGGCGTGGTGACCGCGATCGTCGGCGGCAGCAGGTCCGGACGCGAGTGGTAGTGCTGCACTTCGGAGGGCTTCGCGGAGGTGGCGATCGCGACCGGCGAGTGGGGCAGGGGGGACTGCGTGGCGACGGTGAAGGTGTAGGAGAAGGCCTTCGCGGGCGCGCCCTGCAGGCCATGCACCGTCACGACCTCCCCTGCCTGGAAGGGCTTGGTGGGCACGAAGGAGGCGCCGTCGCCCTGCGAGTAGCCCTGCAGGTGCCCGCTGTGCGCGCCTGTGCGCGAGCCGCTGACCTGCACGTGGGAGAGCTGGCTCACGGGCACCCCCAGAAGGCTGATCTGGGTGGAGGCCGAGGCGTCGAGCGAGTCGGGCAGCGGCGAGACGGCGAGCTTCGTGCCGGGCAAGAGCGCGGAGCGATTCAACGCGCTGGGCACACAGCTCGGCGCCGTCGTCGGCCCGCTGGAGGCACGCGAGACGACGCCCTCGCCGCCGAGGCCCACGGCCGCGGCGCCGGCGAGCAGCACAACCACACCCCTGTTCAGGCCCCCGCGCACATTCTGCAAAACATTCCTCGTCACAAGAAGTTGCGAGGGTACCGATGCACGCCCCGGACGGGTGGCGGTTGATAAGGAGAAGGACCCCACAAGGGGGTCCGCGGGGGCCGCGTCGCTCGGGACGGGGCTCCTACCCGAGAACACGGACCGGCGAACCGCTCGGAGAGACGCCCAGCTCGGGACGAGCGGCCGGCGCAACCGCGCGCGAAGGACCTCAGAAGACCGGCGTCTCGGTGTAGTCGCCGAAGACCTGCTGCAGGGACTCCACGATCTCGCCCTCCGAGGCCTGCGCGCGGGCGCAGTCCAGCAGCGGCTCCATCAGATTCCCCTCGCCCGCGGCGGCCATGCGCAGCGCGGCGAGCGTGCGCTCCACCTCGGCGCCCTCACGCGCGGCGCGCACCGACTGCAGGCGATCGAGCTGCTTGCGCTCCAGCGCCGGGTCCACGCGCAGCGTGGGGATCGGCGCTCTCGTCCTCGCGCCACATAGCGGTTGACCCCCACGACGACGCGTTCGCCCGCGTCGATCTCCTGCTGCAGCTCGAACGCGGCGTCGGCGATCTCGCGCTGGGGGTAGTTGGCCTTGACCGCCTCCACCATCCCGCCGAGCGCGTCGATCTTGGCGAAGTACTCGTAGCAGCGCGCCTCCATCTCGTCGGTGAGCGCCTCCACGAAGTAGGAGCCCCCGAGCGGGTCCACCGTGTTGACGACGCCCGTCTCGTGCGCGATCACCTGCTGGGTGCGCAGCGCTACGCGCACAGCCTCCTCCGTGGGCAGGGCGAGCGCCTCGTCGTAGCTGTTGGTGTGCAGCGACTGCGCCCCGCCCAGCACCCCCGCGAGCGCCTCGATGGCGGTGCGCACGATGTTGTTGAGCGGCTGCTGCGCCGTCAGCGACACGCCCGCGGTCTGGCAGTGAAAGCGCATCAGCCACGAGCGCGGGTTCTTGGCGCCGAAGGTCTCGCGCATCTCCCGCGCCCAGATGCGCCGCGCGGCGCGGTACTTGGCGATCTCCTCGAAGAAGTCCACCTGGGCGTTGAAGAAGAAGGACAGACGCGGCGCGAACTCGTCCACGTCGAGGCCGCGCTCCACGGCCTGCTCGACGTAGGTGAGGCCGTCCTTGAGCGTGAACGCGAGCTCCTGCTGCGCCGTGGCGCCGGCCTCGCGGATGTGGTAGCCGGAGATCGAGATCGGATGCCAGCGCGGCATGCGCTGAGTGCACCACTCGATCATGTCCCCGCACAGGCGCATGGCGGGGTCGATCGGAAAGCACCACTC
This sequence comes from uncultured Solirubrobacterales bacterium, assembly GCA_963723045.1. Lineage (GTDB taxonomy): Bacteria > Actinomycetota > Thermoleophilia > Solirubrobacterales > Solirubrobacteraceae > Palsa-744. The sequence goes on along the minus strand of CAVROU010000001.1, from coordinate 311,620 downwards.
CTTCTGGGCGATGTACTCCTTGAGGATGTCCGCCTGGATCGTCCCCGCGAGGTCCGCCGCCGCCACTGGCCCGGACGGCGAGGTGCCGGCCTCCGCGGCGGCCACGTAGAAGGCGAGCATGATCGCGGCGGGGGCGTTGATCGTCATCGAGACCGACACCTCCCCCAGGTCGATGCCTCCGAACAGCGTGCGCATGTCGGCCATCGTGTCGATCGCGACCCCCTCGCGCCCCACCTCGCCCTCGGCGCGGGCGTGGTCGGAGTCGTGGCCCATCAGCGAGGGCATGTCAAAAGCCGTGGAGAGGCCGGTCTGACCGTGGTCGAGCAGGTAGCGGAAGCGCTCGTTGGTCTCCTCGCTCGTGCCGAAGCCCGCGAACTGGCGCATCGTCCACAGCCGCCCGCGGTACATCGAGGGGTAGACGCCGCGCGTGAAGGGGTACTCGCCGGGGAGCCCGATCGGGTCCTCCGGGCCGCCCACACCGGGGGGCAGGTCGGCGGGGGTGTACAGCTCGCGTATCGGTTCGCCCGAGAGCGTGCGAAAGGCGCGCTCGCTGCCGGACTCCGAGCCGGGGGCGTGCTCGCCGGGCTCGGCCGCGGGAGTGGTGGAGGCCGCCATCCACGGGAATTCTACTCTCGGCCCCTGCTCGGCCTCGAAGACCCGACGGTCGTACCGCATCCGCGGCGTATGCCGACCGCCCGTCGCGGCGGCCGAGCCGGTGCCCACAGCCGAGCACCAGGATCACCCGCGGCCTGCCTCTTGTCTTTGACGAGGATGCGCGTATACTTGACTCAACCCACGGATGGGTCTCGCGACTACGGGAGGTTTTCATGAGCGAGTTGGCCGAGCAGGTTGCCTATGCGGCGCGGTTGGTTGCACGCGCCGGCCTGGTGGAGGCCTTCGGGCACGTCTCCACCCGCCGCCCCGAGGGCGGCTTTCTGCTAACCCCAGCCGCGCCCCTGCTGGACACCGAGGCCGAGGCGATAATTCACCTCGACGCGGCAGGTCGCGTGACCGATGGCCAGAAGGCTCTCTGCCCGCTTGAGGCGCCGCTACACGCGGCGATCTACTCCGCCTGCCACGACGTCGGCGCGATCGTGCGCACGCACGCTCCCGCCACCGTCATCTGGGCCAGCCGCGGCGAGGTCCCCCCGCTCGTGCACGGCCTTGGCGGGTTGAGCGGCGTGGTGACCTTCCACCACGAGCCCCAGCTCGTAGCCTCGATCGAGGCCGGCCGCGCCGCCGCGGGCGACCTGGGGGCGTATGACTGCCTCCTGCTGCACGCCAATGGCGCGGTCTGCACGGCAGCCTCGCTGCCCGAGGCGGTAGTGCGCGCCTATTACCTGGAGGAGCGCTCGCGCGTGGCCGAGCACTCCACGCGCGCCCGCGCGCTGACCGACTCCGAGGCCGTCCTGCGGGCGCGCCACTACGAGGGCGAGTCAAAGCGCGCCTGGGACTGGCTGCGGCTGCGCTATGGCGATGCGGTTGTGGCGGCGCCGGTGCCCGAGCCCTACGCAGCGCGGGCGCTCAGCTAAGGCCGTAGAGACCATTGCAATCATAAATCGAAAACGGACACTCCCCGCACGCCCCACAACACCAGTGACTCCTTGACGCCCCGCGGCGTCTCTACTCTCCGACGCCCCGCGACGTCTCTACTCCTCGACGCCCCGCGGCGTCTCTACTTTCCGACGCCCCGCGACGTCTCGGCGCATGAGCCTGCCCTCGCTCGCCGTCAGCTGATAAGCAACCGGGCGTGACACGCGCCACCCGCCTCCTCTCCGCGGCCCTCGCGGTCGCCCTCAGCTCACTCCTGTTTTCGGCGTGCGGAGGCGACTCCGCCAACCACCGGCTCCCTCCCTCCTAAAAAAATGGCGTCCGCCACGCTGGTGCTCGATTTCGTGCCCAATGCGGTGCATGCGGGCATCTATCGCGCGCTCGCCGCCGGCTACTACCGCCAGGCCGGCCTGCAGCTGCATGTAGTCGCGCCCGGCGAAACGCAGGACCCGCTCGCGCTCGTGGACGCCGGGCGGGCGCAGTTCGGGCTGGCCGACGGCTCGGATCTCGCCACGGCGATCGCCCACGGCGGCAATCAGCGGGCGGTGCTCGCGATCGCCCAGCGCCCGCTGGGGGGGCTGATCGCACTGGCCTCCTCCCACCTCGCCTCGCCCGCGCAGCTGCAGGGGCGCACGGTGGGGACCACCGGCGTGCCCTCCGATCTCGCGGTACTCGACACCGTCGTGCGCCACGCCGGCGGCTACCCCGCGAAGGTGCACGTCGTGAACGTCGGCTTCGACGGCGCCGCCGCGCTCCTCGCCGGGCGCCTGGCGGCATTCACGGGCTTCGTACCCGCCGACGGCGTGCAGCTGCAGGTGCAGGGCCATCCGATCACCCCATTTCGCCTCGACGACTACGGCGGCCCGGGCTACCCGGGACTCGTGGCCTTCACCACACGCGGGCTTATCGCCTCAGATCCGGGCTCGTGCGCGCCTTCGTGAGCGCCACGGTGCACGGCTACGAGGACACGCTGCGCGACCCCGCGCGCTCGCTCGCCGAGCTCCTGGCCGCCAACCCGGGGCTGGGCCGCGCCTTCACGGCCGCCTCGCTGGCGGCGTACCTGCCTTTGTTCACCGACTCAGGCCGCGTGCCCTTCGGTACCGTCCGCCGGCGCGCATCTCTGAACTGTCCAGCGTGGATGGTTCGCTCGGGGTTGATCGGCGCGGCCGATCTCGCCGGCGCGCTATGGCAGCGACGGGCTTCTACCGCCCGACGGTTGACGTCCCGCCGCTGCCGGCCCGTTCGCCCCGCTACGGCAGCGACGAAACGCTACGACGGGTTTTCACGCAATTAGGTACTTCGGTGTTTATGAACTGCGCTCTCCCTGGTAGGCTTGACAGCTAGATTCACATGCGACTTCTCATCACTGGCGTCAGTGGGCTGGTGGGGTCCAATCTGGCGGCCGCCGCCGTGCAGCAGAGCTGGGAGGTGCTCGGCACCTGGCGCGACACTCCCGTGGAGATCACGGGCGCGCAGCACGATCGGCCTCGACATGGCCGATCGCCACGCCTGCGTGGAAGCCGCGGTCGCCTTCGAGCCCGACGTGCTCGTCCATGCCGCGCTCGGCACACACGCCAGCCAGGTCGAGCACGACCCCTTCGCCGCGCAGCTGACGCAACTCGGCACGATCAACACGCTCGCCGCCGCGCGCAACGTGCGCGCGCACTACGTGCTCGTCTCTTAGCGACTGGGTTTACTCGGGCATGCTCCCCCCGCACCTGCGCTGGTCAGAGGATGACCCCCCGGAACCGATCAACGCATGGGGGCGCACGCGCCAGGCCTGCGAGCAGGCGACCGCGGACTACAACGGCTCCTGGCTGATAACCCGCCCGGCGAGCCTCTATGGCGTGAACCTCGCCCGTCCCAAGGTCTCCGGCGAGCTGGCGCGGCACGTGTGGGCGCACTCCAGCGTGCCGCTGCACCTCGTGGAGCGCCTGCGCGAGGGCCACGCGCTGCCGGCGCCGCGCGACGGCTATCGCACGCCCACCTACGCCTGGGACTACGCCCAGCGCCTGTGCGAGCTCATGGCGCAGGACTGCGAGGGCCTCTACAACACCGCCGGCCCCGACGCGCTGAACCGCCGCGACTACCTGCGCCTGCTCGCGCGCGCCTTCGACTGCGACGCCGCGCTCGTGGAGGACGGAACGGTGGCCGGCTACCTACAGGCCTGCGGCGAGGACCCCCACCTGAAGGCCCCCTCGAATACGGCGCTCGACGACGCGAAGGCCACCTTCGTGCTCGGCCACCACGCCGTGGACCCACAGACGGGGCACCGCCTGATGCGCAATCAGCTGCGCGAGGTGCTCTCCGGCGTGGACCCCGCGCAGGCCGTCACGATCTGAGCTCGGCCGGCCACCCTGCGAGCGCTCGCCTCGGGCGCCGCCACACCCTCCGAGGCGCCGTTCGCACCAATCCGCGAGGAGTCGCGCGGGCGCCCATCTCGCTCAGACAAGCCATCCGAGTGGCGTTCGCGCTACCCTGCGCGCTCGTTGCGCTACCCAACCGAAAGGAAGCACCCATGAACAAGACCGAGCTGGTCGACGCTCTCGCCGCCGACAGCGGCCTCACCCGGGCGGATGCCTCACGCGCCGTGGAGTCCTTCGTGACGATCGTCAACAAGACCCTCAAGAAGGGTGACGAGGTCGCTCTCACGGGGTTCGGCAAGTTCTCCGTGGTCAAGCGCGCCGCGCGCACCGGCGTGAACCCGCGCACGGGCGAAAAGGTGAAGATCAAGGCCTCCAAGGCCCCCAAGTTCACCGCCGGCGCGACGCTCAAGCAAAACGTGAAGGGCGCCAAGAAGTAGCTCGCCCCCGGGGAGGAGATGGGATTCGGGGGCCTTCGGGGCGGGTAGTCCTCCAGTCACAGGCGGTGCATTCGAGCACCGCCACGATGGAGAGGAGGACATCCATGATTGCCCTGATTGCCCTCGTACTCATCCTCGCGATCTTCGGCGGGCTCGGCTTTGCCGTGCACCTGCTGTGGATCGTGCTTTTGATCGCGGTACTGCTGTGGCTGATCGGCTTCTTCGTGGGCGGCGCCCCCGCCGCCGGAGGACGGCGCGGCTGGTACGGACGCTAGCTTCCCTGTCGCGGCGCTGATAGCGTCGCCCCCCGATGACGACGCTGGTCAGCGAGCTGGAGCTCCCGAGCTTCGACTACACCGACCCGCAGATGCGGGGGGCGCGCTTTCACGCCCGCATGCACGAGCTGCGCGAGCAGGGCTGGCTCGCGAGCACGCCACTCGGCTACCTCGTGCTCGATCGGGAGGCCTGCGAGCTCTTCCTGCGCACCCGCGCGGCCGTCTTCCCCGGCATGAAGATCGCCGAGATCTTCGGCGTCGGCGAGGGGCCGCTGTATGAGGAGATGCGCCGCAACATCCTCCACATCAACGGCCCCGACCACACGCGCCTACGCGCGCTCGTGAACCCCGCGCTCTCGCCCCGCGCGGTCGAGCGCTACCGCCCGCTCGCACGCCAGTTGCTCGAGGAGCTATGGGAGGGAGTGGATACCCGCTGTGAGTTCGTGGAGAGCATCGCCAAGCCCTACCCCTCGCAGATGATCGCGGCGGTGATGGGCGCGCCCCTGAGCGACGCGCCGCGCCTGCATCACTGGTCCAACTGGATTCAGCGCCAGTTCGACGCCGCCTCGATGATGAGCGAGCGCGAGCTGATCGAGCAGGCGGTGGTCGAGTTCTATGAGTGGTGCGGAGAGCTCGTGCGCACGCGCCGCTCGACGCCGGGGGACGATCTGATCTCCAAGCTGATCGCCGCCACCGAGGACGAGAGCGGGCAGCAGCTGGAGCGGCTGTCAGACGTGGAGTGCGTGAACCTCGTGCTCAATGTGCTGATCGGCGGCGTGGACACCACGCAGAGCCAGCTCGCGCACGCGGTGCGCCTGTTCGCCGAACACCCCGCCCAGTGGGCAGGGCTCGCCGAAGACCCCTCGCTGGCCGCGCAGGCCGTGGAGGAGGTGCTGCGGGTGGAGCCGATCACGCCCTTCACCGCACGCATCGTCACCGAGGAGTTCGAGTTCCGCGGGATTAGTTTCCCGAAGGACACGATCGTGATGGTCTGCGCCTTCACCGGCAATCGCGACCTGGAGGGGGGAGGGGACGGAGACACCTTCGACATCACCGCCTCCCGCGGTCGCGCACGGGCGTTGACGTTCGGCGCGGGCGTGCACTACTGCCTGGGCGCGAACCTCGCGCGCGTGGAGCTGCAGGAGGCGCTGGCCTTTCTGGCACCGCGCATGGCCGGCCTGGAGCTGGATGGCGAGCCGGCGTACGAGAGCATCACCGGCATCTACGGGCTCGCCGAGCTGCCCGTGCGCTTTTCCGCATAGAGGGTGGCGGGCTGAAACGGGGACGCCGGAGGCGCGTGTCTCCCGGCTTCGGTCGGGCCCCTCTTCATTCCGGATAGACACTTAAGCCTTAAGAAGTCAAATTTGGGCTAAAGGTCAGCCGGGGGGTCTGCCGACAAAAATTGGGAGGGGGGCCGAAGCGCACTCCGCGACGACATTGGTTGAGACGGCCGTGCGGCCGTCGATAGCCAACGGAGGAAAGGATTTCTCAATGCGAATCGCCAAGGCCGCGATGGTGGCGGGAGTCATATGGGTGGCCGTGCTCGGAGCGACCGTTCATGCGGTTGCCTGGGCGGGGAGCTTCCATGTGTATGCCTGCCGGATGCCGAACGGGGAAGTCGCGCCGGTGGACGGGTGGAGGGAATCGACTTCCCTTTCGCAGACACTCGACTCCACCGGGAACGGCTGCGCGACCGGCGGAGGCCTCGTTGCAGCGTTGCACTCGGGACACGCTCATCCTGCCAATACAGATCTAGCGACATGGAGCTTCAACGCGCCGTCCGGAGAGACGCTGCAGGCGGCAACGCTTTGGCGTGCCGGGGACACTGCCGGCGGAGGCAATTCAAACGACTCCTACCTGTTCTGGATGAGTGGCGTGGCAAACAGAGGGGAAAACACAGTGGTCTTCGACTCGTGCGATGCCTTCAAGGGATGCCACGAAGAAGGGAATCTGCAGGACCCTCTAGCCACGAACAACCGAATTGAAATGCCGAGTAGCGCCCTCCATAGCCCGTACCTCTCCCTCAACGCATCCTGCGGCTCCCTCATCTCCGGCTCGGAATGCTCATCAAGCCCAGGCGACACCAATGGATACGCAGCCTCGGTGGAGCTCTTCGCCGCAGACCTAACCATCAACCAGGAAACCGCTCCCAGCGTCAAGGAAGTGTCCGGCGCCCTGGCCGAAGACGCCACGGTGAGCGGGACAAGCGATGTGACCTTCACCGCCACCGACCCCGCCTCGGGCGTCTACCAGGCGGTCTTCCAAGTGGACAGCCAGACCGTCTCGAGCACCACGCTCGACACCAACGGCGGCCACTGCGTGAACGTGGGTCAGACGACCGACGGGCTGCCGGCATTCCTCTACACCGAACCGTGTGTCCATTCGCTCTCGAAGGACGTGCCCTTCGACACCACGACGCTCAGCAACGGCGCACACCACCTCGTCGTCTCGGTGACCGACGCGGCAGGCAACTCCACTCCGGTGGTGGATCGGCAGGTGACGGTCGCCAACGGAATACCCGCCGGCGGCGGCCAGCCTGGCGGCGCTGGCGGCAGCCAATCCCCGGGCGGGTCCTCAACCGGCGCCACAGGCAGCGGCACCACCGGCGGCGGTTCCACTGGCAGCGGCGGAGCATCCACCGGCGCGCAGCCCCCGGATCGCGGCACGCCCAACGGCAGCGAAGCCTCTGAGGAGGCAGTGCTCGGCGCAAACTGGAAGGTCACCCGCGCGGTGCACTTGACGAGCGCCTTCGGCCAGAGCCACGTGGTGCAGGGGCGCCTCACCGACCCCGCCGGCCACGCGATTGCGGGCGCGCTGATCGACGTCAGCCTCGTGCCCACCGCCGCCGGCGCCGCCCCGCTGATGCTGCCCGGCGCGCACACCGACGCGGCGGGACGCTTCACGCTCGCGCTGCCCCGCGGCGTTCCCTCTGGCGCGGTGCGTCTGGGCTATCGCAGCCACCTCGGCGATACGGTGCCGGTGGCGACGCGCACGCTGGCGCTGAGCGTGCGCGCGGGAGTGCTCCTGCACGTCTCCCCCACCGTGAGCGCCGCCGGCCACACGATCCACTTCAGCGGGCGCCTGCAGGGTGGACCGGTCCCGGCCGGCGGCAAGCAGCTCGTGCTGGAGGCCCGCTCGCGCGGAGGCCACTGGATCGAGTTCGACGTCGTGCGCAGCGACGCGCACGGCGCCTTCCACGCCTCCTACCGCTTCCGTTTCCCCGGGCCGATCGCCTACGGCTTCCGTGTGCTCTGCGGCTATGAGGCCGACTACCCCTACCTGGCGGGCGCCTCGAACGTGGTGGTCGTGCACGAGCGCTGAGGGCCGCGGCGGCAAAGCGTCGAGGGCCCTGGCAGCGATCGCCGTGGCTCGCCGGCCGGCGCCGGATGCCGCGGGGGCGCGCGAGCGTTGAGTGATCATGGACGTCCTCGACACCACGGCGGCCGGGGGGCTCGTCGTGCGCGGCGGGGTCTTGCGCTTCCTCGGCTATGTGGCGACGGTCGGGCTGTCGGTGATCAGCGCGGCGCTGCTCACGCGCCACCTCGGCCCGGCGCGCTTCAGCCAGTACACAACGGTGCTCTCGCTCGTGAACCTCGTCGCGGTGGTGACCGACGTGGGCATGTCCAACTACGGCACGCGCGAGTACGCGGTGCTTCGGGGTGAGCGGCGCGAGCGGCTGATGCGCGACCTGCTCGGCCTGCGCGTGACGCTCACGCTGATCGGCGTGCTCCTGACGATCGCCTTCGCGCTCGCCGCCGGCTACGAACCCGCACTGCTCGTGGGGACTCTAGCGGCGGGGCTGGCGACCGTCGCGGTCGTCTTCCAGCACACGCTCTCGATCCCGCTGGCCACCGCCCTGCGCCTCGGCTGGATCGCGCTGCTCGACCTCGCACGCCAGGCGATGACCGTCGGCGCGATCGTGGTGCTGCTTGTACTCGGCGCCGGCGTCGCGCCGCTGCTCGGGGTGACGCTGCTCGTGAACCTGCTGCTCGTGCCCGCCACGGCGATCCTCGCGCGCGGGCAGATCTCGCTGCGCATGAACCTGCACCCGCGGCGCTGGATCGCGATGCTGCGCCTCACGGTGGCCTTCTCGCTGGCGAGCGCGGTGGGAACGATCTACATCTACACCGCTCAGATCCTCACGAGCCTCGTCGCGACCCCGCATCAGAGTGGGCTGTTCGCGGCCTCCTTCAGGGTCTTCATCGTCCTCGCCGCCGTCCCCGTACTCCTGGTCAGCAGCGCTCTGCCGCTGCTCGCGCGCGCCGCGCGCGACGACCGCGAACGCCTGGAGTATGCGCTGGGCAGGATCTTCGAGGTCTCTTTGATCATGGGCGTCGGCGCGACCCTCGCGCTGTTCTGCGGCGCCGACTTCATCATGAGCGTCGTCGCCGGCCCCAAGTTCGCGGGCGCCGCCGGCGTGCTGCGCATCCAGGGACTCGCGATGACCGCCTCCTTCGTGCTCGCCGGCTGGAGCTTCGCGCTGATCTCTTTGCAGCGCTACCGCGGCCTGCTGCTCGCCAACGCCGCGGCGCTGCTCGTCAGCGTCGCGATGACACTCTCGCTCGCCGGCACCCACGGCGCGCGCGGTGCGGCGCTCGCGACGATCGGCGGCGAGGCCACGCTCGCCATCGGCTCGCTCGCGGCGCTGCTCAGCGGCCACCCCGAGCTGCGCCCACCGCTCGCGGTCGTCCCGAAGGTCGCGCTCGCCGCCACCCCCGGTGTGGCGCTGGTGCTCGCCGGCGGCCTATCGTCGTTTGTGCAGACGCTGCTCGCGCTCGGCGCCTACGCGGTGCTTATCGTGCTGACGCGCGCCGTACCGAAGGAGATCACGCAGATCGTCCCGTGGCCGTGGCGTGCCTAGGGCGGCTGACCAGCCGGAGTGACCGGCCAGACGGCCCCGCGCCGATCGGCGGCTCGGGGCGGGCTGAGCTCAAGGGCCAAGCAGTGCGGCGGGGACGATGGCGATCCCGTCGGCACGACGGTAGGCCTCGGGTCCGGTCGTGACGATCACGGCATCGAGCAATTCGTCACCGATCCGCTCTGCCAGCCAGCGAAGGTGAACGGTGTCTCGGTGGCTCACATCGCGGGCGAGCTTCACCTCGACGGCCACGATGCGCCCGTCGGCGCGCTCGATGATCAGGTCGACCTCATGGGCACCCTTGGCTGTACGCAGGTGCCCCACCGTCGCCTCCGCCGCCTGGGCATACGTGCGCATTGACAGAGTCACGAGCGACTCGAAGAGGGCACCAAGGAGTGTGCTGTCTCGTGGCATCGGGGGTCCGACCGGGCGACCCTCCAGCAGTGCGTCGACATCGACGCCGAGCAGGCGGGCGGCAAGAGCGGGGTCGGCGAGCTGGTGCTTGGGGGGCGAGGACAGACGCGCAAGGCGGTTGTGAGTCGGCAGCCATGCCGGCACGGGATCAAGGACCCAGAGCCGCTCGAGCACATCGCGATAGGGCAGCGTGGTGGTCTTCGCCGGTTTCTCGCCGTGGCCACCGGTAGCCGCATCCCGAATCGTCTCGAATGTCGCGGTAGTGGAGGAGGCGGCCGCATAGGCGGTCAACCAGCGGTGCAAAGCGGCAGGGTCACGGACTTGGTGGCCGAGTTCAGGGAAGTCGCGATCGACGATCCGCAGGAGGTAGCCGTCGAGATGGGCACGAAGCGCACGCCCGGACACCGAGCGCAGGCCCGGCAGACCAGATGACACGATCTCGCGCGCGTAGTCCTCGAGTCGGATCTTGCACGTACCCTCCACCGCTGGACGCCCACCCGACAGAAGGGACGAAACGCTGACAGTCGCCTGCCCCAGCCCCCGCTCGGACAGAGCCAATGGACGCATGCGCAGGCTGACGATCCGCGCAGCCCCGGAATGCGAGCCGCGCTCGGCCGATCGCGAAGAGCCAGTGAGCAGGAACCTACCCGGCTTGGCACCGGCGTCCACCGCCCGGCGGACCAGGTCCCAGGACTCCGGCACGTACTGCCACTCGTCGATCAGTACGGGCGGAGGGCCGTCGAGCAGGCGCGCCGGATCGGCGCCCGCGATGCGGCGCTGTACCGGGTCGTCGAGTTCGCGCACGCACGCCGCCCGCTGCACGGCTGTAGCGGTCTTGCCGACGCCCTTTGCTCCCTCGATCGCCAGGGCGGCGACCGACCTCATCAACTCGTCGAGTTCCTCATCGATGACACGACGGCTGTACGGCTGCTCCACCATCGGTCAAGGCTACCATAATGCAGTGATCTACGCTACCAAAATGTCGCCCTCTACACTACCTCTATGCAAGAGTCAAAGAGATCGCTCAAGCTCGTCCGTTGCCGTAGCAGGCCGCCGAGCGAGCGAGATCCGCGCCGTCCGCCACCATGGGCCGCGATGACACCCACCACGCCCCCCTACCGCCGCGTAGGGATCAACGCCGTGTTCCTGGAGCCTCGCTTCGGCGGCCTTGATACCTACGTGCGCGCGCTGGTGCCCGAACTGATCCGCCTGGCACCCGAGGTTCGCTTCAGCGTGTACTGCAGCCCCGGAGGGCGCGAGTACCTCGCCAGCGAGGAGTGGGCGGGGGAGGTCGAGCTGATCGTTCCGCCGCTGATCGGCCGGCGCGGCCTGAAGGCGCTCGGCGAGCTGACGGTGCTTGGCGCGATCGCGGGCAGGCACGTGGATCTCCTGCACAGCATGGGGATGACCGCGCCGCTGCGCACGCGCGCGGTCAGCGTCGTCACACTGGCGGATGTGACCTGGATCGTCGCTCCCGACCCGGGCGAGGCCACCACCGTGCGCGTGTGGCGCCTGGTGGTGCCACCGGTGGCACGCCGCGCCGACCGTCTGATCGCGCTCTCGCAGGCAGGGGCCGATCACATCGTTGAATACCTGCGGGTTCCACGCGAGCGCATCGACGTCGTGCCGCTGGCCTCCGGCGGAAGACCATCCCCGAACCCAGCCCTCAGCAGCTCGAACAGAGGCCCTGACAGCTCGAACCCGGGCCCTGACGACGCCTCGGGCGCGAACCTCGCGGCGCCCTCTACGCCGCCCGACGAGCTGCGTCGGCGCCTCGGACTGGGCGAGGGCGCGGTGATCCTCAGCGTGTCCGCCAAGAAGGCGCACAAGAACCTGGAGCGATTGGTGCGGGCGATGGCTGTCGTCGTCGAGCGCCACCCCGAAGCGGTGCTGGTGCTCCCCGGCAACCCCACCGAGCACGAGCGCGAACTGCGCGAGCTGGCACGCGAGCTGGGGATCGCGGCCAACGTGGCCTTTCCGGCGTACGTGGACGCCAACGACCTGGAGGGGCTCTACGCGCTCGCGCGGTGCTTCGTGTTCGCCTCCCTCAACGAGGGCTTCGGCATCCCGCTGCTGGAGGCCATGCGCCGCGGCGTGCCGGTGGCCTGCTCGCGCGCCTCCTCGCTGCCCGAGGTGGCGGGCGAGGCGGCGCGCTATTTCGACCCGCTGAGCGTCGCGGACATCGCCGAGGCGCTGATCGAGCTGCTCAGCGACCGCGCGCTGGCGGCGCGCCTAGCTGCGCTCGGCCGCGTACGCGAGGCCGGCTTCACCTGGCAGGCCACCGCGGAAGGGACGCTCGAGAGCTACGCGCGGGCGTGGGCCGCCGCGCGATGAGCGACCGCGGGAGCGGAGCGGGCTCGGTCGTGCCTGCGCCGGGGGATGCGGCCGCGGGGCCAGCGAGCGCTGCGGGGGAGCCCCACACCTCTGGGGAGGCCGGCGGCGAGATCGACGTGCTCGACACGAACGCCGCGGGCGGGCTGGTGCTCCGCGGCGGGGCATTTCGCCTGGGCAGCTATGTGGGGATCGTGGGGCTGTCGATCCTCTCGGCCGCGCTGCTCACCCGCCATCTGGGGGTGGTTCGCTTCGGCCAATACACCACCGTCCTCTCGCTCGTGGGGATCGTGGCGGTGGTGACGGACGCCGGGATGTCGAATATCGGCACGCGCGAGTACGCCGTCAGCAACGGCGCCGAGCGCGAAACGCTGATGCGCAACCTGCTCGGGCTGCGCGTCGCGCTGACGATGGTAGGGGTGCTGCTGGCCACAGCCTTCGCGCTTGCCGCGGGGTATGACACGGCGCTGCTGCTCGGCACCGTCCTCGCCAGCATGGCGACGGTTGCGCTCGTGTTCCAGCACACCCTCTCCATCCCGCTGGCGGCGGCGCTGCGCCTCGGCACGATCTCGCTACTGGACCTCACCCGCCAGGTGCTGACGGTGAGCGGGATCGTCGCCCTCGTGGTGCTCGGCGCGGGGGTGCTGCCGCTGCTCGCGGTGACCCTCGCCGCGAACCTGCTGCTCGTGCCGCTCAATGCGGCGCTCGTGCGCGGAGCAGATCTCGCTGCGGATGGAACTGCGTCCCCACCATTGGCTGGCGCTGTTGAAGCTCACGGTGTCCTTCTCACTGGCGACGGCCGTGGGGACGATCTACGTCTACACCGCCCAGATCCTCACGAGCCTCGTCGCCAGCGCCCATCAGAGCGGACTGTTCGCGGCCTCCTTCAGAGTCTTCATCGTGACCGCCGGGATCCCGGGGCTGTTGGTCAGCGGTGCCCTGCCGCTGCTGGCGCGCGCGGCGCGCGACGACCGCGAACGACTCGCCTACGCCCTGCAGCGAATCTTCGAGGTCTCGCTGATCCTGGGCGTCGCCGCGGCGCTCGGGATCGCGGGGGGAGCGCAGTTCATCATCCATGTGATCGCCGGGCCGCGCTTCGCCGGAGCGGTCCCGGTGCTGCGCATCCAGGGGCTCGCGATGATCGCCTCCTTCGTGATCGCCGGCTGGGGCTTCGCGCTGATCTCGATCAAGCGCTACGGCGGGCTGCTCGCCGCCAATGGGGCCGCGCTGGTGGTCAGCTGCGCGCTGACGCTCACGCTGGCGGCCACGCATGGCGCGCGCGGGGCGGCACTGGCGACGATCGGCGGCGAGCTGCACGCTCGCCGCCGGCTCGCTGATCGCGCTTGTATACGGGCATCCCGAGTTCCGCCCCCGGCTCGCGATCCTCCCGAAGGTGATCCTCGCGGCGATTCCGGGAGTCCTGCTCGTATTCGCGACGGATCTCTCCTCGCTTTTGAAGGCCCTGCTTGCATTAGCCTGCTATGGGGCGCTGATAGCCCTTAGCCGTGCGCTGCCGGGGGAGATCGTCGAGCTGATCCCCCGTCCGCGCCGCGCGCCAGGCAGCTGATCCACGGCCAGGGGGCCGATCCACGGACCAAGCGGCCGATTGACCGGCTGGCGGCAACCCCGGTCCGTGCCGGCCGCTAGCCTCCTCGCGGAATGAGAGGTTCCAGATGAGCACGACCTCAGCACGACCCGCCGGCCGGCCGCTGTCGCGTCGGCTGCCCGCTCCGGTGCGCTCCCTGCTGGCTCGTCCGAGCGTCGAGCGGCGCGTGGCGGCGGTGCTGCGCAGCCGCGTGGTGCACGAGTCGCCGGCCTTCGCGCTGCGCGAGCTGGCGGGAAAGCCATCCAGGCACGTCTACACCGTTCGTGAGTGCGGCCTGCGGGCGCTGATCGTGCACGGGCAGGACGCGCATGCGCTGGACCAGGCCTTCTACCAGCATGCGCATGAGCCGCCCGAGGAGGTCGTGGCGCTGCTGCTCGGCCTGAATCGTCCCCTGCGCGCCCTGGATCTGGGAGCGAACGTGGGCATGTGGGGGCTGTGGCTGCACGGGCGCTTCGTGGTGGGGCGCGTGCTCGCGCTGGAGCCCGACCCGGAGAACGTGCGCCGTCACCGGCGACAGATCGAGCTGAACGACCTGACCGGGTCCTGGGAGGTGCTCGAAGCGGCCGCCGTGACGACGGACGGCCCCGTCTACTTCACGGTGGGAAAGGCGACCAACGGCCGCGTCGCCGACGCGTCGGGGGAGGGCGTGGAAAGCGTCCCCGGACGCGACACCTTCGCGCTGCTCGACGGCCTGGATTTGCTGAAGATCGATATCGAGGGAGGCGAGTGGTCGATCCTCGCCGATCCCCGTGCCGCCGAGTTGAGGGTGCCGGTGGTGATGCTCGAGTACCACGCTCACAACGCCCCCTCCGGCGATCCGCAAGCGCAGGCGCGCGGCGCGCTGGAGCGTGCCGGCTATACCGTCGAGAGCGGCGCGGAGACAGAACCGGGCTTCGGAGTGGTATGGGGATGGAAGCCGACTTGCGCGTCGGCCTTAACCTGATCTTCCTCGGCGAGCGCGCCGGCGGAGCCGGGCGCTACGCGCGCGCACTGCCGGGGGCGCTGCTCGAAGCCGAGGCGAACACGGAGGTGCACGTGTTCGTATCGCGCGACGCACCCGCCGACCTGCGCGAGGAGCCGTGGGCGGGGGAGGTGCGCTTGACGACGGTGCCCGTGAGCATGCACGGGCCGCCGTTGCATGTGCCCGCGGAGTACCTGCTGCTGCCCGCTCTCGCGGCGGCGCGGCGGCTGGACGTGCTGCACAGCCCGGCCAACACCGGCCCAGTGAGGACACCTGGAGTGGCGAGCGTGGTATCGGTGCTCGACCTGATCTGGCTGCACCGCCCCGAGGAATGGGAGGCCAGCCCGCGCGTGCACCGCACCATGTGCCGACGGGTGGGCCATGCGGTGGCGGGCGCCGATCGCATCTTCTCCATCTCCCACGCCGCGGCGGAGGATCTCGGCGAGCACCCTGGGCGTGGAGCGCGGGCTCATCGACGTGACACCGCTCGGGGCGAGCCTGCCGCGGGCGCCGGGCGGCCACGCCGACGAGGGTGCCCTACGCGCCGAGCTCGAACTGGGCAACACGCGCGTCGTGCTGTGCGTGGCACAGAAACGCCCTTACAAGAACTTACACCGCCTGGTGCGAGCACTGCCGGCGCTGGATGGCGACGTGGTGCTCGTGCTGGCCGGCGCGCCGACTCCGCACGAGCAAGAACTGCGTGCGCTTGCCGATGAGCTCGGTGTGACCGGGCGGGTGCGCTTCCCCGCGTGGCTGTCCGAGGCGCAGTTGGAGGGGTGCTATGCGCTGAGCAGCCTGTTCGTGCTGCCCTCGCTGATCGAGGGCTTCGGGCTACCGGTGCTGGAGGCGATGCTGCGCGGAGTGCCGGTGGCGTGCTCGAACACATCCTCGCTGCCGGAGGTGGCCGGCGACGCGGCGCTGACGTTCGACCCCGAACGCCAGGAGGAGATCGACGCGGCGATCCGCCGGCTGCTCGATGACCGAGCGCTAGCGGAGCGCCTGGGCGAGCGCGGGCGCGAGCGCGCGGCGCGCTTCACCTGGAGGCAGACCGGAGTCGCGAGCCTCGCGGGCTATCGGCGCGCGATCGAGGACGACGGCACCCCGCCGGGGCGCCCGCGCCATCCTTCGGGCTGACCCGCGCCGTTCTCGGCCCACGCCAGGACATCCCACTCACCCCTCCCACCACCCGGCGGGCTAACCTGCGCCCGTGCCCCGAGTGCTGATCGTGCGCGGCCACCAGGCAACGCCATGGGAGCTGCGCCCGTGGCGCGAGCTGCCGGAGCGCTTCGAGGTGTCCTACCTGCTGAGCGGCTCCAACCGCTTCGCCAAGCCGGAGGGACTGCGGGCGGTGCCGGTGCGCGCGCTACGCGACCTGCTGCCGGGCGGCCCGGTGGGCGAGCTGGGGGCGCTCGCCTTTGGCGACCGCTACCTCTCGGCGGAGAGCGCCTTCGCGGCGGCCGACATCGTGCACGCCGAGGAGCTCTCCTACTGGTTCGCGGCGGAGGCAGCAAAGCGCAAGCGCCGCCACGGCTACCGGCTCGTGCAGACGGTGTGGGAGACACTGCCGCTGCTGAACGCCTACCGCAACCCGCACGCACGCCGCTACCGCGAGAGCGTGCTCGCCGAGACGGACCTGTTTCTGCCGGCCACCGAGCGCGCCGCGCAGACGCTGCGTCTGGAGGGCGTCGAGGAGGAGCGCATCCTCGTTTGTGCGCCCGGGATCGACACAGGGCGCTTCGCCGAGGCACCCCCCGTGCCACCCCGCGAGCACACGCTCGTCAGCCCTGGACGGCTGGTGTGGGAGAAGGGCCACCACGACGCCCTGCGCGCGCTGGCGGCGCTGCACCGCGGGATCGTCACCGGACCGGACGGCACGGTGCACCGCCCGCGGCTGTTGATCGTGGGCGCCGGCCCGGAAGAGGGCCGCCTGCGCGAGCACGCCGCCGAGCTGGGTCTGAGCGGGGCGGTGGAGATCCGCGGCGTGCCCTACGAGCAGATGCCCGCGGTGTTCGCGCAGGCGACGGCGATGGTGCTGGCGAGCCTCTCCTCGGCGGGCGCGGCCAAACACCCCTTCGATATCCCGCGGGCCTTCTGGGAGGAGCAGTTCGGGCTGGTCCTCGCCGAGGCGATGGCGGCGGGGCTTGAGATCGTGAGCACCACGAGCGGAGCGATTCCCGAGGTGCTGGCGGGCACGCCAGCCCAGCTGGTGGCGCCGGGCGATTGGCTGGGGATCGCGCGCGCGCTGGCCAGTCGCGAAGGCCCGCTCAGCCGCGCGCCGGGCACGCGAATGGCCTACCCGGAGGAGGTCGTGCGGCACTATTCGACCGCCGCGGCCGCGGAGCGACTCGCCGCGGCGTATGAGCGGGTGCTGGGCTAAAGCGGGCCGAAACCTGGGCCAAAGCGGGATCGGGTCCTGGGCCAAAGCTGGGTCGATCCTAGGCCAAAGCGGGATTGGGACCCTCGCGTCGCATCGCGGGCCCCAGTAGGGGATGATGGAGGCATGGCCACCCCTCCGTCCTCGCGCAGCGTGAAGATCGGCGCGGACGAGCGCACAGGGTGGTCCTCGGAGCGCCCGCGCAAGGAGGGCGACGGCCCGCCGCGGCCGGTGGACGTGTCGGGGCGCTGTCGCGTGCTGGCACCGGCCGACCGCCTGCGCTACTCGCCGGGAAGCCTGCTGCTGATCGTCTCCGCCTCCGCACCCCAGGCTGCCAAGCTGGCGGCGCGCGTGGTGGAGGAGCACGGCGCGGTGCTCTCGCTCGCGAAGGTGCGAGCGCTGCTGGCCGGCCGGGTGCCCGAGGCCGAGGTGGAGAGTCGCGCGCGGGAGCTACTCGATGCGGCGGTGGCCAAGCGGCTGAATGCCAACAGCACGGTGGTGATCGCGATGGAGAGCCTTGCGGCTCAGGAGCGCGAGCCCTACGTGCGCATGGCCCATGCCCTGCGCCGCCCGCGACACGTGCTGCTGCTCGAGACCGCGCGCGATCAGGTGCCCGAGGAGGAGCGCGGAGCGCTGAACGAGCTGCGCCGCGCACTTGACGCCGGCGAGCTCGGCAAGGAGGGGTTTCAGACGGCGCTGCGCCTCAGCGGCGCGGCGGTGGGGGAGCTCAAGCGAATCGTCTTTCAGCCGCCCCCGCGCGAAGACTGAGGCCCGGCGCCGGCCTGGACTCGGCGCTGCTCAGCGATCCCAAGCCCGGCGCCGCCTGGGCTCGGCGCTGCAGCGATCCAAGGCCCGGCGCCGGCCTGGACTCGGCGCTGCTCGCGATCGGGTGGGTGCCCGGCCGAAACCTCACCGCCGCTCAGCGCTCAGGCTGCCGAGCGTGCCCTGTGCTGCGGCGATGGCGTGCTCGTCCCCACCGCGGCCGCGCAGGATCGCGGCGATGGCGACCGCCAAGAGCCCACCCGCCACCGGGCCAACGAGATAGACCCAGTAGTCGCTGAAGTTGCCGAGCACGACATCCGGCCCGAACGAGCGGGCGGGGTTCATCGAGGCGCCGGAGACCGGGCTCGACCAAAGGCCGGCCAAAACGATGTAGCCGGCAACAGCGACGGCCGAGAGCGGACCGACGTTCTGCGCGCGCGAGGCCGTGCCGAGGATCGTGCTGACGAGGCCGAGGGTGAGGATCGCCTCCATGAACATTGCCTGGGTGGCGTCGAAGCCGGCGCCGGGGACGGTCGCGCCGAGCATCCCCACGCGACCGAACATCGCATCGAGGAACAGCACCGCGGCGGTGGCGCCGACGAGCTGGATGAAGATGTAGCCGGGGACGCGGATCCAGGGGAAGTCCCCGCGCGCGGCAAAGGCGATGCTGACGGCGGGGTTGAGGTGTGCGCCGGAGACGGCGCCCATGAAGAGGATCACGGCCATCACCGTGAGGCCGGGCGCGCTGACGGCGGCGCCGCGCCCGATAGCACCGTGGCTGACGGCGTCGATCACACTGGCGCCTGCGCCGGCGAGCACGAGCAGGAAGGTGCCGAAGAACTCGGAGAACAGCCGCCGCCATTCGCGCGAGGGGTCGTCGAAGCGCAGTTCCCAGGGCGTCTTGACGCCGGCGAGTTCGTGCACGAGCGACCAGGCGGCGAGCGTGCGGTGCTGGGCGGCCCGCGCCTCGGGTGCGGAGCCGGTCGAGCCCGGGCGCGCCGCACCGCTTGGCGAACTCTCGGCCACCTCCCATACTTCGTGATTCCCCGGCCGAGTCCTCCGGGCAGGAGCGTCGCGGGGCTCAGCTGGCGCTGGAGGAGGGAAGGAAATAGAGGGCCGCGCCGTCGGTGCTCGACGAGCCCGTGTGGACCACCGTGCCGTGGCTTTCGATCCAGGCGTCGCGGGCCCGTGTGACCGCGTCGCTCGCGCCGGCACCGGCCGAGCCACTGCCGGCGCCGGCGCCGCTACCGGCATTTCCACCAACGCCCGGTCCGCCGATACCCGCACCGCTCTGAGCCGCTGCTCCACCGATGCCGGGCCCACCGCCGCTGCCGCCGCCCGAGAGCAGCACGTAGTGCAGCTGGCCGGTGGCCACCAGGTGCTTCAGCTGGGCGAGACTGGGGCTCGGATCGGAGCCCATGAAGCCGCCCATGTCGATCACGTTGCGCCCGCTCTGCAGTGCGATCGAGGCGGCGGTGCCAGAGCCGACGGCGGCGACCATGTACTTGGCTGAGCCCTGGTGAGACTCCAGGTACTTCAGCGTCGCGCTGCTCACCGACCCACCCGGACCGCCGCCACCCGCAAAGCCGCCCGGAGCGCCACGACCGGCACCAAGCGCAGCGGGAGGAGCACCGGCGCCCCGGGCACCGAACAGTGCCGGAGGAGCACCGGCGCCGGCACTGGCTCGGAGGCTCGGTCCGGTGCCGCCGGGCGCGAAGTTCCGTGCGCCGGCGCCGGGCAAGCCGCCGGGCGCGCCTCCACCGAAGCCGCCGGCCTCGGCGCCGGCGGGTCCGGCCAGCGGGTTGCCTCCGCTGAGGGTCCTGCCGACAGTGGCGAACGAGTAGGCGGCCGGTCCGCCGAGCACCGCGAGCACGCCCGCCAGCGCCGCGATCCGAATCGCCAGGCACGAGCGATGGCCGCCATCCCGGACGCTGCCATCGCGGACGACCGCGGAGCCGGACGCCAAGGGCCGCGAGAGGAGGACCGCCGCGGTGCTCACCGCAGCCAGCGCTATGACCGAAGGCGTGAGCCAAGGCGCGAAGCCCGGGGCGCGGTCGAGCAACACCACCGCGAGCGCCGCACTGACGCAGATGGCGGCGCCGAGCGCGATACTCCAGCCGAGCGAGCCACGCGAGCGGTCCCATAGCTCGAGCGCGCCGCCCGCCGCGAGCACCGCCACCGCGGGGGCCAGGGCGGTGGTGTAGTAAGGGTGGAAGATGCCCTGCGAGAAACTGAAGACGCCCCACGTGACGAGCGCCCAGCCGCCCCACAGGATGTAGGCCGAGCGGGCGAGGTCGGTGCGCGGGGCGCGCCGACGCGCCCACAGTCCGAGCACGAGCCCGAGCAGCGCCAAGGGCAACAGCCAGGCGATCTGGCCGCCGACGATGGTGTTGAACAGGCGCAGCGGGCCGGCGGCGCCGCCGAAGGTCCCCGCGCCCGTGGGTCCGGCGGCTCCGCCGGACCCGGAGACGCGACTGAGGCCATTGGCGCCGAAGATCAGCGAGAACCACGAGTCATCCGTCGTGTCGCCAACCCACGGGCGCGAGCCGGCAGGGATGAGCATCATCGTGCCGTACCAGGCGAAGCTCACCGCGAGCATCGAGACGCCGCCGGCGGCGAGCTGCGCAACGCGTCTGCGCACGGAGCCCTGGCCGGCGACGAGGAACGCGAGCGCGAGCCCCGGCACCACCAGATAGGCGGCGAGCATCTTGGCGTTGAAGGCGAGTCCGACGAACAGTCCACACAGCAGCAGGTGCCGCGTGCGCCCTGACTGGAGCGCGCGCACGAGTGCCCAGGCGGCGCAGACCTGCATCAGTACGAGCACCGCGTCGGGGTTGTTGAAGCGACTCATCGCGACGAAGATCGGGGTGAGTGCGAGCGCGAGCGCCGCGAGTAGCGCCGTGCGATGGCCGAGGGTGCGCTTGACGGTGTTGTGCAATACGAGCACCGCGCCGATGCCGCAGAGCGCCTCGGGCAGAAGCATGCTGAAGCTCGAGAAACCGAACACGCGTCCGGAGAGGCCCATCAGCACGTTGGAGAGCGGCCCCTTGTCGAGCGAGTCCGATCCGGAGATATCGAGCGCGTTGGTGAGGAGCGCACGCCAGCTGCGCGTCGCCGCCTGGGCGGCCTCGGCGTAGTAGGTGTTGGCGTAGCCGTTGCGCGTGAGACCCCACAGCGTCAGCGCGCCGGCGAGCAGCGCGATGAGCCACAGCGCGGGACGCGACCACGAGGGGTCGGCCTCGCCGCCGCGCACGAGGCCGCGCAGGGCCGCGCGCGCACGGACGGTCCATGTGTCGGCGGGGACGGGACGGGTGCCGGGGAGACCGATCGCGGGAGTGGACATGGGGGCCACTCTCGCGGTCGCAGCTAGACGGAAGGTGAGGCGCTTCTAAGAGGAATGTCGGAATCGGCCGCCGGGCCGGATAAGCCCTCGCAGCGCCCCGCGGCCCGCCCAGTCAAGCGCGGCACGGCGGTCAACCGAGCGTGACCCGGCCGGCTCGGCCGAGTAACGTGGGCCGGGCCGTATGCCCCCTGGTCTGCGGCGCGACCGGCTCAGCCGAAGAACAGCGCGGCCGTCTCATACAGCCCGGGGTCGAGCAGCTTCGGCTCGCGCAGCGCCCGTGCCAGCGGGACCTCAACCATTGCGGTGCCGCGCAGACCGATCATCGCGCCGAAGCGCTCGCCGCTGATCGCGTCCATCGCGGCGACGCCGAAGCGGGTGGCGAGCACGCGGTCGTAGGCCACGGGCGAGCCGCCACGCTGCACGTGGCCGAGGATCGTCACGCGCGTCTCATAGCCGGTGCGCGCCTCGATCTCCTGCTCCAGGGTGACGCCGATGCCGCCCAGGCGGGGGTGTCCGAAGGCGTCGGTGGGCGCATCCGGGGTCGTCGCATAGGAGCCGTCCGGCGTCTCGGTCGCTGTCGCTGTCGCCAGCGTCCCCTCGCGTGGCGTGGCGCCCTCGGCGGCGACGACGATCGAGAAGCTCGACCCCCGCTCGTGGCGGCGGCGCAGATGCGCGCAGACCTCCTCGATGTCGAACGGCCGCTCGGGCACGAGGATCGCGTCGGCGCCGCCCGCGATGCCCGCGTGCGTGGCGATCCAGCCGGCGTGACGGCCCATCACCTCGACGACCATCACGCGGTTGTGCGACTCCGCGGTGGTGTGCAGGCGGTCGATCGCCTCGGTGACGATCTGCACGGCGGTCTGAAAGCCGAAGGTCACGTCGGTGCCGTCGAGGTCGTTGTCGATCGTCTTGGGCACGCCCACCACCGGGATGTCGGCGTCGTGCAGACGCAGCGCCACGCCGAGCGTGTCCTCGCCGCCGATCGTGATCAGCGCATCCACGCCGCGTGCGGCGAGCGTCTCGCGCACCAGCGCGACGCCGTCGCGGCCCTCGGCGAAGGGGTTCGTGCGCGAGGTGCCGAGGATCGTGCCGCCGCGCGGGAGGATGCCACGGGTGCTCTGGAAGGTCAGCTCGATCGCATCGTTCGCGAGCACCCCCGCCCAGCCGTGGCGAAACCCCCAGAACTCATAGCCTCCCTCGGCCAGCCCGCGCCTGACGGCGGCGCGAATGACGGCGTTCAGGCCGGGGCAGTCGCCGCCGCCGGTCAGCAGTCCGATGCGCTTCATCTGAGGCGACTCCGCATGATCGGAGCGCTGGATGACAGCGGCTTCCAAGCGCCACATGGTGCTTGCGCGTGCAAATCAGGCGGCGGGACCCTCCCTGGCATCACGCCGCCGCGCCCTCCGGGTTCTCCGCGACCGCCGCCGACTCCCCATTCGTGCCGCTCAATGCACGGGGCAGAACGAGCAGCGAGCAGCGGGCGTGGCGCTGGAGGTAGTCGGAGGTGCTGCCGATCACCAGGCGCTTCACAGGTCCGTAGCCACGCGAGCCGACCACGAGGATGTCGACGTCCTTGCCGAAGGCGGCCAGCTCCTCGCCCGTAAGCCCATACACGGCGCGGCCGTCCACGCCGGGCAGCTCCTTCATGCGCGTATCGGCCTCCTGTATTAGCGCGTCGATGCTCTCGCCGATTGCAGGCGGCATCATCCCGGTGTAGGCGTAGGTGGCGATCGGGACGACTTCCAGCGCGTGCAGTGTCGCCCTGGTGGGTGCCGCCAGCTCGCGGCCCATCGCCAGCGCGGCCGTGCTCTCGGGCGATCCGTCATAACCCACGCCGATGTCGGCGATCGGCTGGGGGTGCTCGGCGTAGCCGCGCGCCGCGATCGCCACCGCGCAGGGCGAGCCGTTCAACGCGGCGCGCGTGTCGTCGCCAAGCATCACGCGCCCCAGCGCGCCGCGGCTGCAGGAGCCGACGACCAGCAGATCGGCGTCCTGCGCTTCGGCCTGCTGGTGAAGTCCTCGACCGGGGCTCGTCGCGACGACGCTCGCGAGCTCCGCGCTCACACCCGCAGCCGCGCGCTCCTGCTCGAGCAGCTTGTGTGACTCCTCATGCTCGATGTCCGCCGCTCCGGGAGTGGCAGCATGGACGGCGCGCAGCGAGCCGCTGTGCACGTGCGCGAGCGTTAGTCTGCCGGTCGGATCGGCGAGGCGGGCGGCGAGCACGATCGCGTCGCGGCCGTTGGCCCTGCCATCCACCCCCACCAGTACGTTCTTGAACATTGCGAGTCTCCTTGCGCGCGATTATCCGAGTGTCGTGGTCATGCCTGCAAGTTACAACGCCGCGCCGTATTGGCCATCCGCGGCTTCCCGCCAGCTGTACGGGAACCTCCGCGGGCGGTGCAGCGGTCTGGATCAGCGTAGGCGGCTGAGTCCAGCGTCGCCAGCAGCCGCAGCTCCTCCTTCCTGTGGTCTGCCATGCAGGCGCTGCGCGCGGCCCCCCACTTCGCGGCCCCCTCTAATAAAAAAAATATCCATCCCCCCGCACGCGCTCACCTCAGGGTCCCATCAGGTCGCGCCGTCTAGAGAGCCACAGCGCCGCCAACCCCGCCGCGGCTCCGATCGCGACCATCGCCGCCGCGTCCCCGCCGCGGAAGGCCTGTGCCGGGACGAGGCCCACGTGCCCTTCCATCGGGCCTCGGCCGCACCGGCTGTCAGTGAAAAGCCGCAGAGGTCCTCAGGCGTCGGATGAATAGGCGGGACAGCGTCGAATGATGAGAACGCACACGGTCGAGTCAGTGCTTTGCCACACGCGAAAGAGTGTTTGACCCGCTGGTGAGGAGCCCCGGGACAAAGCAAGCTTGTACGCATGCCTCCTTTCCTACGTCTAGCACCCAGCCCAGCACCCGTGAAGACCAAGACCGCCAAGGCCCCCGCAAGGGCCAAGACTGCGACGCTCACCCAGGACGCACCCCCGATCCGCGTGGTCCTGGCCGACGACCACGCCTTCATGCGCCGCACGCTCAGGCTGCTGCTCGACAGCGAGCACGACGTCGACGTCGTCGCCGAAGCCGACGACCTGGACTCGGTCATGCGAAATGTCGACGGCCACCACCCGCAGGTGCTGGTGCTCGACCTGAACCTGCCCGGCGACTCCAGCCTCGCGGCGGTCGGCCGACTGCGCGATCGAATGCCACAGACCCAGATCGTCATTCTGACGATGCACGACGATCCCGGTTTCGCCCAGCGGGCACGCGCCGCCGGAGCGCTCGGGTTCGTGCTCAAGGACCTCGCCGACAGCGAGCTGCTGCAGGCCGTCCGCGCGGCGGCTCATGAGCAGGAGTACATCAGCCCGCGCGTCGCCGGCCGCCTGGCGACACAGCGCCGCCCGCTCACACCCGACAAGCTGAGCACGCGCGAGGTCGAGGTGCTGCGCCTGATCGCGCTCGGTCACACGAGCGTGGAGATCGCGAGCAAGCTGCACCTCTCACCGCGCACGGTTGAGAGCCACCGCGCGCGCATCCACCGCAAGCTCGAACTCACCACGCGCGCGGAACTGGTGCGCTACGCGCTGGGTCGGGGTCTGCTGGCGATCGGACCGGGCTCCTTGCCAGCCTCGTGACCGTCGCTGCCCAGCGCTGAGTGTGGCCTTCGCGCGACAGTGGGCCCCGCCCCGACAGTGAGCCCCTGCAGTGAGCCCCTGGCAGCAGGCCCCCACCCCGGCAGTGGGCCCCGCCCCGACAGTGGCCCCCCCGACAGTGAGCCCCTGCAGTGAGCCCCTGGCAGCAGGCCCCCACCCCGGCAGTGGGCCTCGCCAGATTGCCGGCGCCCCTCAGCCCTCGCGCGGCGAGTGGCCATCCGTCTCGAACAGATCCTCCAGGCGCTCCAGTGCCGTGGGAGTGCCCATCGCCACGACCACGTCCCCCGGCAAAAGCTGGGCGTCGGCCGGCGGCTGGGGCTGGAACACCGCCTCGCGGCGCACGCCCACGATCATCGCGCCGCCGCGCACGTCGCCGATTGTCTGGCGCGCGCCCGCACAGCCCTCGCGCACCACGATCTCCTCCATGCGGTACTCGCCGTCGACGTCGAACACGCCACTCAGCTGGGGATGCAGGGCCAGGCGGGCCATCTCCGTACCGCTCGCCTTATACGGGGAGATCACCCGATCGGCGCCCGCCCGCTTGAGCTTCTTCTCCGAGTCCTCCGCCGCCGCGCGCGCCACGATCGCGATGTCCGCGCGCAGCTCGCGCGCGGTGAGCGTGATGAAGATGTTCTCCGCGTCGGAGTCCGCGCAGGCGATGATCGACCGCGCCCGCTCGATCCCCGCGCGTGCCAGCACCGCGTCGTCGGCGGCGTCGCCCTCGATGAAACGCACCCCCACGCCCTGCGCGAGGTCGTGGTTGTTCGGGTTGGAGTCGATCACCACGTATTTCGCGCGCGCCGCACGCAGGTCGCGCGCCACCTGGCGACCCACGCGGCCGAAGCCGCAGATGATGTGGTGGTCTGAGAGCGAGTCGATCATCTTCTGCATCCGCCTCGCCGCCAAGAGCTCGCCGAGGTGGCCCGCCACGAAGAACTCCGTCACCGTGGCCAGCGCGTAGAAGAGAGTACCCACGCCAAGTACGACCAGCGCGACCTGCACGACCTGGCCGGGCGTCGTCGAAGGCTGCGGGAAGCCGCCGATGGTCGCCACGATGTCGAGTGTCCAGCGAAACGCATACCACGGGTCGGCGCCTTCGGTGATCGCGAAGCCCAGCGTGCCGAGCGCGAGCAGCGCCGCCAGCAGCATCCCGAGAATCGCGATCCGGCGGGTGAAGATTCTCAGCTGGCGATTGCCCGGGCCGCCCGCGGCGCTCCTGAGGTTGCGGTGCAGCAGATGATTCAGGTTCTGGATCGCTGGCCTCCCGCGGGGAGCCTAGTCGGCGGAGGGGGGCTCCGGCATCTCGGCTGGTTTGAGCACCCGGTCGCAGGGTAGTGGACCAGTAGCAACCCGCGTCCTGGATGGAGGAGAGGCCATGTTCGATGCCCATATTGCGCACCCCTTTGCCGGGAGCGGCGCGCCACGCAGATTCTCACGAGGCATCGCAACGGCGCTCTCGATCTCAATAGCCGCTATCTCCGGCGCCTGCGCGCCGGCAGCGCAGGCCGCGTTCGGCGTCGAAGAACACGCCTTCGAAGCCGGCACCTGCACGAGCTCGTCGTGCACCTATGCAAGCGTCGAAGCCAACCACGGCGAAGCGTTCACCCAGGCCGCCGGCCACCCCCCTGTGGGGCTCACCGCGTTTGAATTCAACCACCACAGCGGCGGCCTGGGCGAGGAACCCGAAGGCGCCGTCAAGAATATCCGCGTGGACCTCCCGCCCGGACTTGCGGGCAACCCACAGGCGCTCCCCAAGTGCCCGATCGCGGCCTTCCAGAAAGACGAATGCGCCGCCGACACGCAGGTCGGCACGAACGAACTGACGGTCTTCGACGGCATCGACGACCTCACCATCTCGGGCACCGTCTACAACCTCGAACAGCCGCCGGGACTGGCGCTCGACTTCGGCATCCACGTCTCCGTGGAACCGCTCGTGAGCGTGCACATCTACCTCGAAGGCCACGTCGACTGGAGCGGCGATTATCACGAGTACTTCGACATCGACAACGTCCCCCGCGAAGGCGAAGTGCTCGGCGCGAAGGTTCCGCTGGCGGTGCTGAAGTCGAAGCTGATCTTCAACGGACGTGCGGGCAGCGGCGACTTCCTGACGCTCCCGAGCGCCTGCTCTGCCACCACCACCTCCTATCTGGAAGTCCAGTCCTGGGAAGGCCAGGTCTCGCGCACTCAGACACACACGCCCGTCGGCGTGGAAGGCTGCACGAAGGTCCCCTTCAAGCCCACGGCCGCGGTGAAGGCGGAAACGACCCAGTCCGACGCCCCCGACGGCGCGAGCGTCGAAGTGAAAGCTTCCCAGCAGGCAGGCGGCGAAGAAATCGATACCGCCGACATCCGCGACGCCCATGTGACGCTGCCGGAAGGCATGACGCTCAATCCTTCCGCCGCACGGGGGCTGCAGGCCTGCACGGCCGCGCAGATCGCGATCGGCAGCACGGCCGCGGTGACGTGCCCGGCGGCCGCGGCGATCGGCGGCGTGAGCATCGAAACGCCCGACCTGCCCGCGGGCTCGCTGAGCGGTGGCGTCTACCTGGGCAGCCCCACGGGCGCGCCCATCGGCGGACCTCCCTACACGATCTATCTCGATGCCGAGAGCCCCTACGACGTGTCGGTGCGACTGAAGGGCCTCGTCAACCCCAACCCCGCCACGGGGCGCCTTGAAGCAACGTTCGCCGAAAACCCTGAGCTCCCGTTCAGCGATCTCGTGCTGAAGCTGAAGGGCGGCGCGCAGGCGCCGCTTGCCAACCCGCTTGCCTGCGGTGGCGCAACGGTCGACTCGCTGTTCGTCCCCTACACGGGCACGCCGCCGGCGCTGGATTCGACCCCCTTCACGACCACCGGGTGCCCCTCGCCGCTGCCGTTCTCGCTCGGCCAGAGCACGACGGATTCCTCGTCCAACGCGGGCGCCTACACCTCATACACCTTCAACCTGGGTCGAGCCGACGGGCAGCAGTACCTCTCACAGGTGAAGACCACGCTGCCCGCGGGCCTGCTCGGCGCGATCCCCTCCGTCCCGCTCTGCGGCGAAGCGCAGGCCGCGGCGGGGACCTGCACGGCGAGCAGCCAGATCGGTACGGCCACGGTGAGCGTGGGCTCGGGGCCCGAACCGTATGCCTTCTCCGGACCGGTATTTCTGACGGGGCCATACAACGGTGCGCCCTACGGGCTCGCGATCGACGTACCGGCAAAGGCGGGTCCGTTCGACCTCGGCAGCGGACCCTGCAACTGCGTGCTCGCGCGCGCGGCGCTCTCAATCGACCCCTACACCGCGCGAGTGAGCGCCACCGCCGCGCTCCCCACGATCGTCGCGGGTGTGCCGCTGCGACTAAAGAGTCTGAGCGTCGCCGTCAACAGGCCTAATTTCCTCTTCAATCCGACCAACTGCGCGCTACTGGCGAGCGAATCGGCGCTCACCTCCACGTTCGGGGCAAGCCAGGGTGTGTCGAGCCCCTTCCAGGTCGGCAACTGTGGCGCGTTGGCATTCAAGCCGTCGTTCAAGGTCTCCACCGACGCGCACGCCTCAAAGACGATGGGCGCGAGCCTGCGGGTAAGCCTCACGCAGGGGGCACACGAGGCCAACCTCCACTCGGTCGTGGTGCAGCTTCCGCCCCAGCTCTCCGCCCGCCTGACAACGCTGCAGAAGGCATGTGTGGGAGCGACGTTCGCCGCCAACCCGCTCGACTGTCCGGGTCCCTCGAAGGTCGGCAGCGCAACCGTCACCACGCCCGTGCTACCCGCCGCGCTGCGCGGCACCGCATACCTCGTCTCACACGGGGGCGCCGCCTTCCCCGACCTCGATCTGGTGCTCGAAGGCGACGACGTGCGCGTGATCCTCGTCGGAAACACGAATATCGCCAAGGGCGGCATAACGACCTCGAACTTCGCCGCGATCCCCGACGCCCCCGTGTCGAGCTTCGCGCTCGATCTGCCGATGGGCCCGAACTCGGCGCTGGCCGCCAACGGCAAGCTGTGCAAGCAGGCGCTCCTGATGCCCACCACGATCACCGCGCAGAGCGGCGCACAGATCAAGCAGACGACGCGGATCTCGGTGTCGGGCTGCACCGCTCCCAGCCTCCGCGTGCTATCCCATCGCGTCGTCGGCCACACGCTGATCCTGCGAGTCCGCACGCTTGCGGCAGGCCGGGTCGCCGCGGGAGGTAAGGACCTGCGTTCGGTCGCGCGCCGTCTGCGTCGAGCCTCGACGGTGACGCTGAGGATCCCACTCTCGCGCGGTGGGGTGCGCGCTCTGCGCAGACACCACCGGCTGAAGATCGCCTTGCACGTCCGTTTCGCGCCCGCCGCGAAGGGAGTCGCGCGCGGAAGCGCGTCACTCGCAGCAGTGTTTCGGCGATAGCCGGGCGCGCGTGCCATCGGCAATGCTTCGGCGATAGCCGGGCGTGCAGGCCGTCGGCAGTCTTCCGCCGATGGCCTGCATGCCGTCGTAGTCTGTCGGGCGTGTCCGCTTCCCCCACCGACCGCACGAAGGTCCGCCGCATGCCCGCGCGGGCGGACTACGAGCGTGAGACGATCGACGCGGTCCTCGACGAGGCACTGGTCGCGCACGTCGGCTTTGCCCACGAGGGACAGCCCTACGTGATCCCCACGCTGCACGCACGCGTGGGCGAGGAGGTGTACTTCCACGGCTCCGCCGGCAGTCGCACGATCCGCGCGCTCGCGGCCGGTGCGCCGATGTGTTTGACAGTGACACTGCTCGACGGCCTGGTGCTCGCGCGGGCGACCGTGCACCACTCGGTCAACTACCGCTCGGTGGTCGTGTTCGGCGCTGCGCGGCCAGTCGAGGATCTCGACGAGCGCATGGCGGCAATGGAGGCCTTCACCGAGCGACTCGTGCCCGGTCGCTGGGGTGAAGCTCGGCCGCCCACGGTCAAGGAGCTGAAGGCCATCCAGGTGCTCGCCCTCCCGCTCGATGAGGCCTCGGCCAAGGTCCGCAGCGGGCCGCCCCTGGATGACGAGGAGGACTACGCGCTCGACGTGTGGGCCGGTATCGTGCCGCTGCGCACCGACGCCGGTGAGCCGATACCCGATCCCCGACTGAAGGCAGGCATCGCCATCAGCGGTGCCGTCCACGAATGGAGCCCCCAGCGCCCATGACCCAGGAGCTTTGGAGCGCAGTCGACGATTACATCGTCGGGCACCTCATCGAGCCCGATCCCGCGCTCGAGGCCGCACTCGCCGACAGTGCCGCGGCGGGGCTGCCACCGATCGCCGTGACCCCCAACTTGGGCAAGCTGCTACAGCTGATCCTCCGTCTGGCGGGAGCACGCACCGTGCTCGAGCTCGGCACGCTCGGCGGCTACAGCACGATCTGGCTCGCCGGTGCGCTGCCCGCGGATGGGCGTCTGGTGACGCTCGAGGCCAACCCCGACTACGCGGCACTCGCGCAGGCCAACATCGCGCGTGCCGGATACGGCGAGCTCGTGGAGATCCGTGTTGGCCCCGCGCTGCAGACGCTGCCCGTGCTCGCCGATGAGGGCGCCGGGCCTTTTGACGCGATCTTCATCGATGCCGATAAGAAGAACAACCCCGGCTACCTGCAATGGGCGCTGCGCCTCTCCCGGCCGGGTACGCTGATCGTCGTCGACAACGTCGTGCGCGCCGGGGCGGTCCTCGATGCGAACGCCGAGGATCCCAGCGGGGGCGGCAATGAGACCATCCTCGGCGTTCGTCGAACCTACGAGATGCTTGCCGCAGGGGCGGACGGAGGTTCGATCACCGCCACGGCGATCCAGACCGTCGGCAGCAAGGGCCACGATGGGTTCGTGCTGGCGATCGTCGACGAGGCTTAATGCCGAAGTCACCGATCGCCGATCCCTCCGAGGATTACCCACGCTGGTACCAGGACGTGATCGCCAAGGCGGAGCTCGCCGAGAACGGACCGGTGCGCGGAACAATGGTGATCCGCCCCTACGGCTACGCGATCTGGGAGCGAATCCAGGCCGATCTCGACCGCCGTATCAAGGCGGCGGGCGCAGAGAACGTCTACTTCCCGCTGCTCATACCCGAGAGCTACCTCAAGCGCGAGGCCGAGCACGTCGAGGGCTTCAGCCCGGAGCTGGCAGTGGTGACGTTCGCCGGCGGCAAAGAGCTCGCCGAACCGGTCGTCGTGCGGCCGACCAGCGAGACGATATTCGGAGAACAGATGGCCAAGTGGGTCGGCTCCTACCGGGATCTGCCGCTGCTGCTCAACCAGTGGGCGAACGTCGTCCGCTGGGAGCTGCGTCCGCGCCTCTTCCTCCGCACGAGCGAGTTCCTCTGGCAGGAGGGCCACACCGTCCACGCTGATGAGGCCGACGCAACCGCCTACGCGCTGAGGATCCACCACGACGTGTATCGCGACTTCCTCGTTGAGACACTGGCTCTCCCGCCATTGCTTGGGCGCAAGACCGCCGAGGAGCGCTTCGCCGGCGCCACCAACACGCTCACCTGCGAGGGGATCACCCGCGACCGCAAGGCGCTGCAGCTGGCGACCAGCCACGAGCTAGGCCAGAACTTCGCGCGCGCCTTCGACATCAACTACACCGATGCCGAGGGTGAGGTGCGAACCGCCTGGACCACCTCC
The DNA here is from genome assembly GCA_963723045.1 of uncultured Solirubrobacterales bacterium. Taxonomy (GTDB): domain Bacteria; phylum Actinomycetota; class Thermoleophilia; order Solirubrobacterales; family Solirubrobacteraceae; genus Palsa-744. The sequence continues at coordinate 280,110 of CAVROU010000001.1, read as the reverse complement.
TGGGGAGCCTCAACCAGGCTGGTCGGCGGCCTGGTCATGGGACACGGTGACAGTCGCGGGCTACGCCTGCCGCCGCGGATCGCACCGATCCAGGCGGCGGTCGTCGTCGTTCGCGACGAGGCCGGCGCGCTCGAGCGCGCCGCCGAGCTCGAGCGCGAGATCGCCGCGGTGGGAGTGCGGACAAAGCTCGACGCCGATACTCACACCGGCTTCGGCCGTCGAGCCGTCGGCTGGGAGCTGAAGGGAGTGCCACTGCGGATCGACCTCGGCCCGCGCGACATCGCCGAGGGCCAGGCGACGCTCGTCCGTCGCGACAGCGGCGAGAAGCGGCAGGTCCCGCTCGCCGAAGTGCCGCGGCTCACCGGCGATCTGCTCGACACGATCCAGGCCGAGATGCTGGACGAGGCGACCACCTTCCGCGACTCGGCGACCACAGAGGTAACCAGTGTCGAGGAGGCGATCGAGGTGGGCAAGGAGGGCGTCGCCAAGATTGCCTGGGAGAAGCTCGGCCCCAAGGGCGAGCGCCGTCTCCTGGAGAACGGCATCAGCGTTCGCTGCATACAGCGCCCCGACGGGTCGGTGCCGAGCGTCGAGACGGAGGAGGGGTTGATCGCCGTGGTCGCACGCGCCTACTGATCGGCCCTACGAGCCGGAGGCGATCGAGGGATAGGGTCTTGCCGTGACCGGCGCACCCTATGACCGGCTCGGGGTCGGCTACGCGAACATCCGCCAGGCCGATCCGCGGATCGCGGCGCTGATCGACGCTGCGCTCGGGGACGCCCGCACAGTCCTCAATGTCGGCGCCGGCACCGGCTCCTACGAGCCCAGCGCGCGGGAGGTCACCGCGGTCGAGCCCTCGGCGAGGATGATCGCCCAGCGGCCGGCGGGCGCGGCGCCCGTGGTGCAGGCGCGCGCGGAGCAGTTGCCCTTCGCCGACAAGAGCTTCGACGCGGCTATGGCGGTGCTGACGGTGCACCACTGGGCCGATCTGAATGCTGGTCTCCGCGAGATGCAACGCGTCGCGCGGCGACGGATCGTAATCGTGACGTTCGATCTCGAGCCACTGCGCGATCTCTGGATCCTGCGCGAGTACTTTCCCGACATGCTGAGGCTCGAATCCGATCGCACCTCGGGCCACCGCCTTGCAGCAGAGCTATCCGGGGGCAAGAGCCAGCCGTTGCCGGTGCCGCGCGATTGCGATGACCACTTCTTCGCCGCCCTCTGGGGCCGGCCCGAGCTATTCCTCGATGACCGCATCGTCGGTCCGATGTGGGTGTGGAGCCGGCTCTCAGAGCAGGCGCGGCTGGAGGGTCGAGGCAGGCTCAGCGAAGATCTGCAGAGCGGCGCCTGGGAGAAGCGCCACGGGGATCTGCGTAACCTGCAGGAGCTGGACGTGGGTCTGCGGTTGGTGGTCGCTGAGTTGGGTCAGGGCTAGGCGCCCCACCTCGGAGCGCGACCATGTGGGCCGGTGAGCGACAACGGCCCAGAGATCGGAAACGAGGCCGGGCGGCTGGAGCGCCAGCTCGGGTTCATCCTCAAGATCGACAAGCTCAAGAGCGTCCTGCGCCAGACTCGGCTGGTCGACGGCTCGCGTCGGGAGAAACGATGCCGAGCATTGCTGGGAGGTGGCGATGATGGCGATCGTGCTTGCCGAGCACGCGGGCGCGCCGATCGACCTGGCACGTGTAGTGAAGATGCTGCTAATCCACGACATCGTTGAGATCGACGCCGGCGACACCTTCATCTATGACGAGGCGGCGAGGAGGACCCAGGTCGAGCGCGAGGGGCGGGCGGCCGAGAGGCTCTTTGGCATGCTCCCCGACGACCAGGCCGGACAGCTTTCGTGTTGGGGATGGCCTGGGGCGCATCGCGGGTCAGCTGGAAGTCATTCCAGGGCACTGCCAACGCCTCGTCAAGGCGACCGATGACCTCCCCGGCCCGGGCACGGAACGCAGCGTCGTAGTCGCCAGTGGCTCGAGCTCGCAGTTGCAGACGCAGCTCCAGCGCCAGACCGCCCTTGAGCAGGAAGACGGGCTCGCCGTTCTCATCGCGAACCCGGTCAAGGACCGCGGTGACGATCATGGCGTTCAGCCACCGCTGCAGCCGCGCTGGCGGCATGCCTCGATCAGGGGCGTGGTTGCCGATGAGCCGCTGCAGGTGGCTGATGTCGCCCGGCAGCTTCTTGACGTTGTCAGCCACCGCGAGCCACCCGCGATAGATGGCGCATGGCGGCCAGCCGGTCTGCGGCTGGCTTGGTGATGAGCCCTCGCTCACGTGCCGTGTCGATCGCCTGGTCGATGAGCTGCCAGCCCAACGCCTGGTCAATGCCGTCGAGAATGGCTCGTTCCGGTGTCACGATGGGGATGACCTCGTGCCAGCCGATCTCGGCAGAGTCCAGATCGAGACGGTGCAGCCGATAGATCACCGGTACCGCCTTGCGGGTGCGAAAACCGCCCGGAACCGTGAGGTGGATGGCGCTCGGGTTCACATCGCAGAGCTCGTGCAGGTCCAAGGCGGTCTCATGGCTGAGCACGCCCCGCCGGCCGGCCCACAAGACCGCCTCCATATAGGCGTCGAGTTGCGTGACCGGCACCATTGGCATCCGATAAAGGCCGTGGCCGATGTGTTCCAGCGTGTGGCGACCTGCCATCAGACGCAGCTGTGCCGGGTCGATGTCTAGCTCTCGCGCATCGCCCGGCGTGAGGTAGCCGTACTGCTGCTGAGCACGGTTGAGCAGTGTCGTGAAGACTCTCCCGGGCACGGTGTACGTAGCGTATCATAATGATACGCTACGGAAGAATCCCGTGCCGCAAAGCGAATCGAAACGATACGTATCGCGCTCGTCCCGCCCCCTTGCCGCCGCTTCAGATCAGACCACTCCATTTACACAAAGAACCGGACAGACCCAGATCACCCCGAGCAAAGCCGGCCCAGCGCCGCTGCCGGCTTCCGCGGCTTGTCCAAAGGTAGAATGTCTGAAGTGGATCGATTGGGCCGCTTGACTCTCGGAGGGAGCGGGAGCGGCGGGGTCAAGCCGTCGTCGTTCAGGCCGCGACCCAGTCCTTGGCGTCCTCGAGTTGCTCCAGACTGTAGACCTTGACTTCGCCTGGGGTCATCCAGGCGAACATCCGGTATGCCTTCCCGACCCAGTCCACGTCGGTGACGATCGCGGAGCGCTTCCATGCGGAATGGTGTCCGATACCGAGTCCGAGTCCGGTCTTGATGTCGTCGAACCAGGCTGCGGGCTCGAGTCCCTCGAACGCTGTGAGCGCGAAGAGCATCCGGATCTCCCCGAACTCTGCGGCTTCGTGCAGGACGGGCTCGAGTACCTTGCGGTAGTCCTCACGGGTGAGCTTGCCTGAGGCCCGAAAGCCGATCGCGCCTGCTGGCATGTCGCCGATTCGTTCGATCATCGTGTGCCTTTCTTTAGTCGATCTGGATGGGTGTGCCGGGTAGTTGGGCGCGGCCGATCGTATGCACGAGCCAGTCGATCGCACGATTACCCAGGCGGATGCAGCCGTGGCTGCGCGCCGATCCAAGCGGGTCCTGCAGGCTCGCGCCACCACGACCATGTATGGCAGTGAGACCATCGCCGCCGTCGAAGGTCCGCAGCACGTCGCTATGCGCGGTCAGCGTGAGGACCCACCCAGCCATCACCCACTTCTACCCCACGGTCCAGGCCGCCGTGGCCGCAGTCCAGAAGCCTAGGTAACAACCAGCTTCAGCTTGGCGCACCCCAGCAGCCAGAGCCCAGCGCCTGAAGCAGACGCACCAGCACTCCTGTCCCGCGCTCCGCCCACTGCCGTCAAGCCGATGAAGGTAGACGTTGCACGAGACGGCGAAACGCATCCTCGGATACGTGTTGCCACCTGTGCGACTCTGGCGCCATCGAAGCGCCGGAGAGTGCTCGCAGACCCGGTCAAAAGGCCACCTCGCCGCGGGGGCGGCGACACGGAGCGCGCCGGCTTTACGATCGGTGCGCATCGTCGGTACGGACGATGCGCCCTTCGTCGGCGAGTGCAAATCCTGGGAGGGAGAAGTGCGTGGCCAGCAGCTCCGGTATGGCCGTTCGTTCGAGCGGTGTCACGCTTGTGCCCGCGGGCGTGTGCTTGCTGATGGATAGTTCGCTCCAGTCGCATAGCAGTGTGCCCGTGCCGTCATCGCTGCGAACGCCGACGATCAGGCCGGTGACGAATAGTGAGCGCGGGTGCGTGGAGGTCCACCAGTTGCTGACTTCGACGTCTATGAGCGGAGCCGGCTGCGGGAGAAAGCCATAAACATCGGCCCACTCGTCCCCCTCCAGCTTCTGGAGCACGAGCTCAGGGCCGTCCTGCACGACGCGAAAGCTCCAGCCCGACTGCTCCTGTGCGGGACCAGGCCCGAATGGGATCGGCTCGAAGAATGCCACGGGCGAACCCCACGTCGGCGTGCCAGCTTGCGCCGTTCTCGCTGACGCGCAGCACAAGGTGACTATGAGGCCGCATCGGGCCCGGCTTCGCTGGCCGAAACGGGGATGCGCGAGCGTCTCCCGGTTTCGGTAGGCGCATGCGTGCCAGGAACATGTCCACCTCCGCGCCGAGCGCCTCCAGGGCTGCCTTCAACAGCAGGTTCTGCTCGAAGCAGTAGCCACCGCGGCGTTCGCTCACAAGCTTGCGCTGCAGGTCCTCCACCTCCAGCGACACCGGCAGGCCTTGGTGGGAGTCGAGGTTCTCAAATGGGATCGAGGTCAGGTGCGCCCTGTGCACCTGCGCGATGCTTGGGCGGCCGTTCAGGCCGATCCGCTCCAGGTAGGCGTCCAGGTCGAGCATCGCGGCGCCACGTCCTGAATTAGCGACGCGCTTCTTCGATCAGGTTTCCGAGCGACTGTCTCTGCTGCCCCTCGTCGTCCATGTTTTCTGGAGCAAGCCATGCCTCAAACCCGCGCTGGATCGCTGGCCATTCGTCGTCGGTGATCGCATACCAGGCGGTGTCGCGGTTGCGACCCTTGACTACTTGGTGCTTGCGGAAGATGCCCTCGAAGGTGAAGCCGAAGCGCTCCGCGGCTCGCCGAGAGGCGGCGTTGAGCGCATTGCACTTCCACTCAAGACGGCGATACCCGAGGTCGTCGAACGCGTGGTGCGCCATGAGGTAGATCGCCTCGGTAGCAGCCGTCGTCCGCTGCAAGGGCACGCCGAACCAGATGTGGCCGATCTCGATCACGCCGAGCTCCGGGGTGATACGCAGGTAGGAGGCAAGGCCGAGGGGCTGCTCGTCGGCGAGGCGTACGAGTGTGAAATAGAGCGGGTCCTCAGATACCTCGGCCCATGTCAACGTCTGGCGCAGATGATCCGAGCTTTCGTAGGGACCGTCAGGCAGATATATCCAGATCCTCGGGTCGCCGTCGGGAGGGTGGGAGACGGAGAACAGCGGCACGGCGTCGTCCTCGGCGTCAACCGGGCGAACCATGACGTGGGAGCCCCGCAGCGACGTGGATGCCGGTCGTCGGGCCGGCATCCAGTCCAGCTTCTCGCCTAGCGGAAGGTCAACGGGCACGCTCATCGAGACGCTCGGTGGTGGCGTAGGAATCGGAGGTCATGCTCGATATGCTACCGATGATTGGACCAATAAATAGGACCAAGTAGACATCGAAATATAGGGCCAATGGACCTTCACCTCGACCTCACTGACGCCATTGGGCGGTCGTTGCGAGCCCGCCTGGAGCACGCGTTGCGTGAGGCTATGCGTGGTGGACGCCTCCCCTCGGGCACGAGGCTGCCCTCCACACGCACGCTTTGCATGGAGCTCGGCGTGTCTCGGGGCGTAGTCGTAGACGCATACGCGCAACTGGCAGCCGAGGGCTACCTGCACACCCGTCGCGGCGGTGGGACGACCGTCGCCCCGACATTCGCACTGGACCGTCCATTGCTGGCCAATCCCACGTCGACACAGCCGATTCGCCACGACATGAGCCCGTTCCATCCTGCGCTGAGCGGTTTTCCGCGGACGGCGTGGTCCTCCGCTTTGACGCGGGTGCTTCGCACTGTGCCGGATGAGCGCCTCGCCTACCCAGATCCCGCTGGCGTCCCTGAGCTGCGGATCGCGCTCGCCTCCTATCTCGGGCGAGTCCGCGGCTTACGCGCCGACCCCGAGCAGATCGTGGTGACAAACGGTTTGCGTCAGGGCATCGACCTCTTGTGGACGACCCTCGCCGCAAATGGCGCTCGACGTATCGCTGCCGAGAACCCCGGCTGGCGAGGGATCAGCGAGACCTCGAGTGCCGTTGGCCTTGAGGTCCTGGCGGTCCCGGTCGACCGGGATGGGTTGATCGTCGAGCGCCTGGAGCGTGAGGACGTCGATGCGGTAGCCGTCGCGCCTGCCCACCAATATCCCACTGGCGCGGTTCTTTCCCCGCCTCGTCGAGCAGCGTTGCTCGCGTGGGCACAGCAGCGGGATGCGTTGATCCTGGAGGATGATTACGACGCCGAGTACCGCTACGACCGCCAGCCGATTGGCTCGCTACAGGGTCTCGCGCCTGAGCGCGTCGTGTACGGCGGCTCGGCGAGCAAGACACTGGCCCCAGCAGTCCGCCTCGGCTGGCTGGCCCTCCCCCGACATCTCGTGCAACCAATCGCCGACCGTCAGCGAGTGCGTGGGGGAATGCCAGCACCGCTCGGACAGCTCGCGCTGGCCGATCTGATCGAACGCGGAGAACTCGACCGTCACCTGCGCCGCCAGCGCCGCCGCTACCACCGCCAGCGTGACGAACTGCTAGCCACGATCGCCGCCAGGCTGCCCGAGGTTACCGTCCACGGCGCCGCCGCCGGTCTTTACGTCGTGCTGCACCTCCCTGACGATCTCAGTGAGAGCGCAGTGCTCAACGCGGCGCGCTCGCGAGGCATTGCCTTAGAGGGCCTCGGCACCGATGCCCCAGCGGTCGTCATCGGTTACGCCAACCTCACTGACGCCGCCATCGAGCCAGCGGTCGCCGCACTTGCGGCAAGCATCAAACAGGCCGAGGCTGGGCAGCGCCCATCCGGGCAATAGTCCGCTCCGAAAATACGCCAAGGCTCCAAGCACAGCTGGCACGACCTCCCAGAAGACTTCGTGGCACTCGCTCGATGGCATCCCCCGCAAGGCTGGCCGCCGCCAAGCGGGGAACGTCAGACACATTCAGACCATTCGCTTGACCGCCGGCCGCGGCACGGGGACGATCAACGCACAAGATCTATTTATCAAATAAGGAACGAGGGACCCCATGTCACGCATCAGACTCTCAATCGGGCTCTCTGCGACGCTCGTCGCGGCCTGCTCGCGATCGGCTCCGCTTCGGCCTCGGCAAATTCGCCCTGACCGGGATCGGCTACACCGAGGAAAACTGCCCAGGCTTCGGGGAATCATTCGTCAACGGCGAATACAAAGGTGAAATGAGAGGCGCCGGCGTGATCATCTCACCGTAGGGCTCGCATCCAATCAGGCGGCGGCGCGGCCCAAGCGGCGCCGCCTTACGCCTGCCAGCGGCTCACAAGTCCTGCGCTGCATCAGCACGACGGGAATCGTCTTCAACAGACCGAGGCCTGTTCCCTCACGCGCCGGTGCATGAGGGAGGCCACCACGATCCATGGTATGACGAGAAGCTTGTGTGAGCCGATCCAATTCAATGAGGGCGGGGCCGTCGGATCACACCTGCTGGACCATAGCTGTGCCGTGGAACGAGATAGAATCCCGATCATCGCGGTATCAGCGGTAAACCCTGCCCGTAAGCGGGCATGAGCCCCAACCAGTGGAGGTGGCAGATGGCCAAGCTCAAACCGCCGGCAGAGGGAATTATGCTGACCCACTTCATCGTCTCGGACGACGTCGAGCGCTCTCGACGCTTCTACACCGACGTGCTCGGCGGCACGTTGGAACGCTCCGGAGAACCGACCAACGTCGCGCTCGCCAACAGCTGGATCGTCATCAATCGGGGCGGAGGCCCGACCGACGACAGGCCCGCGGTCACGCTGGAGACGCCACCCGACCCCGACCGGGTCAGCAGCTTCCTCAATATCCGGGTCAAAGACATCGAGGCCGTGTACACCGAATGGAGCGCCCGTGGTGCACAATTCCTGACACCGCCGAAGCAGCACCGATCGCTGCGTGACCGGCGGCGGCAGACCTGTCGAGTGGCCAGCGGTTCGCCGCGAGAAGGCTATGCGCTATCTCATGTTGTCCGAGCCGTGGGAGTGTGCCCCGCCGCGGTCCCCGGCGCCGCGTGCGACGCTGTTAGGACTCAATGCTTGGTGGGTAGCTACTGAAGAGCCACCGGCCGTTAACCCTGACAAGGGTTGTCTGACCGGGGATTCCGCTGGGACCGATCGCGGTGGCGTGTGCCCCGTGGACGCTGAGCTTCAGGTGGGCCATGACCTGAGCGACCTCCATACGCCAGTCGCGGGCCGTGAAGCCGGAGTCGTCGACCCCGGGGATCTTGTGCCGCAACACGTTTTGCAGGGCATCGAATGCGTGTCTGCATGTGCCCTGGCCGCCCGCCGTGAACGATCTGACGCCGCTGGCGGTCAGGCTAGAGCAGACAGCGCTGGCCGGGCCGAAGTACTCGGCGGTCAGGACGCTGCGGTAGACGGCTCGGACCTGGAGGCTGGAGCCGCTGGCGGCACTCGCTGTGGCGCCGCTCATCGCGACCGTTCCCAGGGCGATCGCAAATGCAGTCCTCGTCGCTCGGAAGCTCATCCTGGGCACACTCTACAGGCGGCTGGCGGCGCCTTGGCAGTAGCGGCGAAACCCTTACCGACCGGCTGAGCCGGTCGCTCGTTTCGTGACCACGGTACGGACAGCTGTGAGTTTGCCGGCGCGGTAGGCCCAGGTGGTGCTCGCGCGCCCCGAGGCGCAGCAGGTCGGGTCGTTTGGTCCATACCAGTACTCGGCGACGACGATCCGGCCGTTGACCCACTTGACCTTTCCCAGCCGCGGCACGTGCGACACCTTCGTACGATGGGGCTAGATCAGATCCACTGCGCGCGCGTTCGTCGCCGAGCCGCTGAAGACGACCTCGGCAAAGCGGACCTGACCGTCCGCGGTTCCGCCGTTGTTGGAGCAGATGACATCAACCGCAGCCGCGGGCCCAACGCCGCCAAGCTGACCATAGGTCACGTCGTACGCGGCCGCGACTTCAACGAGGTCGCGGTTTGAACCGGAGCTGTTGACGTCTCTGAAACTGCTTCGCCGGGCTGCAGGAGCGCGAGCACGTCGCGGAGATCACTGGTGTCCAGTGCATGGGTCGCTACCGCCCGCGCGTCAGGAGTCGCGTTCAACGCGATCGACATGCCAACACCGTGAAATAGCGGGACATCTGAACGGGAGTCCCCGACAGCCGCGACCTGGCCCATCGAATACCCGTTTCGTGCACACCACCCCTCGACCCAGCGCAGCTTGTCGTGCTCGTCGAAATACCGGCTGACCGCGCCGGAGAGAACCCCGTCGACGCTCTGCATCTCGGTACCGCTGACCGCAGCGAAACCGTGGCGCTCACGCAGCATCTCCGCCGCGAAACTCCACTTGACCGTCCCCAGCAGAAGACTCACCTCGGCGGCCTTTAGCGCCCGGAACGTCTCGGCCATCCCGTCGATCCACGGCCCACCCATCAACACTCTCCACACTTCGCGGACACTGCGACCCGACAGCCATCCCGCGGACGTGTCGACCACGACGCTGTTGGAAATCTCGTGCGCCCTGAATGCCCGCTCAAGCTCCGCGATCTCACCTCCACGCCCGACCCACTGCGCGAGCAACAACGACACGGTGGTGCCGCGTAACAGAGTGCCATCGAGATCAAACACGACGACGGGATAGCCGCTCATGCTGCCCACACCGCCCACGCTCAAAGCACTGACAATCCGGCCTGGGCGTGGTCGCCGGCCCGCCGCGCAATGACGATTGCTCGGGCGCCGCGGGCGGGAACGATCCCGCCGCTATGGACCCGACTCGGACGCTCCCCGCGAGGACTCACGGCACGCAACTCCACATGGCGAAGGACGGTCCGCAGGACGGTCTTGATCTCCATCGTCGCGAAGCTCGCGCCGATGCAGCGCCGCGGACCGCCTCCGAACGGAATCAGCGTGTACGGCGCGGCTGGCTTGTCGAGGAGCCGCTCCGGCGAGAACCGCCCCGGGTCGGCCCACACCCTCGGGGAGCGCTGCATCCCCGCGATCGCCGTCGTCACCGTCACTCCAGCAGGCAGGCGATACCCGCCCAACTCCAGGGGTGCGCTCAACTTGCGGGCTGCCGACTCGACCACCGGGCGGATGCGCAGCGTCTCGTTCACAACGGCCGTCAGGTACTCCTCATCCTCCGTACCGCCATCGCGGCAACGGGCGAGGACCTCGGGGTGGCGCAACACCCGCTCAAAACACCACGCGAGCGCCGCGGCGGTCGTGTCGTGCCCCGCACCTAGGAGCGTGAACACGTAGTCTCGCAGTTCCTCGTCACTCAGCGCCCGCCCGTCCTCCTCGCGCGCGGCGACGAGTCCCGCCAAGATGTCATCGCGGCCCTCCGGAGAAGCACGGTGATCGGCAATCTCCTCATACAACAACCGTTCGCTCTCCTCCCGCGCTCGCACCCACGCCAGCAGCCGCCGCCCGACCATCCCATGGGCGAGCGCGGGGAACATGGTCTCGGCGAGCATCCCGAACACCCCACCCCAGATGGACGCGGGGAGCACTTCGCCAAGGCGCCGGCGCCGCGACTCATCCCGCACGCCGATCACGGCCCGCAGGATGACCTCCATTGTGATCGCGCGCATCCGAGGCCACAACGCGAACTGCTCGTTGAGTGGCCAGCGCTTGACCTCCGCGACCGTTACCCGTTCGATCAACTGCTGGTGGTGACGGATAGCCTCGCCGTGGAACGGGGGCAGCAACACGCGCCGTGTCCGCAGATGCCGCTCACCGTCGAGCACCAATAGACTGTTGGGGCCAAGCGGCCCAAGGACCTTCGCGTTCGCCTCACCGGCGCGCAGCACATCGCTATCGCCCGTAAAGACCTCACGGATCAGCGCCGGGTCGAGCACGCTAACCACGTCACCGAACCCGACGATCCGGAACGTGAGCATCCGCTCTCCCTCAAAACGCGCGAGGCAGAACCGCAGGAACGAATCCATCCCAAACAACGACCACAACGTCTGCACAACCGCCGGCAACGGGACACGACGCGGCATCCCCGAACTCACCACGCCACCCACCGGCTGGGCATCGACACGCAGCGAAGCTACGGGCGTCTGGGCCTCAGCCTTACCGAGAAGGGGTCGCTCCGACACGCGGCTACCTACCTCCAATAGGCCAAAGGGGAATCAGCAGATACGGACAGGCTAACTCGCACAGGCTCTGTTCGCGCCCAGCCCCCCCCGGAGATCCGCGAAAAGTCGACCACGCGCGGCCAAACGCATTTCGTAGGAGCAAGAGCGCCATGTGCCCCGACAACCGGTCGTGAGACGAGAATGGATGCTGCGTGCTACTCGCAGACGCGCCTAGCAGCGGTGAGCTTGAAACTCGACCGTGCCTGCCACACTTGCACGGTGAGCGATCCTGTGCTGACCGGAGGTTGCCTGTGCGGCGGTGTGCGCTTCGAACTCGCCGCGCCGCCGCTGAGCGCCGGCTACTGTCATTGCACCCGCTGCCAGCGGCGCACCGGCACGGCAAGCTCGGCGCAGGTACGGATCGACGGGTCTACCTTCAGGCTGCTCGCGGGCGAGGATCTTGTTGGCGCGTGGCGCCACCCGGACGGCGGGTTTGAGAAGTGCTTCTGCCGCGAGTGCGGAGCGCACCTATACAGCCGCAACCCCGATGACCACAGCCAGATCAGTGTACGCATGGGCGCCTTCGACGGTGATCCGGGTGTGCGGCCGAGCTGGCGCGCGCACGTCGCCTACGCAGCCTGCTGGGAGCCTATCCCAGACGATGGGCTTGAGCGCTTCAACGAGGGCAAGCCGCAGTTCTGAGAGGGTCCGCTGAGCCTGGGAGCTGCGCCAGCAGATCACGAAGCTCAGGCTTCTAGGGCACGCCCGGAAAATCCGCGCCCAATCTCGGGACAAAATCAGGTCGAGCCCCGGGTCGTCTCACAAAAAAATCCCGCGTTGCAGGGCTTTTTCGCATAGCGGGGGCGGGATTGATACCCAATCCTGCGACCGCCGACCCCCTGCAAATACGGGGCTTTGCCCACACGTCCAGGCAGCATTCAATGCGGCTCTCGTGGATGCAAGGACGCCGCGTGGCGCGGCTGCTCACAACGCCAGCGCCCAGCCGTCGTGCATAGGCGTTGAGTTACGCTTCAGCGCGTGGAGCTGCAGCGGCGCATTGCGGAGGGGGCGGGTGAGTTCTTGCTGTTCGCGCTGACCCCACCGCGCCTGACGACCGAACCGGAGCAAGCCAGTCAGATCGCCGCGAAAACGCTCGAGCGCCTGCGCTCTGTGGGCCTCGACGGCCTCGTGCTCTACGACATTGATGACGAGAGCGACCGCAATCCCGAGGAACGCCCCTTTCCGTTCCTACCCACGATGGACCCAGCCGACTACCTCGCTCGCTATCTCGTCGGCTTGGAAGTGCCGGCCATCGTGTACCGCGCTGTCAGCAAGTATCCAGAGCAAGGTCTTCGCTCGTGGCTCAGCGAACAAGCCCCAACCCACGCGCTGTCGGTGTTCGTCGGTGCGTCCTCTCGTGAGAAGGCGGTAGCAACCTCTCTGTTGCGAGCCTACGAACTCAGGACCGAGGTGCGCCCGGATCTCCTTCTCGGAGGTGTCGCGATCCCGGAGCGGCACACGCGCGGGCGCGGGGAGCATGTCCGTCTGCTGGCGAAGCAGGCGGCAGGCTGCTCGTTCTTTGTCACCCAGATCATCTATGACGTCAATGCCGCAAAGAACTTGGTCTCCGATTATCACTACGAGTGTGCCGCTCGTGACGTCAAGCCAGCACCGATCGTCTTCACGTTCTCGGTCTGCGGCTCGCTGAAGACACTGGAGTTCGTTCAGTGGCTCGGTGTCGATGTGCCGCATTGGATCAAGAACGAGCTGCGCCACGCGAACAACACCCTCGACGCGTCCTACGATCAAGCCGTCGCCACGGCCGTCGAGCTCATCGCATTCTGCCGGCGCGTGGGAGTTCCATTTGGGCTCAGCGTCGAGAGCGTCTCGATCCGCCAAGTCGAGATCGAGGCCTCCGTCCGCCTCGCCACCCGGCTACAAGCAGAGCTACGTCGCTAGTCCCTCCGACCTGATCGTAAGCAGCTGCTGACGGGCGATCCTCGATCCAGAAGTAGCCCATCGACTGCCGGCCGTCGCAGGTGCATCTGCCGGGCGGGATTGATACACAAACCCGCGACCGTCGAGCCCGATCAGCGCGCCCTAATCGCCTACCGGATCGAGGAGTCTTGCTCGCTTGCGGAGGGGACTCATGCCTAGAAAGGCAGCGCGGAGGGCCTGTGCGGGACATCGGCCCCCTCGCGTGCTCCCGGCTTAGCCGGCGGACGAGCCGTCCAACTCTGCGACGAGCGCGGAGACGCGCCGCTGAATGTCATCGCGCGTCGCCCTGACCTCCATAATCGGCCGGCCCTTCGAATCGGGAAGGTTCCAGTCGACGTATCGCTTGCCGGGGATGTACGGGCAAGCGTCGCCGCAGCCCATCGTCACGACTACATCGGCCTGCTGCGCAACCTCGACCGTCAGCGCTTGCGGGACGCGATCAGCGAGGTCGATGCCAAGCTCTCGCATGACCTCGATGACCTCTGGATGGACGCGCTCGCCGGGCTTTGTGCCTGCCGAGAGCGCCGAGTGCCGCCCGTCTGCGGCGCGCTCGAACAGCGCTTGGCTCATCTGCGAGCGCCCCGCGTTGTGCAAGCACACGAACAGAGCTGTCGCCATCTAGCCGCCGATCGCCGGTTGCCCGACCGGCCGCTCGCGATGGGGCACGACTAGCTCGGCAGCCTCTCCGGGCGTCACGTCCGGGTAGAGCACCCGGATAGCGAGGATCGCGCAGGCGCCGCCGAGGAGCTGCGCCAGGACAAAGCTCGGCACGGACGCAGGCGCGATGCCGGCGAAGGTGTTGGAGAACATGCGCCCGACGCTGATCGCGGGGTTGGCGAAGCTCGTCGAGCTTGTAAAGAAGTAGGCGGCGCCGATGTAGGCGCCAACGGCAGCCGGGGCGGCGCTCAGGCGTTTGGTGCGGGCCAGGGAGAAGATGACGAGCAACAGGCCCGCGGTGGCGATCGCCTCCGAGAAGAGGTGCGCGCCGCTCGCGCGATGATGGGTCGAGATGCTGATGGCTGCCAGCGCGAACATGCCGTTCGCGGTGATCGCTCCGAGCACGCAGCCGGCTACCTGGGCAGGTATGTAGGCGAGTGCGTCGCGCCATGCGATGCCGCCGAAGGTCGCATCGGCGAGCGATACGACCGGGTTGAAATGCCCGCCCGAGACGGGTCCGAACATGAGGATAATCGTCGCGAGTCCCGTCGCGGTCGCGGCGGCGTTCTCGAATAGCTGTAGCCCCACGTCGCTCGGGGAGAGGGTCTGCGCCGCGATGCCCGAGCCGATCACGAGCGCGGCGAGGAATGCCGAGCCCAATAGCTCGGCGAGCAGGCGGCGCGCGAGCAGCGGTTCGGCCATGCTCAAAATCGTATTACATCGACAGACGTGAGTGTTATTGATATATGTAGATCGATGCCCGTCGATCTGGAGCTATCCCCCAAGCAGAAGCGAGCCAACGGCTCGCCCTGTTGCGAGCCCATCGTCTACCCGACGTGCAGCGCGAGGAGGCGCTGCGCGTGGCCGGGGTCGCAAAGGCTCTCGGCGACCCGATCCGCTTGCAGCTTGTGGACGTTCTGCGCAAGTACGCCGGCAAGGTCTGCGTCTGCGAGCTCGTGCCGCTGTTCGACATATCTCAGTCCACGCTCTCCCACCATCTAGGCAAGCTCCGCGCCGCCGGGGTCGTGGACTCCGAGCGACAGGGCTTGTGGGCCTACTACTACGTGATCCCCGACGCCCTAGAGGAGCTATCCGCATGGCTGAGCTGACCGATGCTGCTGAAACGACCGCCGACCCGTGCTGTGCTTCCGAGCAGCAGGCAAGCTGCTGTGAGCCGAGTGCCAAGGCCGAGTGCTGCGGCCACGAGGACAGCTGCGGCTGCGCCGCCGGCAGCGAGCCGACACAACCGAGCGATGTGCGCGAGCAGGTCCGCGAGCGCTACGCCGCCGCCGCAGTCCAAGTCACGAGCACCGACCCCGACGCGGGATGCTGCGCCACGCTCAGCCCAACTACGGCTTGAACGGCGGTGCCTCGCCCCAACCCCAACGCGGGACCGGCGCGTGCTCAACGACCTCGGCGCCGGGCTGCGAATTGTGCTGAGCGAGCCGCGTCCCCCACTCGAGGTAGGCGACGAACGCCAAGCGAAACTCCGGGTCGTCCGGGAGGCCAGCGTCGTCGGCCGCAAGGCTCATCAGAGATGCGAAGCGGAATCGCTGCTCAGGCGTGATCGGCAGGTCGTGATGCTTGGCGAGCATTCGCTCGTAGCCGCCTAGCTCATCCGTGTATCGGCTTGGTCCGCCAAAGACCTCTGACCACCACGCAATGACGTGTAGTCGATGCTCCTCCGTCACGCCGCCTGGGCACAATCCCGAGAGCAGGTCGTCGGCTTCGACGCGGTTGTAGAACGCATTTATAAGCCGCTCAAACGCTGCCTCGCCACCAGCCCAGTCGTAAAGAGACGACAAAGACGCCCATGCTAACGAGAGGGGCGCTCGCCGCGAGCGCTCCGCAGCTTGGCGGAGCCCGCTACGGGCCTGCGCTAGCTTGACTCGATGCTCACCGTCGACCCAAACGTTCACCGCCACGGCAGTCGTCTACACAGCCACCCACACAGCGAGAGTAAGCGGCGAGTAGAGCGTGGACGATTGCGACGGATCCACGCAAACTTCACCGCCGGAGTATTCCTCGGGCCGCTTCTCGACGCCGCCGTCGAGCATCACGGAAGGCCAACGCACGACGAACTCGCGGCGCACTTCGCCACCAAGCTAATCGGGCCGGTGCGCGGAGCGCGGTTCGCACGCGCCCTGGAGGTGTTTTGGGACCGAGACTACGACGCCTCCGCCCACGTACTCGTACCCCGGCTGGAGAGCGTCCTGCGTGACCTCGCCCGAGCGCGCGGCATCACAATCGTCAAGCCGGCCAGTGAGGGCAGTTATGGGGGCGTGATCTCGCTGAATACGGTCATATCAAAGCTTTGCGCGATGGAACCAGATGTCGAATGGCTTGACTACCTCGACGCGCTGTTGTGCGACCCGCTCGCCCTCAACTTCCGCAACCTCATTGCCCACGGGCTCATCCCCGCTGTCGGTGGCGGTGGCGCCGCGCTGTTGCTACACGCAGCTTGCTTTATCGCTGTCCTTCAGCCAGCCACAGAGCAGTGATCTACGTCGGCCGAATACACAAACAATCACTATGTTCCGCAGTGGTATCAGCGGCAGTTTCTTCCGGCGGAGCCTTCTCACCGCGAGCTTTACGTGCTCGACCTCAAGCCGGAATCGTTCCGCGACGGCCGGGGGGTTCGGCATCGACACAAGGCGCTTCGCCGAACCGGGACGCGCAAATGCTTTGCGATCGACGACCTCTACACGACCCGCCTCGGCGGGATCGAGTCCCGTGAGCTTGAGCGAATGTTCTTCGGCGAGGTTGACACACTCGGAAAGAAGGCTGTCGAGTTCTTCGCCGAGTTCGAGCACGACCGCGCCAGCGGTGATGCGCTCCAAAATCTCATGATGTACATGAGCACGCAGAAGCTCCGCACGCCAAAGGGATTGGACTGGCTCGTCGCTCAGACCGGCAGCCGTGAACGCGGAGACGTCCTAGCCCACCTCAGGTCGCTTCGGACCGCCTATGGCGCGATCTGGGCGGAGTGCGTGTGGCAGATCGCGGACGCCTCAGCATCGGCGACGAAGCTCATCGTCTCCGATCATCCCGTCACCGTCTACAACCGCGCCTGCGCGCCTGGGCATCCTTCGTGCAAGGGCGTCAACGATCCAGACATCCGGCTGCACGCCACTCACACGCTGTTCCCACTAACGAGCGAGCGCCTGCTGATCCTCACCAACCGCTCGTGGGCCTGCAACCCCCACCGGCCGCCGGTCGAACCGCGCGCGAATCCAGACTTGTTTCGCGGCGCGATGTTCAACTTCCTTGAGATTCAGACGAGCCGGTCGCTGTCGGAGCAGGACGTATTGCAGATCAACTGCGTCATCAAGCGGCGCGCCCACCGCTACATCGCGGCCGCCCGCGAGGAATGGGTGTATCCCGAGCGCAATGTCAAGTTCAACTGGGGTGCGGTCGGTAACGAGCACCTGTTTATGCCGGACCCTCGGTCGCTGCAACCCGGCGCCGAAATGGTCTTGGGTTACACGGGTGGCCGAACCGAAGCGATGGACACCTTCGGTCGACGCCCCAGCGATCGAGGGTTCGGACAGGAGGCCCGGAGCGCACAAGGGCGGTCCGCCCACGGAAAATGGTGCGACGAGTTCGAGAGCCTGCTCGGTCCAGGGCGGCGCGGCTCGTCTTGGGAAGATCGGGAGCTAGACGAACGGACTCGACGCGATGAGTCCACGACGCAAGACTAGATCCGCCAGTGACGCGTTGCGTTTTCTGCGATCGGGAGCACAAGAGCCGAGAGCACGTAATCCCGCAGTGGCTTGGAGAGCCGCTTAAGGACTCGCACGCCGTCGCTCCGGGGATGCGCCGGATCGGCCTGACGCACCGCTACACGCCGCCCGCTGGACGAGAGGCTGAGGCGCGCGAGTGGTCGATGGCCGGCCCCGATCTCGTCACAACCGAAGTCTGCGGCCAGTGCAACAACGGCTGGCTCGCCGAGCTTGAGGGACGAGTGAAGCCGACGCTTGGGCAGATCGTCCGAGGCGAGCAGGCCGACGTGCTCTCAGGCGACCAGCCCGCGATGGCGACGTGGTGCTACAAGACCGCGTTGCTGATGCAGCTTGTCCGGCCGGGCAAGTTCCGATTCATCCCGCGCGAGCGCTACTCGCAACTGCACCGTGACGGCCGACCTCCGAGCGACGTTCGCCTTTGGCTTGGCACCACCCCCGTTGACGGCCTGGTCGTCCATGAGGCGACGATGGAGGCCCGTCTGAGCACGCTCTCCTCGAAGCATCCGGGCTATTTCTCGGTGCTGACCGTCGGCCATCTGGTGATCCTCTGCTCGGGCAGGTGCAATCCGTCCTCCGAGTCCTTGAGCTTCGATGCTCGCACCGAGGGCAAGGCCGTGTTGCGCCTGTGGCCGGCCTCGATCCGCACGGCGCACTGGCCGCCCGCCGAGGTCATTCAAGACCTCGGCCTCGAAGCGCTCGGAGCCCTGATCTAGCTGTCCCGCTTGAGGGTGCTCTTTGACCTTTCTGTTGTGCCCGAGGCGCCCGCCGGCTCCATGAGCACTGACCGATCAAGAGACACTCCGCCTAGAGGAGCACGACGACCCAACGCATCCCGTCGTCGTCGCAGCGAGCGAGCGGATCGTTGAGTTGAGCACGCGCAAGTATGCGGTCGCCGATGCTCTCGACGCTCTCCGCGCCAAGCGGCCCGCCGGGCACCACCCCGACGAGATTGTGGCGATGCTCGACGCCGTGCCCGACCTGCGCCCGGCGCTCAACGCCGCCAGCGACGAGGAGCTTGTCGAGATTTTCCGGGCCTTCGACTTGACGATCACCTACGACAAGCACGAGCAGCGACTGCACCTCGTGGCGACGATCACGCCCGAGCTTCTGCCCGTCCTTTGCCCCAACGAAAGCGACCGCCCCGAGGGACGGTCGCAGATTAACGACATAGCGGGGGCAGGATTGAGACACCTATCCGCGACGCTCTCCGAGGCCGTGCCTCGCGCCAAAGAACGCGTGCACTTGCAGACAGATATGTAGCAATGGGCGCGCGTAGGAGCCAGGCTCGGTCAGCCCGGCTTGCGCGCGCTCCGGCGCCCGCTTACCCGATGCTGGCACGCTCGGCTACCCGGCCCGACCAACAGCTCGCTCTGGGCGACCTTCGGGTTCCGACCCAACAGCCACGCGACTTCGACCGCCGTCCAGTCGCCGTGCCCATGCCGATGGCCGCGCGCGCCTGCTTGACGACCGCGCCCAGCCCAGCCGCAAAGTTTCCGCCAAGACCTCTGCTCTGATCGCGCCACGAGCGGAGGGAGACGCTCTCAGCGGTGTGGCATAGTTTTGTTTATGGAGCAGTGGCTCGTGGGCAGGATCGACGGGGGGCTAGCGGCGGCGGTCGCGGATTCTGCACGGCGAGCGGCGGGTGAAAGGCACGTCATTGGTAAACGGCTGTGGGCGCGACGACTCCGGGCACGACGGGCCCTGATCGTCATGGGGTCGGTGTCGAGCAGGCGCTCGCGCGCCGTGATCCCCGGTGCGCAGGGTTTCTCAGCACTTGAGCGCGAACTCGGCAGCAAGGCGGCCGGCTTGCACATGCTCCCGAGCACGTGGGTGCCGCCGTTCGTTGTACTGGGGGCGTCGTTCAGGAAACGGTGGCGGCCTGGGATGGACGTGGGCGCGGCGCTCGCCCGGGAGGCAAAACTCGGCCGGGAGCTAGCACAGCTTCTCGAGAGCGCCCGGGTGGATTCCGACGAGGGCATCGCCCGCCTACTGGTTCGCTCGAACGGCCCGGGTGAGCACGGCGACCCAGGGGGCGGTGAGACCTTCGTCGCGCCTGCAGAGCGCGAGGCGCTCGAGTCAGTGTTGCACCGTGCATTGAGGGCGTCTGCGGACTCCTACCCACTCGTGCAGAGGGCGATCGAGCCGGGGGTGCTGGGGCTGATGTCCAATGACAGGCGCTTTAGCCCACGCCGGGACACCTGGCTGGTCGAGGGGAACCTTCGTTTGCGTGGCCCGGAACTTGCACGTGTTCGGGCCGGCACAGGCATCAGGCGGGGCGCGCTTCGCGCCTGCCGCTGCAGCGAGTTGCTGGGTTGCCTACGGACGGTCGCGACGTGGATGGCGCGCGGGAGCGGTGAATGGCGACTCGAGTGGATCTGGGACGGGAGACGCGTGTGGGTGCTGCAGGCTGATCCACTTCTGTCAGCGCCAGCCGATACCGAGTTGGCGCGTTACTTGCGTAGCCGGGACCGCTCCGGTCCGCGAGCCGAGGACAGCGTTGTTCCGAGGAAGCTGCGTGGAGCGAAGGTCGATGCGTGGCGGCGCTTTTGGGCGCTCGGCTGGCCCTCCTACCCGCTCGAGGTCGTCACCGGGGAGCAGTGGCGCAGCGGGCTGCGGAGTGGGGCGCTCGAGAAGCGACTGGGCGAACTCGCCGGCCAGCTTGTGGTGGTACGCAGCGATGTCGCTGATGGCCGGGCGGGTCTGCTGTTGCCGACGAGCGCACCCTCGCGCGAGCCTGCGGCGATCCTCGCGTTCATGAGCGCGACCGCGGAGCGCTTCCGCACGGATGGGCTCGCGGATCATGACTGGATGTTCTTGCTCTCGCCGCTGATACTCGCGCGCGCGAGCGTGCTCGCGCAGGCTGCACCTAGCAGCGGGGCGGTCGAGCTGGATGCACTGTGGGGGTTCCCGGACGGGTTGCTATATCTCCCCCACGACTCCTGTCGAATAGACGCCGACGGTGCTGTGCGATACACGCGGGCACACAAGCCCCACTGCCTCCTCGCGCAAGAGGGCGGGTGGCAGCTCGCGCCGGTGCCGGCACCGTTTGACTGGTCGCCGGTGCTGAACGCCGTCGAGGCTAGGCAAGTGGCAGTGTGGGCGCGGGCGTTCGCCGAACAGCTGGACGCACCAGTGATCCTGATGGTGCTGGCGAGGGTCGGCGGACGGCGCGGCGCGCAGGCGTGCATACCGTTCTTCGCTTCGAGCGGAAGGGAAGGCCGCCCGAAGCACCGTGGCCGCGGGAGGCGCCGCGCGGCGCAGTTCGCGCGGGTCAGCTCGCCAGCGGAACTCGAGGTGCTCGCAGCGAGCAGCGGGGCTCCCGCGGGGATCGATCTGCGCCCAGCCCGCGAGTGGAACCGTGACGTGAACTTCCTGCGCAGCGTGGCGCAGTACAGCGCGGCGGCGGGGGTGCCTGTGGCGTTCCACGGCAGCCTGCTTGGCCATGCTGCCGACGTGCTCGGGCGCTGGGGCGCGTCGGTGATCCGGGCGCAGGACGAGCCTGGTACGCCGGGGCGAGACGAGGATGCGCTCTGGCCGCTGGTTGTTCGCGAGGGCGACGGCCTGGCGCGGGTGGAGGCGTTCGCGCGGGCGACGGCTGGTGCGGCGCTGGCGCGTCAGATCAACGCGGAGGCGTCAGGGGCGGATGGGGACAGGAAGCTGGCAAGCATGATTGCGCGTAACGCTCGCGCGGCGGCGGAGCTTACGCGCGGGCGCTTGGCGCCGACGGTGCCAGGTGCGGGGTTCCAGGAACTCGGGTCTGTCAGCGTGAGTGCTATCGGAGCCGGGAGCCTGCCGGACGACGAGCCTGGTGTAGCGTCCGGTTTCATGCGCAAAGTGGCCAGCGGGTAGAGTTATCCCGAATGCGTGAATCCTCGATCCCGGAGGGCTGGCCCGAGCACGAGACGACGGCATGGGCGAGGCTCGCACGCCAGGCCGCGCGTACGCTCCAGGAGCTGTGGGACGGACAGCAATTCAGCGCAGACACGAGCGCTCCGGGCACGCCGCAGGCGCCGGGCGGGAGCGGTGAGAGTGGCGAGCCCAGCGCGGCCGTCGAGGCCGTCGGGGCGACCGAGAGACAGGCCGTGCCTTCGACCGCGGCCAGCGCCGCCGAGAAGTACGGCGGACCGGAGGGTGCCAGCGGCGAGACACCGCCTACAAACACCCAGGACGGCGAGCCGCAGAACACGCCGGCCAGCGACGCGGGGAGCGAGGAGGCGGCGCCGCAGAGCACCTCGGGCGACACCGCGACAGCGGACACTTTAGGCGCAGAATCGGCCGGCACCGTAGCGCGGCGCCAGCTGACCATCGTCTCCCTACGTTGCACGCAGGCTCTAATCAACCTCGCGGATGTGGTGCCGGAGTGGGCGAGCGCAGCGGTTCGTGTGCTGATAGCGAAGGACCTGGTGCCAGCGGTCGCGTCGCTGGATGTGGAGCGCTTCGCGCAAAGCGCGACGTCCGAGCTGACCAGCGCGGAGCACGAGCAGAAGCTGTTCCCCTACGCGGCCGCGCTGTTGACCTCCACGATGGCGCGAACCGCACTGATCGACGTATCCCAGTACAGGACGCAGGAGATCGACCGGGGCGAACTGCGGGCGCACGCCGCACGCGCGCGCGAGCAGATCGTGGCGGTCAGCGAGATCGTGATCGAGCAGACCGTACTGGTGTGCCTGCGCTTCAACGACAGCGAGCGCGGGGGCGACTGGATTGCTGGCTGCGTGCACCCGATCGTGATCTACCGCCTAGCGGGTGCACTGTGGCTGTCGGGGCGGATACTGGCGGCCGACGCTGGCGAACAGCAAGAGCTGATCAGCCGACTGAACGACGCCCAGGCGAGACTCGCCGAGCATGCGCGGCGTCTGACCGAGCGGCTGATCGCGCTGCACGAGCTGCAGCCGGGCGAGCAGGGCGAGCATGTCGCGCTCGCGTTCTGCGCGGGAGCGCTGGCGCGCCCGCAGAGCGCCCGGCGCGACTACATCATCGCTGCGTGCCGCGCGTCGCTCGGCGGCCAGGATGCGGGTGGGCGCTGGCCCGCTGAGCGCAGCGCCAGCGAGCACAGCCACCCAGACGGCGAGGGCGAGCTGTCGGTCTCGACCTATGACGTGGCGGATGTGCTTGCGGAGAGCCTATTGGCGGCCAGCACCCAGGACGGGCGCATGGACTCCTCGCGTCCGCCGTCGCGCGAGCTGGTAGACGGCCTACTGCGGGCCGCCCAGCATGCCGATGACAGCATCGTCGAGCTGGATGTACAGGACGGCGAGGGGGTGTCGGCCGGATGGCACAGCGACCACGTATTCGGACAGCGTCGCGTGGAGGCGGACGCGACTGCGGCGGTGCTGAACTCGATGGTGGGGCTGCGTGAGCTCGCGAACGGGGCGCGACGGCTGCAGGCACTCGGCGGCTTTGAGATCGCTAACCCTCGGGATGAGTTCTGGCCAGAGTGGCTGCGCTGGGATCGCTACAAGGCCGACAGCGAGCCGGACAGCAAGCTGAAGATCCTTGAGTACCTACACACCGAAGTGGTGCAGCAGGTCGTGCAGGACCCGTTGCCGTGGCAGCGCACCGCAGCGAAGGGGCTCCTGCTGTTCGGGCCGCCGGGAACCACAAAAACAACGATCGTCAGGGCGCTCGCGCACGGGCTGCGCTGGCCCCTGATCACCCTCAGCCCCGGAAACTTCATCGAAGAAGGGCTCGAGGCGATCGAGAAGCAGGCTCGGTTGGTGTTCGAGCGGCTGCATTCGCTGCAGCGGGCGGTCGTGCTATTCGACGAGTGCGATGAGCTGTTCCGGGAGCGCAACCCATCAGAGAGCAGCGATCAGACCCGCGGGATCGCCGCCTTCATGACTGCGAGCATGCTGCCGAAGCTGCAGGACCTGCACGACCGTGGGCAGGTGATCTTCGTCGTCGTCACGAACTACTTCCAGACGATGGACCCGGCGATCAAGCGGATCGGGCGGATCGACCACATCATCGGCGTGCCGTGGCCTGACCGGGCGCAGCGCGAGTCGATTGTACGCGAAGTGCTGAGCGCTAATGATGCGCCGACGAACGAGGCGGTAAAGACTTTGCTCGACAAGACCGATGGCTTCATCAGGGGTGAGCTGCTGAAGGCGGTGGAGTCCCTGAAGGGTCGCACATTCGATTCGACCGCGGCAGCGCGCGAGGCCGCGCGCTCAGCTGTTGAGTCGCTCGGTGAGAAGACGATCAGCAAAGCGGCGATGGAAGAGTTCGAAAAGCAGGCCAACGGTCACAGCGCCCCCCACATCCGCGCGAAGGTCGACGGCTGATGAGCGAGTGCTGCATCTGCGGGCAGATCGCGGGTGACTCGGCGCGCGATCTTCTGCACGCCGCGCGAGGCTGCGAGCACTATGAGCGCTGGGTGCCGCTGGAGAGCGAGCACTGCGTGGTGATCCCGAGCATCGGCGCGCTCCTCGAGGGCCATGTGCTTTTGTGCCCGCGCCGGCATGTGCGTAGCTGCGCGCTACTGGAGGGTCCTGAGGCAGGAGAGATGGAGCGTGCGCAGGTGACGCTTGAGTGGTTGCTGGTCGAGTGTTTCGGCGGGACGGTGCAGCTGTTCGAGCACGGCAACAGCGCCGACGGGACCCACGTGGGCTGCTCGGTGGAGCACGCGCACCTCCATTTCGTGCCGGGCGCGCCGGATGTGTGGCCGGCGGTCGCGAATGAGCTGGATTGGCAGGCGATGGAGCGTCCGTTGACCGAGGAGGCCCGAGGGCGCGAGTACATCCGCTACCGCCGGGGCGACGGCAACTGGTTCATCTGCACTGTCGAGGCCGAGCAGGAACTGCCTTCGCAGTACATGCGTCGTCATCTGGCGGGCGCGCTAGGGATCGCCGGGGAGTGGAATTGGCGGGAGGATTGTCGTTTCGCGGTGACCGCTTCAACGATGGCGCAGCTGCACACGATTCGCGGATCGCGGCCCGCGCTGCTCGGGAGCTAGGCGAGTTCGCGGAACTCACGGCCTGGCGCAGTCACTGCGCTCACTGGGGCAGTAGTTTCAATCCACAGCCGCGCGCCACAGGAGAGCGGGCGCTCGGGCGAGTACACAACGGAACTCGCGCCGTGGATCTGCACGGAGTAGCAGGGGATGTTCTCGCGCGAGGTCTTGATGCGAATCGGTGCCTCGCACGCGCCGGTGCGCTGGTTGGCGCGGATTACGTGCTGGTTGACATGGATGCGCTTGATCATCTCACCCAGGGCGGCGAGGTCACCCGTCGTCCACGATCGACTGCACGCCAGCGTTTGATGCCTCGGCTTCGGCGCTCTGCCGAGCGCTGGCACGGGTTGGAAAAGTCTGGGAGGTGTAGAGGGTGCGGCCATCCGTGCCGATGAATCGCCAGCGGTACATGCCGCCCCAGTCGGCGAAGATCTCGACCATCCTTGCCCGCATGCTGGTGGGAAGCGGGGCCAGCTCGTGGACCGTCATCGCCTTGCCTCCTTGGGATCGCATACCTGTTAGGGCCACGGCACCAGCGTATTGTGAGCGGAGCCGCCCGGCACCGATGATTGCCGCAAACGAGGGGGAAAATCTACCCGTCGCTGACCGCACGAAGCGGATGAGTGTGCGAGCAACCCATGAACCATGGGAGTCATTCTAGGTCGCCGATCGGACGGAACACTTGACCTGGATGGCCTGGTCCCCCATGATTCATGGGATGGGTACGATGACTCCCGAACTCGACGGTGGCCGGGTGTTTGACCGAGAGCCGCGCCGCCGCGAAATTGCCCTGGAGTGCCAGCGCGAGCCAGGCACCACCTACGGCCTAGCGCAACGGCTCGGGTGTGCTGAGGGATCAATCTCGCAGACCGTGCGGACATTGGAGGGCTACGGTGTGCTGGTGGGCGAGCGCCCGCGCAGCGCGCAGGGAAAGCGCTACCGGCTTGACCCCGCGTGGTCGAAGGCGTTGCGCCAGGCCGAGCGTCGCGCGAACACCGCGATCTTGCGCGAGGGCAGCGACATCGTGCTCATCGATGCCGGACATCTCGGCTCGTTGTGGAGCCTTCTGGAGCGTGCGAGCGTGCGCAATGACATAGCGTGGATGACAGAGCTGCGCGACTCACGCCGCGGAGCTCTGCTGTGCCTGGACGCGGGCGAGCCGCACGCGAGCGCGGCGATGATGCAAGCGCTGCGCTCGAGGCGGGTCGGCGCTGAGTGCCTCACGCTGGGAGCGACCACGCGCGGAGAGGATCTGCAGGCGCTCGCCATCGCGGTGCGCGAGCGCCACGGGCGCTAGCTGCGTAGATTAGACATCGGAGTAGAACACCCTTTGAGGACCACGAATCCCCTCGAGAGAACGTTGTGGAGGTTTCACCCGGAAAACGGGACGCGACCCCAGCCAGCATGAAGCTCAACATGCAAACAAGAAGGCCCCGCACTAAGACAAGCCGGCGCCTTTAGCGATCAGCCAGCGCTCATAGAAACGGCAACCGCGACAAGCAACCAAGGCCCAGTCCAAGAGTAGCGCCCCCGCTACTCTCGAAGTCGCAAAAACTGCCAGATTGCAGGCATTTTACAAGTCGCAGATCTATAGCGGGGGCAGGATTCGAACCTGCGACCTTCGGGTTATGAGTTTGGCCGGACCGGGCTGGCTGGGTCCTGGAGGCCCGGTTTTGCTGGGTTTCGGTGCTCTCGTTGCGGCCCCGATCCGCTCATATTGGAACGACGATTGGAACGACGGAGGGGGCGGGCATGGTGCAGCGGGGCCTTGACGTCGGCCTTCCCGACGGGCAGCTCTATGGACGGTCATCGAGGGGCGCTGACTCGTGAGACGCTGTTGATCCATGCCGGCGCGTCGGGGTCGATGAGCTGGGGTGCCGCGTTAGACTTGCTGGTGTATGCCCTAGGGAAGGCTCTCCCGTTTCGGCGGTGATCCCCCTGGGGCTCCGTCGTTTCAGGGCAGCAGTGCTTCATGCCTCGTGGCCGCACACGGTACCCAGGACTGCCGGGTGATGCACAGGATGACGAGTATGATCGCCAGCCCGACGAGGGGGTCAGCTCGCGGTACTCCGAGCGCGACCCATGATCGCGGAGGCGATCATGGGGAGACTGACGTGTCCACGTGTGCGTGGTGTCCGTCGGCGATAAGCGCGGGGCTTTCCAGTCGCCGCCCGGCGCGCTCAAACGGATGCGAGCTGCGATGAGGTTGCCCGCATACCCGATGATGCCGGCCACGGGGAGCGCCGCCAGGTGCGTCGGCGCGGAGGGGCGGATCAAGCGCCCTACGGCCTCTACCCCGGCGACACATGCGCTGATGAAGCTGGCGGCCACGACCGCCGGCCCGCGTCAGTCCTGGACCTGACCAACATCCCGCTCCCGCGAGGGCGGCCCCAGCGCGCCCGCCGAGGTGCCGCCAGGCGGCGTAGAAGGCGCTGCAGTAGCGCCCTGAGAGGGACGTCCTGAGCCGGGATACAATCGAGCGCGCGATGATGCGTACACTGGCACGCTACGAGCTGCGGGCAACCGCCGTCAAGGACCGGCAGACATGAACGCCGTTACCGCTACGGAGATGATCGAGCGCGCCGGTCGTGCCCTGATCGACGCGGCGCCGGCGCCTGCCAAGGTGATCCTGTTCGGCTCGCGCGCCCGTGGTGACGCCAACGAGCGCAGCGACTTCGATTTTCTGGTCATCGAGGACGCGGTTGAGAATCGCCTCGCGGAGGAGGTCAGACTTCGTCGTGTCCTGCGAGGCTTCGGCGCCCCAGTGGACGTGATCGTCCTTGACGCAGCGCTTGCCGGCCGGCGAGCGAAGGTGCCGGGCACGATGGTCCACCGAGCGCTTCGTGAGGGACGTGTTCTCGCCGAGTCCTGAGCAGGTCGAGTACGCCGGGATGCTCAAGCGCCTCGCAGCGGGAGACCTCGTTGTCTGCCGCAAGCTCGCCCACGACACCGAGGTCGAGGACCATGCCATCGGGTTCCATGCCCAGCAATCAGTCGAGAAAGCCCTCAAGGTCGCGCTTGTGCTTGCTGGTGTAGAACTGCCGTATAGCCATGATCTTGAACTTCTCGTCGATCTGGTCAGAGAGTCCGGGATCGAGTTGCCGACGGACCTCATGAACCCCGAGTGGCTCACACCCTGGGCGGTGGACCTGCGCTATGGCGAGCCGACCGCACTCGATCGCGCTGCCGCGCTGGCATTGGCCGAGAGCGCTGTGAGCTGGGCGGCATCGCGGCTCGCCGCAGCACCCCCAAGCGTTCCCCAAGTCGATTCTCGCGAGGAAATCTCGGGAGGAAGTCTGCCAGGAGATCAACCCTAAAAACTTCTGACCTTCAGCGAAGGTCGCGCTGCGCAGAAGACGCGCTACGGAGGCGAGCTCTACCCCGCCGAGTGGCCCGCAGATGCAGCGGCACGACCTATCTCGACTTCTTCCAGCACGATCGCTTGAAGC
The DNA here is from genome assembly GCA_963723045.1 of uncultured Solirubrobacterales bacterium. Taxonomy (GTDB): domain Bacteria; phylum Actinomycetota; class Thermoleophilia; order Solirubrobacterales; family Solirubrobacteraceae; genus Palsa-744. Next base: position 252,048 of record CAVROU010000001.1, on the reverse strand, counting down.
AGCAGAAGGGCATCATCGCCTCGACCTGGCGGGACTACCGTGATTAAGAACGAGCGCGAATACCTCATTACCAAGGCCCACCTAGTCGGTTTCGAGGGCGGCCTGATCGCCAACGACGAGCGGGCGTTCCCCTCGAACATCGATCCGGGCATGAAGCAGCTGATGCATGGTAGAGCGCATAGCCGCCGGCACCAGAAAGGTCCGCGCCGAAGCGCAGCGCGATCAGGTCGACTTCTTCGGGACCGATTTGCTCGTGCATCGACGCTTCCACCATCCTCTCGGATGGCAGCGGATTTATGGCTAGATGGATCGCGTAGGGATTGGGTTGCGGCATCGGACCGCCGCCCTGGGTGAAGCACAAGCGCAGCGTCGCGTAGGCTTCGATGCTCACACGCGCCTGCTCGATCAGCACACGATGAGCGGTCTTGTTGAACACCGTCGCTTCGACGGTCGGCGAGGAGGGCTCGTGAGTTCTGGCTACGGCGGCGTACACGGCCTGGCCGACCTTCGGGTTCTTGATCCGAAGGACCCTCAGCAACGTTGGATTTGAGTCGTGATACGCGCCGAAAAGCGGGCCTTTTGCGGGTCTCGCGGGGGCCTGCTCTCAGAATTGGAACAAAATTGGAACGACGGTGGCGCGCCCGCCTGATTTTTCCCACAAAAAAACCCTGCGCTTGCAAGGCTTTCTTGTATAGCGGGGGCAGGATTCGAACCTGCGACCTTCGGGTTATGAGTTCGCCGGAGGGGGGTCGGGTTGAGTGAGATTGCCTGGGATTGCTGGGGTTGGGTCGGGCTCGCTGGGGTCGGATTTGCTCAAAACGGAACCTTGAATGGAACCTTCGATAGCCGCCGGGGGCTCATCTCTCAACGCAGGCTGATCGGCGGCATCGACATTGGATACACCGCCATTGGCCGTGCGGGGCAGCATCCGATTGGCGGGCAGAAGCGGCAAAAGGTCCGGCGGCGACGGCGCCCCGCCCTCGACGAGAGGGACCTCGGTCCTGATTTGAGGAGGGCGCGCCTGCCACGCTTTGAGGTTCTGCACGAGGTCGCGGTAGAAGGCGACCGTCTGGGCGCGGGTCTCCCTGACGAACGAGCCCTCGGCTCGACCCCGCTTCTGGCCCATCGGTCGGCTAAGCGTCAGCACGAAAGATCGGGGATCGCGCTTGCTGTCGGCAGAGAAGAGCAGAGTCTCCGGGCGCTCACGCGCCTGCTCCAGCGTCCCGGCGACGGTCTCGCGAGCGTGCGGATACCAGACCTCGATGCGCAGGTCCGGCCATGCCTCGTTCAACTGTCGCAGCAGCCAGTTGATGCGGGACTTGGGTCGCCCTTCCGTGGGCGCGGCGACATCCACGCTGAGCGATGTCTGCCGGGACTTCAGATCGGCGCGTATCCGCAAGTCGCCGACCGCATCTGGGACACGGATCGCTGCCAGGAGCGCGCCCTCTGTGGCCATCGACTTCGCCACTTCTTCCAGTCGGGCGCTGGTTGTCTGCTTGCGAGGGCGGAGCGATGTGACGTTGCGGCCGAGTTCCTGGGACAGGCTCAGGCATAGGTACTCGGTGAACTGCTCCCAGCGTTCGGCTACGTGGCGGACAGTATCGTCCCCTTGGCGCAGGGTTCCATCGTGAGCTGCGCTGCGTACGGGCACCCAGTGCTCGCCCATATCCTCGAAGCCGGCAGCTCCGGAGCCTTCGCTGCTGAGGTAGTGGATCAGCTCGCGAAGAACCCATGCCTGGTCGGGGTCGGACACCCCGCGGTAGCGGCTCTGCACGACCGCCTCGGTCAACACTCGCCACCATGAGAAGTGCCACAGCTTGGCCCGTCGGAGCTTACGACCATCCACGCACACGGGCGACTCCGAGGCGCTGTGGGTGATCTGGTTGGAGATCGTGAGCACTCCGTCGAAGCCCTGGTCGCGAGCGATGTCGAGATATCCCCCGACCTGCTCGTCCTTCAGCATCGCCGAGCCAGTCTTGACCTCCACCAGGCAGGTCCAGCGCTTTCCGCCTCGTTCGCACACGATCGCGCCGTCGGGAATCGTGGTCTTGCCTTCCGCGTTCTTGAAGCGGACCTCGGCGAAGGTATCGATGCCGGGCGACTTCGGCGCGCCCAGCTCCGAGAGTAGAGCGTGCCCGAACTCGGGTACTCCGTGCATCACGGCGAGAAAGCATGAGGTGGCGCGCTTCTCCTGCTCCTCCTGGCTACGTATGCCATAAGTCGGGATCAGACGGGCATGCAGCCAGCCATCCGGCGCCGAGCTGGGCTGCTTCCCGTCGATGAGAGTTGCCATAGTCGAAACCTATCGAGAATGCGCCGGCGGCGGCATCTACGGACCTGCCCGGTCTTTCGGTCTCTATGACTCGATCTCTTCGGAGTTCTCCGCGAGCTCGCGCGCCCGACGGGCGGCAAACTCGGCGACCTGCTGCTCCACGCGCCGCATACCCTCCATCTCTTCCTCGATGCCCTCCGTGATTTGGGCCTCCTCACCGGTCATCAGCACGCCTCGCTCGCCAACGGTGTAGCGCGTGACGGCGATCGGCGTAACGATGCCCTGGAGCGTCAGGTGGGCGACCGCCTCGTCTCGGTCAGTGCAGAGGATGAAGCCGACCGTTGCGTGATCCTCGTCGTGGGCGATGAGCTCGTTGACGGCGTTGACGTAGAGGTTCATCTTGCCGGCGAACTCAGCTCGGAAGGGCCCGATCTTGAGGTCGATGACCACGAAACGGCGGGTCGGATGGTGGAAGAAGAGGAGGTCCAGGATGAACTCCTCATCACCAATTTGAAGCGACTTCTGGCGTCCGGCGAAATAGAAGCCCTCACCGAGGGCGAGCATGAAGCGTTCGATGTCGGTCAGCAGCGCCGCTTCCAAGTCGCGCTCCTTGGCGCCCTCGGCCAGCCGCACGAAGTCCAGAACCACGGGATCGCGAGTGATCCGCTGCACAGCCTCGGCGTCGTCGTCCGGTAGCGTGCGCTCGAAGTTGGTGATCGCCGCCGCTTGTCGCTCATGCAGGCGGCTGGCGATATGGTGTGCGAGTTCCGCCTTGGACCAGTTCGACGCACGAGCCGCATACCAGTCGCGTGTGGGCCGGTCAGAGAGCTTGTCGAGCAACAGCATGATGTGAGCCCATGGCAATGCTCCAGTACCGGACTGGAGCATTTCTCGCTCGGGCCATGCGGCGGCGAAGGCACGCATGTAGCGGAGGCTGCTCACGGAGAAGCCGCGGGCGCCAGGGAAAGCCGCCCGCAGGTCCACGGACAGCCGCTCGATGATCTTGGGACCGCCACGGCCGCGGCGATTCCCCTCCTCGGCCTGGCGGCTCAGGATCTCTTGGCCGATCTGCCAATACACGTCGATGAGCTCCGCGTTAATGGCACGCGCCGCACGCGCCTGGGCAATGCGGATGCGCGCCTTGATGTCCTCAAGGAAATCCTCGTAGCTGCGCGGCGACTCGGGGGTCTTGGCCGACCGATGAACAGGCGGATCAGGCATCTGGCCCCGGAGCGTACTGATCACCTGCGTCGGCTCTCCGCTCTCTGGCCGCCGCCAAACGCCCGGTCGACGAACGATGCCCCGTGCGTCGGGTCGGGTGCGTAGTGCCGGTAGATCTCGGTGGTCTTCGCGTCAGCGTGCCCCATCCACTCCTGGATCGCGAAGCGGCGCACCGGCGGCGGCCATCTGCGTGCCGAACGTATGGCGCAGCTCGTGAAAGGTGATCTCGCGCACGCCCGCCCTGGCGAGGGCGTCCTTGAAGCGCTTACGCATCTTGGACGGGTCGAGCACGTGGCCGGTCTCGGGGTGACAGAAGACGAGGTCCCCGTCGCCTCCGTAGCGCGAACGCCGGTGCAGAGCTTCGAACTCGCGGGCGAGCCGCGCGGCCATCGGGACCGAGCGGCCTTCGTGGGACTTGGGGGTGTCCATCCGCCCGCGCGTGAAGTTGTCCGCAACCCGGACACGCCCGACCTGCCAGTCGATGTCCAGCCACTTCAGCGCCAGCAGCTCGCCCTGACGCAGGCCGGTGAGCGCGGCGGCTAGGTACAGCGTCCGCTCGATAGCGCCGAGAGTGTCCTCAGGCACGGCGTCGATCAGCTCGTCCAGTTCCGCCGGCTGCAAGAAGCGGACACGCTGATGCAGGGAGCGGTTCTTCTTCGGGCGGTCCACCTTGGCCACCGGGTTGCTCTGCGCCCAGCCCCGCTTGATCGCGAACGAGAAGATGCCGTGCAGGAAATTCAGGTGGTTCTGGACGGTCTTCGAGGACAGGCCCTCCTCGCGCTTGCGCTTGAGGTACCGCGCGACGTGCGCCGGGTCGATCTTGTCGATCGGCCGCTCGCCGAAGAACGGCACGAGATGCCGGCGCAGGTGCCCTCGGTAGTCCTGGATCGTGGAGTGCTTGCGCTCCATGACGTACTCCAGATGATCGACGTAGGCGCCGCCAGCCTGCTCGATGGTTCGCCGGGCCGCAGTGGGAACGACCACGTCGCGCTCGATCCGCTTGCGCAGCTCCTTCTCAGCCTGCGCGCGCGTGAGCCCATCTGCGGTGCCCTGGGCGCGCTTGAGTCCGAGCTTACGCTTCACGCGCGCGCCGCCCGACCACCATGAGCCATACCAGCTGACGCGCCCTGCCTTGTCCGCGACCTCGAAGAGCCGCCCGCTGCCGTACGAGCGCCTACCGGCCATCGCGCATCGCCCACGGATGGGTCTGTCCGGTTCTTTGTGTATTTGACGTGGTCTGATTGCTCGTGACCGTGTGGTCTCGGGCCTCGTGAAAGGACCATGCGTGATGAATAGTTCGGAGCTTGTTGATCAGTCGGGGCTGCCGGTGGTGTCCGGTGGCGGGGAGCAGGACGCGATGCGTTCGTGGGCGCAGGAGCTGGTGTCTCGAGCTCGCGGTGAGGGCGTCGCGCTGACGGGCGATGAGGGCCTCTTGACGTCGATGGTCAGGGAGGTGCTGCAGGCCGGCCTTGAGGTCGAGATGGTCGAGCACCTCGGCTATGAGGCCTATGATCCTACGGGCCGTGGGTCGGGCAACAGCCGCAATGGGACGTACGCGAAGACGGTGAAGACGGATGTCGGCCCGGTGGATTTGCGTGTCCCGAGGGACCGTGAGGGGACGTTTGCGCCGGTCACTGTCCCCAAGCACGTGCGCAGGCTCGAGGGGTTTGGTGCGAACGTGATCAGCCTCTACGCGAAGGGCCTGACGACGGGGGAGATCCAGGCGCATCTGGCTGAGATCTACGACACCCAGATCTCCCGCGAGACGATCTCCAAGATCACCGATGAGATCCTCGATGACATGGTCGCCTGGCAGTCACGCCCGTTGGATCGTGTCTACCCGGTGCTGCTGATCGACGCGCTAGTGATCAAGGTCCGCGACAGCCAAGTCGCTAACCGCCCTGTCTACGTCGCGATCGGCGTGAACATGGACGGCGAGCGCGACGTCCTCGGCCTGTGGCTCGGGCCCACCGGTGGGGAGGGCGCCAAGCAGTGGCTGAGCATGCTCAGCGAGCTGAAGAACCGCGGGATCGCCGACGCGCTGATCGTGTGCTGCGACGGCCTGAAGGGCCTCCCCGACGCGATCAAGGTGACCTGGCCCGACGCGACCGTGCAGACTTGTGTCGTGCACCTCGTCCGTAACAGCCTGCGCTACGCTTCAAAGCGCCACTGGGCACAGATCACGCGCGCCCTGAAGGAGATCTACACCGCCCCCACGGTGAAGGCCGCCGAGACACGCTTCGCAGAGTTCTCAAAGGCATGGAAGCCGCTCTACCCTGCGATGATCGACAGCTGGGAGCGCGCGTGGGAGGATTTCACCCCCTTCCTGGAGTATCCCCTAGAGTTGCGCAAGATCGTCTACACCACGAACGCGATCGAGTCGCTGAACGCCCGCTTCCGCAGGGCTGTGCGTCACCGCGGGCACTTCCCCAACGAGCAGGCCGCAATGAAAGTGCTCTACCTCGTCGCGACCGCCAGGCGCACCAACCGCGAGAACCTCACAGGACGCATCAACGGCTGGAAGCACATCCTCAACACCCTAACCATCCACTACGGCGACAGACTCGCCACCAACTAAACCAAACCAAGTGACCACGACCATTTACACAAACGATCTGACAGTCCCGATCGCTGTGTGGGAGGACCCCATGGGAGCCCGCTTCGCGGACACTAGAAGGACCGCAGATGGACCGATCGGCATCACAGTGCATCTAGTCTGTGCTTTCTGCCAGCTTGGTGTGGCGACCGGGAGCTTGCTCCGGGCCCCGAGCTGGTTTTCGGTCGCAGCGGCCGGCTTGCCGGGACGCCACCTCGAAGGAGGTGCTGTTGCAGCTGCCGGCCGGCTTGCCGGGTTGGGCCCTGGGCTGATGACGGACTGACTCGTAGTCAGTGTCGTCGTTGCGCGTTCGATCAGCCGGGGGTCTGCTGGGTCACATCACTCCGCAAACGCAAGACGTCGCCGAAGATGATTGCCAGCGTTGAACGGCAGTCGGCCGTCATGCTGCATCCGCCCGATTACTGCTGCAGGCGTCACACCGACCCGATCGGCAAATGCGGGCACTTCCCCCAGGGTCAAGCTCGCTAGCTGCTTGTCGTACGGCCGCGGAATCAAGGTACGCGAGGCGAACCGATCCGCCTGATGCTCGATGCGAAGCCACTCCTCGACGTCAGGCGACGTCCCGGTCGGTCGTTTTTTGGGCTCAACGAACAGCTCCTTCTTGCGGTGCAGCAAGATGTGGCCAGCCTCGTGAAAGAAGGAGAACCAGAAGATGTCCTCCCACCGGTATCGAAGGCTGAGCTGAATCAATGCTCGATGCGGTGCGAGCCATCGAGCAGCGCCATGGACAGCCGCCCCCTTAAATGTGTCAACGATGACAACGGCAACTCCCGCCTCTCGGCAGAGACGGTACAGCTCCGGTTGCCATTGCTGCGGCCCGAGGCGAGTGAGGCCGCGTATTTCCTGCAGCGCTGCCGTAAAGCGATCGGCGTCGTAGGGATCGCACTGCTGGCTTCGGGCCTCCAGTTCACCGACGCGGAGCCACGTTGCGAGCGCGTAGGGGTTGCTCTCGAGCTTGAGACTTCGCCGATAGGAGACGATTGGCTCAGACCATTGGCGGGGGCTGGCGAGGCCGAGGAATCGAAGGAGGCTAGCGACGAGTTCAGCGCCCTTCGCCTTCGGGTCGATGTGGCCGCGTTTCTTGAGTTCGCTGATGGGGAAACGCTCAGCCCATTCAACCTCGTCGGCGAGGTCGCGTTGCTCCTCGCGACGCGCAATCTCGGCTTGATAGAGCGCGTCGCGTTTGAGCCAGAAGGACGCCGTGACACCGAGGACCTTCTCGAGCGCCAAGGCGAGATCGGCGGAAATCGGAACCGCTCCGTTGACGACTTGGTTGATGTGCTTGAGGGAGACGCCAAGGCGTCGTGCGAGTTCCGTCTGCGACAGCGCCCTCTCCTCGAGCATCTCGGCAAGGGTGTCGCCGGGGGCTACGAGGTAGCCCGGCGAGAAAGGTGGGTTGGCGGGGGCATCAATTGGCATTGGTCACCTCCTTCAGTGTGGTCGCTAGTGGTAGTCAACGATCTCAAGAACGCAAACGGCGCCGATCGCGGCCCACGGGTCACCGTCGGTTGGATCCGGCGGATCGGTGGGCTCGACCAAAAGGCGCTTGCCGCCAGTGAGGTCGAGGCCGAACTGACCGTCGCGGTCGGCGGTGAGCTCATGGCATCGCCCCGGCAAGCCGCGGAACTCCTGAAGAGTCGCCGCAGCCGCGAGGTCGGCGAGCCGGGTCATGATCTTCTTGGCGCAGTCGGAACCGTAAACGCGACCCAAGTCGCGCTGCGATTCGCAGCATTTCCGCAGCCGATTGTCTGCAAACGTGATTTCCATGCGCCGCGGCCAAGTTGATCCCCTTTCGATCTAGGTTATCGGTCTCGGCGGCGACTTGAAATGCATAACCGATCTGGTAAAGTCTTTTGCCTAGTACCACTCTACCAAAAGGAGGTTCAGATGGCGGCAGGCGAAGTCGAGGCGGGCAACGATAGGAAGATGAGGCTCACGATCTCGACGCTAAACGGGGACTTCACGGACGACTTCCCCGAGCACATGCGGCTCCAGAAGGTGGTCGACAAGGCCATCGAGAAGCTCAAACTCGTCGGCAACGGACCCTGGGTGCTCGAGCTCGACGGCAAGGAACTCGATCTCAACCAGACGATCGAGCACGCCGAGAAGGAGGGGCTCGACGAGGGCGACGTGCTGACCCTCAACACCGAAGAGGGCGGCGGTGGATCCGACCGCGAGTGAGCGCCTCTTCGCCGACGAGGTCGGGACGATGGGCAAGCTGGCGATCTTCAGCGACGGCGGCTGGGAGATCGTGTCGGCGGTCTATCCCGACCTCGTCGTCGAGCTGCCCCACCCCTCGGGCGCGCGCCGGCGTTTTCGGTTCCGCTGTGACTCCTGGGACGAGCTGGCGCCGTCGGTGAAATCGGTCGACGCCGAGGGCAACGAACTGGCGGAGCCGACCGGCCACCTGTTCATGCAGCTAAATACCGGGTTCGGGTTGTGCGCGCCGGGGACCCGGGAGTATCACGCGCACCACGGGGACAACCCCTGGGCGAACCATCGAGGGCAGCTGTCGCTCGCGGCGATCGTCATGCGGGTTGCCGCCCACTACCGGAAGGCGTCGGGATGAGCGAGACCGTTCCGCTGTTCGTGATCCCCGAGACCGTCGCTGCGGCGACAATGGCTCATCTGCGCAGCAAGGGGCTGGAGGAAGAGGAGGGCGTGGTGCTATGGCGTGGCACGTTCTTCCCGCCTGCGATCACTGGCTTCATCGTACCCGAGCAGGAAACCGGCAGCGGCCGCTTCGTCGTGCCGCTGCGCGAGCGCCAGCGGATCGCGCGGCAGCTTGCCGGGACGGGCGAGATGATCGTGGCGCAGATCCATAGCCACCCTGAAACCGCGTTCCACTCGTCGATCGACGACGACGAGGCAATCCCGCGGCGGGTCGGCGCATACTCGCTCGTTGTCCCGGACTACGGCGCCCGCGCGACGGTGCTCGATGGCGCGGCGCTGTTCGAGCTGCGCGAGGACGGCTCGTGGGCCGAGGTGCCCGTCATCGCCTCGTTCGCGCTTACCCTGTCCCCAAAGGCGAGAGGACCGAGATGGCTGATCGACATCGTGAAGAGATTCGTACGTTCGCGCACCTAGCGGGGCTGCTCGCGAGCGACTTTCCGCGTGAGGTGCTTGACCGGCGCCTGCGGATCGTCGTCGGCGATGACGTGCTGAGCAGCCCGACTGGCCAGGCGCTCGCCCTTACGGTCGCCCGCATCGCGCCGCGCATCTGCCACCGGGTCGACTTCGTGTGCCCGACGGCCGAGTGCCTCTCCCGCCTGGTGCCGCTGCTAGCCGCCGACAAGTTCTCTGCGTCGGGGCTGGCCGACCTGGGGAGGCTCATCTGGCCGGAGGGCGCGTTCACCGCCGACGACGGCGGGGAGGTCGACCTGGTGCTCGGGATCGGCGCACCCGGCGATATCTCCGCTGGCGCGGGGTCGGATGGGGCGATCATCAAATTCGGCGACGGCGCCGAGGTGGACGTCGGCGAGGACCCGTTCGCGGCGTTGACCGCAGCTGCAATGGCCTGCGCCGTGGCCACGAGCGCGCTGTACCCGCAGCTCATGCCCAAGGTCGAGTTGCCGGCTGAACTGCGGCTCGACGGCGGCCCGTTCGGCGGGCCGCTCGATGGCGCGATGCGGCAGCTAGAGCGCCCGTTCATCGCCGGGGTCGGGGCCGTCGGCTGCGCGCTCCTCTACGCGCTGATCGTGGCGGACGCGTCCGGCACCGTAGTGCTGGTGGACCCGGACAAGGTCAAAGACTCCAACCTGATGCGTTATGTGCTCTTCGACACGCGCGACCTCGAGATCGCGAAGGTCGACGCGGCCAAGAGGATCATCGATGCGTCTGGTGTCGACATCCACGTCGAGCGTGATCGTGCAGTGCTGCAGGGCTACCTTGATGAACACGGAGACGAGCGCAAGCGAGCCACGCTCGTGGTCTCGGCGGTCGACACGTACGAAGCGCGGCGCGACATCGCGGGATGGTTGCCGAAGGCGATCATCAACGCTGGCACGACGCCGCGGGACTTCACCGTCTCACGGCACGGGTTCGGTGATGGCTACGCGTGTCTTGCGTGCCTCTATCCCCCGCGGCCCGCGGATGCGCTAATCGAGTCAGCGATGGCGCGCGAGCTCGGGCTCTCGACCGAGGATGTCATTGAGCTGCGTCGGCAGAAGAGCGGCATGACACCCGAGCTGCTCGCACGTGTCGCGGCCGCGCGCGGCGCTGCTGCCGACGTGTACAAGGCTTACGTTGGTGAGCCACTCGACAGCTTCTACAACAAGGAGTTTTGCGCACAAGTCGCCGCACAGACGCCGCGTGGCGAGGCAATCGCGCCCTTGGCACACGGGTCGGCGCTCGCCGGCTTCATGCTCGCGCAATCGCTGGTCACTGCCGGCCTCGGCGACACCCGTCACTTTCGCATGGATGTCGTGAGTGGGCTTGCGACGCCGATACGACGCAATCGACGTGCCCGTCCGGAATGCGTCGTGTGCAGTAAGACCGCTTTGCGAGACGTCTACCGAGTCCGCTGGAACAGCGATATTCCGACGTAGGACGACGATCGTCTTTAGTGGCGACAGCATCCAGCCTTCATGGGCGGTCGGGCTCGGCTCCTTGACCTACTCCCAATAGGACAGCATCTGATGCGCGGGCGAACCGCTAGTACTGGAGTCGTTCCGTCGGGGCCACAGATCCCCTGGACCGCCCCAGAAGCCAACGACTAAGCAATCGGCGAGGCACGATTTGGGTCTGCGACCGCCCGGCCCGCCGCTATGCCCGATGACCGTGAGGAGCGTCAGCGTAAACCCAAACGGAACCCTATTGGAACCTTGGCCCCTCCCCTCAGCGGCCCTTCCCACAAAAAAACCCCGCCTGAGCGGGGATTTTTCCTATAGCGGGGGCAGGATTCGAACCTGCGACCTTCGGGTTATGAGCCCGACGAGCTACCAGACTGCTCCACCCCGCGTCGCGTATACAACACCGCCACTCTAGCAAAATCCGGCTCCGCGGCCGGGCTTACGACCAGGCCCGCCGCACCCGCTCGGCCAGCCGCCCAACCCCGCCGAACCGGCCGACCTCCCCCGCCTCCTCTACCATCCTCGCCCAGTGCGCGTCGCCGTCGTCGACATCGGGACCAACTCCACGCGTCTGCTCCTGGCCGACGTCGAGCCCTCGGGCGCCGTCAACGATCTCCTGCGCCTCTCGCGCGTCACGCGCCTGGGCGAACGGGTGGACGCGGGCGGCGACCTCTCCGAGGCGGCCATCGAGCGCACCTGCGCGGTGCTGGGCGACTACCGCCGCCTGATCGACGAGCACAGCGCAGAGGCCAACCTCGCGGTGCTCACCTCCGCCGTGCGCGACGCCTCCAACGGGGCGCGCCTTCACCGAGCGCGTGCGCCGGGACTATCGGCTCGACGCCCGCACGCTCTCCGGCGACGAAGAGGCCCAGCTCACGTTCCTGGGCGCGATGAGCGACCGCGAGCCCTCCGTCGAGCCCACCGTGGTCGTCGACATCGGCGGCGGCTCCACCGAGTTCGTCGTCGGCCACGACCACACCGCCGGCTTCCACGTCTCGCTGCAGGCCGGCGTGGTGCGCATGAGCGAGCGCCACATCCACTCCGACCCGCCGGCGCCCGAGGAGCTCCAGCAGCTCGCCGCGGACACCCGCGCCGTCTTCCTGGAGGGCCTTCCAGCCGAGGAGCGCGCCCCTGTCAAGCGGGGGATCGCCGTCGCCGGCACCGCCACCTCGGCCGCCGCCATCGACCAGGAGCTCGACCCCTATGACCCCGCGCGCGTGCACGGCTACACGCTGCTGCTCGCCACCGTCGAACTGCTGCTCGCGCGCCTCGCCGACATGACCGACGCAGAGCGCCGTCAGGTCGCCGGCCTGCACCCCGACCGCGCGCCCACGATCGTCGCCGGCATGATCCTGCTCGAGCGAGGCCATGCGCGCCTTCGAGCTCGATCGAGTCGAGGTCTCCGAGCACGACATTCTGCGGGGCGGCGCCCTGCGCCTCGCCGGCCTCAGCTGAACGACAGGTCCGGCCGCGGGGCACACGACAGACCCGGCCGCGCGGAACACACCAGGCCCGGCCGCGTGGAACACGAGGTCCCGCCGCGTGGCACACCCAGATCCCGCCGCGTGGCACATGACAGACCAGCCGCACGGAACACCCGCCAGACCCGGCCGCGCGGAACACGCCAGGCCCGGCCGCGTGGAACAGCCGGCCGGCCGCCGAGCCGGGGGAATACCCCAGACCTTGCCGCACCTACCAAAAAGTTCCGACATCTGGTACCTTGAAAGTGAGGCGGCGCGTGGTTGTGCCATTCGCCCTCTCTGTCGGTCCATAGACCCGCGAGGCGCATCGAGCAGCCCCCCTGCCCGCGCCCCGGGTCACCCTACCCCCCCAGGTTCCGAGGGACGTACCCCTGCCTGTTCCTCGGGGCCGCTGAGGAAGCCGCCCCCCCGGCGGCTTCCTCGTTTTAGATCCTCTAAGCCAAGTTCGAGCGCCGCGGATAGACCACCTCGGGGTCCGTCAACACGTTCACCAGCGCCGGCCCCTCGCCCGCCAGCGCCCGCTCCAAAGCCGGCCGCAGATCCTGCGGGCGCTCCACCAGCTCGCCGCGTCCCCCCAGTGCCTCCACGACTCGGTCATAGCGCGTCCCCGGCCGCAGCTCCGCCGCCACCGAGTACCCGTACAGGAACTCCATCGGGTGCTTCTCCAGCGCCCAGATCCCGTTGTTCCCCATCACGCCCACCACCCCCACGCCGTGGCGCGCCAGCGTGTCGAACTCCATCCCCGAGAAACCGAACGCCCCGTCGCCCAGCAGCAGCACCACCTGACGCTCCGGGCGCGCCAGCTTCGCCGCCAGCGCATACCCCGGCCCTGCCCCCAGGCACCCGAACGGCCCCGGATCCAGCCAGCAGCCGGGCTTGTAGCTGTCCACCACGCGCCCCGCATAGGACACGAAGTCACCGCCATCGCCCACCACGATCGCATCGCGCTCGATCGCACCCGCGAGCTCCGCATACAGACGCATCGGGTGCAGCGGCGCCCGCGCGTCGGCCAGCTCTGTCTGCTCTGCCGCGCGCTTCTCCGCCTCGGCGACACGCAGCTGCGCAATCCAGTCCTCGTGACTCTTTCCGCGCGTCCCCACGGCGATGCGCAGATCCGAGAGCGTCTCGCGCAGATCGCCGTACACCTCCGCCGCCACCGCCCGCGGGTGCGCCCGCGCCGGTTCGGCGCTATCCAGCACCACGATCTCCGTCTCCGCCCCGAACGACGCCCCGAAGCCGAGCCGGAAGTCCATCGGCACTCCGATCACCAGTGCCACATCGGCCCCCTGCAGCGCCTGGCTTCGCGCGCGCGAGTAATACAGCTCGTGATCCGCCGCCACGCACCCGCGCGCCAGGCCATTCAGGAACACCGGCACGCGCAGCTCCTCCACCAGCTCCTGCAGCGCCACCTCGCCGCGACCCCAGTACAGGTCGGTGCCAGCCATCACCACCGGCCGCTCCGCCTCGCGCAGCAGCTCCGCCGCGCGTTCGAGCGCCTCGGCATCGGCGGCCCCCGCCACCGCGCGGCCGCCCCCCATCGCGCGGCCCCCTTCGGTACCTGCCACCACGCGGCCAGCCCCCACCACGCGGCCCTCGCTGGACCCCCTTGTGGGGTCCTTATCCCTTCCCTCCTCCAGAGCGGACCCGCCCTCGCTCTCAGGGGCCTCCATGAACACGTAATCCAAGGGGAAATCCACGAACGCCGGGCCCCCGTGCGGCGCCCTCGCCACCGCGAACGCCTCGTCCACGAGCTCCGGGATCTCCACCGTGCTCTCCGCCGTCCGCGCGCTCTTGCACACCGGGCGCACGAACGGCACGTGGTCAATCTCCTGCAGCGACCCCTGCCCCCAGCGGCCCGCCGGCGCGCGTCCACCCAGCACCACCATCGGCGAGTGATTCGCCTGCGCCGAGGCCATCGCGCTCATCCCATTCGTCACGCCCGGGCCCGCCGTCAGCGCGCACACGCCCGGCTCGCGCGTCACCTTAGCCCAACCCTCCGCCGCGAACGCCGCCGTCGACTCGTGGCGCACGTCCACGATCTCGATCCCCTCGCTGAGGCAGCCGTCGTAGATCGAGAACAGATGCCCGCCCGACAGCGTGAACAGACGGCTCACGCCGTGCGCCTTCAATCGCCGCGCGATCAACCGCCCGCCGTGGAAGGTCTGCGGCTCGTTCTCCTCCCCAGCCTCGCCGCTCTGCTCACGCAGGCGCTCGGTGCTCATGGCGCGACTCTATCTGCTGTCTCTCCACCCGGCCATGCCCGTGGACCGCCACGGCGATGCCCGGAGTGGGACTTGAACCCACACGCCCTCTCGGGCCATCGATTTTAAGTCGATTGCGTATACCGATTCCGCCACCCGGGCAGGCCCCCGAAGTGTACGGTGCACGCAGGGCGTCCAACGCCTCGTTTTCGGGCACATCCCGGCATAGCCGCCATGCGCGTCGAGACCCGCCCACCGCCATCCGCGCAACTTTCCCGTTGCTACGGTGTCTTTAGTACCAGAAGCACTAGCAACTAGCGATTGGACCCACCGTGGAGGTCTCCGCACTAAAACCAGCCGCCCTAGCCGCCCCGAGAGGTTCGGGGGCGCTTCTGCGTCTGCAGTCCGACGAGCGTCTCATCGCGCTCACCCGCCGCGGCCAGCAGGCCGCCTTCGAGGTGCTCGTCTCGCGCTACCACGCGCGCCTGCTCTCCTTCTGCCGCCACATGCTCGCCTCGCGCGAGGACGCCGAGGACGTCCTGCAGGAGGTCTTCGCCGCCGCCTTCAACGCGATCCTCGCCGACGACCGCGAGATCAACGTTCGCCCCTGGCTCTACCGCATCGCGCGCAATCGCTCGCTCAACCATCTCCGTCGCGCCTCCGCCATCGGCGTCGACTCGATGGACATCCACTTCGCCGAGCACGGCCAGTCCACCGGCGAGAAGGTCCTTCGCCGCGAGAGCTTCCGCCAGCTCATCGCCGACGTCCAGCAGCTCCCCGAGACCCAGCGCACCGCCCTTCTTTTGCGCGAGATGGACGCCCTCTCCTACGAGCAGATCGCCCACGCCATGGAAACCACCGTTCCCTCCGTCAAGTCGCTCCTCGTGCGCGCCCGCATCTCGCTCGCCGAGGCCGCCGAGGCACGCCTGCTCAGCTGCGACGAGGTCCGCCAGCAGCTCGGCGAGGCCGCCGAGGGGCTCCTCAAGCTCGAGGCCCCCGCCCGCCGGCACCTGCGCGACTGCGAAAGCTGCCGCTCCTTCCGCAAGCACCTCAAGACCAACAACGCCGCGCTCGCCGCCGTCCTGCCCGTCGGGCCGCTCATGCTCTTCAAGAAGCTCATCCTCTCCAAGTTCGGCTCCGCCTCCGCCGGAGGGGCTCATGTGGCCGGCGCCGGTGGCGCCACCGCCGGGGTCTCAGCAGCCGGCGCCGGAGCAGGAGCAGGTGCCGCCGGCGGCGTGAGCATCGGCGGTCTCGCCGGCGCCGGGGCCGGCGCGCTGGCCACCAAGGCCGCCGCCACACTCGCCGCCGCCGCGCTCGTCACCGCCGGCGCCGTCGAGGTCGGCCACTCCACCCGCCACCATCACCATCCGGCGCCCTCGAGCTCCAGCTATGCCGCCGCCGACGCTCACCGTGCCTATCTGGCAGCGGCCCCCGCCGTCGTGCGCTCCACGCCGCAGCCCTCCTCTTCCCCCGTTGCCCACAAGGCGACGTTGGCGGCCACTGCCGCACACCACGCCCGTCACCATCTCCTTCAGCACGCGCCCGCCGTCGTGCTCCCGGCCAAGCCCCCTCTCGCCGACACAACCACGCAGGCAGGCGCCACACCGGGCCCCATCGACGCCGGCGCAGCGCAGCCAGCGAAGCCCACCACGCCCCCGCCGGCGCCCGTCACCGAGGTCACCACCGAAACCACTCAGCTGCCGTCCTCCACCACCACGCAGACCTCCACCGCGCCCCCGACCGCCACCACCGAAACTCCCCAGCCCGCCTCGCCCGCGCCCGCGGGACCGGAACCGAGCGGCACCGAATCGACGACCTCCACAACCCCCACGCCGGCGCCGGTCGAAACCGTTGGCGCGGAAGCCGGTGGCACCGCCACGACGGGCGGCACTCCCTCACCGCCCCCCGTCGCTCCTCAGAGCGCGCCCCTCAGCGGAAACTGAACGTCCGCAGCGGCTCGGTGAGCACACCCGAGCCTGCCACCAGCAGCGGCGAGGTGACCTGCGCGTTCGCACTCGGCGAGGTCAGCATCGAGATCACCACACCCCTGCGCGCGCCGGCCTGTTCGGGCACCAGCAGCACGTCGCGCCCATACATCGGCCGCCCCCCACGAGCGCCGAGTAGTAGATGTTGTACGCCGGCATCAGGTTCACCCGCGTCTTGCCCTCGCCCACCAGCTGAAACCCCCGGTAGCGCGCCGCCAGGGTGCGGACGTAGCCCGACGCATATAGCGGCTCCTCGCCGCTCACCTGCCCCGCATAGGGCGGCAGCAAGAGTGGCGCCACCGCGAAGGAGTCCTCCAGATGGCCGCCCGCGCCATTGCGCGTCACCCTCACATCGCCACCCGGCTCGGGCACCGTGCGGTAGAGGTCCTTGTAGCTGAAGCTGAACGGCACCGGCCCCCCATAGGAGAGGTGCGCGGGGAGCAGCGTCAGCACCAGCGCCGCCACCGCCACCGCCAGCGCACCGGCAGCCGCGATCAGCAGCAGACGCACCGCTCGCGAGGTCCCGCGCCAGCGGGGAGCGAGCAGCTGGGGGAGCGTCGGCCGATACTCGGGCCTGAGAGGCAGGGCAGCCATGGCACCCTCAGTCTATGGAGCCCTTCACCTTCGCTCTCCACCCAATGCTCCCATCGAGCCACGACAGGACCGCCCACATCGGACGGCAGCGCGCCACCGAGCCTCGAGCTACTCCCCGATCGAGAACATCGCCTCGAGATCGTGGCGCGAGAAGGCCGCGAAAGCGACCATCGTCTGCGTGCGCGCCACCCCCGGGAGAACCGTGATCTGGCCGGTAACCACGTCCGCCAGCTGCTCGTGGTCGGGGACGCGCACGATCGCCACGAAGTCCCACTCGCCCGTCACTGAGTAGGCCTCGGCGACGCCCTCGATCTCCGCCAGCGCGCTCCCGAGGCTGGAGAGCGCGTCGCGCTCGGCCTCGATCAGCACCACCGCGTGGGTCATCGTCATGGCGTGTGCGACTCCCCGGGCTCCAGCACCACGACCTCGGCTGCCCCGGCGTCCTCGACATCGGCCTTGAACGCCTGAGCGTCGGTCTCGATCGGCGGGAAGGTGTTGTAGTGGCAGGGGATCACCTGCCATGCGCCCACCAGCTGGGCGGCCAGCACAGCGTCGAAGCGATCCATCGTGTAGTGGCCGCCGATGCACATCAGCGCGACGTCGATCTGCTCGCGCCGGCCGGGCAGCGCGAGATCGGAGAACAGCGCGGTATCGCCGAGGTGGTAGATGGTCTTGCCGGCGAAGCTCACCACGCAGCCCGGCGGGCATGTTGACGGTGCCCTTGGGCGTCGTGGAGGTGTGCCAAGCGGGCACGAGCCGCACCCAGCCCCAGTCGAACTCGACGGTGCCACCGAGGTTGGGGTCGTGCACGTTGCTCGAGGCCCTCGCCCGTGAGCTCGTCGGCGATCTCCACGATCGCCACCACCTCGGCGCCGGTGCGCTTGGCGATCGCCACCGTGTCGCCGATGTGGTCCGCGTGGCCGTGCGTAAGCAGGATCGCGTCCGCATTTAGCTCATCGGCCGCCACCGCCGCCTTCGGGTTGCCCGTCAGGAACGGGTCGATCAGCACCGTCGTATCGCCGTCGCTCAGCTCGAAGGCCGCGTGGCCAAGGAAGCGAATCTGCATCGTCACTCCTCTTTCGTCTCTGGGGGTTCCAAACTCTGAAGGCACTCTAGGTTACGCGGCTCTCACGCGGGCCAGGCCCAGTCCGCAGACCAGCCCCAGCGCGCCGCCCGTGACGCCGGCCACCCAGCTCGCCCCGCACCACCAAGGGCAGCGCCAGCAGCACCGCCGCGAACGCGGCCGTGCCCAGCAGGTCGCCGTCGTAGTAGCGCCCGCGCACGGGCCGCCTCCAGATCGGGCACCGCCCAGGCCGCCAGCAGCGCCAGCGCGCCCGCGTTGGCGCCGGAGACCACCGGCTCGGCATAGAGCACCTCCGCCACCAGCCCGCCGCTGACGCCGGCGCCGAGGAACAGCGCCAGCACCACCAGCGGCCCGTGGCGGCGCTCCATCAGCCAGCCGAAGACGGCCACCGTGAGCAGCGCAGCGAACAGGTACGTGCGCCCGCCAGGCGGCTTGCATAGGCGAACTGCGCCGTGAACAGGCGCCACCATTCGCCGTGCAGCGGCCCCACGATCGGCAGCCGCCAGAGGCCGAGGTAGCCGCCGCTCGTGAGAATCCACACGACGCAGCTGGCCAGCACGAGCGCGGCGGTGGCGTAGGCCGGCGACTCGGCGCGGATGCCCGCGATCTCCCCGCGGCGCAGACGCCCGAGGAACGGCGTCGGTTTGTGCGCGCGATCGGCCTTCACCCCGGCGGAGTGCTCGCGCGGGAGCTTCGGCGCGCGTCGGCGCAGCCTGTGCCCGCAGTAGGGGCACTCGGTGATGTACGGGCTGACCTCAGAGCCGCACTGCTTGCAGACAACGAACAAGTCGGCACCAGAGGACACCGTCGACCCATTCTAGGCGCCGCGCCAAGAGGCCTGGCGACGGTCTGCCGGATGGCGAGGGAGCAGCCCGCTGGTTGCCTCCCGAGGAGCTTTCCCCGGAGCCTCGGTGACTGCGTTGGAGAGCCGCGGCGACTGCGCTGGAGGACCCTCGGCGATAGAGTCCTTACAGACCCCCAAGGAGGAAACCGACGATGCAACTGGGCTACGACAAGAAGCTGTTCATCCTGGCGTTCGACCACCGAGGCTCCTTCCAGAAGAAGTTCTTCGGCATCGAGGGCGAACCGGACGCCGAACAGACCGGCATGATCGCCGACGCCAAGCACCTGATCTTCGAGGGCATGGCGCAGGCGGTGAACGCCGGCGCCGAAGCCGTCCGTCACGGGGGTGCTCGTGGACGAGCAGTTCGGCTCCACCGTTCCCGAGGAGGCCCGCGCGCTGGGCCTGAAGCTGTCGATGCCCGTGGAGCGCAGTGGACAGAACATGTTCGACTTCCAGTACGGCGAGGACTTCGGCGAGCACATCGAGCGCTTCGACCCGGACTTCGCGAAGGTGCTCGTGCGCTACAACCCCGACGGCGACGCCGCGGCCAACACCAGCAGCGCGAGAAGCTCAAGCGGCTAGCAGACTGGCTGCACGCGCATGACCGGCGCTTCCTGTTCGAGCTGCTCGTGCCCGCCGAGGACGCGCAGCTGCAGAGCGTCGGCGGCGACGCCGAGCGCTATGACGCGGAGCTGCGCCCCGAGCTGATGCGCCGCACGATCGCCGAGCTGCAGGACGCCGGGATCGAGGTCGACGTGTGGAAGATCGAGGGGGTCGACGCGCGCGAGGACTGCCAGATGCTGCTCGCCCAGGCGCGCACCGGCCCTGGCCGCGAGGGCGTCGTCTGCGTGGTGCTCGGACGCGGCGCCAGCGACGCCAAGGTCGACCACTGGCTGGAGCAGGCCGCGCCCGTGGAGGGCTTCGTGGGCTTCGCCATCGGCCGCTCCATCTGGTGGGATCCGCTGAAGTCCTACGTCGACGGCAAGACCGAACGCTCGGTCGCCGCCCAGCAGATCGCCGCCAACTACATGCGCTTCATCAAAGTCTACGAGCACGCCGAGGGCGGGGCCCTGCTGGCCCCGAAAGGCGCCGCCTAGCCCTATGGGTCTGCCGGAAAGAGCCGAGCCGATGGATCTTCCGGAGCCAACCGAGCGCGGACGGCTGCGTCGGAGCATGGACGAGCTCGAGCACGCCTTCTCCCGCGAGATCTCGCTCGAGCGCCGGCGGCGCGACTCGCTGCGGCGTACCGCCGAGCAGCGCACCCACAAGCGCGAGGTGCAGCGCCGTCACAAGCGCGGCTCGATGCGCTTCGTGCTGCTCGTCCTCACGCTCGTCGCGACCGCCGCGATCGTGACGGTCGTGATGTTCCGGACGCTGTACCTGCTGCTGAGCTGAACACGCGCGCGGCGGACGGGGCGTCTTATTTTTAAGGAGGACCCCACAAGGGGGTCCGGCGGGGGCCGCGAAGTGGCGGGCGGGCGCGCAGAGAGCAGGAAGAACGCGGGTGGCGCCGGGCCGGCCGTAGAGGCTAAGAGCCGCCCAGCTCGCGCAGCGCCTCGTCGACCTCGCCTCCTGCACGGGTGCGGCCGAGGTGGCACTGTCGGCGCCCTGTCGCTGGATCTCGAGGTAGATCTCGGTCCGAAATACCGGGACGGTCTGCGGAGCCTGGATGCCGATGCGCACCTTCTCGCCCACGACGGACAGCACCGATACCTCGATGTCGTCGCCGATCATGATGCTCTGGTTGGACTTGCGCGTCAGAACCAGCATGGTCCTGCCTTCCTTTTCGCCGGCTGACAGCGGGCACCCTCCCAGCCCGATGCCCCCCGCCTCGCCTGAACCATCAAGCATAGTCTCAGCAGCGGGCGAACGCGAGCCGGTTAGGGGTTTTCTCCTCCCCGCGGCAACCCGGCGGGGGGATGCGCTAGTCTCCCGGACCGCGATGGCTCGTAAATCTCTACGTCCGCAGCTCAACCAGATCCGCGCCTGGGTGCGCCAAGGTCGCACCGACGCCTGGGTCGCCCACCAGCTGGAGGTCACCGTGCAGGAGATCGAGCAGTTCAAGCGCCAGAACGACCTCGAGGGCGGCGAGGATGTCTCTGAGGGCGCCCCCGTGGCGGACTACCCCGACGAGATCGACCTGCGCGCCGAGGACGACGCGCTGATCGCCGCCGAGCTTGAAGAGGCCGCCCGCGAGGCCGAGCGCGCCGCCGCCGAGGCACGCGAGCGCGAGGAGGCCGAGGCTGCCGAGCGCGCCGAGCGCGGCGAAGAGGAGCCCGAGGGCGAGGGCGACGGCGAGGAGGCACCGCGCACGCGCCGCCGCAGCCGCCGCGGCGGACGCGGACGGCGCACCGCCACGCGCGACTCCAGCCCCCTGGAGGGGACCTTCGACCACGGCGAGGAGGGCTACGGCCTGTGGCTCGACCCCGCCGTGCAGGACAACCCGATCTACGCCGAGCACTGGGCCGGGCACCGCTCGGTTGAGGTGATCGTCGAAGAGGAGCAGATTGTCATCCGTCGCACCGGCGACGACGACTAGTCAGCGATCGCCCTGCGCCCCCCCGCGTAATCGGAGGCCTCGCGCAGGTAGCGGGCGAAGGCGGCGTCGACCACGACGCCCGAATCCCATGCCCAAGGATCGTCCGGGGCGGTGCTCATGGCCACCTGCAGGCACCACGCGGTGCCCTGCTCGTAGAGGTCCACGAGTTCATCGCTGTGAAAGCGACCGCCCAGACGGCGGCGCAGCTCGGCGACGAGCGCGTCGCTGACGCGTTCCAGTAGACGCGTGCGCTCGGTGGGAGCTTCCTTGAAGCGGCGCTCTCCGCGCTGCCACTGGTAGATCGCGTTCTCGAAGCCGGGCAAGGAGCCCGAGGCTAGCAGCGGCCGACTGACCTTCAGTTATTGGGCAGCCCTTGAATTACGTAGGGCTGCTCTCCAGGGCGCTCCATACCCAACTGGCGCGCCTCCCCCACTAGTGTGGAGGGCAGCGCCAGAGCCGAGTGCTGGGCGAGCAGCTGCTCGTTCTGGCGCTCCAGCACCGTGACCTGCGCGCTGTTGCGATGAGCTTCGCGCAGCGTCGAGTAGAGCGAGATGCCCGCGCTTAGGTAGAGGTAGAGCAGCGCAGCGGCGACGCCGAGCATCGTCACGCGGCCCAGGCGGTCCCAGCGGACCTTCGTTCGCGAACGCATCACTTCGCATTCGCACCCAGGGGGCGAAGTCCTGCCTCAGCGACGAAAGACCGAGGCGCCGGGGAACTCGGCGGCTGCGCCGAGGCCTCCTCGATGCGCAGCAGCTGGTTGTACTTGGCGACGCGGTCTGAGCGCGAGGGGGCGCCGGTCTTGATCTGGCCGCAGCCCGTGGCGACGGCGAGGTCGGCGATGGTGGTGTCCTCCGTCTCGCCGGAGCGGTGGCTCATCACGGCGGTGTAGCCGGCCTGGCGCGCCATCGCGATCGCGGCAAGCGTCTCGGTGAGGGTGCCGATCTGGTTGACCTTGATGAGGATCGAGTTGGCGACGCCCTGCTCGATGCCGCGCTGCAGGCGCTCGGTGTTGGTGACGAACAGGTCGTCGCCCACCAGCTGCACGTCGCTCGCCCAGGCGCTCGGTGAGCACCCTCCAGCCCGCCCAGTCCTCCTCGGCCATGCCGTCCTCGATCGAGACGATCGGATAGCGCCCGGCAAGCTCGGCCCAGTAGTCGGCGAGCTCGGCGGCGCTGAGCGTGCGCCCCTCGTGCTCCAGCACGTAGGCGCCGTCGCTGTACAGCTCACTCGTGGCCGGGTCGAGCGCGATTGCGACCTCGCGCCGGGCTCGTAGCCGGCCTCGCCGATCGCCTCCACGAGCACCTGCAGGGCCTCCTCGTTGGAGCCGAGGTCGGGGGCGAAGCCGCCCTCGTCGCCCCCTGCCGTGGAGAGTCCACGGGCGTGCAGGGTGCGCTTGAGCGCGTGGAAGACCTCGGTGCCCATGCGCAGGCACTCCGCGAAGGTGGGCGCGCCGAGGGGGACGACCATGAACTCCTGGAAGTCGACCTTGTTGTCGGCGTGGGCACCGCCGTTGAGGACGTTCATCATCGGCACGGGCAGCACGCGCGCGTCTGGCGCCGCCCAGGTGGCGCCACAGCGGCACGACCCGCCTCGGCGGCCTGTGCGTGGGCGAAGGCGAGCGAGACGCCGAGGATCGCATTGGCGCCCAGGCGCGACTTGTTGGGCGTGCCGTCGAGCGCGACACAGCGCCTCGTCGAGCGCCTGCTGATCGGTATCGCCGAGCGCGCCGGCGGCGGCGGCCAGCTCGCCGTTGACGTTGGCGACAGCGCGCGTGACGCCCTTGCCCGACCACGCGGCGCCGCCGTCGCGCAGCTCGGTCGCCTCGAACTCGCCGGTGGAGGCGCCGGACGGCACCGCGGCGCGGCCGGCGGCGCCCGAGCGCAGCGTGACGTCGACCTCGACCGTGGGTTGCCCCGGCTGTCGAGGATCTGGCGGGCGTGGACTCGCTCGATCTGACTCATGGGAATAGCTGTCGGCCGCGGGCACCACCCGGGTGGGTGGCTCCTCAATCCCCGGGAATGCTACTTCGTGGTGGTCGTCGACGGCACGGTGCGTACGGTGCCCGTCTGCGGCGTGGCCGTACCAGTGGGGGCACCGGTGGTGGGCGTCGCGGGGGCCTTGAAGCCCTTGCAGTCCTGCACCGAGTATTCCTTGCGGCATTCGGTGCGGCCTTCCCACTTCTTTTTGAAGTTCGCGACGAACTTCGTCAGCGCCGCCTGCTGCTGGGTGGCGGCTAGCTGCTGCTTGATCGATGCCTGAACCTGCGCAAGCGTCTGTGCGGTGGGCGCGTGCACGGCGGTGACTTCGAAGATGTAGTAGCCGAAGGGCGTCTTGATCGGGCCGGTGAGCACGTTGGGCTTGGCGGCGAAGATCGCGCTGTTCAGCGCGGCCTGCTCCTGGCCCTTGACGACCCCGACGAGCACACCGCCGTTTGACTTGGAGGCTGGTTCGATCGAGACGGCCTTAGCGGTCGCGGCGAAGCTCTTACCGGATTCGATTTCCTTCTTGGCCGCTTCGGCCTGCGCCTGCGTCTTGGTGAGGATGATCTTCAGGTCGCGCTTTTCGGGCGCCCCGAAGCGCTGCTTGTTTTCCTTGTAGTACTTTTCGATCTGCGCCTGGGTGACGGACTTGCCGCCTTCCTTGGAGATCTTCTGCTGGATCTTCT
This sequence comes from uncultured Solirubrobacterales bacterium, assembly GCA_963723045.1. GTDB lineage: Bacteria > Actinomycetota > Thermoleophilia > Solirubrobacterales > Solirubrobacteraceae > Palsa-744. The sequence goes on along the minus strand of CAVROU010000001.1, from coordinate 227,974 downwards.
GCGAGAGCAGGTTGAGCTTCACGCGCAGGAGCAGATCGGACACGGTCTGCCCGGTGGAGGCAAGGAATTTCTGGAAGGCCGCTTCCTTGGGGAACTGCTGGGTCTTGAGTTCGTTGAACTTCTTCTGCACTTCCGCGTCGCTCACCTTCACACCCTGGTCGGAGGCCTCGCCGATGACCCAGTTGGCGGAGATCAGGAAGCCGAGCACCTGCTGCTTGAGCGCGGTGTACTCCTGTTCGCACTGCGCCTTGTACTGCGCTTCGGTGGGCTTGGGCTGACCCTTGGCGGGCTTGGGCGCCGTGGCCTGGAAGTGGGCGATGCAGGCAGTGAAGTTGGGCGGATCGGGCACAACCGGCTTGGCTGCGGTGCTCGCGGCGCTGGCCGCGGAAGAGGCGGCGGCGACACCGAGCCAGTGTTCAAAAGTGGTCTTGGTGATCGGCGTGGAGCCCACCTGCACGACGGCATCGCCGGGGATGCCGCTGCTGCCGCAGGCCGCGAGGCCGACGGTGGCAAAGAAAACGGCGCCTAGCGCCGCGATGCTGCGGGGGTTCTTGAACACGACGCGGGCACTCTAGCGGAAACAGATCAAGATGTGCTTAAGAAGTTTCTGACCGACGCGCAGCGCTCGGAGGGAGGGCCCCTCGACGAGGGGCCCTGCCGACGTTCATCCGGATCCCCGAACGACGCCAAGGAGCACGTCGGCGGCGCGGACGACGGCGGGGAAGCGCTCGGGCCCCTCGCGCGGGACGCGCACGGAGACCTGCGAGCGACCGGACTCATACAGCGCCTCGGGCAGCTCCTCGCGCAGACGGCGCGCGCGGATGGAGTCCAGCTCGATCGGCGTCACCGCGAGGCGCTCGCCGCGGAAGGAGACCACGGTGGCGCCGGCGAGGCCGAACTTGATGCGCGCGCGCTGGAGTGCAAGAAGATTTGCAAGCGGCTCGGGGACGGGACCGAAGCGATCCTCGAGCTCCTCGCGCAGGCGTTCCACATCGGCGACCTCGACGGCGACGGCGAGGCGGCGGTGGATCTCGATCTTCGCCTGCTCGTAGGGAACGTAGTCGGTGGGGATGTAGGCGTCGACGTTGACATCCAGGCGCACGGGCTCGGGGGCCTCCTCGACACCATCGCCCTCCTCCTCACCCGCGGCGCGCACGGCCTCGTCGAGCATCTGCATGTAGAGCTCGAAGCCGAGCGCGGCGACGTGGCCGGACTGCTCGTCGCCGAGCAGGTTGCCGGCACCGCGGATCTCCAGGTCGCGCATGGCGATCTTGAAGCCCGAGCCGAGCTCGGTGTAGTCCGAGAGCGCGGCCAGGCGCTGGGCGGCCTCGGGCGTGAGCGCGGCAGCTGAGTCGTAGAGGAAGTAGGCGTAGGCGCGCTCGCGGGCGCGCCCGACGCGTCCGCGGATCTGGTAGAGCTGCGCCAGGCCGAAGGCATCGGCGTGCTCGACCACGAGGGTGTTGGCCTGGGGGATGTCGATGCCCGACTCGATGATCGAGGTGCACACAAGCACCTCGGCGCCGCCGCGCAGGTAGTCCATCATCACGGCCTCGAGCTCCCCCTCGCCCATCTGGCCGTGGGCGACGGCAAAGGTGACGCCGGGGCACAGTGCGCGCAAGCGCTCGGCCGTCGCGTCGATCGACTCGACGCGGTTGTGCAGGAAGAAGGCCTGCCCGCCGCGGTCGTGCTCACGCATGAGGGCCTGGCGGACGAGGTCCTCGTGGTACTCGCCCACGTAGGTCTTCACCGGCCGCCGGCCCTCGGGGGGAGTCTCGATCACGGAGATGTCGCGCAGCCCCGCGAGCGACATCTGCAGCGTGCGCGGGATCGGCGTGGCGCTCATCGCGAGCACGTCGACGCGCAGCTTGAGCTGGCGCAGGAGCTCCTTCTGCTTGACGCCGAAGCGCTGCTCCTCATCGACGACGAGCAGCCCCAAATCCTTGGCACGGACGTCGCGAGACAGCACGCGGTGGGTGCCGATCAGGATGTCCACCTTGCCGGCGGCGAAGGCTGCGACAGCGGCGCGCGTCTCGGCGGGGGTGCGAAAGCGCGAGACGTGATCGACCACGAGCGGGTAGTCGGCGAGGCGCTCGGAGAAGGTGCCGTAGTGCTGCTGGGCAAGGATCGTGGTGGGCGCGAGCACGAGCACCTGCTTGCCCTGCGTGGCGGCCTTGAAGGCGGCGCGCAGCGCGACCTCGGTCTTGCCGTAGCCGACGTCGCCGCAGATCAGGCGATCCATCGGGCGCGGCGCTTCCATGTCGGCCTTGACGAGTTCGATCGCCTGCATCTGGTCGGGCGTCTCGGCGTAGGGGAAGGCACCCTCGAAGTCGCGCTGCCAGTCGGAGTCGGGCTCGAAGGCAAAGCCGGCCCGCCGGCGGCGCTCGGCATACAGCGCGAGCAGCTCCCCGGCGAGCTCCTGGGCGGCACGGCGGGCGCGCGCCTTCATCGTCTCCCAGCGCGTGCCCCCGAGTTTCGAGAGCGGCGGGTGCGCACCGCCGGCGCCGACGAAGCGCGAGATCTTGGCGAGCTGATCGGTGGGGACGAACACGCGGTCGTCGCCGGCATATTCGAGGTAGAGGTAGTCGCGCGTAACGTCGGCGACGGTGCGCGTCTGAAAGCCGGCGAAGCGCGCCACGCCGTGGTCCTCGTGCACGACGATGTCGCCCGTGCGAAGGTCCGTGAACGAGCGCAGCGCACCGCGTCGCGTGCCCCCGGGCGCGCCGGCGCCGGGCCGCTCGACGCGACGGCGCCGCAAGAGGCGATGCTCGGGGTAGACAGCCAGCTTCAGCGTCGGTGCGACGAAGCCCTCGCGCAGCGAGGCGGCGGCGAATCGCAGGGCGGGCTCCAACGGCGCGACCATCTGGCCGGCTTGTCCGGCCCCTCCTCCTTCCTTATCCCCGCCGTCCCCATCGAGCCACTGCACCTGCAACCGCCCGAGGTTGTAGGCAGCACGCTCCCCCTCGCCGCGCCTGGGAAACGCGACAACCGTGCGGTATCCGGAGCGCACGAGCTTTTCGAGCTCGGGCTCGGCTTCGGCAAGCGAGCGCGCGGTGGGGGCGACCGGCTGGGCGCGCAGCTCGACGGGCTGGTCGGAGTCGAGCGAGGAGAGCCAGGTGCGCGCGCGGGCGCGCAGCGCGGCGTCGATCGCGTCGGGGGCGACGTACAGATGGTGCGCGTCGACATCATGGAACGCGGCGCAGACGTCCGACCAGTGGTCGGCGAGCGTCGGCGCAAGCTCCTCCTCGGCGGCTACCAGCAGCTCGACCGACTCCGGCAGCAGGTCCAGGAGCGCGCGAAACCGATCGACTGGCAACAGCTCGGCGATGTCCGGGCGCTCCGGGTACGCCGGCTCCTCGCGCGTGCCCTCCTCAGAAGAAGAAGGAGATGAGGCCCCCGGCTGGGTCCCGGGCCTGGCGGGACCTGATCTGGGGGCCAGCGAGGGCCGCGAAGTGGAGTACTCTAGCGCAGCGATTTCAGCCAGTTCGCGGTGCTCGGCCGCAAGCTCGGCGGCGGGCGCGATCTCCACCGCGGCGGCGTCCCCAAGGGAGCGCTGGGTGAAGGTGGAGAACCAGCGCAGCGACTCGATCTGTTCGTCGAACAGGTCCACGCGCACCGCGCGCTCCTCGGTGGCGGGGTAGATGTCGAGCAGGCCCCCGCGCACGGCGAACTGGCCGCGCTCCTCGACCTGGTCGACGCGCTCGTAGCCCGCGGCGACGAGGTCGGTGGCGCACTCCTCGAGGTCCAGCAGCTCGCCCACGGCCAGCGTGAAGGAATGCGGGCGCAGGGCAGGGTCGGGGATCTTCTCCGAGAGAGCCGTCGCGGAGACTACGACCACGGGAGGCTCCTGGGAGGCACGCGCCGCCGGGCCCGCGCCGCCGGCCGCGCCACCGCTCCCACCACCCTGCGCCGGACCCTCGCCGCCCGCGCCCTCCTCGGCGGCCAGCAGCGCGTCGAGCGCCGCCACGCGCAGACCCACCAGATGGGGCGGCGGCGTCAAATGCGACTCATAGGCCACGCCGCGCGAGGGGTAGTAGCGCACCGGCCTCGGCGCCAGCCAGGAGCGCAGGTCGGCGGCCATGTCGCGCGCCGCGCGATCGTCGCCCACGACCACAAGCGTCGGGCGCTCATGCCGATCGGCGAGCGCCGCAATCGTGAAGGGACGCAGCGCCGAGGAGACGAACGCGTGGCCGCCCTCGCTGACGAGCGCCTCCGTCGATGGGTCCTCGGCCAGCAGACCGAGCAGCGAGCGCAGCGCCATCGCCTACCGCCGGGGCTCGTCGTCGGCGCCGGGAGGAGCCTGCCCGGGCGAGACCTCGGAGCCGGGCGATCCTTCACCTTCGCCCTCGTCCAGCACCAGCCGCTCGACCTCGCCCGCCGCTCGCTCCACCAGCTCGCGCACCTGCGCGGGCGACTCGCGAAAGCGCCCAAGCACATACGCCGCGACGATCTCCGGGTCGGTCGAGTCGGGGCGACCGACGCCGACGCGCACGCGCCAGAACTCCGCCCCCCCGAGCTCGCGCTTGAGCGACTTCAGCCCGTTGTGCCCTGCCAGACCGCCCCCCAGGCGCGTGCGCACCTCGCCGAACGGAAGGTCGATCTCGTCGTGCACTACCACCACGCGGTCGAGCCCCAGCCGGTAGGAGCCGCGCGCCGGGCCCGCGGAGCGCCCGGCGTCGTTCATGTAGGTCTGCGGACAGAGCAGCGCCACGCGCGGGCCGCCGACCCCCGCGAGGCCCTCGGCGAGGCGCCCCTGAAAGCGGGTCTTCGCCTTTCCCAGCCCCCAGCGCTCGGCCAGCAGTTCGGCGACGACGAAGCCGACATTGTGCCGCGTGCGCTCGTACTCGCCGCCGGGGTTGCCCAGCCCGACGATCAGCCAGTCGATGGCGGCGGAACGACCCCCAAAGCGCACGGTCAACTTCCGCGGGGCACCCCGCCCCGCGAACCGGGACGGAGGGACGGCTCCGGGCCTATCCCGTCAGGCCCGCACGTGCCCATCACTCCTCGCCGGACGCCGCCTCGCCCTCGGCTGCCTCGCCGCCGCCCTCGCCGACGAGCTCCGTTTCGCCTTCGATCTCGGTCTCGGTTTCGCTCTGCAAGCGCGGGGCCGTGAGCGTCGCCAGCACCGTCTCCTGGAGGTCGTCGAGCAGCGTCACGCCCTCGGGGGCGCTCAACGCGGACAGCATCACGGTGTCGCCGATCTGGAGCTCGCTCACGTCGTAGACGATCGCCTCGGGGATCGCCGTGGGCAGCGCCTCGACGTTCAGCTCGCGCGTGATCTGCTCCAGCACTCCCCCTTCGCGCACGCCGGGGGAGGCGTCGACGCCCTCCAGTTCGATGGGCACGATGGCGTGAATCGCCTTGTCCAGGCGCACGCGCAGCAGGTCGATGTGCACGGTCTCCCCGCGCACGGGGTTGCGCTGGGTCTCCTTGAGCACCACCGGCGTGGCCTTGCCGCCGTCGATCGAGAGGTCGAGCACGGCGCCGGACTGCGCGAGCGCGAGGCGCAGCTCGCGCGCGTCGACATCGAAGCTCAGCGGCTCGGCGCCGCCGCCGTAGAGCACGCCGGGCACGCGGCCGGAGCGGCGCAGGCGACGCGCCCCGCGCGAGCCCTCGGGGTCGCGGAGTTTGACGTCGAGCTGGGTGGCGGTGCTGGCCATCGGGGGCAGGACTTTAGCAATACGCCTGCCATCGGCTCACCGGCGCCACGCCTCCTGTTCCCGACCCGGGAGCACGGGCGCTCAACAATCGGCTTCGCTTTCGATGCGAGGGCCGATCGTGAGCAGCGCCACCGAGATGCCCGTGAGGGCGTTCCCGGTGCGCCGCATGCGCACGCACTGCACCACGGGGAGCGTGCCGATCACGGTCCACGCCACGCGCGTGGTGCCCGTCTTGGAGGTCAGGGAACCGGCGGTGGGCGAGGTCAGTGTGAGGATCTTCACCGACCCGGACCGGTGTAGCGTGGCGGCGTCTTTGTGCACCGCCGCGACACATCTGGGGTTCGTGCGGCAGTCGTCCAACTGGGCCAGCATGCCGGGCGCGTTCCCCTTGGCCTCGGCCTGCAGCAGCGCCACGAGGTCTTCGCGTTCGCGCGATTCGACCGAGAAGAAGCGCGCGAGCTCGAAGCTAATCAGGAGGAACAGCACCACGCCGACAGCGATCAGCGCGATCAGCCAGCGACGGCGACGTCGCACCGCAAGCGTCCCGTCGCGGCCCAGCTCGGCAACCGGGGCCTGCCCGCCCTCCCTAAAGTACGACGCCATCGCGCCCTGCACCGCGAACGGTCGGCCGGCGCCCCGGCACTAGAAGAGCTGGTTCTCGCCGCCGAACACTTCGCTCACCGAGTCGTCGGTGAAGATGCGCCGGATCGAGTCGGTCAGGAGCTCGGCGCAGGGCAGTACGCGGATGTTCGCCGGGCGCTCCAGGGGCACCGGGATCGTGTCGGTGACGACGATCTCCTTGAATCCCGACTCCGCGAGGTTTACGAACGCATCGCCGGAGAACACGCCGTGCGTGGCCGCCGCATACACAGACGTGGCGCCCTCCTCCAGAACCGTGCGCGCAGCCGCGGCGAGCGTGCCTGCGGTGTCGATCATGTCGTCCACGATCACCGCCGTCTTGCCGCGCACGTCGCCGATCACGTAGCCGATCTCCGCGACCTGCTGTGCGGGGCGCTCCTTATCGAGGATCGCCAGCTCGGCGCCGATCTTCGAGGCGAACTTCTTGTTCAGCTTCACGCGTCCCGCATCGGGGGCGACGACGACGAGGTCGTGCAAGCCGAGGTCGCCGAAGTACTGCGTGAGCATGAACAGCGCCGTCATGTGGTCGACGGGCTTCTGGAAGAACCCCTGGATCTGCCCCGCGTGCAGGTCCATCGTCAGCACGCGGTCCGCACCGGCGGCCTCCAGCATTCGCGCCACCAGACGCGCCGAGATCGGCTCGCGCGGCGCGGACTTCTTGTCCTGGCGCGAGTAGCCGAACCACGGCGTGACGGCGATCACGCGGTGTGCGGAGGCGCCGACGGCGGCGTCGATCATGAACAGCAGCTCCATCAGCGAGTCGTTCGCCGTGACCCCCGTCTGCGCATTGCCGCAGGTGGGCTGCACGATGAACACGTCCGCGCCGCGAATCGAGTCGTCGTAGCGGCAGTAGACCTCGCCATTGGAGAACGTCTTCAGCGTCACCGGCCCCACGTCGACGCCGAGCTTGGCCGCGATGTCGGCCGCCAGCTGCGGGTTCGCGCGACCCGAGAACAGCATCAGCCGCTTGTTGTAGTCGATCGGCAGACTGCTGCTCGCCGAGGACTCCGTGCGCGTATCCGTCGCGCTGCTCACCCTGCGGAGTGTAGAGACTGATGGGTCCGCCCACCCCGCCGGGCGCCGAGGCCCCGTGCTCGCCGGTGTGCGAGCGGGCCGAACCCGCCTACTGAGCGGGCGGATCGGGCGCGGCCTTGCCTTCGCGCCGCTCGGCGAACCCCTCGATGTTGGTCTGCCGCGCGCGGGCGACCCCCAACGCGCCGGGGGGGATGTCCTGCACGATCACCGACCCCGCAGCCGTCCAGGCGTCATCGCCGACGCTCACGGGGGCGACGAACGCGGTGTCGACGCCGCCGCGCACGCGCTTGCCGATCGTGGTGCGGTGCTTGGCGCGGCCGTCGTAGTTGGCGGTGATCGTGCCGGCCCCCAGGTTCGAGCCCTCGCCGACGTCGGCGTCGCCGATGTAGGAGAGGTGGGGCACCTTCGCGCCGGCTCCCAGCTCGGAGTTCTTGACCTCCACGAATGTGCCCACCTTCGCGCCCTCGCCGAGCACTGCGCCCGGGCGCAAGTAGGCGAACGGCCCGACAGTGGCGCCCGCGTGGACCGTGGCCTGCTCCAACCACGCGACGCGCACCTTGGCGTCGGGGCCGACGCGCGAGTCGATCAGCGTCGTGTGCGGCCCCACCACGCTGCCGGGGCCGATCGAAGTGGCGCCCTTCAGGCGCGTGCCCGGCTCGATGCGCGCGTCCTGGCCGATCTCCACGTCGACGTCAACCTCGGTCGTGGCGGGGTCCACGACCGTGACCCCCGCGAGCATGTGCCGTTCGAGGATCGCACGCTGCGCGAGTGCCCGCACCTGCGCGAGCGCCACGCGATCGTTGACCCCCAGCACGAGCCCCGGCTCATCCACCACGTGCGCGGCCACGACGTGGCCGTCGGCGCGCAGCAGGTCGAGCACCTGTGGCAGGTAGTACTCCCCCTGCGCGTTCTCCGCCGTCAGCCGCGGCAGCGCACCCAAGAGCGCGGCGCCGTCGAACACGAAGATGCCCGTGTTGACCTCCCGGATCTGGAGCTCCTGCGCCGTGGCGTCGCCGGCTTTCTTGGTCTCCACAACGCGCAGGACGCCGCCGTCCTGGTCGCGCACCACGCGTCCGTACCCCGACGGATCCTCCAGCACGGCGGTGGCCATCGTCGCGGGGCAGCCGCCCGCCTGCAGCGCGCGGGCCTCATGGGCGGCCACGAGCTCGGATATCGCCCGCGCACTGACGAGCGGCACGTCGCCGCTCAGCACGACGACCGCGCTGTCCGGGTCGATCTCGCCCGCGGCGGCGATGACCGCGCCGCCGGTGCCGTTCGCCTCGGGCTGCACGACGAGCGCGACCCCCTCGGGCAGCACCTCGGCCAGAGCACGGGCGGGCGAGTCGATCACGACCACGCGCCCAGCGCCGGCCTCGAGCGCCGCCTCGACGGGCCACAGCACCATCGGGCGCCCACACAGCTCGTGCAGGACCTTCGGAAGGGCCGAGCGCATGCGGGTGCCCTGGCCGGCGGCCAGCACGAGGACCGTTGGTGCGCTCATAGGTCAGTGACTCTAGTACCCGTGCGGCGATCGGCGCCGTGGCGCTCGACAACCCTTTGAGCCTTCCCGGCGCGTTCTACGCGTCCCAAGAAGCCCGGATATTCTTTCCTACCGTGGTAGCATCGAATTCATGGCGAGCCAGAAGCGATCGATCTCATTCGACGAATCCGTCCTGCACGAGGCCGAGGAACGGCTGACCGAGTCCGGCGGGAGCCTGTCGGCGTTCGTGAACGCCGCGGTCCTGCGCGAGCTGCGAGTCGCCCGGGGCCTCGACCTGCTGGCTGAAGACGACGCGCAGTTCGGTCCGGTGCCGGCGGGAGTGCGAGCGCAGGTTGCCGCGGAGTGGCCGGCCTGACGCTCGACGCCGGTGCGCTGATCGCCTACGAACGCGGCGACGAGCGCATCCGCGAGATCCTCGCCGTCGCATACGCACGCGGCCAGGTGCCAACTATCCCAGCCGTCGCGCTCGCCGAGGTCTGGCGTGGCGACGCGAAGGACGCTCGCGTCGCCCGACTGCTCAAAGCGTGCTCAGTCGAGACCGCGGACGAGCGTGTGGCGCGAGAGGCGGGTCGCCTGCGGAGATCCACTCCGGGCGCAGGCACGATCGACGCCTGCATCGCGGGCGGCGTCAACAAGCGCCGCGACGCCATCGCCACCTCAGACGCCAGCGACATGCGAAGGTTGCTGGGTCCGGGCTTCACGATCCTGGCGGTGTAGTACTGGGCGATCGGGACGACGTGCGAACCCCCAAGTCCAGCTTGAGGCTTTGCTGACGGCCCTGATGGAGCCGGTGGAGCGAGCCTCGCGACGCCGAGCGGTGGAGGCGATCCGCAAAGCAGATCGCTGATAGCTTGCCTGCGGGTCAGCCGCCACTACCGAGCATCCTGGTCAGAAGTTCTCGCTGAGAATAGGGAGGCTCGCAGGTCAATGCGTACCTGCAGGTAGGCTGTCCTTGTCATGACCACGCACGAGTTGATTGATTTGGCTGGACAGCGGCTGGTGGAGGCCGCCGGATCTCCTGCCCGGGTAATCCTGTTCGGATCGGCCGCGCGCGGCGAGCTTACGCGCGACAGCGATCTGGACTTCCTGGTCATCGAGCGCAATGTCGAGAACCGCGTCGCCGAGGCCGTCCGACTGCGCGACGCCGTCGGACGGATCGGCCGGCCCGTGGATGTCATCGTGATGGACGAGGCGTTGGCGGATCGGCGAGCAAAGGTTCGTGGGACGATGGTCCATCATGCCCTACGCGAGGGCCGGATCGTTGCCCGTTCCGACGCCTGAGCAGCGCGAGTACGCTGAACTGCTGCGAGCACGCGACGAGCGATCTCGGCGCCTGCCGAGTGCTAATGGCCGAGGAGGACATGCGCGACGATGTCGTGGGGTTCCACGCCCAGCAGGCAGTCGAGAAGGCGCTGAAGGTCGCGCTCGTGTTGGCAGACATCGACTTCCCACGCACTCACGATCTCAGGGAGCTTGCGGACATCGCCGACGAGGCTGATGTCGCAGTGCCAGATTCGATCCAAGAGGCGCGCTGGCTAACGCCGTGGGCGGCGCAGCTGCGCTACGAGATGCTGGAGCCTCTCGACCGAGACGCGGCCTTCTCGATTGCGGCCGACGCCGTTGAGTGGGCGACGGGCCTGCTTTCTGGCTGATCGGCACCCGCGTACGCCGCATCTGCGCTCTTGGATTAGTCCCTCAAGGTTCGTACATGAGCCAAACGCCCCTGTCCGATCGCTCGTCTGTTCTCGGCTTCTCAAAGCCAAGAACAGGCGAAAACCGATGTCAGCTGGGCGATCGGACGACGTGCGAACCCCCAGACCCAGCCTGAGGCTTTGATCCAGCTACTCGTGGAACCAGCTGGGCGGCGAGCGCGACGCCGAGCGATGAGGGCGATCCGAAGAGACTGACTGGCGGTGCGGTCTCCGAGTCACCCCAGCTCGGCGGCAAGCGTCAATCCCACCTTCGGCAGCGCCCGGCGGACTCGGCGATCAAACGAGGCGACACTTGCTTTCCGCGCCTGCGCTGTGGCAAGCGCGAACCCGTCTGCCAGGCTGATGTTCAGGGCGCGATGCCGCGCGGCATCAATAGCAATCGCCGGCGTCGGAGCGATCAGGCGGATGCCCAACGCCCCCAGCGCATCCAGGGCAGCCCGCAACGACTCCTCCGCTTCAGCCGGCCTCACCAGCGTCTCCGCGTAGTTGACGAGCGAAAGCAGCAGAGGGGTGCCGCTCTCGATCATCGCCTTGATCCCAGCAGCCGCAGAGGCGTGGTGAGAGTCCTTTCGGTCGAGCGCCGCGATCACAACATCGGTATCGAGCACACAGCCGCTCAAGCTCGCTCCCCAGAGCGCAGCCGCTCCAAGTAGCCAGGCTCATACAGGCCGTCGAAGACACCCAGCGCACGCTCAGCGTCTTGAGACACCCGGCGGACGACGATGCGATCGGACCCCTCGGCTTCGATCGCAACCTCGTCGCCCACGTTCAAGCCGGCGCGCTTCAACGTCTCGACCGGAAGCGTCACCTGGTGCTTACTGGAGATTCGTGGCATTCCTTTACCATATCGTAAAGGCCGGGTCGCGAGGATCTCAGACGCAGAAAGCACGCAGGTCGGTGCCGCCACACCCCTTCGCATGATCTCAGCCGCACCGGAGGTCAGCTGTTGTGTAAAATACAACACTGGGGGGCAGGGACTCGAACCCCGATTCTCAGGACCAAAACCTGATGTCCTGCCATTGGACGACCCCCCAGGGTGGGAACCTCCAGAGCACATCCTGCCACGCGGACCCGTCGGGCACGGTGCACAACCCGCGGATGCTTACGGTCTGCACGGCGCACAACCCGCAGCGTGGCCCATCGACCTGCCACGCGGACCCATCGGCACGTGTTACGTCGCGATAACACGCCGATCTCCTGCTTCTGCAACGATCCTTGATGCTCCTCGGGGCGAGGAGTGCACCACGGGATGGAGACAAGCGTTAGGCGACACCTGCACCTACGTCCACGGAGTCGTGCGGCCGCTGCATGGCGCTGTGCCTCCATTCTAGCCTTGACGCTCGTGCTGCCCGGCTCCTCCTCGGCGGCGCACCCCAAGCCCGAAGTGCCCTGCGCCAACGCCCAGCTGCAACCCACGGGCGGCGACCTCGCGCAGATCAACACGGCGACGCTGTGCATCGTCAACCAGGTGCGCACGGCCTACCGACTGCACCGGCTGCGCTTCAGCTCCCCGCTGCAGAGCGTCGCCGTAGGGCAGGCGCGCGACATGGTGATCGGCGACTACTTCGGCGATGAGAGCCTCTCCGGGCGTACGCCGCTGCAACGGATCCTCGCGACCGCCTACCCCGGCCGCGCGTGGCGGCTGTCGACGGCGCAGAACATCGGCTGGGCCACAGGGCCGCTCGCCACGCCGGCGGAGATGGTGGAAGCGTGGATGCACTCCCCGCCGCACCGCGAGATCATGCTGACGCCGAGCTACCAGGACATCGGCGTGGGCGTGGCCCCCGCGGCGCCCAGCTCGCTCTCACAGGGCCTCACGGGCGCGACCTACACGATCGAGTTCGGCCGGCGGATCTTCGTGGCGACCGCGGCCGGCAGACACTGAGGCCTTCCGATAGGGCCCGCGATCGCCACACGGGGACCGACGGTGCGGACGGCAGGACGGCGCGGCGCTCAGCTGCCGCTCAGCCGCCCGAGCCGATTCCGGCGGCGGCCGCCGCCGAAGTAGCATCGAACACTTCGCCGGCCGGCGGTGGCGTGACGGGCGGAACCGGCCCGTAGCTCTTGAAGGCGAGCGTGATGTTGGCGCTGATCCCCGCGGCGGCGGTGCCTGCCCCACCGAAGGACATCTCGATGCGCCGCACGCGCCCCTGCGCGTCGATCCACACTTCGACTGGGATCCCGCCCACCCCGACGCCGGCGGAGCCGAGCTTTTCCAGGGCGCTCTTGGCGGCCCCCTGCTCGCTGCTCGGGATGTTTGCGAGGATGCGGCTGAGTTCGAGCTCGCCGTGGTAGTGCGTGGTCGAGACGCCTTCGACCGTCTCGCGACCGAGCGAGACGACGCCGCCGGCGCTGCCGCGCAGATATTCGAGGAACTGTGTGGGGTCGCTCTGGTCAAACGAGGAGAACGAGCTGCTCACACCGGCCGCGGCGGCGGCCTTGGTGATGTCGAGCTTCATCCAGGTCTTGCCTTCGGGCAGCTTGCCGGCGAGGAATGGCATGTGCATGTAGACGTCGGGGTAGAGCATCACCATCTGCACCGTCCCTTCGCCGGGACCGGCCAGCGAGGAGAACCCGGGCACACCTGAGAGGTCCATCGTCATCTGGCCCGTGTGCGCGCGCTCGTCGAAGGAGCCGTTGGCGGTGATCGCGTACGTGCCGCCCGGCAGTTGCGGGGGAAGAGAACTGCATCGTCATCGCGATCGTGACGCCGGTCTGCTGGGTCGAGACCTCCGCGGCGCGGGCGATCGGGTCGAGCGTGGCGGAGGCGCCACAGCCGCTCATGGCGACGGCGCCGGCAACGAGGGCACCCGTGGCGCCGAGCGCCGCTATCGCCTTGGCGAGCTTGGTCTTCTGGAGCCTCATCTCACATCCGCCTCATTGCCTCTTCGGTTCGTTTAGATTTGCCCTTGAGGAACGACCACCAAACGTAGGCCGACGCGCGAGGCCCCGGCTTACGCGCGCCGCCTCGCGCAGACGCTGCCCGCAAGAGACCCCTCAGGCCCGCCGGCCCGAGGATCCCCGGGGCACGCGCCCACCGCCCGCGCCCGCCTCGGAGGCCGGCCCGGAGGCCGAGGCGATGCCCAGCACCCGCATCGCCTTCAGTCCGAGGCTCAGCTTCTCGCGGCCGTCGGAGGAGGACACGTCGAGGCCCGAGAGCTCGCGTACGCGCTCCAGGCGGTAGTAGATCGTGTGGCGGTGGGTGAAGAGGCGCTGCGCGGTGCCGGCGACGTTGCCGTCGGCCTCCAGGAACGTCGCGAGCGTGCCGACGAGATCGGTCTCGTACTGCTCGTCGTAGGCGACCAGCGGCTCGACGGTCTCCGAGTAGAAGCGCTGGAGCTCCTGCGGGTTCTCGCTCATCGCCGAGAGCAGCAGCCGGTAGGCACCGGTGGCCTCGAACGCGAGTGCCCCCTCCTGCGCGTCGCCCTCGGCGACGTTCGCCGCCAGCAGGGCCTCGGAGGCGGCGCGCGGCAGCTCCGCCGGGTCGGCCGCGACGCGCGAGAAGCCGAGGGCGAAGGTGAAGCCGGAGAGGCTGGCTTCCATCTCGCGCAGCACGCCCTCGGCGGCGCGCGCGGCCAGCCCCTCGTCCCCTCCCGGTACGAGCAGGAGCACTTCGGCGCCGGCCGCCCCCTCGCGCTCGGAGAGCGCGGCGATGCAGTGGCTCACAACCGCGCGCGCGCCGCGCTCGGCGACGACACGCACGCGACCCGCGCCAGCCCTCCTCGGCGGGCGCGGAGGGACGCGCGCGGGCGACGATCATCGACGCGCCGCCCTGCACGTCGAGCGACAGCTCGCGCGCGCGGGCCAAGAGGACATCGCGCTCGCGCAGCTCCCCGTTCAGCACGGCGCGCAGGAAGTCCGCGGCGGCGCTCTCCGAGGCGCGCTCGGGGGCGCGCACGCGCTCGACCTCGGAGGCGATCATCGTCACCAGCAGCCGCCGCACCGAGGCGGAGGGCTCCGCGCGGGCGCGCATGTGCAGCGAGCCGACGACCGTGTCGGCGACGCGTAGGGGGATCACCGTGACCTTCTCCCCGCCCGCGAGCAGCGAGCGCTCCTCGGCGGGCGAGCGCGCAGCGACGGCGAGCGTCGAGCCCTGCGCATCGATCACCGCGAGGCTCGCCTCCAGCGCGCGGGCGCCCGCGCGTACGACCTCGGGCAGCCCGGCGCCCGACTCGACGGCCTCGGTGACGGCGTCCAGCGCCGCCAGATCGGTCACCGAATCGACCCCACCGGATCGGTCACTGAATGTCCCGCGGCGCCGGGTACCGGATCGGCCAGCTCGCCTATCACGCTCAGCCCCAGTAGTAGACGACGACGAGCGCCCCGGCGACGCCGATACCGACCAGCACGGCGAGCACGTACAGCGACAGCACGGTCGCCGCCAGACGCTCCCACAGGCGGGTGTAGGCGCTCCAGGCGGGCACGAGGATCAGCCCGGCGTACAGCGCGAAGCCGAACGACGCCCGCGCAGACGGCGACCAGATCGGTGATCTCTGTTCTGCTCATCGCGGCACCTCCGTCAATTGTGACGTATGGGCAGGCTGGTGGGCTGCCCGAAGTCCGCGCCCACCGTGTGCGCCACCAAAGGCGCGGGCTCGCACCCCGCGAGGCCCGCCGCGGCGCGCTGCGCGGCGGCGAGACCGTTGGCGCGCGCGAACAGGCCAACCACCGTCGGCCCCGAACCGCTCACGAACGCCGGCTCGGCGCCCGCCTCGCGCGCATCGCGCAGGGCCTCGCCGATCGCGTGGCACAGCGAGCGCGCGGGGCGCTCCAGGTCGTTGTGCAGTAGCTCCGGGTCGTGCGGCAGCGACATACCGAGGTCGAGCGCGTCGTGCAGCAGGCGCCGGCGCTCCTGCAGGAAGCCGTGCTCGCGCAGCGCGCCGAGTCGGTCGGCCTCGGCGTAGACGGCCGCCGTGGAGAGCTCCTGCGCGACGGGGAGCACGAGCACGCCGATCGGGGCGACGGGGTCGGGGAGTGCCTTCAGCACCTCGCCCGCGCCGCCGGCGAGCCAGCGCCCGGGGCGCACCTGCGCGGGGACGTCGGCGCCGAGCTTCGCGGCCAACTCCAGGAGCAGCACGTCCCCGGCGGCCCCGACATCTCCACCATCCCCGCCGGGGAGCTCGCCCTCGCGCGAGCGCCCCGCCGCGTGGGCGGCAAGACGCAGCGTCGCGGCCGCGTCGGCCGAGCCGCCACCCAACCCTGCCGCCACCGGGATCTGCTTGTCGATCGTCAGCCGCCGCGGCGGGGCGTCCCAGCCCGTCGCGGCACGGAAGGCCGCCAGCGCGCGCGCCGCGAGGTTCTCGCCCGGTGCGAGGGCGAGGCCCGGACAAACGACCTCGTCCGCCGCCGCCCCCTCGGGCGCCGCCTCCAGCGTCAGCTCGTCCGCGAGTGAGATCGACTGCATCACGCTCACTATCTCGTGGCGCCCGTCGGCTCGTACCGGGCCGACGAACAGGCCGAGGTTGATCTTGGCCGGGGCCAGCGCGCGCAGCGGCGGCGTGGGGGCGCTCATCGGACGCCCTCTCCTCCAGGAGCCCTACCCGGCGCCTCACCCGGTGCCTCGCCGGGCGTATCCGTCTCCAATCCAAGGTGAGACCCCAGCGCAGCGAACTCTCCCGGCGAGAGCCGCTCGGCGCGAACGTCCGCCGGATGACCCAACTCGACCAGCGCCTCCCGGATCTCCTCGCGCGTGCGTGGCGTGCCCGCGAGCACCAGAGACCCCGCCAGGGCCTTGCGCCGGTGCGCGAACGCTCCCCGCACCAACTCGCGCAGCGCGGGCGAGGCGGCCGGTCCGGTGCGAATCACCCGCACGAGCACCGAGTCGACGTTCGGCATCGGCTTGAAGACGGTGCGGGGCACGTGGCGCACCACACTCACCTCGCCCGCCAGCTGTGCGAGCACGGAGCTGATCCCGTACACCCCGCTCCCGGGCGCGGCGGCGAGGCGTTCCCCTACCTCGCGCTGCACCATCACCACCCACAGTCCGACCCCGGGCAGCTCCTCGATCGTGCGCAGCAGGACTCCGGCGGCGATCCCGTAGGGCAGGTTCGCCACGACCTTCGTGGGGACCGGCCGCGGCGCGCCGAGATCCACGCGCATCGCATCGCCCCACCACAGGCTCACGTTCGCGAACGGCTCCACGGCGCCCTCCAGCGCCCCGCGCAGGCGCTCGTCCACCTCGACCACGTGCACGTGCGCGACGCGCTCGGCGAGGTAGGTGCTCAGCACGCCCTGCCCGCCGCCGATCTCGAGCACGACGTCCGTGCTCTCCAGTTCGGCCACGCGCCCGATCACGCCGAGGATGTTGGGGTCGCGCAGGAAGTTCTGGCCAAGCTCGCGGCTGCGCCGCGTGGCTGTACGGGAGGGGGTCACACGCTCATGATGAGCGAATCGAACGCTCGACCTCGGCCCCCATCCGCATCTTCAGGAGTTCTGTGGTCTCACCAGGCAAGCGGGCCTACAGCCAGTCCTCACCATTTGACAGGTCGTCGTCGCCCGGGTGCGCCGCGAGCTTGCGCTCCAGGGCGGCGACGATCCTCCCAGTATCGGCACGGGTGCGTGGGCGCCCGCCGGGAATGAAGATCATGCCTTGGTCGCCCGGGCCCCCCGGCGTGATCGCCTCGTAGTGCAGGGGTCGCATGTCGACGAGGTTGTCGGTGACGAGCACTCGACGCTCGCCACGGGCGAGGTCCACAACGCGGCGGTCATCGAATGAGCACCACTCGGGGTGCTCTTGGATTGCCTGGACATCGTGGCCCCGCGAGCGCAGCTCCCGCGCAATCGCGGGAGACAGCATCTCGTCCAGCAGCAGCCTCAACCGCTGAGAGCGCCGCGGGCCGCAAGGAAAGCGCTGTGGGCGTCGTGAGCCTCACGGCGATTGCGCTCGATCCGCTCGTCGACCTCCTGCGAGTGGGCTGCGTAGTAGGAGGCGGCAGCCTGAATGAGCCCTAGCGAAAGCTCCAGATATGCGGCTGTCTCGGCGAGGTCGCCGTCGTTGTCGCGTGCGACGGCCACGACTTCCCACACGTCCGGGCCGCCAACCAGCCGCGCGCGGCGCCCCGAGGGGCCGTCCGCGAAGCGGATCAGCGGGTGCTCGTCCATCCGCAGACCCTCCTCGACGTAGCGCTGCGCAAGCGTGCGCGAGGGCATGTTCGTCCGACCGGCACGGTCGGCGAGTCGACCGACGGTCTGTTCGGGGAGACGGATGCTGATTGGCACGGCGGCCATCCGTATCGCATGGTATCACTAAGAGATACGCAGAGTCGCCCCTCACCAGGCTATGCCGCCTCGTCCTGCGGCTCGGCGCTCGCTCGTACGGCCTCTATCGCGCTCACGAGCTCGTCCACGTCGGCTTCAGGAAAGACACTCTCGGGACCCTGGGGAGCGATGTCGGTGAACGGCGACTCGTAGAGGCGCTCGGTGCTCATCGCCCCATTCTCGGTCAAGTGGTCGATGACGAGGTCGATGAAGTCGAGTTGGCTGGCATTCAGATTGCGCCCAGCGATGAAGTCGGCAAGTGCTTCCTTGGCGGCGCTGCGATCGAGACCCACGAGCGAACGCACGAACAGGCCAAGACCGTGGGCTTCGCGACGTGCCCGATCCAGGTCGCCGGCACTCCCGAGCTCGGCTTCGGCGAGCATCCGCTCGAGCTCGGCGACATCGCTCTGAGTGAGTTGCCTGTTGCGGCGAAGCTTCTGTAGCGCCAGGTTGTCCTCGTGCGCACGCAGGTACACCCGTGCCTTCTCGCGAAAGCGCTCGAAGTCGGTGCCGGTCCAGATCCCGCGCAGCCGCGTCTCGGCGACCTCGCCGAGCTCGTCTTCGAAGTCGGTGTATACGACCACCCGCCTGCGCTGCTCCAGCAGGCGCACCAGACCTCGCAGGCGACGACGGGCACCCTCGAGCATCGGGGCTGTGACACCAATCCACCACTCGTCTCCTGCAAGCTCCTCCAATAGCGCCTGCTGCTCGCGGATCACGGGAATCGAGGTCTGCCCGAGCAGCCCTGCGGCGATCTCCTGCACCAGGCGGCGCAGGTGTTCCCGTGCGGGTTCTTCGCGCAGCCGGCAGAGCTGCAAGCGCAGCATGATCAAATCAAAGCGCTTGGCTACCTCGTCGTCGTCGCTGACGGCACTCGGCAGGCCGGCAAGGTGCTCAGCGAGCGCCATCGCCTGCTCGGCGTCAAGCGCATTCCATGCGTCGGACTGGCGGTATCGCTCGACCTCGCGCCGATGTGGACGGACAAGGAAGTTCTCGGGATTCATGCCCGCTACCTGTTCGCACAGCAAAGCGGCGGTGTCCCTCCATAGGCCGCGCTGGCTGCTGGTTCCGTCGCCGTCTCCGCCGGCCCCGTCGAGTGCCAGCAGGAGTTCCAGCCGCCTGGCGAACAGGCGCTCGGCCAGCGAAACGCCACCTGTGCCCTGACTAGGTTCGACCGCTTGGTTGAAGAAGACGATATTGTCGCAGCAGTCAAATATGTAGAAGTCATGCTTGTGCTGTCCCATCCCGAACAGATCCGCGCACAGCCGCGTACCGCGGCCGATCATCTGCCAGAACTTGGTCCTCGATCGAACCGTCTTGAAGAAGACGAGGTTGACCACCTCGGGCACATCGATGCCGGTGTCGAGCATGTCGACTGAGATCGCGATGTGCGGGGCCTTCTCCTTGATCGAGAAGCTGTCGATGAGATCCTGGGCGTACTCGGTTCGGTGGGTAATGACCCGCGCGAAGTGCCCCGCATACTCGGGGTAGTTCGCGTTGAAGCGCTCCGCGATGAAGTCGGCGTGGTCGGTGTTCTTTGCGAAGACGATCGTCTTGCCCAGCCGGTCGCCGCCCGCGACCTTATGGCCGTGGGTCATCAGCGTCTCGAGCACCTTGTCGACGGTGTCGGCGTTGAAGAGCCAACGATTGACTGCCTCGGGCGCGACTTCGTGGGGCATGTCTTCCTCATCCCCCCAGTCCTGTTCCTCCCACTGTTCGCGCTCGTCCTCGGGGAGGTCTTCGTAGCGGATTCCCTGCTGAGGGAACCGGAGCGGGACGCTCACCGCACGCGGCGGGACGAGGAACCCCTCGGCGACGGCCTCCTCGAGGTCATAGACGTCGGTCGGCACGCCTGGCTCGAGGTTGAACAGCTCGTAGGTGTTGCGGTCCACATCGTCCTTGGGCGTCGCGGTCAGCCCTACCAAGAGCGAATCGAAGTAGGCAAAGATCGTGCGGTACTTCTGGTAGACGGAGCGGTGTGCCTCGTCGATCACGACGAGATCGAAGAATCCGGGGCCAAACCGCCGCTCCGCCCCAGCCTGTGCTTCGCCGATCAGGCCCATCATCGTGGGGTAGGTGCTGACGTAGACCCGACCCTCCGCTTCCCTCTCGGTGACGAGGTTCACCGTGACGGCGTTGGGCAGGTGCGCCTTGAACGCACCGACGGCCTGATTGACGAGTGCGACTCGGTCGGCCAGGAAGAGCACGCGTTTGACCCACCCTGCGCGCATCAGCAGGTCGATCAGGGCGATGACGGTGCGTGTCTTGCCTGCGCCCGTCGCCATCACTACAAGCGCCGCGCGCTGGCGGTCACGCTCGAACGCCTCCCCGATGCGCCTGATCGCCCGATGCTGGTAGGGACGCTCAACGATCGCCGTCTCGATCGGCGTCTCCTCCAGTGAGCGCCGCGTGGTCCGCCGCTGGATCAGCAGCGCGAGCTCGGCCTTGGTGTAGAAGCCCTGCACCAGCCGAGGCGGGTAGCGCTCGTCGTCCCACAGCCAGGTCTCGTAGCCGTTGCTGTAGAAGATCATCGGCCGCTGGCCGAACTGCCGCTGCAGGCAGTCGGCGTAGAGCTTCGCCTGTTGCTGGCCGACTCTGGCATCGCGCCGGGTCCGCTTGGCCTCGACTACCGCCAGTGGCTTACCATCATCGCCCCAGAGCACGTAGTCGACGTACCCAACGCCACTCTCGTTGGGCATCCCCCGAACCTCGAACTCCCGATCGTGCTCCTGATCGAGCGGCCAGCCGGCCTCGCCCAGCAGCAGGTCGATATAGGTGTCGCGAGTTGCTTCCTCGTTGTAGTCATGCTCATCGGGAAGTACCTGGTTTGCAGCCTTGGCCTGTGCGATCGCCGCATGCAGTCGGGCAATCTGCGCCTGCAGCTCGGTGTTCTCCCGTCGCGCCCGCTCGATCTGCTCGTCGCGCGCCGCCAGCTCCTCCGCTCGCCTGCCCAGCGCCTCGCGCGTCTGCAGCTGCACTGGACCGACAGACTCCGATGTGGCCGTGAATGTCGGATCGAACACAAGGTGCGACTCCGGCCGGTGTCGCGGCTCGCGAGTGTAGGTGCGCGCGAGCCAGAAGAGCACGTGGAAGAGCTCGCGCACAACTGCCTGAGCCTCCTGCGGGGGGACCTGCCTGCGACGATGGACAGCCGCGTTGCCCCGCTTGCGGATAAGTTCCATCTTCGTCCGAATGCGTTGCTCGATAAGTGTCCTGAAGCTCGGCTCGAAGAGCAGCGCGGAGAGCTGGTCGCGATAGGGTCGACGTAGATCCTCCTCGGCGTCGTACAGCCACCGTACCGCCAGCTCCAAGGTGCGACGGGCATAGAAGCAACACGCCCGGGGGTCGGTGGTGGCGTGTTGCTCTGCTTTCGCCGCTTCGGGATACAGATCCGGCCACTCCGCCCTTAGGAAGGTGAAGTTGCTTGGTGAATCTCCAGCCATTTCAGAGCTCTCCCTTGAAGGCTCGGTCTTGGAGAGAGGCGAAGAGGGCGTCGAGTTCGGAGCGATGCGTGCGATGTGAGTCGCGTAGGGCAGACACGACCCGTAGCCGAGCGACGAACTCGCGTTGTAGATCCATAGGCGGCAGAGACACCGGCAGGCCCTTTATGATGCGCATGTTCAGTCCGGACATGATGGCGCCCTTGGCCGCCGATGCCAGATACGATACTGCCATTGGATGGTAGAGAAAGTAGGCGTGCAAATACTCAGAGACGCATACGTCTTGGTTTAGCGTAATGCAACATAGATGCTTGGTGTTGATCGCAGTTGGAATATCGTCCGGCACAACGGCAGCACGGCCACACGTACCCATGATGGTAATGAGCACGTCACCTGGGTGAACCGTGTAGCGCATTAGCTGTCTATATTTCTCGTCTGAGATGAATCGCAACTTATCCCATCGAAACTCGTTTTGTACGGCGTTGTCGATACCGAGCACCGCCACACCTTTATCGGTAAATTCGCCGTGTAGAAGCTGACTCCCAAACGGTCCGGTACGAATGGACCGTGAGCCAGGGGCAGCAATATCTGCAACCGTTGCAGTGGGCCAGTCTTTCACCTGACCAGAGACAAACATCTCAACGAAGAGCGACTCAGTCAGGCTTGCGAGTCGCGAAAGAGCTTCGCGTCGCTTGATACGTAATACATCCGCCGCATCCAATATCCGTGCGATACGCGCCTGATCATCCAGAGGTGGGAGAGGAACATTTATACGCGCCACTAGAGCAGGTCGAGCCCTCACAAGCGACCCCCCAACTCCAGCGACGGTCATCATATAGCGACGATGAAATTTATCGCTCAAAAGAACGTGGCGTAGATACTCGGGCACTATACGATTACTACGGAAAATGATCCACTCGCTTGAGCCAATCAACCTCAACCCATTGGATTGCGCTGTAACCCAAGCACGACGCGTGCTAGGTATGATCTTGGAGAGAAGTACGTCGTTCCTGGCCAGAACTTGCTTTGACGAGCCTATTTCACTTCCCTTGACATTTTGAGGGGCTCTCGAGTCAAAGGCCGGAATGCTGTAAAGGGTAAAAATCTCGTCGGGCCGAGCCGAAGGATCGATGGTAGACACCCTCTCAGCCATGAGTTCACCCAATGGAACTTCTGGTAAACTGGTCACCCCATCATTCCCTTCAACTCCTCCAACCCAGTCTGAATATCCCCCTCCAGCCGCTCAAGGTCAGCGATTATCTCGGCGGACGGGCGGTGTTCCACCTCCTCATGCACCACCTCTTTGTAGCGATTGAGACTGAGGTCGTACCCATTCGCGGCAATCTCGTCCTTGGGCACACAGAAGCTTTGTTCAGTACGCGCCCGATCGAGCTCGGCACCCTCTCGCTCGCCCCAGCAGAGCAGCACATCGGGGAGGTTGTTCTTCTCATATTCCTCGTCTGACAACTCGACCGCCGGGACGGGACCAAGCTTCTCCTCGTCCAGCAGCGGCGTTCGCTTGTCGTCGAGACTGTATCCGTCGGAGGCCACGTCATAAAACCACACATGGTCAGTGCCGCCGCTCTCGGTCTTGGTGAACAGCAGAATCGCAGTCGAGACCCCCGCATACGGCCTGAACACTCCGCTGGGCAGCTTCACGACCCCGTCGAGCTTCTGATCCTCGACGAGTATCCGGCGCAGCTCCTTGTGCGCCTTGCTGGAGCCGAATAGCACGCCGTCGGGCACGATCACCGCGGCGCGCCCGCCGGGGCGCAGCAGTCGCAGGAAGAGCGCGAGGAAGAGCAGCTCGGTCTTCTTTGTCTTGACGACCTGGAGCAGGTTCTGCGCGGTGGTCTCGTAGTCGAGGCTGCCGGCGAATGGTGGGTTGGCGAGGATCAGCGAGTAGAGCCCCTCCTCTCCTCCCGCGCCCTCGGAGAGCGAGTCGCGGTAGCGGATATCGGGTCGTTCGACGTCGTGCAGCAGCATGTTCATCGATCCGATCCGCAGCATCGTCGAGTCGAAGTCGAAGCCGTGGAACATGCTGTTGTGGAAGTGCTTGCGCGCGTCGGCGTCGTGGTGGATCCGTGGGTGCTCGCGCCGCACGTGCTCGCTGGCAGCTACGAGGAACCCGGCCGTGCCACAGGCCGGATCGCAGATTTCATCTTCGGGCTGCGGGCGGGTCATCTCGACCATCAGCGCGATGATGTGACGAGGTGTGCGGAACTGGCCGTTCTGGCCGGCCGAGGCGATCTTGCTGAGCATGTACTCATAGACGTCGCCCTTCGTGTCGCGCCCTTCCATCGGTATGTCGTCGAGCATGTCGACGACCCGCGCAAGCAGCGCGGGTGTGGGGATCGTGAAACGCGCGTCGCGCATGTGGTGGGAGTAGGTCGATCCGTCGCCGCCGAGTGTCCGCAGGAATGGGAACACCCGCTCGGCGATGACCTCGTACATCACACCGGCCTCCATATCCTTGAAGCGCGACCAGCGCAGATCGCCATATGACCGGCCCTCGGAGTCCTCGCCGGCCGGGAAGATCGGCTTCCCGCGCGCGGCCTTCGTGCGGGCGGACTTGCGCTCCTGCGCGATCTGCAGGTCATCGAGGCGCCGCAGGAACAGCAGGTAGGTGATCTGCTCCATCACCTCGAGCGGGTTGGCGATACCGCCTGCCCAGAACGCATCCCAGATGCGGTCTACCTTGCTCTTTAGCTCTCCGGTGATCACGCTCGCCAGCCTATCTGTTGGAACGGCGTAGGGTGCGGCTGGATGTAGCTGCCACCACCGATGGAACCTCGTCCCACTGGGGTCTACCTTCACTCACACGACAATCAAAGCAATCCCCAGCGACGGCGCCCCGGCCGGCCGCCCGTAGGCGGTCAACTGCGGACCCGCCAATCGACTCGCCATCTGCAGCCCTCACCATCGAAACACGCGCGCCGCGTTGGCCTGCACCACACCCCCCAACTCCCCCGGCGCGGCCCCTCTTAGTTCCTCCAAAAAAGCCACAGTGTGGGCCACGTAGGCCGGCTGGTTCTGGTACTTGCGCATCGGCTGGGGCGTCAGGTAGGGGGCGTCGGTCTCGACCAGCAGCGCCTCCTCGGGCACCCGCCGTGCGGCCGCGGCGAGGTCGGCGGCGTTCTTGTACGTGACGTTGCCCGCGAAGCTGATCGCGTACCCGCGCTCCAGGCACTCGTCGAGGTGGGCGGGCATCGAGAAGCAGTGCATGATCACGCTCACATCCTGCGCCTCGGCGGCGAGCTGGTCGAGCGTGGCCTCCTCGGCGGCGCGGGTGTGGATCACGAGCGGCTTGCCCGTTTCGCGCGCGAGCGCGATCTGCGCGCTGAACGCCCGCTCCTGGTCCTCGCGCGGGCAGTAGTCGCGGTAGAAGTCGAGCCCCGTCTCGCCGATCGCAAGGCAGCGCGGGTGCGCGGCGAGCGCGCGCAGCTCCGCCAGGTCCGCGTCGTCGAAGCCGCGCGCGTAGTTGGGGTGGCGTCCGATCGCCGCCCACACCTGCGGGAAGTCCTCCGCCAGCGCCAGCGTCGCGCGGCAGGAGGCCCCGTCGGTGCCCACGCTCAGCATCCGCGTCACACCCGCGGCGACGGCCCGCTCGACCAGCTCGGCGGGCGCGCCCTCGCACTGGTCGAGATGTGTGTGACTGTCGATCACCCCCACATCATGACCGGTGATCCATCCGCTCGTTGCCTGCGTAAAGGCAGTCAGGAGAACGAAGCACTTAAGCGTTCTCGACGAAGAAGTTCCCAATCTCAGGGCAAACCCCATCGATAGGAGGAGCACAGTGCACGAGCTGCGCAACGAATCCGAGTCCGCTCACACGGGCCTGCAGACACTCGAGGACCCCTCCGCGGTCGCCGCGGCCACCACGCGCAAGAACTTCCTCAAGGGCGCCGCGGTCGCCGGCGCGGGCGTCGCCGGCATGGGTGCCCTCGGCCCCGTTTCCGCATTTGCGAAGGGTAATACCCAGAGGGCACGCGGGAAGAAGGGTCCCACGAAGGGCGACGTGGCGATCCTCAAGGCCGCGCAGATCGCCGAGGCGCTCGCCGTGACGACCTACACCAACATCATTAATACGGCGCCATTCTTCAAGAATATTCCCGCCGACGATCAGGGTTATCTGAAGGGAGCGCTGCAGGAGGAGATGTCTCATTTCCTGCTGGAGGAAAGCCTGACCGGCAAGCCCTCCGGCTTCACCTCTTTCTACTACCCGCCGAAGATGTTCGCCGACGCGCAGATCACGCTCAACATCCTCGTGACGCTCGAGGACGCCTTCATCGCCGCCTACCTCGTGGGGGTGCGCGACTTCAGCACCGCCGACCTGCGGGTGACGTCCGCGCGGATCATGGGCATCGAGTCCGACCACCGCACGCTCGCGCGGGTCTTGGGACCCGACGTGACGAGCGGCGACGGCGGCCCGATCGAGAGCATCACCGGCATCCAGAAGAGTGCCGAGTCGGTCGACCCGCCCAACAACAACGGCTACGAGCGCACGCTGCTGTTGAGCAACATCGACCAGGCCGTCGAAGCGCTGCTGCCGTTCGCGGAAAAGAAGGCCGCCGAAAAGGCCGGCTTCGACACCTCCAAGGCGTACAAGTTCACCCCCTTCACCCCCAAGCTGCCGAACCCGCTTGGTGAATTTCACTCACTGAAGGGCTGAGCGCCGCCGGGCCGCTCGCCAAGCTGTCTCGTGACCGTCGCGCGCGGAGGTCTCGTGGCCGTCGCGCGCGGGAAATCTAGGCGGCCTCCACACGCGGGAAGAGCGGCTCGATCGCGACAATTCTCGGCGCACCGAGTGCCTCCAGCAGGCGCTCGGTGCTCGCCGGGAGGTAGGGGTGCAGCAGCACAGTCACGACGCGCAGCCCCTCGATCAAGCTCCCAAGCACCCGATCGAGGTCCCCCGCGCGCGAGGGGTCCTTGGCAAGCACCCAGGGCGCCTGCTCCTCGACGTACCGGTTAAGCCGCCGCACGCGCTGCCAGATCTCATCGAGCGCAAGCGTGAGCTCAACCCGATCGATCAGCTCGGCGACGCGCTCGGAGAGACCGTCGAAGTCGCCGGCGAGCAGCGGGTCGAGCACCACGCCGTCAGGCCCCTGCGGCAGAACGCCGTCGCGATAGCGGGCGACCATCGCGAGCACGCGGCTGGCAAGGTTGCCGTAGTCGTTGGCAAGCTCTGACTCGTAGCGCTGCTCGAAGGCGGCGGTGGAGACAGACCCGTCCTGCCCAAACGACACGTCCCGCAGGAGGTAGAAGCGCAGGGCGTCTGACCCAAACCGGTCGATCACGGCAAACGGATCGAGCACGTTGCCAAGCGACTTGGACATCTTCTCGCCCTCCATCAGGAGGTACCCGTGCACGAACACGCGCTCGGGCAGCTCAAGCTCGGCGGCCATCAGAAGGGCGGGCCAGTAGACGGTGTGAAAGCGCAGGATGTCCTTGGCGATCAGGTGGCACGAGGCGGGCCAGAACTCGCCGGTGAGGTCCTGGCCGGGACGGGCATAGGAGAGCGCGGAGTAGTAGTTGAGGAGCGCGTCGAACCAGACGTAGAAGACGTGCTCGGGGTCCCAGGGCACGGGCACGCCCCAGGTGAGGTGGCGGCGCGTGAGCGGCACGTCGCGCAGCCCGCCGGCGATGAACGAGAGCGCCTCGTTGTAGCGCGTGCGCGGGGCGACCCAGTCGGGGCGCTCGCGGTAGAGGGTCTCCAGGCGCTCCTGGAACTTGGAGAGGGCGAAGAACCAGTTCTCCTCCTGTTCGCGCACCAGCTCGATGTGGTGGATCGGGCACAGGTGACCCTCGTCGATTTCGTTCTCGGCCTTGAAGTCGGCGCAGCGCGGGCAGTACCAGCCTTCGTAGACGCCCTCATAGACGTACCCGTTGGCATGCACGCGCGAGAGGACGTCCTGCACCACGGCGATGTGCTCGGGGTCGGTGGTGCGGATGAAGAAGTCGTTGGAGGCGCCGAGGCGCGGCGCGAGCGCGCGAAAGCGCTCGGCGTTGCGATCGGCGAGCTCCTGTGGCTCGACGCCGAGTGCGTGGGCGGCGTCGGCGACGGGCTCGCCGTGCTCGTCGGTGCCGGTGAGGAAGAACACGTCCTCGCCGCGCTGGCGGTGGTGGCGGGCCATGACGTCGGCGGCGATCGTGGTGTACGCGTGACCGAGGTGCGGCGCGGCGTTGACGTAGTAGATCGGGGTGGTTACGTAGAAGCTGTCGGCCACGCGGCTCAGGCTATCGGGCGGGGCCGCTGTGCACTGCGATCGCCCGCTCGACCTGCTGGCCGCGCGCGGTGAGCCGCCAGGCATTGGGCGCCCCCTTGAGGGGCCCCGCCCCGGTGTTCTCGATCAGCCCGAGGTGCTCGAGGCGCGCGAGCAGCTTGGAGACCTGCCCCTGGTCAGTGATCCCGGCCCCGGCCGCGACCCGCCGGTTACTCGCGTCGGGGGACTCGGCGATGACGATCAGGACACGCACGGTCCGGTAGGTGATTCGCATCTCCAGCCCGTCCAAAGGGTCGCGCGGGGTGGCTGAATTAATTTTTAGGAGAGGGGGGGCCGGTTTGTGCAGCTCCTTCTGTGCTGCCGATCGCCCGATGTAGGGGAGGGCGATCGCGCTCATAAGCTCACCCAAGAGGTCGGTGAGGGGCGCCGCGCGGGAGTCCAGGAGGCGCGTGTGGATGACAGACAGCACGGCGCCGACCACCCCCTCCGCGGTGAGCGGCGGCGGCTGCGTGGCGCGCCGAGGCACTTCGCCCCGTCCCTCGTCGACCGCGGCGACGAGCGCGCGCAGAAGGACCGCGCGACGGAGGGAACCCTCGTGCCCGTAGGCTTCCATCAGCAGCACAAGTGAAACAGGCAAAAAGACATCGATACAGACCGGCGCGATATCACAGCCATCCCCTCCCAGAGCAATAGACAACACAGGTACCCGAGAGATCCGGGCAGCACCAAATCGTCTCGGGCACCCAGCCCGAGACGACACCAAAACCAAGTGCGCTTAACACGCGCGAGTGACCAATCCGGCCCGCATGGCCGGAGCGAGCCGCCGAGAACCGGCGGCGACGCCCCGACCCCCATGACAGAAGCCGTGACAGGAGTGCTATAGGCACAAGTGAAGGCTCTTGGCAAGTCCCTTGGCAAAAGGCGAACAGCCCCGAGCGAAGAACCGGCTTACGGTGTCGAGACAGCCTTCTCAAACGCGTCGACAAGCGCGAGCAGCGCAGGGCACTCCCACACGCGCCCCCACTTACGCTCGTTGAGCCTCGTCAGGATGCCGACCTCCTCGAGCCTGGCAATCGCTGAACCGAGTGCCACATGGGACTTGCCGGTCAGCCGCTGGGCGGCGGCAACGTCGACCACCGGCTGGGCGGGGAGCGCGGCGATCAGTTCGCGTACGGCGGCGTCGCGCCGGGGGAGCCGAGCAGCTGTAGCCAGCCGGCCTGGAGGTCTTCGATCTCGCGCGCCAGCCGCTCTGCTTCGTAGGCGGCCCGCGCGGTGGCGTGCGCGAAACGTTCGCACCAACTGCTCACACGGCCCTCGCTGTAGGCGCCGAGACCGCCGATGTAGCTCTTGGGCTGACCGGCGAGCACGAGGCTGATCGGCGGAATGTAGTTGCCGGCCTCCCCACGACGGCGCAGCACGACATAGATCAGCGCGCGTCCGGTGCGGCCGTTGCCATCGGAGAACGGATGGATGTTCTCGAACTGCGCGTGCGCGATCGCCGCCTGTGCGATGGTGGCGATATCGGTGCGCGCAACGAACCGACAGAGATCCTCCATCAGGCCCGGCACCAGCTCGTGCGGGGGAGCGACATAGGGCGCGCCGATCGGATGGTGGTCGTTGCCGCCGATCCAGCTCTGGCTGATGCGTAGGACGCCCGCGATGGCACGGTCCTCGGTGAAGCGCAGCAGCGTACGGTGAATGTCCTGGATGTCGGCGACGGTCAGCGACTCCGACCGGCCGCCGAGCTCGACTGCGCGCTCCATCGCTTCGACGTTCCCCAGCACTTCGGCGGCGCGGCTGTCCCCGCGCCCCCGTGTCGCGCCGTCATCCTCCCGGACCGCCCCGTCTCCGCCCCCGCCCGCCTCACCCGCGCTGTCCCCGCGCCTGCGGCCCGCGCGGCCGTATGCGGCGCGCGCGAGGCGGCGCTGGGAGATCAGCACACCCTCGATGCGCGAGGAAGCCGCGCTCTCCGAGCGCAGCAGGTTGCGCGCGAGTGCCGCCAGCGAGCTCAGCCGCGGACGCGTGTCGTTGAGATGCCCCAGCGCCTTGGTCGCCTCGGCGACCGCGCCGACGGCCGCGCCGTCGAGCGCGAACTCGCGCCGCGCGATCGGGTCGGGAACAAACACCTCGTAGGCCCCCCCGCGCCTGCCCCCGGGGGGAGCGGCGGGGTCCGCGGGCCAGAAGCGCCGCTTGCGGCTGCCGAGCGGCGAGGGAAACGTGCGCGGGGGATCGGGCGGCATGGCGTTCCTTTCAAGGCCTCCAGAGTTTTGTAAGGATAGCTCCTTATACTTACGAAGCCGGCGAAGCCCCGCATGCCAGCCGCGCCGGCCTACCCAGCCTCCTCGCACGGGGCAAGCGGGCTATACCTACTCGCTCGTCAGCTCCCGATATAGCTCATTCGCCCCGATCCCGGTGAGCCCGGCGAGCACCTTCGCGGCGGGCCGCGCCCGCGCACCGGCGTCCACCAGCGCGCGCAAAGCCGCAACCGCCTCCTCGCGCCCGGCCCGCTTGGCGGCGAAGGCGCCGACGACGAGCACGATCTCCCCGCGCGGCGGGTGCTCGGCATAGTGAACGGCCAGCTCGGAGGCCGACCCGCGGCGGACTTCCTCGTGCAGCTTGGTGAGCTCGCGGCAGACGACGACCGGCCGCCCCTCGTCGAGCGCGGCAAGCACCCCGAGCGTCGCGGCAAGGCGCCCGGGCGACTCGAACGCGACGAGCGTGTCGGGCGCCTCCCCGAGGACCCGCTCCAGCTCGGCGGCCCGGCGCGGCAGGAACCCGACGAACCGAAAGCGCTCCCCCGGCAGCCCGGAGGCGACGAGCGCGGTGAGCGGCGCGCTGGGCCCCGGCAGCACCTCGACCTCAAGGCCCGCCTCCAGCGCGGCCCGCACCAGCGCAAAGCCAGGGTCGGAGACCAGCGGCATGCCGGCGTCGGACACCAGCGCGACCCCGAGCCCGGCGCGCATCCGCTCGACCAGCTCGGCGGCCCGCGCGGCTTCGTTGTGCTCGTGAAAGCTGATGAGCCGTCGGCCCACGATCCCATGGCGCTCCAGCAGCACGCGCGTGCGGCGAGTGTCCTCGCAGGCCACGGTGTCGGCGGCCCCCAGCGCGTCGAGCACCCGCAGCGTGATGTCCCGCAGGTTGCCGATCGGCGTGGGGCACACGACCAGCCGGCCTGCCAGGGAACTGTCAGGGCTCATGCGCGGGCAACTATAGATTGGGTGGGTGCCGCCCCGCGAAACGACGCGTCGCCCCCGTGTGCCGCCCGCGCCCGAAGCTCCGAAGCGACCTCAGCGGGCGCCCGGGAGCGCGCCGGATGCCGAGGCGCCACCGCAATACACCCGCTATCGCGCACGGCGCGGTGGTGGCGGGAACGCCGGGGGATCGGGCGGGGCGCGCGGGAGCCTGCTCGGCGAGCCGCCCCCGCGCCGTGGCCCCCGCCGCCTGCCGGGCCTGACCTGGAAGCGCGGAATCCTCGCGCTGCTCGCGCTGGCGGTCGCCTGGATGGCGTTCTCGCTGGTGCTGTTCCTGGTGAGCGCGCAGTTCAACCGCGAGAGCCCGCCGGCGGATGTGCAGGGCGTGCTGGACCCGGCGGGGTATCCGCTGTGGACGGCGAACAACATCCTGATTCTGGGCTCGGATCGGCGGCCGAAGAACAGCAGGGAACCGGGCGCGGAAACGAAGGGGCCGGGGCGCTCTGACTCGATCATGCTGATCCGCACGGGCGGGGGGCACGTGGCGCGCCTGTCGATCCCGCGCGACACGGTCGTGGAGATACCCGGGCACGGCGAGCAAAAGATCAACGCAGCAAACGCGTTCGGCGGCCCGGCGCTGGCGATCTCGGTGATCAAGCGCTATCTGAGCATCCCGATCAATCACGTGGTGGAAGTGAACTTTGAAAACTTCCCGCAGCTGATCGATGCGATGGGCGGCGTGGACTACACGGGCGGTTGCGTGATTTCAGAGCTCGACGGCGGCAACGCGCGCGGCGGCTACACCCTGCGCCTGACCCGCGGGACGCACCACCTGAACGGCAAGCAGGCGCTCGCGCTGGCGCGCACGCGCGAGAACCGCTGCGCGCCAAACGAAACGGATCTGAACCGCGAGCAGCACCAGCAGGCGCTGTTCCAGGACATGAAGTCGCGCCTGTTGAGCCCGTCGAGCTTCCTGCGCCTGCCGTGGATCGCCTGGAGCGCGCCGCCGGCGATCGTCTCTGACATGAGCGGCCCGACGCTGCTGGGCCTGTTCGGAGCGCTGGCCACGAGCGGAACGCCCCCCACGCGCGTCCTCGAGCCCTCGGGCACGGTGACCCTCCCCGACGGCGAGGTCGGGCTCAGCGTCTCAGAAGCCGAGCGCCGCGCGGCGGTGGCGCGCTTCGAGGCGGGTTGAGGGGGAAGCGCGCGATTGAGTCAGAGCGACAAGGCACCTGCGCGACTTCAAGCGGGTGAACGTGGAATCGCTCACCGCGGCCGACGCGCCTGCTACGCTACACGTACGAGAACTCGTACGACTAGGAGACGCCATGCCGCAAAGACCGGGACTGCCGCTCGACCGCCAGCTTGGCACCGATCAGGCCCGCACAAGACTCCCGAAGCTGGTCGATGCAATGCGACGTAGACGCAAGCCTTCGCCGGGACTGCTCGACAATGCCTACGGCATCGGACCCCGTCGTCAGGGCGGCGCACTGCTGATCCCCGAAGTCGACGCGATCGCGGTGCTGCAGCGCTTGGAGGAACTCGAAGCAGAAGCCGAGGATCTGGCGGTCGCGCTGCTCCTGCGCGAGCGTGCAGACGAGTCAAGCGCCGAAGGCGTACCGCTCAACCAGGTGATCGACGAGCTTGGCTTCACCCATCAGGAACTCCAACGCAGAGGATGAGCTACGAGGTAATCGTGCTGCCAGGCGCACGTGGCGATCTGCAAGAGTTGGCCGAACTCGACCGCGCGGCCGCACTCGCGGCACTGCGGCTGGCCGGCGAGCTCAAAGAGAACCCATGGCTCGGAGACGAGATGCGCGCCCGGCGCGGCCTCGAAGAGCTCCGGGAGTGCCGGCGCATTCGCTTCGACCGCGACGGCTGGAAAGGCAAGCCCCGCTTCCGCCTGATCTATCGCAACGAGCCTGCCGACGGCGTACCGCACGTCGTGGCGATCCTCGCCGCGGCGCAACGCGCCAACCTCGGCGCCTACCGTCGCGCCAAGCCCCGCCTCATAGAGCGTCTTCGCGCGCTCGGGGAAAGCGGTACAGGCGGCTGATTTCGACGCGAACGGCAAGGTGCCCTCGCACCACCCCGCTGCCGCCGTTACATCCGCAGTCCAAGAACCAGGGCGAGCGCATCGTCCACGGCCTCCAACTCGGAGCGAGTCAGGTAGCCGACGCTGCCCGCGATCGCCTGCGCGTCGAGCACGCGCAACTGGTCAGTCAGGACGCGTGTGGCGGTACCGGAGATGTCAATCAACGGACGAAAGCTGGCGGGCGCCGCCGAGCGCGAGGTGGGAACGACGAGCACGGTACTGAGGCCGAGCAGCTCGTCGGCTTGGACAACGACGCCTGGCCTGGGACCCTGCTGCTCATGCCCTCGCGCCCGCCGAGGGGCGGCCAGGCGCACGACCTCACCGCGAACCATCTAATCCTGCGGCCAGGCAGGAGCGAACTGGTCGAGATCCTCGCGCAGCGCCGCGAGCTCGGCCCGATCGGCCGGGTCGCCGGCCAGCCGCCGGGCCTCCTCGCGCAGCGCGACACTCCGCCGACGGTGGGCACGCGCCTCGCTCAGCGCTCGCCGCACGGCCTGAGAGTCGTTCATTCCTTCCGCACGCAGAACGGTGAGCGCCGCTTCGGAGTCGGCGTCGAGTCGAACATGAAGCGCACGGGCCACCTCAAGCAGTGTACTACAGATCATGCTACGCGCGCGCCACTCGAACCTCCGCTACGACCGATATCGCGCGATCCTCAACGAGGGCATCGAGTCCGCTGGACTAACCTAGCTAACCACTGCTAGACTACACCTCATGAACCGCGTGGGAATGCACGAGGCGAAGACGAACTTCTCGCGATTGGTGGACAGCGCGCGCGGCGGCGAGGACATCGTCGTGGAGCGCAACGGGCGCCCTGTCGCCAAGATCGTCCCCTACGACGAGCCGCCGCGCGGGCTGCTGTCGCTAAGGGGCGTGTGGAAGGACCAGGTCCACATCCCCGACGACTTCGACGAGCTGCCCGAGGACCTGCAGCGCGCCTTCGGCATGATCGACGACGACGATTGAAGCTGCTGCTCGACACGCACGCGCTGCTGGCGCTGCTCTCCTCCGACTACCCCCTCTCGGCAAACGCACAGGAGGCGATGGCGCAGCCCGACGCGCAGTTGCACGCCAGCGCGGTGAACGTCTGGGAGATCGCGATCAAGCGCAAGATCGGCAAACTGGAAGCGCCGGACGATGTGATCGAGCGCGTGGACGAAGCGGGCACCCCGATCCTGGCGATCACCGCCCGCCACGCGCGGACCGGCGGCAGCCTGCCCCTCCACCACCGCGACCCGTTCGACCGCCTGCTGATCGCCCAGGCAAAGCAGGAGGGCTGCGCGATCGTCACTAAGGACCCGGTCTTCGCCGCGTATGGCGTGCCGGTGATGTGGTGAGGAGCACTGCCGCGGGGATCCTTGGGCAGCGATCGCTTCAATAACCCCGCCTTGGTAAACGTTCCGCCCGGATCGTTTACCAAGGCCAGAAGAACATAGCATTATGTCCGCTAAAGTGCTATGTTTAGCGCATAAAGTGCCACGTTCCGCGAGATCAGCCGAATGCAGACCTTCCGCACCCTAGAGCGCCAGATCGGCATGGTGCCCGCCGCCATGACACGAGCGCTCGGCGACATCGACCGGGCGCAGGGAGCGGAGATGGCCTACCGCGGCGAGCACCCCGAGGCGCTGCGCGGGCTGACGGAAAGCGCGCGCATCCAGAGCGTGGAGTCCTCGAATGCGATCGAGAACGTAACGGCGCCCCCCGCGCGCGTCAGGCAGCTGGTGGCCGAGAAGACAAGGCCGGTCAACCGCGAGGAGCAGGAGATCTCCGGCTATCGCGCGGTGCTGGACACGATCGACGCGAACGCGGCACACATCCCTTTCACCCCCAGCGTGGTGGAGCAACTGCACCGCGACATGTATCAGTTCACCAACACGCCCGCCGGGCGCTGGAAGACGGTGGAGAACGCGATCCAGGAAGTGAACGCGGACGGGACGCGCACGGTGCGCTTTCAGACCCTTCCGGCCGCGGCCACACCGGCGGCGATGACGGAGCTGCATGAGCGCTTCGGGGCCGCGAGGGACGCCGCGGTGCACCACCCGCTGCTGCTGATTGGGTGCTATGTGTTCGACTTCCTCGCGGTGCACCCCTTCCGCGATGGCAATGGCCGCATGAGCCGCCTGCTGACCCAGCTGCTGCTGCTCCAGGCGGGATACGAGGTCGGGCGCTTCGTCAGCCTCGAGCGGCTGGTGGACGAAAGCAGGGAGACCTACTACGAGGCGCTGCGCGACGCGGGGGAAGGCTGGCACACGGGCGAGCACGACGTGATTCCCTGGCTGCGCTACATGCTGGGCATCCTCACGGCCGCCCACGGCGAGCTGGAGCGCGAGGTCGCGAGCGCGGGCGGGCGCGGCGCCAAGCGCGAGGCGATCCACCGCTTCATCAGCGAATCACCGAGCGACGAGTTCACCGTCGCCGATGTGCGGAGAGCCGTGCCAACTGCTAGCGGGTCATACATCAGCAAGACCCTCGCCCGCCTGCGCGAGCAGCACACGATCGAACCGCTCGGCAGCGGTCGCGGAGCGCGCTGGCGACGGCTATGATCCACCACCCCCACATTCCGGATCCACCACCCAAATCTGTAGTGTCCAAGGGGCCTCACTCGCGGAGCGATACCAGGGGCCTCGTAAAGCTCAGAGATGCCGCGGGCAGCCGGTTCGCCAGCGGGGTCGTGATCCACGCGGGCGAGCAGACCCTGCCGCTCGGCGATCGTCTGTGGGCGGTACCGATCAGTGGCCTTTGGCAGGGTTAGGACTGAAGAGCCAGCCCCTCACCCCCCGGTACGAACCCGAATCGCCCCCTCGACGTCACGCCCGCGCGCGGTGAGCTGCCAGGCATTCGGCGCGCCCTTCACCGGCCCAAGCCCGCGGTTGTAGATCAAACCAAGGTGCTCCAGGCGCGCCAGCAGCTTGGAGACCTGCCCCTGGTCAGAGATCCCCGCGCCAGAGGCGATCTGCCGGTTGGAGGCATCGGGCGAGGCGGCGATGACCATCAGGACGCGCACGGTCCTGTAGGTGATTCGCATCTCCAGCCCGTCCAACGGGTCGCGATGAGCGGCTGAATTAATTTTTAGGAGAGGAGGGGCCGGTTTGTGCAGCTCCTTCTGTGCTGAGGACTGACCGAGGTAGGGGAGCACGATCACGCTCATGAGCTCGCCCAAGAGGCCTGTGAGGGGCTTGGCGCCACGCTCCAACAGGCGCGTGTGAATGACAGACAAAACCGCACCGACGACGCCCTCGGCGGTGAGCGGCGGCGGCTGCGTGGCGCGCTTGGGGACGTCCCCCCGCCCCTCGTCGACCGCGGCGACGAGCGCGCGCAAAAGGACCGCACGACGCTCCAGGACGCGCGGGCCGGCGGCCAGCGCCTCGACCACACACAGACGCGCGGTGGCAGGCTCGTCGTCCAGCCACACGAGCGCGGCCCACAGCCCCGCACGGATCCGCTCCCGCCACCCTGTCCCCGAACGGGGGGTACCCTCGCGCCCATAGGCCTTCAGCACGAGCCCGGAGACCCGGCCGATCGCCTCCTCGAACGCAGCAAGGAAGCACTCCTCGCGGTCAGAGAAAAGGTCATAGAACGTGCGCCGGGAGACCCCCCCGCGCGCGACGACGTGCGCGACGGTGACCGAGCCGGCGCCGCGCTCTGAGGCGACCTCCGCCATCGCGGCGAGGATCCGCATCCGCTGGATCTCACTGACGTGCTCGCGTGGGAGGCCATCCACCTGCTGGGCGACCGGCTCGCGCTGCGGCGCGTCCTCGGCGGGGTGGGCGTCCTCGCGCGAGCGCCCGCCCCCGGAGCGCCGAGGCGCCCCGGGGTTCGCGTTGCGAGGTGACATGAGGACCGCCACCGCTACTTCTTCTTGCCCTTGCCGTGCACCCTTTGGGTGTGCTTCTTCTTGGGCGTCTTCTTTTTTACCTTGGCGCAGCCGGTAACCGCGATCTTCGTGTTCTGCGTGACGACGGCGCCGTTCTGCCCAGTGAGCGTTGTCGGCATCGTCAGGTTCTGGCCGCACATGCTGCCCTTAGCCTTCGCGGGGACAACGGCCGCGAGGCCGGAGTGGGGGCCCTCGGGGAGCTTCAACTCGAAGCTCGAGATCGGCGCATCCGGCACCGACGCGAACGCGCTGCTCGTGACACCGTGCTTGATATCGATGCTCCCCACGAGGTCGAGCGTGACGCCTTCGCCCTGCAACACCACGACGAGATCGGGGAACGCCGCGCCACCGTGCGAGACGAGATACGCCGGGCCCGTCACCGGGCTGGCGAGAACCGGTGTCGTGGCCGTTGCTGTCCCGATGTTCGAGCCCGCGGGGCATGATGCGGGGTTGGCCGCGAACGTCGCAGCAAGGCACGCCTGCTGGATCGTCGTGAGCC
Source organism: uncultured Solirubrobacterales bacterium (assembly GCA_963723045.1). Lineage (GTDB taxonomy): Bacteria > Actinomycetota > Thermoleophilia > Solirubrobacterales > Solirubrobacteraceae > Palsa-744. Next base: position 190,850 of record CAVROU010000001.1, on the reverse strand, counting down.
TCGCGGGGAGCTGCTTGGGGAGGCTCACCGTGACCTTGTGGATATTCGCCTGCGCGCCCTTGGGGTAGCCCACCTTCACGTCGAGGCTCGCACCCTGCTTCTTACTCGTCCCCGCCTGCGTCGACACCGCAAACGAGGGCTTGAACGGAAGGCCCTGGCAGCCTGCGGCCTGGAAACGGCTGGAGACCGTGACACTGGCGCCCTGCGTGCTCGACAATCCGCCGTTCACCGACAGCGGTTCGCAGCTGGTCGGGTTGAACATGAACCCCTGCCGATCGATCGCGACGTTCGCGCTCTTGATCTGCAGCGGGACGCCATCGCGGATCGTGGGCAACGGGTCGCTCGCGACCGTGATCTGCGCCGTGTGCGGATCCACGCCGACCGCCGAGCGGACGACGACGTTTCCGAGGTTAAACGGCCCCGCGACCGCGGGCACGACGATGCTGAGCCCGAACGGCGCGCCTTTGTACGGGCCTGTGAGGAACACCTCACCGCCCTGCACGTAGAACGGGTCGCTCCCCGGACCCGCCGTCGCGCTCACGTGCCCGATCAGGCTGTTCGGCCCGCACGTACCTTGACTGGCCTGCGGTTCGCCGCAACGTTCGACGCCTTTGAGGATCCCCAGCAGTCCCGGCGGGGTCGTGACCGTCAACCCCGAGAGCTGCTGGTCCTGGTCGCTGCGCGAGAACGACACGCTGAACGGGCTGAAGGCCCCGGCCTGGTTGCTCAAGGTCCCCGCCAGGAACGACGGCGCGAACTGACCCGGGTTCCCACAGCCCGTCGTTTCAAATGACGAACTGGGTGTCCCGTCCGGCGTGCCCTGCGCTTCACCGGGCGCGGGCTGGTGCGACCACGGTTCCAGATCGCTCGTCGTCGTCAGGATCCCACACGTGCGGGGGTTCGCCAGCGGCGCCCGTGGCCCACCCTTGAACTGGATCTGGATGTCGCTTACAGGCTGCTGAGCCAACCCCGTGAATGTCGCCGTCAACTGTCCTGTCGCAGGGTTGGCGTCGACGGTGCCCGGGAACTTCAGGGTCGCACCCGGCACCTGAATCTGCAGAAACAACCGGAACAACCTGCCTTCCTGTGCATCCGCCGCCGTACACGCCCCACCCCCGCATTGCGGTTCACCGACAAACACCTGGCCCACCACCGGCTGGGCGAGGATCGGCGTCTTCGCAGTCACCGTTGCGACCTGCGAGGCAAACGGACATCCACCGGGCTGGATCGATTCCTTGTCGAACTGCGCATCACCGCACGCAACCAGGCCATCCGCCGCCGAAGGCGAGATAGACAGGCCTTCCGGCAACACGACCGTCGTACGCTTCAACGGCGGCGTCCCCAACCCACCCGGTTCCTCATCCTGAGGCACACCCAGATCGAACGTGTAGCCCGACGGGGAGCCGGCCTGCGTCGTTTCCGGCGTGAGACCGAGCGTCGGGTCGAAGTGCAACGCGCCGCACCCCACCACCGGCGGCAGCGTCGCCGTGGCCACCTTCCAGCTGAGGTCGCTGAAATCCGGTTCGCCGTCCGCGAGCATCCGACCCGGGTGCTGATAGGTGTCCACGTGCACCGTCACCGTCGACGATTCTCCCGAACAGTCGGAAGAGCCGGTCAGGAGCGGCAACGGCGTGAATGGGCTGTTGTCCTGCGCCGCCGGATCCCCGTAGAAGATCGTAGTGAACCCCGTCTCCGCGATATAAGAGAGGAGGTTCTGGCTCATCACCCGCAACCCGTAGTCGCCGCGACGGATACCCCCATACAACGTCGCCGAGTCGTTCGTCACAGGTTCGAGCAGCCCAAACGCCGCCGGGGAACCTGGCTCCGGAGCGATGTTGAAGACCGGCAGATTCTCGATCGGCGTGCTGCCAGGTGTCTCGATCAACTGCAGCACCCCGACCTTGGTTGCCGCCGGACAGTTCCCCCCGCTCGTCAGTTCCGTCAGCCCGCAGGTCGGGGTGGCCAGCGGATCGCCGACGATACCCGCCGGCAGGTCGACGACGACCTGCTTCACCGTCTCGACGGGCTGCGCTTCGATTTCACTGCCGGTTCTTTGTGAGATGAAGTTCGCGGTCGTGAAATCGAGGTTCGTCACAAGCGCCGCGGGACGCTCCCCGGCCTGCACAGCCGGCGCCCCCGCGGCATCGGGCTCCGACGCCGAGAAGCCGACCAGGCCAAACGGCGGTCTCTGCGCGCTAAGCACCGTCGGATTGCTCACCGATGCACATACCGGCTGACCCCCTCCCCCACATTCAGGAGCGCCTCCACCGGAGACCCGCACGACGTTATCGCCAGACGCGCCCGCTTCGACACTGACCGGCACCACGATCGGGTCGGCCATCGCCAACCCCCCGACCGACGCGCCCGGCGTCGATGTGCACGTCACAACGCTGTTTCCCGTCCCTGACGTGCATTCCGTCACAACGCTGTTTCCCGTCCCTGACGTGCATTCCCACATATCTTCCGGGAATGACATGCCCGTGAACCCCGACGGCGTACCCGCGGTCGTGACACCCGCCGGCAGTGTATCCGTCACGGTGATCGTCCCACTGGACGCCCGAGTGCCGATATCGAACAGCGACAACGTGTATTCCCCGCCTTCGCCCGGCTGGAAGTTAGTTGGACGCACGAGCGAATGCACCTCCCAAGCCACACCCGGCCCCGCCGCGGAAACCGGCGCCACATCGACAGCAAGCGCCAGCGCAGCCATCACGAGCACCAGCGCGAGACACCGCGCACCGCGCACCCCGCCCCCTCTACCTAACTCACAAAGCACACCATCGCTGGATGCCATCTCCCGGCTCATCGCGCTCACCGACCCTTCCCACTGGTGTCGTCACGCCGGGCCTTGTGTCTCCCGGACTTACGCCTCGCCTGCTTCTTGGCTTTCTTTTTCTTTTTCATGGCTTTCTTTTTCTTCTTTACCGTCCTTGCGGGCTGACTTACGGACACGGGGTTCCCCGGACCGGAGAACGTCGCGCTCCCTGGAACCATGCTCGTGGGCGGCGAGGATTGCGCGCCCTGACACCCGTCGCCCTGACATGAAGCCACCGTTTCAGGCGGAAACCCGCCATCGATGCGCGCGTCATAGATATCCACCTGCGTATCCGTGTCCTGTGGCACCAGCGGATCCGCGGTCTGGAAGAACACGTCACTACCCGAAGCGCTCGCACCGACCAGCAACGTAGTCGACCCTCCAATGCGATGGAGATCCTGGCCGTCGGAGATTAGATACACCTGACCTTCGTGATACTCATACACGTTACGCGCATATCCGTAGCATTCCCCAGTTATTTCCCCTATGCACGCTTCGTTCAGCGCGTTCGCCGTCAACCCCGCTGAGCTGGTGAAGAATACATACGAGCCGTCGTTGGACATCGAACCCGGTATCCACATCGCCCTAGATTCACCATAGCCTGGTGCGATGATTGACGAATATATGGCCAACGTACCGTTGTGGTCGAAGCCGTTCTCGCCGATCGAAATCCTGACCAGAGCACCCGTCTGCGCATCGTACCGGTACAACTGCACCCCGGTGCACGCCGCGCAATCCGGCGTAAGCCTGTTAACGCTGGGCAGCAGTAGGAAGCGCCCATCGGGTGTAACCTCATCCGGACGGCTATCGTTGTATCCCCAGTCTTGGCTGTCGCCGCTGGACAGCGTGGTGACGAACACGGTCTTGAACTGGCCAGGGCTGGTAGGATCGGGCTCGTACAAATACAGGTTGTCCTCACCGTCCACCGCGCTCTGACCCAACCCGTTTGGCTCACCCGTCAACACGCCCTGCGCGACGAAATAGACGCGCGACCCGTCCTCCGAGATTCGGACGACGCCCTGTACGTTCGCGCCCGCGGGGTTTCCCGCCGACACCCGCACGACTCGCTGACCGGCCGGAGCATCGAAATCGTACTCGTAGAGATTCACAGTGGAATCCCCGCCCAGCAGTGGCTGGCTCGTCAGGAAGAACACTTTCGAACCATCTTCGGAGGCGCCCTGGAACAGGGCGCCTGACCGGTCCACCAGTGTGGTGTCGCACGCCGAACAGTCTTCCACCGAGGGCTCGGAGATCGCGACCGTCCTCGACTCGCCGATCCGCGCATACACTTCACCCACCGGCGGGCCCCCTTCACACGGATCGACGCTGAAGAACACACTCCCCCCGCTTCTAGAGATCGCATTGAACTTGGCATTGGCATGCGCCCCGAGGCTGGCTTCAGTTTCGTTTGCGCCCAGCGTCGTCCCACACCTGCTGATCTGTTCCCCACTGTTGTTTACCCCAACCAGCGCTGGCACCGCATTGCCCGTGCCGACATACTCATACAGAGACGGAGCATATGCCGTCGTCTCGTCCCCCGGCCACAATATTTCGGAATTGCCGCCTTCTAAGATAAAGACAATGTGCGATAGGTCTGCAGAGGCGCCCTCGTAGTACCGCGCCACGTACGCTTGGGAGCTCAGAGCGCTCGGCGGCAACAGCGGCCCCACTTCGACAAACGAGCCATTGGGTTCACGGATATATGCACGTTCGCCGTGCCGGCCGGGACGCAACGCGATCGGAGCAGCAAAAAAGAGAGTCCGGCGAAAATCCTGACTGATGTCACGCTCCTCCCCTTGGGGGAGATCGAACTGTGACAGCGGAGGATCGATCGGCGTCGAGGCCCAACCCGACCCCGTACGTGCAGTCAGATATTCGGACCCCCAGAAACCCGCGTCGTCCCCCGGATCCCCGAACCCACCGATATCGTTCATGTGCATTTCAGATCCCGATTCGGAGATGAAGGGACCCACGGTTTCCGCTGGGCCGCTCCCCTTGTACGGCGGCGAGACCATCTCATAAGCACGGCAGTCCGGCAGCGCCGCCGAGGGACCCGTGCGAAACGCCGCATTGGGACAGGAGTCCGCCGAGGCCATCCCGCCCGAGCAGACAGCCATGCCCACGGCACACAACAAACCCAGCAGAATTGCACGCGTGCGAATACGCATCAACATCCCCTCCCGGAGCAATAGAGAACACGACCGCCCGGGAGGCCCGAGCAGCACAAAACCGCCCCGGGCACCCAGCCCGAGGCGGCGGAAACCAGACGCGCCCCTAACACGCGCGAGAGACCAACCCGGCGCCTGCCGCCGGAGCGAGCCGCCGAAAACCGGCGGCGAAAGGCCCTAGAAGCTAGAGAGCCGGGCCAAGAGAGAGAGAGAGAGAGAGAGATGCTTCAGCGATGCTGGAGCATCTAGTTAGTTCCCCTGAAGGGGGAACTAGACCATTGGCCGCGCCACGCGCGGTAAAAACAAGATCACTCATCTCATAACCCTCATAAAGCGATCGAAACCCCTCTCCAGCACATCCCTGTGGTCCCATGGAAACCCGCACTAGCGGGAGGACCCTGACCCGACCTATGAACACGACGACCCCATGACAGAAGCCGTGACAGGAGTACTATAGGCACAAGTGAAGGCTCTTGTCAAGTCCTCTACGGCGAGAGGCCTCATAGCCAAGCCTGAAGCCGCGACCGATCCGCTCAGCGACCCGCCGCCGGCTTGTATCGCGGCAGGTCAGACGGCGCTACTTAGCCGCAGCGACCGGCTTGGAGTCCGACTTGGACTTCGAGGAGTTGTCCTTCGAGGCCTTCTCGCCGCCGCCCTTGGCCTCGGACTTGCCCTCGGATGAGGACTTGCTCTCCGAAGCAGAGGAGCCGTCCGAGGACGAGCCGTCCTTGCCGGCCCCGTTTGAGGACCCCTCCCCCGCGGCGGCGCTCTCGCGCTGGCGCTTCTTGGTGCCGTAGTCGGTGTTGTAGAAGCCCTTGCCCTTGAAGTGCACAGCGGGAGCGTGCAGCACGCGCTCGACCTTGACGCCCGTCTCGGGGTCCTTCTTGAGCGCGGGATCGCTGAAGGACTGGATCAGCTCGAAGGTGGTCCCATCGGGACGTCGGTACTCGTAGATCGGCATTGGCAGTCCCATTATAGGAGTGCCAGATGCCGATGGCCGGCTTGACAGCCGGGATCGCGTCACCCCGCCGGCCCTTGGGCCTGGCCCCACACGCTGGGCTACGCGGCGATCGAGCTGACGCGGCTCAGTCGGCGACGAGCGAGCGCACGCAGGCGATGCCGACGGCGATCATCTCGGAAAAGTCCCGGTCGGGCTCGGCGAGCATGCGCAGCGCGGCGCCGTCGGCGAGCGAGAAGATCACCTCGGCGACGGCCCCCGGCGGGGCGTGCAGCTGCAGGACCCCCTCGCGCTGGGCGGCGGCGAGCATGCCGGCGACCTGCTCGCGCGTGGAGCGCATCAGGCCGGCGTACTCGGCGGCGATGTCGGCGTTGCGGCGCGAGAGCGTGAAGAGCTCGCAGACCAGGGCGACGACCTCGGGGTCCTCGGTGACGGTCTCCTGCAGCTGGGCGGCCATGAGGTTGATGAAGTCGTCGGCGGTGCTGGCACCGGCGAGCTGCTGCTGCAGGCGTTGCATGCGCAGCTCGCAGTCGCGGCGGACGGCCTCGACGAGCAGCTGCTCCTTGGTGCCGAAGTAGTAGTGGAGCAGCCCGCGCGAGACGCCGGCCTCGCGCGAGACGACGTCGAAGGTCGAGCCGGCGGCGCCGCGCTGGGCCACGGAGCGGCGCATGGCCTCGATGATGCGCTGCGCCTTCTCCCCGGAGAGCGACTTGGGCTCGGCAAGCGATTTCGGCTCGATGGTGGCGGTCTCTGTCATTGGCAGGCCCGGCCCGCGCTCAGGAGGCGGGGGTGCTCACCGAGGACGGGGAGAAGTCCGAGGCGGGCATTGTGGTGGAGGAGTAGTCGAACTCCTCCTCGGCGCCGAACAGCGCGTCGAGCAGCTTGCCGCGCAGGTCCTTGCTGAGGACGAGCGCCGCGACGCCGCCCAGGAGCAGCACGAACAGCAGCTTGCCGGCGCCACCGCCGCCGCCCGAGGACTCCTCGACCTCGGCAACCTGCGGCTCGGCCGCGGCGCCGTTGAGGCTCGCGGATGAGACGTCCTTGTCGTGCTTGTGCTTTCTCGCCATGAGGCACCACCTTCGCTCGGGGACCAGTCGGGGTATACCCAATATACCCTTGAAAGGTGCCCAGCTTCCAGGCGACGAGGACCGCAAGCGGCGCGGCACCCGATAGGAACCCCACCCGCCCCCGCGCCCCCGCCCCCCGGCGGGGTTGAGGCGGAGCGCGCGTGCCGAGCTTCCAGGCGACGGCGGCGGTGCTCGGCGGGCTGCTGATCCTCGGCGCGCTCGCCAGCGGCCTCGCCCGGCGCAGCTTCCTGTCGCTGACGGCGATGTTCGTGGTGGCGGGCTTCGTGATCGGCGACGGGGGGTTCGGCTGGGTGCACTTCGGCGCGCAGAGCACGTTCGTGCGCGACCTCGCGTATACGGCGCTGATCGTGATCCTGTTCCGCGACGGCCTGGAGGTCGAGGGGGAGATGCTGCAGAGCGCGTGGCGGCTGCCGCTGCGAAAGCTCGCGGTGGCGATGCCGATCACGGCGCTCGTGGTGGCGCTGGCGGGGCGCGTGCTGATCGGGTTGAGCTGGACGGAGGCGTTCTTGCTGGGCGCGCTGCTCTCCCCCACCGACCCGGTACTCACGTCGAGCATCGTGACCAACCCGCGGGTGCCGCGGCTGGTGCGCCATTCGCTGAACCTCGAGTCGGGACTCAACGACGGGCTGGCGCTGCCGGCGGTGCTGGCGCTACTGGCGGCGCTCAGCGAGAGCAGCTCGAATTTCGTGTGGTGGAAGTTCGTCGTGCAGGACATCGGCCTTGGCCTCCTCTACGGCCTGGCGTGCGGGTGGCTGGCGTCGCTGGCGATGCCGCGCACGGATGTGCACAGACTGGAGCACTCGATACCGGCCCACCAGAAGGCGCTCTACGCGCTCGGCGTGGCCTTCGCGACGTACGGCGTCACCGTGCTGTCACCAAAGGGCAACGGTTTCATCGCGGTGTTCGTGGCGGCGATCGTGCTGGGCATACGCCGGCCGGATCTGCGGCGCAACTTCGCGCACGGCGCGGAGGAGATCGTCGAGGTGGTGAAGCTGGGGGTGTTCGTGGTGTTCGGCTCGCTGCTGACGTTCGACGCCCTCTTCAACGACGGCTGGGCGGCGATCGCGGTGGTGGCGGTGACATTCCTGATCGCGCGCCCGGCGGCGGTGTGGATCGCGCTGATGGGGACGAAGACGGACCGCGAGACGCGCCTCTTCATGGGCTGGTTCGGCCCGAAGGGCGTCGCGACGATGACGTTCTCGCTGATCGTGCTCGACCAGGGAATCGCGAACGGCCAGCGGATCTTCGACCTGACGGCGCTGGCGGTGTTCTGCTCGATCATCGTGCACGGCCTCACGGACACCCCCGGCGCGAATTGGATCGCCCGCCATGCCGAGGAAGAGAGCAGGGCGGCCACTCCCACCGCGCGACCAACCGGCGGCCGGTAGGCCGCTTCTCCCGTCCTCCGTCGCCTCGACTCAACGGGCATGGCGGCCCCCGCCCTTCCCGCCGACCCCGTCGAGGCAGCTCAGGCGTGCAGAGCCGCCTGGTCCTGCGCGGAGGGGAATGCCCAGGCCGAGTGCGAACGGCGCTCCTGGCGAAACACGAAGCGAAGCTGCGGGGGAGGCTTCAGCTGCGCCTCGTGCGGCCTGAAGGTCGCACACGGCTCATCCAGATCGAGCGCGCAGAGAAGATTGCGCTTGAAGAAGCAGTCCTCACAGCTGATCTTGCGCGCCTTGGCCACGGCGAGCATCAAAGCACGCCAGAGACAGCGGCTCATCGAGCGAATCCGCAAATCGCAGGGAAATAACTTCTACCCAGACAAACCCCGCAAGTAGTCACTTTTTTGTGATAGGCAAGCCAAACAACCCGCACGTTGCGAGGATTTACTCGGATAAGGAAAGAGGAGGGGACGGCCTCCGGCCGTCACGGTTGCCGCGAAGCGCAAACCAGCGGCCGCGCCGAACCCACGTCGACCATCAGTGCAAAACCCCTCACTCGTCGTCGAACTCGGCGATCACGGTTTCGAGCGGCACCGGCTCGATGCCCCGCTCACGGTCCGCGCGGGCCTCGGCGACCGCGCGGCGCTCCTCGTCGGTCTCAGGCTCGTCATCGAGCGGCGCATGATCCAGCATCCAGGCAACCGATCCTTCACAACGCAAACGCCTCCCGAGCGCGCTCGACCACGTGCCGGGCGATCGCCAATGATGAGGTCGCGGCGGGCGAGGGGGCGTTGCGCACATGCAGGGCACGGGCGGTGGCGGAGAAGACGAAGTCATCCACCAGCTTGCCGTCGCGGGCCAAGGCCTGCGCGCGAACGCCGGCGAACGACGGTTCGACGTCCTCTACACGCAGCTCGGGGACGTAGCGTGCGGCGGCGCGCACGAACTCGGCGCGAATCGCGGCGTGGCGCAGTTCGCTGATGCCCTGGCGCCACCAGTGCGCGAACATGCGCCACGAGCCGGGCCAGGTGAGCGTGTCTTTCACATCCCGCGCGCGCACCCGCGTGAGCGAGTAGGCATCGCGGGCGCCCGCCAAAAGCGCGGTGGGCCCGATCAAGACATCGCCGTCGATGTGCTTGGTGAGGTGAACCCCCAGGAACGGCAGCGAAGGGTCGGGGACCGGGTAGATCAGCGAGCGCACGAGGCCGGCGCGCGCGGGCTTCAAACGCAGGTAGGCCCCGCGGAAGGGCACGATGCGCGGGTCGGGGTCGGCGCCGGCGGCTACCGCCAGTCGGTCCGCCCAGGCGCCCGCACAGAAGATCGCGTGCGTCGCCTCGGTAAAGCCAAGCGAGTGCTCGAGGCTCACCGAGCGCGCGCCGGGTCGCACACCCAGTACCTCACACCCCGTGACCACCGCGGCGCCCGCGCCGGTGACGTCCTGTGCATACGCGCGCGCCACCGCCGGGAAACTCGCGATACCCGTGGCGGGCGAGTGCAGCCCGGCGATCCCCACGGCGTGGGGCTCCAGCTCGCGGATGCCCTCGGCGTCGAGGCGGCGCAGCCCGGGCACCTCATTCGCGCGCCCGCGCCGCTCCAGCTCCTCGAGGCGATCGAGCTCGGAGGCCTCGGTCGCGACGATCACCTTGCCGCACTGCTCGAAGGGAATCTCGCGCTCGGAGCAGTACTCATACAGCTCGCGCGCACCCGCCACACACAGGCGCGCCTTCAGCGAGCCCGGCACGTAATAGATCCCCGCGTGCACCACGCCCGAGTTGTGGCCCGTCTGGTGGGTGGCGATCTCCGACTCGCGCTCGAGCACGCACAGCGAAAGCGCCGGCAGCACCCGCGTCAGCTCGCGCGCGACGGCCAGCCCGAGGATGCCGCCGCCAACTATGGCCACGTCGCAGCGGTCGATCGTCATGATGCCAACATAGTGCACGTTCTCCTCACGGGAGCCTCCGGCTTCATCGGCTCGCAGCTGCTGCCGAAGCTGTATCGCGAGGGGCACGAGTTGCGTGTGTTCGCTCGCGACCCCGCGCGTCTGCACCTCCCGCCCGCGTGGGGGGTGGAGGTGGTGCAGGGTGACGTGGTGAGTGGCGATGGTCTCGCTCGCGCGCTGGCCGGTGTGGAGGTCGCGTATTACCTGATCCACTCGATGGAGAGCGGCTCGGCCATCGACTTCCCCGCGCGTGAGCGGGCGGCCGCGACGCGCTTTGCGAACGCCGCGCGCACCGCGGGCGTGCGGCGGATCGTGTACCTCGGCGGGCCGCTGCCGGCCGCGGCGCATGAGCAGTCGCTCTCACGCCACCTCGCCAGCCGTTTTGCCGTCGAGCAGATGCTGCTGCAGGCGGTGCCCGACTCGGTCGCGTTGCGCGCCTCGATCGTGATCGGCGCGCGCTCGCGGTCCTTCCGCTTCATGGTGAGACTGGTCGAGCGGATGCCCGTGCTCACGCTGCCCGCCTGGCGGCGCTTTCGCACCCAGCCGATCGACGCGCGCGACGTGAGCGAGATGCTCGCCGCCGCCGCGCACGAGCCGGCGGTGGCGGGCCGGGCGCTTGACATCGGCGGCCCCGACACACTCAGCTATGGCGAGATGATCGAGCGCATCGCGGAGCTGATGCTGGTGAATCGCCCCGCGCTCAACCTGTCTCTCACGATGACCCCGATCGCCGCGCGCGTGGCGGCGGCGATCGCCGGTGAGGACCCCGCGCTTACACTGCCGCTGATGGAGAGCCTCGAGGGAGACCTGCTGATGCCCGACGCCCTCGCGTCGGCGCAGGCGCTGAACGTGCCGCTGCACTCATTCGACGCCGCCGTCGAGCACGCGCTCGCCGAGTGGGAGGCATCGGAGCCACTGGCCGCTCGATGAGCACGGTAAGCGCCTGGATCGAGATTCCTGCCACTCCCGAGAAGGTGTGGAAGACTGTGATGGACCCCGAGCGGCTCGGCGACTGGGTGACCATTCACCGCGAGTTGCGTCACGCCGACGACGGCCCGCCGCGCGTCGGGTTCGAGATGGATCAACGGGTCCACCTACGCGGAGTCAGCCTCGACGTTCACTGGCGCCTGGTGGAGTGCGAGCCGGGTCGTCACGCCGTCTGGGAGGGACGCGGACCGGCGCGCTCCAAGGCTCGTACCGAGTACACACTGCGGGCCTCCGGCGAGGGCACGCGCTTTGACTATTGCAACGAGTTCCGCGCCCCGCTGGGACCCGTGGGAGCGCTCGCCAGCAGGGCGCTCGTGGGTGGAATGCCAGAACGCGAGGCAATCCGTACACTGGAGCGCCTGCGCGCGCTGCTCGACGGTTGAAAGATCGCTCCAGCGCGCTGCTAGAGCCTCCGGCGAACCCAATAAACCTTCCTGTATTCGCCGCCTGCGCACCGCCACTTATCCTGTCCGCGAGCGCCAGTAGCCTTGCACAGGGATGACAAGCTCTCTCAATCGTGTAAGGTGAGAGGTAAGAACGGAAAATAATGATGTGGTGCACATCACATCTGCCCTAGTGAACAGGACTGAAACGTGACTGACTTTCTCGACGAGAAGCGCCAGGAGATCACCAGCCGGTTGGATGAACTGAAGCCGCTGGTGGACGAGTACAGCCGTCTGGAGGCGGCCGCCGCGGCGCTCGAGGGCGTCGGCGCAAGCGCACCTCGGACAGCCGCCACGGCAACCTCCACGGCAGCCCCGGTGCGCCGTGGACCCGGTCGCCCCAAGGGCAGTGGCCGCGGGCCGGGCCGTCCCAAGGGCAGTGGCCGCAAGCCCGGCCGCCCCAAGGGCAGCAAGAACTCCACCACCGCGGCAGCAGCCGCCCCGGCAGCAGAGGCAACCAAGGAGACAGCCGCACCCGCACGCCGCGGACGTCCGCCCGGCAGCGGCGCCGGGCGCACCACTGCACGCAAGGCGGGACGGCGCAAGGGCAGTGGCACGCGCGCAGCGGAGGCGCTGGCGATCGTGCGCGAGCAGCCCGGTGTCACCATCCCCGAGCTCGCCGCGCGCATGGGTATCAAGCAGAACTACCTCTACCGCGTGCTGCCGAGCCTCGAGCAGGAAAACAAGGTCGCGAAGCAAGGCAGAGGCTGGCACCCCAAGGCAGCCTGACGGCGCCTCGTCGCCCCTGGCTGCGTCCTCCCTCCCTTGCGTGCTGGCCGAAACGGGGATGCGAGCCAAAGGCTCGTGTCTCCCGGCTTCGGTACGCGGCGGTCAGTGCGTCCTTGCCAGGAACGACGATCCATCCGTCAGGATGGTTTGCTGAGACTCACCAGGCGGGTCGGCACCCTGAGCCGACCCGCCTGAGTAGTTCACTCTGACTCGAACGCGAGTCGAGCCCGCGGGGCTCCTAGATCAACCCGAGCTCCTGCACCGCCTGACGCTCTTCCTGCAGCTCCTTCACCGAGGCGTCGATCTTTTCGCGCGAGAAGGGGTCGATGTCGAGGCCCTGGACTATCGACCACTCTCCCCCGCTGCATGTGCAGGGGTGACCGACGACAAGCCCCTCGGGGATGTCGTAGGAGCCGTCTGAGGCGACGCCCATTGAGACCCAGTCGCCCGCGGGGGTGCCGAGCACCCAGTCGTGCACGTGCTCGATCGCCGCGTTCGCCGCCGAGGCCGCCGAGGAGGCGCCGCGCGCCTCGATGATCGCCGCGCCGCGCTTCTGGACGGTGGGAATGAATGTGTTCTCCACCCACTGCTGGTCGCCGATCTTCTCGGTCCCGGGGACGCCCGCGATCTTGGCGTGCACCACGTCGGGGTACTGCGTGGCGCTGTGGTTGCCCCACACGCTCACGTTCTTTACGTCCGCCACTCTCACACCGGCCTTCTGTGCGAGCTGTGCCACCGAGCGGTTGTGGTCGAGGCGCATCATCGCCGTGAAGCGCTCCACCGGGATGTCACCCGCGTGCGAGCGCGCGATCAGGCAGTTCGTGTTGGCCGGGTTGCCCACCACGAGGATCTTCACGTCCGAGGCCGCGTGCGCATTCAGCGCGGTTCCCTGCGGCTTGAAGATGCCGCCGTTGGCCTCCAGCAGGTCGCCGCGCTCCATGCCCTTCGTGCGCGGACGCGCGCCCACCAGCAGCGCGACATTGACGCCGTCGAACGCCACATTGGGGTCGTCGGTGATGTCGATGCCCGCGAGCAGCGGGAAGGCGCAGTCGTCGAGCTCCATCGCGGTGCCCTCAGCGGCCTTCACCGCCGGGGGGATCTCCAGCAGGCTCAGATGCACCTCGGTGTCGGGGCCCAGCATCTCGCCGGAGGCGATGCGGAACAGGATCGCGTAGCCGATCTGGCCGGCCGCGCCGGTGACCGCTACTCGTACGGGTTTACTCACTGATTCATCTCCTTGCGTAGGTTCTCATCGATCGACGCAAGGAACTCCTGCGTCGTCTGCCACGGTTGATCGGGACCCACGAGCAGGGCTAGGTCCTTCGTCATCTTCCCCTCTTCCACCGTCTCCACGCATACGCGCTCAAGCGTCTGCGCGAACTCCCTCACCTCGGGTGTGTCGTCCAGGCGCCCACGGTGGGAGAGCCCCTGCGTCCACGCGAAGATCGACGCGATCGGGTTGGTCGAAGTCGGCTTGCCCTGCTGGTGCAGGCGGTAGTGACGCGTCACCGTGCCATGCGCCGCCTCCGCCTCGACCGTCTGACCGTCGGCGCTCATCAACACCGAAGTCATCAATCCGAGCGAACCGAAGCCCTGCGCGACCGTGTCCGACTGCACGTCGCCGTCGTAGTTCTTGCACGCCCACACGTATCCGCCTTCCCACTTCAGCGAGGCCGCCACCATATCGTCGATCAGGCGGTGTTCGTAGGTGAGACCCGCCGCCTCGAACTCGGCCTTGTACTCCGCGTCGTAGACGGCCTGGAAGATGTCCTTGAAACGGCCGTCATAGCGCTTGAGGATCGTGTTCTTCGTCGACAGATACACGGGATATCCGCGATCCAGTCCATAGCGCAGCGAGGCGTGCGCGAAGTCGCGAATCGAATCGTCGAGGTTGTACATCGCCATCGCGATGCCCGGGCTCTCGAAATCAAACACATTCAGCTCGATCGGCTCGCCGGCATCCTCCCCGGACCCCCCCACTTCGCGGCTCCCGCCGGACCCCCTTGTGGGGTCCTTCTCCTTCTCATCCACGCGCTTGGGCGTGAACGTCAGAGTCAGCGTGCCAGCACCGGGAATGAGCGTGTCCGTCGCGCGGTACTGATCGCCGAACGCGTGACGGCCGATCACGATCGGCTTCGTCCACGTCGGCACCAGGCGCGGGATGTTCGCGATCACGATCGGCTCGCGGAAGATCACCCCGCCGAGGATGTTTCGCACGGTGCCGTTGGGCGAGCGGTACATCTCTTTGAGCCCGAACTCCTCCACGCGCGCCTCATCAGGTGTGATCGTGGCGCACTTCACACCCACCCCGTACTGCTTGATCGCCTGCGCCGCTTCGACCGTGATCGCGTCGTCGGTGGCGTCGCGGCTCTCGATGCCCAGGTCGTAGTACTTCAGGTCGACATCGAGGTAGGGCAGGATCAGCTGCTCCTTGATGAACGACCAGATGATGCGCGTCATCTCGTCGCCGTCCAGCTCCACTACGGGGTTCTTCACCTTGATCTTGGCCATGGGGGTCCTTGGGTAGGTGCTGCGGTTTCGCGCGGCGATGCTATCGCGGGGGAGTAACCTTCAGGGCCATGGCTGCCACCGCGCACCCGGCCCATCAGAGCGACAGTTGGCAGACGCACGAGGTCTTCAACCAGACGCCGCCGCTGCAGGGCATCGACGTCTTCTCCTCCAACCTACCCCTCGTGGAGGCATTGCAGCGCGAGGGCGGCGGCTGGGCTGTCGAGCGCGCGGCCACGCTGGGCAAGTTCGTCGGCGAAGTCGGCGGGCCCCAGGAACTCTGGGGGCGCCAGGCCAACGAGAACAAGCCCGTGCTTCACACCCACGACCGCTACGGGCACCGCATCGACGAGGTCGAGTTCCACCCCGCCTGGCACTCGCTGATGAAGATGGGCGTCGAGAACGAGCTGCACTCGCTCCCCTGGACATCCTCAGAGCCAAACCCGCACGTGGCCCGCGCGGGGCTCTACATGACCGCGATGCAGGCCGAGGCGGGCTTTGCCTGTCCGATCACGATGACCTTCGCCGTCGTCCCCGCGCTGCGCGCGACCCCCTCCCTGGCCGAGGAGTGGGAGCCGCTTGTGACCGCCACCACCTATGACCCGCGCCTCGTGCCCGCCGCCCAGAAGGGCTCCGCGATCTCCGGCATGGCGATGACCGAGAAGCAGGGGGGCTCGGACGTGCGAGCCAACACCACCCTCGCGCGAGCGCTGAACGGCGGCGGAGCGGGGGCCGAGTACGAGATCACCGGGCACAAGTGGTTCTGCTCGGCGCCCATGTCCGACATCTTCCTCGTCCTCGCTCAGACCGACGACGGCCTGTCCTGCTTTCTTGTCCCGCGCGTGCTGCCCGACGGCGCCCGCAACCCCTTTCACATCCAGCGCCTGAAGGACAAGCTCGGCAACCACTCAAACGCCTCCTCGGAGGTCGAATTCCACGGCACCTGGGGGCGCATGGTCGGTGAGCCCGGCCGCGGCGTCCCCACGATCATCGAGATGGTCGGCCACACGCGCCTGGACTGTGTCTTGGGCGGCGCCGCCGGCATGCGCGCCGGCGTCGTCAACGCCACCTGGCACGCCGCCCACCGCTCGGCCTTTGGCAAGCGCCTGATCGACCAGCCGCTGATGCGCAATGTGCTTGCCGATCTGTGCGTCGAGTCCGAGGCCGCCACGATGCTCGCCATGCGCCTCGCGCGGGCATATGACGAAGCCGGCAGCGAGCTGGATGGCGCGGGGGCGGACGGCGGCGGCGGGATCGTGCACAGCGACGAGCTCTCCGACGCGCACCTCTTCAAGCGCCTCGCCACCGCCGTGGGCAAGTACTGGGTCTGTAAGCGCGCCCCAAACCACGCTTTTGAGTCGCTCGAGTGCCTCGGCGGCAACGGCTACGTCGAGGAGTCGGGCATGCCGCGCCTCTACCGCGAGGCGCCGCTCGCCTCGATCTGGGAGGGCTCGGGCAACGTCATGAGCCTCGACGTGCTGCGCGCGCTGGTGCGCACCCCGCGCACGCTGGAGGTCTTCCTCGCCGAGGTCGGCGAGGCCAGGGGGGCCGACGCGCGCCTGGACGCCCACCTCGCCAAGCTGAAAGGCCAGTTCTCAGACCCCGCCACGCTGGAGTCGCGCGCGCGGCGCGTGGTCGAGGCGATGGCGCTCGCCCTCCAGGGTTCCCTGCTCGTGCGCTTCGGCGCCCCCGCCGTGGCCGATGCCTTCTGCGCCTCGCGCCTGGGCGGCGACGGAGGCCTGGAGTACGGCACGCTGCCCGCCGGCAGCGACTTCGAGGCGATCGTCGAGCGCAACCGCCCGCAGGTTTAGGGCCCCCTGAGGGCCCTTGGCTCCGGTATTCGTCGCGTCCTGCGTCCCAGCTATCACGTGCTCTACGTAGCTATCGCCATGCGCCCTCCGATACGTTGTCACGCGGCCTGCGTCACACTCATTACGCGCCGTGCGTCGCAGATATGACGCGCACTGCGTGATAACCTTGACGCACAATGCGTGACGTCAGCCCTGGGCTGAACCCTTTCATCTACGATCGGCCGCTGTCACCCGAGCAGGTGATCGATCGCAAGCACGAGATCGCCGACCTCCTGCGCAACGCGGACGGCGGACATTCGGTCTGCCTCTACGCACCCCGCCGCTTCGGAAAGACAAGCGTGCTGGGCAGCGTCCTCGCGGAGGCCGACCGTCAACTCGACATGATCGCCATCCTCGTGGACCTCAGCGAGATCGTCAGCCACACTGACTTTGCGATACGGCTGAAGCAGGCGTACCTTGCCCTCAAAGGCCCAGCCGCGCGGCTGCTCGACACGGTGCTCCCGGAAGCGGGGATTACGCTCACCCTGCCCGGCGTGCGCTTGAGCGCCCACAGCAGGCGCCACGCCAACGAGGACCCCCTTTACACGATCCACGATCTGCTCGAGCTGCCGCGCAGACTCTTCGAGCGCAGCGGCCGGCGCTCGCTGATCGTCTTCGACGAGTTTCAGGAACTGCTCGCACTCGGTGGCATGGACGGGGTGGTGCGCAGCCATATCCAGCACCACGGAGATGCAGCCTCCTACATCTACTCGGGCTCTGAGCCGTCGCTGCTGCAGCGCATGTTCGTCGATCGCACACGTCCGCTGTATGGGCAGGCCGCGCAGATGCGCTTGGGTCGGCTTCCCGCGCACGAGACGACCGACGATCTCGACGCCACCTTCCGCGCCGGAGGCAAAGACCCGGGGCCGGTGTTGGGCGGGCTGGTGGCGCTGATGGAAGGGCATCCGCAGCGCGTGATGCTGCTGGCGCACTGCCTGTGGGACGAGGTGAGCACGAGCGGATCGAGCGGGACGACCGCACTGGTGGCGGCCTTCGAAACGATGAGTCGCCAGCTCGACCCCGAGATGCAGGCAACCTGGGATGGCCTGTCGGTGAACGATCGACGTGTGCTGATCGCGCTCGCCGAAGGCCTCTCCCCACAGGAGAGCGAGGCTCGACGCCAAACCGGACTGCGCAGCGCGAGCAGCGCCCAGCGGGCTGTGCAGACCCTCGAACGGCATGCGATCGTCGAACGCGACGGCGAAAACCGCCTGGTAATTGTCGATCCGATGTTGGGGCAGTGGGTCGCCCGCCGCCACCAGCGAACCGCAGGTCCGACTGAGAGCGCCCACTGATCATGTCCGAGCGCCACTGACCATGTCCGTGATCAAAGGCACATTCGCGGCCTGCGCCACGGCGGCACCCGTGACGCGCCGGGTGAAGGTGAAACGGCCGACCCCTGCGAAACTCCTCCTACCATGAGAGTCATGCGCTTTCGCAGTTCCTTCCAGCTCGCCCGCATCGCCGGGATCCGCATCGGCGTGGGCATCAGCTGGTTCTTCGTGCTGTTCCTCTACATCTACTGGTTCACCCCCTACTTCCACGAAGTGCTGGGGGGATCGCGTACGACCGCCTACGTCGTGACCGTCGCGAGCGTGCTGTCGTTCTTCTTCTCGCTGATCCTGCACGAGCTGGGCCACGCGTTCGTGGCCAGACGCAACGGGCTGCAGGTGCTCGGCATCGAGCTGTGGGCCTTCGGCGGGATCACGCGCACGAGCGGCGTCGTCGAGACCCCCGGACCTGAGTTCCGCGTGGCCGCCGCCGGTCCCGCCGTGACGCTCGCGGTGATCGTCCTCAGCGTCGCCGCCGGCGCGATCCTGGCGAGCAACAGCCACTTCTTCTCCGTGGCCGTCGGCAGCGGCGGCGTGCACAGCACCCCCGCGGTCGTGTGGCTCAGCTGGGTAGCCGCGCTGAACATGTTCGTGCTCGTGCTCAACCTCGTCCCCGCCTTCCCGCTCGACGGCGGCCAGATCGCGCACGCGCTGATCTGGCGCCTCACCGGCGACCGCAACCGCGCCACGCGCGTCACCGGCCGGGCAGGACAGGGCTTCGCGGTGCTGCTCGGGGCAGGCGGCCTCGCGCTGCTGGGGAGCACCGGCGGCTTCAGCGGCGTCGCGCTGATCTTCATCGCGATGCTGATCTACCAGGCCGCGAGCATGGCGGTCGCGCAGGGCTCGATGGGCCAGCGCATCCAGGGCCTCACCGTCGCCGACGTGATGGACGCAGAGCCCGTCGCGATCCCCGCCGACCTGCGCCTGATCGACGCCCAGGAGGAGTTCTTCGGGCGCTACCGCCTGCCCTGGTTCGCCGTCGTGGACCCCGCGCGGCACTTCCTCGGCGTCGTCCGCGCCGAGCGCCTGGACGCGGAGATTGCCGCCGGGCGTCCCGCGCTGCAGGTCGTGGACGTGCTCGAGGAGAACCTCCCCGTGCGCATCGACGAGCACCAGCCGCTGGAATCGCTCCTGCGGGCGGAGGGCCTCGGGCGCTTAGGGGCGATGGTGGCCGTCGACAACGACGGCGTGCTGCAGGGCGTCGTCACGATGACCCAGATCCGCCAGGCGCTGCGCCCCGCCGCTGGTCTATAGAGTTCCGCGCGCAAGATGCCCTCGCACGACGTACTCATTATCGGCGCCGGTCTCGCCGGCCAGCGCGCCGCCCTCGCCGCCGCCCAGGCTGGATCCAGCGTGGCGATCCTCAGCAAGGTGCACCCCGTGCGCTCGCACTCCGTCGCCGCCGCCGGCGGCATCAACGCCGCGATTTCAATTGCCGACGACTGGCGCTCGCACGCCTATGACACCGTCAAGGGCTCCGATTTCCTCGGCGACCAGGACGCGATCGAGATCATGTGCTCGGAGGCCCCGCACGAGGTCATGCACCTCGAGCACATCGGCGTCACCTTCCACCGCAACGAGAAGGGCGAGCTCGACCTGCGCGCCTTCGGCGGCGCCTCGATGAAGCGCACCGCGTATGTGGCAGACATCACAGGCCAGGCGATCCTGCACGTCTTGTATGAGCAGTTGATGAAGCACCACGAGCAGGTCGATCGCTATGAGGAGTGGTTTGTCACCTCGCTCCTGCGCGACGACGCCGGCGCGTGCTGCGGGGTCGTCGCGCGCGACGTGCGCTCGGGGCGTATGGAGGTGTTTTCCGCCAAGAACACGATCCTCGCCTCAGGCGGTGCGGGGCAGGTCTACAGCCCCACGACCAACGCGCTGATCGTCACCGGCGACGGCATCGCCCAGGCCTACCGCCTCGGCGCGCCGCTGATGGATATGGAGATGGTGCAGTACCACCCCACGACGCTCGTCGAGAACGGCCTGCTGATCACCGAGGGCGCGCGCGGCGAGGGCGCCGTGCTGCTCAACTCCGAGGGCGAGCGCTTCATGGAGAAGTACGCCCCCAACAAGATGGAGCTGGCCTCGCGCGACGTCGTCTCGCGCGCCGAGCAGACCGAGATCCTCGAGGGCCGCGGTGTGGGCGCGCACGGCGAGGGCATCTACCTCGACATCACCAAGGTCCCGCGCAAGCGGACGCTGGAGGCGCTGCGCGAGATCGTCAACATCGGCAAGGACTTCGCCGGCGTCGACATCACGCGCGAGCCGATCATGATCCGCCCCGGCCAGCACTACATCATGGGCGGCGTGAAGACCGACATCGACGGAGCCACCTCGATCCCGGGGCTGTATGCCGCGGGCGAGGTCGCCTGCGTGTCCGTGCACGGCGGCAATCGCCTCGGCGCCAACTCGCTGCTCGACACGCTGATCTTCGGCCGCCGCGCCGGCGAGCACGCCGCCGCACGCGCCGCGTCGATGGCGATACCGAGCGTCTCCGACGAGCAGCTGCGCGAGGACATGGCCATGATCGACGCGCTGATTGCCCGCCCGCGCGAGGGCGCGGGCTCCGGCCCGGCCCCGCGGCGCGTCTCGGAGATCAAGGCCGAGCTGGGCGAGACGATGAACCAGTACGTCGCCGTCTACCGCGACCAGGCCGGCCTGGAGACGGCGCTGGAGGTGGTGCTGCGCCTGCGCGAGGAGGCCGACAGCGCCTACATCGACGACCGCGGGACAGTCTTCAACCAGGACGTGCTCGGCGCGATCGAGCTGGGCTACATGATCGACTGCGCGCAGGCGATCGTCGTCGCCGCGATCGAGCGCAAGGAGTCGCGCGGCGCGCAGTTCCGCACGGACTTCCCCGAGCGCAACGACGAGGAGTGGCTCAAGCACATCGACGTCACCCTCAACGGGAATGGGCCCGAGGTCTCCTACTCGCCGGTCACGATCACGCAATGGCAGCCCGAGGAGAGGAAGTACTGATGGCCCCCGTCCCTGCTCCCCGCGCCGCGGCCCCCTGCCCCCCGAGGAGGCCGAACTGATGGCCGAAACCCATCGCCCGCCCGAAGAGTTCAAGCTCAAGCTGCGTCGCTACGACCCCGAGTCCGGCAACGCCCCCTACTGGGACGAGCACACGATCGAGCTCGAGCCCCACCGCTCGGTGCTCGAGGGCATCCTGCAGGCCAAGGCCCGCTTCGACGGCTCGATCGGCATCCGCTGCTCGTGCCGCGCCGCGATCTGCGGCAGCTGCGGGGTGCGCATCAACGGCGAACCCGGCCTCGCCTGCCACACGCACCTCGACGCCGCGCGCGAGAGCTCGCCCGACGGCACGATCGAGATCGAACCGATGGGCAACATGCCCGTGATCAAGGACCTCGTCGTGGACATGGACGCGGTGCACTGGAAGAAGATCCAGCGCGTCACCCCCTGGCTGCTCGCCAAGCAGCCGGTGCCCGAGCGCGAGTACATCGTGCCGCGCGAGAACATGATGGACGTCACGCAGTCGATGGCCTGCATCCAGTGCGGCGCCTGCGTGTCGGACTGCCTGGCGATGGAGGTCGACCCCGGCTTCATCGGCCCCGCCGCGCTCGCGAAGGCCTACCGCTTCGTGGGCGACCCCCGCGACGCCGAGCGCCACGAGCGCCTGAACGACCTCGCGCAGGACCCGCAGGGGATCTACGACTGCACGCACTGCTTCAAGTGCGTCGAGGCGTGCCCCAAGGGCGTGAACCCGATGGGCCAGATCATGCGCCTGCGCCGCATCGCCGGCGCCGACGAGCACATCGTCGACCAGAACAACGGGCACCGCCACGAGGAAGCCATAACGACGCTGATCCGCGACTACGGGCTGCTGCACGAGGCCGAGCTGATCCCCCGCTCCTATGGCGGCAACTCGTGGTTTGGCAAGTTCCACCCCGCCGCCGGCAAGGAGCTGCTGTCCTCGCTGCCCGTGATCATCAGAGGGCTGCTGCGTCGCAAGGTCAACCCCAAGATCGCGATCTTCGGGCACAAGATCCCCAAGAGCGACCTCGACGACGTCAAGCGCATCTATGAGACCGTCGAAAGCCGCCCCGAACGCTACGAGCTGAACCTGTACGTGAGCGGCGAGGACGAAGAGGAGCCCACCCCAACCGCAGTGGGCGTCGGCTCGGCAGGTGCCGCAAACGGAGCCTCGACCCAGGACGGCGAAGGGAGCACGACATGAGCATCAAGGTCGCCTACTGGCCCGGCTGTGTGAGCCGCGGCTTCACGCCGGAGCTGCACGGCTCGATGGCCGCCGTCGCGCCGCTGCTGGACATCGAGCTGGTCGAACTGGACCGCGCGAACTGCTGCGGCGCGGGCGTGATCGCCGAGCACAACCAGGAGCTCGCGGACACGCTCAACGCGCGCACCTTCGCGCTCGCCCAGCAGGTGCCGGGGGCGGAGCTGATGATGAACATCTGCTCCACCTGCCAGGGCGCGCAGAGCGAGTGCCAGGAGCGCCTTGACGCGAACGCCGAGTACCGCGCGCACGTCAACTCCACGATCTCCGCGGAGGGCCTCACCTATGAGAAGGGCCTCTCCAACAAGAACTTCCTCTGGCTCCTGGTCGAGGAGATCGGCCTCGAGAACCTGCGCGAGCGGGTGAAGCGCCCGCTGACGAACCTCAAGGTGGGCCCCTTCTACGGCTGCTACATTGTGCGCCCCCGCGACCGCCTCGGCATCGACTCAGAGCACCCCCGCGACCACTACCTCGCACAGGTGATCGAGGCGCTCGGCGGCACCGTGATCAGCTACGCCGGCGAACGCAAGTGCTGCGGCTTCCCGATCATCACGATGAACAAGGAGGCCTCGCTCAAGCAGGCCGGCACGCACCTCGGCGACGCCAAGGACGCCGACGCGGACTGCCTGGTCACGCCCTGCCCACTGTGCCACCTGAACCTGGATCTGCAGCAGCCTCTGGCGGCCAAGGCCGTGGGACGGGAGCTCGAGATGCCAGTGCTGCACCTGCCGCAGCTCGTCGGCCTCGCGCTGGGACTCGATCCCAAAGAGCTCGGCATGCAGCGCCACATCGTGCGACCCACGTCGGTGATCGACTGGTCGACGGCAGTTGTTGGCGCTGCTGCCTGAGAGCGGCGTCGCGGATCCTCCCAGGCTGACGGTTGGCGAGCTTGTGCCGCCGCTGCCGTCGGCCGGCCACGTATCCTGAAACCGTGTCCACGCAAGTCTCCGATGTCCTCACAGGCGCTTCGCTCGCCGACGTCGAGCGCCGCGTGGTGGAGCGCTTGGTCGATCTGCTGCGAGAGGAGCTCGGCTCCGAACTGCACGCGATCTGGCTGTTCGGCTCGCGCGCGCGCGGTGAGACGCCGCACGCCGAGTCGGACATCGACCTGATGGTGATCGCCGACGGCGGCAATGCGCGCCACTGGACGAAGGCGTATGAGCTGACCAACGAGGCGGCCGACGCCGAGGGCCAGAGCCCCGTGTGGTACTCGGTGACGATCAGGGACCCGCAATGGCTGCGCGGGCGGCGGGAGATCCGCTCGTTCTTCATCGCCGAGGTCGATCGCGACAAGCTCGTTCTGCACGGCAGCGCGCTGCAATGAGTCGACGCGCGGAGAGCCTGCGATGAGTCCGCGCTCCGAGGAGTTCATGGACCAGGCGCATGACCGCGTTGCCAGCGCACGAGAAGTGCTCGCGTCAGGACACCTCGAGGTTGCGGTGAGCGCCGCCTACTACGCGATGCTCTACGCCGCCCGCGCGGCGCTCTCCGAGCGGGACGAGTACGCCCGCACCCACAGCGGCACGTGGCACCTGTTCCGCGATCGCTACGTGAACAGCGACGCCTTCGACCAGCACCTGTTCGCGCTCGTCCACCAAGCCCAGAGCGCGCGTGAGGGCGGCGACTACGAAGCGATCACGCCCGAGCGCGCCGAGGCGGAGAGGATCGTGGCGGGAGCAGGCGACTTCGTGGCAGCCGTCGTAAGCATGCTGGACATGCAGGCGTAGGGGGCGCCGGCATCACTCCCTGGCGCCCACGACCGGCCCCAGGCACCAAGCCGGACCTCGCACGCCACCAATAGGCTGCCACCGTGAAGATCCTTACCGTCGTCGGCAACCGCCCTCAATTCGTCAAGGCCGCGGCGGTGTCGGGCCTGCTACGCAAAGAGCACGAGGAGCGCTTGGTGCATACTGGCCAGCACTACGACGACGCACTCTCCACCGTCTTCTTCAAGGAGCTGGGTCTGGCGAGGCCGGAGCGCGAACTGGGGATCGGCGGCGGCTCGAACACCTCGCAGACCGCGCGTATGCTGGCGGCGCTGGAGGGTCTGCTGGCCGAGGAGCGCCCTGACGCGGTGCTCGTGTATGGCGACACCAACTCGACGCTCGCCGGCGGTCTGGCCGCCGCGCAGATGCGCACGCCCGTCGTGCACGTGGAGGCGGGGATGCGCTCATACGACCGCGCCATGCCCGAGGAGCTCAACCGCGTGCTGACCGATCACCTGAGCGAGCTGTTGCTGTGCAGCTCGCAAACAGCCGCGGAGAACCTCGCGCGCGAGTCAGCGCCGGGCCGCAGCGAGGTGGTGGGCGACGTGATGGTGGACGTGGCGCTGCGCTGGCAGCCACGCGCGCGCGAGCAGGTTGAGCAGATCGCGCCCGAGCACGGAGTCCGCCCGGGCGAGTATGTGCTGGCGACCGCGCACCGCGCCGGCAACGTCGACGATCCCATGCGGCTTGCCGAGCTGGTAGAGCTGCTGCAGGCGGTGGCGGAGTGGGCGCCGGTGGTGTTCCCCGTGCATCCCCGCACGCGCGAGCGCCTCACCACGGCGGGGTTGTGGACGCGCTTGGAGAAGACCGCCGGCGTGCACCTGAGCGGCCCCGCCGGATACACGGAGTTCGCCGCGCTGCTGTTTGGCGCCCGCGCGGTGGCGACCGACTCGGGAGGCGTCCAGAAGGAGGCGTACCTTGCCGGGGTGCCCTGCGCGACGCTGCGAGCGAACACCGAGTGGGTCGAGACCGTGCAGAGCGGCTGGAACACGCTTGTGGATCTCGACGCCGCGGCAGCCCTGCGGGCGCTCGCGCAAGCGCCGCCCCAGGAGCACCCGCAGCTGTATGGCGACGGACACGCGGCCGAGCGCTGCGTGGCGGCGATCGGACGGATGAGCGTATGAGCACCGGCGAGCGACCGCTGAAGCTCGGCGTGGTGGGCCTCGGCTACTGGGGCCCGAACTTGGCCCGCAACTTCGCGGGGCTGCCCGGCTGCGAGGTGAGCTGGCTGTGCGACGCGTCAAAAGAGGCGCGTGAGAAGGTGGCGCGCACAATCCCCGGCGCCCGCCAGAGCGAGGATCTGGATGAGCTGCTGGCCGACCCCGAGCTCGACGCGGTGGTGCTCGCGACGCCCGTGCCAAGCCACGCAGAGCTCGCCACGCGCACCCTGCGGGCGGGAAAGCACTGCTTCGTGGAGAAGCCGCTGGCCACGACCGTGGCCGACGCCGAGCGCGCCGTGGCGGCGGCCGAGCAGACGGGCAAGACCCTGATGGTGGGCCACCTGCTCGAGTACCACCCTGCCGTGACGCGCCTGAAGGAGATGGTGCAGGCGGACGAGCTGGGTGAGATGTTTTACCTGTATGGCAATCGCGTGAACCTCGGCAAGATCCGCGCGGACGAGAACGCGCTGTGGAGCCTGGGGGCACACGACGTGTCGGTCGTGCTGCACCTGATCGGCGAAGAGCCCGAGGAGTGTGTCGCGCACGGCCGCAGCTACGTGCGCGCGGGGGTGGAGGACGTGGTGTTCTGCTATCTGCGCTTCCCCTCGGGCGTCGTCGCGCATCTGCACCTGTCGTGGCTCGACCCGCACAAGGAGCGCCGCCTCACCGTCGTCGGGTCAAAGCGGATGGCGACCTTCGACGACATGCAGATTGAGGGCAAGCTGACGGTATACGACAAGGGCTTCGACGAGGACACGCACAGCTGGGGCGAGTACATCGCGCGCAGCGGCGACATCTTCAGCCCGCGGATCCCCAACACCGAGCCGCTGCGCCTGGAGTGCGAGCACTTCGTGCAGTGCATCCGCGACGGCGCGCGGCCCCGCTCGGATGGGCACAGCGGGCTGCGCGTGGTGCGGGTGCTGGAGCGCCTGCAGCGCTCGCTGGAGGAATGAGGAGGCGCGGCCCCGACTCAGTCCACTCGGCGCTCGCGGCCCTCACCGTAAGCGTTACCGCGGGGGATCACTCACCGTGAGCGTCACCGCGGGGGGATCAGGTGGCGCCCACCCCGCGCCGCTCGACCCCGTCGAAGCTCCCGCGCTTGCGCCGACGGCGGTCGGGGCGCAGCACGGGGCCGAAGGAGCGGCCGACGAAGCGCAACACGAAGGCGTCGCGCGTGACGCTGTAGCGCAGGAAGGGCCGAAACACGACTAGCCATGTGCGCGCGACGTAGCGGCGCGGGCGTCCTACAGAACGCATGTGATCCTTTCGTGGAGCGTTGGAGCGAGAGCCCCGCCCGCGTCCCCCCGGGCGCGGACGGATCGCAGGGCCCTCATTCCTTATACGAACACCACGGGCTTGTTCCTACCGAGGCAGGAAAACTTTACTTACGTCCTCAGGTACCGAGCAGCCAGACGACCAGGCTCGTGGGGAGCGCCCAGACCTCGCCCTCGGTGTCGAGGATGTTGCGTGTGGCAAGGATCCCACGG
Source organism: uncultured Solirubrobacterales bacterium (assembly GCA_963723045.1). Classification (GTDB taxonomy): domain Bacteria; phylum Actinomycetota; class Thermoleophilia; order Solirubrobacterales; family Solirubrobacteraceae; genus Palsa-744. Next base: position 163,978 of record CAVROU010000001.1, on the reverse strand, counting down.
TCATACCGGGCGAGGAGGGCGCGCGACTCGCGGCGCCAGCCACGTTCGACGTACTTGCTCTCGAACGGGACTCCGATGGCGGCGCCGACGAAGTCGATCTCGGCTGTGGAGGTGCGCTCGTAGAGGACGTCTTCGGCGGCGATGAACGCATCGGCCCTCCCACCGGCGGCGGCGCGCAGCAGGGAGAGGCCAAGCTGCTGCTCGCTGAGCCGACTGATGTCGGGGGCCCGGTAGGCCCCGCCCCGTTCGCTTGGAAGGCGGGCGATGAGCGGATCGGTGAAGTAGACCTTGCGTCGGCTCCTCGTATTGGGCCCTCCGCCCGGGCGCAACTGGTGGCACTTCCAAGCCTGAAAGGCAAAGACGAGGTCGTTGACCCGGTCGTTCACCGCATGGTGGCTGCCGAGGCCGATGTGCTCGGCTACGGCGGTCGCGTTGAGCGGGCTGCAGATGCCTTCGGCGATGCGGGCGAGGAAGTTGAGCAGGTCGGCATCACCCAGCGAGGTCGCGCGAATCGCGTCGCCGCGCACGACGTCCCACAGGTCTCCGACAAACGCCGGTGTAACTGAGCCGGTCCCCAGGAAGTCCCCAACCGCGCGCGGGAAGCCCCCGCAGCGCAGGTAGAGCTCCCAGGCATCGACGAGGTCGTTGCTCCAGAACGACAGCTCCTCGAGCGCGGAGAGCGCGTCGCGGCCCATCATGTCCCGGGAGGCGATCCTCGGAAGGTCCGGCAGACCGTCGAGGTCTCCCAGGAGACGGCAGAAGTCGCGGAAGGGGATGGGCATCAGCAGTCGGTCCGAACGGGTCGCGGCCGGACCACGCCGGCCGGCGAAGTTCTTGGTGGCGTCGCGCAGCTCGCGCGAGCTGGAGCCTGTCAGGACGAGGCAGTCGCGGCGCAGTGGTGTGTCGTCGCGTAGATCCTTGACGATGTTCGACCATCCCCGCCCGACGGCGGTGACCTCGTCGATGAGCCACCATCTGGATCCCTCCACGTGGCGCGTGAGGCTCGTGCCGACGCGGAACAGGCGACGCAGATCCTGCAGAGAGAAGTCGTCGCATGAGCAGTAGACGATGTTGCGGCCCGGCACGCCACGGGCGATCAGGGCGGCGATCGCGCGACGCAACTCCAAGGACTTGCCGATCCGGCGGGGACCGCTGAGCGTGTAGAGGCCGCCTGGCTCGATGTCGGCGAGAACCCCGGGGCGATAGTCGAATGGAGCGCGGGCCGCCTCGCGAAGGTTCTCGTCCTCAGTCTCCCAGCGGTGCTCATCGCGCCACCAGTGGTTGCGTTCGCGTAGGCGATCCCCGATCTCGGCGTCCTTCACAACGAGGACTGTATACGTCCTACCGGCCAGGAAGCTTGTTTTTTGGAGACGCCCCTCCAAAACACCATGGTTTTTTGGATGCCTTTATCCAAAACACTAGGGCGTATTGGAGGGGCAAAGTGCCTCACTCCCCCGCCAAGGACTCCCCCACCGGCGGGTGAAGCAGCCGCGCGCCGAGCACGCCCATGACCCGCTCGACGGCTTCGGCGACGGTTTCGCGCCCGGAGCGAAGCACCAGGTCGGGCTGCAGGGGCGGCTCGTAGGGCGCGTCGACGCCGGTGAGACCGCACAGCTCCCCGGAGCGGGCGCGGGCGTAGAGGCCCTTGGGGTCGCGCTCCTCGCAGAGCTCGAGCGGCGTGTCGACGAAGACCTCGATGAAGGGCAGGTCTACGGCGGTGTGCAGCGCGGCGGCCGATTCGCGGTCGCACGCGTAGGGCGAGACGAGGCTGACGAGCGCGACGGTGCCCGACTCGGCGAGCAGGCGCGCGACGTGGGCGGTGCGGCGGACGTTCTCGCAACGGGCGTCCTCGCCAAAGCCGAGATCGCCGTTGAGGCCGTGGCGGAGGTTGTCGCCGTCGAGCAGGAATGCGGGGCGGGCGGCTGAGACAAGGTGGTGCTCGACGGCGCCGGCGATCGTGGACTTGCCGGCGGCGGGGAGGCCGGTGAACCAGATCGTGGCACCGGGGTGCCCGAGCGCGTCCCAACGGCGACGGCGGGTGAGCGCGGAGCGTTGCCATTTGACGTTGGGGGACTGGGTGGCCTTGGTATGGGCGGCGGCGTCCGGCTCGACCTCGGTCTCGGTGTCGAGCACGACCCCGGCGGCGACCGTTTCGTTGGTGGCCTCGTCGACGACGATCAGGGAGCCGGTGACACGGTTGCGCCGGTAGGAGTCGAAGACGAGCGGCGAGGCGAGCTCCATGCGCACGCGGCCGAGATCGTTGAGGGCGAGCGTGGCGGCCGCCTCCTCGCGGTGCAGCGTGCTGACGTCGATCGCGTAGCGCACCTCGACGGCGGCGACGGCGGCGGTGCGCGTGGTGTGCTTGACGGTATAGCGCCGGGAGGGATCGAGCGGGGTCTCGGACATCCAGCAGAGCAGGCACTCGAACGAGGATGAGACGGAAGGGAGATTGTGGGGGCGAACGATCGTGGAGCCGCGCCCGACGTCGAGCTCGTCGGCGAGCCGCAGGGCGACGGACATCGGCGGGAAGGCCTCCTGCAGGGGACCGTCGAAGGAGTCGATCGAGGCGATCGTGGTGCGCTGGCCGCCGGGCAGCACCACGACGTCGTCGCCGGGGCGCAGGATGCCGCCGGCCACCTGGCCCGCGTAGGCGCGGTAGTCGCCGCCGGAGGAGCGCGGGCGGATCACCCACTGCACGGGAAAGCGCGCGTCGATCAGGTTGCGGTCGGAGGCGATGTGGACGTGCTCGAGGTGGTAGAGCAGCGGCGGGCCCTGATACCAGGGCATCGACTCCGAGCGCTCCACGACGTTGTCGCCCAAGAGCGCCGAGACGGGGATGAAGGTCACGTCGGGGACCTCAAGGCGCGCGGCGAAGGCGCCGAAGTCCTCGACGATCGCATCGAAGACGCCCTCGTCGAAGTCGACGAGGTCCATCTTGTTGACGCACACGACGAGGTGCGGGATGTGCAGCAGCGAGGAGATGAAGGCGTGGCGGCGCGACTGCGCGAGGACTCCCTTGCGCGCGTCGACGAGCACGACGGCGAGGTCGGCGGTGGAGGCGCCGGTGACCATGTTGCGCGTGTACTGCTCGTGGCCGGGGGTGTCGGCGATGATGAAGCGTCGGTGGGGGGTGGCGAAGTAGCGGTAGGCGACGTCGATCGTGATCCCCTGCTCGCGCTCGGCGCGCAGACCGTCGGTCAACAGGGAGAGGTCGAGGAAGTCATGGCCCATGCGCTCGGAGGTCTGCTCGAGGTGGGCGAGCTGGTCGGAGAAGATCTGCTTGGAGTCGTAGAGCAGGCGCCCGATGAGGGTCGACTTGCCGTCGTCGACGGAGCCGGCGGTGGCGAAGCGCAGCAGCTCGACGGGGCGCTCGGAGAGCTCCTGGAAGACCTCCTCGGAGGAGACGCGCGTGGCGGTGGAGCCGTTGGAGGAGGAGGGCATCAGAAGTAGCCTCGGCGCTTGCGGTCCTCCATGGCGGCCTCCGAGGCGCGGTCGTCGGCGCGCGTCTGACCGCGCTCGGTGACGAGGGTGGCGGCGATCTCGAGGACGACCTCCTCCAGCGTGGAGGCCTTCGACTCGACCGCCCCCGTACAGGTCATGTCGCCCACGGTGCGGTAGCGGACGGAGGTGGAGAAGGGCAGCTCACCGTCCTCCAACTGGATGTGAGGGGAGACGGCGTAGAGGAGCCCGTCTCGCTCGAAGACCTCACGCTCGTGGGCGAAGTAGATCGAAGGGACATCCAGGGCCTCCTCGGCAATGTACTGCCACACGTCGAGCTCTGTCCAGTTGGAGATGGGAAACACGCGCGCGTGCTCGCCGCGCTGCAGCGAGGCGTTGAAGAGCGACCACACCTCGGGGCGCTGGCGCGCGGGGTGCCACTGGCCGTGGGCGTCGCGGAAGGAGAGGATGCGCTCCTTGGCGCGGGCGCGCTCCTCGTCGCGCCGCGCGCCGCCGAAGGCGGCGTCGAAGCCGCCCTCGCGCAGGGCGTCGAGCAGGGTGACGGTCTGAAGCGCGTTGCGCGAGGCACGCGGGCCGGTCTCGTCCACGACGCGGCCCTGGGCGATGGAGTCCTCGACGGAGGCGACGATCAGGCGCTCGCCCAGCTCGGCGACGCGACGGTCGCGAAAGGCGAGGGCCTCGGGGAAGTTGTGGCCGGTGTCGACGTGGAGCACCGGGAAGGGGAAGGGCCCGGGGCGGAAGGCCTTCTCGGCGAGGCGCAGGAGCACGATCGAGTCCTTGCCCCCGGAGAAGAGCAGCACGGGGCGCTCGAACTCGGCGGCGACCTCGCGCATCACATGGATGGCCTCGGCCTCCAGGGTGCGCAGATGAGATAGGTGATATGTGGTCGGCATCCTTGCGGGGGAACGCACGTTTGGCTGGCTAAAGACCCCTCTTCCCCGGGTACGACAGCTTACCCCCCACCGCTTATACGAACGGGACGGAGGATTTCCGACAGGAAACGAAACGAAACCTCAGACGCGCTCGGCAGCCGGGTGAGCGTCACCGGTGGCCACCGACGCTTCCGCGGCTTCGAGGGCGCGAGCACGGCCCTGCGGGCGCAGGTAGGTGAGCCAGAGGGCGCCGGCGACGAACAGGACACCGCACAGCACCCAGCCCAGAGCAGTGGTGTCGAGGCCGACGTACTTCAGGCCGGAGGCGGCGATGACGAAGGTGATGACGGGGCGGATGTAGCGGTCGGGAGCGGAGGAGGAGACGAGCGAGCCGACGAAGACGGCGGGGACAGAGCCGATGATCAGCGAGGCGGTGACACCGAACTCGACATGCCCGAACGCTAGCGCGCCGAGCGCGGCGGCGATCGTCAGCGGAACGGCCTGGGTGAGGTCGGTGCCGACGAGCTGGTTGGCGCCCAAGAGGGGGTAGAGGAAGAGGAGCATGATTATCATCAGCGAGCCGGAGCCAACGGAGGTCATGCCGACGACGAGGCCGCCGATCATGCCGATCAGGACTGTGAGGGCAGGCCGCGGGAGCACGTCGCCGACCCTGCCGGTGCGCGCCTGGCCGGTGCGGGCGTCGAGGATGTAGCGCAGGACGAGCGCGGCGGCGCCGACGAGCAGCGCGATACCGAGCGCGAGCTCCACGTGGGACTGGGCCGATTTGGAGTTACCGAGCAGGTGCAGCATGTAGGCGCCGGCGAAGGCCATCGGGACCGAGCCGAGCACCATCCAGCGCACGAGCGCGAGATTGACGGTGGCGCGGCGCAGGTGCACGGCGGCGCCGATCGGTCGCATCACGACGGCCGCGACGAGGTCCGAGGAGATCGCCGCGGAGGGCTGCACGCCGAAGAGGAGGATCAGCATGGGCGTCATCAGCGCGCCCCCACCTGCGCCGGTCATGCCGACGAGGAAGCCGACGACCGCGGAGCCGAGGACGATGTAGGGGTCGATGTGCATGGTGCTGCACAGTAAGCGAAACGGGGCCGATTGTCAGAGGGATGGTGCGGAAGAGGCCGCCTTGTCCTTGACGACCGGGGCCGGGCCCGCCCGCGGCTCAGCCGATCCGGCGGAGTGCGGCGAGCGGTACGAAGACGATCCGGTCGAGGATGGGTTCGAGCGGAAGCGAGGTGATCTTGAGCATCGCCATGCCGTCAGGACGCAGCTCCAAGACTCCACCGCGAGCGCCCGCTGGAACAGCACCGACTGGCTCGGTGAGTTCGACAACGTCCAAGGCGGTGATCTCACGTACGGCTGGCATTGATTTCCATCTTAGGGGCTGGGTAAGTGGTCACCAAGCGCGGAGGGTCGCCTGGGCTCTCGTAGTGCCATGCTGTCAGCACTGGTGAGGTGCGAGCGTTGAGCGTGAGAACAACGCCCACTTGACAAACGACTCCGAACGGGCTCAGGTCTCGTATCGAGGACACCGGCGCGTCGACTACGGCTTGCGCGATCGCGCTCCACAGACGGGCCGCGTCGTCATCCCCGACGCGGAAGACAAGCGCCCATTCCCGCCCGTGGCCGTGCTCAGCGAGAATCCATTCGAGCTTCTCGGGAGCCGTGTAGGCGCTCTCGGCCCGCGGGAGCGGTAGGCCGACGACGGGAGTTGGCACAGAGACCGACATGGGCAGGGCAGGCTATCCACGGCCGGGGAGACAATTCGAGGTCGGCGAATCGGGAGAACCGACGTCAGGCGCCCGAGGAGGGCTCCTGCCCGGTGTTCTCCTCATAGGCCTGCTCGCTGAGGGCGGCGAGTTCCTCGTCGGTGAACTCCTGCGTGCCGAGCAACTGAAGCGCGCGCTCGGCATCCTGCTCCTGCACGTACACCTCGCGCCCGCCGCCGCCGCCGATCTGCATGCCACCGATGCCGGAGGTGGATTGCTCGCGCGCCTGGATGCCGGCGCCGAGGAGTCGCTCGCAGATCATTTCGGCCTCGGCTTCGGTGGTGACGGTGGCGACGACACGGAGCATCGCAACCCATGGTACGCCCCCGAGGGCGACACGTCGAATGACTGACCGAAGAGAAATTAAAGGGACAGCTCCGCCGTCCAGCGAGGGCCGCGAAGGGCGAGTCGGAGATGGCGTGCGGGCCAACCTGACCTCAGGGTGAGTGGTTAGCGATTCGAGCAGGCCTCACAGCGGCTAGATCGCCTCTCTGGAGCGGGACTGTGGGTGGAGCAACTACCATGACCGAGATGGCCGAATATCGTCCACCGCAGTGGACCGACGAGGAGCGGGAACGGGAGGAGCATGTTCGCGAGATCCGGGCCCAGCGCGACCGCGAAATGACTCCGGAGGAGCGCCTGCAGGAGACGCTGCGTCTCAGCCGGTTCATGAGCGAGCTGCGCGAGGGCATGCCGGACGATGTTCGAGCCCGATGACCTGCTGCTGGCGCTGAGCGAGGCGCAGGTCCAGTTTGTCGTGATCGGCGGGGTGGCGGTGGGCGTGCATGGCTTTGTTCGCGCCACCAAGGACCTTGACATCGTGCCCGACCCGGATCCCGACAATCTCACCCGACTCGCGCGCCTGCTCAAAGAGATCGAGGCAAGACAACTTGGAGCTGACGAGTTCTCGCCCGAGGAGTTCCCCTATGACCCCACAGACCCAGCGCAGTTGGCGGAGGGCGCCAACTTTCGGCTCGATACCAGCCACGGCGCACTGGACATCATGCAGTGGGTGCCCGGAATCGACACGGACTCGGCGTATCGCGAGCTGACCGGACAGGCCATCGAAGTGGCGTTCCGCGGCACCAAGATCCGGGTCTGCGGGATCGAACACCTGCGGACCATGAAGCGGACGGCCGCCCGCGAGCGCGATCTGATGGACCTGCGCGAACTTGGCGAGTAGGCCCTCCTCAGCGAGTAGTCCCTCCTCAGCCGATCGTGGGAGCAACTACCATGACCGAGATGGCCGAATAGGCTCAGCCGGAGGGATCGGGGATGCGAGCGGCGTGGCCCTCGAGCGCCGGAACGGGCGCCAAGGACGAGGACACCGGCGGGCCGACATACCCGGTCTCACTCGGCACGCGCGTGGGTGTCGATGATCTCCGGCACGCGGCGCGCGACACGATCGATGAGCCTTGTGCGCACCTCGTCGAGCTGCGCGAACCCCGAGAGATCTTCCGGCGCCATCTCGCCAGTGGACACACCGACCTGCCAGGTGGAAACGGCGATTGGCGCGTACACGCGACGCAGGGCGAGCTCGGCGACGGTCTCATCGCGTGCGGTGCAGAGGATGATGCCCACGCTCTCCCGGTCGTCGCCGCGGCGCAGCTGCTCATCGATGGCGCACAGGTAGAAGTTCATCTTGCTCACGTACTCTGCCTGGAAGGGGCCCATCTTCAGCTCGATTACCATGAAGCGGCGCAGGGCGTGGTGGTAGAAGAGCAGGTCGGGGAAGAACTCCTGAGCGCCCACCAGCAGCGAGCGTTGGCGACCGTAGAACGCGAAGCCGCTGCCGAGCTTGAGCAGGAAGCGCTGGATGTCGTCCATCAGCGCCTGCTCCAGGTGGCGCTCGCGGGCATCCTCGGCGAGCTCGAGGAAGTCGAAGAGGTAGGGGTCCTTGACGGCCGCCAGCGCATGGCGGGCCTCGGCGGGCTCCAGCGCCGCCGCGAAGTTGGTCAGCGCGGCGCCGCGGCGCTCGTGCAGGCGCAGGTCGATCTGGCCCTTGAGGTGGCGCACCGACCAGCGGCCCTCGGCGGCCATCGCGGCGTACCAGGCATACAGGTCCGGCCGCTCGCCAAAGCTGTCCAGCAGGGTGCGATGGGCGGTCCAACCAATTTGTGCCATCGCCGATGGCACTTTTTCGCGTTCGGGCCACAGCGCCGCGAAACGGCGCATGTAGAACAGGTTGCGCCGCGAGAAGCCGCGCGGAGCGCCGGTGTCCACGGCGAGGTCCTGGGCGATCCGCCCAACGACGTCATCGCCCCAACCGCGGGCCCGCTGCTGGTCGAGGATCTCCCGCCCGATCGACCAGTACAGCATCACCAGCTCGGCGTTGACGGTGACAGCCGCGCGCGCCTGCGCCTCGCGGATGCGCTGGCGCAGACGATCGAGCAGCTCGCGGTAGGCCGGGGTCGTGGCAACTATCCCAACGCCGCGGTGCAAGGGCTCGCGAGCCGAACGACCCGCAGTCGTCCGGCGCGGGGGGGTCTCATCGAATTGCATTGGGGCACCTTCCTCGGTCGAAAGAGTCGGTCTCTTACCCCTTCTCCGACCGTCGACGGAAACCGGGACACCCGACCATCCATGCTCTCACGCCGCAACTCGCCGAGCAGCAGAGGCCGCGGGCTCGGCGGGCGAGACCGTCCCATACAGACGCCAGCACGGCCGAGGAGTAGGTGACGGCGGATGCGCCCGTGGTGTCCGCGCCGGGAAGCGCGGCCGCGGAAACCACTCCGCCGGCGAGGAGAAGGGCGCTCATCGCGGCCAGGAGAACTGCTGCAAGGCTGAACAGTCTGGCGTGCATCTTGGGACCGCGCTCGGTCCCGGGCGTGACCTGCCAAGTCAAGAAACGCAGGGCGGCGCGGAGTACACGGAGAAAGCCAACATTAAGGAGGACGGCTACGCCGTCCAGCGAGGGCCGCGCACGCAAAACTTACGGCAAGCCTCCGTCGCGGCCTGTCGCAGCTTCGCGTCGAGTCGCGCGATGTCTTTCTCGGCCCGCCGGGCGTAGCTGACGGTCCATCCGTCCGTGGGAGCCCCGCTCATCCGTACTTGCGCAGCATGTCCTCGTGGGAGAGGACGCGCCCCGCGGCGATATCGGCACGCCCCTCGGCCACCGCCGCTTCCTCCTCGGCGGTGATCTCCTCATCCTCGTCGGGCGCGTTGTCAAGCAGCCGCAGAACGGGATCCTGGTAGCGGGAGGCGATGAAGTCCAGTGTTGGGTCGATGCCCTCCTCGGGCAGGTCAAGCACGGCGCGCATCAAATTTTCGCGAGTAGCCATTGAGCCGATGGTAGCGCCGGCGTCCAGCTCACACAAGAACCATCGCCCCCACCGACGAAGACGAGCGTCCCCTCTACGAACTATGCCCCTCAGCCGACGAGACCGTCCCATACAGGCGCCAGCGGGCGAAACTTGTCGGCGCGCAAACCATGCGTTGATGGTGGCGCCCTCGGTCGGCTGGTGCTACCTCGGCTGGCGCGTCAGGCGGCTCGGCTGGCTGTGCCAGGCGCGATGGAGGCTGCCTGTGCCTCTCGCTTCATCTCGATCGCGCGGCGGGCGCCCTGGGAGAGCAGCATCGCGTTTTCGGCGACTTCGCGGTTGACCTCTGGCGTGGTCTCGACGAGACATCCTTTACGGACCGTATACGGGCGATCGAGCTGGGGAAGCCGTCCATGTGTTCAGCGTAGCTCATGTCTGGGACTCTATCGAGCGCTGGATGAGATCGGCCAGCAGCTGACCAAAGGGCTCGATGCTCCCGGTCTTGGATGCCAGAGCGGGAACGAGTACATCGTCGTGGGCGATCGTCTCCGTGTCGTCCTCGAACTCGACGTTGGGCAGCCCTAATGACCAGAGAGCGGCGGAGAGCGCGACGAAGCTCACACGATGGTTGCCGTCCGCGAACGGATGCACTCGCAGGATGCCCGCATAGAGGGTGGCCACGACCCGCGTGCGGTCGAGAATACCCGTCGAATCAGGGTTGCCGAGCGCTTCTGCGTGCCGGTTGAATGACGAGCAGACTGCCTGGAGCTCGCTACGGATCGCCTCGGGTGCCGCGCCCTCCAGCTGCCGCATCCCGCCGTTCGGCATCACCACGCCGAAAAAGGCCCGGTCGCGGCGAAAGCGCCCACCGTCATGGGGAAAGTGGTGGGCGAAGATCGCTCCGTGCCACCAGCGGACGCGCTCGGCGTCCATGCTCAGAGGGATGCGCCAGAATGCTCGCTGCGCACCGTCGAGGACGCGGGCCAGTTCGTCTCCGAGAGCCTGCCAGGTCTGCTCGGGCAAGAGGCCGCTCGCCTGATAGAAGCGCGACTCCTCGCGGTCACGGTAACGGTGTCGGTGTCCTGAAACGTCCATCCTCGCGAGGATGCCAATAGGCTCGGACCCCTCCCGAGCATCCCCCGTCGCGAACCGCGCCCGTCAGCCAACCAGGACCGGCGCGCTGTAGGCGGAGACGTGCGCGCCGTCTGAGATCTTCACGAGCGCGCGGTAGACCCCGGAGTGGCGCAGACGGACGGTACGCGAGAAGCTCGAGACGGTCGAAGAGCCGGCCTTGACGATCGTGCCGCCCTCGTTGACGGTGCGTCCACCGGCGACGAGCAGCTGAAAGCCGACCAGCGCACCGGGCTCGGCCGGCGAGACCGTCCCATACAGACGCCAGCGCCCGCGGTGGTGGGTGCGACGCGCGTGGAAGACAACCTTGACGGCGACGCTCTTCGAGCACCACGGGGCTCGTGATCGTCGGCGAGCCAAGGGTCTGGACACGAACCTGGGCGTTTTCCAGAAGACCGAGCACCGGGAAGGAGAAGCCACCGGCGGCGTTCGTCAACTCGGGGTTCCCGAGAGTCTTGAAGCCGGCGGTGTAGGGGAACGGGTTGGCCTGCAGCACGATCGGGTGGTTCGCGGAGCCGGTGCCCGAGAGGGCGCCCTCGACAAGGAAGGATTCGCCGAAGGGGACGGGATTCGGAGTCCCGGCAAGCTGCAGCGAGAGCGGGACCTTGGGGGTCCTGAAGGTGTGGTCGACACCGTTGGTCCTGCCCGATGCGCTGATGGCGACGAGTCTGAAGTGGTAGAGCGTGAGCGCCTGCAACCCCGAGATGGGCTGGCTGACCCGGTTCGTCGTCGTCGCGGTGCCCCCGGGAGCGAGCGGTGTCTGCGCCCCATAGCCCCGGGTGGTGCCGTACTGGAAGAAGTAGTTGGTGGGCTGGCCCTTGGCGACCACACCGCCGTTGAGCACGGCCGAGGAGTAGGTGACGGCGGATGCGCCCCCGGTGTCCGCCCCGGGGAGAGCGGCCGCGGAGGCCACTCCGAAGGCGAGGGGAAGGGCGCTCATCGCGGCCAGGAGAACTGCTGCGAGGCTGAACAGTCTGGCGTGCATCTTGGGACCCTCCCCAGTAGGCGGTGTGGTCATCGCGTGGATGATGCCCTTAGTCTCGGCGAACCAAACCCCCTGCTTGCCGGCAAAGGTTCGATTCAGTGCTAAGAGCAGGGCTCAGCCGATGACGATCGGCGCGCTGTAGGCGGAGACGTGGGCACCGTCGGAGACCTTCACGAGCGCCCGGTAGACCCCGCCGTGGCGCAGACGGACGGTACGCGAGAAGGTCGAGACGGTCGAGGAGCCGGTCTTGACGACGGTGCCGCCCTCGTTGACGGTGCGCCCACCCGCTACCAGCAGCTGAAAGCCGACCAGCGCACCGGGCTCGGCGGGCGAGACCGTCCCATACAGACGCCAGCGCCCCCGGCGATGAGTACGGCGGGCGTGGAAAGCGACCTTGACGGCGACGCTCTCGAGCACCACGGGGCTCGTGATCGTCGGGGAGCCAAGGGTCTGGACACGGACCTGCGCGTTTTCCAAAAGGCCCAACACCGGGAAGGAGAAGCCACCGGTGGCATTCGTCAACTCGGGGTTCCCGAGGGTCTTGAAGCCTGCGGTATAGGGGAACGGGTTGGCCTGGAGCACGATCGCATGGTTCGCCGAGCCCGTTCCCGAGAGGGAGCCCTCGATGAGGAAGGATTCGCCGAAGGAGACCGGGTTGGGGACGCCGGCGATCTGGATGGAGAGGGGGACCTTGGGGGTGATGAAGTTGTGATCGGCCCCGTTGGCCCTACCCGAGGCGCTGATGGCGACGATCCGGAAGTGGTAGAGCGTGGACGGCTGCAGTCCTGAGATAAGCTGGGTGACCTGGACGGCTGAGGTAGCGGTGCCCCCCGGGGAAAGTGGCGTCTGGAAGCCGTAGCTACTGGTGGTTCCGTACTGGAAGAAGTAATTGGTGGGCTGGCCCTTGGCATCAATGCTGCCGTCCAGTATCGCCGAGTTGAAGGTGAGGTTGGTGACACCCTTCGTATATGCCAATGGCAGAGACGCTGCCGGAGCCGCGCCGGGCATAAAAAGCGAGGTGGCGCCCATAGTCAGGATGAGTACAGCGAGCATGCATAGTCTTGCGCGCACCCTGGGACTCCTCCTAGTAGACAATGCCCACGTTTCGATGCATGATGTCCTCATATCAGCCAACTAACCCGTCTGCTGCTCCAAAGTAGCGGACCCAGCATCAGACCCGCCAGGCCTTCCTCCCAAGCCCCAGTTCTCGCGGTGTGACCTAAGCGCCCTCCACTGAAGTTCCCGCCGAGGTCGTCCCTCCCGACACTTCAGATACCGGACCACTGTTGACCAAGGGAGCGGGTGGTGCCGCAGGAGGGGATGAGAGGGATCGGGTGGGAGAGGATGGAGCGTAGTCGTAGGAATAGCCATACGAGCCGCGGGCGGACTTGAAGCCGTTAGCGACTACCCCCAGCAACGGAGCCCCTGTACCCGTCAAGGTCTCGTGCAAGCGTTCAGCAACATCACGGCGATTGCGGCCTACGCGACCCACGATGATCACGCCGTCGACCTTGCTAAGTAGCGGGAATGCGTCGGAGACCGCGGTTAGCGGCGGAGTGTCGATCACAACTAGATCATACGTGGACCTTGCCTGCTCGAGCATGGTCTCCATCGCGTGGCTCTCGATGAGCTCACCCGGGTTCGGCGGCAGCGCGGCACCCGCGACAAGCACATCGAAAGTCCGACCCTCTCCTCCATCCCCTGAAGGCGGCTGCGGGTCGATCGGCTGGACCGCCTCCCTCAACGAAACCGCGCCAATCAACACATCCGCTAGGCCCAGCCTCGGCTCAATATTGAGCTGCCGGGCGAGCGTCGGACGGCGCAGGTCCGCCTCCAACAACAGCACCCGAGAGTTCATCCTCGCCGCTGCACCCGCTAGATGACGCGCGATCGTCGTCTTGCCATCGCCCGGAGCAGCGGAGGCAATCATCAGCGTGTGCAGCTCCCGATCGACGTTGAAGTAGCGCAGATGGGCACGGATCAGATGGAATGCCTCAGCCTCGCCAGGAGCGAGGACGGTGGGTACATTCCCCTCGCGCTGCGCTGAGCGCGAAAGCGCTTTGCTCTCGGGGACGACCCCGAGCAGCGGCAGGCGATAGATCGCCTCCAAGTCTTTGGGCTCCCTGATTCGCCGATCCAAGCGCTCGAGCAGGAACGCGATGCCAAGCCCCAGCAACAGGCCGAGCAAAGCGCCAAGGAGGGTGTTCCTAGAGACCTTCGGCGAGGAAGGGGACGTGGGAACAGTCGCGAACTGAGCAACTTCGACGTTGCCGTTGCGGAGTTCAGCGAGGACTCCCAGTGACTGGGCGCGGCCCGCGAGGGCGAGCCCAGCGGGGCTGAGCCGCTGCTTCGGCGAAAGCGCCCCCAACTGCCTGTTCACAAGCCTGAGGGCCGAGGCGTAATAGGCGTGGTTGCTGTCCTGCTGCTCTCTGACGAAGGTGATGGCGTAGGTGTTCGCGATTTCCGCCGCAAGCGTCGGAGAGGTCGCTGTAGCGGTCACATTGACGATGTTCGATTCCCCCTGTGCGCTCACGCTCAGGGCTTCCCTAATCTTTTCCTTGGTCAGCTCCCGAGCGAGCGGGGTTGCCGTCTTTGCTCCCGCGAGCAGGCCAGCCGTCTTTTCCGCCATGTCGCCGAGATGGACGAGCTGGAGGTTGGTGCTCTGCTGAGCCTGCTGGCTACTACCGCCGCTCAGGGCCTGCAAGCCTGCTGCTTGCTGGTTAGTCTGGCTGTTGTTGAAGACGAGCGAGGCTGTCGCCGTGTACTTCTTGGTCTGGTGCTTAGAGAGCCCGTAGGCGGTCCCCGTTGCGAGGACAAGGCAAAGCAGAATCCATGGTGCGCGACGACGGAGGACGCCCAGAACCTGCTCGATACTTAGGTTTGTCTGCTCAGTGTCCATAAGTTGCTCTCCGCGCCGCATCCATGGGCTCAGGAACGAGGTTGCCCGCTCGTAAGCTGCTCATGAGCATTCCAAGGCGCAAAAGATAGAGCATGTTGTACTTCCTTGTGCGTATCGTCTTCTGCCTTGCCGATTGAACGCGGCCTCGTCGAGATCTTCCACCCGCACGCCTTGACCTCGGTATGGTGGCGTTTGGGTAGCTCGCCAGTCACGTTCCTGAGCGCATGGGCCGTGCACCGCTGGCCCAGCGCCGCAAGCCACAGCTCCCCGGCCGCGCCCTCCAGACCCCGGATGCTCTGTCGGCGATCACGAGAGCTAGAAAGCGCAGCCCGCGGGTCGATCAGGTCGCCCCCGAAGGACAACCAGCTCTCGTAGCTATCACGGCTGCCGAGCTGGAAGCCGAGCAGGATCTTGCGTACCTCCGCATCGACGCAATCAGCTCCTCGAAGACCTCCAAAGGCAGCTTCGACGTCGCGTATCGACAGGCCGCGAGGGAGCCGCTGATCACAGGCGACTCCAGCACGTGCGAGCGCGCTACGCCCCTGCCGAGCGCCCAGCTCCACCGGCGGCCGAGAAGCTCGGTGACCTCGCCTCCAGAGCCTGCTGCAAAGATCGCGCCAAGGGGGCAGCGACCGTCTCGATCGGATCCTGCTCGCCTGCCACACGGGCCAGCGCCTCATCCAGCCTGATCTTCCTGGCCGCCCGCTCCGGCGCGCCCACGCCGTTTCACGACCGTGTCCATCTTCCAACCTCACGGGAAACACAATCATACGTCCAGTCTGGATCACTAATAAAGATCCCGTCAACGTGTACGATTCAGCACGCAAGTCAACCGCCGGAGAGATTCGCAGGAAGATGAGCTAGCGAACCTTCGATAAGTGCTTGCTGCTCAGAAGAGAACAGCTGATGAAATTTTTGCAAGCCATTATCACGGATACGGTCGCTCACGCGACTCTTCCACTCTTCATCTGAATTCACGATTGACGAGGTGACCGTCGCATACGCTGTGAGCATCTGCGGCTCATAGCTCAAAGCAAGGAACTCACAGAGCCTTTGCAGCTCCAACGCCGGATCGGTAGTAAGCGTCTTGTAGTCAATGACTATCCCATCGCTGCCGGTGTCCATCGCGGCACTGGAGGCAGCGATAGCACGATTCCATTCGGCAATACATTGCTCGAGCCCCATGGGCCGACGCCAAGGCCTGCCCCAGACATCTGCGTGCGTCCTCGTGACCTCGTAAAGAGACGCGACGACCGCGCGTCCGTCTCGTATCAGATGGATAAACTTACTCGTTGGCGCCAGCATACGAATCTTGGGGATGAAAAGAACATGTTCAGGCGTCTTCTCAATCCAAACACGCTTTTGCCGCTCGACCGTGAGCTTGTCAAGAAGGTGAATGAGATCAAGCTGATACGTCTGGGAACGAAGGGCTAGCTTTCGTCGCCCGTATAGAGAGTTTGCTTCCACGGCACGAGTGAATGTCTCCAGATTCCTACGCGCCACCAATCCAGGGGCAAGTCGAGCCATGCGCCCCTTGGTGAAGATATGCGACTCTGGAAACGACGCGATATCCTTGTGCGCACCAAGCAGAGCCTGAAGGAGCGTCGTGCCCGAGCGCGGGCAACCAACGAGGAACACCCGCAAAGGGTCACAGGAGGCATCTGGAGCAGCGCCAATGTTTCGTGGTAGGTCATCGATCATGACCTACGTCACCTCCTGGGTAGGCCGGGCGACCGCTAGGCGACGGAACGCGGTGACGTTGACCCCGATTAGGCGGCGAGCAAGTACGACAAGGATGGTATTCCATAGCACCAGACTGGCCGCGAATGCGATCGCACCACCTGTGACGCCGAGCGGAGGGACAAGCAACACGGCAAGTACGATATTCGCAAGCAAACCGGCGGCCACTCCTCGCACTGCTATACGCTCCTGGCCGGTCATCAGCATTACGTTCCCCGACGGTCCCGCCGCCGCATTGATGAGCTGACCGAGCGCAAGAATCACGAGTGCGGTCGCCCCCGCCTGGAAGCTGGGGCCGAAAAGATCGAGAAAGAGGTGGGGGAAAGCCATAAGCGCCAAAGCTATAGGGGTTGATACGAAGAGAGTCGCGCGCGCCATCTGTTCGGTGGTGTGCTCAAGACCCTGCCGATCCTTACGTGCGTAGAGACGCGCGACCGCTGGCGCAAGCGGCATATTGGTGGCGTAGAGCAGCAGCACGATCACTTCGGCACCCTTCTGGACGACGCTATACACGCCGGCCGCGCGAGGCCCATCAAGCGTTCCTACAATCAATGTTGTGATGTTGCTGTTGGCCATCCACACTCCTGCGATCAACATCATCGGCAACGAAGCGCGCAGCCACTCGCGCGTGACGAACTCCGCACGGACCGAGCGCAGAGCAGTAGGAAGTGCTCGCCTGAGAAGCAGGGCGCCCACAATAAAAGCCACCGCCACGCCGGCCACATTCGCCCCGAGCGCGGTCGTGGGCGTAAGAACACCCCACCCCTCCAGCGCCACAACGCCCACGATGATCAGCAATGGCCTGATCAGAAACTCAGGAAGCTGCCCGCTCACGACACGGCCGAATGCCTGCATCGCCCCCTGACGCAACAGTGTGAGCGCCGTGAGAGGCACAAGCAGCATGGCGACACAAAAGGGGCCGCGAAACGACGGCGACAGCCACGTAAGCGCAACAACCGTGCCACACAAGGCGATCGTTGTCGAGGTGAGCAAGACCAGCTGGTTGGTGCGGAACAGCAAGCCCCTCATCAGCGACCACTGCTCTTTTACTTCATAGACCGCGATACCCCGCACCAAGAAAGTATTGAGGCCGAGAATCGCTGGGACACCCAGGAGGGTGGACCAGGCAAACGCAAGCGCGTAGATCCCATAACCTCTACTGCCGAGGAAGCGAGCGAGCAGCACGGCCAGCACAAATGTCATGGCGCCCGACGCTCCCTGCAGGATTGCGGTTGCAGAGGCGCTTACAAGCATCCGCCTGATAGGCGGCAAAGGGGTTCGTGCCGGATTGGCGAGGGCATCCATATCGGCATGCTCGGATTGGCTGAGCGCTGAATCGGCCACTATGCCCAGTGCTCAGCTGACCTGACTGCTATCGAACGGCCTGTGAGGACTTGTCGTGACAAGGCGGTCTGACGAGATCACGAAGGAGCCAGCCCCAGCATGTCCCGTAGCTGCTCAAGCTGCTCGATGGACTCGCGGATTGCCTCTCGCCGCGTGTCCTCTGCCCCAGGACGTAGCGCCATATGGTCTCTCCACAGCGCTTCGAGTCCATGCGCCAACGAGGCTGGCTCATGATCGGAGACGAATATCGCTCCTGCCCTATGGAATTGCCTGAGCGTTTTGGTCCCAGAGGTCAGCACTGGGACGCCATGCTCCACTGCCTCAAAAGCAGCCATCTGGGCGGTGTGCTCCATAGATGTAAGCGCAACGACACCTCGGGAAGTCGCCAGAAGATACTCATAGCGTGATCGATCAACCCAGCCTATGAACTCGCAGTTGGCAGGCGCAGCCTTGATTGCCCACTTGGGTGCCTGGCCGGTGAGTAAAAGAGAAATGTGGGGGACACTCTGGGCTGCAATCAGCAACTCACGCACTGGCTCATCGAACCGGTAGCTAAGGGGCACAAGGACATGGTCGCTCGGTATCACAGGCTCAAGCGCAATATCAGACGCTAGCGCGAACCCCGGATAGCGTAGCAGGGTGGTAGGCACGCCATAGCTGCGCGCCCAATCCAGCATCAACTCGTTGTGAACAAACATTCCGTTACAACGACTGAACACCCAGCGACTAAATGCTTTGAAACGTGTCCACCGTGGATCGTTGAAGGGACCTGAATGAGCGCTGGCACAGATATCGAATCCCAGACCACAACGGAGAAAAATAAGCCATGCTCCAGTGACAAATGGAGGATCCTGGTATATCACCACCCGGGGCTTCGTTCGAAACACGTACAGGGCCGTTTTTAAAGCTTGGACCACGTAGCGGATTGGGGCTGGCAACGAGGGGCGTCCTGGAGTGGGCACAAAGAGGTTTGCTTCCAGCGCACGCGCGAGTTGATTGGCGTTCTGATCCGGCGTCCACGTCAACACGAGAGTCTTGCTTGGCAGCACAGGACCCGTCGGCTGCGCTTGGCTCACCGTGACAAGCCATTGTCGTACCTTGCGGAACCCGCGCTGGAGAGGATCTTGAGCGGGCCGTCTCAGTCTTCGGATAGTATATGCGCCAAGCAAAGCAACTGTGATGTGGTCGGTGAGTTGGATTGCAGAGCCAGCCAGCCAATGGTGGCAGCATATCACTGGCGCCCAATTGCGGGCAGTACGCTACGGTATGACCCGAGAAGCTCGGAGCGTGGGATCCGGGGAATGGTGGCGTTTGCCACGAAGCTTGCCGGGTCAGCCTTCCTCGTTAAGCGGCGAAACGGGAGTCAATGCTGAGAAGGATCACTGAGATCAAGATGCCGGGTGTTCGCCGGGCGGTGGCGCTGCTGATCCTCCCCCTAGTAGCAATCGGCGCATGGGCATGGACTCGATCCTACGCCACCCAGAATCTCGCTCCGACCGCCGTGCTGCACGTCAATACGAATCGGCCCGGTAACGCATTCGAGCCCGGCGCAGTGGGACTCGCGACAGAGACCAAGGAATTTGGTAGTGGTCGCCTGAGCGCTACAGACATTCGTCTTGTGCGCTTGATGCGGCTGCTGGGACCGTCAGTGCTGCGGATTGGCGGCGACAGCGTCGATCTCTCGTGGTGGACGAGCAGCAGCGAACCCGCTCCTTCCTGGGCAGCCAACGTCGTCACGCCTGCCGACCTCTTTGTCCTGCACCTCCTACTCGCCGCCACAGGCTGGCAAGTGCTGCTCGGGGTCGACCTCGGCCACTTTGAACCGACACGCGTAGCGGACGAGGCCCGCTACGCGAAACTGATCCTCGGCAATAGCCTCTTGGGCATCGAGATCGGCAACGAGCCAAACGCCTTCGCCGGCGGAAAGGACGGGTTGCGCCCGCCGAGCTACGATGCCGATGAATATCTCCGCGAAGCCAAGACCTACATATACGCGATACAGAAATCCGCTCCAGGCGTCGCGACCTACGGACCGGGTCTGACCCAGAAAACCGCCTGGCTGGCCCAGGTCGAGTCCTCTGCGAGCGTCTTCACGGGGATCACTCAGCACTTCTATGCCAGCAGCACGTGTTTAGGCAGCCCTCCCGTGGTCCCGCCTACGATTAGGGGCCTGCTTTCGCCTGCCGAGCGTCAGCTGGAGAACGGAGTACTCGCGTTGCTCGTCCATGCCGGGAGCGTTGCCGGTCGCCCAACGCGAATTGGCGAGACCAACACAGCCTCCTGTCTGGGAAGTCAAGCCAGCCCGCTATTCGCCAGCGCCCTGTGGGCGCTGGATTGGTCGTTGCGAGCTGTCAGCAGCGGCGTCCAAGGTATGAACTTCCCGGGGGGATTGGGCCTTTGTGTACCTAGAGGGGAGAACCCGATCTGTGCATCCAACGCTTCGAGCTGCTCGCGCCGGTGAAGTCACGGCACAGCCTGAGTACTACGGGTTGCTCGCCGCGCGCCAGCTCGAGGGCGGCCGATTCGTGCCCACCGGTCTGACTGCCCCCAACAAACTGCCGAACCTCACCGCGTGGGCCACGCTTGCTCCGAACGGTAGGCTCAGGGTTGCGATCGACAACCTCGCCACTACGGGCCCAGCCCAACCTGTGTCCATCTCTGTGCCCGGATACACCATTGCTGGCGAGGAGAGCATGATCGGCCCGTCCCCCAGTGCGAGAGGTGCGATCGTACTCGGCGCAGCTCGTGTGACCGCCGAAGCGCGCTGGCAGCCGAAAGGCACGAGTGCGGACCACACCAATCCCATAGTCATGCGGCCAGCCAGCGCGACGATTGTCACTCTGAGTCCCACCTCAGACAGATAGCCGCAACTGGCATCTCCGACCGGGCGGCGCACCAGTGAGGGGCCAAGGCTCGCTACCCGCCGCACCATCTGAGGCGCTTCTCCGAGCCGCGCCTCGATGCTTCGGCCCGCCCATCAGCCTCACTGTCGTCGCTCACGTGCGAGAATCTTCTGTTATGTCCGCCGACCTTCAAAGCGTTCGTCCTCGTGAAGTTCTACTCGTGGCCTCAAGCGGCGGCCATCTGCTGGAGCTTCTGCAGCTGGCCGACCTGTGGCCAAAGGAGAGACGCCACTGGGTCAGCTTCGAGAAGAGCGATGCCGTCTCGCTGCTTGCCGATGAGAAGACGACGTGGGCATATCACCCGACCAACCGCAACGTCTTCAATCTGATCCGCAACTTCTGGCTTGCCCTGAAGCTCATAAAGCGTCACGAGCTGCAGGCGATCGTAACGACCGGGGCTGGAGTAGCTGTGCCATTTGTCATCATCGGACGACTCGCTGGAGTCAATGTCGTGTATATCGAGTCGATGGCGCGAATTACTGCCCCCTCTCTCACGGGTCGCCTGGTCTACTACCTGGGGCCAACTTTCTTTATTCAGTGGCCGGAGCTGAGCAAGTTCTATCGGCGGGCCGAGTGCTATGGGACAGTCTTTGATCCTTCTTAGCCTCGGCACACACCAGCAGCCGTTCGATAGGGCGCTCGATCTTGTCACGCCGCTTGCACTGGGAGGCACAGCGATTGTCGTGCAGCATGGAAGCACTCCACCGAGGCCAGCGGTCCCAAACACCACATGGCTGGAATACATGTCCTTTGGAGACATGGTCGAGACAATGGCGAGGGTGCAAAGCGTCATATGCCACGCAGGAGTGGGCACCATCATGGTCGCTATGCAGGCCGGACATACGCCCGTCGTGGTCCCCAGACAGGCCGGATACGGTGAGCACGTGGACGATCATCAGGTTGATATAGCAACCCGGTTTGCGAGCCGCAATCTCGTGCGCAGCGTAACCACGGAGATTGATCTCAAGCCACTCTTGCTACCGCGAAGCGAGGACTCCAAGCAGCGCATCGGCCAGGGCAGCAAGCAACTTCGCACAGCTATATCAGACGCCGTTGAGGCGGACGCCAGGCACAGACTACTGGGCCTTATGGGAAGACTACGGCCCAACGGCCGAGCTAAATGAGCTGGTTGGCTTTTCATCTACCGTGCTTTAGTGTGGCGTCGTCGAGCTGGCTTGTGAGTAAAAATTAGCTGGCGACAGTAATCGTCGATGACCTGTTGACCCGACCAAGATCGGCTCATGCTTAGCCGCCAATGCGAGCCCAATGCCGCAGAAACTCCAGATAACGACAGTCCCTGCAAGTGAGCTGGCGCTCTCGGTGAACAATGTACACAGAAGCATGCCCAAGCCCAGCGCTGCTGGCCAATTTTGAATACTGGCACCGCGAAACAATCCCCACAGCGCCGCTAAGTACAGCGCGACCGCTGGCAATCCAATGGCTGCGAATGGGATAGCCGCAAGACTCTCGCCCTCACCGGATCCGGCAGATCGCTTGGTGACATCGCCGATAGCATCTAGCCCCTGACCGAGGGGATAATGAAACGCGCGGGTCAGTCCCGCCACGAGCCCATCGTAGTGCCTCACGCTGGAACCCTCCTGGCCAATCTTGGCGCCTACGTAGACTGCTACGATCGTAACGATAACTACGGCGAGCGTCCTGTTTGTATAACGCACAAGCAAGGGGAACCCAATTCCTACGACCGCCACGAGGATTCCGCCACGGGCATATGTGCCGAGCACAGCGAGAATCGATGCTATGCAGAGAATCAGCATGCCGATGTGTCGTCGATGCCAGTATTGCCAGAAGGCGATCACAGCCGCGCCACCAATAAATATTCCTGTGATAGGTGGATCCATCAATGGACCACCGAGTCGAATGATGAAGTGACCAGTATTGCCCGGATAGAAGAGGTAGTTGCCAAGGTAACCGTCGATGATCGCGAAGTGTTCGGTAAATGGGTTCAACCGATATGCGGCCAGCGGATTCAGTGGCGGGCCCCAGATATATTCCACCAGCATGTAGACGCAAGTTACTGACGCCAAGCCCACTGCGAACTTTGTCAAAATATCGATGCGCGGCTTGTATTGAGGATTTCTGGTCGACAGCCTAACGGCCAGATACCCGGCGAAGGCGATGAGAAACGGGACCAGCACCTGGCGTGCCTGATAGATCGCTGCACTCGTGATACCCGCTCGAACCAATGCGATGACCACCAGCAGCAGCACGACCCCCAGAATGCGTAGCTCCGTAACAAAGCGCCACTTAATTGCAAGGATGACCGTGTAGATCACGATCAGCACGAACGGCAAGTTATCCAGGTAGAGTGTGGTGGGAGAAGGAAACCAGATAGCCGCTGCAGCTTGAGTTATGCCGGCCAGCGCTAGAACCACGAGACCGGCCAGCAAGGACGCCTCGGTCAAGACGATGATTGTCAGTAGACAAGACGAAGCGACGAGCGCAGCCGCAGCAAGCGACGGCGAGACCGCGCCAGCGGACAGAAGGAATAAGGCCACGAGCGTACTGACGAAGGCCAACGGCACCATCGCCATTGTGAAGTCTGCCCGATCCAATTCAGCGATAGACGGGCCCGATGGTCTCCAGGTCTGGTTCGGTAGGATGCTCAAGTGGCTCTCTCGCTTAGACACACAGGCGAAACGGAGCAATGCGTCGTTTAGGCATGCCAGTCAGAAGTAAGGTCGCCACCAAACCGTGCGTGACGAGTCTGTTGCTCAGTTGAGGTCACCGATTGGAGTCTACTCAGGTCCAGTCGATACAGGCTCCCCATATGGCTGGGCATGGGTCATGTCACAGCGAGTTCCCAGCAGTAGTAGGCCCGCTAGCGCGCGATGGCAGCCGCTGCGATCTCGTCGCACTTGCCGATCGAGCTTGCCAGTGGGGGCATCCAGGCGTCGCCGGGAGAGCCCCACCGGGCAATCCACACAAAACTAATCAACTTTCTGTAGAATGCTTCCCCTGGTTCTCCTTGCAGCCATCGCCGACCTGCTCCTCCTCGCGCTCTGTCTCGCCGCCAGGGGCGGGATCTCCAGCGCGCCTCCCTGCACGCTGAGACCCCTCTTTGATCCCCACAGTCAGAATTGTACTACCTTGTGTCCACCATTAGTTTGTGCCCACCATTAGTCCTAATATCCGACTTTCTCCTAGCAACGCCAGTGAGCGCAAGCGATAGCACGACCCACGGCGAGCCCGTGCTCGGCGAAGGCCGCGCGCTTCTCCAGGACATGGTCGACGCGGGGGGACACTGGAACGCCACCCAGAACGACGTTCGCTTCGAGCTTCAGCGGAAGGACCGATCATCGTCTCAATGCTGCCCGATGTATAGCCGGGGACGGAGATCTGAATATGCTCGCCTTGGCCTTCTAGAGCAAGGTCTCGATTGCGAGCTTGACCACTCCTCGCTGGCCGACCGTGCCCAGGTTGTGAGCCTCGATGGCTGGCCAGGCGCGATGAGCCTGGTTGGCACGAATAGCCCGCCCTCCAACTGCGCGCTCCCAGGCTTCGAGCACGGACCGTGCTCACCTGAGGAGAAAGGCCCGGGAAAGCCTTATCCTCACAAAACTAGTCAGAGTTCTGTAGAATGTCCGGGAGATGCTCCTTCTCGTACTCATCGCCACCACCTGGGTCGCCCTCGCGCTGCTCGTCCTCGCGCTCTGTCTCGCTGCCAGAGGTGGGGACCTCCAGCAGACTTCCCTGCCAACCGCCCCTGAGCCTCCGCAGTCCCTACAGTCAGAACTATGCTACTCTGCTCTCGCCGTTAGTCCAGATACACGACTTTCTTCGAGGGGGACCGGTGAGCGCAAGCGACACAACGACCTTTCCTGGCCGACAACGGGCCGCGCGCCGCAGACCTCCGCCAGAGCGTAGGCCCGCCCCGCAGCCCCGCTCGCGCTGCCCGCACACCGCGCTACGCCGGTTCCCCGCACCTCCCACCGATCGACGGTCTGCGTCCTAGCTGTTGTGCCCGGTGACGTCCCGAACGCGGTGGATGGGTGGGCGGTTGCCGAGCGCTGAGTGGGTGCGCTGCTCGTTGTAGTGGCGGACCCAGTGTGGCAGTGCTGCGTGGCGCGCGTCGCTTGAGGCGTATTGCAGGGCGTAGGCCCACTCGCGTTGCAGGGTCTGCTGGTAGCGCTCGACTTTCCCGTTGGTGCGGGGCGTGTACGGCCGGGTGCGCAGATGGCGGACCTGGCGGCGGTGCAGCAGCTCGCGTAGCGTCTTGTTGTGGATGTAGGTGAACGCGTTATCGGTCATCAGCCGCTCGGTGACGATCCCGTGCTCCAGGAACCAGTCCAGTGCGCGGCGGGTGAACGCGGTCACGGTCGGGGCTTTCTCGTCGTTGTGGATCTCCGAGTACGCCAGGCGTGAACAGTCATCGATGATCGAGTGCACGTACTCCCAGCCGACGCGGCGGGAGCGCCGGGTGCGATCCCCTGTCAGCGCGTGCCCGGGCTCGGTGAACTTCCCGAGCTTCTTGACGTCCATATGCAGCAGGTTCCCGGGGCACGGCCACTCGTAGCGCACGACCCCAGGGCGCTCGGATGGCTCCCGCCGCGAGCAGCCCCCGCGTCGCAGGACCTGGTGGACGGTCGAGTGGGGTCGCCCGATCAGCATCGCGATCGTCCTGGGACTCCAGCCCGTCCGCTGCCGCAACTCACAGATGCGCTGCTCCTCATCGACAGGGCACCGAGAGGGAGAACGGCGAGGGCGGCTGGAGCGCTCCGTCAGGCACGCCAGCGACTCACGCTCAGCAGGGGTCGCTGCACGCCAGCGGCGTACCCACTCCCACACCGTGGACTTCGACACGTTCCCCCACGCTCCAGCCTGCGCGAAGGACATCCCGTCATCAACGACACGACGAACGACCATCTCCCGCCCACGCGGAGTCATGCGGGCTCTATGGTGCGGCATTCCGGGCCTCCCTTGAGGTGGTGAGCTTTGACACCCACAGCCTCTCGGTAGGCCCGGACCTACCTACACCCCGTTCTGAACGTCACCGGGCAAAACACCTAGCCCAGTCGATGCCTCTCCTGGTGGTGCTCATCGCCCTCTGGGGCGCCATACTGATGCTCGTCCTCGCGGCCTGCCTCACCGCCTCCCGTGGATCGAGCGGCCAGCCGCCGCCCTTCGTGGATGTGCCCGTCGCGCCGCCTGTCGCGGCGCCCGCGGCGGAGGACCAGCCGCTGCAGGCGATGCCCGCGCTCTCGGGCCGCGACGCCGGCCAGGTGCATCGGCTCGACACTCTGTAGCAGCGCATCGCTCCGTTTGTGCAGCGCTGCCGCACAAATGCGGCCCATTTGTCCTACAGCCCGTTGGACAAATGCGATTTCGCGCTGGATCGAGACCCTGTGGCCCTGCACAAATGGCCCGTCTAGATCCACCGCAATTCACTCCGCGCTGCGCGCCTGCACCTGCTCGCACAGCTCGGCCAGACCGATCGCCTGCACCGACCGCGTCAGGCGGTAGCCGTCGGCTCCGGGATAGACCACCAGCGCACGCTGGGGCGCGAGGTCGGCGAGGGCGGAGTGAAAGCCGCGCTCGAGCGTCGGCGCGAGGCTGCGCTTGATCTCCACCGCCCACTCCTCGCCGCCGGGCCAGGCGAGCACGAGGTCGACCTCCGCGCCGTGGCTCGTCCGGTAGAAGCTCCCCTGCACCTCGGGCCCCGCTGCTGCGAGCAGATTCTCGATCGCCATGCTCCTCCCAGCTCGACCCGACAGCCGGGTGCCCAAGCAACGCCTCTTTGTCGGCCAGCCCGAGCAGGGCGTGCACGAGGCCGCTGTCACGCACGTACACCTTGGGCGAGCGCACGAGCCGCTTACCGGCGTCGGCAGACGGGGAGCCAGACGCCGGACGAGCAGCAGATCGACCATCAGGTCGAGATAGTGGGCGATCGTCGTTCCACTCACACCGAGGCCACGTGCCAGCTGCGCGGCGTTGAGCAGGCCGCCCTCCCGAGGATCGTGCAGCCAGCCGCTGGCGGCCGTTCCCGCGCTCCCCGCCCAGCACACCGGCCAGGTGCGCCGGCTCGAGTCGCCGTAGCGCCGATCGCTGCCCACCTCCTGGGCGATCTCGCCACCGGCTGGGACGCGACGAGAGAGATCGAGGGGAGATGACTCTGGAGATATCTAGCACGATCTAGCAATCCGACTAGACTACGCTAGACATTCCTAGAGGAGGCCGGGATGAGCCGCGGCAGCAAGACATACAACCCCTACACGCCGGACTCCGGCGCCCGTCCGCCAGCCCTGACAGGCCGGAAGCGGGAGCTCGCTCACCTGCACAGCGTCATCGCCCAGCTGAGCGCGGGCGGAACCGAGCGGCATGTCCTGATCACCGGGCTGCGCGGCGTCGGCAAGACCGTGCTGCTCAACGAGTTCGAGCGTATCTGCCAGGAGACAGGCTGGCCCTCGGAGACCGTGGAGGTGGGACGCAACTCCTCCGTCGCCGCGCTCCTCGGCCGTGCCGCCCGACGCGCGATGCTGCAGCTGAGCGCCCGCAAGCGCGTGGGGGAGCGGCTGCGCCAAGCGCTGCGGGTGCTGAAGGCGTTCGAGGTCACTCTGCCGGGCGAGGTCTCCTTCAGGCTCGACGTGGACGCGGCGATCGGCCAGGCGGACTCGGGCGACCTCGCCGAGGACATGCGTGACGTGCTCAGCGCCGTCGGTCTCGCGGCCGCAGAGGCGGGCGTCGGCTTCGCGCTCATCCTCGACGAGGTACAGAACCTCCAGCGGGACGACTACGAGGCCCTCATCATGGCCCTTCACCGCGCCAAGCAGAAGAACCTGCCAGTCGCCTTCGTCGGCGCCGGACTGCCGCTCATCCCCGTGCTGACCGCGGAAGCGAAATCCTACGCCGAGCGCATGTTCGTCTACCCCACGATCGGCGCGCTCGCCACCGCGGACGCGCGCGCCGCGCTGGTCCTGCCAGCGCGCGGCCAGGACGTCGAGTGGGAGGAGCCGGCGCTCATGCGAGCGCTCGCCTACACCGAGGGCTATCCCTACTTCCTGCAGGAGTACGGGCGACGCGCATGGACACAGGGCGAGGGCCCGCTCATCACCAGCGATGACGCCCGAACCGCACTGGCGCTCGTCGAGGAGGACCTCGACGAGAACTTCTTCGAGGGCCGCATCGGACGGCTGACCGACGCCGAGCGGCTCTACGCAGCGGCGATGGCCGATCTCGGCGACGGACCGCAGCCCAGCGCCTCCGTCGCACGCCGACTCGGCCGCACCCCGAAGTCGGTCTCCCCCCTACGCGACGCCCTGATCGCCAACGCTGTCATCTACGCACCACGCCACGGCCTCATCGACTTCACCGTCCCGCACTGTGGCGCCTTCTTGCGCCGTCGTTACCCGCTTGCTTCCATGCTCCTCAAGGCTCCGCATCGAACTCAGCCGCGCCGACCTCCTCCCGCGGCGTAGGCTCCCGGGCGCTCGGGCTCAGGGCATCGGCCGCTCCCCGCTCGCCCCTACCCCACCACCCCCACGCGCGCGAGACGGGCGGCGCCCGGAATGACCGCTGCGGCGTCCACCCCGAGCCACTGCTCGAGCAGCGAGCAGTAGAGGCCGCGGAAGTCCGAGGTCGCGCGCAGCGCCCCTTCGGAGTCGAGGCCCCGCGCGAGGCCGGGCCACTCGCCGACCATGCGCCCCGCGGCGCGTGTGCCCATCACGAATGCGCAGCCCGCCGCCCCGTGGTCGGTGCCCGCGGAGGCATTTTCGGGGGCGCGGCGCCCGAACTCTGACCACACGAGCGTCAGCACCCGGTCGGCGAGGCCGCGCGCTTCCAGGTCGCGCTGGAAGGCGAGCAGCGTCTGCGAGACCTCTTCGAGGCCCGGGTCGAGCATCGCGACCTGGCCGGCGTGCGTGTCGAATACGGACTGCGTGGACACCGTGGCGCAGCGAATCGGCATTCCCGCGGCGAGCAGCTGCGCGACGGCCGCCATGCGCGCGGGGAACACGTCGCTCGCCGACGCTCCCGTCGTCGGATACCCCGCGGGCAGCGGTGGCGCGGCGCCGCCCTTCAGCTGGAAGGGAGCGAGCTGTTCGCGCAGCGCACCGCTCTCCAGCGCCGCCGCGCCGGACTGGGCGAGCGCCGCGTCGCCCGCCGCCATCCCCGCCTGTCCGAGCGAGTCGAGCGCTCCGTAGAGAAGCGTCTGCGGCGGCCCCCACACCTCGCGCGTGTAGAAGGAATATGCGCTCGGGCGATATACGGTCGCCACCGGCACGCGCGTCGTCGCGAGCGAGGGCTGCAGCGAGGCGTCCAGACAGAGCCCCTGCAGCGGATTGTCGGGCGCGCCCACGTGGTCGAGATAGCGCCCCATCCAACCGCTCAGCAGGTTGGCCTCGGTCGCGCCCACCTCCCAGAAGTGGCGGCTCGTGAAGTGCGACTCATCAGGGTGCGCGTACCCCACCGCCGGCAGCACGCCGAGCTTGCCCTCCGCGTGCAACTGCGCAAGTGGGGCGGCGAGCGGGTGCCAGTGCAGGCGCGGGTCCTCGCTGAACGCCGGCCCCGCCCCCTCGGGCAGCGCGAGCGTCGGACGGTATCTCCTATACAGAGGGTCCCCCGCGGGATAGAGCAGCGACATCGAGTCGATGCCACCCTGCAGGTACACGCTCACGAGCACCGGATCCGCGGGCGCGGCCGCCGCGGCGGCGCGCGCGATGCCCTCCTCGAAGCGCCGGGTCGAGCAGGTGCCCGGCGCCATACACCGACAGCGCGAGGGCCGCACCGGAGAGCAGGAAGCCGCGCCGCGAGAGGCCTGTGCCGGCCGGCGTGGGCATGCCGCTCTCCACAGCCGGCAACCCGCGACCGGCCTGCGCGGCGGCGGTGCGCAGCAGCTCCGAGCGTGAGTAATCGCGGCAGGCAGCCATCAGCAGGTGTGGTAGTCGGGGGAGGCCGGCACGAGCGTGCGCAGCCCATTGAGCGCGACCGCGGGAAACTGTTCGCGCTGCCAGCGGTGCGTGGCGGCGCCCAGCGATGCCTGCGCGTAGGCAAGCAGCTCACCCTGCGTCGCCGCGCTGAGCGTCGGGGACCCCCAGAAGGCCACCGCCTCGGCCACGAGCGCACCTGGATCGGTCGGCACGCCCGCCTGGGCGGTCGGGCTCAACGGGTTCACCGCGCGCGCTTCGCCGATCATCGTGGCGGCGAGGTTGAAGCGCGCGAGCCAGGTGCCGGAGTTGAGCCAGCGCGTGGCGTCCCAGCCGGCGACGTTCGGCGGATAAAAGAGCAGCTGGCCGGCGATCGTTGCGGCCCAGATCCATTCGTCGGTGTCGAGGAAGCGCCCCAACGCGCGCAGCATCCCCGCGATCTGCACCACCGGAGGCTTGACCATGCGCGGCCCCGCGTGCACAAGCGGGTGCATCAGCAGCGCCTCCACCAGCGGGCGGATCGAGTACCCGGAGGACACGTACAGCCGCTCCGCCGCGCGCGCATGCGCCGCGGGTAGGGGAGCCGGCGAGAAATGAGCCCACAGGCGCATCACGAAGTGGCGCGCATGCGCGGGATGGGCGAGCGCCAAGCGCACCGAGTCGCGCCACCCGAAGCGCCCGCGCCGGCCGTAGATGCGCTTGTAGCCATGGTCGTGCAGCGCCGGCTCGTAGCGGAAGTGTTCGTGGCGCTTCGCCGCGGCGTTCCACGTCGCGGTCCAGCCGGTCAGCGCACGCGCGTGTTCGCGCACGTCGCGTTCGCTGTAGGCCCCCGTGCCGAGGGTGAACAGCTCCTGCAGCTCGCGCGCGTAGTTCTGGTTGGGAGCCGCCTTTGTGGACTGGGCGCCCGACAGGAACAGCAGCATCGCGGGGTCCACCGTCACGGCCCGCAGCAGCGCGTCGAAGCGGCTCAGGCCCAGCCGACGCAGAGTCGCGTTCTGGGCGATCATCAACGGCTGGGAGTTGACGGTCGCGTTGGACGTCGCGAACCAGTCGTGCCACACGAGCGTCATGCGCTCCACCAGCGGCGCCGTGCTGCGCACCATGCGGTCGAGCCACCACAGCACGTCGTGACCGTAGGTCGTGAAGGGGGCGATCGGCTGGCCTGTCTGCGTCACCGGCGGCGGACCCTCAAGCGTCTGCGCGGCAGGGCGCGTCAGCGACAGCACCGCCCCGCGCAGCCCGAGCCCCGCCAGCTGAGTGGCCTCCCCCGCGCGCGGCCCGAAGCCCGCGCGCCACAACAGCCGCTCGGCCTGCGCGGCACCGAAGGGCCCCGCGTACACCGGCAGCGGCGAGTGCGGCCCGGCGGACGCGCGCCGCCGCCGGCGGTGGGCGCGTCGGCGCGCAACGCCCGCGGCGGGGCCGCGCGACGCCTGGGGTCCTTGCGCGAGGGGCACGCACCGGTATTCGGCAACTCGAGGGCTCGCATGAGGGGTACCCGTGAGCCCGGAGCGATTAGTAAGGAGGAGGGCCAGACAGTCCGACCCGCCGCGAACAGCACGCTCGCGAACCTCTCCGATGCCCGGCTTGGGGCCACCCATGCTCGATCATCCGTGCAATTGTGGATCTCGACTATAGATTTGCACGGATAGGAGCAGGATCCCTCGGCCCTCAGCCCACGTCTTAGGTCATATCCCGACCCATTATGGGTCACTTCTTGACCCATAATGGACCTATAACGGACCCATCGGGAGCGCTATCGTCACCGCCATGCAGGAAGTGCTCCCCGGCGTCTTCCACTGGACCGCGATCCACCCGCACATCCACACGCAGGTCTCCTCCTACTGGCTTGACGACACAGGCGTCGCGATCGACCCGCTCACCCCGCCCGAGGTCGGCCTCGACTGGTTCGCCGCCCGGCCCCTCTCGCCCCAGGCGGTGCTCCTCTCAAACCGCCACCACCACCGCCACGCCGGGCTCCTCGCCGAGCGCTTCGGCTGCCCCGTGCTCTGTAACAGTGCCGGCCTCTACGAGTTCACTCACGGCGAGCCCGTCGAGGGCTTTGCCGTGGGGGACGAGCTGCCCGGCCCCGCCCTCGCCCTGGAGATGGGCGCGATCTGTGCCGACGACACCGCTCTCCACCTCCCCACTCACCGCGCGCTGGTGCTCGCCGACGGTGTCGTGCGCGGCGGACCTCCCGGCGGCGACGGTCCGCTCGGCTTCGTCCCAGACTCGCTGATGGACGACCCGCCCGCCACCAAGCGCGGACTGCTCGCCTCGTGCGCACGTCTGCTCGAGGAGCTCGACTTCGAGCACCTGCTCCTCGCCCACGGCGGACCCGTGCTCGGCGACGGCCGCGCGCTGCTCCAGGACATGGTCGACGCCGGCGGGCGCACCGCCTTTGAGATGTAGCCTGCCCCGCGCCGCGGCTCCCCGCGACCTGACTCCCGCGGCCCCCGCGCTCGCGCGCGAGCAGCCGACGACTCGGTGGCGGAGCCCACCTCCCACGCGCTCCCGCTCCGGCGAGCCCCGCAACTCGGCGCCACGCGGCTCCCGCGGACCCCCTTGTGGGGTCCTTTTCCTTTCCTCGTTGCCCCGCCAATCGCGCTCGCCCGAGTTCTCAACATGCGCTGCCGCACGCGCTGCGACTCTCAAGCCACCCGCTCGCCGCGACGAAGAGGGGACATGGACCCAAGTTGGCTGTGTCCCACCGAGCTCGATCGCAGCCGCGTCATCGACGCCAACGACCGCGTCCGCATGATTCGCAAAGTCGGCTCCGGGGCGATCGGCGTCGCGCTGATCCTCTCCGCCCCCTGGCTCGGCTGGTGGACGCTGATCCTGTTCGCCCTCTCCGCGCTGAACTTCATCAACGTCGACCTGCGCATGCCCAAGAGCGCGCACCCTGAGCGCGTGAGTGTCTGCGCGATCCTTGTCACCCTCGGCCTGCTCGCCACCGGCGTCGCGCTCAGCGGCGGCCCGCACTCGCCCGCGCTGCCCTGGCTCGTGCTCCCCGCCGGCATGGTCGCCGCGCGCTTTCGCCCGCGCGTCGTCGTCGCCGGGCTGGCGCTCACCGTCGTGGTGATCCTTGCCGTCACGCTCGGCCTTGACCCGTCGGCGACCGTCAACGATCCCGTGCCCGTGATCGCCACGCTTGCGCTGCTCACCGCCGTCGTCTCGATCGTCTGGGCCCTGGAGACCGCCGAGCTTCACCAGCGCGACGAAGCGATCCTCGACCCGCTCACCGGGCTCGCTAACCGCCGCCAGCTCTCCGAAGACCTCGCCGCGATCTGGAAAGACGCCACCCCCGAGCACCCCGTGCGCCTGTTGATGTTCGACCTCGACGGCTTCAAGGCCTACAACGACACCTTCGGCCACCCCGGCGGCGACCTTCTCCTGAGCCGCCTCTCGCGCGCCTTCAAAGCCGCCGTCGGCACCCACGGGCGCGCCTATCGCCTCGGCGGCGACGAGTTCTGCGCACTTCTCTGGGGCGACCGCGAGGAGCTGGCAGACGCCTGTCTCACCGCCCTCAGCGAGGACGGCGAGGGCTTCTCGATCACCTCCTCCTTCGGCTCCGTCTCGCTCCCCGGCGAGACCTCCGACCCCGAGCTCGCCCTGCAGCTCGCCGACCAGCGCATGTATGCCTACAAGGACTCCTCCCGCGCCTCCGCCGGACGCCAGACGCGCGACCTGGCCCTGCAGATACTCGCCGTGCACGCCCCTGAGCTGCACGTGCACTCCTCGCATGTCGCCACCCTCGTCGCCGGCGTCGCCCGGCGGCTCGGGTTGAGCGACCAGGAGTACGCCGACGCCGTGCACGCCGCCGAGCTGCACGACATCGGCAAGGTCGCCATCCCCTACGCCGTCCTGCAAAAGCCCGGCCCGCTCGACGAGCAGGAGTGGGAGCTCATGCGCCGCCACCCCACCATCGGGGCCGCCGTGCTGTCCGCCGCGCCCGCACTCGCGCGCGTGGCCGAGATCGTGCGCGCCACGCACGAGTGCCACGACGGCAGCGGCTACCCACGCGGGCTCTCCGGCGATGAGATCCCGCTCGCCTCACGCATTGTCTTTGTCTGCGACTCCTTCGACGCCATGACCTCGCAGCGGCCCTATGCGCTCGCCAAGAGCGAGGCGCAGGCGCTCGCCGAGCTTCGCTCCTGCGCCGGGCTGCAGTTCGACCCGCACGTCGTCGACGCCTTCATCGCCGAGCACCTCGCGCGGCATGAGGCGCTGCTCGAGGCGCAAGACGCCGCGCGCGAGGGGGCCGCCCTGGCAAGCGCCGCGGTCTCAAGCTGGTAACGCCTCGCCCGCCCCTTCCTCTACCCTGCGGACAATGACGGTCGGCGTCATCGGACTGGGGTACGTGGGCCTGCCGCTCGCGGTCGCCTTCGCGCAGGAGGGTCACGACGTCATCGCCGTCGACCTCGACCCCCGCAAGGTCGCCGCGATCGAGGCCGGCGAGTCCTATATCGAGGACGTCCCCTCCGTGCTGCTTGCCGAAGTGCGTGAGCGCATTCATGCCTCCACGCGCTACGCCCGCCTGGCGAAGGCCGACGCGGTCCTTATCTGCGTGCCCACGCCGCTTACGCGCAACCGCGAGCCCGAGCTCGGACCGCTCATCGACGCCACGCGCGCGCTTGCCGAGGTGCTCCAGGCCGATCAGCTGGTGGTTCTCGAGTCGACCACCTACCCCGGCACCACGCGCGAGCGCGTCGTCCCGCTGCTCGAGGAGTCCGGCCTCGCCGCCGGGCGCGACTTCCATCTCGCCTTCTCGCCCGAGCGCGTCGATCCCGGGCGCACCGACTACACGCTTCGCAACACGCCCAAGGTCGTCGGTGGGCTCACGCCCGCCTGCTCCGCGCGCGCACAGGAGCTCTATTCGATTGTCTGCGACCATCTCGTCCCCGTCTCTACGCCCGAGGCCGCCGAGCTCACCAAGCTGCTCGAGAACATCTTTCGCTCCGTCAACATTGCGCTCGTGAACGAGCTCGCGATGCTTACCGACCGCATGGGGATCGACATTTGGGAGGTCGTCGATGCCGCCGCCACCAAGCCCTACGGGTTCATGCGCTTCGAGCCCGGGCCTGGGATGGGGGGGCACTGTTTGCCTGTGGATCCGTTCTATTTGAGTTGGCGTGCTCGGGAGTTCGATATGAGCACGGAGTTCATTGAGCTTGCCGGGAAGGTCAATCAGCAGATGCCCTATCACTGTGTGGCCAAGGTCCAGCGGGCGCTGAATGACGCCGGGCTGCCCGTCAAGGGGGCGCGGGTTGCCGTGCTTGGCGTCAGCTATAAGCCCGGTGTGGGGGACGTGCGGGAGTCGCCTGCCCTGAAGATCATCTCGCTGCTGCTCTCCGCCGGGGCCGATGTGCGCTATCACGACCCGCATGTCGCCTCGCTTGGGGAGTTTGGGCTGCACAGCGTCTCGCTTGACGACGCTCTTGGCGATGCCGATCTGGTGCTGATCGTCACCGCGCACCCTGGCGTGGACTACGAGGTGGTCTCGCGGCGCGCGCGGCTGGTTGTCGATCTGCGGGGGGTTACGCGGGGTGTCGGCTCGCTGCCCAACGTTGTGCGGCTGTAGAGCGTCGGTTCCTCGGCTCCGCCGCTAAAGCAAACTGCTTCAGCCCCCAGGCAGTTCTGTCCAATAAAGGTCCTTTAGCAGGCATCACGATCTCGAGATCCCGCTCGGCGCACGAGGGTCAGTATTGGTCCAACGCCGTTCCCATTTTGCGGCGAGCATTGCGATGAATCCCAGGCGATGAGCATCCCCCGTCAGCGCGTAGCGCACCTCTCCCTCGTTCTTGCTGCGCGCGAGGATGCCGTCGGTGAGGAGCGAATGTAGCCTTCGGTAGATCACCGACTTGCCTGAGCTGAGCAAGCGGTGGAGATCGGTCGGGCGCAGCGGCCGACCGGCGAGCGCGCGCAGGATCGTCCTGGTATGGCCGTCGGCGAGCAGTCGCAAGGCCTTGACATCAGGGTCACATCGCTGCGCCTCCGCCGGCCAGCGTTGTCCCCAACGCTCGGACGCTCCCGCTATCTGCAGGAGGGCTCCTCCCGCGTCGGTAAGTGAATAGTACGCACGGGGCGGCGTACCTACGATGCGCTCGTGTGTCACGGCTCCCATCAGGGCGAGCTCGGCCAACCGGCGCATCAACGCCGAGTGAGGAACACCAGGCAGTCGCTGCCCCAGCTCGCTGGGACGTATTGGGCTGTCGCTCAGCTCGCGCAGCACCTGGACGGTCGATTTCTCGGCGAGCAGCCGGAGGATCGAGGCTCCCGGCTCGCGATCCGTGGCCGTCGGCGGGTCGTTCCCGGTGGTCATCGGTCTGACTGGCTCCTCTCCTGTGGTCAACTGTGCGGGCCCCGGCGGGCATAGCGCCAGCGTAGGCCTCTGTTCGTACTGTCCGAATGACGATAGCGTCTTCTGGCTTGGGGAGCGGAGGTTGGGCGGCCCGCGCACGCGGGAGCCGTTCGTTCAGCGGCCGAGGTTCGGTCCGCATTTGTTTCCAACTTCGGCCGGACCGGCAAAAAACGGACCGTTATCTAAAGATTTCCTAAATCTTGCCATTTGATATTGGGTGCGGCTCGGGCTCTTTTGAAGTCGTCCCGCTGTTTGGATTTTTACTGGCCACGGGGGCTCGCATGGCCCCCGTGTCTCCCAAGACCTCGCCGGTCCGACTAGATCCCGAATAGTGAGATCATGGAAGGCTTGCGGAGCGCCTTAGTGTCGTGGTATGACAGTGCCTCGTCCTGTTCGCGGGCCAATTTCAGCCCGCGGCGGGGGAGAGCGATACTGTCCAAGGGAGGAGCAAGAGAGCAGATGTCAACAGCGCTTGACCGGTCCGTCTGAGTCGTCTCACGGCGGGTCTCCCAAGTTTCCAAGAAGTTCGATGTGCGATCCAGTGCGGCCGACCGACTGTGGCGTGACCTGATTTCGGGCCATGTGCCTTATGTCGACGCGGTTGCGCGATGACAATAATCATAAATGCTATGACACAAGGAGTATTCAATGTTGAAGATAAAGATGGCGTGCGGGTTTGCCGCGGTGGTATGCGCCTTGGCGGCTTTCGCTTCGCCGTCATTTGCGTTCAAACAGTTCAAAGGCGGCCAGGGCAAAGTCATCTCAAGCTCAGAACAGGTGTTTGTGGCAGGTGGAATCGAAGTGAAATGTGCCAGCGTAACGGGTACCGCTGCGATAGAACAGGGCAATAACACACAAGTGAAAACAACAATCATCAACTATGAAAAATGTTTTATCGGCGCTACCGCAGCAACAGTCACCGGCTGCCATTACAATTTCCATATAAATGAATCGGTTACCGTAGAAGGCAACAGCTGTACCGTAACAGCGGGGACGTGCGTCCTCAAAATCGAAGAAGCTGGAAATAAAGAACTCAAAGCAGTGAACTATACAGACACCAGCAAAGGGGGTATACAAAGTAGTAATATAAAAGCCAATGTTACTGGAATAACAGCCACAGGTACTGGTGGCATTTGTGCCGGCATAAAAACTAAAGTGGCTACATATAAAGGCACTATTGGCATAGAAGGTATCGGGCCCTTCTAGTCGTACATTGAGTGAAGCGGCACTCGGCGATCTGCCCGATCTATAACATGGGCGCCCCCGAATTCGGGGGCGCCCATCACCTAGAACCTTGAAAAGGGCGACGGCACCGGGGCGGCAGCCAGTGAGAGACCAGCAGCGACGCTGCTCCAGTAAGAAACAGGACCCCTCTGCTGAAGACAATTAGTCTATAACTGCATAGACGACTTTAGAGGGTATTTGATTCATTTCGATGTCGTGGCGAGGAGAGGGGCCGATGGACGGGATCGCATATCGTGGGGGAGAGTCCGCGAAGACTTTGTCCATCCGACGCTCTGTGCCACTGGCGCAAGCGCGGCAGTCGCGCTGCGTCGTCGTGGCATTTTTTGTTTCTCTGTTTGTTTTGCTGATCGGAATGGCTCTGGCTGGCGGCCCTGCGCTCGCCGCCACTGCACATCTCTTCCATTCTTCCTTTGCGTCGGTTAGGCCTAATGATGTGGCGGTCGACCAGTCTACGGGCGACGTGTATGTCCTGAACGTCGAAAACGAGCTGGTGGAACGATTTAATTCAAATGGGGAACCGGAAAATTTCTCCGCGCTGGGGACGAACGTTCTGGATGGAGCTTCGGGACCCGATCAGACTCCCCAGGGCGCTTTCAGCTTCGATGTGCTCGGCGCCAACCAGGTCGCCATCGACAGCTCTGGGGGTGCGACCAACGGCGACGTCTACGTGACCGACTCGCGCAACAGCGTCGTCGATGTGTTCAGCTCCGCGGGCGTCTATCTGGGCCAGCTGGATGGCTCGGGGGCGCCACAGCTCGGTGAGCTGTGCGGGGTCGCCGTGGGACCCTCGGGCAGTGTCTATGTCGGCGACTATGAAGGAAACGCGGTCGAGAAGTACTTACCCTCGGCAAACCCCGTGAAGAACAGCGACTTCGTTTCGCAGATCTCCGGGGTGCCGACTCCGTGCCAGGTGGCGGTGGACTCTGCGGGCAACGTGTATGCCGCGAGCTGGGAAGGTGCGGTCAGGAAGTACAACTCGAGTGGCGAACCGTTGGGGATACTCGACGAAAACACCACGCATAGCGTCACCGTCGACCCCGCCACACAGGAAGTATACGCCGATGAGGGCACCAGGATCGCCCAGTACAACTCCTCAGGAACGCTACTCGACACGTTCCCGACCCTCGCCACCGAAAGAGGCGAGTCCTATGGCGTCGCGGTGGACGGCGCGAGCGGCAATGTCTACGTTTCCGATGAAGAACACCAACTCGTTGATATCTACGAGGTACCGCCGCTGCTGCCGCCGACAGTCGACGATACCTTCGCGAAGAATGTGCTCTCGGAATCCGCGGAACTGCGAGCGAGCATAAATCCGGGCTTCTACCCCACGCACTATCACTT
The DNA here is from genome assembly GCA_963723045.1 of uncultured Solirubrobacterales bacterium. Taxonomy (GTDB): domain Bacteria; phylum Actinomycetota; class Thermoleophilia; order Solirubrobacterales; family Solirubrobacteraceae; genus Palsa-744. Next base: position 125,778 of record CAVROU010000001.1, on the reverse strand, counting down.
CCAGTATGGCCTTGACGCCTCCTACGGAACCACCGTTCCCGCTGCTCCGGCGGGCGTTGATCTCGGCTCGGGAAACGTCGATCAGAGTGCCTCCGCCACGCTCCAGGGTCTGCAGCCGGGCGCCACCTACCACTACCGCGTCGTAGCGGAACATGAAAATCCCGGGGGCGTCACTTACGGACCGGACCGTACATTTACAACCTATCCCAGCGCTCCTGCGTCCCTACCTGACGGCCGAGCTTGGGAGATGGTGTCTCCCCTCGAAAAGGGGGGTGGCGAAATAGCGCCGCTTACCGATGGAAGCCTTGCGACCAGCGAAGGAGTGCTCGGCGGCGGTGGTGTGGCGCAGGCCTCCGAAAACGGCAACGCGGTGACCTACCTGTCGACCACTGCATTTGCGGAACCTGCAGCGGCGCCGAAGGCCAGCCAGTACCTGTCCTCTCGCACTCCCACCGCCTGGGCCACGCGCAACATCACGACTGCAGAGAACGCAAAGTCCTATGCGCCCGCCGGCGCTGGCACTCCGTACGACGCCTTTTCGACGGACCTGTCCAGCTGGCTGATGCACAGCGGGGACGCCGCCGGTGCGCTGTCGGTTGTGAACCCGGTTCCCGCTCCCGGGGGGCCGCCGGGATATGCGAACCTCTTTCTCGCTCAGGGCGGCGTCTTTCAGCCGCTGATCCTTGATGCACATCCGCCGTCCCATCGCTCCATCAACCCGGTGCCAAGCGGATTCGTGTTGGAATATGGCGCCTCAACGCCTGATCTGCGCCATGTCGTCTTTGCGGCCAACGATGAATTGACTGTGGGGAGTGTCGATCCGGGACAGGGAGGGAGGGATCTCTACGAGTGGAGCGAAGGCATGCTCTGGCCGGTGAGCATACTGCCGGGAGGTACTCCCGCCACGTCGGCCGAATTGGGTAGCCTTATCGGAGAAGGCGGCGGGGACGTGACCCACGCGATTTCCGACGACGGTTCGCGTGTCTTCTGGACCGACAACAACGGAAACCTCTATTTGCGCGAGCACGCCGACCGGCCGGAAAGCCCGCTCAACGGCGCCGGCGAATGCATCGACCCCAACGGCGCATGCACGATTCAGCTCGACGCACCCCGGGGCGGTGGCGGCTCTGGCCAAGGGGTATTCCTCACAGCCAGCGCAGACGGCTCGAAGGTCTTCTTCAGCGATCGCCAGCAGTTGACCGCAGACTCGACAGCGGGTGGCCGCAATTCTGATCTCTACGAATTCGACGTACAACACAACTCTCTCCGCGATTTGACAGTCGACACCGGCGACGTCGAAGGTGCCGAAGTGGGAGGGGTGCTCGGAGCAAGCGCCGACGGCTCCTACGTGTACTTCGTTGCCAAGGGCAACCTCGCGGTAGGCGCCGAATCCGGGCAGTACAACCTCTATTTCGCGCATGAAGGTAGGACCACGTTCATCGCGCGCCTGTCCCTGGACGATAAAACCGATGATTGGTCCAAGGGCGACATATATCGCCGCGCGGCAGTCACTGCTGATGGACAGCGCCTGACATTCATGTCGGACGCAAGGCTCACGGAATATGACAACACCGACGCCAGGACCGGACTTCCCGACATGGAGATCTATATTTTCGACGCCACGAGGGCGCCGGGAAAGGGCAACCCCCTATGCGTGTCCTGCAACCCTAGTGGCGCACGTCCCCTCGGCGGCCCAGATCCTAAGGGCGGTTCGTTCGGCGTCGCGGCGAGCACACCAGCCGGAACTCCGTTCACGCTGACTCGCTCCACGTATCGCCCGCGTTACCTGACCGACGAAGGAGACCGGCTGTTCTTCAACGCAATCGACCCGCTTTCGCCACAGGCCACAAATGGCAAGCAGAACGTCTATGAGTGGGAGGAAGACGGAACCGGCAGCTGTGGGACGGTCGGCGGCTGCGTGGATTTGATTTCGGATGGCTCGAGCGTCGACGGGTCGAGTTTTATCGACGCCAGCGCCAGCGGAAACGACGTGTTCTTCATCACCCGCTCGCAGCTGGTGTCACAGGACACCGATCAGCTCGTCGACCTCTACGACGCTCGCGTGGGGGGAGGCCTCCCGTCCTCTCCGGCCCCGCCGGCGCCGTGCAGTGGTGAAGGGTGCCGGCCGGCCGCGGCGAGCGCTCCGGCCCCACTTTCGCTTGTCACGTCTCTGAGTGGCCCCTCGGGAAACCTGCGTCCAGCGGCAAGCACCAAGCCGAAGTCAAAGGCCAAGGCGAAGAAGCACAAGGCCAAGAAGGGCAAAGGGCGAAAGACCAACAAGCGTCGGACTCGGTCCAGGAGATCGTCTCTGAGCAGGGGCCAGTCCCGCCCGCGGACGAGCCGCTAGAGGAGGAGAGGACAATGCATGGGAAGATAACAGCGGGAATTCTGGGCATGGTCGTCGCCGCCGCACTGGGCCTCGCCCCCTGTGCCTGGGCGGGATTCGGATTCGCCGGCGCTGACAACACGATCACCAACCAGGATGGATCCCCGGCGACGCAGGCGGGCTCGCATCCCTACGAGATGACGACGAGCTTCACGCTGAACATGATCGCTGACCCTGAACGCGGACTGGTCGACGAAGGCGGGGACCTGAAGGACATCCGTACCGAACTGCCGGCCGGCCTGGTTGGCAACCCGAACGCGGTGGCGGCCTGTCCGATGCAGGACTTCGACAAGGCGTTGAACGACCTCCTGGGAGAACCGATCGAAGCGTGCCCCGATGCAAGCCAGATCGGGATCGTCACCGTCTACCTGGTTCCGCCCCTGGACACGGAAGGCTTCGTCAGGCACACCGTGCCGCTCTATAACCTCGTGCCCAAGCCGGGTGTCCCGGCCGAGTTCGGAGCCGCCGTGATCGGGATTCCCCTGATCCTCATCCCATCGGTGCGCACCGGGGGGGACTACGGGCTGGACGTGCAGGTCAGCAACGTCTCCCAGCTGGAGGTCGTTCGCGGGGGCTCTGTGACGGTGTGGGGTGTGCCCGCTGATCCCGGGCACGACACCGAACGAGGCGTCTGCGCCTTCAGTTTCTTCGAAACGGGGGGGAATCGAAGTGTCCGGCGAGCGAGCCGGAATCCCCGTTTCTCACGCTCCCGAGCAAGTGTTCGGGCGGCCCGTTCTCCACGACGCTGAGCGTCGACTCCTGGCAGCACCCCGAAGCCGGTGTCTCGACGAGCGTGGTCAACCACGACAACGGCGGCGATCCACTCTCGATGACCGGCTGCGATCGACTGGACTTCGAACCGACGATCACGGTCGACCCGGGTACTTCGACTGCCAGCTCGCCCGCCGGGCCGACGGTCGAACTGCGCGTGCCCCAGAACGAAAACAGCAACGCGCTCGCCGAGGCTGACCTGCGGACGGCGGTCGTGACGCTGCCGGCCGGCCTGTCGGTCAACCCCTCCTCGGCCAACGGGCTGGAAGGCTGCTCGGAAGCGCAGATCGGCCTCGACAACGAAAGCGCGCCAACGTGCCCGGACGCCTCGAAGATCGGCAACGTGGAGGTGAACACACCGCTGCTGTCCACGCCCTTGAAGGGCTCTGTGTACGTCGCTCAGCCGAATGCCAACAAGTTCGGGTCGCTGTTGGCGATATACCTCACGGCCGAAGCCGACGGGGTGTGGGTGAAGCTCGCGGGGCACGTGGAACCGAACCTTCAGACGGGACAGCTCACGACGACCTTCGAAGAAAACCCGCAGCTGCCGTTCACCGATCTGAAGCTCGAATTCTTCGGCGGCCAGCGGGCGGCGCTGTCCACTCCACCAGGCTGCGGCACGTACACGACGACCACGTCGCTGACGCCGTGGTCCGCGCCGGAATCCGGCCCACCCGCGACACCCTCGTCGAGCTTCGCCATCACCTCCGGGTGCGCGGGAGGGTTCTCACCCTCTTTCGCCGCGGGGATGACCGGCAGCGCGCAGGGCGGCGGCTTCAGCCCGTTCGCGACGTCCTTCTCGCGCAGCGACCAGGACCAGGCCCTGGGCTCAGTCTCGGTGCACACGCCTCCGGGGATGCTCGGGCTGCTCTCGAGCGTATCGCTCTGCCCCGAGCCACAGGCGTCGCTGGGCACCTGCGGGCCGCAGAGTCTGATCGGCCACACGACGGTGCAGGCGGGCGTCGGGACCGATCCGGTCTCTGTGAGTGGTCAGGTATTCCTGACCGGGCCCTACAACGGTGCACCATTCGGCCTCTCGGTCGTGGTGCCCGCAGTCGCCGGCCCCTTCAACCTCGGGACGGTCGTCGTGCGAGCGACGATCGCCGTGGACTCGCGCACGTCGCAGCTGACGATCACAAGCGGCCCACTACCGCAGATCCTGCAGGGCATACCCCTGCAGGTGAAGAGGATCGACGTCACAGTCGACCGACCGGGGTTCACATTCAACCCGACCGACTGCGATCCGCTCGGCGTCGACAGCGCTCTGACCAGTGCGCAGGGTGTGAGCATGGCGCGCACGAGTCCCTTCCAGGCCGCCAACTGCGCGACACTACCATTCAAGCCCAAGTTCACGATCTCGACAGCCGGGAAGGCCAGCAAGACCGGCGGCACGAGCCTGGACGTGAAGGTCGCGGCGAAGGGCGGTCCGCAGCCGGGGGGCGGTGAAGCGAATATCCGCTCGGTCAAGGTGGACCTGCCCAAGCAGCTTCCCTCGCGCCTGACGACGCTACAGAAGGCGTGTCTGGCGAAGGTATTCGAAGCCGACCCGGCGAGTTGCCCCAAGGCCTCGGATGTGGGAACCGCGACAGCGTCCACGCCGGTCCTGACTCACCCGTTGAGCGGCCCGGCCTATCTGGTCAGCCACGGTGGCGCTGCGTTCCCCGACCTCGAGATCGTCCTGCAGGGCGAAGGGGTGACGCTGGTCCTCGACGGGAACACCAGCATCAAGAACGGCGTCACGGCGAGCACGTTCAGATCCGTTCCGGATGCACCGATCAGCTCGTTCGAGCTGAAACTGCCCTCCGGGAAGTACTCGGTCCTCGGGACCGACCTGCCGGCTAAGGCCAAGTTCAGGCTCTGTGGGTTGAGCCTCGTCGCGCCGACCGCGATAACCGGGCAGAACGGGGCCGTCATCCATCAGAACACCAAGCTGGGTATCACTGGCTGCCCCAGGCCTCGCAAGGCGGCACGACGGCGTTCCTGAAGCGCACAATGGCTCACGAAATGCAGGAAGGGCTGCTCGCCAGAGCACGCCAACAAGACACCGGGCGGGACATCGCCGGGGCGCCGGTCGGGGCATCGCCGCCCGGCCACTGCCGCGCGACCGGTCGGCCCGACGCCGCCACCGTCCAGCCCAGCCGCAGTCCTGGCCGGTAGGAAACGTTTTCCACGACTGCGCAAGAGTCGGTAGGAAACGTTTTTTCGAGACTCCCAGAGTCTGTTGGAAACATCTTGTTGGAACTCTCACGGCGCGCCGGGCGGAGGCCGAAGACGAGCCATAGCCTTACGCCACAGGGCCTTCTGCCGCATGGGCATGCGACTTGCGGACTCCGCCGGCTTCGCCTTGGCCTCCGTTTCCGCGGATCGCGGGTGGGCCGCTGGGCGGTCAGCAGCAGTTGCTGACCCACGGGGTCATTGACTTACGCCAGGCGGAGCTCATACTGAGTTGCATGCCTTCGAGGAGTTGGGTTCAACGGAAGTTCCAGTGGTCCCAAGAAGGCATATACATGAGCGCCGCGCGGCCGACTCCCGCGTTGAGGTTGGTCGACGGCGCTCTCTTTGCCCCGCTTGGGGCTATCGAAAAGGAGAAGTTTCGTGTCTATTAATCGAGTCCGGGCTGTTATGCTCGGTTTTCTTACGCTTTTGGCCGTTGGATCCTTTGGGATCTCGTCGGCATCTGCGGCAATAGAAGCTGGACCCTTTTGGCATCATAGAGCTCTCAAAGGAGAAGGCGCCGGAGAAAAAATTGCAGAAGCCAAACCAGAAACGTTTAGCGGCGAAGGCGGCGAACAGTTACTTAAAGGCACTCTTGAAGGCATGGAAACCGAAATTACAGCGAAATCGGTCCAAGCCAAAGGCATAATATACAATAACGCCCTGCAGGGACAAATCAAAGTCTTACTGAAGTATCATGAAGCGAAACTCCTCAAGCCCGTACTAAAAGAATGTCTTGTAAAAGTTGGGGTAAACGAAGAAGTAAAAGCCGAAGGTCATCTTGCATGGAAATGGAATGGCGAAGCAAAACAGCTAGAAGAAGAACCTAAAAAAGACAACCAAAAGCCGGATATCATCTTTACCCCGACGCAGATAAAAGCGGGAGATACGAAACTACCCGAAGGAAAATTCACAGAAATTGTATTTACGGGAGCCGGTTGCGGTGTTCTAGTCGGTGCACATATCGTCAAAGGTAGCCAGTCAGTGAACACAAAACCAGCCAATCTAGAAGAATGGTCCACTACACTTGTCACCGAATTCCCCGGATGGAAACAACAACACTTTTACAACGGCAAAGTGTTTATTGGGGTAAACCCAGAACTCATATTCGGAAAAAATGCCGCAATACTTACTGGGTCTGTAACTTCGATAGCTCCAGCCCAAGAAATCTCCGTCTTTGAAAAATAGCCATCACTTGAAAAATTGATAATCTAAATGGGGTGGGTGCAAATATATTTGCACCCACCCCACCTTGGGCAAGACAAATAAAATTGTAAGGAGAAATAAGAAACAAGTAGGCGGCGGTATCTGATCTTTGGGCTAAGATAAGATTTCAAACTGGTGGAGAGGAGCAGAACTAAAGCATGTGGAGGCGACTGGTGTTATGTGGTATCTGCTGCGTTGCTTTGGCAGCATTTGTGGTTCCGGTCGACGGAGCGTCGGCGAGTAGCTGCACGAATGACGCTCTGCGCTCGGAATTGCACTCGGGACAGTTACCTGATTGTCGAGCCTACGAGCTCGTCACACCGGCGTATAAGGAGGGCGCGTATCTGAGTGCTGTGTTCGCAATTACGCAGGACGGATCCCATCTTCTGGGATCGAGCCTCGGCGTTTTTGCCGGCACCGAAGGAGACGGCCTTGGAAATGGCACAGGACTCATAGGCGCCACATACGAGTTTTCGCGTACAGGCGAGCCAGCGAACTGGGTTGCATCCCCGCTCAATCCGCCAAGCTCCACGTTTGCAAGCAACGGCGCATTTGACGCGAGCGCCGATCTCAGCGCGACCTTGTGGGAGCTTGGTAGACACCGGATCACCTCGGCAGGCGCTCAACCGACGGCTGAACATTGCCCAGCGAAGGAAGGAGAAGAAGAACTCCAGCCGGAAGGCGTGACCAACTTCTATCTCGAGGATCCACACGGCACATTCACCAGGGTAGGTCCTGCGACACCCGACCCATGTACTGTCAACGGCAATAGATACACGTACCTCGGCGGATCCGCCGATCTATCGCGCATTCTCTTCACGACTAGCCCCGGCTTCCGATGGCCGTTCGATGAAACGGCAGAAGATTCGAGCACACTGTACCAGTATGCCAATACAGAAAAGAGATGCTCGTCAGTCGTCGGAGAGGCGTGCCCGTCACTCGTGGGTGTCGGTAACGACGGCAAGCTCTTGAGCGACTGCGGGACGCGTCTAGGTTCTAGTACCACTAATGAATCAAATGGCTCGCTCGGTTCTATGTACAACGCCATTTCCGCGAGCGGCAACCGGATCTTCTTTACTGCGGTCGGCGAAGATGACCAGGCATGCGGCGCTCATCAGCCACCAGTTGACGAGCTGTTCGCAAGAGAAGGACCACAAACCACTTCCATCTCGTGTCACGAAACCATGTCGTCCTGCGCAGATGCAAACTTCGAGGGTGCCTCGTTAGATGGCTCAAAGGTATTCTTCACAAGCACTCTGGCGCTCGTGCCAGGAGCAAGCGAAGACCGTCTGGCAGGTGACAGCGCCGTTGGCGTTGGTCTGCCTCCTAACGAAGCGAGAGGGTGTGTACGAACGGAAGGGGTAGGCGGATGTAACCTTTATATGGACGAACTCAGTGGATCAGGCTCAACACTGACCCAGAGGTTGGTGCTGGTGTCCGTCGGCAGTTCCAACCCGCGCGTCCAGGGAGTCTCGCGGATCTCGGAGGATGGCTCGCACGTCTTCTTTGTAGCGAAGGGCGTTCTGACAGGCGTTGCAAACAACGTCGGCGCCACAGCCATTGAAGGACTGGACAACCTATACGTGTTCAGCGCCGGGCAGATATCTTTCGTCGCGACACTCTCGCCAGAAGACGAAAAGTCAGACTGGGCGCGTGCCGACGAACGGAATGTCCAGGTGTCCTGGAATGGCGATCTGCTCGTATTCACGAGCCTCGCAGATCTCACGGATGAAAGCGTTACGCCTGGAATGGAGCAGGTCTACCAGTACGATGCTCAAGCCAAATCCTTGGTCCGAGCGTCGATCGGAGAAAACGGCTACGGCAATGATAATCGCACTCCTGCAAGCAACGCGATCATCGTAACCGGCCCTCCAGCCTCCTACTCATATACTCATGACGATTCACCGACCCAGGCCGCTGGGGTGCTGGCCCCAGCGAATGGCGCCGTGTTCTTCACCACGCCCGATGCTTTGACTCCACAGGCCCTTAGTGATCGGACAGATACGCTGGATCAGCTAGTGCCAAATATATATGAGTATCGCGCTGGAAACGTATATCTTATCTCTGACGGGAGCGACGAATCGACCCTCCAGTCCAGGCCAGGAGTGACTCTGTTCGGCTCGGATCTCACTGGCAGTAACGTCTTCTTCGCGACATCGGACTCGCTTGTCGGCCAGGACACCGACAGCCAGCAGGACGTCTACGACGCACGCGTGGAAGGTGGGATACCACTAGCCCCGAGCTCCCCCGCCTGCTCAGGTGAAGGGTGCCGCGGCGCGCTGAGTTCAACGCCCAGCTTGCTCGCGCCAGCAAGTACTACTCGGCCGGCTGAATCTAGCTTGCCGCTTGTGCGTTCTTCGACGACCATCAAGCCAAAAAGAGTCAAAAAGAAAACTAGACCCAAGCGCAAGAAGCGGACAAAGAGAGCCGGTCGTCAAGGCCACGTGCGGGAACACCGGAAGGCGGGCCGATGAGACGTAACGCTCATATCCCATTGTTATCGGTCCTGGTGATCGCCCTATCAGCGTCTCTGCTCAGCTTCGCATCGAGCGCTTCAGCTGCATCGGCTGGTCCTGCATGGACGATTCGCTCGCTCGCACAGCCGACTTACTTCTCGGCGGCTGACAACGCTGCATGCGAGGCAAATATACATTCTGAGAGCTGCGACAGCTACACGCTATTCGTCACCAATGTGGGAGATGCGACAGCCAACAAGGAAGGAACGGCCCCAATTACGATTGCCGATGCTTTACCATCTGGTATAGCGGCAGTCTCGATCGAAGGCGAAGATCTTACCACTGAAAAGTTTTCTGAATTCGCCTGCGCTTTTCCGCCCACCGGCCCCCTGCAGTGCGTGGACCCGGTGGGAGTGGCTGTCGGTGACACATTGCGTGTGACAATCAATGTTATCGCGGGACCCACAGTGTCGAAAAGCGTGGTCAACTCGGCGTCAGTATCGGGGGGCGGGGCGCCCGCGGTCTCGACGACCGAACAGACACCCGTGCAGGAAGAAGCGCAGGCGGGATTCGAAATCAAGGATTTCAACCTCCAGGCGCTCGGAAGCGATGGGGCACTCGACCTACAGGCAGGAGGGCATCCCAATACACTCACGACGAGCTTCGATATCGATACCAATAATCAGGAAACCGCCCATGGGATCTATTACCACTCGGCAGAACAGCTCAGAAGCATTGTGGTCGATCTTCCGTTGGGTTTCATAGGAAATCCACAGACAATACCTCACTGCCCACTCCACGCCTTGCTCAAGACACCCGCCGCCACGGGATGTCCGCCCAGTAGTAGGGTCGGTACGATTGTGTTTGAGGGATCTCCAGGCCGGTTCAGTGCGTCAGAAGGTCCGAACTCTGAAACGACTGCCTTATACAACTTGACACCGGAGGCCGGCTATCAGGCGGAGTTCGGGTTCACTTATTTTGGCACTCCAGTCTTTATCTACGCGCGCGCGATCCGTATGAACTCTACATATGGCATCCAGATAACAGTCCCCGGCATACCGGAACTTAGCACGGTCGGTACTAGCCTCACGTTCTTTGGCGAGCCAGCACAGCGAAATGGTGGCTCGGGCTCACCACAGCCATTCTTTACGAATCCGGTAGACTGCTTAGGTGGCTCATCGCCGGCGAGGATCGAAGTCGATACGTGGCAGCATCCCGGGGTCTTCTATTCTAAGGAAGCTGAAGTTTACCCACAGTTGACAGGCTGTGAAATGTTGCAGTTCGCCCCAATGCTGAAGGTTCAGGCCGAAACCACACAGGCAGATGAGCCCTCGGGGTACGACTTTGAGATCGACATACCGCGGAACGAAAACTCGCTCTCACCTGGGACACCCGAGTTGAGGGACGCAACTGTGACTTTGCCCGCAGGTGTTTCGGTCTCGCCGGCCGCAGCAGATGGCCTTGTAGCCTGTGAAGCGACAGGTCCTCATGGAATCGACATACCGACCGGTCGCGGCTATGCCTTTGAAAAGCCAAGCGAAGGCGAAGCTGATGGACCCGACGGCCTCGCCCATCTGACGGCTGGCAACTGTCCAGCTTCCTCGGCAGTGGGAACAGTCCAGCTCACCACGCCTTTACTCGAAGGTCCCTTGGAAGGACACGTGTTCCTCGGTCAGCCTGGATGCGGAGGCACAGGGCAGGCCGGCTGCACGGCAACCGACGCCGCCGACGGCAATCTCGTCCATGTCTATCTGGAAGCTGCCGGCTCGGGAGTAGTCATCAAGCTCCCAGGAAGCGTCTCACTGAACCGCTCAACCGGTCAGGTCACGGCAACGTTCAGGGAAAACCCGCAGCTGCCCGTCAGCCGGATCGTGCTGCACCTCGACGGCGGCTCCAGAGCATCGCTCGCCAACCCACTTACATGTGGAACAGCAACTACCATGTCAGACCTCTTACCTTGGAGCAGTCCATTCACACCCGATGGTGTGCCGTCCTCTCACTTTACGGTTGACTGGGACGGCAAGGGCGGCGTGGAAAGCCAGTGTCCGGCCAACCCCCCGCTCACGCCCTCGCTGACAGCCGGCACGGTTTCCCCGGCGGCTGGCGCACCCAGCCCCTTCACATTCACGCTGGTACGGGGCGATCGCCAGCAGTATCTATCGCGGCTGAGCGTCACGACCCCAGCTGGCCTACTTGGGATGCTCTCGAGCGTCCCACTCTGCGGCGAATCCCAGGCCGCCCAGGGGACCTGCTCACCGACGAGCGAAATTGGAACGACGACGGTGGCCGCTGGGGCAGGCTCGCATCCCTTCTGGATAACCGGCCGCGTGTATCTAACCGAAAGCTACAGAGGCGCGCCCTTCGGCCTGAGCATTGTCGTCCCCGCGAAGGCAGGTCCATTCAACCTCGGCAATGTCGTCGTGCGCTCGGCGATCAACGTCGATCTCAACACCAGCGCGCTGACCGTCACAAGCGACCCGCTGCCACAGATCATCGATGGGATCCCGCTGCGGATTCAGACGGTCAACGTCGCCATCAGCCGGCCCGGGTTCATGTTCAACCCAACCAACTGCGAAGCGAAGCAGATCACCGCATCGGTGGAAGGCTCGTTGGGAGCAACGACGCAGGTATCCAATCCATTCGCGGCGTCGGGCTGCAAGAGCCTGCCCTTCAGTCCGAAGCTGACGTTCTCGACCCAGGCGAGGACATCCAAGGCCAACGGCGCCAGCCTGATATCGAAGGTCGCATACACACCAGGACAGGCAAACATAAGGTCGGTCGCGGTATCGCTGCCCAAGCAGCTTCCCGCGAGGCTGACGACGATTCAGAAGGCGTGTCTTGCAGCCACATTCGCCGCAAACCCGGCCAGCTGCCCCCCTGCATCTCTGATCGGGATCGCGAAGGTCAGGACGCCGGTGCTGCCGGTGCTGTTGAGCGGCCCCGTGTACCTGGTGTCTCACGGCGGCGCCGCGTTCCCGGATCTCGTGCTGATCCTGCAGGGAGACGGCGTTAGGGTCGATCAGACAGCCTCGATCTTCATAGCCAGGAATGGGGTCACGAGCAGCACGTTCGCGAGCGTCCCCGACGTGCCGCTCACGAGCTTCGAACTGAACCTTCCCGAGGGTCCTCACTCCGCTCTGACTGCGACACTTCCGGTCAAGGCGAAGGGCAGTCTTTGCGGGACGAACCTCACGATGCCCACGACGATCACGGGGCAGAACGGGAAGCAGGTCAAGCAGAAGCTCAAGATCGCCGTCGGTGGCTGCCCTAAGAAGAAGCCCGCCAAGAAGGCCAGTAAAGCGAAGACGGCGCTCGCTGTCAGCCACGGCAACAGTCGGAGGACGGCCAAGCCATGAGCAATCGCATACCGGCCTTCAGAAGCAAGAGCTCCAAGCGGAACATGGGGAGGGTGGCAGCATCGCTCTCGGTACTGTGTGCCGCGCTGGCAATGTCGGCTGCAACTGCCTCAGCGTCACAGCGATACGGCCCACTCAGCGGGCGTATCGGAGAAGCCGGCGCCGGCGGTTCGGGCAACGGCGAATTCTCCGACCCCGACGGCGTGGCGGTAGATCAGGTCACCGGGCATGTATACGTGGTCGACTCCGGAAACAGCCGAGTCGAGGAGTTCGACGCAGCTGGGGCCTATCTCGCGCAGTTCAGCGGAGCATCCACGCCTGCCGGCGGATTCTCCGGCCCGACGGCGGTGGCCGTCGATCAGACGACCGGCGACGTGTATGTCGTCGACACCGGCAACAACGTGGTCGACGAGTTTACTCCGAGCGGTGTATATATCTGCGAGCTCTCCGGATGGGAACGTGGCTGTCAGGCAACTCCGGTTGAACCGCCGTCCTTTTCGACGCCGATCGGCGTCGCGGTAGATCCAACAACGGGAGGCGCTGCCAGCGGTGACGTGTATGTGTCGGACAAGGAAAATCGGGTCGTTGATGTCTTCACGGCTGGCGGCAGCGATGTCGCCCAGTTCAGCCCCGGATACAGGCCCTGGAGCCTAGCGGTCGACTCCAATAGTGACGTCTACGTCGCCGGTGCCGGAGCCGAACAGATCAACGAGTACACGTCTGCTGGCGCTGAACCGATAAGAGTATACAAGGAGAGTGAACTCGACTCCCGGATACGCACGGTGGGTGTAGATACGACGACGAATGACGTCTTCATCCTGGGCGCGGAACCCGAAGCCGGTGGTGCACAGATTTTTGAGCTCGACCCGGCCGGTCAGCCCGTGCCAGCCCCGGAACAGAATATCTTCGGAGGTGGGCTGGTCTCAGCGCCACCCGAAGCGGAGTTCTCTCCGGGCATTTCCGTCAACTCGGCGAGCGGAGCCGTCTATGTAGCCGATCCGGCTAACAACGTCGTCGATATATTTGTACTCGTTACCGTGCCTGATGCGACGACGGGTGGCGTGGCGAACATCACACTCACAGGCGCAACTGTCGAAGGGCTAGTCAACGCCCACGGGGCGAGTGGAACCGAATATTTCTTCCAGTACGGGAAGAACGCCACGTATGAATCTGAAACTGAACATATCGCCATTGGCGAAGGAGAAGGAGAAAAAGCCATAGCTGAACTGGCTGGCCTAGAACCTGGGACCACGTACCATTATCGCTTAGTCGCCAGGAATAGCTCCGGCATCCCCAGCGACGGAGAAGATCGTGCATTCACCACGGCACCGCTCCCACCCGAAGCGGTCCGCGAGGAAACGTCGAATGTCACCTCCATTAGCGTGCTGTTTCGTGGTGAAGTGGTGCCTGGAAACGACGCAGCGATATACCATTTTGAATATGGTCCGACCGCGAGCTACGGCCAAGTCCTCCCCGACATCGGGATTGGTGTGGGCACCACCCCGATCGTAGTCGAACAGGCATCCTTGGCGAACCTCGTAGCTGGCCGCATTTATCATTATCGTGTGGTTGTAATCAGTGGAGCGGGAGAAGCTGCAGGACCCGACCAGACCTTTGAAACCCCATCCACATCTGCCACGCCCACAGCCTTACCCACGATCGATCTTAACTCGACTAGCGCGGTCTCCCAGACCGGGGCAACCATTTCGGCCACGATTGACCCCGGAGGTCACTCGACAACATATGTTTTTGAACTGGGCTACGCTGCTGGAAACTACGAATCGCGCGTCTTTGGGAATTTGGCCGGAGAACCAGGGTCCAGCACGGCCAGCGCAACCTTTACCAATCTCCAGGCCGGCGTGGTCTACCATTATCGCGTAGTGGCAACCAATGCTGCGGGGACCACCGCAACGGCAGACCAAACATTCGCGACAGCGCAATTCCCCCAGAGCATCACGATTCCCCCGACCCCCCTGCTGGTTCCCACTCCAGTCTTCCCGCCGGTGCACTATGGCACGACATGCAAGAAGGGCTATGTAAAGCACGGCAGCAAGTGCGTCCGCAAGAAGTCCCCAAAGCACAAGAGGCCCAAGAAGCTAAAGAAGCGCCGCGGCTGAGCGCCCCCTGGGCCAGGACCGCTCGGCCCCCCGGACACCGCTGGATCGTCCCCACCTAGCCGCTGAGATACCCTCCGCGCGATGAGCCCTGCTATGCGCCGGGCTTCGAGCCGCAGCCTCAAGCCTGCGCGCCCTGGCCTCCCGAGCCCACGCCCTAACCCGCCGTCTCCTCGCGGACCCGACATCCGCTCCTCGCGTCCCCGCATACGACCCGGTGCACCACGTCACCTACGCCCCGGGGCAACGTTCGTAACGAATCCGCCCCCGCGCAACGTGCGCCTGGGCATCGGCGCGGGGGTCGCAACCGTCGTCCTGATCCTCGCCCTAGCTTTGGGGGCGGCGGGCGAAGCCAGGCACGAGTACAACAAATTCGTGCACGGCACCAAGGAGTCGCACGTCGCCAAAACGCGCGAACGCCTCACCGACCCCGCCAACAACGGGCGGCTGCCGCTGTGGCAGGCGGCGCTCGACATCTTCGAAACGCATCCGCTGCGCGGCACCGGCGCGGGGACCTACCCGGCGCGGCCCGGTCTCCCGATGCCGGCTGGTCAGCCTCTCCTCCGGCAGCACCGGCTGGCACAACGCTGCGTCGGAGACATTTTGGCCCGACTCCCGAGGCGCGTCCCGGCGGAGGAGGTCGAAGACGACAAAGCCGGGCCTCTCCGACAGAGGCCGGGGCCCACGCCGCCTGGATGACGGGCCTCCTACATAGGCCCACACCCGCCCGCGAGCGAGGGCGCCGGCCCAACGAAGATGTCTGCGACGAGGCGTGGGGGGACGCCCCGGCGTTGACTCGGCCCGCGTCCGAGGCCATAATCGAAATCCCATGCTTTCCACTAGTTAGTGTCTACGAAAAGGGGTCCCTGTTCCACAGCATGGGTCCCGGGCGCCACAGGGCCTCGCGTCGAGGGTGGCCGACGGCGTCCACCGCGCAATGCCCCGCGTCGCGGGGCACGACCAAAAGGAGCAGTTCAGTGTCTATCAATCGAACCAAAGCCATCGCGCTCGCCTTCCTCGCGCTGCTCGCAGCGGGGTCCCTCGGGGCCTCGACCGCGAACGCGTTCCCGGGGCCGTTCTGGCACCATAGGCCTGCAGGCGGTAAAGGCGAAGGCGAAAAAATCGAAGCAAAATCGCCAGAAGAATTCCAAGGCAACGGCGGCACGCAGATCTTGAACGGAACACTCGCCGGAACAAGTATCGAAATCACAGCGGAAGCCGTCCAAGCAAAAGGCATCATCTACAACAACGCCCTGCAGGGACAAATCAAAGTACTGCTGGTGTACCACCATCCAAAACTCGTCAAACCAGAACTAAAAGAATGTGAAGTAAAAGTCGGAACAAACAACGAAGTGTCTTCTGTCTTTGGGCATCTCATGTGGAAATGGGACGGCAGCCAGAAACAGCTAAAACAAACAGAATCGCAAAAAAAACTAGGCCAAAGAGTGGACGGTGTGGCTCTCCCGATCGAACTCAAAGAAGGATCCTCGGAACTACCTAAAGGAACATTTACTACATTTACGCTCAGTGGCGCTGGCTGCGGTGTCCTTGCGGGTACATTTGAAGTCAAGGAAAGCCAATCCGTAATACTAACTCCAGAAAACCTGGAAGAATGGAAGACCAGCCTGACAACCACCTTCCCCGGATGGAAAGACCAACATTGGTGGAACGGAACGGGAGTCGCGAGTACACAAGCAATAGGACTCACGTTTGGCGGTAACTCTTTAACTCTAACAGGTAGCATAAACTCAGAAGTCGTCGGTGGACAAGAAATCGCCATCTTCGAAAAATAGGCGACGCACCGGGGCCGCGAGAACTCTCGCGGCCCCGGCAACCAACTCGGGCATCTCCGCCCGGCGTCCAGCCCGAAGCCGCTCTGCCACGGTCGGCGTGCCGCGCTCGTCGACCTCGCCCTGACTGCAGCGCTGTTCGTGGACCGCCCCGTTCGCGATCTCGCCCCGCGTAGGGACGGGGCGGAAACATCTGAGCGGAGCTCCCAGCGCAGCTTTTGCGGCCGTCGGAAACAAAAATCCGATCCTCGCGGCCAACGGCTTTCGCGCTGCAGATCCCTACTATCACAGGGTTTTCTACGCCCCAGCGCCGGTGATCGCGAGCCGAGCCGAGGCTGGCAGGAGCCTTCCGATGCGCTGAGGTTGACCTTCGCGCGGCCGTCCGCATAATGAACCCATGTCTTCAAGCAGTTGGGTTCAACGGAAGTTCCAAGGGTCTCACGAAGACACGGATATGAGCGCCGCGCGGCTGGCTCCCGCGTTGAGGCCTGTCGACGGCACTCGCAATGCCCCGGTTGACGGGGCGCAGACAAAAAAGGAGCAACATAGTGTCTATCAATCGAACTAGGGCCATCTTGCTCGGGTTTCTAGCGCTGCTTGCGGTGGGGTCCCTCGGGGCTTCGACCGCGAACGCGTCCCCAGGGCCGTTCTGGCATCACAGGGTCGCAGGCGGTAAAGGCGAAGGCGAAAAAATCGAAGCAAAATCGCCAGAAGAATTCCAAGGCAACGGCGGCACGCAGATCTTGAACGGAACACTCGCCGGAACAAAAGTCGAAATCACCTCCGAAGCCGTCCAAGCAAAAGGCATCATCTACAACAACGCCCTGCAGGGACAAATCAAAGTACTGCTGGTGTACCACCATCCAAAACTCGTCAAACCAGAACTAAAAGAATGTGAAGTAAAAGTCGGAACAAACAATGAAGTCTCATCCACCTTTGGGCACCTCATGTGGAAATGGGACGGCACACAGAAACAGTTGAAACAAACAGAATCGCAAAAAAAACTAGGACAAAAAGTGGACGGCGTCTTTCTCCCGCTCGAACTCAAAGAAGGATCCGCGGAACTACCTAAAGGAACATTTACCACAATTACACTCTCCGGCGCTGGCTGCGGTATCATTGCAGGTACATTTGAAGTCAAGGAAAGCCAATCCGTAATACTAACTCCAGAAAACCTGGAAGAATGGAAGACCAGCCTGACAACCACCTTCCCCGGATGGAAAGACCAACATTGGTGGAATGGAAAAGAAGTCGCAAGCACACAAGAAATAGGACTCGCGTTTGGCGGTAATCCATCAACTCTAACAGGCAGTATAAACTCAGAAATCGTCGGCGGACAAGAAATCGCCATCTTCGAAAAATAGGTGACGCACCGGGGCCGCGAGAACTCTCGCGGCCCCGCCAAATCGTCCGAAAAAGTGTCTCAATCGACCATCGGGTGAGAAACAAGAGCCATGCTGCGAAACTTATCGGCTATAAAAAAGATATGCGAGGGTGGATCTCAAGTATTTGCGTGGCAACTTCGCGTGTTTGCATGCCAACTGTTTGCGTCCTCATTATTCTTGGCGGGACACCAGCAGCGGAGGCGTCACCAGCCATGCCGGAGTCAACTGGCGTATGCCCGAACGAAGCTCTGCGCTCCGAACTGCATTCCGGACAGTTGCCCGACTGCCGAGCGTATGAACTCGTCACACCCGCGTACAAGGAGGGCCAGTACCTGAGTGCCGTGTTCGCCGTGTCGCAGGATGGGTCGCATCTGCTCGGATCGAGCCTCGGCGTCCTCCCGGGCGCGGCGGGCGACGGGCTCGGCGATGGGACCAGCCTGTTGGGCGCGACGTATGAGCTCTCACGCACATCGGCCCAGCCGGCGAGCTGGACGGCGGTGTCGCTCGATCCGCCGAGGTCCATGTTTCGGAGCAACGGCGTGTTCGACGCAAGCGCCGACCTCACCACCACGCTGTGGGAGCTCGGCAGGCACCGGATTACTCCGCCCGGCGTTCCGCCGGAAGCAACGCAGTGTCCCGCGAGCGAAGGCGGAGAAGAACTGCAGCCCGAAGGCGTGACCGACCTCTATCACGAGGGACCAGCTGGCACTTTCGTCAGAGTCGGGCCCGCCACGCCCGAACCGTGCGAGTCCAACGAAGAAACGACGGGTAGCGCACAGTACACATACATCGGCGGATCGGCCGACCTCTCCCGCGTTCTCTTCTCGACGCAGGCGGGCTTTCGGTGGCCGTTCGACGAAACGGTTGGGGAAGCAAGCACGCTATACGAGTACGTGGGTACAGGTCACGTAGGCCCATCGCTGGTGGGGGTGGTCGAAGACGGTAAGCTCGTGAGCGACTGCGGGACACGTCTGGGCTCCAGTACAACCAACCCCAAGGAACAAGTTCCGAGGGGATCGATGTACAACGCCATCTCCGCGAGCGGCGAAAGGATCTTCTTTACGGCGGTTGGCATAGACGATCAGCCGTGTGGCGCCGAACAGCCCGAGGGGGACGAGCTGTTCGCCAGGGAAGAAACACCCATGCCGGGCTCGGGCTCGCCGGAAATGCATACGGTCCCCATATCGTGTCCGGAAGCGCTGTCGCCGGCGTGCGCCGACGCTAATTTCGAGGGCGCCTCGAACGACGGATCGAAGGTGTTCTTCACGAGCACGCAGAAGCTCCTGGAAGGGGCGAGCGAAGACAGCGCGGGCGCAGACAGCGCCGTAAGCGTCGGACCTCCATCTCACGAAGAACGCGGGTGCGCGCGGACGGTGGAATCGGGGGGGTGCAACCTCTATGAGGATGAGCTCAGCGGCTCGGGGCAGACGTTGACTCAGAAGCTCGTCCTGGTGTCCGGTGGCGGCGCCGAACCGCAGGGGGCCAGAGTGCAGGGCGTAGCGCGCATCTCCGAGGACGGCTCGCACGTCTACTTCGTCGCGAAGGGCAGGCTGACCGGCAAGAACGCGGAAGGCCAGGAACCCCTCGCCGGTGGAGACAACCTGTATGTGTACGAGCGCGACGCGCGGTTCCCCGAAGGGCATACGTCGTTCATCGCGGCGCTCTCACCGAGCGACGAAGACGCGGACTGGGCGCGCGCCGACGATCGGCAGGTGCAGGCTTCCTGGGAAGGTCTGTACCTCGTTTTCACCAGCGTCGCAGACCTCACGCGCGAAGATGTGACAGCCGGTGAGGAGCAGGTCTTCCAGTACGACGCAGGGACGGAAGCGCTCCTGCGCGCCTCGGTCGGACAGGACGGCTATGGCAACGACAATCGCACCCCGGCGAACGGCGCCGCGATCGCAATCGGGCCACCCGCGTCGTATAGCTACTCGCATCATGACTCGCCGACGCAGGTTGACGGGGTGCTGGCGCCGCAGGAAGGCGCGGTGTTCTTCACCAGCCCGGACGCTCTGACGCCGCACGCGCTCAACGATCAGACGGATACGCGCGGCGAACCGGAGCCGAACGTCTATGAGTACCGCGCCGGGAACGTCTACCTGATCTCCGACGGCCATGACGAATCGACCGTCCACTCCCATGTCGGCGTGCTCCTGCTCGGCTCGGACCTGACCGGCGACAACGTGTTCTTCACCACATCAGACCCCCTCGTAAGCCAGGACACGGACACCCAGCAGGACATCTACGACGCGCGCGTGGACGGCGGGATTTCACCCGCCGCAAGCCCTCCGTCCTGCTCGGACGAAGAAGAATGCCGTGGCGCCCTCGGCTCGACCCCGGCACTGCCGGAAGCCGGCAGCGCGCTGCAGCCGGCAGAACTGGGCCTGCCGATCGCGCCCTCCCCGGCGACGCCCTTGCCGAAGGCGAAGCCCAAGACGAAGACCAAGCCCAAGGTCAAAAAGGGCAGACGCAAGCACAGGAAGGCGATGAAGGCCAGCCGAGAGGCGCGCAGCCGGCCGTACAGAAGGATCGAGCGGCGATGACGACGAGAATCACGAGAATCTGGGCCCGAGTCGCACTGCTGCTCACAGGCCTCGTGCTACCGGCGACCCTGGCCGGCCTCGCTCCGAGCGCAGCCGCCTCCCACGAAGCTCCGGCGTGGACGATTCGCTCGCTGGCGCAGCCCACCGACTTCTCTGCGGCGAACAGCGGCGACAGCTACACACTACTAGTGACGAATGTAGGAAACACATCAGCAACAAATGGGGGAGGGAAAGCTCCCATCGTCATCTCCGATATCCCGGCACCCGGCGTGAACGCCGTGCACATAGGAGGCGAAGACCTCCGCACTCACCTTTCGGAAAACTTTAGTTGCACCATGCCACCAGCAGGGCCTCTGCAGTGCGTGGACGACGCGGAAGTACCCATCGGCGATACGCTGCGCGTAACGATCGATGTCGCCGTTGAACCTGGTGCCGCGGGCGGCGAATGCAAAGAAGAAGGAGCCCCTTCCCGTTGCGTGGGAAATTCGGCGTCGGTGTCGGGTGGTGGAGCGCCCGCAGCAGCGACGAGTGAACAGACGCCTCTGCGAGAAACACAGGCGGGATTCGGGATCAAGGACTTTGGCCTGCAGCCTCTGAATGTGGATGGAACGCCGGATGTGCAGGCGGGCGGGCACCCCTACGCGCTCACCACGACCTTCGATCTCAATACCGACAACCAGGTGACCACCGAAGGAGTGCAGAACCATACGCCCGAGGAAATCAGGGACATTGTGGTAGACCTGCCGTTGGGTTTCCTGGGCGACCCGCAGACCGCTCCCCGCTGCTCGCTACACGCCCTCCTGAAGACCACGGCTGAAACGGGCTGCCAGCCCAGCAGCAGGGTCGGGACGATCGTGTTCGAGGCATATCCTGGCCGATTCCGCGCGTCAGAAGGAGCTGGAAGCGAAACATCGGCTGTATACAACCTGACGCCGGAGGCCGGCTATCAGGCCGAGTTCGGGTTCACGTATCTGGGGTCGCCCGTCTTCATCTACGCCCGCGCCGTGCGCCTCGGCTCCACGTACAGCCTGCAGGTCACGGTGCCGGGGATCCCCGAACTCCACACGATAGGCACCGCGCTGACGCTGTTCGGCGAGCCGGGCCAGCACAGTGGCGGCGACGGGTCGTCCGCGCCGTTCTTCACCAACCCGGTTGACTGCGCGGGCGGCTCCTCGCCGGCGAGGATTGAAGTGGACACGTGGCAGCACCCCGGAGTCTACTACTCGAGGCAGACGTCTGCGTTCCCCCAGCTGCTGGGTTGCGAAATGCTGCAGTTCCAGCCGACCCTGAACGTCCAGCCCGAAACCACGCGGGCGGACGAGCCGTCGGGGTACGGCTTTGAAATCGAAATACCGCAGAACGAAAGCTCGTTCTCCCCCGGTACTCCCGAGCTTAAGGACGCGACCGTGACGCTGCCCCCCGGGGTGTCGGTCTCGCCCGCGGCGGCCGACGGTCTCGATGCCTGCGAAGCGACCGGCCCGCACGGGATCGACATCCCGACCGGCGCCTACACCAGCGGCGAAAACGCGGCGGGGGTCAGGGAAAGAGTCGGGGAAGAAGTGGGCGAAGGCGAAACGATCGGACCGGACGGATTTGCGCACCTGGCGGCGGGCCACTGCCCGAGCGCCTCGACGGTCGGCACGGTTGAACTCACGACGCCGCTGCTCGGAAGCCCGCTGGAGGGCCACGTGTTTCTGGGCCAGCCGGGCTGCGGAGGGGAGGGCCAGGCGGGGTGCACCGAAGCGGACGCCGCCGACGGCAATCTCGTCCACGTCTACCTGGAAGCCGCCGGCTCGGGGGTCGTTGTGAAGCTCCCGGGCAGCGTGTCCCTGAACAGCTCCACGGGCCAGCTGACGGCGACGTTCACGGAAAACCCGCAGCTGCCGGTCGG
Source organism: uncultured Solirubrobacterales bacterium (assembly GCA_963723045.1). Classification (GTDB taxonomy): domain Bacteria; phylum Actinomycetota; class Thermoleophilia; order Solirubrobacterales; family Solirubrobacteraceae; genus Palsa-744. Next base: position 103,666 of record CAVROU010000001.1, on the reverse strand, counting down.
CAGGATCGCGCTGCACCTCGACGGCGGGCCGCGGGCGTCGCTCGCCAACCCGCTCGCGTGCGGGGTCGCCACGACGACGACGGACCTCTCGCCGTGGAGCAGCCCGTTCACGCCCGACGGGACGCCGGCCTCCTCGTTCGCGGTCGACTGGGACGGAAGGGGCGGCGCCGAAACCCCCTGCCCCGCCAGCCCGCCGCTGACGCCCACCGTCTCGGCGGGAACCGTCTCACCGGCCGCGGGCGCGTTCAGCCCGTTCACATTCACGCTCTCGCGCGGCGATCGCCAGCAGTATCTCTCGCGGCTGAGTGTGACGATGCCTCCCGGCCTGCTGGGGATGCTCTCGAGCGTGACGCTGTGCGGCGAACCCCAGGCCGCCGCGGGGACGTGCTCGTCGGCGAGTGAAATCGGCATGACGACTGTTGCCGCGGGACCGGGCACGCACCCCTTCTGGATCACCGGGCGCGTGTACCTGACCACGGGATACGGGGGTGCGCCGTTCGGCCTGAGCATCGTCGTGCCGGCCAGGGCGGGGCCGTTCAACCTCAGCGACGTCGTCGTGCGCGCGGCGATCAGCGTCGATCCCGACACCAGCGTCCTGACCGTCACGAGCGACCCGCTGCCGCAGATCGTCGACGGGATCCCGCTGCGCATCCAGACGGTCAACGTGGACGTCAACCGGCCCGGGTTCACTTTCAACCCAACCAACTGCGAAGCGCATCAGGTCACCGCGACCGTCGCCGGCTCGCTCGGCGCGACGGCGCACGTGTCGAGCCCGTTCGCGGCCGCGGGCTGCAGAAACCTCCCGTTCAGCCCGAAGCTCACCGTCTCGACCCAGGCGAGGACCTCCAAGGCCAACGGGGCGAGCCTGGTCGCGAAGCTCGCCTTCAAGCAGGACCAGGCGAACAGCAGATCGGTCGCCGTGTCGCTGCCCAGGCAGCTGCCCTCGCGCCTGACGACGATCCAGAAGGCGTGTCCGGCAGCCATGTTCGAAGCGAACCCCGCGACGTGTCCCGTGGCCTCGCTGATCGGGATCGCGAAGGTCACGACACCGGTCTTACCCGTGCCGTTGAGCGGTCCGGTGTATCTGGTGTCTCACGGCGGCGCTGCATTCCCCGACCTCGTGCTGATCCTCCAGGGCGACAACGTGAGCGTCCAGCAGACGGCGTCGATCTTCATCTCCAGGAGCGGGATCACGAGCAGCACGTTCGCGAACATCCCCGACGCGCCGCTCACGAGCTTCGAACTGAGCCTGCCCGAGGGACCGCACTCGGCGCTCACGGCGACGCTGCCGGCCAGTGCGAAGGGCAGCCTCTGCGGCACGACGCTCACGATGCCCACGACGATCACCGGGCAGAACGGCGCGCAGATCAAGCAGAGCACCAGGATCGCCGTCAGCGGCTGCCCCAAGCCCAAGGCGAAGAAAGCTGGGAAGGCCGACCTCACGGTCCTCGACCACGGTCGGACCGGGAGCCAGCGATGAACGCGCGCAGATCGATATCGACCGCGCTGGCGATACTCGGCGTAGCCGCGTTAGGCGCGGCGCCGGCTGGCGCCGCAGTCAAGCAGGAACTGCTCTTCTCGTTCGGCTCGCTTGCGCACCCCAATGCTGTCGCTGTCGATCAGTCCAACGGGAATGTGTTCGTCTCTGAAAACAACGGCGGAGACGGAGCTGTGAAGGAGTACAAACCAAGCGGCTCGACATATACGCTTGCGGAACCCCTCCCCAAAGAAGAAACACCGAACGGGTCGTTCAACTTCAGCACTGAAGAACCTGCCGGAGTCGCGGTCGACAAATCCAATCACGCCGTCTACGTAGCGGACATCGACCATGGTGTTGTCGATGAGTTCAAACTCAATGGTTCAAATGAATACAAATATGTGTGCCAGTTCACGGGCTGGTATGGAGCAGGCCAGGAAGCGTGCTCTCCGGCAACAGGGTCTGTTGAACAGGCGTTTAGGGAACCAGATGGAATCGCCGTGGACAGCAACGGGAACGTGTACGTGTCCGACTTCGGTCATGGCGAGATCGATGAGTTCAACACCAACGGTGTCGGCGTCAGGCAGATCTCCCACGAACAGTGGCCCGATATCGCCGGGGAAGGCCCCAGCGGCCTGGCGGTGGACACAGGCGCCGATCTCTACGTTCAGAACTACCAGTCGGGAGTGGCGGCGCTGAAGCTCAACGGACTCGGAGAAGTTCAGTCCGAATCGATTCTCGATGGAGCCACATCGTTTGCGGTCGGGGTCGACCAGGGACTACACGACGTATATGTCGCCCATCGCTCGTCCATCGCCGCATACGACTCGCTCGGGACCCAGTTCAACACCCTCAGCATTCCGGGCCTCAACTCCGTGGGCGTGGCGGCGAGCGAAACGAGCCACGACGTGTTCGTATCGGACATCGAAGCGCACAACGTGCACGTCTTCGGCCCGCCGGTCACCGTACCCGACGTGCGACTCACAGGCGAAGCGACCGGACTCGGGCGCACCGGCGCGACCCTGCACGGCGAAATCGACCCCGACGAAACCAGCGCAGCCAGTTACTACTTCGAATACGGCACGACCACGGCCTCCGGCTCCACAAGCCCCGCTCCGCCCGGCACGGGCGCCGGTGAAGGCGACGCATACGTCCCGGCCACCACGGTATTGACCGGGCTGCAGCCCAACACCATCTACCACTACCGGCTGGTCGGCACCAACAGCTCGAGCCTCGCCAACGACAGCGTCGAAGAAGGCGCCTTCACGACGCTCAAAGCCCCCCCAGAAATCTCGGCGGCCGAAGCCACGGAAATCACAGACACCAGCGTCGTCTTCCGCGGCCAGGTGAACCCCAGGAACGAAACCGTCCACTACCGCTTCGAATACGGCGAGACCACCGGCTACAGCCAGGCGCTGCCCGACATCGGCATCGGCATTGGCGGAGCGCCCATCGCCGTCGAACAGGCCGCCGCCCCGGTGAATCTCAAGCCAGGCACGGTCTACCACTATCGGATGGTGGCCGAAAACGCCTCAAATGAAGTCGCGGCGAGCCCCGACCAGACCTTCACCACGCCTACCGTCGCCCCACCCCCGACCGCCCGCCCAACGGTCAGCGTCAACGCCGTGACAGCTATCACCCAGACCGGGGCGACCCTCTCCGGAGTCATCGGCCCGGAAGGCGTCTCCACCACCTATGCCTTCGAACTGGGCGCGGCAGAAGGCGCCTACCAAACCCGGGTCTTCGGCAACCTCGCCGGAGAACCCGAATCCAGAGCCGTCACTGCCAGCTTCACGAACCTCCGGCCGGGCACCGTCTATCACTACCGCCTGCTGGCCACCAGCGCCGCGGGCACCACCGCCAGCCCCGACGAGACCTTTGCCACCGCTCTGTTCCCCCAGAGCATCACGGTTCCCTCAACGCCGCTGCTTGTGCCGACCCCAGTCTTCCCGTCGGTGCACTACGGCCCGCTGCCCTTGAAATGCAAGAAGGGCTACGTAAAGAAGGGCGCCAGGTGCGTCCGCAGGAAGAAGCCGAAGCCGAGGAAGGCAAAGAAGCGCCACGGCTGAGCGCGCTGCCTAGCCGATCCACCGCGTATCGGAACGCCGCTGAATCGTCCCACCTGCCCCTGAGATACCCTCCGCGCGATGCACCCCCCCACGCGCCGGCTTCGAGCCGCAGCCTCAAGCCTGCGCGCCGTGGCCTCCCGAGCCTACGCCCTAACCCGCCGTCTCCTCGCGGACCCTCTCGCCCCCACAGTCCTCCTCTGCGCGATCCTGGTCCTGTCCCTCTACGCGCGCGTCCTCGACCTAGGCCAGCCCTGCACCCCCCCCTGCAAGGCAAGCTCCAGCCACACGCTGATCTTCGACGAGAGCTACTACGTCAACGCGGCGCGAGTGATCGACGGCATCGAACCGCCCGTCGGGGTCCCCTATCACGGCGCCCCCAAGCACGAGGACCCGAACGCAGAGCACCCCCAGCTCGCCAAGCTGGCGATCGCCGGGGGAATCGAGCTGTTCGGCGACAACCCTCGCGGCTGGCGCATCGGAAGCGTCCTCTTCGGGCTGATCGCGATGGTCGCGCTCTACCTGCTGGTGCAGGCCGCCGGCGGCAGCGCCTGGCTCGCCCTCGGGACGGTCTCGGTGATGGCCCTGGACAACCTCCTGCTCGTGCACGGGCGAATCGCCACACTCGACATCTACGCGGTCGCGATGATGCTCGTGGCGGCAGCCCTATACATGCGCCGACACCCGCTCCTCGCAGGGATCGCCCTCGGCATCGGCGGGTGCATGAAGGAAGTAGCGCTGTATCTGGTATTCGTCGTGATCCTGCTCGAGGCGCTGCGCTACGCACGCGCGGGCTGGACCCGATGGACCACCGCGACGCTGCCCGCGGGCGAGGTGGGTTGCGGCTGGAGAGCCCTGCTGATCTTCCTCGCCGCCTCGGCCGCCAGCTTCCTCGGCCTCCTCTGGCTCCTGGACATACTCGTCCCGGCATACGACCCAGTCCACCACGTCACCTACGCCGGCAGCCCGTTCACGCACCTGCTGCACATCTACCACTACGCCCAACTGCTCACAATGAAGCCCGGCGAAGTGGGAATCTCCTCGACCCCGTGGCAGTGGCTGCTGAACGAGCGGACCATCAACTACGCGAAGGTGGCCGTCAACTCGATCGTCAACGGCCACGTCGTCACCAGCCGCGCGACCGTAGCCTTCCAGGGCGCGATCAACCCCTTCATCATCTTCATGGCGATCCCCGCGCTGTTCGCGGCGCTCGCAGCAACCTGGCGTAAGGGTGACGGAGTCGCCGCGCTCGGAGCGTGCTGGTGCCTGGGCACTTTCATCCCTTTCGCCGCGGACAGCCTCGCGACGGGACGCATCAGCTACCTCTACTACATGGTGGTGGTGATGCCCGGCGTCTACATCGTCGCCGCTCGTCTCTTCAGCCCCAGGCGAATGCCCCTTGCGGCCACGCTGGGCTGGTCGGTGGCGCTGATGTACGGCTTCCTGAACCTGTATCCGCTGCATAAGGTGCTCTGAGAAAGCCCCGCCAAAGCTGCCGAGGGCGCCCCGTCGGCGCCGTGGGGCAGACCCAGGGCGGCCCCACAGGAGTACCCTCACCCACCGTGTCCACGCAAGCGCTCGGCACAAGCTCGGCGCCCTCGCACCAGACTCCAGCCCCGGCCACCACCGCGGAGCGGCGCGAGCCGCTGGAGCGCGTCGGCCTCGCGGCCCTGATCCTCCTGGCCCCGGCAGCGATCCTCTACCTCGCCTTCAACGCGGGCGGCTATTTCCCGAGCGCCCCCGGGATCGTCGCCATAGTCCTAGCCCAGGCCCTCGTCCTGCGGACCACGATGGCCGAGCGCCCCTTCGAGGGCTTCAGCCGCACGCTCGCGGTCCCCCTCGCCGCCCTGACCCTCTACGCCGCCTGGCAACTCGCCTCGACCCTGTGGTCGCACGCAACGGCGCGCAGCCTCGACGCCTACGATCGAACACTCCTCTACGTCCTCGCCCTGACCCTCTTCGGCGCCATCCGCTACACGCGCACGCGAATGAGCTGGCTGATTCGCGCCGTGCTGCTCGCCCTGGCGGCGATCTGCCTGATCGGCCTGACGAGCCGCCTGCTCCCCCACACGTGGCCCACGAGCGGGGAGTTCTTCGCCGAACGCCTGAACTACCCGCTGACCTACTGGAACGCCGAGGGGATGGTCGCGGCGATGGCGCTGATCCTCGGCCTGCACCTGACGGCGGACCCGGCCGAGCATTGGGGCGTGCGTGTCGGCGCCGCCGCGCTGATGCCCGCCGTCGGCGCGACGCTCCTCTTGACCTTCTCGCGCGGCTCGCTCGGAGTGGCGGCTGTCGGCCTGGTCGCCTATTGCCTGCTGACGCGCCTGCATACGCTCCCCACGGCGCTGCTCGCCGTCGTGCCCACGACCGCAGTGGCGATTCGCTCGGCGTGGGACGCCACCGCCCTGGCGAGCACCAACGCGACGAGTCCGCTCGCGGTCTCCCAGGGCCACCACGTCGCGGTGGTCGTGGCCGTCTGCATGACCGTCGCCGCGGCCGTACGTCTCCTGCTCGTGCCGCTCGACCGGCGCATCGCCAGGGCGCCGTTCGTGAGAAGCCCGCCCCCGCGCAATGTGCGCCTGGGCATCGGCGCGGGCGTCGCGGCACTCGTCCTGATCCTCGCCCTCGCCTTGGGCGCGGCGGGCGAAGCCAGACGCGAGTACGACAAATTCGTGCATGGCACCAAGGAGGCGCACGTCGTCAAGACGCGCGAACGCCTCACCGATCCCGCCAACAACGGGCGGCTGCCGCTGTGGCAGGCGGCGCTCGACATCTTCGAAGCCCACCCGCTGCGCGGCACCGGCGCGGGGACCTACCAGCAGTTCTATCCCCAGTACCGCACCGAAACGTCCTACGTGACCGACACCCACTCGCTCTACCTGCAGAGCCTCGCCGAGCTCGGCCTCGTGGGGGGCGCCCTGATCGCGCTCGTCGTGGGGGGCCTGCTCGTGGGCCTCGCCGGGCGCATCCGCGGCCCGGACCGCGCGATCTACGCGGCGCTGTTCGCGCTCACGCTTGCCTGGGCACTGCATCAGATCCTCGACTGGGACTGGCAGATGCCGGCGGTCACGCTGCCCGTGTTCGTGCTCGGCGCCCTCGCACTGGCGCGCCCACTCGACGCGGGCGTCGGCCTGCGCGGACTTCCCGCCGCTCGCGCGCTGGTCGCGCTCGGCTGGCTCGTGCTAGCGGTGGCGCCGCTGCTCGTGAGCACCTCCTACGCGCGCCTGCAGAGCAGCGGCCGGGCGCTGCAGGCCGGCAACTGCAAGACGGCCAAGTCCAAAGCGCTGTCCTCGCTGTCGCTCTCGGCCGAGCGCCCGCAGGCCTATGCGATCGTCGGCGTGTGCGACCTGCAGCAGGGCTTCGCCCCCGCCGCGGTCGCGGCGATCGGCAAGGCCACCGAATACGAGCGCCAGAGCTGGGAAAACTGGTATTGGCTGGCTGTAGCCCGCGCGGCCGCCGGCCAGGACCCCCGGCCAGCCGCGCGTAAGGCAATCGCGCTGAACACGCTGGAGCCACTGCTGCGAGAGGCCCTGAAGCACTTCGACGAGGGCGGCCCGCGCCAGTGGGAAGCGCTCGCGCCCGCGCTGCGCCTCCAGGCGCTGAGGTCGGGGAAGTTCTCGATCATGAATCTCTGAGCACGGCTGTCGGAAAAAGCCCGCGCCGTTCGTATGGGCTATCGACAGGTTTTCCAACAGGCTTTTTCTGACCTAACGACCAGGAGACGAAATGCGGCGCAAGAACGAGAAGCACGAGCAGGACCTGGAGGGCATCGCGCAGCGTCTGCGCAGCGAGCGCCCCGAGGCCGGCCCGCTCGAGCTCGACCAGATCAAGACGACAGCCATGTCGCGCGCCAAGGCCACAGGCGGCCGCGCCAATCCGCGCCGCCTCGTCGTCGCAGCCCTGACCGTCGGCCTGATGGCCGCGGGTACCGGTGGCGTGCTGGCCGCCGGCGGCACCGGCGGAGCCGCTGGCAACGCCGCGTCGGCCCAGTACAGCTCGACCGCCTGTGGCAACGGCAACGGCAACCACAACGGCAACGGCAACAAGGGCGAAGGCAGCGGCAACGAAAACGGCAACGAAAACGGCAACTTCAACTGCAACACCAACAGCTTCAACGGCAACAACAGCAACAACACCACCAACAACATCACCAACAACTACAGCTCCTCGACGGTGACGATCACCGGCTCGGCAACCAGCGCCGCTGTCGGCGTGGCGGGCACGTCGATCAGCAAGGCCAAGACGAGCAGCCGCAAGATCAAGATCCACGTGAAGGTGCCGCGCAAGGGCCACCTGCGCCGGGTCACGGTCAGCGTCAACGGCAAGCACTACAAGACGATCACCGGCAAGTCGGCGGCGGCGAACATCGTGCTGACCAACCTGCCCTGCGGCACGGGCACGACCACGATCAAGGTCACGGTGACGCTGAGCAACGGCAAGACCGTCACGGAGACGCACAGCTACAACCTCTGCTCCTGACGGACATCAGGACGAGGAAGCACGGCAGTTAGAGCAGCACACAGCACAGCAGGCAGCACTGACTGAACGGCAAGGGCTCCGGGGCGGCGATCCCCCGGAGCCCGAGCTGTTTCCGCCAAGCAGACCACGGGAGGGAACCCGATGGCCCACGAACCGATGGCACACGAACTGACAAGCGCCAAGGCCCGCAGCGGCGAGAAGCCAAGAACGGGCAGAATGGGTGGGCGTATGCGCTCCGACACCTTTGAGCGGCTGTTCGAGGAACACGGCGCCCGCCTCTACTCCTTCCTGGCCTACCGCACAGGTAACAGGGCCCTCGCCGAGGACCTCACCTCCGAGACGTTCGAGCGCGTACTGCGCTCACGTCAGCGCTTTGATCCCCGCAAGGGCAGCGAGCGGCGCTGGCTCTACACGATCGCACTGAACCTCCTGCGCGACCACGCACGGCGTCAGACCCACGAGGACCGCGTGCTGCAGCACGTCGGCGCCGGCAGCGCACCCGAGTCAGCAGACCCCGCGCTCGCCGCCGTGGAGCACCGCGACGAGCTGCAGCGCGCGCTCACCCGACTCAGTGAGGACGAGCGCGAGGCGCTCGCGCTGCGCTTCGGCGCCGATCTGAAACTGCACGAAGTCGCACGCGTGCTCGGCGAGGGCGAGAGCGCCGTCGAGGGGCGCATCTACAGGGCACTGAAGAAGCTCCGCGACGATCTCGCCTGATCAGGGCGTTTGGGCCACGCAGCAGCCTTTGACAATCAAGGCGCCATGCACGGGCGCTCCCTCCGGCTGACCGGAGCCCTGGATGGAGCGGTCGGAGTGGACCACCACCGCGTAGCGCACGCGCGGGAGGACGGGGTAGCGCACCACGCAGGTCCAGGGGTTGCCCAGCGCCGAGTTGGCCGTCGCGCTCGTGCAGCGCGCGCCGCGCGCGCGACCGCTGAAGCCGGGGCGCGGGTCGGAGGTGCTCATCAAAAGGTGCTCCAGCTGGGGCGCGCCCACCGGCGTGAGCGACTGTTGGGCGGAGACGAACTGGGGGTTGCCTTCGCGCGCGCCGAGCGCCACGACCGAGCCGGCGGCGCCGACGGCGAGCACCAGCGCCACGAGCAGCCACGGACGCCTCATCGGTAGACCAAGGAGCGGGTGGCTGCGTAGGACTCCCCCACGGCGCACAGCATAAGGCCGCAGAGATCATGGGGTGAGCACCCTACCTGTCCAAACGGGGCTCCAAGTTCTTTAGCGCTGCAACGGATGACCCGATGGCAACGGTGTGGGCTACCACCTCCGCAAGTTCCTCACAGTCCTCCTGGTGGCGGCGCTGCTCGTGCTAGGAGCCGCCGCGACGGCACAAGCGCACTCCACACACCATCGCTGCCACACCTCTAGCCTTGCCGCGCGCCATGTGGCGCGGGGCGCCTTGCATGCGAAGTGCCGGCGCGCGGCGCACGGAACCCAGGCCTACCACCGCCGCCATCACCGGCTCAAGGCCGAGCACCGGAGTGCCCCCCGCACGGCACCCACGGCTCCGGCCGACGGCGCGCAGAGCGACGCCGCGGTGATCGCCCAGGTGCTGGCCACTCCCTGCACGAACACCGAAGTGCGTCCCGAAGCGGGCAATGTCGACGTGGTCGAGGCGGCGACGCTGTGCCTCATCAACCAGGTGCGCGCGCGCAACGGCGAGCTGCCGCTGCGACAGAACGCGGACCTGCAGGAAGCAGCGCTCGAACACAGCCGCGAAATGGTGAGCGATGACTACTTCGCGCACGTCTCCCCCGGCGGCGAGACGCCGCTGCAGCGTGTCAGAGAAACCGGATATCTGCCCAACGAACAGGATGGCTACACGGTGGGCGAGAACATCGCCTGGGGCACCCTGCAGCTCTCCACGCCCGCGGCGATCGTGGCCGCGTGGGTGGCCTCGCCAGAGCACCTCGCGAACATCCTCGACTCCAGCTACCGCGACACCGGCATGGGCGTGGCACCCGCGGTGCCCAGCTCACTCGGGAACGGCAACCCTGGCGCTGTGTACAGCCAGGAGTTCGGCGTGATCGTCGAATGAACGGACGTTTTGGCCCCCCTTTGGAGGGGCAATCAAGAAGTGGCCGCAGGCGTCCGATAGAAGGAATAGACCTTGGAGACCTCGAACCACAGGTGATCGTATGCTCTTCGTCCTGATCCCCAGCGTATGGCTGACAGTGGCAGGCGCCGTCGTGGCGATGTGCCGGATGGCGGCCCGCGCCGACGCGAACCCCCCCGACGAGGCTCAGAGCCCGCGGCGTCCGACGACGTGCGGGACGGTGCGCAGGAGAATCTTCACGTCGGTCCAGAGCGACCAGTTGGCTACGTACAAGTAGTCGATCGCGACCATCTCGCGCAGCGGCACGCGCGCGGGGCCGAGGATCTGCCAGTGACCGGTCATGCCCGGCATGAGCTCCAGGCGCCGGCGGTGCCAGCCCTCGATGCGCTGGTCCTCCTCGACGACCAGCGGGCGCGGACCCACCAAAGACATCTCGCCGCGCACGATGTTGATCAGTTGCGGGAGCTCATCGAGGGCGGACTTGCGCAGGAAGCGCCCCACGCGCGTGACGCGCGGGTCGTCGGCGATCTTGAAGAAGCCGTCCTGAGCCTCGTTGCGGTGGCGCAGCGAGTCCTTCATCGCCTCGGCCTGGGGAACCATCGTGCGGAACTTGAGCATGTAGAAGCGCTCGCCGTGCTGGCCGACGCGCAGTTGGCGGAAGAAGACGGGGCCGCGCGAGTCGAGCTTGATCGCAGCCGCCGCCACGAGCATCAGCGGGGCGACGGCGACGAGGCCGAGGGTCGCGCCGGTGAGGTCGAAGGCGCGCTTGACGGCCGCGGAGGAGCGGGTGAGGTCGAAGCGGCGCACGCCCATCACGGTGATGCCGTGCAGGTCGTCGAACTCGACCGAGGAGCCGACGACCTCGAGCAGGCGCGGGAGCACGGAGACGCGCACACCGACGGCCTTCAGCGTGCGCACCAGATCGAGCGTCTCGCCGGCGTCGGCGGAGCGCGGGGCGACGATCGCGCGGTGCACGTCCAGCGAGCGCGCGAGGTCGCGGATCTCGGTGAGGCGGGGAGCGGAGAAGTTGTCGGTCGACCAGGGGGCTGTCTTGTCGAGGTCGATCTGAGCGACCATCGTGGCCTTGATGCCGCAGCGGTGTTCGAGCTTCGCGCGGATCGCCTCCGCGGAGAGGGCATCGCCGATGAACAGGCAGCGCTCGGCGGGAGCCAGGCGCAGCGCGATCGAGCGGGCGACGGCGCGCGCGAGCACGAGGAGCACGATCAGCGCGAGCCACAAAAACAGCGCCTCGTGACGGTCGAGCGTGCCGTATACGAGCAGGCCGCCCGCGAGCCAGGCGACGAGCGCGCAGAGGGTGGCTACCTGCAGCAGCTTGGGCGCCTCGTCGAGGGTGGTCTTGCGCAGGAGCGTCTCGTCGCGATCGTAGAGCCCGAAGAGCTTTGCGCAGACGAGCAGGATCGGCAGCCCGGCGACGCTCGCCCAGGTGAGTTGCAGCGAGCGTGAGGAGAGCCCCACGGTGAGCCCGAAGGCCGTGGCGATCGCGACGACGTCGGCGACGAGCAGCACGCGGCGGAAGAGCGCGTCACGCAGCATCGAGGCGGCCGGGCCGCGCGTCTCGGTGATCTGCGGTTGCGAGGCCATGCCCATGCCCCCGCGCCGCCTTGCCCCCAACCCTCTCAGCCCCCGCGAGGGGGGCGTCCAGCTATCGCTCCATGGAGCCTGCTGCTGCTCGACCTCGGTGGTCTCGCCGCTCATTTGGTACCGGCCTCCTTGCTCTCCGCTTCCTTGCTCGTCGCTACGGGCCACCCCTGGATAGGAGGCCCCAACTGCTGGTCTTCAAAGCCGGGGCACCCCTCGTGCGCCGAACCTCAGGCTGGAAAGCTCGCAGGTTTCGAGGCAAAGTGCAAGCGAAATTTACAAGCTCGCCGCAAGTCCGCAGGCGGTGGGAGTCTCCATAGGCTCCAAATACCCCGAGCGGCAGGTAGATCGGACTATCTGGCAACTCCGCCCGCTGTAGGGAGGTGTTTCCATAGGGTTGAACTTCTGGACTCAGCCGAAGAAGATCTACACCGCGCCGCGCGGGCGAAATGGCTCCTCGACGGCGATCGCGTCGGGCCCCGAGAGCTCGAAGGCGGCGTGCAGCGCCTGCACCGCCTGCGCCACCGAAGCGCGGGGGATCACGCAGGAGATCTTGATCGGCGAGGTGGAGATCATCTCGATGTTGATCGACTCCTCGGCGAGCACGGCGAAGACGCGGGCGGCGACACCGGGGTGCGAGCGCATGCCGGCGCCGACGATCGAGACCTTGCCCATCTCCTCGTGCGCTGAGGACTCGGCGAAGGCATCGCCCTGCAGCGGCGCGAGTGCGGAGCGCGCATCGAGCAGGTCTTCGCGCGGGACCGTGAAGGAGATCTCGGCGAGCCCACCCGCGGAGGAGGGCTCGTTCTGGACGATCATGTCGACGTTCACGCCGCCCTCGGCGAGCGCCGCAAAGATGCGCGCCGCGGCGCCCGGCTCGTCGGGAACGCCCACCAGCGTGAGGCGGGCCTCGGAGGTGGAGTGGGTAACGGCTGTGATGAGGGGCTGCTCCATGGTGTCGGCCTCGTCGACCACAACCGTACCTGGCTCCTCTGAGAAAGAGGAGCGACAGTGGATGCGCACGCCGTGGTTGCGCGCGTACTCGACGGAGCGCAGCTGTAGGACGCCGGCGCCGGAGGCGGCCATCTCGAGCATCTCCTCGAAGGACACCTGGGGGAGCTTGCGGGCGTTTGGCACGATGCGCGGGTCGGCGCTGAAGACGCCGGGCACGTCGGTGTAGATCTCACATACGTGCGCGCCCAGCGCGGCGGCGACGGCGACGGCGGTCGTGTCAGACCCGCCACGCCCGAGCGTCGTGACGTCGCGCCCGGAGGAGGAGATGCCCTGAAAACCGGCCACCAGCACGATCGAGTCCTCCTCCAGCGCCGCCTGGATGCGCTCGGCGCGCACGTCGATGATGCGCGCGCGTGTGTGCGACTCGTCGGTGACGATCCCCGCCTGCGAGCCCGTGAGCGAGATCGCGCGGTGGCCGAGATCGTGGATGGCCATCGCGCAGAGCGCACAGGAGATGCGCTCGCCGGTCGAGAGCAGCATGTCCATCTCGCGCGGATCGGGCGTCGCGGAGACCTCCTCGGCGGCGGCGATCAGCTCGTCGGTGGTGGAGCCCCGCGCGGAGAGCACGGCGACGACGCGCAGCCCGGCACGACGCTTGGCGACGATGCGCGCGGCGGCGCGCTTGATGCGCTCGGCGTCGGCGACGGAGGTGCCGCCGAACTTCATCACGATCAGCTCGGACACGCAGGCAGGATAGCCGCGCGAGGGCCCGACGCAGCGATGGGCGGCTACAGCGAACGCCGCCCGGCGAGCGCCTTGCCGAGCGTCACCTCATCCGCGTACTCCAGATCGGCCCCCACGGGCAGCCCGGAGGCAAGGCGCGTGACGCGCAGCTCGGGCAGGCGCTCACGCAGGCCGGCGGCGATGTGCAGCGCGGTGGCCTCGCCGGTGGTGGTGGGATTGGTGGCGAGCACCACCTCGCGCACCGAAGGATGAGAGCCCGAAAAGGATGAGAGCTCCGCCCCTAAAGGGGCTCCGCCGGGTGCCGCGTCGTGGGAGGTGAGCTGGGCTGCCGCACCCGGCTCGGCGGCGGGAGTGGACGGCGTGTGCGCCAGGGCCGCGTCGTCGGCGCCCGAGCCGCGTGCGGCGGCGGCGAATGAGGGCGAGGGCACGGGGGCGAGGACGCGCGCGTAGAGCTCGGCCACCTTCAGGTCCTCGGGGTCGATGCCGTCGATCGGGCTGAGCGCGCCGCCAAGGACGTGGTAGACGCCGTGGAACTCATGCGTGCGCTCCATCGGGATCACATCGCCCGGTTCCTCCACCACGCAGATCAGCGAGTGGTCGCGGCGAGGGTCCTCGCAGATGCGGCAGCGCGGGGAGTCGGCGAGGTTGAAGCAGACCTCGCAGAGCCCGATCTTCTCCTTCACCTCGCGAATCGCCTCGGCGAGGTCGAGGGCTTCCTCGGAGGAAACGCGCAGCAGGTGAAAGGCCAGGCGCTGGGCGGTGCGCTGGCCGATGCCGGGCAGACGCGCAAGCTCGGTGACGAGCTTCTGGACGGGTGGCGCGAAGGTGTTCACGTGCCTACCCTAGGACGCCCGGCCGACGGGACCGGAGGCAGCGCGCGAATGCGATGCGCCAGGTCCTATGACCGACAGGCCAGACCATCGGCATCCAGGTCACCGGGGGTTTACAAACCCGGCAAGCCGAGGCCCCCCAGGCCACCGGCATCCAGATCGCCGGCGGCCCTACAAACCCGGCAGGCCGAGGCCCCCCAGGCCACCGGCATCCAGGCCGCCCGTGATCGCGCCCATCTTCTTGGCCGCCATCTCCTGCGCCGCGCGCAGCCCCTCGTTGACGGCCGCGAGGACCATGTCGCTGAGCATCTCCACATCCTCGGGGTCCACCGCGCCGGGGTCGATCTTCACGGAGGTGACCTGCAGGGCGCCGGTGACCTGCACGCTCACCATTCCCCCGCCCGCGGAGGCCTCGACGGTTTCACGCTTGAGCTCCTCCTGCGCGGAGGCCATGTCGCGCTGCATGCGCTGCACCTGCTGGAGCATCTGCTGCATGTTGGGCTTCGCACTGGGCTTGGGCTTCTTGGGCTGGGGCATCGGCTACTCGGCTTTCTCGCTGGGGACAATGGCCTCGTGGGGGGCGGCTGTCTCGTCGCCGGGAAGCTCCTCGGCGTCGAGCTCGTCCATGAAGCGTGCCACCCATTCCTCCTCGCTGTACCCGCCGGCCGGCGCGCCCGCGACGGCGGCCATATCGGCGCGCAGCTCATACGCGGGCCGCAGTCGCCGACCCGTGAGCTCGCGCAGCGCCTGCGCGACGAGCGTGCGATTGTCGGGGTGGTCGGCCTTCTTCATCATGAAGGACGCATCGGAGTCGAACGCCACCAGGAGCTCATCGCCGGAGAGCTCCACCGGCCGGGCGGCGGCGATCGCAGCGGCGAGCATTGCATTGGGCGCGCGTACGGCCTCCACCACCGCCGGCCACAGCTCACAGAGCGACTCCAGCGAGTCGAGCTCGGTTTCCGACGGGGTGTCTGCGGGCGAGTCGGCGAGCGCGGGAGGCGGGGCAGGCTCTTCCAGTGCCGGGGTACCCGCCGGCGTGGGAGCCCCCGCGGGTGGCGCGTCGGTGACAGACCTGGACACGGGTCCAGCTGCCGCCGGAGGCCCGGGCGTCGGCGCTGGTCCAGGTGCCGTCGGAGGCGACCCGGCAGGCATGGACTTCTCGACCGTCGCGTGCTTGGGCCCATCCGGCGAAGACGGTGGCTCGGCAGGCGTGGACTTCTCGACCGTCGCGTGCTTGGGCCCATCCGGCGAAGACGGTGGCTCGGCAGGCGTGGACTCCTCGACCGTCGGGCTCACAGGCCCATCCGCCGGCGTGGACGCTGCGGCCGCCGACCCCTCGCGCGCCGTCGACGCCCCCGCCACGCGGCCATCGCTGGCCGCCTGTGGCGGCCCTTCTCCCCTCTCAACGGCCGGCCGGCCCTCCAACCGCTCGATCCTCGCCGTGAGCGCCTTCGTCGAGGTGTCGAGCTCGGGCCGCGCGGCCTTCACGAGCGCCAGCTCCAGCTGTGTACGCGGGTCCGCTCCCGCACGCACCGCCTCGAGCGCCCCGGCGAGCAGCTCCAGCAGGCGCACCAGCGTGCTCGCGCTCAGGCGTCCCGACTGTGCCTTTAGGCGTGCGTCGGCCTCGGGTGTCAGCGCCAGCTCGTCGGGCACCTCACCAAGCACCTGCGCGACGAGCAGCTCGCGCACGCGCACCTCCAGATCGCCCGCCAGAGCGCCCGCGTCGCGGCCGCTCTGCGCGCAGGCCCCCAGCGCGAGCAGCACCGCGCGCGCGTCGCCCGCCTGCACCGCCTCCAGCAGCTCTTCGAGGACCGTCGTGTCCGTCACGCCCAGCACCGCCAGCACGTCCTCCAGGGCGATCGTGGGACCGCTGTAGGTGACGAGCTGCTCCAGCGTCCCCAGCGCGTCGCGAAAGCTCCCCGTGGCCGCGCGCGCCACCGCCGCCACCGCCTCGGGGGGGATCTCGATCGACTCGGCCTGCGCCGCACGCCGCACCACCGCCGCCAGCTGCTCCACCGTGGGACGCTGGAAGTCGAAGCGGTGGCAGCGATCCACGACCGTCGCCGGCACCTTCGCCGCCTCGGTCGTCGCCAGCACGAACACCGTCCGCGGCGGCGGCTCCTCCAGCGTCTTCAGGAACGCGTTCCACGCCGCCGTCGAGAGCATGTGCGCCTCGTCGAGGATGTACACCTTCTGCCCCCCGCTCACCGGCGCATAGGCCACCGAGTCGCGCAGCTCGCGAATGTCATCCACCGAGTTGTTCGACGCCGCATCCATCTCGATCACATCCAGCGAGCTCGCGCGGGCGATGCCCAGGCACGCTTCACAGCTCCCGCACGGCTCAACCGTGGGCGCGCGCTCGCAGTTCAGGCACGCCGCGAGGATCTTCGCCATCGACGTCTTCCCCGTCCCGCGACTGCCCACGAACAGGTAGGCGTGGTGCACCTGCCCGCGTTCCACCGCATGGCGCAGCGTGCGCACCACCGCCTCCTGGCCCACCACCTCGGCGAAGCTCCGCGGGCGGTGGCGCCGGTAGAGGGAGGGCCGCTCGGCCTGCTCTGGGAGCGCGCCCGGCGCGGGAGCCTGCTCAATTGGCGTGGAGGGCGGCGCGGATGCGGGCTCGGCCGGCGCAGCGGGTCTCGCGGATGCCTGCATGGGCGACTCTGGGAGCGTTTCTGACACCACCGGTTGAGTCTACCCCGGCCCCCTCCGGGCGCTCGACTGGGTAGCGTCCGCCCCCGTGGACGCCCAGTTGAAGCGCTTTGGCGCGCTGCCAGCGATCCTGCTCGGTGCCGTCCTGCTGCGCGTGGTCGCGGGGGTGGGGTTCGCTAACTACGACACCCTCTACGCGCTCGTCTGGGGCCAGCAGCTCGCCCGCGGCGAGACCCCGCAGTACGGCATCCCCGTCGCCCCAACTCCCCACCCGCTCGTGGAGGCACTCGGCTTTATCCTCTCCCCGCTCGGCCCCCGTGCGACGCAGAGCGTCACCGTCGCGATCGCCTTCATCGCGCTCTCAGCGCTCGGCTGGGTCGTCTACCGCCTCGGCGCGCTGTGGTTCGGCCGCGCCGCCGGCGCGCTCGCAGCGCTGCTGCTGCTCACGCGCGTGCCCGTGGTCTCCTATGGAGTGCGTGCATATATCGACGTGCCCTACCTCGTGCTCGTGCTCGGCGCGCGTGCTCCTCGCCGTGCGTCCGCCCGCGGCGCCAGAGGCCGGCGCTCGTGCTCGCGCTGCTGGCGCTCGCCGGGCTGCTGCGCCCGGAGGCGTGGGTCTTCTCGGGCCTCTACTGGCTCTACCTCGCCGTTGGCGCGCGGCGCGGGCGCGGCACCCCGCCGCTCCGACACCGCTGGGCTCGCCCGCCTCGCGCTGCTCGCCTGCGCGGCGCCGCTGGCGTGGGTGCTGAGCGACTGGCTGGTCACCGGACAGCCGCTGTGGTCGCTCACGAACACGCGCGCCACCGCACGCGAACTGGAGCGCGTCGACCGGGATTGCGAACGTCCCCGAGTACATCCCCCGGCGCCTCGGGGAAATCCTGCGCCCGCCCGTGCTGCTCGGCGCGGCGCTCGGCGGGGTGCTCGGGCTGCTGTGGCTGCCCCGCCGCTCGCGCCCCGGCGCTGTGGTAGGAGTCGTGGCGGTGGTGGTGTTCGCGGCCTTCGCCACCGCGGGGCTGCCAATCAACACGCGCTACGCCTTCCTCGGCGCGGCCGTGCTGTGCATCTTCTGCGGCGCCGGCGTGTTCGGCTGGACCCAGCTGCCCGCCGGCGACCGCCGGCGGCGGCCGTGGATGGCGGGCGGTGCGGTGGTGGCGCTCGCGCTGCTCGCCTACGCCCCCGCCCAGTACCGCGCCTGCACCACGAACTCGACGCGCTCGCGCGCCAGCAGTCGATCCAGCGCGACCTGGTGGCGCTCGTGCACTCCGGCGCCATCTCGCTGCGCTGCGGCCCGGTGGGCGTGCCCAACCACCGCCCCATCCCACTGCTGGCGCTGGAACTGAAGACCTCGCCCGCGGACGTGGTGAGCGCGCAGGCGCGCACCATCGCCCGTGGCACCTACGTGCAGCCGGCCAGCGCGGAAGTCAAGAACGACTACATCCTCGACCTCCACGACCCCGGCCGGCTCACCGCGACGGTCCCGCCCGGGTTCGCGCTCGCCGCGACCAACCGCTCGTGGCTGGTCTACCGGCGCTGCGTCGGCCTCCCCGTAGAGCCCTCACCTCGCTGCGTAGAGCCTCACCGCGCTGCGTAGAGCCTCACCCCGCTGGGGACGGGCCGTGAAGACGGGCCAGACGGCGCGCAACACCCACGCGGGGGTCGCGAAGTGGACCGTGCACCCCTCGTCGAAGCTCTCGCCCTCCGGCGCCTACCGCCACATGCGACTCCGGATCGGGAGCGCCCGCTGCGCCTGCCGGGGATCGCTAAGGCTGCTTCCTTCCGGACCTGACCTGATTCACAAGCCGACACCGCGCGGGACCCGAGCCATCGACGCCCCAGACAGCGGAGCAACCGGGGGTGGAACCCCTCGGAGAGGAATTCAGCCCCGCTAGAGCGGATTGCGGGTGCAGGGCACCGCTACCTCCCCGCCTAGCACGGTCCGCGGAACATGATAGAGACGCGCCGCCTCCACGTGTACACCGCCCTCCGCGTGTACGCGATTCCGCCGGGACCGCCCACCTGCGGCGCAAGGCCGCGAACCGATCGCGCAGGCTGAGAGCCAACCGCCCACATGCGCCTCTCATTCCGCTAGGCTGCCCGCCGTGATGAACCATTTGAGCGACTCTCACCCACACTCCCTGCGCCCGCTGCGCCCCGGCGTGGCCCTCGCAGCGCTCGCCACGACCGCCGTGCTCGTCGCCGGCTGCGGTTCCAGCGGCTCAAGCAGCTCGATCGGCGTCGGCCAGGAGAACCCCAACGCGGCCACCGAAATCGCCAAGTCGAGCACCTCCTCGACGGCCACCACCGGCACTACCCCCACCAGCGGGCCGCTCTCCACCGAGCCGACCGTCACACCGCCCAAGGGCGCACCCCCGACGAAGCTCGTCACGAAGGACCTCATCGTCGGCACGGGGCCGGAAGCCAAGGCGGCGACACCGTCACCGTCAACTACGTGGGCGTGCTCTACAAAAACGGCAAAACCTTCGACGCCTCGTGGAAGCGCAGCGAACCGTTCAGCTTCACGCTCGGCGAAGGCAAGGTCATCCCCGGCTGGGACCAGGGCGTCGCCGGCATGAAGGTCGGCGGCCGACGCGAGCTGATCATCCCCGCACCGCTCGCCTACGGCGCGCAGGGCTCGCCCCCGACGATCCCGCCCAACTCGGCGCTGGTCTTCGTCGTCGACCTGCTCTCCGTCTAGCGCGCCCGTGGCACGGCCGCGGCTCGCGAGGGGGCTGTCGGCAGCAGGACTGCTCGCGGCAGGCGCACTCGCGCTTGCCCTCGCCGGCTGCGGCGGCTCAAGCGGAGGCGCCGCGAAGGCGCTCGAACCCGGGAACACCCCCGCACAGCGCAAGCTGGAGCGCACCGACCTCGTCATCGTCAGCCACGGCCTGCGCGGCGCCGAGCGCTCGGTGGAGCGCGAGGTGACCGCCTCCAAGGCCGCCTGGCCGACGGTCGCGCACGGGCTCCCCGCGCTGGTCTCCTCCGCCGAGCAGCGGGCGATCGCCACAGCCGGAGTACAGGCCCAGCGGATCGCCACGCCCCGCTTCATCTCCTACGCCGGGGAACTCACCGGCGCGGCGGCCGCCATCGCCGGACTGCTCCTCTCCTACGAAGGACTCACGCAGCGCGGCTGGACGTTCACGCTCTCCGCAGCCGCCGCGGGTGCAGCGGCAGGCGAAGCGCCCGGCGAATCCTCGCTGCAGGCGTCCGTGCCCCGGCGGGGGATCTCAATCCAGAGCATAGCCGCCCAGGGCGTCGTACCCGCGTCGGTGAGCCGCCAGCTGGCAAGCGCCTCGCCCGCCGCCCTGCGCTTCCTGCGCACCAACGCCAGCCTCTACATCGGCTGTGTCTATGACGGCCACTACAACCTCAGCTCGATCGGCGAATACCTCACCGCCGCCTACCGTCGCCTCGGCGGCCCCGCGAGCTTCGGCGCCGCGCTTCCCGCCGGCGAGGTCGAAGGACTCGCCCGCTTCTACTCCCCCGCCAACGCGCGGCTGGCGCCACGGCCGGCGGCTTTGGCTACGGGGAGTTGACGGAGCGGTCCGAGCCGCGCTTGGGCACGAATGGGCACAGGCCCCTCGGTGGGTGCCTTCGAGCCGGCCGGCAACCCCGCTGACCGTGCCAGGCACGCCGAGACACAATCGTGAGATCTCCAACCCTCTCAAGGGTAAGTTGCCGCCTTGGGTCCTGGAATCATCCGGGCCGTGCCGAAGGACTCGTGGAGGGCCGTGAATGGGCAGCAGGCCCACCAAGAAGGCATCCGCCGAGGCGGCCAGCAACCCGCAAACCAATAGAATCAGGCGTTCAGGGCGCGTAGCTCAGCGGGAGAGCGCTCGCTTCACACGCGAGTTGGCGGTTGGGCGTGGAAGCCAGTTTTCAGCGCTCATCAGGGTTTTTGGCCCTCAGCTCTTAGTTTCGATGCGACCGGATTGGGGGCGATTTGATGCGGTTTGGGCAGCGGAATGGGCTGCTGCCCAAACGCATAGATGTTCTTCGATCTGGACCAACTCGCCCTGAACGTGTCTGAACCCAAGGCGATGATGTTGCTGTGTCTTCGGCTGTAACCAGTGGCCTCTTTGGGCTTGGTGGCGTGGTGTTGGGCGTTGTGCTCAACGCGGTTGGCTCCACGCTCACCCGCAAGCAGATCAGTGCGGAGGAGCGGGAGCGAGAGCGCCGGCAGCGGGAGCTACTGGTCGCAGAACGGCTTGACGAAGCCCTGGTGTATGCCTCAGCCGCACTCGACCGAGGCTCTGTCACCCGTGAGCGGGGTGCTCCCACGTTGGAAGACCGCTACCGGGAGGCATACGAGCATTGGGGGGACGCATGGGTCGCTTACTCTTCGCGTCTGCGCCAGCCGGAGCTACTGCGGCGCTACGAGACCATCGGGCCGTTGCTCATGGAGGTCGTGCATGGGGATCGCACTTCCAAGGAGATTCCACGCCACGTGGTAGCCCGCGCCGTAGCCAACGCTCGCGTCACACTCGCCTACTTCATGCGCGGCGAGGAGCAACTGCCACCAGCCACGTTCCCCGACCCAGACGAGTTGCAGAGCCTCTTGAGCGAAGGCAATGGCCAGGTTGACCCGTCGAGTCCACTCAAGCACTGGTTGGGTCAGCATCCTATGCCCGACTTTCATCCCACATAGGCGATCCCGTGCCAGGCACACCGAGACACAATCGTGAGATCTTCCAACCCTCTCAAGGGTAAGTTGCCGCCTTGGGTCCTGGAATCATCCGGGCCGTGCCCAAGGACCGAACACGAGAACTGTTCCTCGCCCCCGATGTGCTTGTTGTGGTTCAGCGTTCAAGCGCCCATCCAGTCGAGTACGCGATCCTGCTGCTGGTCGAGCGCGATGGGGTTTGGCACACGGTGCGGACGTTCGACAACGCCCACGCGCCCGAGGAGCACCACGAGCACCGCTATGTCCGCTCCGAGAAGCAGGCCCCTGTGGTTGCCTCGGGTCCCGTCAACGAGGCGATGCGCGCCGCCGAGGTCAAGCTACTTGGCGGCTGGGGCGATATCGTTCGTAGCTGGGAGAACACCCGATGAGCGACACCGTCGAGAAAACGCACGAGCTGTTCATGTCTGCGTCGCTCAGCGACGACGACCTCGGCTACCCCGACAAGGTCGCGTTCGTTCCCGGCGACCAGGAGTGGGCCGATGAGGTCGTCTGGCGCAATCTCACGGAGGGCCGCGCAACCGTCCTCGTCAGCGACGAGATCGAGCTGCTGTTGACCCCGCTGCCACGGAGCCTGATCGACAGGCTACGCGGGCGCGTCGGCGTGAACGTCACTCATCGCGCCCACGGGCACGCCGCTCCATACGCAACCGCGAGCCGGCTAGGTCGCCATCCCGTACGCCAGATGCGCGAACTGGCGCACGCATAGCTGGCTCGCTTCCTGCGCCTTCTGGGGGCCTGATCTGGCGCGAGCAATTCATCGCGCGCGTCCTTGGCGGGCACAGCAGTCCTTATTCGTCGGTGTTCGTAGTGGGTCCAGGGTGTTCTTCTAGGTGTTCATCTAGGTGTTCATCTTTAAGGAGAACACCTAGATGAACACCCTGCTGCCCGCTCGCTCCCTGAAATTTGGCTCTGCGCCGGGCTTCGAGGAAGGGGGTCCCCGCCTATCCGCTGCGCTCCAACCCGGGGACCCTCTTCCTCGACCAAGACAAAACACATTTTGTCGAGGAACGCCAGGCACAGAGCAAAGAGCGGGAGCGAGCGGGCAGCAGGGGCAGTGGCAGGACGAGAACAACAACAGGGGCAGACGGGAAGGGAGGGAGGCAAGACCGAACAGGTGACGGGGCAGAAGACGGCAGCGGCAGTGGCGACCGCTGATATGGCCGGGCAGCAGGTGGCAGGAAGAGGAAAGCAACGGGTGGAGGATCGCGGGCGGCAGACAACGGGGAGCAGGTAGAGAACGCAAACGAGCAGACGCTACGTAGTGGACGGTGGGTGCGAGCACGGGGCCAAGAGCGGAGTAGTGGACCCGGAGTGATGGGCAGCGAGGAGGGTGGTGGGCAGCCATGCGCCGGAGCTGTAAGACGAGGCGTCTACGGCAGCGCCGAGGGGTGAGTATGCGGCGTCCACCTCGTCCCTGTTGGGTCGCTCGGTTAGGCAATCCACTCCGTGGAGGGGGCGCGAGTACCTCACCCTCGGCACGGCCGAGGACGGCTGGACACAGGCGAAGGCGCAGACCGAGCTCACGCACATCATGGCCGACGTACAGCGCGGAATCTGGCGCCCGCCGGTCGTGGAGGTCGTGCAGGCTCCGCGTGAGGTTCCCACCTTCCATGTCTTCGCCTCGGAGTGGTTCGAGCGCCAGAAGGTCGAGGGTGGCCGTCGCGGTGGTGGCCTCAGCGACGCCGGAAGTGCCGACCTGGAGTGGCGACTCTCAAACCACCTGCTGCCCGCGTTCGCGTCTCGGCGTCTGGATCAGATCACTGTCGAGGACGTGGACCGCTACCGGCTCGGCAAGGTCCGCGAGGGCAAGTTGAACGCTACGTCGATCAACAAGAGCCTCGCGACGCTCGCCGCGATCCTCGAGGCCGCGGTCGAGTACGAGTTGATCGACCGCAATCCGGCACGCGGCAGACGCCGCCGGCTTCCAGCCGCCGCACCCCGCCGCCCGTGGCTTGACCGTGCCGAGCACATAGCGGCGCTGCTCGATGCCGCCGGTCGGCTCGACCAGCAGGCGCGGACCTGCCGTGGTCAGCGGCGCGCGCTGCTCGCCACGCTCACCTTCGCCGGCCTGCGGATCGGCGAGGCGCTGGCCCTGCGTTGGAGAGACGTTGACCTTGCACGCAGCACGATCACTGTGCGGGCTGCCAAGACGGATGCCGGGGTGCGCGTCGTGAACATTCTCCCAGTGCTCCGTGATGAGCTGGGCCACTACCGCGCACGTCTGGACCCCGCGCGCGATGCGCTCATCTTCGGCACCGCCACGGGCCGGCGGCAAGGAGCAACGAACGTCCGCCGCCGGATGCTCGCCAAGGCCGTCGAGCAGGCCAACAAGCAGCTCGCTGAAGACGAGGCCGAGCCGCTGCCCGTGGGTCTGACGCCACACTCTCTACGCCGCACCTTCGCCTCGCTGCTGTTCGCAATCGGCGAGGCGCCGCCCTACGTGATGGCGCAGATGGGGCACACCACGGCGGGCCTCACACTGGCGATCTACGCCCGCCAGATGAACCGCCGCGACGGCGAGCCCGAACGTCTGAAGGCGCTCGTGGAGGGCCGTGAATGGGCAGCAATGGGCAGCAGGCCCACCAAGAAGGCATCCGCCGAGGCGGCCAGCAACCCCGCAAACCCAATAGAATCAAGGCCTCAGGGCGCGTAGCTCAGCGGGAGAGCGCTCGCTTCACACGCGAGAGGTCGCTGGTTCGAAACCAGCCGTGCCCATTTTCGGAGACCCGAACTTCGCTAATCGAACTCATTTGGGGCTTGCCGCCCTTCGGCGTCCCGCCCGTCCGCTAGCGTGATCCTCATGGATGCCGATATCGAGCGTGCCGCGCACACGCTGGCCGAGACCGCGGGATCGCCGGTGCGTGTGATCCTGTTCGGTTCACATGCCCGCGAAGAAGCGCGCACCGGGAGCGACCTCGACTTCCTCGTCATCGAGCCCGAGGTGCCCGACCGTCACGCCGAGATGGTGCGCTTGCGCAGCGCGCTGCACGGTATGCGCCGGCCAATCGACGTGCTCGTTTACAGCGATGCGCAGGTCGAGGAGTGGGGCCAGGCACGGGGTACGGTGCTTCACGCCGCACTTTCCGAGGGCCGGGTGCTTGTCGAAGCGTGACGAGCAGGACGTGGCCGACGCGCTGCTCGCAAAGGCATGTGGCGATGAGGCTGGGCTGCGTGCGCTCGCGGATAAGCCTGACGTCCCCGACCACGTCGCCGGTTTCCTTGCGCAGCAAGCGATCGAGAAGGCGCTCAAGGCGGTCCTCACAGCGCGCGACGTGCCGTTCGAGCGCAGTCACGACATCGACTATCTATGCGACCTGATCGAGAGCGCCGGGTTGGACCTGACTCCCGAGCTGAAGGCCGCCGTTGCGCTAACCCCTTGGGCAGTCGAGTTCCGCTACGCCGACCCCTACGACGTGGCCCCACTCGATCGGACCGAGGCGCTGATGACCGTCATCGCCGTGCGAGAGTGGGCTACCGAGGTAATCGGCGCGAAGGAGCCAGCAGGACCACAACTCACCTCCTCGTCCGAGGACGACACTCCAACTGTTGGCCAGTGACCTCGCGCTCGCAGCACTGACGGGGTCCCCGTGCAGTGAGCCGACTGTGGCGGCTGCTTTCTGCCGACGCTACCGTGTCATCTTCTGCCGCTTGTGCGAACCCTGGCAGGCGACGCTACTATCTGTGCCAACAGTCCGCAGAAGTTCGGCTGGGCGAACGGCCCTACGGCTCCCGGCCAGAAACCAGCCCACATCGCATAGGTCGCCGCACCGATGAGGTGCGTCCCAGCGTTGCTCACGGTGTCAAGGACCCACTCGGCGCCGTCAGGAGAGCGTCCCGCGGCGACCCAGTCGGAGCTCCCGTCAGCCGATGCGACATAACCGTCGAGCGAGACGAACATCTTCAGAACTAGCGAGGCCATGCACCACTCCATTCCGGGCTGGACGACATGTGAGGACCAATGATCCAGGACGACTTAGGGACGTGCTCGCCGGCAGCTGCGCGAGCGGGACGGGCCATGGTTTCAAGATTTCCACCGGCCGGCTTAGCCTGTGATGAGGAGCGCGTCTTCGTCGTACTCCTGACCGTCGGCGCGCTGCTGCCGCGATCTGGGAGCAGGGGCGCGAGAGGGCCGGGCCGGTGGGCGCGTTATCGTCTCGGGAGTGCTCGCGCGAGGCATATCGCGATGGTTCCGTGCGCTGGCGCTCGTGCTGGCACTGGGCCTCGTCGGCTGGGTCTCGCTTGCGGGCGGTGCGACGATCAGCCCGGGCCCGGCCGTCCGCCAGCTCCAGCTGGTCTCCTCCGGCGGCGGCGAGCTCTGGGGTCAGCTTGACGGTTCGGTTGACGGGCTCAGTAGCGGGGGTGCTGTGCAGCAGTTCGACCCGCAGACGGGTCAGCCCCTGGGGCCGAAGACCGACCTCAGCCACAACCTCGCGCTGGCGTTCCCCAAGATGGCGATCGGCTCGGGGGACGTGTGGATCACGGAGATCACTGAAAGTACGAATGGGGCCAATCCGAGCGGAGGCTCCGCGCTGTATGAGATCAGCGAGAGGACCCGACTGGAGGTGGACGCCCCGATCGGCCTCGCCCGTCTGGGAAAGGTCTCCGCGATGGCGGTCGCGTCCGGCAGCGTGTGGATCCTGGGCGTCAGACCGAACGGCAGAGGAGATCTGCTGCGGGTCGATATCGCCCGTCGCGAGCAGACCGCCGAGATCCATCTCCCCGCCGGCTCGCTCGTGCCGGGCGTCGTCTACAGCGCTGGAGCGCTGTGGACGGTCCTCACGCAAGCCGCTCACTCCACGCTCGTGCGAGTCGACGCCACATCAGGGGCCGTCAGGACCCAGGCGCTCAGCTTGCCCGGCCCGCCGCTCGCCCTAGCGGCCGGCGACGGGAGCATCTGGCTTGAGAGCGGCGCGGGCACCAGCGGCGAGCCAGTACTCGCCCAGCTCGACGCCAGTTCAGGTCGCGTGATCGCCAGCGTCAGGCTCACCGCAAGCCCCCCGCACGGAGAGAGCTTCAACACGGGCGCGATCGCGGTATCCCCCCACACGGTCTGGGCGGCCGCCACCACAGCTGCCTCCATCGCCACCATAGCCGGCACACTCATCGGCGTCGACCCCGCCACGCGCACCATCATCGCGGCCCCGCAACCGCTCCCCTCAAGCGTCGCCTCCCAGCCGGTCCTCACGCTCGCTATCGCAGACCACTCGCTGTGGCTACCCGGAACGAATCGCCTCTACCAGGTCGCGGAGGATTCCGGCGCATCTGCGCAACCACGGTGACAGACCGCTTCGCCGAGCAGCCACTCGAATCGGCTGTCCTCTCGATGCGCCGGCACCAAGTGCGCTGAGTACCCGCAACGGCGGACACCGTTGATAGCCCCGCCCGGGGAGCACAAACAACCGCGCTGCGTGTTCGGCAATCCCCATACTCCTCGCTTCGCGGCTCCCTGGCGGCCGGTAGGCCGCTCCTCCTCATTGCCTTTGCCTGAGACCACGCTCAGCGCGTCGGGGCGGGCGGGCGCAGTAGCTGCTCGGCATAGCCCAGCGCGACCAGCCGCTCATCGGTGATCTCCAACGCCGTGCGCAACTCGACCACGAGCCGATGCTCGTTGACCAGGTCGGAGTCCGCCGGCGCGACGGCCTCCAGCTCGACGAACCTCCCCAGCCCCTCCACCTCGTCGAGATGTATCCGCACCCCCTGCCACAGGAACAGGCGCCGGCGCTTCACCACCTCGCCGCGCGTGCCGAGCGCCGCCATCAGCGCCTCGCGCAGCACGCTCGCGTCGTCGACCTCGATGATCCTGTAGCGGCTCTCGCGCTGCCGGGCCTCCCGCGCGCGCTCGAACTGGATGAGATGGGGTCCACCAGGGCGCTCCTCACGGAGCTTCAACCCACCGCGCCGAACCTCGAAGTACGTGTCGCGCTGCCAGATCTCCCCACGATCCTCCGCCCCCAGCGCCTCGCACACGCGCAGCGAACGCTCCGGGCTCGGGTCGCGCGCCTTGCACTCGATGTTCCTCCGTGCTCGCTCCACCCCGCGATCTTGACGAGTGCCGCGGCTACTTACTCTTCTTGACGCGTGTCTGCCGCTGAATCAGCTGCACGGCCCTCGTCAGGGCGCTCGGCGGGCTGGGTGGGAGTTCGAGGATTGCGAGGCTCGCGGCGAGATGCCCGTGGTCCGCGCTGAGCAGCGCGCGCCCGGCGGCGCCGATGGCGAGCTTCACCGTCTTGGTTTCATCGCCTGAAATCGAGAAGGCCGCGGTACCGACCGCGATTGTGCGCGAATGCCTCTTCGCGCCCTTGGTCTTGGTGGCGATCTTCGCGGAGAGAGTGAGCTTCCCGGTACAGCTCGCCGCCCCGAGGCATTCGAGCTCGATCAGCAAGAAGTGCCCGCTCTGCACTGTTATGCCCGTGCTGGTGAGCGAGACGCTACTTGGCGCCGTGATCGGCGGGCTGGTTGGAGCTGGGGTGCCCTGCTGGCTGGCCTTCGCCGCTGCTTCGCGTTCGGCCTGCGCCTTGGCTTCCCGTTCATGCGCCCTCGCCATAGCTTCCGCGGCGCCCGCCGCCGATACTTCCCATCCTGCCTGCGTCATCTTGTTTTCGTACGGCACGATGGGGGTGGAGCATCCGTTAGGACAGCCCGCAGGCGGAGCCGTTTCAAAGATCTGATACTGCGTCTCGGCGGCGCCGACCGTACTGGTCGCGCTGACCGCATACATGTAGCGGTAGCCCCCCTTCAGACCGGTCAGGCTGGCACTCGCTATGCGATCGAGAAAGCTGGCGGCCATGTGCCCTTTCTGCAGATGCGACCCTCCCGTCGGTTCTTCGCAAATGGGGACAGCAGCGGTCACGGGATGCTGGCATACAAGCCAAACTTCATACGTTGTTTCGTTGCCCCGCGGATCGATCAGCGCTTCCACTGTCGCACCGGTGGCAGAGATGCCCGTCACCGTCGTCCCTTCGATCGTCGGGCGTTCGTTGCCAACCGCCAGCGTCTGCGTAACGGGCAGAGCGAGCCCAACGATGAGGACGGCGCACAAGACAGGCACGAGCCGGAAAGCTCGCGGGAGCAGTGATCTAGTGGGCCAACCGTGCGACACGACGCGTTTTATACCAAAAACTGGACTAGTCGGTTGTTCGGACTATTCCGTCCGATGCGGTTAGAAGGATGCGCGGATGCTCGTCCCCGTTCTCATCTTTGCCGCCTGCCTGTCCGTCGGCGTGACGGCAAGCTCTCGATGGCTCCCCGACCTGGCCGACGGACCGGTCGGTGGCCTCGCGTTCTTTGTCGTCTGCGGCCTTCTCGGCATCGCCCTTGGCCTGCTCGGTCTGCACATCTACTCGATCGTCGAAGGGCTGGAATCGACCAACGGAGATTTCCGCAAGGTGCTCCTGGCGGACGACCTGGCAAGCATGGCCTGGGAGGTCGCGTCGGTGCTCGGCCTGGCTGTGGTGGTCTACCTCTTGGCGCCTCCCCCTGAGACAGTCGACGAGCCTGCGACTGGTTCGATGGCCTGAGCTGGCTTTAGGATTGCTTCGGAGAGCCCCACTTTGAGGATGACTGGTCCGTCAATGGACCAGCGCACCTCCGCGATTGCCAATAATCCACTATGCAATACTAGGCCGACTTATGCTGGCCAGGAAGGTATCCGAGATGGCTCGGCTTAGAACATGCGGAGTCATGGCGGCGACGTGCTGCGTCGCGATGTGTTGCGCGATACTGCCTGCCGTATCGGTCGCGTCTTCGGCGCCACTCATCGGCTCTACATCAGCCGAAGTCAGCCAAAACGACGCGACCCTGCAGGCACCGATCAGCCCAGACGGGCTTGAAACAACGTACGAACTCTGGCTGGAATATCCGGCATGTCAGTCAGGCGATACGTGCAGCCCGACCTCGCGCGAACGGGTCGGCGAGGGCTCTATCCCAGCCAACCGACTGGAACAGGTGGTGAGCGCCGGATTGACGTCTTTGAAATGGGAATACTCCTACAATTTCGTGGTGATCGCGTCCAACTCAGATGGCACGAGACAGAGCTACCCACTGACATTCACGACGGGCTCGTCCCCTCCCCCAGGCCTTCCCAACGGGTCTGGCGGCCAACCGGCCAAATTCGAAGATGCGCCGTGGAATCTAGGAGGCGCAGAACGGGTGGCCAGTGAAGCGCCCAGGCTTGAAGAAGAACGGGAAGCCAAGAAGAAGGAAGGAGAAGAACGCCCGGCCAAGGAAGCGGCTGCACACGCCGCCAAGGAACGTGAAATCCGCGAAGCCGGCGAACGCACGGGTCGTGAAGCGGCAGAACGGGCGCTCAAGGAGACCGCGATATCAGGCTGTGTCGTACCGCGATTGAAGGGCGATTCCCTCACAGCCACGCGACACGTGCTGGCGAAAGACCACTGTCGTCTCGGCAAGGTCAGCAAGCCGCACAAGTATCGCGGCGCGCTTGTGGTTATGAAACAGAGCGCTAAAGCTGGCACCAAGCTCACGAATGGTGCGGTCGTCGCGGTAAAGCTTGGGCCCGCAAGTAAGAAACGTTGAGGCCGCTTCACACGCTCGCCTTGGTCTACTTCCAAAGGCGAATTTGGCCAACGTAGTCGCTGCTGCCATTCATCCGGGAGAAGTCCACATCGGCGGGCCTGGCTTCGAGCACATCAAGTGCCCACGCGGGTGCCACGAATGTCGCCCACCCGGTGACGCTTTCCCCTGGCGCGATGAGCGGCTGGCGGAAGACCGAAGGCGTGGGTGCGCCCCGACCGTCGATGATCGCCGGGTAGGTGGTGTCCGTGTTGGAACTCGACCCGCCCATGGTGGGGAGCGCGAGTTCGATGAGCGGATGCGCGGGATAGGACGGGATGGGCGCGTAGCCAACTCCCGCCCCGAACAGCAGCGGCCTGCCGCTCGTGTTCGTGACCGTCACCTGGAAGGACACGAGCCGCCCGCGACCCCCCGGATATAGATCCTCGTGCTCGGAGGCATTGCTCACGTGCGTCGAGGTGACCCTCGACCCCAGCAGACGCGCTTCGTATTCAGGCATCCTCAGCACATGCCCGCGATCGACGACATTGTAGACGGTGCTCGGACCTATCAAGCCGAGGCCGCCGCGCGCGCATATCCCCTCACGGCCCTCTGGTGTGCTGATGCCCGCCGCCGCGCACGACGGGTAGCCGCTCCCGATGTGCAGCAACGCACGCACCGACGGCGACGCGACCAAGATCAGCAGCAGCCGCAGGAGAACGCCCACTGCCACCACGACAAGCCAGCGCCGGCGCACAGGACGGC
Source organism: uncultured Solirubrobacterales bacterium (assembly GCA_963723045.1). Lineage (GTDB taxonomy): Bacteria > Actinomycetota > Thermoleophilia > Solirubrobacterales > Solirubrobacteraceae > Palsa-744. The sequence continues at coordinate 72,837 of CAVROU010000001.1, read as the reverse complement.
GCGGCGCGCCGAACGCAGCCGCTGGGTCACCTGCATCCGAGACCGCAGAATGCCGCATCACCCTGAGATCGGCTTGCTGGAAGAGTTCCTTGATTCCCTAGATGCCCAAGGCATCGGCGCGCCCGAGCCGGCGCCAACACGGCCAGCCGACAGAGGGACCTCTACTGCTCAGGCTCCTCAGGCCCGGAGCCCACCAGATCGTCAACCGCACCGAGACGCCGGTTCGCATGCTCGCGTTCGCTTCACACGCGAGAGGTCGCTGGTTCGGAAACCAGCCGTGCCCACTGCTCGTCTACAGCGAGGCCCAGGTCGGAGTGTGGGCAGGCGCGGGGCTCCGTACTTCATGCGACGTGACCGAAATCAGTTGTAGTACATGGCGATCGGTACGACCTCGACCACATGATCGAGGTAGGTCAGTGATTCCGAGACGCCCTGGAAGAGTGTCGTCTTGGAGTTGGCCGCCGACGGGCGCACGCCGAGCTCGCGCAGGAATGTCGGCGAGGCGCCGAGGAGCGCGGGCAGGTAGGCATCCTCGGAGGCCCCGTCGCCAAAGCCCCCTTCTTCGCCCTGTCTCCTCTCGGAGCCCTTTTCGACGTTGAACGCAACCTTGCCGACGATCGTCAGGCGCGCTGAGAGCAGGCTCGGATCCCCCGTGAGGTCCGCAAAGCGCGCTGGGATGAAGATCGTCAGTCCGTTGCCAGCTTCGATCGAGAAGGGCAGGCGCGGATCGGGGCCGACCCGCTTGATGAACCTGAGCCTTTCTCGTTCGACCGCGGCGCCTGCCGTGTAACGGGAGAGGCTGTAGTCGGAGAGCACGGGCTTCCCGAAGACCGGCGAGTTCGTTTCAAACCTTGCGTAACGCAGTAGCGGATAGGGCGACAGGTAAGGTGGGAGTCGCGGAAAGGCGTTTTCGACGCGGACCATCGTTCCGACCGGCACTGCACGCGGGGAGAACTGCGCGGACAGCCGCGGGGAAGCCACGCTCATGGTCTTCAACAGGCCGCCTTCGAGTTGCTCCAGCAGGCTGTAGAAGTTGTCAGCCTCGGTCTTGGTCACGACCGCGCTTACGGTGAGTTGCTTCCCCTCCGTCGCGGTCGCGCTTCCCACCGTGTCGAGCTGGAACCCGAGACTGGCATTGCTCGATTCGGTTTCCTGGCGGCTGATGGAGCGAACGCTGCCGTCGTCGAGCTCACCGAGAAAGGAGTCGACGCGCTCGGAGTCGAGATACAGATATTCGTAGGGCCGGCGGTGCGGCACGGCGTGGCCCGCGGTGGGTGCGATGCGATGCCAGGGCGCCGTCCAGAGAAAGACGCCGAGCGCGATGCCCGCAAACAGGACCACCACACGATTCTGCGCGAGCGGCCTCAGCTTTCCAAACACGGAGTCTCCGCCGGCGCCAACAGTCGGGGGCCGACCGCGGCCATCGAAGGTCCTTTTCGTCCTCGCGGGTGTTCGCGGCCGGGTACTGCCACGATGTCGCACCAGCTGGTGCTGCGCATGGGGCCCCCTTAGTTCCTATCATTCAAAACGTACCAGAAAATGCTCCACGGGGTGCATTCATGCCGCGCTTTCGCTATGCGGTGAGAAGCGCATCGCGGCGCGCCTTGCGGTAGTCTGCCGGCGTTCTCCATAAATCGAATCGTCCCTAAGGGTGAGCGTAAATGAGCGATTTCTTGGAAGAGGCTGAGCGGGCGGCGCTTCGTGGTGTGGGGCATCTGCTGCCCGGGAAATGGCGGCAGATGATCGACGTGGTCGCCGCGGCGGTGCCACCCACGCCGCCGGCCACCATCGCCGCACCTGATGACGGGTTCGCGGCGCGCCTGGACCAGATCGAGCACGTGGTCGTGGTGATGCTGGAGAACCGCTCCTTCGACCATATGCTCGGCTACCTCTCGCTGCCGGCGGCCGAAGGCGGGAAGGGCCGCACGAACATCGACGGACTGACCGGTCCCGCCGCCAACCACAACAGTTACGCGGGAACCGACTACCCCATCCACCACCTGGCCGCGACGATGTTCGGCGGGGAGGCCGAAGACCCCGACCACTCCGGCGCCTCCGTCGATGAGCAGCTGGCGGGGGGCGGCCAGGGCTTTGTCGCCAACTACGCCCGCATCTCCTCCGAACGTGCCGCAAAGCTCCACGTGCCGGTACCAGATCCGGGTCTCGTGATGGGCTACTACACAGCCGAGGACCTGCCCGTCTACGACCACCTCGCAGCCGAGTACTGCGTCGTCGACAGATGGTTCAGCTCCGTGCCCGGGGCGACGTGGCCAAACCGGCTCTACTCGGTCGCCGGACGCGCCGAAGGGAGCCGCAACGACGCCTCGCCGCCGATCTATGAGCTGCCGAGCTTCGTCCGCTACCTCGACCAGCACCAGGTCGACTGGCGCTGGTACTCCTTCGACCCCGCCACGCTGCGCGCCGTCGACCCCCAGTACCGCCTCAGCCACCACGAGCGCTTCGCCTTCGTCGACTCCCGCACGCTGAGCACCCGGGAACGCGCGGCAGGCGAGCTGACCGAGGAAGGCCCCTCGTTTCTCGACGACGTCGCCGCCGGAAGGCTGCCGCAGGTCAGCTGGATCGACCCGCGCTTCAAGGACCTGCGCGTCCTCGGGCCAGACTCAAACGACGACCACCCACCCAGCGACGTGATCGCCGGGCAGGACCTGATCCTTACCATCTACCACGCCCTCAGCTCGGCGCCGACCTGGCAGAAGACGCTCCTGATCCTCACCTACGACGAGCACGGCGGGTTCTACGACCACGTCACACCACCTGCCGCCGTGGACGACGACCCCGAGTTCCGGCGCCTCGGGGTGCGCGTGCCCGCACTCCTCGTCTCCCCGCTCGTGAGCGCCGGCTCTTCCTCCTCAGAGCTCGCACCGGACATCCACTTCGACCACACCTCGATCATCAAGACGATCCTCACGCGCTTCTGCAACACCGGCGGGCAGATCCCCGCGCCCACAGCACGCGTCGCCGCCGCACAGCACCTTGGGCAGCTCCTCAACGACCCCGCCGCGCCCACCCGCGGCCCCGGGGTCGCCAACCACAGCGCACTCACACAGCAGATGGTGCAGTGGCGCCAGAGCTGGGCACAGGCGCGCTACCAGGACCCCGTCGCCACGGGCGGACCGCCAAAGCGTCTCACCGACTTCCAGACAGGCTTCTACGACATGGCACGCATCCTCCGCCACGCAGGGCTGCCCGGCGGCCACCCATGAAAGCCGCGCCACGCCGGCGCGCGTAGGGCAAACCTGGCCCGGGAGAGCCGCCTTGACGGCGGGAGCTCGAGCCTGAGCCGGCGATAATGCCGGCCTGCAGGCAAGTCCCTGCGCGGCGGAGACCATATGACGAGCGACTCAACATGGCTGTTCATCCAGGGCTGCTGGATCGCGTGGGTGATCTATTGGGTGGCCATGGCCTTCAAGACCAAGCGCACGGTCGAGCGAGGTGACTTCTTCGGATATCGCCTCGTCGCGGGCATCCTCGTCCTCGGCTGGGTGGCCGCCGAGCGACTGCTGCACGTGTCCTCGCAGTCGCAGATCTGGCAGACCTCGCTCGCGCTGGGAATCGTGAGCGCCGGCATAGTCCTCGCGGGAGCCGCCTTCACCGTCTGGGCGCGGATCGTGCTGGGTCGCAACTGGAGCGCGGAGGTGACCTTCAAGGAGGACCACGAGCTGATCGAATCCGGCCCGTACGCGCTGGCGCGCCATCCGATCTACACCGGCCTGATCGTCATGGCGCTCGGCACGGCGATCGACTACGGGCGGGCCTTCGGCTTCGCCCTGTTCCTCGCGCTGTGCGGGAGCCTGTGGTGGAAGGCCCGGCAGGAGGAGCGGATCATGCAAAGGCACTTTCCCGACGCCTACGCCGAATACAGGAAGCACGTGCGCGCGATCATTCCGTTCGTGCTGTAGACCCGACGGCGCTGAGGGATCCAACGGCGAGGACTCGAGCGAAAGCACCGGTGCATGAAGTCGGTATGAGCGGCACGCCGCGCCGGGCGCCGATCCGCCCCTCCGCGCCATACTCGGCGCCGGAATGATCGCCGAGCGTCTCACAGCGCAGCTGCTGGCGGGCGAGCCCGCGAGCGACCCCGGGGCCGTGGCCGAGCGGCTGCTGGCGATCCAGGCGCAGGACCCGCGCGGGGCGCGCCTGGCGATCCGCGCCCGCACGAGCGGCCTGTCCGCGGCCGCGACGCCGCCGCGCTCGCGATCGACGCGAAGGACGTCGTGCGCTACCTCGCCGGCGCCCGAGGCGATCCTCGCGGCGCAACACCGCCCGCTTGAGAGGGCTCAACGCTTGTCGAATCGAGGGTCGCCCGACAAAAGGTTCCCGCGCGAGGAGCCGATCAAAAACGGGCACCCCCGATGCAGCGACAGATCCAGTTACTCCGACAGCTCATCCTCGACTCGCAGTATGCGGTCGACCCGGCGGCCGTGGCCGAGGCGATCCTCGCGCGCTCCCTCGCCCGCCGCACCGTAATGGGAGTGGCCTTCAGAAACGACATCCGCGCCGAGCCGGTGCGCTCGTTTCGCCCGAGCCGCCGCGCGCGCTCGTTCCGTCCCTGCAACGCCAAACGCCCGGGCGAGGAGCTGCTGAGGCTCACGCTCAGCGACGGCGCCCCGCTGGAGCGATCAAGATTTTAAGGAGGTGGCCTAGAGGCCACCAGCGATGGCCGCGAAGCGGCAGGGTCGACGCGCAACGCTGGCGCTGACGCGCCGAGGCGAGTGCGCGGGGCGAGTGAAGGCGCCCAGGCCCCCGCGCCCCGGCACGGCACTTCGCGGCAACCATGGCGGCCTTTAGGCCGCCCCCTCAAAACTAACCCGAGTTGGCGCAGGCGCCGAGGTGTGTCAGGCTAGGGGCGTGGATCTCGACCTCAGTGCGCTTCCCGCCGGGCCCAGCCAGCCGCCGGTCGTGCAGATGGTGTGGTGGCTGGCGCGGCCGATCGGCTTCATGGAGCACTGCCGGCGGCACTTCGGCGATGCCTTCAGCGTGCGCTTCCTCGGCTCGCAGCGCCCCACCGTGATGGTCTCCCACCCCGACATCGTGCGCGAGCTCTACAGCGAGCATGGGCACGGGCTGCCGCCCGGTCGCACCGCCGCGCTGCGCCCCGTCATGGGGGCAAGCTCGGTGCTGCTGCTCGAGGGTCGCGAGCACCTCGCGCGGCGCCGCGCGATGCTGCCGGCCTTCCACGGCGAGCGCATGCGCTCGTATGAGTCGATCGTGCGCGAGATCGCCGAGGCCGAGGTCGAGGGCTGGCCAAGCGGTGAGACCTTCGCGCTGCACCCGCGCATGCAGGCGATCACACTTGAGGTGATCCTGCGCGCGGTCTTTGGCGTGAGCGACCCCGAGCGCGGCGCGCAGCTACGCGAGCGGCTGCCCCTTTTGCTGGGCGGCAGCTCCTCGGTGGGGCTGCAGCTGCGCTTCATGCTCTCCAGCCGCTTCGGGCGCGGCGACCCGCTGGCAACCCTCAACGAGCTGGTCGCCGAAATCGACGAGCCGCTGCTCGCGGAGATCGCCGAGCGGCGCCTGGATCCCGAGCTCGAGCAGCGCGAGGACATCCTCTCGCTGCTGATGGTCGCCCCGATGGAGGACGGCGGCACGATGAGCGATCGCGAGCTGCGCGACCAGCTCGTGACACTGCTGCTCGCCGGGCACGAGACGACCGCGACGGCGCTCGCCTGGACGTTCGATCTTCTGCTGCGCCATCCGCCCGTGCTGGCGCGCCTGACGGACGAGATCGATGCGGGCATCGAGGACACCTACCTGCGCGCCGTCATCTCCGAGTCGCTGCGTCTGCGCCCCGTCGTGCCGCTCGCCGGACGACGGCTGGTCAACGAGCTGAAGACCGACGCGCTGACGCTGCCCGCCGGCGCCGACGTGACGCCGGCGATCTGGCTCACGCATACCCGCGCGGACCTCTACCCGGAGCCTTACGCTTTCCGCCCCGAGCGCTTCCTGCAGGAGCCGCCGGCAACCTACGGGTGGATTCCCTTCGGGGGCGGCATCCGCCGCTGCCTGGGCGCCTCGTTCGCCGAATTCGAGATGCGCATCGTGCTGGAGACCATCCTGAGCCGCTGCCTGCTCACGCCCGCCGCCGCGCGCGCGGAGCACGTGGCGCGACGCAACGTCACCTTCTCCCCCCGCAACGGCACGCGCGTGCGCGCCGGCGCGCGGGTCGCGCGTCCGCTGGCGGCACAGCCGGCCTGAGATGGGACCCGCCGTACGGACCGCCGCACGTTCTTCCTGATCGACAGGCAGCCCATCGCCTCCTATCGCCCGATGACTGCCCAGGCCACGACTCAGACCGACGGCGGCATCCGCGTCGAGGGCCTGACCAAGTCCTTCAGCGGCCCCCAGGGTCCAATTCGTGCGGTGCGGGGCATCGATGTGTCGGTCGCCGCCGGCGAGACGGCAGCGCTGCTGGGTCCCAACGGCGCGGGCAAGTCGACGACGATCGACATGCTTTTGGGCCTCAGCGAGCCCGACCGCGGCACGGTGAGAGTTTTCGGGCGCCCACCCGGCGAGGCGGTCGCCGCGGGGCTGGTCGGCGCGATGCTGCAGAGCGGCATGCTGATCCGCGACCTCTCGGTGCGCGAGCTCATCGCGATGATGGCCTCGCTCTATCCGCAGCCGTTGGATGTCGAGGAGACGCTCGCGCTCACTCGGCTGCAGAGGATCGCCTCCCAGCGTACGCAGAAGCTCTCCGGCGGGGAGACTCAGCGTGTGCGCTTTGCCGTTGCGATCGTCGCAAACCCCGAGCTGCTGGTGCTCGACGAGCCGACGGTCGCGATGGACGTCGAGGCCCGCCGCGAGTTCTGGGCGATCATGCGGGAGTTCGCCGAGCGGGGCAAGACGGTGCTGTTCGCCACCCACTACCTCGAGGAGGCCGACGCGAACGCCGATCGAGCGATCCTGATGGCCCACGGGCGAATCGTCGCCGACGGCCCGACGACCGAGATCAAGGCGCGCGTGGGCAGGCGGACGCTCCGCGCGACGCTGCCGGACGTCGATCCGTCGAGTCTGGCCGGCCTGCCCGGAGTCGCCTCGGCCGAGCGCCACGGCGACGCGGTGATCTTGAACTGCACGGACTCCGACCAGAGCATCCGCGCGCTGCTTGCGCAGTATCCGGCCGCGAGGGACATCGAGATCGTCGGGGGAAGCCTCGAGGATGCCTTCCTGGAGCTGACGGGCGAGCCCGACGCTGAAGACCGGGACGCCGACGAGCCCGACGCCGGTCGGCCGGACTCCGGCCGACCGGACACCGACGAGCGGGGACTGGTGGTGCGGTGAACGGGGTCGCCTACACCCGCTTCGAGCTGCTGCGCACGTTCCGCAACCGCCGCTTCTTCCTCTTCTCGCTCGGCTTCCCGCTGGTCTTCTTCTGGCTGATCGCGGCGCCCCAGCACGACAAGATCATCCCCGGCACCGGGCTCACCTACGCCACCTACTACATGGTCTCCCTCGCGTCCTTCGGGACGATGATGTCGATGATCTCGACCGGGGCGCGCATCGCCGGCGAGCGCCAGGTCGGGTGGACCAGGCAGCTGCGAATCAGCCCGCTCTCGGTACGCGCCTACTTCCGCGCCAAGGTGCTCACTGGATACGCAATGGCGCTGTCGAGCCTGCTCCTGCTCTACATCTCCGGGTCGCTGCTCGGCGTCAGCCTGCCCGCCGGGCGCTGGCTGGCGATGACGGGCCTGATCATGGTCGCGCTGCTGCCGTTCGCCGCGCTCGGCATCCTCGTCGGCCATCTGGTGAACACCGACTCCGTTGGCCCGCTGATGGGCGGCCTGGTGTCGATCCTCGCCTTCCTCAGCGGCACCTGGTTCGCGATCACCAACGGCTTCCTGCATACGTTCGGCCAGTTCCTGCCCTCCTGGTGGCTCGTCCAGGCCCGAGACGTCGCGCTCGACGGCCACGCCTGGGGCCTCCGCGGCTGGGTCACCGTCGCGGCGTGGACTGCGATTCTCGGGGCCGCTGCAGCCTGGGCCTATCGTCGAGACACGGGCAAGCTTTAGGGCCTATCCCGGGACCTTTCGGGGCTTGGATTGGCTCAGACAGGCACCGCTCGATGAGCTCAACCGCATGGTTGACAGCTCCAGCCTCCAGTGGCCTGAGGCCAGAAGGACGCAGGCCGAGAAGTCGTCTCCGGCGCAGCCGGCGCGCGCGCTGGGACCCCGTTGACTTCATTGAAATAATTCAGTAAGTTCCAGAACCCGCCTCTGTGGGCCGATGCGAGAGGTCGGAGCGAGGGGCCTCGGGCGAGGGTCAATGGCGCAGCGCACGACCGGCTTCTCCCGTCGTGTCGGCCTGCCGTGTGCGCGCTCCACAACAGCCCCGCCGAAGCGGGGCGGGGAGATCGAACACATGTCTTTGAAAGCAAGAGCCCTATTGCTGGGCGCAATCGTAACTCTGATCGCATCTTGCGCAGCGACGAGCACCGCATGGGCAGAACCCGGACCATATTTCCACGAGCGGGAAGCCGGCACGAAAGGCGTCGGCGAAGGAGCCAGCGAAGAATCGCCCGTCTCCGTTCAGGGAGAAGGTGGCGAACAGATCCTGCGCGGCGAAATCGCCAGCACCAAAGTGGAAATCGTGGCGAAATCGGTCCAAGCAAAAGGCATCATCTTCAACAATTATCTACAGGGACAAGTGAAAACTGTACTCACTTATCACGAACCCCGGCTAGTGAAACCCGAATTGAAAGAATGCTCGGTGAAAGTGGGCTCAAACAACGAACTTCCGACCGAAGGCCATCTTGCCTGGAAATGGAACGGTGAAAAAAAACAGCTCGAAGAAGCCACCCAAAAAGAACAACGACCAGACCTGGTCTTCACTCCCTCACCAATCGAAGCAGGAGCGACCAAACTGGGGGAAGGAACATTCATGGAAGCCGTCCTGAGCGGCTCCGGATGTGGCGTTCTCGCAGGTAAATTTGCCTTGAAAGGCAGCCTATCCGTGACCTCCAGCATCGCTAACGTCGAAGAATGGGCCAGCGGCTTCACCATCACTTACCCCGGCTGGGCCAAGCAACACTTCTGGAACGAAAAAGAAAACGTCGGGGCGGAACCCAGCATTACGCTCGCCGGCAACCACGCAACACTTTCCGGCGGCATCAAACTCAAAACCACAGGCCCAGAAGTCGCCGTCTTCGAAACGGGACCGAAATTCCAAGCGGAAACCGGATGGTCTGGCGAAGGTGGCCCTGCGTCCATCAGGCTCAGCAAAACCACAGAAATATCCTGCGAAAAAGTGCAGTTCAAAGGCCAGACACCCACAAGTGGGTTTTCCAGGCGAGTCGCCATGAGCCCGACATTCGGCGGCTGTCGGCTCGGAAAAGAAGGCAAATTCACAAAAACCACGCCGGAATCGACCGGCTGCATAACTGAATTCATAAACCCCGAAGAGCCCCTTGCCAACGGCTTCAAAATAGAAGAATCAAAGCTTGTGGGATGCAAAGCAGGCGGCATCGTGTTCAAGGACACCGAACTCGAAGAAGGTAAGACGTGCGAAATAACGATACCCAATCAGAATCTCGGCCGAAAGGTGGAAGGTAAAAACACAAAAGAAGAATCTCCCTTCGGAGCACAAGGAAAAATGGAATTCGCCAACAGGACCGCTGAAGTCAGTGAATGCCCATCCGGGGTGCCCAGCGGCAAACAGCTCGTCAAGGAAGTGCTGGTCATCGCCGGCGCCATAGCCTTCGTCGCGCTGCTCATGTCATGACACCCATTCGTCTCCTTCGTTGATCGGCGCGTAGCGCCGGGGTCGTACGGCCCCGGCGCTGCCGATCGCACAGCCGGGCTACAGCAGCTCGGCCAGGCGTCGAGCCGCCCTGGCGGCGCCGTCGACCTCCACGTCGCGGTAGTCGACCTGACGGCCGATCTCCTGGGCAATCGCCGCCGCGATCCGCTCCGGCGGGGAGTCCTCGTAGTCCATGCGACGACCGGCACCGTAGCGTTCGAGCCGGTGGCGGACGTGGAAGTTCTGCTCGAAGTGGTGGCGCAGCGGGAAGTACAGGAACGGCCGCTTGTTCGCCGTCAGCTCCATCGAGGTCGTCAGGCCCCCCTGCACCACCGCGAGATCGCAGGCGGCCAGGTGCCGGTAGAGGTTGTGGACGTAAGGAACCACCTCCAGGCCGGCCGGCGAGGGGAGCGACTCGGGGTCGATGCGCGGGCCGGCGACGACGACCATGCGCAGGTCGGGAACCTGTTCCTGGGCCTGGGGGAAGGCCGCGATCACTCGCCGCAGCAGGTCGGCGCCCACGCCCGAGCCGCCCACGGTGACGATGCAGACCTGCTCGTCATCGCCGTAACCCAATTCGGTGCGCAGCCGCGTACGCTCGGCGGGGTCAGCCGGGGTGAAGCCCGTCACGTAGCCCGTGAAGTCGAAGTTGCGCTCCGTCCACTCGCGGATCATCGGCAGCTCCGCTCCCAGGCGTGCAGGCACGATGTCCTCGGGGTCGCCCACGAACAGCGCCAGGTCGCGAACCTCGGGGTGATCGGCTACGTGGGTGACCATCTGACCGTTGCGGCACGTCGTCAGAAAGCATTCGCGCGCGTTCGCCTCGTCCATCGGCAGGAACCCCACGAAGTCGGTGAGCCACGCGAACGGCACGCGCTTCTCGCGCGGGTTCTCGTGCAGGTAGTAGTCGAGCTCCCACGCCTCGTCCCCGATCCACAGGTCGTAGCGATCCTGGCGCACCAAGTCGTGGAACAGCATGAAGTTGGCCGCGAGGATCTCATCGGCGCGGCGCAGGGCGTGAAAGACGTGCAGGTCGTGCTCGGCGGACTCCGACTCGATGTGCCCCGACTCGTTGGCTAGCTGCGCACTGGCGGGATGGATGCGCTCCCCCTCGGCCTCCAAGACGCGCGTGACCGGGTCCTGGGCCAGCCAGTCGATCTGCAGGTCCGGCTGCAGCCGGCGCAGCTCGCGCGCGATCGCAACGTCGCGCTGGGCGTGGCCCAGCCCAATCGGCGAGGAGACAAACAGGGCGCGAGGACGGCCGTCGGGGCGGTAGACGGTGGGGTCGCGCGGCGTGCGCGGGCGCCCGAAGGCGTCCTCGGCGAAGTCGCGCAGCGCCAGGTTGAATCTCACGGGCTTGCGCGCGTGCAGGAAGTGGCCCGCGCCGGGGACCGTCTCCAGGCGCCCACCGGTCAGGTCCGCGAGGGCGTGGGCATCGCGCGGGGGAGTGATCCTGTCGCGCTCGCCGGAGACCACGAGCACCGGGCAGTCAAGGCCCTGCGCCAGCTCGCGCAGGGTGCGCCGACCGCGCAGGAACTCGCCGTGCGCCAGGCTCGCGATCAGCGTCTCGGGGTCCGTCTGGAGCGCCCACCCCACCCCGTCTTCCAGGGCCTTGGGCGAGTGCGGCTCCGGCAGAATGCGCGAGACGAACCACTGCGCGCTGCGCGCATAGTCCTTGCGCCAGTGACTGCCATTCATGTGCGCCCACCAGACGGGCGAGGGCAGGGAGAAGTGTTCGGAGATGACCGGGGTCAGCGGGTGCGTCAGGAACGACAAGTGCGAGGGGGTGTAGGGGAACAGCGGGCCGAGGAAGACCGCGCCCACGACGCGCCCGGGCGCCTGGCGCGCCAGCTCCAGCTGATACTGCGCCCCAGTTGAGAGGCTCGCCATCACCGCCCGCTGCGTGCCGCTCGCGTCCATCACCGCCAGGCAGTCGCGGGCGAATTCGGCCGGCGCGTAGCGCTTGCGGTCGCGGCAGCGATCGGAGCGCCCGTTGCCCAGGCCGTCCATCACGAGCACGCGGAAATGGCGGGCAAGGTAGGGGATCTGCATCTTCCAGAAGCGCGAGTGCACCATCGACCATGTCGGCAGCAGGAAGATCGTCTCCTCGCCCTCGCCGTAGAGCTCGTAGAACAGGCGCTGGCCGTCGCGCTCGGCGAACCCCTCGCTGTCGGGGTAGCGGGCACGGCTCTGCTCCGGCGCGTCGGCGAGCGCCTTCAGGTCGAGCGGTGGCGGGGCTGTCGGGGTCTCGGTTGCCATGGTTTCGTCGCTTTCGTGCAGGATTGTCTGTTCAAAGGTCACAGTCAACGTGCGATCTCGGCGTGGTTTGGGTTTCCCCCCCACCGCCGCGAGCGCTCGTGCCGGCGTGGTGCGCTTCGGGCACTGTCCCACGCCTCCGTGGCGCCAGCGCGAATGGCGCGTGAATCCATGGAGCCCGGTCCGGAATCCCGGCGGAATCCGCATAGGCTTCGCCGATGCTGCACGTCAAGCTGATGGGGGAGATGGTGCTCGAGCTCGACGGCGAGCCTCTGGAACTGCCCGCGAGCCGCCGTGCTCGCGCGCTGCTCGGCGTGCTCGCGCTGGAGCGCCGCACCCACCCCCGCGGTCAGCTCGCCGCCCGCTTCTGGCCCGACGTGCTCGACGAGAGCGCCCGCACCAGCCTGCGCAGTGCGCTCTCGGCCCTGCGCCGTCCGCTGGGAGCCGACGCCGACCGCTACCTCGTCGCAACCCGCGAGGGAGTCGCCCTCGCCGGCCCCGATCACGTTTGGACTGACGTCGGCGAGTTCGACCGGCTGCTCTCGCAGGGCCAGTTGCATGACGCCCTCGATCTCTTTCGCGGCGATCTGCTGGCGGACCTCGACGAAGACTGGGTGTACGAGTACCGCGAGCAGCACCGCGCGCGCGTGGTCGCCCTGCTCGAGCAGCTCGCCGGCGGCGCCGAGACAGCGGGCGACCTCGCCGGAGCCGTGGCGCTCACGCGCCGCCTTCTCGCGCTCGACCCGCTCTCCGAGGAGGCCTATCGCGAACTCATCCGCCGCCTGGCGCTCAGTGGCGACCGCTCGGCGGCACTCACCACGTTCCGCCGCCTGTCCGATCGCTTCGCGACCGAGCTTGGGATCGCGCCCTCGCCCGCGACGCGCGAACTGGTCGAGCAGATTCGCGCCGAGGATGCGACGCCGTCAGCCCCGTTATCTGCATCGCAGCCCGCAACGGCCCCGACCACACCATCGACATCGCCCTCCGTCGCGCCACCTGCACCGCAGCGCTCGACGCCGCCGGCCCCAAGTGCGCGGCCCACACGGCGCAGCGAAGCGGAGCCTCTTCCCATCCTCGCCCCCGACTCGGTGCCCGCGAGCGAGCGCAGGGCCGGCACGGTCACGCTGCTCTTCACCGACCAGGTCGGCTCCACCGAGACGCTGCAGCGACTGGGCGACGAGGAGGGCGAGCGGCTGCGGCGCGCGCACTTCGGGCTGCTGCGCGAGGCCGCCGCGCTGCACGGGGGCGAGGAGGTCAAGAACCTCGGCGACGGGCTGATGGTCGCGTTCGTCAGCGCCGTCGACGCGCTGGCCTGCGCGATCACGATCCAGCAGGCCGTGCACCGCGCCGGGGCCAGCGACGGGCTCGATCTCGCCGTGCGCATCGGGCTGAACGTCGGCGAGCCGATCCGCGACGAGGGCGACTACTTCGGCACGCCCGTGGTCATCGCCAAGCGACTCTGCGACGCCGGCGCGCCGGGGCAGATCCTCGCCTCCGAGCTCGTGCGTGCGCTCGCCGGCACGCGCGGCGGGTTCGTCTACCGCACGCTCGGAGCCGTAGCGCTGAAGGGCGTCGCCGAGCCCGTGGCTGCCTGTGAGGTGATCTGGGAGCCCTCCACCGAGGTGCGCGTGCCCCTGCCCGCGGTCCTCGCCGGCGAGGACCGCGACGCCTTCATCGGCCGCTCCGGTGCAGGAGATGCGCTCGGAGCCGAGTGGGCGGCCGCGCGCGCAGGCGGCCTGCGCGTGGCGCTGCTCGCAGGCGAGCCCGGCATCGGCAAGACGCGCATGGCCCTCGAGCTGGCACGCGCGGCGCACGAGCAGGGCGCCACGGTGCTGGCCGGCAGCTGCCACGAGGAGATCCGCGCGCCCTACCAGCCCTTCGTGGAAGCGCTGCGCCACTACATCGCCTGCTGCCCCCCGGCCGAGCTGACCGTCCAGGTCACACCGCGGCGCGCGCAGCTCGCGACGATCGTGCCCGAGCTCGATGGCGGGCGCTCCCCGCGCGAGCCAGTCAGCTCTGGCAGCGAGCACGAGCGTCTGCCCGAGCAGGAGCGCTTTCACCTGTTCGAGGCCGTCTGCGCGGTGCTCGCCGAGGCCGCGCATCTGCGCCCGCTCGTGCTGTTCCTCGACGACCTTCACTGGGCCGACCCCTCCAGCCTGCTGCTGCTGCGCCACCTTGCCCGCGCCGCGTCGGGGGCCCCGCTGCTCGTCCTCGGCACCTACCGGCCGAGCGAGGTCGGCGAGGAGCATCCGCTCGCATCCGCGCTTGCGGAGCTGCGCCGCTCGCGCACGCTGACGCAGATTCCGCTGTCCGGGCTCGGCGAGGCCGAGGTCGCCGAGCTGATCGCCGCGCGCACCGGACTGGAGGCGCCGCGCGAGTTCGTGACTCGCGTCGCAGAGCGCAGCGAGGGCAACCCCTTCTTCATCGAGGAGCTCCTGCACGACGTCGGCCCGGCCTCCGACTGGGAGGCGGCTGCCGGCGGCGTGCCCGAGAGCATCAGGGACCTGCTGCTGCGGCGCCTGCGCGGCCTGGGGGATGACTGCCGTCAGGCGCTGTCCGTCGCCGCTGTCGCGGGGCGCGACTTCGAGCTGGCGGTGCTCGAGCGCGTTCTCGGGCACTCGCGCGAACACCTCATCGACCTCGTCGAGGAAGCCATCGACGCCGACATCCTGATCGAGCCCGGGGAGCCCGTGGGACGGCTCAGCTTCTCCCACGCCCTCTTCCGCGAGACGATCTACGCGCAGCTATCCGCCACTCGCGCGAGCGCCATCCATGGGCGTATCGCGACCGCGATCGAGGCCATACCCACCGATCGCCCCGACGAGCGCGCGGGCACGCTCGCCCACCACTACCGCGCCGCCGGCGAGCTGCGTCGGGCGTTTGACTGCTACCGCCGCGCCGCCCTGGCGGCCGAACGCGTTCACGCCCAGGAGACCGCACTCGAGAACCTCGATGGAGCAATCGCCGCGGGCGAGCAGCTCGGTATGACGGCCGCCGGCGAGGAGACCATCCGCGACCTCTACCGCGCGCGCGCCTGGACACTCGAGCTCCTCGGCGACTCCGAACGCGCGCTCAGCGACCTCGAACACACCCTCGCGGGGGCCGGCGCGGCGGGCGACCGCAGGTGTGAGATGCAGGTGCGCAACGCCCTGGGCCTGCACTGGCACGTGCTCGACCCACCCGCCTCGCGGCGTTGCCACGAAGCGGCGCTTGTAATCGCCGAGGAGCTCGGCGACGAAGCCAGCCAGGTCGATGCCCTCAATCGCCTCTCGCTGGTCCTCGCCAACGAGCTCGAGTTCGCCGCGGCCGTCGAGGTCGGCGAGCGCGCGCTCCAGATCGCCCGTCGCGCCGGCGACGAGCTCGCCGTCAGCCGCGCCCTCGACAGCCTCAAGTTCGCCGCGCTGCAGCTGGGCGACATCGAGCGCCTCGCCGAGCTCTGCGCCGAGCTCGAGCGCACACAGCGCCGGCGTGGGGATCTGTGGTTCCTGCAGTGGACGCTCTACGAGTCCGCCCATGTGCCACTCGAGCGCTGCGAATGGCACGAGGCCGAGCGGCGCGCCAGCGAGGCCCTCGCCATCAGCGAACGCATCAGTGACCACCCCTCGGCCGTGCTGATCCGCGACACCTCCGGCTGGATCGCCCGCTGCCGCGGCGACTACGCGCGAGCGCTAGCCCTCGGCCGCGAGGCCGTTACCCGCGCCGACACCCCCCAGGCCGACTGGCTCGGCTGGGTCAGCGCCGGTCTCGCGGCGCCGCTGTTGGATCTGTTTGCCGGCGAGGAGGCCATGGCCGTCCTGGAGCGCGGCCTCGCCGCCGCTGAGCGCAACCGTGCCCGCGGACAGATCTTCCGCTGCCTCGGCGCGCTCTCCCTAGCAGTGCGCCTCACCGGCGGCGACGGCACCGAGACCCGCGCGCGCGAGCTCGCCGAGCGGGCGCGGCAGATCGCCGAGCACGTCACCACACCCCCCGGCCGCGTCGACCTCTGGGGCGAGCCCGCCTACTTCGCGATCGCCGAGAGCCTGCTCTGGAGCGGCGACGTGCGGGGCGCCGAGGAACTTATGCAGAGCCGCCTGCAGGCCTGGGAGCGCAGCGGCGCGCGCAGGTCGATCGCGACGACAGCGCGTTTCCTCTCCCGCTGCGCCGAGGCCCGCGGCGACTGGGCCACGGCAGCGCAGATGCTCGCGCGCGGTGCCGCTGCAGCCGGCGAGGATGGGCTGCTCTGCGAGCGCTGGCAGATCGAGGCCGGGCTTGCGCGCGTGGCCGCCGCGACGGATAGGCCGGATGAGGCCGAGGATCGCCGAGGACGGGCCCGCCGGCTGACCGACGCCATCGCCGCCGCCGTCGAGGAGGAGCAGATGGGCATGCGCTTTCGTGAGCGTGCCCTCGCCGAGATCGACCGCCCGGGGCCCCTGCCGCGCAACTGAGAACTTGTTTCAAAAAGATCGGCAAGTCCGGATGCGCCCCTGGACGCGGCGCTGGATCGCCTATCTCGAAACAGGTTCTAACTAGGCGGCAGCTGCCAATTGACCTCGAGGCCGAGCAGCTGAGGATCCTTCAGCGAGGATCCGAAGGTGTTCTGCAGCGGCGCTATCTGGCTGCGATAGGCAACCATTGCCTCAAGCTTTCTGGAGTGGTGCTCGGTTGACAACCGATGCACGGCCGGCACCATCCGCTCGGCCGGAACGCCCGACTCCCGGAGCTGGCTCGTCCATCCCTCGCCTGCCGGATCGGCCTCCGAGGAGGATCCCCCGAGCACCCATCGCGGCCACCCCAACACCGTGGCATGAGGCAGGTCGGCATACAGCGCCACGTTCGCGCCCTCCGTGCGGAGCGCGAGTGCCGCGGCGCGCACGGCGGTGTGGTCCCGGTGGTGGTCGCCAAGACTGGCCGGCGCGTATATCCGGGCGCCCCCAGGGAGCACTCCACGCAGCGCCTGGGCGATCGCTCCCGGTGCCTGCTCAGACTTGCGGTACTGGCCATCCAGGAACGGCAGGTTGACGGCCGTTCGGCCGGCGAGCGCGAGCGCCCGGCGATCCTCCTCGACACGCACGCGGACCGCCGCGGCTGAGTCGCTCGCGCCCGCGAGCTCATCCCACCAGCCGAGCGCCCCCGCCGCGGGCACGCCGCCAAAGACGTTCACGACGAGCACCTTGCCGGGACCTGTCAGCAGATGCCAGCACGAGAGCACCGCGTCGTCGAAGTGGGGCGAGAGAATGACCGTGTCGGGATCCATCACCGCTCACTATCGGGCGCGGGCGTGCAGCCACCGTGAACGTGGCGCGAAAGCTTGTGATCGTCGGCAAGCCGTGTGTGGCGAGACCAGAACTCGGACCGGGCTGCTGGAGCCCGCCCCAAGCGACGGCGCGGACGAATCTCGCTGGCACGCCTACGGCGTTATGAGGTAGTCCAGGTAGAGCGACATCAGTTCGTTGCCGGAGCTGATCGGCCCGAACGGATCTGAGGGCCCCGATAAGAACGGATTCGCGTCGGACTCGAGCACGCCCGGCTGGGGGTCGTAGGAAATGGCGGCGACGTCCGCCTGTCCACCGGTGATCAGACCAATCCAGTAGTCCCCGGCCGGGAGCTGAAGGTTCGGGTCGAAGGCCAACGTCGCCATACCGGCGCCGTCATTACGCGCGAACGGGAAGATGTTCGTCGCGCCAAGCAGCGGACCAGGTGCCCCGTTTGTGTCGCCGTACACGACGCCTCGGACCAGCTCGGTACCCGCCCTGCCGGTGGGGCCCAACAGCACATCCTCAGAGCCCACCCGCGCGGAGGTCGGCAGCGAATACCGATTCACCTGCTTCACGTTGGCGTTCAAAGCCGCGAGCGCGCTGCCGGGGTCGGGCTTGCCAAGCCACGCCTCACAACTCGACGCTACGGGCGACGCGGCCGGCGAGTGGTAGACGAGCGGCGTCCCGAGAGTCACGCCGCCGAGGCGATAGGTGATCTGGTAGTCCCCCGCTTCCGCGGTGTAGCAGCCCACGGTAGAGGACATGAAGCCCGCGGGGTCCGGCGGAGCGAGTGGGTACTGCGTGCAGGTCAACTGTCCCGAGGGCGTCGTGACGCACAGTTCCGTCGCCTCACCGGCCGGGCTCTTGGTGGCCAACGCGGCGACGTACTTATAGAGCGTCACGGGCCGCCCGTCGAGCACCGTGTGCTGCACGAATCCCTCGACGGCCACGCAGTACGAGCTCGACACGGGCGCCAGCCCACCGGTCGCGCACCGGTAGTCGCTCGTCTCGCCAGAGCTCAGTGTCGGCGAGGAGACGGCGCCGTTGTTGGTCGCGGTGTCGATCTTGCCAGTGTTGTCGGTGAGCAGCGTGCCGTCGCAACGATCGGTCGTGGTCCAGTCGGTGCCGCGCACCGCCGCGGATGCATAGCTACCAACGGTCCTGAAAGCGCCGTGGGAGTGGCCGTGGAGCAGACGCAGCACTGCCGGACTGGCACTCTTGGCGGCACTGGTGACGACGCAACGCGTTCGCCGCGAGCCCCCGGCCAACGCCAGGTCGGCGAGGCCGGAGCGCTTCTGCGTGACCACGAACGCACCCCGATCGAATTCACCGAACTGGGTCCCACGGCGGGCGGTGGCGGTCGTCAACAGCACCTTGCCACTCGTGGTGTCGATCATCGAGCCCATCGGGACGAGCGTGCGACCGGTGATCGCAGCCGCGATCGACGACCGCGGCTGGCGCACACGGACGGTGCCCGACACACGCTGAACGACGACCGACCGCCCGAGGACAGGACCTGGCTCGCTCGCCGCGAGCGCGCGCGCCGGCAGGAGGGCTAGGCCCACCAGCAGCACTACCAAGAGTCTTCTCACGAGGGTTCCACGGCGTATCACCGAGCAGAACATACCGAGCTCAGCGGGGGCGGCTCGCCGGCTACATACCTCGATGCGCGCGGCTGACGGCGATTATCGTCGGCTCGGGCATCCTTGGCGATGGGCGCCTGTACGCCGATCGCCCCTGCACCCTCCGCTTAGTCACATCTAGCAGACGGTTGTCCGACGGCAACAGCCGAAGTCACCCGGCCAGCTTTGCGCGAATTTTGTACGGGGGAGCCAGAATCACGGGACACGCCGATCGTTATCGGCGTGATGCAGTACAGCGATCGGGGTTTGCTATAGCTCGTTGTCTATCTCGCCTAGTAGCAGCCAGGACCGTAGGTCAACGAGAAGAGCAAATGCGTCCTCGTCGATTCTGCGCGAGTGGCTGACCGAGTTGCGGATCTCATTCAGTTTGTGGATCCACGACGAGCGCTCCTTCCAGCCGCCCGTCTTCTTCTCGTCGCCTGGCTTCGTGTACCGCTTCTCGAACCGATTGCGCCAACGCTCATGATTCTGGGTCAGGATTTCGTAGTACTGGATAAGATACATCATGTCCCAAGGCTCAACCTGCTCGCCGGGCGGGAGGTCTGCGTTCTTTTCGGCGGCGCGGACGAGAATATCGCGCCTGACCTTCGACGGAATACCGAAGCGTTCCCATTCACCGCCGTGCTCGTCTTCAAGTCGCATCTTGATATCCTTCTTAAGGAAGCCCTCGATGTCGCCGACGATCTCTCGGGCCTCCCTGTTGAACTGCTTGTCCTGAGCTTTCAGCCACTCATCAAGGCCAGCGGGCTTAAACTCAGGTCGCGCGTCACACACCGCCTGCTGAAGCTTGTGGTAGTACCTGAGGCCGCCACCGGATCCGTAGAGCTTACGGTATTCCTCGCCTTCCTCGGAGCTGAGATCTTCGAGATGATCGATAAGCGGTTCGAGGAAGTATAGACACGCGCCAATCACCTCTACCGCCGAGGATGTCAGTGGATCGATGTTGTCGTGCTCCTTAACGTGATCGACGATGTCGCTGAGAAGTCGGAGATAAGCCTCAACACCGTTGTTCATAAAGACAAAACCGCCATCGGAGCTGCCGAGGGAAAATTGCGTCGGGAGACATTCGCTCAAGTAGCGGAATGCCTCATCTAGGTGTTGTGCCCGGTGACGTCCCGAACGCGGTGGATGGGTGGGCGGTTGCCGAGCGCTGAGTGGGTGCGCTGCTCGTTGTAGTGGCGGACCCAGTGTGGCAGTGCTGCGTGGCGCGCGTCGCTTGAGGCGTATTGCAGGGCGTAGGCCCACTCGCGTTGCAGGGTCTGCTGGTAGCGCTCGACTTTCCCGTTGGTGCGGGGCGTGTACGGCCGGGTGCGCAGATGGCGGACCTGGCGGCGGTGCAGCAGCTCGCGTAGCGTCTTGTTGTGGATGTAGGTGAACGCGTTATCGGTCATCAGCCGCTCGGTGACGATCCCGTGCTCCAGGAACCAGTCCAGTGCGCGGCGGGTGAACGCGGTCACGGTCGGGGCTTTCTCGTCGTTGTGGATCTCCGAGTACGCCAGGCGTGAACAGTCATCGATGATCGAGTGCACGTACTCCCAGCCGACGCGGCGGGAGCGCCGGGTGCGATCCCCTGTCAGCGCGTGCCCGGGCTCGGTGAACTTCCCGAGCTTCTTGACGTCCATATGCAGCAGGTTCCCGGGGCACGGCCACTCGTAGCGCACGACCCCAGGGCGCTCGGATGGCTCCCGCCGCGAGCAGCCCCCGCGTCGCAGGACCTGGTGGACGGTCGAGTGGGGTCGCCCGATCAGCATCGCGATCGTCCTGGGACTCCAGCCCGTCCGCTGCCGCAACTCACAGATGCGCTGCTCCTCATCGACAGGGCACCGAGAGGGAGAACGGCGAGGGCGGCTGGAGCGCTCCGTCAGGCACGCCAGCGACTCACGCTCAGCAGGGGTCGCTGCACGCCAGCGGCGTACCCACTCCCACACCGTGGACTTCGACACGTTCCCCCACGCTCCAGCCTGCGCGAAGGACATCCCGTCATCAACGACACGACGAACGACCATCTCCCGCCCACGCGGAGTCATGCGGGCTCTATGGTGCGGCATTCCGGGCCTCCCTTGAGGTGGTGAGCTTTGACACCCACAGCCTCTCGGTAGGCCCGGACCTACCTACACCCCGTTCTGAACGTCACCGGGCACAACAGCTAGGAAGGGAATCAAGCGCTTGGCCGTCGGCTGATTGTCGCCAGCGTAGAACGTGCCCTGCGTCTTGG
Source organism: uncultured Solirubrobacterales bacterium (assembly GCA_963723045.1). Classification (GTDB taxonomy): domain Bacteria; phylum Actinomycetota; class Thermoleophilia; order Solirubrobacterales; family Solirubrobacteraceae; genus Palsa-744. Next base: position 51,736 of record CAVROU010000001.1, on the reverse strand, counting down.
CGCCCGTCTTTGTAAAGGTGCCAACGAAGTTTCCACGCATCAAGCCGTTGCTGATCGCCTCGATCGTGATACACCGAAGGTGCGTCCGTTGGTTCTCGCCGATGATCACCCTGTCGTACAGCGGCGAAGTCTTCTGCTCACCTAGGTGCTGCGCGATCCGCAGGCGCAGTGCTCGGGCACGCTCACTGTAATCATCGGACGCCCAGAGCAGATCAGAGTTCAGCGTGTTACGCAGGTTCTTCGGGACCGCCTGCTGGTTCTCGTTGATCTGCATAAAGACCTTCATTTGATCTGCTCTAGCAAGATCAACGAAGGCCACCACGGGAATCAGATCGGTCTCTGCACGGTCCGAGTTCGCGTAGCCGTAAAGCCGGTGTTGACCGTCGATAACATACGCGGCCCTGTAGGTCTGCGGGAGGTGAAGGAGCCCGATCTTGGCTCCGCCTGGAGTCTTGCTGTCCTTGTTCGCAAGGTCGAACTGCAGGTAGCCATTTTTCTTCTTGGTCTCGATATTGAGGATGATCGAGTTCGGAAAAAACCCACCTTCTCCCACGAACCGTGCGACGTTCTTCAGACGCGACTTCTTGATGAGACGTTGGTAGGTCGGCATCAGCTCGCTGTTGGCCTGATTACGGTGAAGCACGTAGGCCATCTTCAGAAGCCGTGCCGGCTCGATCGAGAACGAATAGTAGGGGTGGCCGCCCATCGAGCCACGTATCGCCGGTACAGCAGGCTCGAAGGTTCGGGATCTTTTGCTCGGCAAAGAGCGCGCCAAGCAACTGATACTTCGCGGCAGCACCTAGGTGATCTGCGAGCGTGAGGTAGTAGTCGACCGTGTCCTCGGAGATATGGAAAATATCTTCGGAAGCGAGCCGATCTCTGGTGTCCTCCGACAGCGTGAAGTTATTGGTGGCCAGGATGAATTTGACCTTGTGCTGCGGGTACTCTTCATGGATCCGCTTGATAATCCCGGCCTTGTGACTGGCAATCGCCTCGCTCTCCTTCTTGAACTGCCCGGGGCGGATCTTCTCCGTCGACCTACACTGGATGACAAGCGCTGCCTCATCATCGGCCGCGAAGATGTCGACACGTTGAGCCTGGTTCGTGGCGGATCTGTACCGCAGTTCGAACGCACGATCGCGGTTGAGATGGGTGAAACGCAGACGGGCGAATGCGGCCCAGACCCGGTCCTCGAAAGCACTTTCATGCGACTTCTCTCGGCGCATCCGCGTGCGGGTCTTGAGCTCCCTATCGACGACCCAACCGTCCTGTTCGTATTCTTCGACCTTACCCTTGGCGATCGTCTCAAAGATGTGCGTGGCCAGCCGCCGGCGAGTCTCAGCTTGGATCTTTTTCACGGGAATCAAGTGATCGCGGATCGCCTCCCCAGGCGGCGTCGTGCTCGCCAGATTCGCCATCATCGAGGTAGCTCCAGGTTCGTGAACAGATACTCCGTCGCGCTACCTCGAACTGCATTAATGCCGCCGATCGAATTGCGGCGACTCGTCTCGATTAGCGTGTCGCCGTTGTCGAACAAGTTCGCGATCGATTCATGGGCTGCGTTGGCGAGGATGTAGTAGGCACTGCGTTCTTTGATCTTCTCGACGAGTTCCTTTAGTCGCTTCTGATCATCGAATGAGAAGAGGCGCTGGTTGTACTTTATGAAACCATTGTGGTTGTGGGCAACCGTGTAGGGCGGATCAAGGAAGACGAGATCACCCTTATGGACGTGCTTGAGACACTTGGCGAAGTCGCCCTTCTCGAGCTTTGCTTGACTAAGCCGCTTGGCGACATCGCGTAGGTGCTCGACAGTCGGTATCTGTGGCGACGGGCGACTGCCAAACGGCACATTGTAGATACCGTCGAGGTTCACGCGATAGATCCCGTTGAACGATGTGTGGTTAAGGTACAGGAATCGCGCTGCCCGCTCAACCTTATCTTGCGGCACCGAAGCCCGGACCGCATAGTATGTATCCGGATCGTTTCCGTAAAGTTGAACCCGCTCGGCGATCCTGGCATGGTGATCACGGATGGCGCGATAAGTGGCGATCAGCTCAGCGTTCGAGTCCCGTAGGTATGCTCTGCCGAACTGCGCTAGGCCAAGGAAGACCGAAGCGCCGCCGAGGAACGGCTCGTGGTAGGCCGAGAACTGCTGGCTTCCTACAAGCATCCTGATAGTGGGCAGCAGCCAGCGCTTGCCGCCAGCCCAGCGCAACGGAGACACCACCCGCGAAGCGGGGCAGGGAACCACTACAGCCATCCTACGCCAACACTACCTCAGCGTGCGGACGAAACAACGGGCGACGATCGGTGCCGCGAAGCGACTTCGAACAAAGCGCGAGACTCGATTCCGCCTGCTCCGAGGTGCAGAAGACTAGGATGGGTCTGTTTGCTTGATGCTGCAGGATGGAGTGGGTCAGCATGCCTCGCGTGAACTCGGGCTCGATTGACATACGTACGCTGGTCGATGGGTCCCGTGTGTTCAGGCTGCGTTTCAACGCCTATGGCAAGCACCGACTTGTGGATCTGCATGAGCGGGATGACTGCGATTGCGGTTGTGGCAGTGGGTGGATGAGGCGGCGACGCGGCGCGAGCTCGCGGACGTCCCGGCGCGTGTGCGCATCGGCAGTAGCGCAACCGACTGACCGACGGACTCAAGAAAGACCCGAAGGCCTGGGAGCGCTTCCAGGCGCATCGTGCTCGCCTGATCGAGGACCGCGCTCTTACTGCCCTGTCCGCTGCTCTGCGAGCTAACTGGGCCCACGGCTCGATCAAATACACCATGCTCGAAGAGGACGGCACGGAGCAGGACGGCGAGGCGGATAGCGTGATTCGCTCTGACAGCCTGATCGTGCTGGTAGAGACGAAGGCCGGCGCACTTGCCCCAAGCGCGCGGCGCACGGCGCCCGACCGGCTGGAGCGCGGCCTACGGGACCTGGTCGAGACCGCCGCCCGTCAGCTCGACCGCGATAAGCAAGCGCTGGTTGAAGGCAAGGCCACCAAGATCACTGACAGCAGCGGCAAGCCGATCAGGCTCGACACCGAGAGCATCACGCGAGTCCTCCGCGTCGCCGTGACTCTTGAGGACCTCTCGGCCGTCGCACCGGCGACGTGGCGGCTGCAAGAGGCAGGGTTGCTACCGGCCGATGAGCAGGCGCCGTGGGTAGTCGGAATCCACGAGCTTGAGCTCATCTGCCAGCTAGTGGAGCGCCCCGCGCAGCTCGTTCACTACATCGTGCGCCGCGCACGAGCCAACCGTCACCGCATCTGGGCAATGGACGAGATGGACTTCTTCATGCGCTATCTGCAGGACGGACTCCACTGGAAGGACGAGGAAGTCGACGGCACCCATCTCGAGCTAGGAAACCACACTGATCCACTTGATGAATGGTGGTTTGGCGAGCAGGACATGCGCAAGCCAGCACGCAAGCCACGCCAACGCATCAACAATGCCACTCGCCAACTCCTAGATGACATCGAGGCCACAGGTATGTCGGGCCGGATAGAGCCCAACTGATGGTCCTCGAGATGGACAAGAGCGGGCGTGAGCGAGTCGCCAGCGGACTGCGAACGATGTTACGCAAGACACGACGCGACGGCAAGCCGCACGACATGACGCTGGTGTTCGGCCAAGACTTCGCGGTCTCCCTGCACGCCGCGCCTGCCGAGCCTGCATCCCTTACCAGCGAGCGCCTGGGCAATCATGGCGTAATGCGGACGGAAAAATCGAACCTTCGTCGCTGGCTCGGCCTCGCTACGGTCGCCGGCTGCAAGAGCCGCCTCAGCGCCATGGCGGTCATCGTCAATCCCGAGCGGTTGGGCGCAGAGGAGCCCGATCGGACTGCCACCTGAGACCTGGGATCGCACCTTCGCGCGGATCATTGCCCTTGCTCACCGCCATCACATGAGTACTCTCGCGATCGACGTTGACGACCCGAGCACCTGGCCTGGCTGAGGAGCAGCAGAACGATCAGCCGCTGCGTCATGCCGGGTGTATCGGATGTCGCAGGGATCGTGGCGCGCACCTGCATCGGGTTCGCGAGCGCAACAGCCCGACCTAACCCGCCGGGCTGTTGTGCGTTAGCTGCGCTCGATCTTTTCGATCTCGTGGCCGAGGTCGCTCAGTCGAAGGTCCAGCGCCCGCGCGATGGCACGGACAGTCTCCCACTCGACGCGCGAGCCGCGCTCGATCCGGCTCACGGTGCCGCCGGTCAACCCGGCACGGAAGCCGACGGCTTCCTGGCTTTCGCCTCTCGCCTTGCGTGCTCGGCGCAGTACCTCTCCCAGAGCCCTATCGCCTTGCCCGGCCATAGCTGGGAACACTCCACGACATCAACGATCAAGTCTAGGGCCTGCGTCATCAACGCTAGCTCGTTGATGCTGTAGCGACAGGCGTGGTAGGCTGGCGCGCGAAGCGCTCCGGTATCGCCCTGGCGCGCGCGGCCTCCCGTTGCGGTCTGCCGGACGGGAGGCCGTCTACTTGCTTTCGGCGGCTTCGATGGCCGCCACCACATCGACCAGCCGCACGCCCAGCGCGTCCACGACCGAGCGGACTGAGGCCCAGTCCGGCTTCGACTTCGCCAGCTCCATGCGACCCACCGTCGCGGCTGTGACGCCCGCGTGGTAGCCCACGTCTTCCTGCGAGCGCTCGCCGCGTAGCTCGCGCAGGACGTGGCCGAGGGCCGGATCGGGAGCGTATGACACCTCTCACAGACTGCCCGGCGTCAACGGTCTAAGCAAGGCGTTAGCTCATTGACGAGCTAGCATCAACGCCAGATGATGGAAATAGATGCTAGGATCGGGCGCGCGAACCGCACTCATCCCCACAGATGACCCGGTCGCATCGAAGGTTGGCAGGAGGTCGGGCGAGGGACACCGCGGCCCTCGCCCCCACCTGCCAAAAAGCGCAGATGCGGAACGACTCACGCGACGCAGGCGCGCTCGACCGCGCGGTTGCGGCGCGGGTCGCTGGTCCTGCAGCCTGGCGATTGCTGTACGGATCTCTTCGATCCCCTTTTGAGGCGGTCGTCGGCCAGCGAGACACCCTCGACGTGGGCTGCCCTCTGGATGCCTGTAGCTGGCTGAGGTCCATGGTCCCGCTCCACAACAGCAGCTGCCGGCGCCTCGGTCGCGGCACGTGGCCCGCTCCGCCAGCCGGGCCCGCGCGCGATCTGCCGGACTCGCCCCCGACCTGAGCGACCCCCGGGGCCGGAACCCGAAGGCCGGCTGCCGGCCGCACACCACCGGGCGCGACACGCCCAGGGCAGGGGGGGCATGCGGTTCGTGCGCTTCAGTGCTGCCTGGTCTGCGTCGGCGATCCCGTCTCGTTGCTGTTGCCTGTGGGGCGCAGGCCTTGGACTTCGGCGTGTACCTCCTTGAGCTCTAGGCTGAGTTGCTCTATGCGTTGGACGAGGCGATCTTCATGGGCGGCGCTGGCCTGACGGTGATTTCGCGCGACGAATCCGCTAGTGATCATGGCGATAATCACGGTGAGGAACGCCAGTCCGCCGAGGAGCAGAAAGGACGCGATGATGCGCCCAGCAGTACCTGCCGGCACGACATCCCCATAGCCGACGGTGGTGACGCTCTCAAGTGCCCACCACATCCCGAGCCAGACGGTCGGAAAGGTCTTTGGCTCCACGAGATGCTCGGCGACCCCGAAGACCACGATGGCGAGAAACCACACGCATACGATCAGGATTGCCGCATCGCGTGGGCGTAGGCCCTTGCGCTGCTCGCGGCCACTAGCTGTTGTGCCCGGTGACGTTCAGAACGGGGTGTAGGTAGGTCCGGGCCTACCGAGAGGCTGTGGGTGTCAAAGCTCACCACCTCAAGGGAGGCCCGGAATGCCGCACCATAGAGCCCGCATGACTCCGCGTGGGCGGGAGATGGTCGTTCGTCGTGTCGTTGATGACGGGATGTCCTTCGCGCAGGCTGGAGCGTGGGGGAACGTGTCGAAGTCCACGGTGTGGGAGTGGGTACGCCGCTGGCGTGCAGCGACCCCTGCTGAGCGTGAGTCGCTGGCGTGCCTGACGGAGCGCTCCAGCCGCCCTCGCCGTTCTCCCTCTCGGTGCCCTGTCGATGAGGAGCAGCGCATCTGTGAGTTGCGGCAGCGGACGGGCTGGAGTCCCAGGACGATCGCGATGCTGATCGGGCGACCCCACTCGACCGTCCACCAGGTCCTGCGACGCGGGGGCTGCTCGCGGCGGGAGCCATCCGAGCGCCCTGGGGTCGTGCGCTACGAGTGGCCGTGCCCCGGGAACCTGCTGCATATGGACGTCAAGAAGCTCGGGAAGTTCACCGAGCCCGGGCACGCGCTGACAGGGGATCGCACCCGGCGCTCCCGCCGCGTCGGCTGGGAGTACGTGCACTCGATCATCGATGACTGTTCACGCCTGGCGTACTCGGAGATCCACAACGACGAGAAAGCCCCGACCGTGACCGCGTTCACCCGCCGCGCACTGGACTGGTTCCTGGAGCACGGGATCGTCACCGAGCGGCTGATGACCGATAACGCGTTCACCTACATCCACAACAAGACGCTACGCGAGCTGCTGCACCGCCGCCAGGTCCGCCATCTGCGCACCCGGCCGTACACGCCCCGCACCAACGGGAAAGTCGAGCGCTACCAGCAGACCCTGCAACGCGAGTGGGCCTACGCCCTGCAATACGCCTCAAGCGACGCGCGCCACGCAGCACTGCCACACTGGGTCCGCCACTACAACGAGCAGCGCACCCACTCAGCGCTCGGCAACCGCCCACCCATCCACCGCGTTCGGGACGTCACCGGGCACAACAACTAGCCCACGCGAGCAGCCGCTCTCGGCTCGTCTGATCTGATGCCATCAGGAGGAGGGCTCGCCGACGGCGGCGCGCAGCCAGTCGTGCCCGCTAGCCGGATCGAGGCTAGCGAGGAATTGTGCGCGTGAGCCATCCCAGCTTTCCGTTGCACTGTCGCTCGCTCGTGCAACGACCGCCTGGCGCATCTCTTGGCCATCGCAACAGACCAGCACTAGGGTCCCATTCGGGCCAGCCTTAGCAAGAATTGCGTGGACTGCCTGCTCATCGGATCCAACGTGCGACCCACGCGCATGGATCTCATCGACCCCGCCCTTCGCGCCCTTCAGCGTCGAGAAGTGCCCGTGAACCCGATCGTCACCGATAGAGAAACGCGGAGCAGGGTGTAGACAAAGCCGCTGGCTGTCAGAACTCGTGACTGGGTGATCTTCAGCGAACCGTCCTTGTTGGCGCTGATCACCAGAGCAGTCGCGTGCCCCTTGCGGGCCTTCGTGCGAAATCTCCGTCTAAGCGACGCCAGCATGTGCTCGGCAGCGCGGCGGCTCTCGAAGCTGGCGAGGATCACGCAGTCCTGTGCACCATCGACATTGGACGCCATCCGCGGATCATCCCACGATGCAGGCACGACGCTAGCTTTGGACGAGTCGCGAGCACAACGACCGAGGATCGGCACCTCCGACTCGGTCCTCGTCCAACTCGTCCTTTGCACTAGGGTCGGACTCGGCCCAGCAGCGCGCTCCCTCGCGGTGCTGAGCAGGAGCTAGGTCGATTTGACGAACACACTCAGAAGGGTGCGGGTTCTATCCCTGCTGCGCCCAGGAGCGGCAGGGACTCCAAGCGCTCCCTGGGTGTGCGCGTGCCTATTGTCTCCGCCGTCCGCTCATGGAGACAACATCTAATCGATGACGCTGCCCTTCGCTGTCGACTGGCCGACGATTGCCTCGCTGGCGACCGCGGGCGGTACGCTCGTGCTCGCCGTGGCGACGTTTTCCTCGGTGCGCTTCGGGCAGCGCTCGACGCGTCTTGCGGAGCGCTCGACGGCGATTGCCGAGCGGGCTCTGTTGCTCGGCCTGCGGCCAGTGCTCGCTCCCTCGCGCGTGACCGATCCGCCCGAGATGGTGCGCTTCGGCGAGGGGCGGATGGTGAGCGTCGACGGCGGCATGGCCACGGTCGAGCGGGACGGCGAGAACTACTACTTCGTGATCCCGCTGCGCAACGTCGGCAACGGCCTCGCGGTCCTTCAAGCCTGGCGCTTGGTGACGCAGCGCCCGCAGATCGACGTCCCGCACGCCGAGCCGGCGGAACACCGTCCGCAGCTGCGTGACCTGTACGTGCCCGCCGGCGACACGGGCTTCTGGCAGGGGGCGATACGCGAGACCGACGATCCCTTCCGCGAGGGTCTGCGCGAGGCGTTCGTGGCCGGTGAGGTCCTGACCGTTGATCTGCTCTACGGGGATCATGAGGGCGGGCAGCTGACGATCAGCCGCTTCATCCTGACGCGCGAGGAGGACGGCCACTGGCGCCCCGGCGTAGTCCGCCACTGGCCGCTTGAAGGCATCGACCCACGGGGGCGCTAGCCGATATCGGCTAGCGCAACCCGCAGCTTCGCGAGCTGGACGCAGGGCCCGGCCCGCGTTAGCCGGACGCGCGAGGCGCCTTGTAATACTGCAGACGCATGGCCGACTCCCCCCGCCTTGCCTCCACCGTCGCCGTCGTCACCGGTGCCTCGAGCGGCATCGGCGAGGCGACCGCACTAGCCCTCGCCGCCGAGGGCGCCACCGTGGCGATCGTCGCCCGCCGCGCCGACCGCCTCGACGATCTCGCCACGCGAATAGCGTCCGCCGGACCGGAGCCGATCGTGATCCCCGCCGACCTGACCGACCCCGCCGAGGCGCCGCGTGTGATCGGCGAGGTCGTCGCAAAGGCGGACCGGATCGACATCCTCGTCAACAATGCAGGAGTCATGCTCCTCGGCCCGATCTCAGGCGCGCCGGTCGAAGAGTGGGAGCGGATGATCGACATCAACGTCCGGGGTCTCCTCAGCTGCGCCCATGCTGGGCTGCCTCATCTGCTCGAGGCCGCCGAGCAGGGGCCGCGCCACGTCGCCGACATGGTCAACGTCAGCTCCGTTGCCGGTCGCACCGTCAACAGCGGCTCGGGTGTCTACAACCTGACCAAGCACGGCGTAGGCGCGTTCAGCGAGTCGCTACGCCAGGAGGTCACGCGGCGCCACGTGCGCGTCGGACTGATCGAGCCGGGAGCCGTAGCGACCGAGCTGTCCGGTCACAACCGGCCCGAGATCCGAGAAATGATTGCGCAGCGCTTTGGCGAAGTGGAGCGCCTGCAGGCCGCAGAGATATCCGACGCGATCGTCTACATGGTCACGCGGCCACGACACGTCGCGATCAATGAGATCCTCATCCGCCCGACCGAGCAGGAGCGGTAGCCGGCGGCTCAGGCTAGCGTCAGGAACGCGACGATCGGACCTACACGCAGGTCAGGGTCGGAACCGAGACGGTGTTGGGGATCCCACCGCGCCACGACCAGCCGAGCCTCGTCAAAGAGCTTAGGCGTGCCTGATCAAATAGCGCTCATTTGCAGGGCTTTTGAGTGGCGAGAGGCGGACTCGAACCGCCGACACCTCGATTTTCAGTCTAGCTCTCCTGTGTGCGAAAACCCGCCGGTTTGCAGGCAATTCGCCAGAGGAGGCGCTCCAGACCTACCGTTGGTTTCCTGGGGATTCCTGAGGGTTTGGGTCGGGAGGCGGGCATCCCGGCCCAAACCTGATCGGCCCCGATCCGCGGATGGCGAGATGCGGACTCGAACCTCCGACACCTCGATGTCGTCGGACGACCGGGGATGTAGCTGTTGCCCGACGCGCGTTGGATCACTCTCCGGGGAGCAGTCTTCAAGGGTCCTTCAAGTTGAAGGCTTGAGCGGGGTTTCACCCCGGCGAAGCCTCGGGCAGCCCGATCGCGTCCTCGGCGCGCGAGCGCGCGACGGCGACCGACAGCGCGCGCACGTATGCTCGCGCGGCGGCGTCGATGATGTCCGTGGAGACGCCCTGCCCGGCCCCGGTGAACCCTTCGATCTCAAGCACGACAGAGACCTCGCCGAGCGCATCTTGACCCTCGGTGACGGCGCCGATCGTGAACTCGCTGAGCTTGGCGGCGACGCCCGTAGCGGAATTGATGGCCTGGAACACGGCGTCGATCGGCCCGTCCCCAATGAACGAGCCCGCCGCCGTGCCGCCTTCGGGCAGCGTGACCGAGACCTTGGCGTGCGCTGGGCGCAACGAGGATGCCTCGACCTCGAAGGAGTCCAGCGAGAAGCCGGCGATGTCCTCTCGCAGCTCGTCGGTGACGAGCGCCTCCAAGTCCATCGCCGTCACCTGCTTCTTGCGGTCGGCGATCTCCTTGAAGCGCTTGAACGCCGTGTTTAGCGCCTGACCGTCGATCTGGAAGCCCATCTCTTTCAGTGCCTCGCTGAGTGCGTGGCGGCCGGAGTGATTGCCGAGCACAATCGAGTTGCTCATCAGCCCGACGGTCCTCGCATCCATGATCTCGTAGGTCGTCCGCTCCTTGAGCACACCGTCCTGGTGGATGCCCGCCTCGTGCGCGAACGCGTTGCGCCCCACGATCGCCTTGTTCGGCTGCACGGGGTAGCCCGTCAGCCGCGAGACCAGGCGGCTCGTGCGGGCGATCTCGGTCGTCTCGATGCCTGTCCACAGGCCGAGGCTCGGCTCGCGCGTGTGCAACAGCATCGCGATCTCCTCAAGCGACGCATTGCCGGCGCGCTCGCCGATCCCGTTGATCGCGCACTCGACCTGTTTGCAGCCCGCTTCCACCCCGGCCAGCGAGTTAGCGACCGCCATACCCAGGTCGTCATGGCAATGCACCGAGAGGACGACATCGCGCAGACCGGGAACTAGCCGTAACAGCTCCTCGAACATCGCGGCGAACTCGCGTGGCATCGTGTAGCCCACGGTGTCGGCCACGTTGATCGTGCTGGCGCCCTCATCGAGCGCGATCTGGATTACCTCGGCCAGGAACTGCACGTCCGAGCGCGACCCGTCCTCGGTTGAGAACTCAACGTCCTCGGTGTATCCGCGCGCCTGGGCGACGGCGGCACGCACCTGCCCCTTGACATCCTCACGCGTAGTTTGCAGCTTGTGCTTGATGTGGATGTCACTGGTCGCGATAACCATGTGAATACGCGGACGCTGAGCGTCGCGCACGGCGCTCCACACAGCCTCGATGTCCTGACTGACAGTGCGCGCCAGCCCGCAAATCACCGGCCCTTCGACCTCCCGCGCGATCGCCTGCACCGACTCGAAATCGCCGGAGACGTAATCGGAAAGCCCGCCTCGATCACATCAACGCCGAGACGCGCGAGCTGATGGGCGATCTCCAGCTTCTCAGTCTTGTTGAGGGAGATCCCCGGCGACTGCTCGCCATCGCGCAGCGTCGTGTCAAAGATCAGTATGCGGCCGGACTCGCTGCGCCCGCGTGAAATGCTGCCCGCCGAAGCGTCCATCATGTCGTGCTCCTTCTCTCGCTTTGTCGTTTCCTCTCTGCTGGGTATGCGGCTACGCGGCCGCCACGCGCTATTCCCCCCGAGGGGGGAGCAGGAGAAGCGAGAGAAGCGAGTTCTGCAACGACATCTGCGACGGAGAGTAGCACCGGCCGCAACAACCGACAACGGCTATGGACCGAGGCCCAACGACGCCGAAGGCCCTGCCCCCGAACCGCCGACACCTCGATTTTCAGTGGCGGGGAGACCTCCCCGAGTCGCAGTGGCTTGTTTGCAGCAGGACGGCTAGCTGTGGCGAGAGCGTCGCGGTGGGCTTGCTCATCGGCTCAGTTGGCCTCTTCGCCCGATGCTGGCGGCGCCGTGGCTTGCGCCTGTTGTTAGTGGAACCGTTGTACGCGCTTCTTCCAGCGGCGTTTGCGGTGTCGATGGTAGGTCTCGCCGACAACGATCGCCACCGTGCAGGCGATGAGCGCGACCGCGCAGACGGCGGCAAGTACCCCGCTCGGTGTCATGCAGGCGCCTACATCGCGGCGGCGCCCGCGAGCACATCGAGTTCGATCTCGCGGGGCTTCGGTCGGACGCTGCATGTCGGCGGCCATCTGCTCGTCGCTCGGGGTCGATGAGGCCGCTGAGGGGTCGCACTCCGAGCGCGTCGGCGGCGTCAGCAATCACGTCGCCGGCGAGCGCCCAGGACGCCCAGGAAGTCAGCCCCGGTGGGCTCGACGGGGCCGATGGGCGAGTACGTGAAAACGCCGGTGAAGTCGCCGGAGAACGTGGTGCGCGCCGACAGGAAGTTGCCCTCAACGATGATCTGCTCCCGAACGAGTCGCAGGTCGTTGAAAGCGGCGCGCAGCGAGGCGAAGTAAGCGCTGAGCTCATCGAAGCCCAGCTCACTGCCGGGTCCGTGGAAGACGTAGTCCTCGGCGAAGTAGGCGCGGAGCGCGGCGTCGTCCTCACACGCGATCGCCTCATCGCCGATGCGGATCAGATCGCGGGCCAGTGGGGTGTCAGAGATGAAGCCGGGCATGCTTCCTCCTTGGTTTCTAGTTCAGCAATAATGCTGTCGTAGCATTACTGCTTGTCAAATAGGATGGTGCCCATGATTACCCGCCCGCCGGTAGCGGATGTGCGTGGCGAGCGGAGAGTGGAGCACCTCGACTGGCTCGAACCCGAGGGACTCGACTCCGTCGAACAGCCGCTCGCCGGACCCGAACAGGACGGGGACCACGTCGAGTGTGAGTTCGTCGATCACTCCGGCGGCGATCGCCTGACGGACGGTCGAGGCGCCGCCCGCGATGTCGATGCCATCCTCGCCGGCCGTCTCACGTGCCTGCGCGTAGGCGGCCTCGAAGCCCTGGGTGACGAAGTGGAAGCTCGTGCCGCCCTCCATCTCGATCGGCTCGCGGGCATGGTGGGTGAGCACGAAGACCGGCGCGTGGTAGGGCGGCTCGGAGCCCCACCATCCATCCCAGTCCTCATCCCACTCGCCGCGGATCGGGCCGAACATGTTGCGGCCCATGACGTAGGCCCCGCGCGGTCGCATGAGCCAGCCCTCTGCCGTCGCGTCGGCGTCGTTCGCGCGCTCGTCGCCGAGATGCCAGCTATGGACCTCCCTGCCGCGCTTCCCCAGCGGATTCTCCCGGCTCTGGTCCGGCCCGGCGACGAAGCCGTCGAGCGAGATCGACATGTGGCAGGTGGTGTTCGGCATCGACGTCCTCCTAGTAATTGCGATTTGCAAGCGTCGGCACGCAATCCGCGAATGTCAGTCTGATCCACCGTCGCTGCCCCGGGACGCCTGCCACCCGACGCTCGAGACGCTCAACACCAACCCGCGCAGGGCCTTGACTTTTTTGCTCCATGTCAGATGATTGATTCCGCGGTTTTCTAGGCGCAATAGTTGACTGCCTGCTCGAAGGCTCTCGATGCTAGCCGCTTAGCGTGTCGGTGGCCCGCGCGGCGCTCGAGAGGATCGTTTGGGCGACCAGTCGCGGGTCATCGAGCATCGGAATGTGCCCGACGTCATCGAGCACGATGAAGTCCGCGCCCGGAATAAGCTCGCACGCGCGTGAGCGGTAGGTCTCCAGGGGGAAGATGCGATCCTCAGCTGACCACGCCAGGGTGATCGGGCATGGCGCTGGATCCAGAGGCGAAAGCCGTGCGTCGCTTGCGAGCAGATCGCCGCTTATCTGACAGCCGATCACATCGTCGGTGAGCGACAGGAACTCGGCTGGGCTGACTCGCTCCCCGTACAGGGCACTGTTGCGCAAGGCAAAACGCCTGATGCGTCTGGAGTGAGAAACCAGCGGAACGATTCTGCGTGAGCGCTGGATGTCGCGTACCGCCCTTTTGAGAGTCGCCCGGACGGGCTGCGCGTCGGTTTCACTGCCCCACGCGCCCGCCGGAGAGAGCGCACAGACCGTGAGTGCCCGTCCGCGACGGGCAAGCTCGAGCGCCGCCCAGCCGCCCAGAGAGTTGCCTGCCAGATGCGCCTTGGCGAGCCCCAACTCGTCCAGCAGTCGCTCGAGGTCGTCCACGAGATGCTCGATGCTCGACGGTCTACGGCTGGCGAGCTGACCGCCATTGTGTCCCAACATGGTCGGGACGATCACATCGTGCTGGCCTGAGAGCAGCCCCACAACATTGCCCCAAATACGCTCGCTGCAGAGAATGCCATGCAGCAGAACGAGTGGCTCCCCTGACCCCTGCCGCAGCACTCGCGGAGCGTACTAGACCGAGGCAGCTCCCGACGGATACCAGTCATGCGGGGCACTCGGGAGCCCCGATCCGGCGATGGCGAGAGGCGGACTCGAACCGCCGACACCTCGATTTCAGCGGTGCGACGATCGACCTGGCCCGACGAGCTCAGTGCGTACCCGGGTCCACTGTGGCCGGCGTGTCGCCGGTGTCGAACGTTCCCATCGCGAGCAGCCTGCAGCCCGATGCGTGCCGGCGGCACTGGTGATGATCCGTTCGTACGCCGGCCCTTCGTCCCTTGCGACCGCGTCGGCACTGCCTCGCGTGCTCATGAGGCGAGCGAAGGCGTCGGAGCGCAAAACAGGGGACGCGTTGGCTTCGTGGGCAATCACGCGGAATAGCTGGCCAGCGCGTTGCAGCTCACCCGATTTGGCGAACGCGTTGGCCGCGAGGAGACGTCCCGATGCGTCGGGAGCGAAGTCGAGGAGTTTCTCTGCCGCCTCGCACGTCTCGTCGTGCCTTTTGCAGTTCAATGTGAGGCGGAGCCGAAGCTCGGCGACCCAGCTGGTGTCCGACAATGCCTCCGTGAGCTCCCATGCTCGCTGGGCTCCGCCGGTAGCGGCGAGATGGGTGATACGCAGCAACGGCAGGAAGCATTCGGCGGCGTACCCGCTGATGTGCGGTCGGGTCGACGTCTTCAGCCTCGGCGAGCAGGGCGGCGTATCGTTCGGGTTCGCCTGCGACCTTGGCGTCGATCGCCGCACAGACAAGCCGATCGGCGCGTTGTGGATCCTGCACCCGGCGAGCGAGCCGCTCCCACACGTCAGACGCTGCGCTCCAGCAAGCACGCCCCTCGGCGAGCCGCAGAATGGCGTGCGCCAAGTTGAAGGACCCCTCAGCAAGGGCCGGCGGCCAAGCCTTGGTAAGCGTTGCCACACGGTCGGGGTCGGCCGGCTCGCCCACCTGAGCACACAGCCACGTCCAACCTTCGGGTTCGTCCTTGACGAGTCGCGCGACCGCCTTACGCTCCCATCCGGGAACGTCCTCAAGTACGAGCAGGCGAACCTCGGCGGCGGCTGTTGTTCCCGTTGCTAGGTCGCCAGCGATAGCAGCTTGTCCTCGCCTTTCGTTGCGTTCGCGCTCGACAGTCTCCTGGTGTGAGCGCTTCATCTCCAGCACATCGGCAACCGAATAGTTCTGGGCACATGATCGATCACCGCCGAATGCGTGCGACGCTACAACACGGAAGACCTCGCTGCTCCTTGCTGAGGAACCCGCAGCACGATGAACCGCTTCTAACCCCGCTCTCGTCTCGGCGAAATGCGGGCGTCTGATCCGCAAGGTCTAGCTGCGATGCTGGCGACTTGCGTCGAGCGCGCTAACGACGCCGACAACGACGTTCGACTGATATTCGTCGGTAATTACCTGCTGAGCCGCGATCGCACGCTCGAGCAGCAACCGGTCAGGATCGCCAGACGCATAGTCGCCCACTCGGTGGACATAGCCAAGACGCTCGTTCTCGAGCACAAACCGCTGCCGCTCGAGTATCCGCCATCTGTCGTGTGGTCTAACCACCTGGGCGGCACCAGCTGCCGCCGCTGCGATTGCACCCAGTAGCGATGGTATGAGCTTGCCGAATACGAACGCACCCGTCTGTGTCGAAACGACAATGCACACTGGGATCATCGACGCCGACCAGACGACAACGAGTCCCGCTAAGAGTGACATTCTCCGGTTGTGCGCGGCCCAGCGCGCCCATTCCGCGATAAATCGGTCGCACTCCTCAAGCGCGGTTCTGACCGGCTCGTCGCCCGCCCGTATCCCGCGGGGGTTATAGCTTTCGGTGGCTATCTCGTCTCCAGTTCTGTGGGTGATGGGGTCTGGGTTCGGCTTTGAGTCGTCGGGCTCCGTCCAGCCGCTTAGGCAGGGGGCCCTAGAGCCGACTCGTCAGCTTACGAATCGTACCCGCCCACTATTCGAGCGATGGGCACTCGGCTATGCCGCTCGCGAGGCTGAGGAGCCGATCTTCCACATGCTCGATCCCAGCAGATCTGCTGGGATGAGTCAACGCCGCGTACTCTTCTCGGCGCCGGCCCGCCAGACCGAGTCGTTGACCTCCTCGCGCCACGTCCGCCCGAGCGCACCATTCGGCGGGAGCGAACAGGGTGGTGGGGTCGGTTTCGCGGCTACGGGGCGATGCTGCCTGGGCAGCGAGCGGGACTTGCCCTTTCTCGCGAGCAGAGCTAGACATCTCGTCGCGCCGAGCCGACCTCGAGCAAGCAAGCGATGAGAACTCTGGGAACACCACGATCAGGGAGGCGACCTCGGCCGTTGACGCCATGAAGATCGCGAAGCTGCGCGCCAAGGCGATGAGCACCCAGCTACCCCGCAGTGACGCCGGCTACACGCAAGTGGCAGCCGGAACCGAGACCGTATTGAAGATCCCGCCGCGCCAAGTTCAGCCGACGCTCGTCACATAGCTTGAGCGCCTGGCGTGAATCGCAAACATGCCCATTTGCAGGGCTTTCTAGTGGGAGCAACCGGAGGTAAATCGAACCAAGATTCTGGCGGTCTTGGCAAGGTTATGGCCGAGCTTACAGGGGTGCTGGGGAGCCAGGAGACCAAATCGAGATTGAGCCGTTTGGCCGCACGGCTGGCTGAAGTGCGAGCCAGCGGCGCTATACAACGAGCGCCTCGTTCTCAGCGGCGACGGCCACGCCGGCCGGGGTGGGTCGTAAAGGCCGTGGCTCAGGTGCTGGCGGACCGTGGGGAGCCAATGCGGGCGAGAGACGTGCAGCGGGCAGTCGAAGCGCTCGTCGGCGAGCCGGTGGCTTGGTCCTCGATCAGGGGCGCTTTGGCTGACAATGTTTCGGGGCCCTCGCTGAGGTTTGTACGAATTGCGAGGGGGCGATACGTGCTGGCTGGCGACTTCTAGCCCTGTCCTATCGGGTGCACTTGGTAGGACAGCTTTCAAACCCTTCGTCAAGGCTGCGAGTCGTCCTCGATGCCTTCCCTGATGGACTTCGTAGGTCGCGTGATCGGTGTCCGGAGCCTATCGTGCCTCAACCGAAGATGTTGAAGCTCGGCAACGGCGTGGTGCAGGCTGCTGTCGTCAAGGTGTTGGCGGCGGCCGACCGTCCCATGTGTCTGGCCGAAGTGCGGACGGCTGTCGATGCCCTGTTCGGTCAGTCGGTGTCCAAGGACTCGATCAACTGGTGCCTCTCCACTGGTGCCCGTGGCAAGGAGCCGCGTTTCGAGCGCACCAGCAGGGGCTGCTACCAACTTCGATCCGTCGAATGAGCCCGCGTACCTGGCCCTCTCTCTGGCCTGGCTAGGCGAGACGCACCAACTGCGGGTTCGTGACGACTTCAACGTCAGGCAATTGAGCAAGCACCGCACCGACAAACGCCGTGTTGGAGTGCCCCAATGTCGCCTTGTTGATGCGCAGCTGGCCGTCTCTGTAGAGCCTGTCGAGCGCCTGCTGTACGTGCGCCATAGGCACAGTTCCGCGCTTCTCACGCATGACCTCCACCTCAGAGCTGTGAACCGTCAGCACACGGTTGGGCTTCCTCTGCGTGATCGTGGGAATGTCGCGGCCCTTCAATTTCGCAAGGTGCTCACGGGCATCCATCCCTGGATTGTAGCTCCATCGCACAAGCGGCAGTGAGCGACACGAACTTGGATGTACGTAGACAAAGTGATTGTCGTTCAGCTATATAGTGCACGAAGCTGGGCGCAAATCCCGGGTTACAAGGGTTAGGCTAGTGCCACCACGGCGCATCCCACCAATTGAAGAAGGATGCGACGAGCCATACGAGCGCCACGGTGCCTAAAAAGAGGGCTACGAGTCGGTCCCGCTTTTCTACGCCGCGTATTTCAGAACCCTTGGTGGCAAGCGCAAGCGACCCCCAGGCAAGGGAGAGGCCAACAATCAACAAGGTCAACGAGTTGCTGATAGTTATGAAATGCCTGTCTTGAATCTGCAAGTGCCCGCTCAATGCAGCCAGATTGAAAATCAGTGCGACTGTGACAAGTGCTACCGAAACCGCACGTAACCAATCTTTGAGTAATACCATTCACACATGGTAGCCGAGGTGTAAAAATGAGTCAAATTACGTAAATAAGATGCCTGGATCAACGGCAGCTGGTTTTGACTTCATTCCATGTATAGCCTGTACCAGGGATATACCACGCCGCTACGCATTTCTTGGGCGAATAAATCATGGGAGTTATAACTGACGTCTTAACTTTATAGTGCCCGCCTATTCCCACTGTCTGGGTATAGCCAGTGCTCTGTTCGGCACCGAGTTCTCCGAGGGAGAACCAACCAGCCGGCACGATAATCCGCGCCCACTTTGTTTTGCAAACTGCCGACCACATCAATTCAAGCGCGGCGTCATTTTCAAGTCCCTTCTTGACGGATGCAATTACAGTGGCGCCGGTGGCACAATTAGTCTTGTTTGGACTCTTCCCGGAGCAATAATCGCCATAACAGGTGGGCTTCGGGGCGGCAGGTGACGAAGGCGCTGGGGGTGATGGAGCAGTCGCGGGCGGCGGTGGACTCGGACTCGGCGCCGGTGATGATGGCGCCGCTGCGGGTGCGGGCGAAGGGGACGATGCTGCGGAGCACGGCGGCACGCCTGGCGATGGCTGGTTGATCGACTGTCCATCATTGATGAAGTGCTCGTTCAGCCAACCGCTGCCGTAGCCGGAGCCGCCTACGTCCGTTGCTTGCTCCCACATAGTGTCGGCGGAACCTTCGACAGCCGTGCCGCTCTGATAGCAATGGACTTCGATGATCGTGCCGTTGTAGACGCCAAAGCCAGTTATCCGCTCAGCCGCCGCCCAGTTGGGTTCCGAACGCCAGTAGACCCCTTCGGGGGCGTTCATTACTTCATAGCGAGGGTCG
Source organism: uncultured Solirubrobacterales bacterium (assembly GCA_963723045.1). Taxonomy (GTDB): domain Bacteria; phylum Actinomycetota; class Thermoleophilia; order Solirubrobacterales; family Solirubrobacteraceae; genus Palsa-744. The sequence continues at coordinate 32,802 of CAVROU010000001.1, read as the reverse complement.
GCCGCTGCCGTGGACGCCGCCAGCCCAGACAGGCCGATCAGCGCCATCGTCATGCCGACGAGCATCACGACAGTACGTCTGCCATCTATGCCGAGCCTGAACACGCCGCCTCCTTAGAATCTGTGGCGGCGATCCTACCACCACACGAATGAGGCTGCCGTGCCGAGCATCGTCGCGTCGCACAAGTGCCATTGTGCGAGACGCGCGTGATCAAACGGCCAGCCCGACAGGGCTTACTTGTCCTCCATCCAGGCTGACGCCCAAGGGTGTCGCCTACGCTGGCTGCCATGGTTCTGCTGGCGTGGTTCGCTTCAAGGCTGCTTTGCACGCCGGGTTCTGGCATACGGTCGATTCGACTGGCATTGTCTCGGTTCTACCGTCGAACTCCTGGGTCGCTATTTGGTTGAATATACGTACTTGCTGCTTGCAGATAGGGCACTGATCGTTCATAGCATCAGGATAGAGCGCCGCGCCTCACCCGAGCAGTGGCGCTAGCTGGGTCACGCAAACACCAGCTAGCGCTCGCGCCCGCCTACTGCTTCGTGTCGCCGAGCTCCGCCAGATCCACGGCCGCCCCGAGCTCTTCGAGGCTCATGCCGAGCGCCTTGGAGATAGCCCGGACGCTGCTCCAGGCCGGGTCGGTCAACCCGCGTTCGATCCTTGAGAGCGCGGCGATCGTCAGTCCGGCCTCGATCGCCAGTTCTTCCTGCGTCCAGTCGTGGTCGTGGCGCAGGCGCCGCAGGGCAGCCACGAATGCCGGGTCTGGCCCTTTTTGATTACTACGCTTGCGTCGCATCGGAGCCTCACTTTCCGGTGTCAGGCCCCCGGCTGTTCGTGCAGCGCGGGGGCCACTTTTTCAATGGTGATGCAGCACCGTGCCCTGTCTGAGCGGCGCGGTGCTGCCTGGTGGGTCTTCGTTTATCTGCATCGGCTGTTCCTCCAGCTCTACGGCTGCGGCCAGCTCGTTCAGGCTCATGTTGAGCGCTTTGGCGATGGCCCGGATGCTGCTCCAGGCCGGATCGGTCACGCCGCGTTCGATCCTCGATAACGTGGCGATCCTCAGGTTGGCCGCGAACGCCAGTCCTTCCTGCGTCAAGCCGTGGTCATGGCGCAGACGCTGCAGAACAGCCACGAGTGCCGGGTCCGGCTCCTTGCGATAACTACGCTTGTGCTGCATCGAAACCCTCGCTTTCCGGTATCAGACCCCCAGCTGGCCGTCCAGCGCGGGAGCCCGGCGTTTCCAGACTTGAGAGCCACCGCGCCGCCCAGAGAGGGGCGCGGTGGCTCTGTCAGCCCTGGCTATATGCGGATCTCGTTGGCCCGGATGGCGGCGCGGGTAGCCCACACGAAGTCGCCCGTGCGGTGGATCAGGCCGACGCCGTGCAGGCGGTCCAGGGCGTCGGTGGTTCTGTTGCGGTCGCCGTATTCGCGGGCGACCTCGTCAACCGACCAGGGTCGCTGGGCGTTGCCGTCGATGAGCCATTCCAGGATGATGCTGTCGGTGCACCACTCCTGCTCGGCGGGGGTGAGGGTAGCCTTCTGCTCAGACATGGGGAGCTTGGTTCTCCTTGTGTCGAGGCCCCGGCGCCAGGTCTTGCCACCTGCGTCGGGGCCGCTTTGATTGAGCGCCCGAGGCTAGGAGCGTGCGCGGCGTGCTGTCAAGCTGTGGTGAGGGCGCCTCCTTGATCTGGGGTTACGCTCGGCGCAGCAGTTGGTCACATGGCCTGTCCGGCTACTCGGTGTCGTCAACTGGCTGGAGCAGTGCCAGGGGGTCGAGGTCGAGTTGGCTGGCGATGCGCTCGAGGCTTTTTAGGGTCAGGTTGCGCTCGCCGCGCTCGATGCCGCCCATGTAGGTGCGGTGGACGCCCAGGACATCGGCAAAGGCCTCCTGGCTCAGGCCTCGGGCCTGGCGGTAGGCCAACAAGCTGCGCCCGACATTGCGCTGTAGATCGCCTTCCATTGTGCCGGGAACGCTGCCCGGCTGCTACTTGACGGTCTACAGACTTATAAGTAGCATCGCCACTGACAACCGTCTGAAGGGGGACGCCCGCGACAGCCGCAGGCCCCTGGCCGCAAATGCCCATATACCCGCGCCTGCCGCGCGTACACCAAGGAGACCGCCCAGCCATGCCCACTCCCAACCTCCAGCCCCAACGACAACGCCACAGGGCAACGGCCTGCGCCCTGCTCCTCGTCCTGGTGGTGGCCGCCCTTGGTGCCGTGGCCAAGGCCGATACGGCCAGCGCCTTTGAAGTGCTGTCCTGGTCAGCCCCCGTCCAGATCGATAACCAGGCGGTGCCCTCCGGCACCATCCTGGCGGGCATCTCCTGCCCGAGCACCAGCTTCTGCGCTGCCGTGGACAACAGCGGCAACGTGCTGACTTCGACTAACCCGACAGGCGGGGCCAGCGCCTGGACAAAGAGCAACGTCGATGCCGGCGGCGGCCCGGGCAAGGGCGTGTTTTGCCTGTCGGCCTCTTTCTGCGTGGTGGTCGACGGCGGCGACGTAGTGACCTCCACTAACCCGACAGGCGGCTCCGCGGCCTGGACGGTGGCCACTATCGCGCCGCAGAACGAGAACATTGCCCTGGCAGGCATCGCCTGCGCTTCGGCCTCACTGTGCGTGGCCGGAGACAGCCGAGGCAACCTCGTGGCCTCCACCAACCCGACGGGCGGGGCGAGCCAGTGGCATAACGTGGCGCGCGGCGGTGAAGCCAGTTACGCCCGCAGTATCGCCTGCCCATCGGCCTCGCTCTGCGTTGCGGCCGACGCCAGCTTTGGCGTCTTCCGTTCTTCCATCGAACCGGCGACTAGCGAAACGTGGGCGAGCACCGAAGGGATCGACGGCGGCACGGCCGCCGTGTCCTGCCCTTCAGTGTCGCTGTGCGTCGGCGTTGGCCTGGGCAGGGCTGCCGTGGCTTCCAACCCGGCGGGCGGCACAGCGGCCTGGCACACCTCCCTGGTAGATTTCGGTGAAATGACCAGCGTGTCGTGTCCTTCCGCCTCACAATGTGACGCCGTAGACAACGTCGGCAACGTGGTGGAAATGGACGAACCGCTCGGTGAAACCATTGGCTCAAGCGGCCACGACATTGACGGCAGCACCAGCTTGACGGGCGTGTCCTGTCCCTCTGAAGCACTCTGCCTAGCCGTCGATAGCAAGGGCAACCTCCTGATGGGCACACCCTTCATAGAAAACGACAGCCTGCCACAGATCACTGGCAGCCCAGTGCTTGGCAGTACCTTGGACGCCTCTACCGGCTCGTGGTGGGGCACGCCGCAGTCCTACGCCTACCAGTGGTTGCGTGATGGCAGCTCAATCGTCGGCGCGACCAACCCGATCTACGTCGTGACAGCAGCCGACCAAGGGCACCAGTTCGCCGTCGAAGTGACGGCTAGTGACCTGACCAGCAGTGCCAGCGCCACCAGTGCGACGGTCAGTGTGCCGGCGGCCAGCCTATCCCTGTCCGGCGGCAACCAGCCAAGCACTGGCCAGAGTGCCGGCGGCAGCCAGGCCGCCAATGGGCCAGGAGGTTCGACGGCCAGCTCGGGAAGCCCAACCACCGCCAGCGCCACTACGGCCCAGGTCAGGGCTTCACTGGCGCTGCAGCTCGTGCCCACGGTCAAGGCAGCCACGATCGGGGCGTTGCTCAGGAACGGAGGCGTGACGCTGCCCTTCAAGGCATTAGAGGCTGGGACGGCAACTATCGACTGGTTTCGGGTGCCGGGTGGGGCGAAGCTGGCGAGAAAAGGCATGGCCAAGGCGGTGTTGGTGGCGGCGGGCCAGGCGAGCTTCTCAGCAGCAGGAACCAGCATGGTTAGGGTCAGGCTGACGAGTGTGGGGAGGAAGCTGCTGAAGCACGAGAAGCGGGTGAGGCTGGTGGCGAAGGGAGCGTTTGTGGGGAGAGGTGGAGATGTTGTGAGCGCTGTGAAGGGGCTTTTGCTTAACTCGTAGGCTTTGTTCTCAGGCTTATATAGGAATCTGGTAACGACTTGTCGGGCGTTACTAGCCTATGCAAGTCCTGCAAGGTTTCACGGGCGATGTCGAGAGTGCCCTGGCCCTTAAATTCGTCGGTTCCCCGGCGCCAGGCGAGCCAGCGGCGCACTAGATCACGCCCCGTGATAATTTTATGCATACCGGCACTGACTATGGTCGCTTCCTGAGAGCTTAGTTTCTCCGCCATTTCGACCTCTGTATCCTTGGCCTCTAAGTCAGTGTCAAGGTTGAGGAACCAATGGCGTTCGGCTTCGCTAAAAGGCAAAGCTACTCGAAAGTTATGCCACAGGGGCTCGAAGCGCTCGACGGCAGTCCCCTTCTCTTCGTCGAGTGCGACGAGTGGTTCATACAGGGTAAAGACCCATTCTTCAAGCTGCTGTAGATCGTCGAGTGCTTGAAAGTCGTCCTCGTGCGGCACGGCCTCTGACTGGTTGAACGCAGGATCACACAGATAATCTAATACGTTGTAAGCGTTCAAGCTGAACTCGTCGCGATTCCACGCGAACTGGTGCTCTTGGTCTTGCAAGTCTTTCACTCTTGTGCTCCTAACTACTGTCTACATTATCTCATAAATTAGAGACTAACACAACCCCCTACGGGCGACTTATATCTGACGGAGCATCAGAAGAAGTGAAAACCTATTGTGCCAGCAACTCCCGAGCAGGCCGTTACCGCCGAGGAGCATCCCAGCTGGTTCGACTATGGCCTGCGACGTGAGCGGTGGATGCGACAGGTAAGTCTTTGGCTGTTCCGAATACTGGCTGCTCAATGATGGGCTCAGCTTTAGGGTCTGGGCGCTCTGAGTCAGTACGGGAGCGGCGTCCGTGATCCAGGTGGGGTTGGTATTTTCCGCGTAGACCCACGCCCTGATGACATGCAAACGTCCATTAGGGGAATCCCATGTCGCAACCCGCACGGTCGTATGTCGGGCAATGGTTGGTCCGGTTAGCATATTGCAATTTGGCTCGGGCGCTGCGCCGTTGTCGATATATATGCGCAGCCAAATATCTTGGCCATCTTGGGCGTAGACGGCCCGATGGGTAATGGTGTTAGCGTGCGGACGTTCGTTGGTCTCAGTTATTCCAACATGGACAAACTGCCTCTCGTCACCAATGCCATGCGGCACGTCAGTCAACGCATTGAGGGTTGGCGTTGGTGCCGCTGGCGTGCCATAGCCTGGCGTTCCCGGCTTTGGGTTATGTGACACGTAGGGATAGACGGTCCGCCCTTCGGGCGTTGGGTCCCCAAAGCCAAGCAGGCTGCTGACGTCCCCGGGCACCGGCGCGTGGTCGCCAGTGAGCTGCCGTTCGGATTCAGTCGCCAGTCGCGCGAGGGCCGCCTTGGGCACCGAGGCGCTGCTGGGCTGGCGACTTGCGAGCACGAAGACAACCAGTCCGACAAGGAGTAGCAGGCTCAAGATGACAGCCGAGGGTCGTCTCCGGTGGCGCTTGGCGTGGTGCGGCGTGCCTGGCGAAGGCATGGGGGGCTGGACGGGCGACGGAGGGTTGGGCTCGGGGGGATTCGTCCCGTCCCCATCTTCGAGGCGAACGGCCTGGCCACGCTCCTCAGCAAGGCCGATCAGATAGTCAGCGAATGCTTTGAGGAGCGGCCTCTCTTTCTTTCGTTTGAAATACGACAGCGCTAGATACATCTTGTCGGCGGCAGCCTGGCGACGGGCTTCAAGCTCCGGGATCTCCGCATCCGCCGCAAGGCCCAAGCCCAATACCTCGGCCACTACCCCTCGGCTTCGGACGTCCAAATGCTCGTCGGCCGCTTCGGCCATGACCACGATTTGATGGATCGCGATCTCGTCGCGCTCCTCGTTTGGCGTTGTCCCGATTGGATCGCTGGTGGCCGGATTCGGCTTGTCCGCGAGGTCATACGCAAGAGCCGCTAGGACGGGTACGAGCCCCATACGGACCGCTGGCCGTAGTCCCGGTCTTCTGGCTTCCTTCAGCTCGTTGAAGAGAGTTTCCCTATCCAGCTCGCGTGGCGGTTCGTTGGCTGGCATTGGTGATAAACCGGTCGCGTGATGTCCCCAAGATATCCCGGGATATCCTCATTTTCCCCTGCAAATAAGGACTTTTTGTGCTTATGCTCATTCCCTGAAATGAGAAAGGGAGCACCCATGATGAAGCTGATACCGCATGAAGGTACGCCATGAGTCCGCATCCATGCTCGATGTGTCTCCTCTTCGAGGCCCGTGGCGTCTGTCCTATGGCTCGGGACGCCTACGGCCTGGAGACCCCCGCCCTGGCCCAGCGGCGGGCTGAGGCCCTGCGCGCCGGGATTGCCCAGGACGCCCCTGCTCACAGCCTGCCCGAACTAATGCGCAGGGACGCCCAGCGGCAACGCCCCGGTGTGCTGCTGTCCCCGGCTCCGCTGGCGTTGCCCGCTGCTAGCGCGGCGCCCTTGTCCACCGACTCCCGAAAGGAGGCCGTCCATGCCGCTACTCCCCGCACCACTGGATGACGAGACAGGTTGGCTGACTACCCGGCAGCTCGCCAAGGCCCGGCGTGCCCAGGCCGGGGCCGAGTTGGAGCTGTTCCGCTATGGCCTGGCGGCCCGTACCCGGGCGGAGGCTGACCGCCTCGATAGCCAGGCCGTTGCCGACGCTTCCCGTACGGCCCTGGAGCTGGAGATCGACCTGCTCGACTACGGCTTGGCGCGGGCTGGCCAGTCGGCCGCCAAGCTGGAGCTGGTCAGCCGCAAGGTAGAGCTACTGGCCAACGCCAACAGCCGCCGGATTGCCCGGCGCTTTGGCGGGTGACGGCCATGCCGGTCTTGTGCCTCGCCCTGGCCGTTGGCACTCTGGGTGGCACCCTGGCTGGTGGGCTGGCCGGCTGGTGGCTGGCCCGGCGATCGCCAGCACCCACGAGCCCACCCGAGTACATCGATCTTGGGCCCGACCTGGAGCAGCAGATCGGGCGGGCGGCTTCTGCCTGGGCTACCAGCCACCAGCGGCCGGAGGCGGCCTCCCTGGTGGCTGACCGGCTGCGGCTGGCCTATGCCCTGAGCCGGGGACGGCAGCGGCAGGGCCGCCGGAGGCGCTGGCCGTGGTGATGCTGCTGGCCATATGCCTGATGGTGGCCGCCGGCCTGGTTGCCGGGCTGGCCTGTTACACCACCACCGGCAGCGCGGCTGAGGATGAGGTGCGTGGCCGGGCCGCCGAGGGGTTGCGCGCCGCCCGCCGACGCCTGGAGCTGGGACAGCTCAAGGCCGAGCTGCGGCGTGAGGCTGCCCGGGCGCGGCGGGAGCTGCGTGACGAGCTGCGGGAAAGCGCCTGATGTCGGGCTTTCCCCGTGAGCCCGCCCGTGGGGCATCGGTGGAGTGGTACACGCCGCCAGAGGTCTTCGAGGCTCTGGCCATTTCCTTTGACTTGGACCCGGCGGCCCCGGTTGGTGGTGTGCCGTGGGTGCCGGCACGGCAGAGTTTCAGCTGGGCTGAGGATGGTCTGGTTCAGCCGTGGGTGGGACGGGTGTGGCTCAATCCGCCCTATGGGCCAGGCATGGACGGCTGGTTGGATCGCTTGGCGCGGCATGGTGATGGTCTGGCGCTGGTCTTTGCTCGGACAGAAACCCGTTGGTGCCAGAACATCCTGAAGCATGCCACGGCGGTCTGTTTCATCGCCGGACGACTGTCATTCATCCGACCGGATGGCTCACGGGGGGAAAGTGCCCGGGTGCCGTCGTTGCTGCTGGCCTTTGGGTTGCCTTGTGCCTTGGCCCTGGCTGAGTCCGGCTTGGGCCAGACTTTGGTGTTGCCACGCGGCAGTGGAAGTGGGGAGCTGTGAACAACAATTCCCGCCGCCCAATCGAGCAGCTAGTTATTGGCCTCGTTGCTACCGCTATCGGCATTGACGTGTTGGCCACTGAGCTGCCGCGCGTCCTGCCCTATCTCGTCGTGCTGGCCGTCATCTTCATTGTGCTGCGCCTGGTCCTTTTCCTCACCCGTGATTAAGTGCAAGGTCTTGTGAATCCGATGCACTGTCTCCCTGTAAATAAAAAATGTTGTTGACATATTTCATATTGTGTTGCAGGATGGTTTGTGACGTCGCGTCACACAAAGTTGTAGTAAATGAAGGGAGGTGGTGAGCGATGGGACAGCGTAAGCCACATAGTATTAAGATCCGTGAGGATCGGTTGAGTAAGCTCAATGGGACCAAGATGGAGGTCGCTATCTGGCTGCTGGCGAGAGGAAAGGTCGAGGATCGCACCCAGCGCGCTCAGCCTGCCCCGCCAGCAGGTGATGGGGTGAATACTCCCTCGGGCGTTGAGCCGGATAACAGTGAGCATGCTACCCAGGAGAGTGAGTAGTGGTGGCGGTGCTGCTCGTTGGCGTGGTGTTGGTGCTTGGTGGTCTGCTTGCGGGGCTGTTGGTGGGTCGCCGGCCACGGGTCATGGAGTTGGTCGAGTTGCGGTTCGGGCTGGATGTGACTGAGAGCGCGGTGTGGGGAGTGTTGGGTGTTATTTCGGGGTTGCCGACTGACGCGCGGGTGGTGTTGGAGGTCGTCGGGGATGCCGAGGGTATTCGGCATTACCTGCGCGCGGAGCCTGGAACGATTGGGATGCTGCGGGCTCATTTACGGGGTTTGCTGCCGGGCGTGCGGTTGGAGCCGGTAGAGCCCCAGCCGCCGGGGATATGGCGAGTGGCTGCCCGGGTGCGTTGGGGTGGTGCTCACCCGTTGTTGCTGAGTGATCGCGGTAGTGAGGCGGCGGCGGCGCTGCTGGGCGCGCTGTCCGGTTTGCGTGGTGGTGAGCGGGTGATGGTGCGCTGGGTATTGCGTCCGGCGCGCCGGCCGTATTTGCCTGAGCGCCAGCCGGGCTCACAGGCTGTGAATGATCCACTGGCGTGGCTGCGGCCTGAACCGTCGATCAGTTCCACACAACTGCGGGCGTTACGCGCTAAATATGGCGGGCCGGTACTGGCCGCCCGGGCGGTCGTCGCGGTTGCTGCTGGCAGCGAGGGACGCGGTGTGAATCTGTTGACGCGAGTGGCGACGGTGCTGCGGGCGCGCTCGGGGTTGCGTGGCCGGCCGGTGTTGCGCTATCGCCGCTGGGGCGATGTGCGGCGCTTCGTGGAGCGGGTCCCCTACGGTAAGGGCAGCCGGTTCTCGCCGGCAGAGCTTTTGGGGTTGCTCGGTTGGCCGATCGATGCGCCGCGGGTGCCGGGGCTGGTGCTCGGTGTGGCACCGCAGTTGATGCCTGCGCCTGGACTGCCGCGTAAAGGCGCGCGGGTGCTGGCGTACTCGACGTGGCCGGGCATGGAGCGGCGGGCGCTGGCCCAGCCGCTGCCGGGCACCCTCAGCCATACGGTCGTCGCGGGGCCGTCAGGCGTGGGGAAAAGCGCTTTGCTGGCTGGTGCGGTGGCTCAGGATTTGGCGGCTGGTCGCGGCTGCCTCGTCTTGGATGGCAAGGGCGATCTCGCCGAGGAGGTCATGCGCTTGGTGCCCGGGCGTCGTGAGGTAATCGTGCTCGATCCGGGGCGTGGCGGTCCGGTGCCGGGGCTGCGGGTGTTCGGTGGCGGTGACCCGGAGCTGGCGGGCGATCTGGTGCTCGGGATGTTCCGCTCAATCTTCATCGACTCGTGGGGGGTCCGCTCGGACAAGTGGCTGCGGGCGGCGCTGGTGACGCTGGCCTATGACTCGAGGGCGACGCTTGCCGATTTGCCTTTCCTGTTTGCTTCTGACTCGTACCGTCGCCAGGCCGCGGGGCGTTTGCGTGATCCGTTGCTGAAGGCGGTCTGGGCTGAGTTCGAGGCGCTCAGCCCAGAAGCCCGCGCCCATCAGCTCGGGTCGCCGCTGAACAAGGTCAACGAGCTGGTCAGCCGGCGGGTGGTGCGTAGCGTGCTGGCGCAGCCGGAGCCGAAGTGGGACATGCGCGAAGTGCTGCGCCGTGGGCAGGTGGTCATCGTCTCGCTGTCGCCGGGGATGGTTGGTGCGCCGGCCTCGAGGTTGCTGGCGGCGCTGGTGGTTCATGAACTCTTCCAGGCCGTGCAGGCCCGCGCTCAAGTGCCAGTTGCCAAACGCCGGGCGTTCAACGTCTACGTCGACGAGCCACGTGTTTTTACAGATATTCCGATGCCGCTCGATTCGCTGTTCGAGTTAGCCCGGGGTCTTGGTGTTGGGCTGACGCTCAGCGCGCAGTCAATCACGCAGCTACCGGCAGATTTGGCCCGCTCGGCGTTGACGAACGCGGCGACGCTGGTGGCGTTCCGCCAGAATGCTGATGACGCCAAGCTGCTGGCTCGGGAGCTGCCGGGCGTCAGTGCGGAGGAGCTGCAGGCGCTTGGGCGGTTTGAGGTCGCGGCGCGTATCGGGCTTGGCCCGGGGGATGTCAGCCCGCCGGTGACTGGCCGCACCCTGCCGCCGGTTGAGCCAGTCAGTGACCCCGAGGTAGTGCGCCGGGAGTCGGGGGCGCGCTACGGCCGTGACCCTGGGGATATCGACCGGGCGCTGCTGGAGCGCCACGGCCTGAGCGACCAGCCCACCGCTAGCGGCGAGGGCGATGAGGCGCCGCTGCGGCGGCGCCGGAGGCAGGCACCGTGAGGCGCGGTCTACTGCTTCAGGGGGCGCCGCTCGCCTCGCCGCTCGCCTCGAGTCACGGTCGCGGTTTGTCGTTGTGGGCAGGCGCTTCCCGGCGATTAACGCCAGGGGCTCTTGCCCTTCTGCTGTCTGTGTTGTTCTGCGCGGGGGGTTGGTCGTGAGCCGTGTCAGCGTGCCCCGGCTGGTGGCGCTGGCTGATGGGATGCCGTCTCATGAGCGGCAGGTTGTGGAGACGGTCGCCCGCCTTTCCTTGGTCAGCGGCCGGCAGCTCTCTGATTTATTTTTTTATTTATATAAAGCTAATTATTCTGTATCGTCCGCGACGCCCGCCCGCCGTGTCCGGCGGCTGCTGGCCCGGCTGGTGCAGCAGCGGGTGCTTGAGCGTTTGGAGCGTCGGCGTGGCGGCGTGGGTGGTGGTTCCTCGGCGTGGGTCTATGCGCTCGGTCCGGCTGGGCGGCGGCTGGTGGCGTATTGGGCGGGTGAGGGTCTGCCGCGCTCGCGCAGCGCGTATGAGCCGGGCGCTACGTGGACGGCGCACGCGCTCGCTGTCAGCGAGTTGTATGTGCGGCTGCGGGCAGCCGAGCGGGCTAGGCGGATGGAGCTTTTGGACTTTGACGCCGAGCCGGCGTGCTGGCGTCCCTATACCCGGCTCGGCGGCGCGGCCGGGGTACTCAAGCCCGATGCGTTCGTGCGGCTCGGGGTCGGCGACTACGAGGATCACCTCCTGGTCGAGGTGGACCTGGGGACCGAGCACCGGGGTCAGCTGACCCGCCAGCACCGCGCCTACAGCGAGTATTTCCGAGCCGGGGTCGAGCAGGCCAAGGCGGGGGTCTTCCCCGGTGTGCTGTGGCTGGTGCCCGACGAGCGACGGGTGGCGCTGCTCACCGACATCCAGCGGGGGCTGCCGGTGCGGATACGGCGGCTGTTCACGGTGGCGGCCAGTGAGCAGGCCCTTGCGGTGCTCTGTGGCCCGGCGACGGATGCGACGGCAGCGGGAGGTGCGGCGTGAGCGGGCGGCCGGTGATGTATGGCGACCCGGCGCGCTGGCTGCTGTTGCACGCCGACAGCCTGGCGCTTCTGCCCGAGCTGCCTACCGGCTCGGTCGAAGCGGTGCTGACCGATCCGCCGTATGGCATCGGCTTCGGCGGTGAGGCATGGGACGGCGGCACGCTGACCAACGCGGCGGCATTTCAGCAGTGGGCGAGTGCGTGGGCGGCCGAGGCGTTGCGGGTACTGAAGCCGGGCGGCTGGCTGGCGGCGTTCGGTGCGCCGCGTACCGCTCACCGGCTGGTCGCCGGGGTGGAAGACGCCGGGTTTGAGGTGCGCGACCAGCTGCTGTGGCTCTACGCGCAGGGCGTCCCCAAATCCCACCCTCGTCCCGATGGGCTGGGGGTCTGCCTGAAGCCGGCCTATGAGCCGGTGCTGCTGGCCCGCAAGCCGCTGGAGGGAACGCTCGATGCGAACCTGGCGCGCTACGGCACGGGGGCGCTCCAGATCGATGCGGCGCGCGTGCCGCGCCGCGAGGGTGGCCAGGGGTTCTGGCCGGCGAACGTGGCGCTCAGCCATGACCGGCGGTGCCAGCGCGGACGCTGCCAGCCCGACTGCCCGGTCTCGCTAATCGATACCGCGCCGCGCCCCAGCCGGGAGGTCAGCCGCCTGTTCTTCGCGTCGAAGGCCAACCGGCGGGAGCGCGAAGCCGGCTGCGAGGCGCTGGCGCTGACCGAGGTGCCGATCCATTTGCGCAAGAGCAGCGCGGTGCGGCTGGTGCGCAACGTTCACCCCACGGTCAAACCGCTGGCGCTAATGCGCTGGCTGACGCGGCTGGTCTGCCCACCGGGCGGCACGGTGCTCGACCCGTTCACCGGCAGCGGCTCGACCGGCGCGGCGGGCGTGTTGGAAGGCCGACGGTTCGTCGGTATCGAACGCGACAGCCGGTACGTGCCAATCGCGTGTGCGCGGCTCACCCATTGGGCGAACGTAGCCGACCGGGAAGCGCCACCGTGACAACCGCACCGGGTTTCACACCAAACCAAAATGAAAAGAAAACGAAAAGAACCACCATTCGATTTGATTCGGGTAACGAAGCGAGCTATCGTCGGTCTACAACAAAGGTGGCTTGTCCAAAATGCAGGTTGGATTTCACTACCGGCGGCAGCCACCACCGACATAGGAGGTATTTAGCACAATGACCAAGGCACAGGAGGTATACGAGAAGATCGAGGCGATGGTTGCCTCGGGCGAGATCAAGAAGGCCGCGGCTTTCAAGACGCTCGCCGAGCAGTACCACCAGCCGATCGACAGCCTGCGCGGCGCCTACTACCAGCACAAGCGGGTGCTGGACAACGGCGGCACTCCCGCTACGGGTAACGGTAGCGGGACCCGCCGCACCAGGCGGCGCGAGACGACCAGCGAGACAGCGGTCGAGTCCGCGATCACGACGCTCAAGCGCGCGATCGACAGCATCGACGCCGAGATCGACAGCGCCAAGGCCCGCGCCGAGGAGGCCCACCTTGAGTACGAGGGGATGCGCGCCAGCGCCGATGAGCGCAAGGCCAGCATCACCAAGAAGATCGCGCTGCTGGAGCAGGCAGCCTAACCAGGGAGACCACACTCGAAAAACCACAACGAGGTCAGGGTGGCCCAAAATCACAAAAGATTTGGGCCACCCACAATTACCACCTCACCAAGGACATCAAATATAATACAGGGAGAAAAAACGGTAACGGTTAGTTGACGTCACACACGTATTAAGATAAACAGTTAACAATCATCACAGTATGTAATACAATGGAGGAGTAACACAGGAATGATGCATGACACAGGTACAGGCACGCGAACTCGGACGACTCGTCAAACAAGCCCGCCGCGTGAGGGGGCTGTCGCTGCGCGGCCTGGACGAGTTGACCGGCGTGTCCTACGGCTGGCTCGGCCGCCTGGAACGCGGCCAGATGATCGCACCGGCACCGAGCAAGCTGACCAGAGTAGCCGAAGCGCTCGGCATCGCGCCGGAGCGCATCGACCGGATCACCCGCGGACGGATATCGCGCGACCTGCCACCGATCCGAACCTACTTTCGCGCCAAGTACCAACTCACCCCACAAGAGATCACCCAGATCGAAGAAGTCTTCGATCAGATCCGCCGCGACCGGCGCACAGAAGGAACCACCGGCTGATGACCAGCTCACGGGTGGGCGCAGCCGGGCCAACGGCCCGGCTGGTGCGACGTTTACGAGCCCTGACCCCCTCGTGGTCGATATCCCGCCGCGAGGCTCGCTGGGTCGCCGAGCGGCAGGCAAAGCTCCTGCTCGCCGAGGCCGCCATCACCGCGCCGCCGGTGCCCGAGCGCATCGTGACCGAGCTCGACGGCGTCAACGTCTACCTGCTGGCCCACATGCCCGTCAAAGGGCTACTCGGCGTCAGCAAACCCAGCAGCCGTGGCGGCGACATCCTCATCGACGGCACCCTGCCACTGCCCGAGCGGCGGGTCACGCTGCTGCACGAACTGAAACACATCATCGACGGCGGGCACACCACCAAACCACACCAAGCTGGCAGCCAAACCGGCGGCGAAGGACTCTGCACCGACTTCGCCCTGAGTGTCCTAATCCCCGCACCGTGGCTCCGCGCCGACTGGCAAGCCAGACACCGCAACATCAGGGCACTGGCCGAGCGCTACCAAGTGACCACCGAAGGAATGAGACACCGCCTGCACACGCTCGGACTTCTAAAAGGCGCTCCGTCACCACACCGCCGCTCGTACTGCCAGTGGCAGCCGCAAAGCAAGCACACCAAGGAAAGGAGAAACCACCAATGACACTTACTATCACCAAGAAAATCGACACCATCCCGGCAGACGCCGTCAAGCGGGCCGTGATTTACCTGCGCGTCTCCTCGCCTGGGCAGGTCAAGACCGACTACGACCCCGAGGGTCTGTCCATCCCTGCCCAGCGCCAGGCGTGTCAGCGCTATGCCGAGCGTCTCGGGGCGGTCGTGATCCGCGAGTACGTCGAGCCGGGTATCTCGGGCGGCTCGCTGGTCAAGCGAGCCGCGTTTCGTAGGATGATTCAGGAGACTGGCGAACTGCGCGACGTGGACTATGTGATCGTGTGGAGTGTCGCGCGCTGGGCGCGCGAGCAGGAGGATCACTGGGTCGCCCGCGGCATGGTCAATAGGGCCGGCGCCAAGCTCCTCTCCGTCAAGGAGCCGATCGGCGAGGACACCTCCCACGGCATCATGCTGGAGGGCGTCATGGCCGCTGTAGCGGCCTCCCGCCGGATCGAGATATCCGAGGAGGTCCAGCGCGGTATCAAGCGCAAGATCGAAGTCGGCGGCACCCACGGCCGCGCCCCGATCGGCTACCTGAACGTCCGCGAGCCGCTGCCCCAAGGCGGCGAGGTCCGCACCGTCATCATCGACCCCGAGCGCGCCCCGATCATCAAATGGGCATTCGAGACCTACGCCACCGGCCTCTACAGCATCAACGACCTCACCATCCTGTTGGAGGCCCGCGGCCTGCGCACACGCGGCAACCGCCGCCGCGGCCCTCACCCACTGGAGCTACCGAGGGTCCACGAGTTGCTCTCCAACCCCTATTACGCCAAGCTCATCACGCACAAGGGCCACACCTACAAGGGACGCCACGAGCGGCTGGTCAGCCAAGAGCTGTTCGACAAGGCCCAAGCCGTCCTGCAAGCCCACCGCCACGCCGGCGAGCGCGACCGCAAGCACCAGCACTACCTCAAGGGCACAATCCGCTGCGGCACCTGCGGCTGCCGCCTGGTCTACTCCCGACACAAAGGCAACGGCGGCACCTACGAGTATTTCGTCTGCCCCCGCAACCAGCGAGGCGAATGCCCCCAGGGCTACCAGCCCATCGACCTCGTGGAGTCAGCCATCGAGGAGCACTACACCAGAGTCTCGTTCAGCGACGCCGAACGCGAGGAAATCCGCCGCACGCTCACCGACGACCTCGGCGAGCGGGTCGCCATCGCCCAACGGGAGATCGAGAACGCCCAGGGCGTTCTGCAGCAACTCAAGGAGGAGGAGCGCAAGCTGCTGCACATGCACTACGAAGACCGCATCAGCGGCGAGTTATTCGATGACGAGCAGGCCCGCATCCGCTCGCGCCGCCACGACGCCGAAGCGATCATCGCGCGCCTGAGCGTCAGCTACCAGGATGTCAACGCGACCCTCGACCTCGCCCTGGAGATCCTCGGCGAAGACCTCCACGACCTCTACCGCCAAGGGGACGACACCATACGGCGACTCATCAACCAGGCCATCTTCAACGCCCTCTTCGTCTGCGACGAAACCATCACCCAGGCCGACCTAGCCGAGCCATTCGCCGCCCTACGCGCCTTCCACAACGCCATACGCGGCATCCCCAGCCCGACCCCAGCCAAGACCCTGCCCACCGGCATTGCCGCCCCCGAAGACGCCGAAGGTCCCGCCCGCCAAGGGGGACGGGACCTTTTAGGCGTTGGTTCGATTAGCAATGCTTTGGTGGCGAGAGGCGGACTCGAACCGCCGACACCTCGATTTTCAGTCGAGTGCTCTACCGGACTGAGCTATCTCGCCGCGACCCCCGATCCTAGCGTTTCCGGGCCGTCGAATGAGCGCTGCGAGCCTGATCCGAGGCCACCGCTTGACCGGGACTGTCAGATCGTTTGTGTAAATGGTCGTGGTCACTTGGTTTGGTTTAGTTGGTGGCGAGTCTGTCGCCGTAGTGGATGGTTAGGGTGTTGAGGATGTGCTTCCAGCCGTTGATGCGTCCTGTGAGGTTCTCGCGGTTGGTGCGCCTGGCGGTCGCGACGAGGTAGAGCACTTTCATTGCGGCCTGCTCGTTGGGGAAGTGCCCGCGGTGACGCACAGCCCTGCGGAAGCGGGCGTTCAGCGACTCGATCGCGTTCGTGGTGTAGACGATCTTGCGCAACTCTAGGGGATACTCCAGGAAGGGGGTGAAATCCTCCCACGCGCGCTCCCAGCTGTCGATCATCGCAGGGTAGAGCGGCTTCCATGCCTTTGAGAACTCTGCGAAGCGTGTCTCGGCGGCCTTCACCGTGGGGGCGGTGTAGATCTCCTTCAGGGCGCGCGTGATCTGTGCCCAGTGGCGCTTTGAAGCGTAGCGCAGGCTGTTACGGACGAGGTGCACGACACAAGTCTGCACGGTCGCGTCGGGCCAGGTCACCTTGATCGCGTCGGGGAGGCCCTTCAGGCCGTCGCAGCACACGATCAGCGCGTCGGCGATCCCGCGGTTCTTCAGCTCGCTGAGCATGCTCAGCCACTGCTTGGCGCCCTCCCCACCGGTGGGCCCGAGCCACAGGCCGAGGACGTCGCGCTCGCCGTCCATGTTCACGCCGATCGCGACGTAGACAGGGCGGTTAGCGACTTGGCTGTCGCGGACCTTGATCACTAGCGCGTCGATCAGCAGCACCGGGTAGACACGATCCAACGGGCGTGACTGCCAGGCGACCATGTCATCGAGGATCTCATCGGTGATCTTGGAGATCGTCTCGCGGGAGATCTGGGTGTCGTAGAATCTCAGCCAGATGCGCCTGGATCTCCCCCGTCGTCAGGCCCTTCGCGTAGAGGCTGATCACGTTCGCACCAAACCCCTCGAGCCTGCGCACGTGCTTGGGGACAGTGACCGGCGCAAACGTCCCCTCACGGTCCCTCGGGACACGCAAATCCACCGGGCCGACATCCGTCTTCACCGTCTTCGCGTACGTCCCATTGCGGCTGTTGCCCGACCCACGGCCCGTAGGATCATAGGCCTCATAGCCGAGGTGCTCGACCATCTCGACCTCAAGGCCGGCCTGCAGCACCTCCCTGACCATCGACGTCAAGAGGCCCTCATCGCCCGTCAGCGCGACGCCCTCACCGCGAGCTCGAGACACCAGCTCCTGCGCCCACGAACGCATCGCGTCCTGCTCCCCGCCACCGGACACCACCGGCAGCCCCGACTGATCAACAAGCTCCGAACTATTCATCACGCATGGTCCTTTCACGAGGCCCGAGACCACACGGTCACGAGCAATCAGACCACGTCAAATACACAAAGAACCGGACAGACCCGCTTGACCAGGCAGATGGCGGAGAGTTCGGGACATGGTGCGCTGATCTTGAGGGTGCGGGTGATCTGACCCTGTCCTCGACGTTGGTGATCTGTTCTGGGTTTGGAGCTGGTGGGCCGACATGAGCGCGAGAAGATACGGGTCTTCAGCTTGTGTCTATGGCGTGGATGAGCGCGTGGACGACTTCGACCGCTTCGTCGAGGTCGGTGATCGGCATGTCGAGGCTGTTGGCTTCGCGATGCACGCAGCCGCCGAGTGGTGCCGTTGGGCGCGGCCTCGCTGAAGAAGCTGCTGACCATGCTCGCCGCTGTCCTTGGGGACGCAATCGATTTTCAGTCGTGTGCTCTACGCGCCGCAATCCAATGCCGCGCGCAACTCGACCACGAGCATCAGAACGATATGACGAGCGCCGACCGGCGCCATCGACGCCTCCCGGAGGGGCTCTATCCTACCCCGAATGCCCCAGCCCGAGGACCTGCGCGAGACGATCGCCGCCTACAACGACGCCTGGAACGCGCACGACGTGGAGCGGATTGGCTCGATGCACGCCCCGGACATGGTCTTTGAGAACCACACTGCCAGCGAGCGCGCCGAGGGGGCGCAGGCGCTGGCGCACATCGCCCGCATCTTCGAGTCCTGGCCCGACATCGAGTTCCAGACGCGCAGGCTCTATGTGCGCGAGGACCTGGTCGTGCAGGAGTGGACCGCCACCGCCACCCACCTCAAGCCACTCAGCCGGGGTGAGATCGTCGCCGAGCCCTCGGGTCGACGCATCGAATGGGACGGAATGGACGTGATCCCCTTCGAGCAGGGGCTCGTCAAGCGCAAGGACGTCTACTCGGACTCCGTCTCGATCCTGCGGCAGGTCGGGCTGCTGTAGACCCCTCTACCTCCCCCGAGGGCTTCCTGCCTTACGCGACGGTCCCCCACGCCGCGGCTCCCTCGGCCCCCCTTGTAGGGGCCCTTTCCTCTTAAGCCTTCGCGAACTCCTCAACCAGCGCCTCGTAGGTCATGCGCAGCCCGTCCTCCAGGCCGACCTCCGCCTGCCAGTCCAGCTCGCGCTCCGCTAGCGAGGGGTCCAGGCAGCTGTCCTGCAGCTCCCCCGGGCGCAGGTCCGCGAGCTGCGGCTCCAGGTCCACGCCAGCGGCGCGCCTGAGGCCCTCCCACACGCTCAAGACGTCCGCCGCATGGCCAGTGGCGATGTTGTAGGTGCCCCGCCGCCCGCTCGCCGCCAGCAGCGCGCGCACCACGTCCTTCACGTACACATAGTCGCGCGTCGGCTTGCCGTGGCCGTAGAGCTTCGGCGCCTGCCCCACGTGCAGGCGGTGGCTGAAGATCGCCACCACGCCCGCCTCGCCGTGCGGGCTCTGGCGCGGGCCGTACACGTTGCCCAGGCGACACACCGCGTGCGGCACGCCGCTGGACAGCGACCAGCGTGTTCACATACGCCTCGCCGGCCCACTTCGAGGCGCCATAGGGCGACAGCGGCGCCGGGATCCGATCCTCCGCCGTCGGCCGAGGCGCCTCGTCCCCGTACAGCGCCCCGCCGGTGGAGGTGAACACGACGGGCACCCCGCGCGCGCTGGCGATGTCCACGACGTTCAGCGTGCCCACCACGTTCACTTCGCAGTCGCGCCGCGGATCCTCCACGGAGACCACCACGCTCGCCTGCGCCGCGAGGTGGTAGATCGCCTCGGGCCGGACCTCCTCGATCGCGGCCTCCAGCGCCGGGCGGTCGACGATGTCCAGCTCCAGCAGCCGCGCCTCCGGGTTCACGCGGCGCGCCTCGCCGGAGGACAGATCGTCGATCACCGTCACCTCGCTGCCGTCTGGCGAGCAGCGCGTCCACCACGTGCGAGCCGATGAACCCGGCCCCGCCGGTGACGATTGCGCGATCCGCCATGCGCGCAATCTAACCCAGCGCCGCGCCCGCGCGCCGCCACGGAGCCTGCCTGCCCACGCGCCCCGGCCTGCGCTGCGCCGGGCTCACCGGCGCACGCTCGGCTCAGCCCACCGCGGGCTCGCGCGCGGACAGCCGCTGCTCGATCGCCCGCACCGAGCCTCCAGGCGGTCGAGCACCCGCTCGACGTCCGGGTCGCTGCCGCCGAGCATGTAGCGCTGCAGCGTCGCCAGGATGCCGCGCTGTGATGGCCATCGCGCGGCGCTCGGCCTCCTCGTCGAGCTCGCCCGCGTCGCGCAGCTCGCCGATGCGCCGCAACGCCGGCTCGATCACCTCGGCGTGCATCGTCCCCGGCGCGATGCCGTCCTCGATCGCCTGCGCGATCGCGCCCTCCGCCGATCTCCGCGTCGCCGCGTTCCAGCGCGCGTGTGTAGTTCTCGCGCACCTCCGCCAGCAGCGCCTGCGGGTTGGCCTTGATCTGCGCGCGCGCGTCGGGGCCGCTGCGGCCCAGCACTTCCATGAAGTGCGTCGAGCAGCACCGGGTCGAAGTGCCGGCCGCGCTGCTCGAGCATCATCTCCACGGCTTCCTCCACGGAGAACGCGCTTGCGGTACACGCGGTCGCTGGTCAGCGCGTCGAACACGTCCGCCATCGCCACGATCCGCCCCTCGATCGGAATCGCCTCTTCGGCCGAGGCCGCGCGGGTAGCCGCTGCCGTCCCACTTCTCGTGGTGGCTCAGCGCGATCGACGCCGCCAGGTCCAGAATCGAGGAGGAGCTGCCGCGCAGCAGGCGGTGGCCCTCCTCGGCGTGCGTCTCGACGATCGCGCGCTCGTCGGGGTCAGCGCCCCGGGCTTGAGCAGGATCGCGTCGGGGATCGCCACCTTGCCGACGTCGTGCAGCGGCGCGGCGTGGCTCATGCGCGCGCACCAGTCGCCCTCCATCCCCACCTGCACCGCCAGGAGCGTCGAGAAGCGCCCGATGCGCTCGATGTGCGCGCCCGTGTCCTCGTCGCGGAACTCGACCGCCATCGAGAGGCGCCGCACCGTCTCCGCCTGCGCGATCTCGAGCTCCGACGAGCGCCCGGCGCAGCTCGTGTCAGCTGTTCTCGATCTCGCGCTCGAGCTCCTTGCCTGGCGGACCCTTGCCCACGCGCCAGCCGAGCAGCCCTGCGCACGCGGCCAGCGAAAGACCGCACAGGGCGCCTGGCAGGGTCAGGGCGACGTGGGTTACTTCGTGCACTTGTTCTAGGGCTCCTTGTTCATGCTGTTCGGTGCTTTCCGGAAAAGACTTGAGCGAAGCACGCTCGCGCACGAGGAGTGGACGAATGACGATCTAGAGCGCTGCGTCCGGGCACCAGTCGGAATCACATCCGTTCGCCCTCCGATGATGGCTGGCTTCGCCTTCCAGCTCTTGCCGCGCTTCGCTTCGCCGACGCGCGCTCGCTGATCGCCGGCTGCGGCAGCTCGGGCAGCTCCGAAAACGGCGTCGCCGCGAAGTCGCCCAACGGAAATCGTGACCGCCAGCAAGACCGCCGCCGAGAGCGCCTGCGCCGTCCACGTCACCGGCTCGATCGTCAGCGGCGGCGTGCCGATCACGCTCGACCTGAGCTCGTCGCAGGCAAGGGCGGCAAGGGGCAGATCTCCCAGAACGGCCTCAGCTTCCAGCTGATCCAGGTCGGCGGCTACGCCTACATCAGCGGCAGCGCCGCATTCTACAAGCACTTCGCCGGGCCGGCCGCAGCACAGCTCTGCAGGGCAAGTGGCTGAAGGCGCCCGCCACCACCGGCAGCCTCGCCGCGCTGGCCTCGCTCACGGACCTGCACAAGCTGCTCGAAGCGGCCCTCGCGCAGCCCGGCACGCCCAGCAAGGGCTCCACGACCACCGTCGAGGGGCAGTCGGCGGTGCCCGTCACCGACACCTCGCAGAGCGGCACGCTCTATGTCGCCACGACCGGCCAGCCCTACCCGGTCCAGATCGCCAAGAGCGGCGCGGGCGGCGGCAAGATCGTCTTCAGCGAATGGAATAAGCCCGTCACGCTCACCGCCGCCGGCCAACTCCGTCGACCTCAGCGAACTGCAGCACGCCGGCGGCTGACTCACCGCCCTCGGGTGGCCGAGGGTCGAGCAGAGCAAGGACGTACCCAAAGGGCACAGGCAGGAGCGTGGCGTACCACGTACGCGAGCAAGAGCGCCTGTGTACCCGAAGGGTGAGGACGCAGCTATGCGAAGCGCCCTCGGTCACCCGAGGCTCAAGCGCGACGTACTTCGTCTCCAGGTACTCGCCGATCCCCTCGAAGCCGCCCTCGCGTCCGAACCCCGACTGCTTGACGCCGCCGAAGGGCGCCGCCGGGTTTGAGACGAGGCCCTGGTTGAGCCCCACCATCCCCGTCTCGATGCCCTCGGCCATGCGCAACGCGCGCTCCAGGTCGCGCGTGTAGAGGTAGGCGACGAGCCCGTACTCGGTGGCGTTGGCGGCGGCCAGCGCCTGCTCCTCGTCGGCGAAGCGTCGCCACGGGCGCGACGGGGCCGAAGATCTCCTCGCGCAGCGCCGCCGCGCCCGTCGGGCACGCCGGCGAGCACCGTGGGCTCGTAGAAGTAGCCGGGCCCGTCGAGCGCGTGGCCGCCGAGCAGCACGCGCGCGCCGCGCCCCACCGCGTCGTCCACGAGCTCGGCGACCTTCGCGCGCTGCTTGGCATCGATCAGCGGGCCCACGTCGGTCGCGGGCTCGGTGCCGCGACCGACCTTCATCGCGCCCAGGCGCTCGGCCAGCCGCCGGCGAACTCCTCCGCCACTGACTCCTGCACGTGGAAGCGGTTGGCCGCCGTGCACGCCTCGCCGACGTTGCGCATCTTCGCGAGCACCGCGCCCTCCACCGCGGCATCGAGGTCGGCGTCGGCGAACACCAGGAAGGGCGCGTTGCCGCCCAGCTCCATCGACACGCGCAGCACCTGCTGCGGCGGACTGTTCGATCAGGCTGCGCCCGACCTCCGTGGAGCCGGTGAAGGAGAGCTTGCGCGTGCGCGGGTCCTTCAGCAGCGGCTCCACCACTTCGCCCGAGCGCCGCGAGGTGATCACGTTCAGCACGCCCCCCGGCAGCCCCGCCTCCTCCAAGATCTGCGCGAGCGCGAGCATCGACAGCGGCGTCTGCTGGGCGGGCTTGACGACCACCGTGCAGCCCGCCGCCAGCGCCGGCGCGATCTTGCGCGTGCCCATCGCCGTGGGGAAGTTCCACGGCGTCACGAACACGCACGGCCCGACCGGCTGGCGCATCGTCAGGATGCGCCCCTTGCCGGTCGTGTTGGTCATGTAGCGCCCGTGGATGCGCACCGCCTCCTCGGAGAACCAGCGGAAGAACTCCGCCGCATAGGCGATCTCCCCGCGCGACTCCGCCACTGACTTGCCCATCTCCAGCGTCATCAGCAGCGCCAGCTCATCGCGTGCGCTCCACCAGCGCCTCGTACGCGCGGCGCAGAATCTCCCCCCGCTCGCGCGGCGGGTGCGCGGCCCACTCGGCCTGGCGCTCGGCCGCCGCACCCAGCGCCGCCAGCGCGTCCTCGGCGGTGGCGTCGGCGACCTCCATCAGCGTCTCGCCCGTTGAGGGGTCCTCTACCGCGAAGCGCGCGCCGGCTGCCGCCGCCCGCCACTCGCCGGCGATGTAGAGCTCGGTGGGCACGGCCTCCAGGACCGTCTGCTCGCTGGCTGACTAGCCGTGGCCATCGTCGCTCCCTTTCATGCCTGATTCATGGGCCGATCGGCGGTGGTCGATCACTGATGTGCAAGACCTCGACCGGCGCGCGACTCGCTGCGTGTGTTGCTCGACATTGGAGGCGTACCCCGAATGAGGCCAACCTATCACCGCGCGTTCCTGCTACGGCCCTGGCGATGCTGTCGCTGGCCGGAGCGCTCTCGCCTGCCAGGGCGCTCCCGGCGCCCGAAACAGCGCGCGCCGAGACGCTTGTTATCCACGGCGCGGGCGACGGCCACGGCGTGGGCATGAGCCAGGACGGCGCGCTCGGCTACGCCCAGCACGGCTACGGCTACCAGGCGATCCTCGCCCACTACTACACCGGCACCGCGCTCGGCCAGGCGCCAGCCGAAGTGGAAGGTGCGCGTGCTGTCGGCGGCAAGGTGCGCAAAGGTCCCGCTCGAAGCCTACGTGCGCGGCGTGGTCGCCGCCGAGATGTCCCCCAGCTGGCCGGCGGCCGCGCTGGAGGCGCAAGCGGTCGCGAGCCGCACCTACGCGCTCACCGCGCACGCCGGCGAGGGCGCCTTCGACGTGTACTCCGACACCCGCTCGCAGGTCTACCGCGGCAGGGCCGGCGAAACCCCGCAGACGAACCTCGCCGTCAAGGCCACCGGCGGGCCAGATCGTGACCTACGCGGGGCAGCCCGCGATCACCTACTTCTTCGCCAGCTCCGGCGGGATGACCGAAAGCGTGCAAAACGCCTTCCCCGGCTCCGCGCCCGAGCCGTGGCTGCTCGGCGTGCCCGACCCCTTCGACAGCGGCCCGCTGCACAGCTGGAGCACGAGCCTCGGCTTCGCCGCCGCCGCAGCAGCGACCTGCACGGGCTCGTGCGCGGCTCTTTCGCGGCATCGAAGTGCTCAAGCGCGGCGCCTCGCCGCGCATCCTCTCCGCCGACGTGCTCGGCTCCAAGGGTCGACCACCGTCAGCGGCGATGAACTCGCCGCGCGCCTGGGGCTGTATGACACGTGGGCCTACTTCAGCGTCAGTGGGCCGCACGGCGTGCAGAGCGAGCCCGATCGCAGCGGCGCCCCGGCGGCAACGTCTCCGCCACCCACGACGCTGCCCAATGGAGGCACACCCTGAACCGCGCGTCTCACGGGGACGGGATGATCCCCTCCTCCCGCGCCCACCGTGCAAAGCGGGTGAGGAAGCGATCCAGCTCGGCGACGAGCACAAGGACGCCCTCGTGCAGAGCGCGCCAGTTGGCCGGCGGGTAGGCGTGGCCGAGGGCATTGCGCATCTCTCTTGCCTCCTGCAGGCGCTCGGCGGAGGTCGTGCGAGATGACCCCCAGCGCGGCCAGGCGCTCCCAGGGAGAGCCGTCGGCTTTGTCCACGACACCCAGGCGCCGGCCCTCCGCGAGGCCGCGTGCGGCCAGCTCGTGCGTCCAGTTGAGCAGCACCTCGTACTGGCGCTCGACGACCGCGACCCTGTTGCGTTCGTGCGCATCCGGCGACTGCGCGGCGGCCACGAACCGCTGCTCTTCGAAGTCGGCCCGAACTCCTCCATCGCCACCAGCAGCTGCTCTCGCGCGCCGCGGGGACCTCGCGCAATAGGGTGGCGATCCGGCGCTGGCCCTTTGAAGCCCGGGGCTCGTCCATGCCTGTCGCTCGCGACGCCGACGGCTCGCTCACGCCGACGGCCGGCCCACGCCTGCCAGCCGCTCCTCAGCGGCAGCGACCGCGGCCTGAGCACGGGCCATCGTCAGCTCGTCATCGCGGGCGCCAGCGGCCAGGATCTCCTCCCGTCGCTGCTGCAGGGTCGCCCAAAGGCCGTCACGGTCGATCAGTACGCGGCCCTCGCTCAGGACGTCGGCGAGCAACGAGGGCTGGCCCTCGGCCTGCTCGAGGGTGACGACATCCACGGGCGTGCCCAGCGCGCGACGCAGGCGCAGCTTCAATCTGGCCTGCGCCCTCCATTCGCGGCGGCGATGGGCGATCAGCAGATCGACATCCGAGACGGGGGTGTCCTCACCGGTGGCGGTCGAGCCAAACAGCACCGCCAGTCTCACGTCGCGCTCGGTGCGCAGCGCAGCCATCAGCTTGGAGAGCAGCTTCCAGTGACCGCGCAGATAAGCCTCTTCGGTGTGTGACAGTTCGAGCTGGCCACGGGCCACACGACGCCCGCGCAGCAGGCCACCAGCGATGTAGCGGCGCAGGGTGCGCTCGCTGCAACCCAGCCTCGCAGCCGACTCATCCAGGACAAGGCTCATATGTCCACTATATTATCCAGAGTGTCCGAGAGCAAGCTCGATGTGTCCAGGCCCCCCGCACCGCTGCTGATCGCCGACGTCCCCTGGCTGCTCTACCGAGCGTTCTTCTCGCTGCCCAAGTCGATCGTGGATGGCAAGGGACAGCCCGTCAATGCACTGCTGGGGACGGTGAACGCGCTGCTGAACGCGGCCGATATCTGCCACCCGCGCGCGGTGGCCGCGTGCTTCGGCGCCGAGCAGGCCGCCTACCGCGTTGAGCTATATGAGCCCTATCACGCCCACCGCGACCCGATGCCCGACGCGCTGGCGGCGCAGTGGCAGCGCGCGCCTGAGCTGCTGGGCGCGCTCGGCTGGGCTGTCTACGACAGCGACGAGCTCGAGGCCGACGACGCGATGGGCTCGCTCGCGCGCCTGGAGGCAGCAGGCGGGCGGCCGCGCGCTGCTGCTGAGCGGCGACCGCGACATGTACCAGGCGGTCGAGCGAGCACGTGGCGATCCTCGAGCTGAAGAAGGGGGCCGCGCCGGCCGAAGTCGGCCCGCAGGACGTGCGCCAGCGCTACGGCATCGGGCCGGAGCTGGTGCCCGACTTCATCGCGCTGCGCGGCGACCCCTCCGACGGCCTGCCCGGCGCCCCCGGCATCGGCGCAAAGGGCGCCGCAGCGCTGCTGAGCACCCACGGCTCCCTGGAGGCCCTTCTCGCTGCCGCCGAGAGTCCCGACGCAAGCGACCGTCCACGCCACGCCGCGACCGTTGCCCACCATGCGGAGTTGCTGCGCACCTTCAAGCAGGTGGCGACGCTTGTGGAGATGGACGTGGAGCGTCCGCCCGACCGCCCCACAGACTTCGCGCATGGCGCCTTGGCTGCCCGCGCTTTAGGAATGGAGAGGCTGGCTGGTCGGCTGGAGGCAAATACAAATGCCTGACGGCAACTACGCCCGGGGGCATGCTGCCGCGAAGGCGAACACGGGACAGAAGCCGTCGGCACCACTCTACGGCGTGCCGGCAAGCCCACTGTGCGTTTCACTACACGGCGCCATGAGGCGTAGCTGGACCCCAAGCTGAGCGGCCGGAATCTCACACGCTACGGCGTGAACTTCACCGTAATCACGTCGCCGTCGTTCATCACATAGTCCCGCCCCTCCAGCCGCAGCGTCCCTCGTTCGCGCCCGCCCGCATACCCGCCCGCCTCGACCAGCTCGCGCCAGCCGATCACTTCCGCGCGCACGAAGCCCTTCTGGATGTCGGAGTGGATCTCCCCCGCCGCGTGCCACGCGGTGAGTCCCTCGCGCAAGTGCCATGACTGGGCGGGCTTGGCCTCGCCGGCGGTGAAGAACGCGATCAGGTGCAGCAGCGAGAAGGCGCCGCGCACGACGCGCTGCAGCGGCGCGAGCGTCTCGGGACCGTCGACACCCTCACTCCCGTCGGCACCCTCGCCTCCGCCTGCCCGCCGTCTGCACCCTCGCCTCCTCCGGCACCGGGTGGGTGGCCCCGATCAACTCCGCCCGCATCGCCGTGGCTTCCTCGTCGTCCAGCTCCGCCAGCTCGGCCTCAATGCGCGAGGAGACCGCAACTGCCGCCGCGCCCTGAGCCTCGGCGTGTGCGGCGATCTCGGCGGGCACCTCTTCGGAGCCCTCGTCCACGTTCGCCACGTACAGCACGGGCTTCGCCGTCAGCGAGCCCAGGTCGCGCGCCGCGTGCGGCGCCTCCTCGGGCGGGGGCACCGTGCGCGCAGGGCGCCCTTCCTGCAGGGCCGCGATCACCTCGCCGAGCCACGCCTCCTCGGCGATCGCCGCGCGGTCCCCTCCGCGCGCGATGCGCGTGACGCGCTCCAGGCGCCGCTCGGCCTGCTCGAGGTCGGCCATCACCAGCTCCGTCTCGATCGTGTCGATGTCGCGCATCGGGTCGACGCTGCCCTCGGGGTGCACCACCGAATCGTCGCGATGTGCGCGCACGACGTGCACGATCGCGTCGGTCTCGCGGATGTTCGCCAGGAACTTGTTGCCCAGCCCCTCGCCCTGGTGCGCCCCCGCGACGAGCCCCGCGATGTCGTGGAAGTCGATCGTGTCGTACACCACCTCCGAGGCGCCCACCGTGCGCGCGACCTGCTCCAGGCGCTCGTCCACGCACCGGCAGCACCGCGACGTTGGGCTCGATCGTCGTGAAGGGATAGTTGGCTGCCTCCGCGCCGGCCTTCGTCAGCGCGTTGAACAGCGAGGACTTGCCCGCGTTGGGCATCCCCACGATGCCGATGCGCGTGCTCACGCCGCCCGCCTTCCAGCCACCGCGAGCGGCGGAGCCACAGGACGCGGCCGCGGCGCGGTCTGGTCAGAGGTGAGGGCGGCCACCAGTGTCCCCAGCACCGCGCCGGCCAGCACATCGGAGGGGTAGTGCACCCCCAGGTACAGGCGCGAGAGCGCCAACCCCGTCGCCAGCGCGTACAGCGGCGCCGCCGGCAGCCCCAAGCGTGAATAGACCAGCGCCCCCGCGAACGAGGTCGACGCGTGTGCGCTCGGAAAGCTCAGCTGCGTGGGCGTGCTGGTCAGCGGCGGCAACCCCGCCAGCCGCGGGCGTGGCCGGCGGACGGCCTGCTTGATCGCCGTATTGAGCACATACGTGCCCGACCACTCCCGCGACAGCCCTGCGCCAGCGTGCGCGGCGCGGAGGATCCAGCGCCCAGCCGGCGGCGCCGATCGCCACCCACACCGCGCCGTGCTGGCCCAGCCGCGAGAAGCGGGACATCGCACGCTCGGCGCCCGGAGTATGCCAGCACGTGCGCGCCACCCGCAGCAGGCGCTCATCCAGTGCAGGTCTGACGGCCGAGGAGCAGCGGTCCTCAGACGCCAAAACCCACGCGCTGGTCGTTGGTCTCCGCGCGGACATACACGACCTGCGCCAAGTCCAAGCGCACCGGCCCGTCTTCGGTCTCCAGTTCGTGCCACCCGGCCGTGCCGAGCGCTGCATAGAGCGCCTGCAACTGCTCCTCGGTGACCCTCAGCGCGAGCGTCTGCCCGCCCTGGAAGCCGACGCTTACATGCTGATGACGTGCGGGGCATGCCATCAGTGCTCCTCCTGTCCGGGGGCTGGTTCGACGATCTCTATCAGTACACGCCCCGTGTCCTTGGGCTGCACGAAGGCGACGCGCGCGCCGCCGATGCCGATGCGCGGGCGTCTTGTCGATCAGCGTCAGCCCCGCCTGCTGCAGCGCCGCCAGCGTCGCCTCGATGTCGGACACCTGGTAGGCCATGTGGTGCATGCCCGGGCCGCGCTTGGCGAGGAACTTGCCCACGGGCGTGTCGGGGCCGAGCGGCGCCAACAGCTCGATGTGGTTCTCGCCGACATCCAGCAGCACCGCCTCGACGCCCTGCTCCTCGACGATCTCGCGGTGCGCCGACGTCCAGCTCCAAGCCGTCGCGCCACAGCTCAAGCGCCGGCTCGATCTCCGCGACGGCGACGCCGATATGGTCGATGCGGTCGAACACGGGGGGCAGTCTATAGCGTCAGTGCGTGGTGTCCGCCGCGGTGGCGTCCACCGACTCCACGCCACCACCGTTCACGCCGGTAGGCGCGGCTCGGAGCGTGCCACGCCGGTGGCGCTCACCGCGCCGGGCTCCACAGCACTGGCCGCGACCACGCGCAGCCCGACCCCCGGCGCGCGCTCCAGCCGCGGCACGCCCGCCATGATGCGGTCGATCGCCGGCGCGGTCGAGCACCTCGTGCTCCAGCAGCTCGCCCGCCAGCTCGTCCAGCAGCGCGCGGTGGGAGACGATCAGCTTCTGCGCCGCGCGGCGCGCCTCCTCGATCAGCTCCTGGCGCTCTTCGTCGCGCAGGCGCAGCGTCGTCTCCGAGAGTCGCACGTCCCGTCGGGCGAGCGGCCCACTGAGCCCGGCGGTGCCCATCGCGTAGTCGTGCACCATCGAGTGCGAGATGTCCGCGACGCGCTTGAGGTCGTCCGAGGCGCCGGTCGTGATCGCGCCGAACACCGCCTGCTCGGCCACGCGCCCGCCGAGCAGCACCGTCATGTAGTCGAGCAGCTCCTCGCGCGTCTTCAGATAGCGGTCCTCGGCGGGCAGGTTCAGCGTGTAGCCGAGCGCGCGCCCGCGCGGGACGATCGAGATGCGGTGCACGCGATCGACCGAAGGCAACAGCTCGCCGCACAATGCGTGCCCCGCCTCGTGGTAGGCCACCACGCGCTTCTCGTGCTCGTCCAGCACGCGCCGCGACTGCACGCCCGCGATCACGCGCTCCAGCGCCATGTCGAAGTCCTCGCCGCCGATCGCCGCGCGCGCCGCGTCGCGCGGCGAAGATCGCCGCCTCGTTGCAGATGTTCGCGAGGTCCGCGCCTGTCAGCCCGCTCGTCTGCTGCGCCACCAGTCCGAGGTCCACTTCGCGCAGCGGCTTGTCGCGCGTGTGCACCTTCAGCACGCCCTTGCGTCCCTCCACGTCGGGCGGCGCCACGAACACCTGGCGATCGAAGCGGCCTGGCCGCAGGAGCGCCGAGTCGAGCTTGTCGAGCAGGTTCGACGCGGCGATCACCACCACCCGTCCCGCGCCGGAGAAGCCGTCCATCTCCACCAGCAGCTGGTTGAGCGTCTGGTCCTTCTCGCCGGAGATGTCACGTCCCGCGCCTGCCCGCCGACGGCGTCGAGCTCGTCGATGAAGATGATCGCCGGTTCGTGCTTGCGCGCCTCCGCGAACAGTCGCCGTATGCGCGCCGCGCCGAGGCCCGCGAACATCTCCACGAACGACGCCGCCTACTGCGCGAAGAACTGCGCGCCCGATTCGTGCGCCACCGCCTTCGCCAGCAGCGTCTTGCCCGTGCCCGGCGGGCCGTGCAGCAGGATGCCCTTGGGCACCTTTGCGCCCAGCGCGTGGAACTGCCCCGGGTCGCGCAGGAACTCCACGATCTCCTGCAACTCGCCCTTGGCATCGTCCACGCCCGCGATGTCCTGCCAGGCGACCGACTGGCTCGAGGCGGGCTTGATCTGCTGCGGCTTGACCCGCGGCATCGTCTTCATCGTGCGCCACAGCACGTACAGCAGCGCCGCCAAGAACACGATCATGAAGACGCTCGACCACTCCGTCGCCCACGTCCTGGATGTGTTCGACGATCGACATGTGCGGCGCCCGACGCGCGACTGCGCGAGCTTCACCGCCGCCGCGTGGCGTGCCGCCGCCAGCCGCCGCCTTGTGCGCGGCGCTCGCCGCGGCGGCGTGGTGTGCCTGCGCGGCGTGCACGAGCGGTGCGCGCGAGTCGGCGCGGTGCCGACCTGCGTGTGCGACCGGTGCAGCCGCGTCGCCGGCGCGCTCGTTTCGCTCACAGCCATCCGTGCCTCCCTGCCACCATCCATGGCGTCATCACCAAACAGTATGAAGGGTCAGCCCAAAATACGCAACGCCAAGTCGCGGTAGAACTCCGCGGCAAAGCCCAGATCTCGCACATCGATGCGCTCGTCGGCCCCGTGGATCAGCGCCATCGTCTCGAACAGCGACTGGCTGGCGCTGGGGGAAGAAGCCGTACGCGACGCACTCCGGGAACGCCTCGCGGAAGTGGCGCGAGTCGGTGAAGCCCGGCAGCATCACCGGCACCACCTCTGCGCCCGGATCGTGCTCGGCGACCCAGTCGGCGATCCCCTGCATGAGCTGTGTAGGTCGATCGGCGAGCGGTTGCCGACGACGCGCTCGGTGAACTCTACGCGCCAACCGTCGGCATCGCGGGCGCCCTGTCCCTGTCCTGCGTCGCCGCCCCCCACTTCGCGGCCCTCGCCGGACCGGCCTGTCCGGTCCTTTTCATCTTTAAACTTCCGATCCCCCGCAACACCTCGTCTCCCCCGATCCCGGGCGGTACGCGGCAATCCACGCGCAGCTCCGCGCTGCTGGGGATCACGTTGATCTTCTCCGAGGCGCGGATGCGGGTGGGCGTGAACGTCACGCCGAACATCGGCTCGAACACCGTCGCCAGGCGCGCGTCCTGCGCGGCCATGCGCGCGATCGCGCCCGCCGGGTCGGCCGGGTCCTCGCCGAGGCCCTTCAGGAACGCCTCGCGGCTCCGCCGTCAACTCATACGCCGGCTGGCGCGAGGCCGAGGCGCTCAAGAATGGGCGCCATCTTCAGCAGCGCGTTCTCGCCCATCTTCGGCATCGAGGCGTGGCCAGCCACGCCATCGGTCGTGATCGTGAAGCGGAACACGCCCTTCTCCGCGCAGCACACGCCGTAGCGGCGCCGGGCGGGCGGGCCTCCATACTCGAATACCGCCCCGCCGCCCTCGTTGATCAGCAGGTCGCAGCGGACCTTCTCGGGGTGCGTCTTGGTGATCCATTCCGCGCCCAGTTCGCCGCCGGTCTCCTCGTCGACGACAGCAACGATCAGCAGTTCGCCGCGGGCGGGGCGCCAACCCGCGCGCGCCAGATCAACCGCGGCTGCCACCTCGGCGGCTACCTGCGACTTCATGTCGAGCGCGCCGCGGCCCCAGATGCAGCCGTCGGCGACGTCACCCGACCAGGGGTCGTGGCTCCACTCGCGCCGCGTCCGCTAGCACGGTGTCGACGTGGCCCAGATAGCAAAGGGTCGGACCGGGCTCGCTGCCGCGCAGGCGCGCCACGAGGTTGGGCCTGCCGGGCTCGGCGCCGAGCAGCTCGCACTCGAAGCCCGCCCCCGTCAGCACGCCCTTGAGGTGCTCCTGCGCCGGGCGCTCGTTGCCCGGCGGGTTGACCGTGTCGAAGCGCAGCAGCTCGCTGCAGCAGCTCGCTCGCCCGCTCGGTCAGCCCACTCACGCCACCGATCGTACCGGTGCCGCGGTCGCGTGCGTCGGATCTCCAGCCGCGGAGCCCGCGGCGAGCAGTTCGCGCGTGTACTCGTGGCGGGGGGCCGAAAACAGCTGCTCCGTCGGCGCGACCTCCACCACCCTGCCGCCGCGCATCACCGCCACGCGGTCGGACACGTCCTGCACCCGGCCATGTCGTGGGAGACGAACAGATAGCTAAGCTTCAGTTCCTCCTGCAGGCGCACGAGCAACTCGAGCACCTGCGCCCGGCGGCGCAAGACCGGCATCCGGCACATGGTCAAAGCGGCGGTCGCCGTCGCCGCTGAACTCGCCGATTTCGCGCTCGGCACCGAACGCCGCCGGCTCTTGCCGCGCGCCGGCGGCCTTCTCTGCGGCGTATATGGCTTTCGGCCCGTCGTTTGGCGCCGTGCCGTCGAACGGCGTGATCGTGCTCGCGCCGACGCACGACGTCATCGGCTGGCTCGCGCGCGACATCGAAATGCTGACGACGGTCGCCGACATCTTGTTGCCGGCGGATATTGAGCGCAGCATCCGTGGCGGGAGCAATGCGTGG